>DCZO01000011.1:73743-83902 GCA_002331335.1 Nitrospira sp. UBA2082 | reverse complement strand
ACCGCCGCGCTGTTCCTCAGCAAGTTCGTCGGAGACTGGCCGTGGGTGCACCTCGACATCGCCAGCACCGATTGGAGCGAACGGGAACGGGCCTATATTCCCAAAGGTCCTACTGGAATCGGCACCAGGCTGCTGATTCAGTATTTGATGGACCGCGTGCTGTAGTTGAATGCTGACCAAGGCAGTCTTTAAGCAAGCGACTGTTTCTGGTTGCATCTCGATGTCGCGAGGACTGATTGAAGCGAACGTGAACGGGGCCGATAGTACTCAAGGGCCAACCGGGATCGGGACCAGGCTGCTGATACAATATCTCATCGACAGAACACTCTGAGACACAGGGACGCTATGCCTATTTCGCGCGAACAGATCGGACAACTCTTTATGGTGGGATTCGACGGCACGGCCGTGTCGGCGGAGCTCGCAGCGTTTATCCGGGAATATAAGCCCGGCGGCGTCATTCTGTTTTCGAGGAACCTCGAGTCGGTCGAGCAGATTGTCGATCTGACGAATGCGTTGCAACGATGCAGCCCTCATGCGCCGCTGTTGATCTCGATCGACCAAGAAGGGGGGCGGGTCTCACGGTTGCCGAAGGAGTTCACGATTTTCCCTCCCTGCGAAGTGCTGGGCCGGTGCAGTTCGTCGGAGTTGGCATACGCGGCGGCGGCCACGACGGCCAAAGAGTTGAAGGCCGTCGGCATTAATATGAACATGTCGCCCGTGCTGGACGTGAACAGTAATCCCGCCAATCCGGTGATCGGCGATCGCGCGTTCGGCTCCACGCCGTCGCTCGTCTGCGTGTTGGGTGAAGCGACGGTGGGAGGTCTGCAGGACCACGGCGTTGTGGCCTGCGGCAAACATTTTCCCGGTCACGGCGATACCAACGCGGACTCGCACAAGGAGTTGCCCGTGGTTTCGGCGCCTCTTGAGCGGTTGGAACGAGTCGAATTTCCTCCCTTCCGGCATGCGGCGGCGCACGGCGTCGCCACGATGATGACGGCCCATGTGGTGTATCATGCGTTGGATGACAAACGCCCGGCAACGCTTTCGCCCGCGATCATCGGGACATTGCTCCGGCAGGAATTGAAGTATGACGGCGTCGTGCTGACCGACGATCTCGAGATGCACGCCATCATCGACCACTACGGGATCGAAGAGGCCACGGTGCAGGCGATCCTGGCCGGATGCGACATGCCGCTCATCTGCAAAGACCGTAACCGAGAAGTCGCGGCGATCAGTGCCGTTGAGAAGGCCGTGGCGGATGGCACGCTCTCTCCGGCGCGGCTGGAGGAGTCTCTGGCGCGTGTCGCCCGTGTGAAACGGCGGTTTCTGTCTTCCTTCAAGCCTGTCACCCTGTCCGATGCGAGACTGATCGTGGGTTGTAGGACCCACCGGGTGCTTGTGCACTCGATCGACCAAGCCCGAGCGCGGCTCGCCAAAGTCGGCCTGTGATTGCCGACCGTTCTCCGTCAGGGACTGCTTGCTCGGGGAGGAACGGAAGCGCCGTGTGCCCCCCCTATGCCTTGCCGTCCTCTGACTTCTTGTGGCATCATGTCCGTTCCTGGAGGCGTATGGCTTCGTTGCTTGAATATGTCGGCTGTGTGCATATCTATCTCGGCCCCTATCGAGGCAATCCGATCGCGCTGTATCTCAAGCGTACGGAGTCCGAATGTCAAATCGGCCCCAAGGTGTATCCCTGGAATGACGTGATAGGGACCGGCGAAACGCCCAACAAGGCTGCCGCCGACTTCGAGGAAAAATGGAAGGCCAGAGGCCTGGCCCCGGAGATGTACTCCGGCCCGGCCTGGGAAGGGGGTATTAAGCCGGAAAGGCCGGCACCGCCGAAACCGGCCGCTCCTCCAAAACCAACCACACCGGCGACTCAAGTGGCCGCGTCACCCAGTCCCTCGCCGAAACCGGCTGGGCCCGCGCCGAGCGCACAGGTGCCGCCGCCGTCCCCAGCTCCAGCTAGTCAATCCGATGCCTCCTCCCCTGCCCAGCCGGAACAACCGGTCGCCGCCTCGGCGACGAATGGCCAACCGCCCGTTGCCCCAACGCCTGCTTCTCAGCCCTCAGGATAACCGAGTTAATCCCACAAGAGTGCGGCCGCGGCTCTGGAAGGCGATCCACGAGTATTCCCTCCTCGACGGGTTATGGCTGACCATTCTGTGCGGCGAGTTTGCTGTGCCTCATCCCGTATCCGAGGTAGACCGCGATGCCGATGATCGTCCAGACAATGAAGCGCTTCCACGTCAGCTCCGGAAGTCCGACCATAAGGTAGAGGCATGCCGCCATGCCCAAGAGGGGGACGAAGGGCATGAAGGGGAGACGAAACGGACGCGGGTGATCCGGCTTCGTATAGCGGAGGAGCATGACGCCGAAGCAGACCAACACGAACGCAAAGAAGGTCCCGATGTTAGTCATGTCGGCCGCATCGCCGATCCGAAACAATGAGGCGAGAATCGCGACGGCGACACCGGTGAGGATCGTCGCTCGATGCGGCGTGCCGAACCGCGGATGCACTTTCGACAGCCCGGGACTCAACAGCTGGTCGCGCGACATGGCGAAGAAGACACGGATCTGTCCGAGCATCATGACGACGAGCACGCTGGTAATGCCGGCGACCGCGCCGATCGCCACCAGCGCCGCTCCCCACTTGTAGCCCGCCAGACTCAGCGCTTCGGCCACCGGGGCATGAATATCGATCTGGCTCACGGGGACCAGGCCCGTCAACACTGCGGCCACGGAAATATAGAGCACCGTACACACGGCCAAGGAATAGAGGATTCCCAGTGGAACATCTCGTTGTGGATTGCGGGCCTCTTCCGCGGCGGTCGAGACGGCGTCGAAGCCGATATAGGCGAAGAAGATGATGGCCGCGGCCGCACGAACCCCCTCAAATCCGTTCGGCATAAAGGGCGTCCAGTTGTCGGCGCTCACGGCGGGTGTTCCGACGGCGATGAAAAACAGAATGACGGACAGTTTGAGAACGACGATCATCCCGGCCGCGCGCGCACTTTCCTTAATCCCGATCACCAGGATCACCGTGATCAGCAAGACGATGATCGCCGCGGGAAAATTGGCGATGCTTCCTTCCGGCCCTCCTGCCCAGTGCGGTGGATTCGTGGCCCAATAGGGCAGTTCCACACCCGCGAGCTTGAGCAATTTGTTGAAGTAGCCGGACCAGCCGATCGCGACGGCCACGCAGGCCACGCCGTATTCCAAGATCAAATTCCATCCGGTCAGCCAAGCGAGGAACTCGCCCAGTGTTGCGTATGAAAAGGTATAGGCCGAACCGGCCACCGGAATCATCGCCGCGAATTCCGCATAGCAGAGGGCGGCTAATGCGCAGGTGAGCCCCGACAGCACAAATGAGAGGACGATACCTGGCCCGGCCCCCGGCCGGTGCTCATCACCCACGATGGCGGTACCGATCAGCACGAAAATACCGGTCCCGATGATCGCGCCGATCCCCAGCGCCGTCAGGTCCCACACTGTGAGGGTTTTCTTGAGGCGATGTGCCGGGTGGTCCGCGTCGGTTAGAATCTGGCTGATGGATTTTGTTCGAAAGAGGCGATTGATCACGGACTTCCCTGAGTCGAGCGCGGTGAGATCACCGAGCTGAGGTACGATTCGAAGTCAAGTATAGCAGGTGGATCGGAATGGGTGCGGCGGTATCGAGCGTGCGCTGGACAACAGCCACCGGCGTCGATCATGGGCGGGTCCGCCGTGCAGCGCGCAGTAAGGCTTCGAACAGCCGCCGGTGAGCCGCGTGGTGTTCAAAGAGGAATTCCGGGTGCCATTGAATCGCCAGAAGAAATCGGTGGGTGGGTGATTCGATGGCTTCAACGATCCCGTCCGGCGCGACGGCGCTGGCGACTAACGACGGCGCAACGGTCTTAACAGACTGATGATGAGAACTGTTCACCATCAGCGTCGCCCGGTCCACAATCCTCCGGAGCAGGCTCTTCGGCGCGACTGACACGGAATGCGAGACCTGCACCGCTTTCGTTGGTTGGCGGTGGTTTAAGGCCTGCTGAACCTGAGACGGAATGTCCTGAAACAGACTGCCACCGCATGCGACATTGACCGTCTGCATGCCTCCGCAAATCCCCAAGAGTGGGAGATCGCGGGTTCTGGCCTGGCGGACCAGTTCCAGCTCAAAGTCGGACCGGCGCTCACTCACGAGGGGGAATTTGTAGCGTTGCCGTTCTCCGTACAAACGAGGAGGGAGATCCGGTCCGCTGCCGGTCAGGAGCAGTCCGTCCACGCCGTCGAGGAGCCGCCGTCTAGCGGCCGGCGCGGACACGAGTGGAAGGATCAGGGGGATACCACCGAGTTCTTCGATAGCCCGGATGTAGCGGGCCCGCAGGAAATAGGTCGGCTCCCGCCCCCCCATGTCTTGCCTGTCACCGGCATTGAAGTCCGGCGTCACGCCAATGACAGGGTTCATATCACTGGACTGGTTGGGACCCTGATTGGTCCACGGTCGCGGGTGCGGAGGTGCCTTCTTCAGAATCGGCGGCGACCCCGACAAACCGCACTGGGCGTTCGCCCGTGAGGTGTTCCGGTGAGATGAAATAGGTTCCGTACATACTGGGGACCCAAATACTCTTCGCAGTTTGTTCGCTGCCCCCAGAAAGCAGGTAGGCGAGGCCGCCTACGATTCCCCCGCCGAGAGCATAGACGCTCTTAAACGGGAAATAGACAATGGTGGCGGCGACAGACGCCACTTGCATGCCTACACCGGAAGGTGTGCCTTGTTGCCGATCGGTGGACGACGACTGGCTCCATGCCGGAGATGCCACCATCGAGCAAAACGTCATCACCACGATGAACGCCACGGTCGAGAGCCTATGTGAGAGTCCTTGTTGCTTCATGGTCCGGCGTCTCCTTCCTCTTCAACGCCACAATCCAGATGATGGATCTAGGCTGTACGATGCCAGTCGGTTGATATAACAAATCTGCAACGAATGCAAGCCCTCTGCCGCAGAAGAATACTAGAACGATGCAGGCGATTGGCGGTCACTGACGAGATCCAGTTCTGTCAGGACGTAGGTGACCACATACGCTGCGCGGACGGCGACGGACTGGCTCAGCTCCGGCACCAGATCAGCGGCTGGAATGCGCTGATTCTCTTGTGCGAGGCCGGCTGCTAAACAGAGATCCAGTTTGCACCACGTCACGGCCTGGGCAAACAGATCGTCCACGCGCGCGTAATACGCCCCACGTTCTTCCGTTCCGATCGGGCTCAAGGCCTCTGCGATTCGATCGGTGAGGCGAACCTCCTGGCGTAGCTGCGTCAAGTGCGCTTGGGCGATCTCTACGGAAACTTGGACGCCCGCTTTCCAGCTCCGTTTCTTCACATTGAACACACAGGCCAGAGCACCCGGTTCCCCCTCCACCGGTTCCGGACCGAAGAACAAGGTGACACGGTACGACGGCAGTTCCGGAGGCCGTTCAGACGTCATGGCGAGTCATTGTATCATGATGGGCTCCCGGTTTGATTGACGCTCCCCTCGCCCGACGATAAGATGCGCGTACAATGAACACCCTGGGACATCACGCGCGGGTTGCGGAGGTCCAGGCGGCGCTCCGAGAGGCAACCGGACTCGATGGCTGGCTGTTCTATGATTTTCGGGGCAGCGATCCCCTGGCCTATCGGGTGCTGCTGCTCGATCCTTCGCGGCATGTCACGCGGCGTTGGTACTATTGGATTCCTGCCACGGGAGAGCCGGTCAAACTGGTGCACCGAATCGAACCGCACGTCCTGGACGAATTGCCGGGTCAGGCGCAGCCATATGTCGCGTGGGAGCATCAACGAGCACTCCTCGCGTCGCTGCTGCGAGGACGCCGGCGAATCGCCATGCAGTATTCCCCCCTCAACGCCGTCCCCTATGTGTCCCGGGTCGATGCCGGCACGGTCGATTTGATCCGCAGCTTTGGTCTCGAAGTCGTTACGTCCGCCGATCTCGTGCAGCGGTTTGAAGCGGTCTGGACTGACGAACAGCTGGAATCTCACCGATACGCCGTCGTGGCGCTCCGCAGAATCGTAGATGAAGCGTTTGCACATGTTGCATCGGCGATCGCCAAGGGACGTGAGTTGACGGAGTATGGCCTGCAGCGGTTTATTCTCTCGCGCATTCACGAGGCCGGCATGACGACGTCCAGCGCCCCTATCGCGGCAGTCGATGCCCACAGTGCGGATCCTCATTATGGACCGGCCGAATCCGGCTCAGCACCGATCACGCGGGAGAGTCTTGTATTGATCGATCTCTGGGCAAAACGGACTCAGCCTGGTTCCGTGTATGGCGACATTACCTGGACAGGTTATACAGGTGCGCGGGTGCCCGCGAAACAGAGCATGATTTTTGACCACGTCCGTCAAGGGCGTGACGCAGCGTTGGCATTCGTCCGGGAACGGGTGGGATCGGGCCAATTTCCGTTTGGCTGGGAGGTCGATGATGTTTGCCGCACGGTGATTCGTGAGGCCGGGTTCGGCGAGTTCTTTTTGCATCGGACCGGTCATTCAATCGGCGAGGAAGTGCATGGCAATGGAGCCAATATCGATAATTTGGAAACTCAGGACGGACGCCGGCTTATGCCTAGGACCTGTTTCTCGATCGAGCCGGGCATCTATCTTCCTGGGGAATTCGGCATCCGGAGCGAGTTGGACGTCTACGTGTCCGATCGGGAGG
This sequence comes from Nitrospira sp. UBA2082, assembly GCA_002331335.1. Lineage (GTDB taxonomy): Bacteria > Nitrospirota > Nitrospiria > Nitrospirales > Nitrospiraceae > Nitrospira_D. The sequence continues at coordinate 77,207 of DCZO01000011.1, read as the reverse complement.
TATTAGTATACGGCGGACCGCTCCAAACCGAAGTCATCCCTATTCTCTGATCGCGGCACATCTCAAGGCCTTCCGATCAGCCCTTTCTTGACACGTCGTCAAAGCGGCGGCTAGATTCACGTGATCCATTCAGCCGCAGGTGTTCTGGAACGATCTTCGGGCGAGCGGAGTCACGATGTTCGGCACCCTGGGATTTTCTGAGCTCATTCTTATCCTCGCCATCATCCTGATCATTTTCGGCGCCGGTCGTTTGCCACAAGTTGGGGAAGGTGTCGGCAGGGCGCTGAGAAGCTTCAAGAAAGAGGTCCACGACGTCCCTCCGGCCTCGACACAAGATCAACAGATTACCGAGTCCCAATCAGTTCAGGCTCAGCCGACCGCTGTCGTCACGACTCAGGCACCGGCGGCCGGCCCGATATCCGCGAGTGCCAAGCCCAACGCTCCCTATGTTCCTGGTCCTGAAATGACGCCCGGCACAACCGCTTCGTTGCTCTATGGTGGGGGACCTCAATCCGTCCAAGCGGCGACTGTTTCCAATCGGGGCGCGCAGATCGCTGCGACGGTTTCGACCCACCCTGTGGTGTCAGTGGTGTCAATGGAAGAGCGTGCGGCAGCTCCCACTCCAATGGCCCGCGGCCAGTACCCGCCGTTGCCGCCGGGAGCTCAGCGAAAGCCGACGGTAAAACGCCCATCAGCCATTGTGAATAAAGACGCGGTAGCCAGGGTGCAGGCACAGCAGGCTGCCATGAAAGCCAAGGCTGCGCCAGACATGTCTCCGGAAGATATGCAGAGTCTCGGAGAGGGCATGGGCGATATGTTGCGGACGTTCCGGCAAGCTGTGGCCGATGTTCGTGACACGGTCGATCCGCAGATGCGAACGATCCAGGCTGAAATGGATGCGGCGCAAAAGGAAATTCAACAGTCTCTTGATGCTGCCACGGAACGGTCAGCTGACCAGGTAGATCCTCAGAAGTCCGCGTGATGGCACGATCTCGATCTTGAGGCGGTGCGTGGGGGAGAGATACAAGAAGGTCAGGAATTGGCCCGGCTTCTGTTCAGTGCCTCGACCAAATTCACCAGGAGATCTTGCGTCTTCTTGTCGATATCCACAAACTGAACACCCATGCCAGGGAATAGGAGATACCGCTCCGGTCTGCTGCGAACCCAGGCGACCTTGGCTTTGGCCCTCAGTTGTTCATAGGGTCGATCAGGGAGCGAAAATTCGAGGGACAATTCCGTTCCTTGCTTCAGGGGGGAACTGCTCTCGATGAAGAATCCTCCCCCGCCGATCCCCCCGGTGAGGCCGTCGAAGGCGGTTCCATCAGGTGCCGTACAATGCACTTTGACCGCCAGCGGGGCGCGAGGGTGTGCGCGGCAATGGGCGAATCTACCCTGACTCTCGCCGTCGAGCACCTGTTCGATCACCGTTCCCCAAGGCACGTCGCCGAGCAATTGGCCGGACGCATCGAGCACGTCGATCGTTTCGCGGTCAGGATCGATGATGAGGGTCTTGCCTTGGTGGGCGGCTGTAGAGGTGACGGGAAATTTCATATCTGCGGTTCAGTGTGCACTGCCGAATGACGAGAAACTACGCGGCCTTGTTCTGATCCGGAGCCGATTTGACCAACGCGAGAATCCGGTCACGGATCTCCGGCGCCACCTCTGTAAATCGAACGCCCATTCCGGGATTGAACGTGTAGTGGTCGGCTTTCGGACAGGCCCATGCCACCACTCCCTTGGCCTGAAGCCATTCTCCTGGGTTTTCTGGCAGCGAGAACTCCATGGAGAGTTTGGTGCCGATCGGCAACGGAGACTGGCTCTCGATGAACAATCCGCCGCCTCCGATCCCGCCAGCTCGCCCTTCGAATCGTTGCCCTTCCGGCATGTTGTAGCGCACCCGAAACGTAAGCGGGATGCGCGGCTCTGCCCGGACTTCCTTTTGAACGGGCAGTTTACGATATGCCATGATCTGATCGATCACGAAGTCCCACGACAAACTGCCGATCGGTTCTCCGTTGATTCCCAGGAGCGTGACGACTTCATGAGCTGGGTCCAGCTCAAGCGCTTTGCCTCGATGACGGAGACTGGATGCCACAGGGTACTTCACAGGTCCTCCCTTTGCCCTCAGCGGAGTTGCACGTGGCAAGTATAGCGCAGTGTTTCCAGTTGTCGAGCAAAGCCGAGAGTCTTGCATGAGTGAAGCGGGGTCTGACGCGGGTATCGGCTGGACGGAAGAGAGACACGCTGGAAGGATCGAAAACGGCGGGCTGCCCGGATGAAGCAGCCCGCCGGTTCACGTTACATTACGCGCTCTTAGCTTCCATGTCTTGTTCGAAAATACGAATCGGCGGGTTTTTCCCCATGATGGCGTCTTCAGTGATCACCACCTCTTTGATCTGCTTCTGTGATGGGGCATCGTACATCACGTCCAGCATGACTTCTTCCAAGATCGCCCGAAGTCCACGCGCCCCGGTCTTCTGCGCGTAGGCCTTTCGCGCCACGGCTCCCAACGCGCCTTCGGTGAATCTCAGTTTCACCTTTTCGAACGACAGCAGCTTTTCATACTGCTTTGAGAGGGCGTTACGCGGTTCGGTCAGGATACGGATCAGCGCCCGTTCATCCAATTCCTCCAACGTGGCCACAACCGGCAATCTCCCGACGAATTCAGGGATCAGCCCGTACTTCAGGAAGTCTTCAGGCTGCACCTTGGCAAGCAGATCGCCCAACCGGACCTCATGCCGCGCACGGATCTCCGCTCCAAATCCCATCGCCTTCCGATTGAGGCGCTGCTCGATGATTTGTTCCAGACCGACGAACGCGCCGCCGCAAATGAACAGGATGTTGCCGGTGTTGACCTGTATGAATTCTTGGTGCGGATGCTTTCGGCCTCCTTGAGGAGGGACGTTCGCGACGGTGCCTTCGATGAGTTTGAGCAGCGCTTGCTGGACACCTTCGCCGGACACGTCACGTGTAATTGACGGGCTGTCGCTCTTGCGGCTGATCTTGTCTATCTCATCGATATACACGATGCCGCGCTCAGCCCGCGCCACATCATAGTCGGCCGCCTGCAAAAGCTTCAGGATAATGTTTTCGACATCCTCGCCCACGTACCCGGCCTCCGTGAGCGTCGTCGCATCGGCGAGCGTGAACGGCACATCCAAATACTTCGCCAGGGTCTGGGCCAAGAGGGTTTTCCCTGTGCCGGTCGGGCCAACCATAAGGATGTTGCCCTTCTGGAGCTCGATGTCGTCGACTTCCTTCTCCTTGGACGAAATGCGCTTGTAATGATTATGTACGGCGACGGACAGGATTCGTTTGGCACGCTCCTGTCCCACGACGTATTGATCGAGATGATGTTTGATTTCAGCCGGTTTCTTGAGTTTGGAGGAGATCTCTTCCTTCGCCTCCTCCCAATCTTCGGCAATGATATCGTTGCAGAGATTCACGCATTCGTCGCAGATGTA
>DCZO01000011.1:73394-73674 GCA_002331335.1 Nitrospira sp. UBA2082 | reverse complement strand
CGGTCCATCTTTTCTTGCTTGGCCATGTTCCCCCCTGTTACTTGGTCTTGGCTCCGTCTCTGCCGATGTCGCCGGGTTCCGCTGCCTTGATGGTTTTCGGTGGACGCGTAATGACTTCGTCGATGAGCCCGTATCGCTTGGCTTCCTCTCCGGACATGAAATAATCCCGTTCGGTGTCGTGGGCGATCTTCTCGACCGGCTGTCCGGTATGTTTCGCCATGATCTCGTTCAATCGCTCACGGATCTTCAGGATTTCTTTGGCGTGAATATCAATCTCCGT
>DCZO01000011.1:64812-73310 GCA_002331335.1 Nitrospira sp. UBA2082 | reverse complement strand
GTGCCGGCGGTCAGCAGCAGTGCCCCCATGCTGGCGGCCTGGCCGAGGCAAATCGTGTTGATGGGTGGTTTGACGTACTGCATCGTGTCGTAGATGCCCAATCCGGCTGTGACACTGCCTCCGGGAGAATTGACGTAGAGGTTGATATCCTTCTCAGGATCTTCTGCTTCGAGAAACAGCAGTTGCGCGATGACGAGGTTGGCAAACACGTCATCGATCGGGGCTCCGAGGAAAATGATGCGGTCCTTGAGCAGCCGCGAATAGATGTCATACGCGCGTTCGCCTCGATTGGTTTGTTCGACTACGATTGGGACCAACATGCCGTCAAATCCTTTCCTCGGCGGTATCCCGACTACACCCAACGTGGATGCGCCGACACCGTATGGCTCTTATCCCTGAATGACCGCGTGGCGGTAGACGAAATCCAGCGCCTTGTCCGCCAAGATCTTTGTGCGCAATTTCTCAATGGACTCCTGGCCGCCTGCCTGGATCATTTTCACGAGATCCGCCACCGGCATCCGGAGCTCAGAGGCTAGTTTCGCCACTTCATGGTTCAAATCTTCCTGACTGACGGACAAGCCTTCCTTTTCCGCGACCGCTTCGAGAATCAGTCCCACTTTCACACGGCGGCTCGCCGCCTCTCGATGCTCCTCCCGAATCTGCGCGATCGCTTCCCCGGCAGCCGGAGAAGACGGGTCCAGGCCCTGGCCTCGCTGCCGCTCTTGGAGTTTCTGCCGGACGATGGTTTCGAGCTCTTGTTCTACCAGCGTCTCGGGAAGGTCAAAATGATGGGTGTCGGCTAGGCGCGAAAGGATGGTGTCCTTGTAGGACTCTTCGATGTCTCGTTTGAGGGCCTGTTCCATTTGGCCGCGCAGCTTGTCTTTCAATTCCTGGAGCGAGGCATAGGACCCGCAGTCTTTGGCGAATTCGTCGTCAAGCGCGGGCAGCGTTTTCTGCTTGACCGCCGTGATACTCAGACGGAACTGGACAGTCTTGCCGGCGACTCGAGGGTCGGGATGGCCGGGCGGATAGGGCTGGGCGATCTCAACGACGTCCCCTTCTTTCTTGCCGGTCAAGTGCGCATCGATGTCAATTCCCAACAAGGCGGTCTTCGATCCGAGTCTGTGGAGGTGACCTTCCTTTTTCGAACCTTCGAGCGGCACACTGTCCAAAAACCCTTCGAGGGACACAACGGCATAATCGCTGTCAGCCAGTAGTGTTCCGGCTGGAGCTGCGTCCAGTCGGGCGTGTTGCTCGCGCAGGACGTCCAGCGCCCGGTCTATCTGCTCCTCAGTCACCGTCCGCTTGTCCTGTTTGAGCGAGATGGGGTTGGGGGCCTTATAGTCGCGCAGTTCGATCGTTGGCTTGATTTCAACGGTGGCCGTAAAGGTAAAGGGCTCATCTTTTTTGATCTTGACGCGGTCGAGGGGCGGAATGTCCACGACGACCGGGCTGATCCCCGCCTGTTTGACGGCCTGTTCGTAATAATCCGGAACAAGACCTCGGATCACGTCCTCTTCCACGGCTTTGGCATAGCGCTTTTCCAAAATGGCCAGTGGGGCCTTGCCGGGGCGAAATCCTGGAATCCGAACCTGTCGATTTAATTCGACATAGGCTTTGGAAAATCGCTGCGACACTTCTTCGGCCGGCACCTCGATTTTCAGTGCCCGTTTCATGGGGCCCAATTCCGTCATCTCCATCTTCATCGTCATCTAAACCAGCGTCTTTCTTTCAGAAGCCAGGCGGCCTAGCCACGGTGTCTTGAGTCGTGGTGCGAGAGGGGGGACTTGAACCCCCACGGTTACCCACGAGATCCTAAGTCTCGCGCGTCTGCCAGTTCCGCCACTCTCGCACAAGTGAGCATCTGCGCAGAGTTCCTCCGCGGCATCTCGAACCGCAAATCCACGCGATATTGTACTGCGGTTGTACCGTTGGATGTGTCCAAGTGTCAACCCATACGATCGGGGAATTGGTATATGACCCAATCGTCCCCATTACGTGTAGAATCGGCTGGATTCTTCGATAAATCACAGGGGATGAGCCTCCATTCACCTTGCCGGTCACTAGGGCACATGTTAAGATGCCGCCTCTTTAAGGGGCCTGGCCGCGGAGAGGTGCGAGAGTGGACGAATCGACATGCTTGGAAAGCATGCGTCGGGGCAACTCGACCGTGGGTTCGAATCCCACCCTCTCCGCCATACCACACGGCGTGTGAACCGCCCGCTCTTTTCCGCTGTATCGACATGATTGCGGGCGGATAAACGCCACATGTGTTTTGAGTCATCGGGTGAATACCATTTTATATGAATATGAAAAGGGGCTGGGCCCTGTGCGACGGAACCCTGTGAACCCCGCCAGATCCGGAAGGAAGCAACGGTAAGCGGTCAGTTCTGTGTGCCGCAGGATCACCTGGCCCCGCTCCTCCGAGGGCGTATCTCTTGAAACCTCAGCTGTGAAACGCTTGAGCTTCGAACGACCGACGAACTACCCATAACGAACAACGCACCATGGACTATCAGGTCTCCGCCCGTAAATACCGCCCCGGCACGTTTGATGATGTGATTGGGCAGCCGCATGTCGTGCAGACCCTCATGAATGCGGTTTCAACGAAGCGGATTGCCCACGCCTACTTGTTTTCCGGTACACGCGGAGTCGGAAAAACGACTGTCGCGCGCATTCTCGCCAAGGCCCTGAACTGCGAGCAGGGGCCCACCGGGCAGCCCTGTAATGTCTGTGCCAATTGCCAGGAAATCTCTCAGGGCAGCGCCGTCGACGTCGTGGAGATCGATGGTGCCTCCAACACCAGCGTGGACGATGTGCGCGAGATCCGGGAGAACATCAAGTTCACGCCATTTCGCGGCCACTATCGCGTCTACATCATCGATGAAGTGCACATGCTGTCGAATTCGGCGTTCAACGCCTTGCTGAAGACGCTCGAAGAACCGCCCGCTCACGTCGTCTTCATTTTTGCGACGACGGAGATCCACAAGATTCCGGCGACGATCTTGTCACGATGCCAGCATTACAACTTCCGCCGGATTGCGCGGGCTGAGATCGTGGCGCGGCTCCGTCACGTGGCCGAGCAGGATCGTCTCGTGATGGAAGAGCGCAGCTTCCTTGCGCTGGCGCGAGCCAGCGAAGGCAGCATGCGGGATGCGTTGAGTCTGCTCGATCAGGCCGTGGCCTTCGGCGGCAAGACGATCAGTCATCCGGATCTAGAAGTGTTGCTCGGTGCCGTGCCGCAAGAACTGGTGCAGGGGATCATCCGTGCCGTGATGGCCCAAGACAGTCCCGCGGCTCTCACTGTCCTGGCGAACGTGATGGACCAAGGGCAGGACTTGCGGGCGTTCTGCGCCGAACTCGTCGAGCACATCCGCAATCTTCTCGTGGCAGCCGTGGTTCCGCCGGCTGAGTTGCGCACGTTGATCGAATCTTCCGATGAAGATCTGACGCAACTGGCGACGGATGCCAAGACTCTGACTCCGGAACAGCTTCAGGAATTGATGGCCATCTTCACGCAAGCAGAAGACTCGCTGCGTTTCAGCGCCCATCCACGCTTCGTCATGGAGACCGCGGCGATTCGGGCGACACGGTTAGTACGTCAACGGGAAAGCGGCCAGGCCCGGCCCCTTCAGTCGGCATCGACCCCCTCGAATCCAAGATCCTCTGCCCCTTCTCAGGCGGGCAAAGCCGAAACGGCCGGTTTTGCCACCACGGCATCGGCCGTCCTTCCTCCGCTGTCGGAGCGGGGTCCTTCGGCTGTTTCCCGATCCGCCGTCTCGTCGCAAGCGAAACCTGAAGGACAATCGGCTCCGATCCAATCAGCCGATCCATCCCGCGCCAAAGAAACCATCGCTGCCCCAGCTGCTCCCCTTGCAGCAACGCCCCAGCCACCGAATCGGCAGCCGACCTTGAATTGGGATGCGGTTCAAGACCAAGTGGCCGCCGCTCTTCCCAATATCGCGCCGTTCCTGGAGGCCGGCAGGTTTGTAGGAATGGAGGGCAATCTTGTGACAATTGGGTTCGCCAAACAGGCCACCTTGGCTCGAACGCGGCTGGAGAAGGAAGAGCATCTGCTGGCCTTGGCAAGAATCTGCCAGGAAGAATCGGGCCAGCCCGTTCGTGTTCGCATCGTCGAACTGTCCGAGACGGATCCACCGGGTCCGACGATGGCCCAAGTGCGGGCGGCCAAAGAACAGGACCAGCGGCTGGTATTGTTCCAGCAAGCGCGGGCGAATCCCACGGTGAAACAAGCGCTCGAGATCTTCGGTACGGAGTTGGCCGAGGTTCGTCGTGTCGCTCAGAAGGAGGCGAGCGAATGAAAAATCCCTTCGGCAATATGAACAACATCCTCAAACAGGCTCAGGCCATGCAGGAACAGATGGCCCGGATTCAGGAGCAAGCGGCGTCCAAGACCGCGACCGGGACATCCGGTGGTGGGATCGTCACGGTGACGGCGAACGGCGCCATGCAAATCGTCAGTGTGGTGATCGATCCGGAGGTCGTCAAAAGCGGCGATGTCGACATGCTGCAGGATCTGGTCGTCGCGGCGACCAATGAGGCCCTGAGAAAGGCCAAGGAACTGATGGAAAGCGAGATGAAAGCCTTGACCGGCGGGATGAAGATCCCGGGCCTCTTTTAACCATGGCGGTTGATCAACAGGGATTACTGGCGAGACTCATCAAGGAATTGGTGCGTCTTCCCGGAGTCGGTCAAAAGAGCGCGCAGCGGTTGGCCTTTCATCTGTTGAAGGCCGAACGAGAGGATGCCCTGCGCCTCGCCGATGCGATCAGAGCAGTGAAGGATGGGCTGGCGTTCTGCCGGCAATGCCGCAATATTGCCGAGGGAGACTTGTGCGAATTTTGTCTCGACCCGAAGCGGGATCGAGCGAAGATCCTCGTCGTTGAAGAACCAAGTACGCTCTATGCCGTAGAACGGGCCGGCGCGTATCGCGGCCTCTACCATGTGTTGTTAGGTGCGCTATCCCCGCTCGATGGTGTGGGACCTGAAGACATCCGAGCGGAGGAACTCGTCGATCGCGTGAAACTGGGCGGTGTGGACGAAGTCATTCTTGCGACCAACCCCACCATCGAAGGCGAAGCCACGGCGATTTATCTCACCAGGCTTCTGAAACCCTTCGGCGTGCGGGTCTCTCGCATCGCCTATGGGATTCCCGTCGGCATGGATATCGAATATGCGGACGAAGTAACGCTGCTCAAGTCCATTGAGGGACGACGAGATTTGTAGGGCAGATGGTTCCCCGCCCGTTGACCCTTTCTCAATCGGGCTGCTATATTTTCAACCTACTTTCCACAACGGAAGGGTGGCTATGAAAGTTCGTTCCACCGCCAAACGTGCGTCTGCAAGACCCTCATCAGGCTCAGCCACAACGCGCTCCGAGGGCAAAAAGAAGAAAGCCGGCACCGCGCCGGCGAAATATCCCGACATCCGCCGCGATCTCGAGCGCCAACGCGCGGCTATTCTCGACGAAGCGGGAGAGGTTCTCACGAACCGGCCCGGTCACGAAGCGTTTCCCGATGTCAGCGATCAAGCTTCGGCCGAGGTGGACCAAAATTTTTCCATGCGGATCCGAGATCGCGAGCGGAAACTGCTTAAGAAGATCGATGAGGCGCTGGATCGGATGAACGCTTCAACCTACGGAATCTGTGAGGCCTGTGGAGGGGAGATTCCCTATAAGCGGCTCAAAGCTCGCCCTGTCACCACCCTCTGCATTGAGTGCAAAACTGTCCAAGAAGAAGAAGAGCAAGCCCGCCGCTAGCGGTTTTATCCTTTCTCATTTTCTTCAAAAATGCAGAGCCACTCCGCCGACCAGATGAATGGTGGCAATGCTATAACGTTCCCAATAAGAATCCGTTTCATATTTGAACGTGTGCCAGCCCTGCGTCCATTTCGCTTCGCCAAAAAAAGCCAGATACTTGATTACAAAGAACTTAATGCCTCCCAATGCCTGGAAGGAAGGTGAATAACTGGTCTCTTCGTATCCTGGAATTGAAAGGCGAGCCCGTTGGGCTCCTCCTCCGAGACCCACATAGGGATACCATCGGCCCTGCGGCATATCAGGCGTCGCCCAGATCGGATACCGGAACAGCAGGTTGAAGGTCATATTGTCGACCGCGAACTCTGTCCGGGTGATTGGCCCTATGAATCCAAGCGGCGTCCCACTGGTTAAGAATGTCCCAAAAGCCGGCAGGATCTGGCCATCCGGAACGTCTGCAGTAAACCTGGTCCAATCGATCTCAAAACCGATTTGTGGTTGCCAGCCGTATTTCCTGGGCAAATGCCAGGCGGAGAGTTTGGCGCCAAATGTTCCGGAGTCTTCAAAACGAAGGTTTGTTCCTTTGCCATTGACCGGCTCCGCCATTCCTGTGGGAATATTTATTAGTCGGTTAACTTGAAATGTTGTATCGCTATGAAACGCCCACCCGCCGAATCCCCCTACAGAAAATTCCCAGTTCCGTTCCGCTGAGGCGGTGGCAACAGATCCCAGCAGCCAGCCCATAACAAGAACGATCATGCGCATCTGACTCATGCGTGCCTCCATCTGCCATATTGAGGAATGCTTGTGATCCTAGCGCATGATCGTGCAGTAGCCTAATGAATTTGTGATTCCGTAAGAATGCCGAGATGAATTCTGTCGAGGGGAAGACGAAGACCGCGAGAGGTTACTGCTTCAATGCCTTGATACGCTCTTTCGCGTGAGTAGCCCGCGCGTCTTCCTCGGGGTTATCTTCCACCAGGGCCAAGTACGTTTCATATTCCGCCAATGCGCGTTTGGGATTGGTCTGCTCGATCGCTTCCGCCAGATTATAGCGGGCCACGGCATAGTTGGGTCGCAGCGTGACGGCCCGTTCGAATACTCCTACGGCCGCGGCTTTGTCGCCGAGTTTGACATGAACGGTGCCGAGGTTGTTGAGGACCTCCGGAATGTTGGGCCTGATCGAAAGGGATTGCAGCATCGCGGTCTTCGCGTTCTCAAGTTGTCCTTTGCCCGCCCACGAAAGGCCCAACTTGTGATGGGCCTCAGCCAGCCACACTTTGTTCGTAAACCCGCTGGCAATGGCTCGTTGATAGGCATCGGCCGCGGCGTCATAATTCTTGTCGCCACAGTAAGCCAGCTGGGCGGTTTGCCCACGGGCGAATTGCTGCAGCGATGTGAACGGTTCCTTGTCTTCACTCCCTTGACTCTCGATTTTCTGTCCGCTTTTTCCTGCCCCCGAGCTTCTGAGCCGATCGAGAAACTCCCGGCGGTAGGGAGAGAACAGCCGCACATACGGGTCAATGCTGAATGACGCCTGAAGCAGGATGGGGTGTTTGGGTGAGCCGGTCACCAAATATTGTGTGGTGCTCTTCTCATCCCCGGTCTCGTAGAGTGCGCTGGCGTCCATATTCGTTTTCGTTTCCAATTGCGCGACGCTGAGGTAAAACTCCAACGATGGTTTCAGCCGAGACAGAGTGTCCCGGAGGACGGGATAGGGGTCAAGATTCAACCCTTTGGCAAACGTGAAGAGGGCACCAACAAGGATCCCATCTTCATCGAAAAAATACGATTCATCTCCAAGGGAAGCCCCCTTCGTGTGCGACAGCAGGATTTCCTGTCCGCTTCCCCAGGCACTTGTCTGGTAGGTGGCGGGCGCCCGCTTCTTGATGAACACTGTCTTGCGGTCGCAGAGTGAGACTGATTTGAGCAAGACGAGATCGCTCGCCGAAGGAGGAAGATTGGGACGAATGGAATCGGCCTGCTGGCCGCATCCGCTCATGACGCCGAGTGTGAACAAGCAACCTATCAGAACTCGACGATGGTCAGGGATACCCATGAACACTCTTTCTGCAATAAAGGGTCGCCCCAAACAATACATGATTTAGAGGAACGAGGCGAAGGGGAAAAAGAGAGGCCTGCTTCCTGGAAAGGCGCAGGCCCCCTGAAGCGGGTGGAAATTGCCTGGGTCAGCGGCGTTGCGCGTCCAGCATATTGTCTTCAGCCGTGTAGCCGAAGAGATAGGGAATCCCGCCGCCTAGAGTATAGATCGGGCGATTGATCCCATAATCGAAACCGTGGCCAATCGGGTGCGATATGAACCCAATCCAGCGAAGCGGATGGTCATTGACGGCTGATCCGGCGGCGGGGTCTGAGTAGACCAATGCGGTGCTATCCAGAATGTTGTAAATGCTCGTTGGGGGCGTATATTCCTTTTCATCTGCAGTCTGGTGACCACCTGTGGCACAACCAGCCGCAACCATAGCTAGCATCGCGATACCAAGAGCCCACGACGGTGCTGTCATCATAGTACCTCGCTTGTTTCAGTCCAACGCCGAATGGTGATGGTCGGTTAAGGCTTCCCAAAATCTAGAGGAAGTGTAGCCGACAACCCCTGGTCTGTCCAGGATTCTGGCCGATTTGTCGCGCCCAGAAAAATCGCTGTCTTGCGAGTGCCGTCCGGGCTGGATTCAGTAAGGAGGACAGATGGTGGGCGATACAG
>DCZO01000011.1:57108-64787 GCA_002331335.1 Nitrospira sp. UBA2082 | reverse complement strand
TCTACCACTGAGCTAATCGCCCATTGCGCGGAGTCTAGCATGGGCTTTCGGCAGGGTTCAATCTCCGCAGTCTTCCCATATCCTTGGCGCGTCTGCCCGGCCGCGCCTTGACTTCCCCAAAACACGGTTTCTAGAATGAGCCCCTTCCTCGCAAGGAGTGCCTGTGTATGAGAGATGACATTGTCATCGTGGGCGGCGGTCTGGCCGGGTCTGAAGCGGCATGGCAGGCCGCGAATCGTGGGGCCAGAGTCACGCTCTACGAAATGCGTCCGAAGGAAATGACCAAGGCGCACAAGACCGGTGGCTTAGCCGAGTTGGTGTGCTCGAATTCGCTGGGTTCCGTCGATCCGCAGAATGCCCCCGGTATTCTCAAGGAAGAAATGCGCCGGCTGGATTCTCTGATCATCGCGTCAGCCGAACGTGCGCGGGTTCCAGCCGGATCGGCTCTGGCGGTAGATCGGGAGCAGTTCTCTTTACAAGTGACGCAGGCGTTGGAGGGCCATCCCAACATCAGAATCCTTCACGAGGAAATCGCCGACATTCCCACCGATTGCGTGTGTATCGTGGCGACCGGTCCGTTGACGTCGGATGCACTCTCGCAGGCCATTCGTGCCGTGACGCAATCGCAGCATCTCTACTTCTATGACGCCATCTCGCCGATCATCGACGCGGATTCGATCGACATGGCCGTGGCCTTCAGGGCGTCACGTTATGGCAAGGGCGACGACGATTATCTCAATTGCCCGATGACGCAGGAACAGTACGACACCTTCTATGAGGCTCTCGTTGCGGCTGAGAAAGTGCAGCCGAAAGACTTCGAAAAAACGCCGTATTTTGAGGCGTGCATCCCGATTGAAGTGATGGCGGAGCGCGGGCGGCAAACGATGCAGTTCGGTCCTTTGAAACCGGTTGGTTTGGAAGATCCGCGCACCGGATTGCGCCCGGCCGCTGTGGTCCAGCTGAGAACGGAAAACAGTCATCGTACCTGCTACAACCTCGTGGGGTTTCAGACCAAGCTGACCTATCCTGAACAGAAACGGGTCTTCCGGCTGATTCCAGGTCTGGAGCGCGCGGAGTTTCTCCGATACGGCAGCTTGCACCGGAACACGTTTATCAACTCTCCCCAGTTGCTCACGAACACCTTGCAATTCAAGGCTCGCGCCACATTGTTTTTTGCCGGACAACTGGTCGGCGTGGAGGGCTATACCGAATCCGCCGCGATGGGGGGCTTGGCCGGCGTCAATGCGGCACGGCTGCTGACGGGGGAACCGCCGGTCACCCCTCCTCCTACAACGGCGCACGGCTGCCTTGTCTCTCACGTCGCCTTGTCAGATCACCGCCATTTCCAACCGATGAATACCAATTTTGGCCTGTTCCCGCCTTTGCCCAATGCTCCACGAGACAAAGAGGCGAAGCGGCGGCTGATCGCCAAACGGGCGCTTGAGGATTTCGAATCATGGAAGACCAGATCCGGACTTTCGTGAATTTTCTTGAGGCTGAACGGAATGCCTCGCGTGAAACCGTTCGCAATTACCGATCGGATCTGCGGCAGCTGGCATCGTTTCTTCATGCGGCAGGTCATAGGTCAGGACCTCTACGGGCCGCCGCCGTCACCACCGAACAGATTCGAGCCTATCTTCACTGGCTCGACCGGAAGGGGGAGAAAGCCTCGTCGCTCGCAAGGAAACTCGCCTGTCTTCGGAGTTTCTATCGGTTTCTGGTGCGTGAAGGTTCGGTGCAGAACAATCCGGCTGAAGGCCTGAGGAGTCCCAAGATTCCGAAACTGCTTCCCCGTGTGTTGACGAAGGATGATGCCGGTGCCTTGATGGACTTTCCGACGGGAGAGTCCCCGCTTTCCCTGCGCGATCGGGCCCTACTCGAAACCTTGTATTCCACCGGTGCACGGGTGAGTGAAGCCGTCGGGATCAACATGGGGGATCTCAGCCTGGTGGAAGGGCTGATTCATTTGCGCGGCAAAGGACGGAAGGAACGCGTGGTCCCGATCGGCCATGTGGCGATAGACGCGATAACAAGGTATCGGGAGTCGCTGGCTGTGTCAGCCGTCCGCCATCAGTTGTCCGCACCCCTCTTTCTGAACCACCGCGGCGGCCGAATTACAACGCGGAGTGTGGCCCGGATTGTGGCACAGTACTCCCGCCTCCTGGCCGGCGGGGCGGTCAGTCCCCATGCGCTGCGCCATTCCTTTGCCACTCATCTCCTCGATGAAGGCGCCGATCTCCGGTCGATTCAGGAAATGCTCGGCCATGCGTCACTGAGTACGACACAGAAATATACGCATTTGGCAGCGGACCAGCTTGCTGCGGTTTATGATCGCGCGCATCCGCGGGCGCGCCCGTCGGGGGCCGCCGTGACACGAAAGGATCACAAGCCGTCATGACCATTCGCTCCACGACCGTCTTATGCGTCCGCCGTTCCGGGCGAGTCGCCATGGGCTGTGACGGCCAAGTCACAGTCGGTACCACGGTGATGAAGCACAATGCCAAGAAGCTCCGGCGTCTCTATCACGATCAGGTGCTCGCCGGCTTTGCCGGGGCGACGGCCGATGCTTTTACGCTGTTTGAGAAATTCGAAGGGAAATTGGAAGAACACCGGGGCAACTTAACAAGGGCGGCAGTCGAGCTTGCCAAGGACTGGCGAACCGACCGTGTTCTACGCCGCTTGGAAGCGTTGCTTGCGGTGGCGGGCCGGGAGCAGTCCTTCATCATTTCAGGGACCGGCGACGTCGTCGAGCCTGAAGACGGGATTCTGGCCATAGGCTCAGGGGGAGCCTATGCCTTGGCAGCGGCCAGAGCATTGCTGGGGCATTCCCCGTTGGAGGCGGCGGCGGTTGTCACTGAAGCGATGAAGATCGCCGGTGCGATCGACATTTATACCAACCAGCAGATCATCGTCGAGGAACTACACGGATAAGCCAAGGACACGAACGGACATGACGCACCACACCAGTGCCGCCGACTCATTGAATCTCAACAACCTCACCCCGCGGCAGATCGTGGAGGAGCTGAATCGCTACGTCATCGGGCAAAAAGACGCCAAGCGCATGGTGGCCATCGCGCTCCGCAATCGGTGGCGCCGGCAGCAGCTCTCGCCGGACTTGCGGGATGAGGTTATGCCGAAGAACATCATCATGATCGGACCGACCGGGGTGGGGAAAACGGAGATCGCCAGGCGGCTGGCCAAGCTGGCTCAGGCTCCGTTCATTAAGGTCGAAGCCTCGAAGTTCACGGAAGTCGGCTACGTCGGGCGTGACGTGGAATCCATCATCCGGGACCTGACCGAACTGGCCATCAATATGGTGAAATCCCATCGTCTGGACGCGGTGCAGCACAAGGCCGAGCAACTCGGGGAAGAACGTCTGCTCGACCTGCTGCTGCCCCAACCCCCGACGAGACCTGGATTCATGGAAGGGCAGGGCGAGCCTCCCGCTACGACGGCCCATGATTCCTATGAGGCCACCAGGTCGAAACTGCGGCTCCAACTGCGCGACGGCAAGCTCGACGAGCGGACGGTTGAAATGGAGGTCAAGGAGCGCAGCATGCCGGTCGGCGTCATCTCCAACATGGGTGGAATGGATGAGCTGGAAGGAAACCTCCGCGACATGTTGGGTGGAATGTTTCAGGGCAAGAAGAAGAAGCGGCTGATGAAAGTCCCGGAAGCTCTCAAGCACCTGACGCAGGAAGAGGCGCAAAAGCTCATCGACATGGATGAGGTGGTGCGTGAAGCCATCACCAAGGTCGAGCAAACCGGCATCGTGTTCCTCGACGAAATCGACAAGATCGCCGGGCGGGAACGGACGATGGGGCCAGATGTCTCGCGGGAAGGCGTGCAGCGAGACTTGCTCCCCATCGTCGAAGGCTGTACGGTCAGCACGAAACATGGCGCGGTGTTGACGGACCATATCCTCTTCATCGCGGCGGGAGCGTTTCACGTCGCCAAGCCGTCCGACCTGATTCCGGAGCTCCAAGGGCGGTTTCCGATCCGTGTGGAACTCAGCCCCTTGTCGAAAGAAGACTTTGTGCGTATCCTCACGGAACCGAAAGGGGCGCTGGTCCGGCAGTATCAGGCCTTGTTGGCGACGGAGGGGCTCACCGTGCAGTTTGCCCCGGACGGATTGGAGGCCATCGCCGACATTGCCGTGCAGGTCAATGAGCGGACGGAGAACATTGGAGCGCGCCGTCTGTTCACGATCATGGAACGGCTGCTGGAACAGATCTCATTTGAAGGGGCCGAGTGGCCGGACAAGACAGTGAACATTACCGCCGACTATGTCCGTGAGCGCCTGAAAGACGTGGTGAAGGATCAGGATCTGAGCCGGTATATTCTCTAGGCGAGACCCGCATGACAAGCGGGAGGCGCGAGTCGATACCCGCCTCTCACGCATTTCTCGCTGGTGGAGTAGTACATGAACAGACTCATCAAGAAAGCCAACGTCCTGATCGAGGCCTTGCCCTACATTCGGACCTTCCGCGGGAAGACCGTCGTGGTGAAGTACGGCGGCCATGCCATGACGGATGCCTCCTTGAAGGAACGGTTTGCGCAGGATGTGGTGTTGTTGAAATATGTCGGGATCAATCCGGTCATCGTCCACGGCGGAGGGCCCCAGATTGACAAGATGCTGGATCGGCTCGGCATCGAAGCGAAGTTCCGGCACGGCGTCCGGATCACCGACGAAGCTACGATGGAAATCGTGGAAATGGTCTTGGCCGGGCAAATCAACATGGAGATCACCGACCTTATCAATCGGCACGGGGGCAGCGCAGTCGGATTGAGCGGCAAGGACGGGGGCTTGATTCTCAGCAAGCCGCTCACGGCTAAGGCCTGGGCGGAAAGCCTGGAGCGCGACTTGGATGGAGCGGAGGGTGAAGGAGACTTCGGTTTGGTGGGCGATATCGAGAAAGTTGACCCGGGCCTGTTACGCAACCTTCAAGAAGACCACTACATCCCCATCATCGCGCCGATCGGCACGGATCGAGAGGGGAATACGTACAACATCAACGCCGATCTGGTGGCCGGCGCGATTGCCGGCGCGTTGCGCGCGGAAAAGCTTGTCATGATGACGGATATCAAAGGGATCCGCGACGCCAAGGGGCGCCATCTTTCGACTGTCTCGCGCAAGGACGTCCAACGCATGGTGAAGAAAGGGACGATCACGGAGGGCATGCTGCCGAAAGTACATGCCTGCCTCGATGCTTTGGCGGGAGGAGTCGGGAAAGCTCATATCATCGACGGGCGGGTTCCCCATGCCGTCCTGCTCGAGATCTTCACGCGCAAGGGCATCGGCACGGAAATCGTTGTGTAATATCGTTCGTCCACCGTCACACGTGAACCCACCAACGGCTCCCGCAAAGACCAGGCTGACGGCGTATCTCCGTGCCCTGGTCGGCGAACGTCACCCTGCCTCCTCACCGGACAGGCTCAAGAACACAGAAGACTATCTCGCTAAGGAGTTCAGCCGCCTCGGCCTTGACGTTGTTCGCCATCCATTCCATGCACTCGGTGGTGCCTATTGCAATGTCATTGGAACGGCGAGAGGGCAACAAGATGTCTCCCCGCTAATTCTGGCCGCCCACTACGACACGGTGGAAGGATCACCGGGAGCCGATGACAATGCCAGCGCATTGGCGATATTGCTCGACGTGGCGCACCGAATCAAACAGACCTCGTTCAACCGACCCGTCCACTTCATTGCATTTTGCCTCGAAGAGGAGGATCTCTTGGGCAGTCGCGCCTACGTCACCCATCTCACGGAGACACGCAAGCCCGTGCATGGTGCGATCATACTGGAATGTGTGGGTTATGCGCGGGATGAAGAAGGGTCTCAAAGAATTCCACCCGGCGTCCCGATCGCCGTCCCGTCCGTCGGAAACTTCCTTGCAGTGATCGGGAATCAAGCCTCAGCTGGTTTGACTCACTCCGTGAGCCAAGCCATGAGCCGGCATATGCCCATCGTCCCTCTTGTCGTTCCTGGCAACGGCGAGCTCTTGCCTGACACCCGGCGCAGCGACCACACATCGTTCTGGGAGCATGGATTTCCAGCGGTGATGCTCACCGACACGGCCAACTTCCGTAACCCTCACTACCACCGGCCTACCGATACCATCGACACGTTGAATTTGGACTTCATGGTGTCTGTCTCGGACGCCGTTACCGCGGCCGTCATTGATCTGGCCGGGATCGCTGATACGTAGCATTCCATCTCCGAGTTGGCTAGACTGTCCCGCCGACAGAACTTCTTGCGAAAACAACCGGTCATGAAACCGCTCATAGGCCCTCAAGAACTCGCCCACCAGTTCAACGAAGATGAATCGGTATGGCGCCGGTATCAGCAGAAGCGCAGACGACGTCGGTTGCGTGAGTCGTTGAGTCCATTTCCGGATGAAGCTCTTGACCGCCTCGACTGGCTTGAAGGGGAACAGGAGTGCCGAGAGAGACGGTATGTTGGGAGGCCATTCGATGAAGCGGTCCAAACCCATTGAGTCCCTGATCCTGACGATTCGCGGCCACAAAGTGATGATCGATGCCGATTTGGCCGGTCTTTATGGGGTAGAGACACGAACGCTGAACCAAGCCGTGAAACGCAATACTGATCGTTTCCCCAAAGATTTCATGTTTCGGCTCAACGCCGGGGAGAAATCCGAGGTGATCACAAATTGTGATCACCTCCGACGCTTGAAATTCGCTAAGAGTTTGCCATTCGCATTCACCGAGCACGGCGCGATTATGGCAGCCACAGTCCTGAACAGTCAGCAGGCTGTCTCGATGAGCGTGTTTGTCGTGCGGGCGTTCGTACAGATGCGCGAGCATATCGCGGCCAATGCAGCGATTTTAAAACGGCTAGCTGAAATAGATCGCGCATTGCTTGAGCACGACACAGCCTTGTTAGATCTGTACGAGAAACTGCTTCCCCTATTGCAACCGCTTCCCGATCCACCCAAACCTCGCATCGGTTTCCAGTCGAAGGGAAAATCGTGAGATCGACCAGAGCATCTTTCTGAGACTCTCATTCCGAGGTATCTTGCCGCGCCTGGCTCAAAAACCTCGCCAGAAATTTCACGACAAGCCGGTCGATTTCTAAGGGTTTTTGACATATCCTAGGAAGGGTTCAAAAACAAATGATTGCGACCCGAATAGGAAAGCCCGATAGGTAGGAACCATGAGACGCCTATTGATTGTGGTGCTCTTCACAAGTTTCCTGCTGCAAGCTGGTGGATGTACACGAAGCCCAGTCGCTACCATGACTGATGGCCAGGACTCGATGAGCCACACTGAGCGTGGCAATGAACTTCGAGAAAATGGCGATCTCGATGGGGCTATCGCTGAATATCGCACCGCCCTGCGTCTCAACCCGAACAATGTATCGGCTCACAATAGACTAGGGAACACGCTTCGANNGGCGATTTAGACGGGGCCCTCGCTGAATACCGCACTGCCCTCCGCCTCGATCCACACAATGCACCGGCCCACAATAACCTGGGGTTCGCGCTTCTAGCCAAGGGCGATCTACACGGGGCCATTGCCGAACTCCGCACCGCCCTCCGCCTTAATCCGAATGGTAAGGAGATTCACAATAACCTGGGGCTTGCGCTTCACGACAAGGGCGATCTCGATGGGGCCATCACTGAGTATCGTACGGCTCTGCGTCTTGATCCGAACTACTG
>DCZO01000011.1:56805-56969 GCA_002331335.1 Nitrospira sp. UBA2082 | reverse complement strand
GGCGATTTAGACGGGGCCCTCGCCGAATGCCGCACTGCCCTCCGCCTCGATCCAAACAATGCACAGGCCCACAACAACCTGGGGCTTGCGCTTCACGACAAGGGCGATCTTGATGCGGCCATCACTGAGTTCCGCACGGCCCTGCGTCTTGATCCGAACTACTG
>DCZO01000011.1:53364-56790 GCA_002331335.1 Nitrospira sp. UBA2082 | reverse complement strand
GCGGGCTCACCATAACCTGGGGGTCGCGCTTGACGCCGTGGGGAGGAAAGCCGAAGCAAAAGAGGCATTCAAGGAGGTTATACGCCTCCTTCCTGATATACCCGCCAATCAACATGAGATTAATCAGATGAAGCAACGTATACGGGAACTGAGTGACGAGGGTCCAAGCCTATAGTTCTCAAAGTAGCAAAATGAGTTGTTTGAGAATCCCTTCTTGTACTGACTAGCTCAGCTTATTTGTCCATGGCTTAAATATGAGGCTGAACGAATGTTTATGGCACGGTTTCTGATTGCGTTCATATTCTCTCTCGTAATTAGCTGGGAATCCCTTTCTGCCGAGCAGATAACGCTTTCCCCGCAAAAGCTGCTTCAGGAGGCGAGCCACATAGCGCTCACAATACAGGAATCCCAATCCGCTGTTCTTCATTCCATTGCCATCGCGCAATTGGAAGCGGGTGATGTGGAGGGCGCACTCAAAAACGCCTTAGCCATGACTGACAATCGGTCCAATACCTTGGTCTCAGTTGTAACTACCCAAGCCAAGAGGGGCGATATCGAAGGAGCACACCGCACTTTGTCTCACATTGGTGAAGACATCGCACGAGCGAATGCGCTGGGCCGCATTGCAGTGGCCTATGCAAAGACTGGCGATACCCAGAGGGCAATGCAACTCGTTGCTCAGATCCCGGACAACTATGCTGCACACATAGTTACCCTTGTTGACATCGCAACCCTACAGGCGGCAGACGGTGATACAGAAGGCGCATTAAAAGCATTAGGGAGCGAATGGGGGACATACCCCTATGGAATTTGGAAAATCCTAGAGCCAAAGCTGGCCACAGGTGATGTGGACGGAGCACTTCGGCTCGCGAATTCGATACAGGAGCAAGACTTCCGAAGCTACATGCTGTGGGGTGTAGCATCCAATATCAAGGATTTGAACCGCAAAGTAGACATTGCGGCGAGTATTCCCAACCACCACGCCAGAGCTGATGCCCTCAACTGGATTGCGGTGGAACAATTGGCGGTCGGAGATCTCCAAGGTGCTCGCCGCAGTCTGTTGCTCGCCATAGAAGCCATTCCGTCGATTAATAACATTTGGGCCAAAGCTGATGTCCAGATGCGAATCGCCAAGACAATGGCCGGGGCCAAAGAGGTGCCAAGAGCCAGGAAGATAGCCAAATCTATCGAGCAACCGGGCCATCGAGAAATGGCGTTGTGGGATATTATTACTGTTCAAGCAAAAACCAAGGATTATTCAGGAGCACTCGAAACCGCTGCACTAGAAGAAGGAGATCCAAGTCTCACCGATTTTTCGCTACGCTCAATCGCCCGCGCGCAAGCCACATCGGAGGGCATCGCTCGAGCCCTAGAGACTCTTGGAAAAATTCATAATGAGGAAGATCAAGGAAATGCCTTGGCATTTGTAGCTGTTGATGCCGTTGAAGCCGGGAATATCGCTGATGCACTTCAGCTATCAGGGCTAGTAAGACAGCGAATCGAGAATGCTCCGGAGAGCATGTTATCTTTGAGAAACGACGACATTTTCATGGCGATTGCCAAATCGCGCGCGAAGAGCGGGATGATACAAGAAGCGCTGGGGTTTACTACGTTGGTCCGTTATCCCTTCCATAGACAAGAGACCCTAGAGGCCATCGCCCGTACTCAGGTAGCAGGAGGAGACGACAAAGCTGCACTTGAGTGGATTGTCAGAGTCCAGGTTCCCTCCGAGAGGGCAATGGCATTAGTTGGCGCAGCCTCTGGCCTAATGCAAAGAACGACCAAGTAGCTCTTTTCAAACACAATTGTGCTCGTTTTGTGCTCAAGCCCACCTCACTCCAGCCCATTCAGGCCCATTCCAGCCAAACATGTAATTTGAACTAAATCATTGATGGAATTGGCTTGAGTGAGTCTGAGTAGGCTGGAAGAGGATGCTGAAAATGCTTTCCTAAACCGCGGGTCGTAGGGTTGCGTCTGTTTCCCAACCCTCTTATCAGTGACCATGGATGGCGAGGTGTGGCGGGCCGAAGATTTGGGAGTTTGGGTGGCCTGAAATTTTGCTGGTCATGCGAACGTAGGACCTTGCGACTCTTGCCCTTGTCATGAGTCAGTGTTACGAAAGAGCACTGCGGAGCCGACTGCCGCCATTGTCAGGATAGCCTGTTCCAGTCCCTGCCCCACCATGCATTCGATGGAGAGCGTCGATCCAGACGCGCGCCAACGGATTGCTGTCGTCGAGATGCTGGTGTAAGCTCAGGGGCGCAAGGAGCCTCATATGACGCAAGCCGCTCTCTTAGAGCATGTGACCAAGACGATCGTCGAACGGTTTCGGCCAAGGCGGATTGTAGTATTCGGCAGCCATGCCCGTGGGGAGGCTGGTCCGGACAGCGATCTGGATTTGTTCATCGAAATGGACACGTCCCGCCGTCCACCGGAGCGCGCGATCGAAGTCAGCGAAGCGTTTGGGCTTCGACCTTGGCCGATGGATATCGTTGTGTACACGCCCGACGAAGTCCGCCGCCTGCGGCATGTCAACGGCACGCTCTTATCCGTCATTGAGAAGGAGGGCAAGGTGCTGTATGAGCAGCACTGAGTCTAACTTCTCGGCATGGTTGCGCAAGGCAGATCACGACCTCCTCAACATCGAGAACAATCTCACCGCGAAGGACATTCCTTGCGATGCGGTATGCTTTCATACCTCGGTTGACGATTGAGACAGGCACGCAAGGTATTGTTCATGCCAGGGAAATCCATCCACAGCTCGACGCGGCGTCTCATCGCCGAGGTTTTCGATCACCTCGATTACACTGCCCTCGGCCCCGTCTATTGCTACGAAGGGGGCGATGAGTTCTGGCGGGCGAAGCGACGGCCCTGCGAGAGGCTGGGCATCAATCTGTCCCGGGCACTCCTGAGAAAATTGCCGCGTGGCGGGCGGAGCCTCTATGTGGGAGCCGGTGTTGCGGAGCTGCCCTGTCTGTTGGCCGAAGCCGTCGAGCTTCATCGCCACGTTGAACCCTATAACCTCCGCCGGGCCGAAGTCACCGCGCTCAACCGGGTTTGCCGTGGCACGCCAGTGACCTTTCGCGCATCAACTGCGGAGAAGGCCAAGGGGACATTCGATCATCTCTGGATCGTGAGTGTTCTCAACGACCCGGAACGGTTTCCCGATCTGTCGCCTCTGTCCTATGGGAACGCGAATCCGGTCACGTTTGATCCGACAAGGTTCGAACGGCAGCGTCGCATTGTCCGGTCGATTGTCGATCGCTGTATGCCCAAGATTAGTTTGCCCGGTTGGGTCACGACCTCAACGGAGGAAGTAGTCTGGATCGCGGAGTGGTGTCACCGGCATGGCATTCCGTATCACGTTGAGCAGAGGCAATATCCAACCGCCTTGGTGGGCGACCCGATCTGTTTCATCCGGGTTGG
>DCZO01000011.1:0-53269 GCA_002331335.1 Nitrospira sp. UBA2082 | reverse complement strand
GCATATCGCACGTAGTTCTCGGCGGACTCCTTGATCCAGGCCAGTTCGTTGTCCGTCACAGACCGTCGAATTCTGGCGGGCGAGCCCAGGATCAGACTCTTCGGCGGAACAACGGTGCCTTCCACGATGAGCGCCCCAGCTCCCACAACAGAATCCTCTCCGATCACCGCGCCGTCCATAATGATGGCACCCATCCCCACCAATACGCGATCCTTGATGGTACATCCGTGCAGAACGACATTATGCCCTACTGTCACATCGTCCCCAATGATCAATGGATGAGTATCGTGGGTCACATGCAACATGCAAAGGTCTTGAACGTTGGTCCGGTTGCCGATTCGAATATGGTTCACATCACCCCGGATCACCGCGTGGAACCACACACTACAGTTCTCGCCCATCACCACGTCGCCGATGACGACCCCTGTGTCCTCGATGAAACAGGAGGTGGGAACAGTCGGTTTGATGCCTTGAAACGTGCGAATCATAGAGGCACTCTAGGGGAACGGCTTCCAGAATATCAAGACAGCTCTCTTGTGCGTTCGTTGACAGGCTTTTCAAGCCTCCCGTAGACTGCTTCAATGTCTACGCCTTTGATCCAGCTCGACCGAAAGAAAACCACCAAAAAGACGGCGCTTGCGAAGAAGACCGCTGCTGCTAAAAAAACGACCATCGGCTTCGTCAATCTGGGGTGCTCTAAAAACCAGGTCGATTCCGAAGTGATGCTGGGCACCCTTGTCCAGGATGGATTCCACCTGACCGACAATCCGAAAAAAGCCGAGATCGTGATCATCAATACCTGCGGTTTTATCGAAGAGGCCAAACAGGAATCGATCGATACCATCCTGGAACATGGCAAGCTGAAGAAGAATGGCGCCTGCCGGGTGCTCATTGCCGCAGGCTGCCTGGCACAGCGCTATCAGGGCGATCTCCTGAAAGAACTGCCGGAGCTGGACGGCGTAGTGGGAACCGGCGAGTTCGGGAAAATCGCCACCATCTGCCGGGATCTCCTGATTCCCAAGAAACGGCAGCAACGGCTCTGGATCAGCGAGCCTCCCTATCTCTACGACGCGGACGCTCCTCGCCTGCGATTCGGCAGGCAGCACAGCGCCTACGTGAAGATCGCCGAAGGCTGCAACCGCAACTGCGCCTTCTGCGCGATCCCGCTGATGCGGGGCAAGCAGCGAAGCCGGCCGGTGGAATCGATCGTCGCCGAAGCGCGGCAGCTGGCTGCCGAGGGCGTCAAAGAACTCAACCTGATTTCACAAGACACGATCAACTACGGGGTCGATCTCGGGCTTCGCCACGGGCTCGCCTCCCTGCTGCGCGAATTGGTCAAGGTAAGCGACGTGCGGTGGATCAGGCCCTTCTACTTGTACCCGCAGCAAATCACGGACGAGCTGTTGGATCTGTATGCGGGTGAAGAGAAGATCGTGAAATATATCGACATGCCGTTGCAACACATCAACGGCCGCATGCTCAAAGCCATGCACAGACTGGGCGACCGGGCGGTCATCGAGCGAGTAGTCGATCGTATCAGGCACCGCGTTCCCGGCGTGACTTTCCGCACGGCCTTCATCGTCGGGTTTCCCGGTGAAACAGAAGCCGCCTTCACCGAGTTGCGGGACTATGTGGAACAAGCGGAATTCGACCGGGTTGCCGTGTTCCTCTATTCGGACGAAGAAGACACACCCGCGGTCGGATTCGACAAAAAGATCGACCGCGGCGTGATGGATGAACGCCGCAACGAGTTGTTGGCAGTTCAGGAACCCATTGCGGCAGCGAAGGGGCAAGAGAGGGTCGGGTCGGTGCTCGACGTGCTGATCGACGGTCCCTCCGAAGAGTCGAACTTGCTGCTGGAAGGCCGCCATGAAGGGCTGGCGCCTGAGATCGACGGCGTCGTCTATATCAACGACGGCACGGCAAACCCTGGCGATCTCGTACAGGTCGAGATCACGGATGCCGCCACCTATGACCTGGTCGGCCGCATCGTCACGTAGCTCTCCCGACCCGTGCAGCGCATCTCCTCGCAAGCTCATGAACGACGGGACCCCCAAGAGCATATTGAGCCTGAAACGCCCGCGCCCCTTGCCGGATCTGCTCTCTGCTAGAATTGGTTGAGCCATCTCAGACAGGGAAGTACTCTATGACTGCACAGAGAAAAGACTCCATTGTTTTGCTGATCCACTGCAAAGATCGGAAGGGCATCGTCGCCCGGGTTTCGGGATTCATTCACGATTTTGGGGGCAACATCCTCGACTCCGATCACCACACGGACGAAGAGACGAACGACTTTTTGATGCGGATGGAGTGCGCGACGGAGGGATTGCAGATTGCGCCCGACGAGATCCCCGCAGCCTTCGCTCCCATCGCCAAGGTCTTCGAGATGCGGTATGAAGTTCATCTCACCAGCCGACGCCACCGCGTCGGGATGATGGTCTCGAAGCAGGATCACTGTCTGGCGGATCTGCTGCAACGCCATCGCCGGGACGAACTCCACATCGACATTCCCATCATCATTTCAAACCACGACACGTGCGCGAGTTGGGCGGATCTCTTCAAGATTCCATTCGCCGTGTACCCCGTCAGCAAGGAGACCAAGCCTCAGCAAGAGCGGCAGGTCGTCACCCTCTTGAAGGAACACCGTGTGGAGCTGGTCGTGATGGCCCGGTACATGCAGATCCTCAGCGCGGAGTTTCTGGCCCAAATCGGCTGCCCGGTTATCAACATCCATCATTCGTTCCTCCCCGCTTTTATCGGTGCGAATCCCTATCGGCAGGCCTATGACCGTGGGGTCAAGATCATCGGGGCGACTGCGCACTACGCCACACAGGACCTGGACGAGGGACCGATCATCGAGCAGGATGTGATCCGGATCGGTCACCGGGACACCGTCGAGGATCTCGTCCGCAAAGGTCGAGATCTGGAGGAAATCGTGCTGGCCCGCGCCGTGCGGCGGCATATCGAACATCGCGTACTCGTGTATGGCCGGAAGACAGTCGTGTTCGACTGAGCGTTGCAAAAGCAGCGCGTCGCAAGCAAACGGGGGAACGGGTAAAACCCGTTCCCCCGTTTGTTTCTGGTCTGGTTGTCCCAGGCCAAACGACAATGAGTCACGCCGGGCGCGGCGCGAGCGGCAGCGTGACCGTGAAGGTGGAGCCTCGACCCAGCTCGCTCTGCACGTTAATCCGGCCTTTGTGTACTTCGGCGATCCAGGAGCAGATGGCGAGGCCCAAACCGGTGCCTTTTTTGGTGTGTGCGCGCGCTTCGTCAGTGCGGAAAAAGCGGTCAAAGATTTTGGGCCGATCGTCCGGCGCGATACCGATGCCCTGGTCGGTGACGGATATAATGGCCTGTTGGCCGTCGGTCACCAGACTGATCGTGACTTTCCCTTTCGGATTTGAATACTTGACGGCGTTCTCGACCAAATTGAGTAGCAGTTCGCGCAGCCGCAGTTCGTCGCCCTGCACCAGCGCCGGCATGACGGTTCCCAACACAACCTCGATCATGCGATCCTGCCCGAGCAAGGTGGCTTGGCGATGGATGTCCTCGACCAGTGTTTTCAGCGAGACCGGTAGCAGTTCCATTTTGACCTCGCCCATGTCGGCTCGGGAGAGAAACAGCAGTTCATCGACAATGCGGGTCATTCGGTCGATTTCCTCAAGATTGCTCTCGAGCACGGAGTGATAATCTTCCAGCGGGCGAGGCCGCCGCAGCACGAGTTCGGTTTCCCCTTTCATCACGGTCAACGGCGTCCGCAGCTCGTGCGAAGCGTCGCTGGTGAATTGGCGAATCTGTCGAAAGGACGCGTCGAGCCGTCCGATCATGTTGTTAAACGTTCCGGCCAGCCGGCCGATTTCGTCGGACGCGGTCTGCATGGTCAGGCGCTGGCTGAGATCGCCCGCCGCGATGCGTTGGGCGGCCAGCGTAATAGCATCAACCGGGCGCAAGGCCCGGCCGGCGAGAAACCACCCCGCCGCAAGCGAGACGGCCAACGCAATCGGCACGGCCACGATCAGCAGGATGAGAAAACGGCGCAACGTATCCTCGATCGACTCCATCGATGTGCCGACCTGCACAATGTAGAGAAGTCTGCCTTGGTAATTGATCGGCACGGAGATGAGCCTCAGCTGAGGCTCGTTGGGATACTTGGCCGTTTCGAACACCGTCTGGCCATTGAATGTCGTCTCGAGCGCTTTTCGGCTGAGCGGCACCTCATGCCGTTTGATGTTGGGTGAGCGGATTGTGATGGTGCCGGAGGGGCTGAAGATCTGAAAGAATTTGTCGATTCGGGCCAATTCGGGAAACTGGGAGAGCAGGTCTTCTTCGTCGAGAAGCGGAAGAAACCCGCGTTCCTCCAAAGAGCGCACCGCGGTAGCGGCGGTTTCTTCGAGCGATTGATCGACGTCGTCGCGAAGGTTTCGGGCGGTGATCACGTACAGGACGACGGAGAACACGATCAAGACCAGCGCCAGCGCGCTTCCGTACCAGAGGGTGAGCCTGACGCGCAGCGGCATCAGCGAGCTCCGGCGCAGGGTCTGAACGAACGGGTCGGCGTTTGTCGGTAACCGTAGACCAGCGGAAGCAGAATAAGCAGGATGGTCATGTCAGTCGGCTTTCAACATGTACCCGCTGCCCCGGATGGTGTGGATCAGCTTTTTGGCTCGGCCTCGATCGATCTTGTTACGGAGATAGTTCACATAGACGTCGATGACGTTGGTGAAGGTATCGAAATCTTGATTCCACACGTGCTCGGAGATCATGGGCCGCGTCAAGACGCGGCCGGTGTGCCGCATAAGGTACTCCAGCAGGGCATATTCCTTGAGTGTGAGGTCCACGCGTTGCCCGCCACGGGTGACTTCGCGCGTCGCCGGATTCAGGACCAAATCATCGACCTGGAGCATTCCCGAACTTTCCGTTGCGCCTCGGCGGAGAAGGGCGCGGACGCGGGCCAGTAACTCATCGATGGCGAACGGTTTGGTCAAGTAGTCGTCGGCGCCGGCATCGAGTCCTTTCACCCGCTGATCGATCTGGGACTGTGCCGTGAGAATGAGCACGGGAGTTAGAATGCGCTCGCGACGGATCGTTCTGAGAATATCCATGCCGGACATCGACGGTAGCATAAGGTCGACCACCAACAAATCGTAATTGGTCGCCAAGGCCATCTCAAGCCCTTTGACTCCGTCCTCGCACAGATCGACGGCGTAGCTTTCTTCTTCAAGCGCGCGCTTGATAAAGCAGCCGACTTTGGTTTCATCTTCGATGACGAGTACGCGCATAGACGATCCTGTAGGGCGTGATTATACCAAACCGGGCAGACATGCATGGAAAGAAGTTTTGAGCAGATGCCGACTGAGAGGTGGAAGGAGGTGTCCACAGACTAACGGTCGACTACATTGAATCCCCCGGGACGACTTTTTCCAGCGAGACGATCATGGGCCTCTTGCCCAGCATTTGTACAACGAACGTTTCTTCGCCCTCGATTTTGAATTCCCGATTCGATTGCAGCAAAGTCTGCGTCGTTTTGTATGAAACTTTTGCGCTTCGCTCGTCGGGAGCCAGCGAGACCGTGGTATTCACACGGGTAAAATCATTGGCGCTGGGGAAGGCGAATTCCATCGTGAGCGTTTTCCGGTACTCTTCTCGTGTCAACATCGCGGACTGCTGGTGTGTTCCCTGCCTCATATGGATGGTGACCGTCACGTCGGGAGCGATGTGTCGCAGAACGCTGTCAACGTCTTTTTGTCTGGTGGCTTGCTCAAGGTTGCTCAGTAGAAGATCGATTGAGGCTCGCGTCAAAGGTGGCTCGGGCTCGAAAGGTTTGGGTGAGGGATTAGGCGATGAGGGGCTGGGCTGGGCTGTCGAAGGTGAAAACGAAAAGGTCTGGGTCGATAGGCCTTGAGGTTTGAAGAGAAATAGATAACCGAGTCCAATGCTCACGATGACCAGGCCAAGACCGATTGTAAGGGTGAGAGCCGAGCCTTTGGAAGGTTGTTGTTCTGACATGGATGGACATCCTCAAAGGGACGTGATCCGGCCTGGTCAGAGAATACATGCTAACGTGAAATGGAATCTGTCTTCAACGGAATCACATTAGCGGAAAATTCTCAGAATGCAACCATGAGGCATAGGTTCAGACTGTTGAGCTCAGACCTGACCGACTACTCCCCGGAGACTATTCAGGACGCCATCAGTAGAATGCAGGCAGGATCCTACACATGCGTTCAGACGAAATCAGAGACAAAAAGAATAAAGATATGGAGCGGGAAAAGGGATTTGAACCCTCGACCCTCGCCTTGGCAAGGCGATGCTCTACCACTGAGCTATTCCCGCTCTCAGAAGTCGCAACCCAGGTAAGGGAGCAGGATTCTACTGAGCTCACAATGCACTGTCAAGCGATCTATATCCAGAAGAGGATCACTACCTGTTTGTTGCCTAAGCCTCTACAAGGTCAGAAGTGCTACAATTTAGTAACATCGTCGTCGTTGCAAAAATCACCGTCAACATATTGAATTATTGCATCAATTCATGTTCCGCAGAAATTTCATTGATCGATTGATACGACAGGTAATCATTCTGCCAAGTTATCTTGATCAAAACTGAGACATGAAAACAGTGCGAATTTTCCTTCTACTACATTGACTTAGTAGATAATGTGAACTGCCGCAGCATATCAAATCAAGCTGGTTCAGCTATTGCTTAGCATCCTGGTGGTTTCTTGTGTAGAGCTCCATTTCAAGTGCCTATACGAGCTTGTGGATTGAAATTTTATAGTCTTAGATTCGGTATCGCTAAGTGGGAACGGCGTGATGAGTTTTAGTGGGGGTCCAGCGGGACCCTCAAAATCGTAGGAGGTGTCTACAATGTTTTTGTCGCGCAGGCAGTTCTTGAAAGTCTCCGCGGGAACGGTCGCCGCAGTGGCGGTGGCGGATAAAGTTCTGGCGTTGACCGCGCTGCAGCCGGTTATTGAGGTTGGCAATCCGTTGGGTGACTATCCGGATCGGTCATGGGAGCGGGTTTATCACGACCAGTACCGGTACGATTCATCCTTCACCTGGGTCTGTTCTCCAAACGACACGCACGCATGCCGTGTTCGGGCGTTCGTCCGGAACGGTGTCATTATGCGTGTAGAGCAGAACTACGACCATCAAACCTATGAGGATCTCTACGGCAACCGTGGGACGTTTGCCCATAACCCACGGATGTGTCTCAAGGGGTTCACCTTTCATCGGCGAGTGTATGGTCCCTATCGTCTCAAGGGTCCATTGATGCGGAAGGGCTGGAAGCAATGGATGGATGATGGCTCTCCTGAGCTGACCCCTGAGACGAAGCGCAAATACAAATTCGATAGCCGCTTCTTGGACGACATGCTTCGGGTCTCGTGGGATACGGCCTTTACCTATGCTGCAAAGGCCATGATCATCATTGCCACCCGATACAGCGGTGAGGCTGGTGCGAGACGTCTCCGAGAGCAGGGTTATGCTCCCGAGATGATCGAAATGATGAAGGGTGCAGGTACCCGGTGCTTTAAGCACCGATCCGGCATGCCCGTGCTCGGCATTATCGGCAAAATGGGCAATACCCGCATGAACGGTGGCATTAACGCCCTGTTGGACACCTGGATTCGAAAGGTTGGCCCCGATCAGGCTCAAGGCGGCCGATATTGGTCGAATTACACCTGGCACGGCGACCAAAATCCTGCCCATCCTTGGTGGTCAGGTGCGCAAGGATCGGATATCGACCTCTCCGACATGCGCTTTTCCAAGCTCAATACCAGCTGGGGGAAGAACTTCGTCGAAAACAAAATGCCGGAGGCTCACTGGAAGTTGGAGTGTATCGAGCGCGGTGCTCGCGTGGTGGTCATTACACCCGAATACAACCCAACAGCCTATCGAGCCGACTATTGGATGCCGCTCCGCCCAGAGTCCGATGGTTCGCTGTTTCTCGGCGCGATGAAGATCATCGTCGATGAAAACATGCACGACATCGACTTTATGAAGTCCTTTTCCGATGCGCCGATCCTCATCCGTACGGATACCTTGCAGTACCTTGATCCGCGCGACGTGATCGCGGATTACAAATTCCCCGATTTCTCAAAGAGCTACTCCGGTCGGATTCAGTCGTTGAAAGCGGAGCAGATCGAACGGCTCGGCGGAATGATGGTTTGGGATCTCAATAAGAAGCAGGCGGTTCCTCTGCACCGAGAGCAGGTGGGCTGGCATTATGCGAACAGCGGCATCGATGCGGCGCTCAACGGGACCTACCGCGTGAAACTGCTCAACGGCCGCGAGATCGATGCCATGCCGGTTTGGCAGATGTATATGGTGCATTTCCAAGATTATGACCTGGACACCGTCCATCAAATCTGCCGCACGCCGAAAGATCTGATTGTTCGATGGGCTCGTGACTCGGGTACGATCAAGCCGGCTGCAATTCACAACGGTGAAGGTACCTGCCACTATTTCCATCAAACCATCAATTCTCGCGGTGCGGCGATGGTCCTCATCATCACCGGTAACGTCGGAAAGTTCGGCACGGGCCAACACACATGGGCTGGTAACTATAAAGCTGGCGCGTGGACGGCTACGCCTTGGTCCGGGGCCGGTCTTGCTGTGCATACGGGCGAGGATCCCTTCAATATTACCTTGGATCCAAATGCACACGGGAAAGAAATCAAAACGAAATCCTACTACTACGGAGAAGAGGTTGGGTATTGGAACCACGGTGATACGGCCCTCATCGTGAACACGCCAAAGTATGGCCGGAAAGTCTTTACCGGCAAGACCCATATGCCGACTCCGAGCAAATTCCGTTGGGTGACCAACGTGAACGTGCTCAATAACGCCAAGCACCACTATGACATGGTGCGCAACGTCGATCCCAACCTTGAGTGCTTAATTACCCAAGACGTTGAGATGACGTCGGATGTCAATCACAATGACATTGCCTTTGCCTGCAACACATGGGTTGAGTTCACCTATCCGGAGATGACGATCACGGTGTCCAATCCATGGGTACAGATTTGGAAAGGTGGAATCCGTCCTCTCTACGACACTCGGAATGACCTCGACACCTTTGCCGGTGTGGCCGCCAAGTTGTCGGACATGACCGGTGACAAACGTATGCGGGACTACTTCGCGATGGTCTATAGCAATCGCGTTGACGTGTATGCCCAGCGCATGCTCGATGCCTCCAGCACTTTCTACGGTTATTCAGCAGACGTGATGCTGAAGTCCGAAAAGGGCTGGATGGTCATGGTACGTACCTATCCGCGTCATCCCTTCTGGGAAGAAACGAACGAGTCCAAGCCTATGTGGACCCGTAGCGGTCGCTATGAAAATTATCGGATAGAGCCAGAAGCAATCGAATACGGAGAGAATTTCATCTCCCATCGTGAAGGGCCTGAGGCCACGCCGTACTTGCCGAACGCCATCTTCACGACCAATCCTTATTGCCGGCCGGATGACTACGGCATACCCATCACGGCGCAGCACCATGATGACAAGACAGTACGGAACATTAAGCTCTCATGGCACGAGATCAAACGGCACAGCAACCCTCTGTGGGAAAAGGGATATCAATTCTACTGCGTGACTCCCAAAACGCGGCATCGGGTGCACAGCCAGTGGTCGGTAAACGATTGGGTCCAGATCTATGAATCAAACTTCGGCGACCCTTATCGGATGGACAAACGGACGCCTGGAGTTGGCGAACATCAACTCCACATCAATCCTCAAGCGGCTAAAGACCGTGGTATCAACGATGGAGACTATGTGTATGTTGATGGGAATCCGGTTGACCGGCCCTACCGTGGCTGGAAGCCCAGCGATCCCTATTACAAAGTTGCTCGACTGATGATTCGAGCCAAGTACAATCCGGCGTATCCGTATCACGTGACTATGACGAAGCATGCGCCGTATGTGGCAACGGCCAAATCCGTCAAAGGACATGAAACCAGACCTGATGGACGGGCCATCGCTATCGACACCGGGTACCAGTCGAATTTCCGTTACGGAGCCCAGCAATCATTCACACGCAATTGGCTGATGCCGATGCATCAGACCGACTCACTCCCCGGTAAGCATGCCATTGCGTGGAAATTCAAATGGGGCTATCAGGTTGATCACCACGCGATCAATACCGTGCCAAAGGAGTGCTTGATCCGGATCACCAAGGCCGAGGATGGCGGAATCGGTGCACGCGGTCCATGGGAACCTGTAAGGACCGGCTTCACACCTGGCCAAGAAAATGAATTCATGATTAAGTGGCTCAAAGGCGAACATATTAAGATTAAGGTGTAACCGTAGGCGTCTGGCGACAAGGCGAGGGTCGGCTCTTTGCTCCTCACGCCTAACGAAAAGGAGAGAAACAATGCCTGAAGTGTATAACTGGCATCTCGGACGAAAGATGCTTTATCCCTATGAGGAACGGCATCCAAAGTGGCAATTTGCCTTTGTGTTTAACATCAATCGCTGCTTGGCCTGTCAAACCTGCTCCATGGCGGATAAGTCGACCTGGCTCTTCTCAAAGGGGCAGGAGTATATGTGGTGGAACAACGTGGAAACCAAGCCGTATGGCGGGTATCCACAGTTTTACGACGTGAAGATCACCCAGCTCATTGAACAGGTGAATCCGGGAGGCCAGGTGTGGAACGTCCGTGTCGGACGCAAGCATCATGCGCCATACGGGGTCTTCGAAGGGATGACAATTTTTGATGCCGGTGCAAAGGTCGGCCAGGCGGCCATCGGCTATATTCCGACGGACCAAGAGTGGCGATTCGTGAATATCTATGAAGATACCGCAACATCAATGCGCGCTCTAGTCGAAGGCATTGATAAAACAGGGTTTTCACGCGATGAACCATGGAAAATGACAGGCAGTAGCTTGCCTGAACATGAAACGTTCTTCTTCTATCTGCAGCGCATCTGTAATCACTGTACCTATCCTGGGTGTTTGGCGGCCTGCCCGCGTAAGGCCATCTATAAGAGACCGGAAGACGGTATTGTGTTGATCGACCAGAATCGCTGCCGTGGGTACAAGAAGTGCGTGGAGCAATGCCCGTACAAGAAACCGATGTATCGAGGCACGACTCGTGTCTCAGAAAAGTGCATTGCCTGTTATCCTCGCATCGAAGGCAAGGATCCACTGACAGGCGGCGAGCCAATGGAAACCCGCTGTATGGCCGCCTGCGTTGGTAAAATCAGAATGCAAAGCCTTGTCCGTATCGGTGAGGATGGCCTCTGGGCCGAAGATCGCTGGCATCCACTGTACTATGCTATACGGGTTGAACAGGTCGCCCTGCCGCTCTACCCACAATGGGGTACAGAGCCAAACGGTTACTACATTCCTCCGCGACACAGCCCACGAGGCTACGCTCGACAGATGTTTGGTCCAGGCGTGGACAACGCGATCGAGAAGTACCTTGTACCGAGTCGAGAACTCTTGGCCGTTCTTCAGCTGTGGAGGGCGAGTCAGCAGATTGTGTTCCGGTATGACGTTATCCCTGGCCCCAAAGTCTTTGAAACCCAGATTCACGGGAAACGGTTTGAGATGTACAACGACACCGTGCTGGGATTCAACAAATCGGGCAAGGAAGTTGCGCGAATCCAGGTGGAAGAGCCGATCTACATTAGGCCGGCTGAACGGGTTACCTGGCTCTAAGCCTGGAAGTCTCTCAGTTGGAAACGAGCAGGGTTCCCGAAAGGGACCCTGCTCGTTTTCTTTTGCCAGTCTTTGGACTCACTCCTCACTGCTTCTTTTGCACACTTGACGGGCACTAGGGGGTCCGATAAAGTTCCCTACGAAGTCTGCATGTGCCAAGGACCTTAGGAGTGCCACCGCCGTGACCTCACAGCCGGAGTCCGTCCCCTTCGCGGCACAAGCCATTCCTTTTGACCAGTTCCTCGCATCAGGCCAACTACCCGAGGGATACCTGCTGAGCGAGTATGTGGCCGAGCAATTTGTCGAACGTCTCGTACACTACATCCTAAGCGTCCCGTCAGGTAGCTATACCATGGCACAACTGAGTAAGATTCTTGAACAACTGGACCCGAAAGCGCAGGTTTTTTTCTTTAAACGATTAAAGGAAACCAGCCCGGACTGTTTAAAGGACTTCGCCCCCCTCTATTACGGATTCATGAACGAATTCGACTCACTGCTCTTTACCTGAACGCCAAAGATTTTCCTTGTCGTCTGCGCAGACTCATGTATAATCATACTGATCTATATTAGGAGACAAGGAGCATCATGAACCCATCGCTACAACGGGCCGTGACCAGTTTTTACAATTTGGTCTACGAAGCACAAACCTTTGCGACCGCCATGGCGCGCATCGACACCGCAGAACAGGAACATTACGCCGGCAGAATTGAAGGTCTTAACTGGGTCCTCGACCGGTGCCAAGAGCTTGAGGATATGGATGCCAACCTGACTCCGTCGTCCCTTCAACGGGTGTTGGGCGAGGTAAAATCAGACCTCGAACATGAACTGTCGGTGCAACGCCGTGAAAAGGGGCGCAGAGCCGACGGCCGAGAGGAAGCCTTGAATTTCGTTGCCGATTACCTCTCCAGTCTCATCACCGCCACAGAGATCGAATCTGCCAAAACCACCGCCGCCTAGCGATCACAAGCGTTCCCCACCGTACGCTCTTGACCGATGAAGTCTTGATGCCGGGAATAATTCCGGCTGGAGGGTCCGGGTCTTGACCATCCCCGGTTTCTATAAATACAATTACCCATGCCAACCCCTCCCAGAAGAACTGTTCCTGCCTGGCCGCCGAGCCCCCAACGCGATTCATCGAATTCGAACCGACAACACCCTGTCGGAGCACGACAACAGGGTCAGTTTCGATCCCTCAATGCCTCCCTCCTCTACTGCCCTCATTGTAGAATTGCCACCCCGACCCGAGAACGGCTGCTCCTTGTTCTCCCGAGCGGCAGTCTCTACGAATATCTTTGTATGCAATGCGGGACATCCACCGGCTCTAAGACCGATAACCCACACGGCACGGGGCAAATCATCAGTCCATAGCCACCCTGGCGGCTACGTGCTATTCCGTCGACAAGCAAAAAAAGGAGGACGCGTTCTGAGCAGACGGTGTCCAGCGGAGGAGTGTGGGGTGTTGGCAGATCAAACTTGATCGAGCGGAATCCCTTCTTCAATCAACATCACCGGAATGCCCTCTCTGATCGGATAAAGAATTTTCTGGTCGGCGCGGATCAAGCCACTATCCATCTGTTCAGAGACAGGCTTATTCCCCTTATTCTTCAACCCGCCACGGGCCACTGCGGCATTAAGTTTATCGACTAGGGCCGGCTCAGCTACCGTTACCGATTGCTTCGTCTCGGGGCAGCAGAGAATGGCGAGTAGATCCTTGTCAAGCTTGTTGGTCATAATTTATCCTTCAATTTCTGAAAGTTAACAGACAGGCAATATTTATGATTGCCAAATAATACGGTAAGGAATCTGGGAGAGCAAGCCACTTTCACACGACCCTCCCATTGATTACCGCAAGTCTGGTACACTCCGACTCATCCTCTACTTCGCCATGACCACAACGCTATGGAAATGGTTTCTTGCGGGACTCGCGATCCTGATCCCAACGTGGGCGACGGTGTTAATTCTCTGGGCACTATTTACTACGCTCGATAATGTCGTTGGCAGACACATGTCGGATCCCATTCCAGGAATAGGCTTGTTACTTCTCATCTGCCTCCTCATCATCAGTGGAATCGTGACGGATCATGTCATCGGAGAGCGCCTGATGAGGCGCGTGGAGGAGCGACTTGAGCGAATTCCACTTGTCCAGAGTATCTATATGACTTTGAAAGGGATGACAGATGTCCTGAACTTCCGTTCCCGGTTCGGCAAAAGCACTGTTGTGGCATTTCCTTTTCCCCGTGACGGGTTGTGGGCGCTTGGATTCGTCATGGGGACTGCGCCGAACACCATTCAAATTGCATCGGCTGCCAATCTCCTGATGGTTTTTGTGCCAACAGCAATCCATCCCTTCACAGGTTACCTCGCTTTCATTCCGGAACAGCAGGTACATCCGATCAACCTGCCTCCGGAAGACGCGATGAAATTGGAATTCTCCGCAGGGTTCTATAAAGCACGAACCGGCTGGCTCGATGAACCGCACTCCCATCCCTAATAACCCTATGCATTTCACTCCTTACATCCGCGTGAGACAGGCGGGGCCACAGGATGCTGACGTCCTCGTCGGCTTCAGCGCAGCCATGGCATGGGAAACGGAAGGCAGGCAGCTTGATCTCGCCAGGCTTCTCAAAGGGACACATGCCCTATTGGCGGATTCTCAACGGGGGTTTTTTATTGTCGCGGAGCACCAAGAACGTGGTCTCCACAGACCTGTTGGTCAATTGATGATCACATATGAGTGGAGCGACTGGCGCAACGGGATGTTCTGGTGGGTGCAGAGCGTGTATGTCGCCCCTGCCTGGCGACGAAAAGGAATTTATCGATCAATGCATCACCATATCGTCGAGAAAGCCAAGACCGATCCAGCCGTGTGTGGAATTAGGCTGTATGTAGAGCAAGACAATCAGCCTGCCCAGACCGTCTACCAGCGTGTTGGACTGGCCCCGTCGGGGTACTGGGTCTATGAACAGGATTTTGTGTTGCCAAAAACGATTGATCAGCCTCATACCAGAGATCGCTAGGAGGATTCATGCTCTTCAGAACATCCGTGCTTCTTCTTGTCGGATTAAGCCTTCTCATCAATGGCTGCGTCCTCAGCCGCGGGCGGGTTGGAAACCCTATACAAGAGGAAAGCCTCAGTCAAATCGAAAAGGGAATCACCAAGAAAGAATCGGTGGTGACCCTCTTAGGAGCCCCCGATCGAATCATCGTCGGCAACGACAAAGAGATTTTCCAATACTACTACTACGATGGCAAATCTCCCGGGCTTATCTTACTCGTGTTCAACATCCTGAGCGTGAATGTGAGAAGTGATAATCTCTATGTGTTCTTTGACCGGCAAGGCATCGTACAGGATGTGATCTACGGCAAACGAACACCAGAAGTCGATTTTACGATACGACCCTGGGGAAAATAGATCGATCATGAACGCACAGTATGCACGTCTTCTCATGGTCTTCATACTCTGTATGGGGTTGTGGGGCTGCGCGGTACGAAGGGTCGACTTCAACACACCGATCACACCAGAAGACCTTTCCTTTATCACGGCCGGCGAAACCACCTTGCATCACGTCGTGGATCAGTTGGGCGCTCCGGAAGAGATCACGGCTGTTTCCGATCAGTTTCTTGCAGAATTCAAATGGAGCACGACGCGCTCTTCGTCGCTCAATTTAGGGTACTTATTTCGAGTCGTATCTCCCGTGGCACCCACGATGACCTTATCCGGGACAGGAATTAACATTCAGCGCCTGCTCATTATCTGCGATGAACGACTTATCGTACGTTCGTACGCCTTCGGCTTGACGGACGAGCATGCTCTGTTTGAATTTTGGCCGTTCTAGCGTCCAGAAAGGCTGAACCGGTATTGGCTGCAATTGCCGCCGGTTATCAGCCCCGCTATAATGTCCGACCATGAAGCCGGGCTCTCCCGATCATACGTCGCAGCAGGACATCGCCCCCCCGCATTCCTCCTACATCCACGCCTTCAAGGATACAGAATTTCTTGAGCGGGACGAGCTACGGCCTATCCGAATCGGCCTCGAACTGTTGAAGCCGGAACTGATTCAACGCGAAGAGGAGATTCACTCGACCATCGTCGTCTTCGGCAGCGCGAGAATCCAGGAACCGGAGGCCATGGAGCAGGCGTTGCGAGAAGCCGAAGCGGACGCGGCGCGAACTCCGGACAATCCTGAGGTCCGACGCAAGGCGGCCATCGCGCGAAGGCAAATCGCCCTCTCGAAATACTACAACGTGGCTCGCGAGTTCGGACGGCTGGTCTCCTCAACCTGCCAAACTGACGGCCGTTGCGACTACGTGATTGTCACCGGTGGGGGGCCCGGCATCATGGAGGCCGCTAACCGAGGGGCAGCGGATGTCCAGGCCAAATCGATCGGTTTGAACATTACATTGCCCCACGAACAGCGTCCGAATCCCTACATCACCCCGACGCTCAGTTTCCAGTTCCGCTATTTTGCGATCAGGAAAATGCATTTCATGATCCGGGCCAAGGCGCTGGTCGCCTTTCCAGGTGGATTCGGGACGCTTGACGAGCTGTTCGAGACCCTGACGCTGTTGCAAACAGGCAAGACCGATCAGGTGTTGGTCGTGCTTGTGGGACGGGAATTTTGGGAAAGCGTGATCAACTGGCAGGGGCTGGTGGACCACGGACTGATTTCGCCTACAGACCTGAATTTGTTTCACTATGCCGAGACGGCCCAGGAGGTCTGGGATCTGATCGGCTGTCATAACGGGGTGATTCCAAAATGAAACTTTCTTTTCACGGCGCCGCCCGTTCCGTCACGGGAAGCCGACATCTGTTGGAAGTGCCGGGCTTCCGGATGTTGTTGGATTGCGGAATGTTTCAAGGTCGCCGCGACGAAGCGGCTAGGCGGAATCGGGACTTTGGGTTTGATCCCAAGTCGCTAGGAGCCGTGTTGCTTTCCCATGCCCACATCGATCATTCCGGTGCGTTGCCGATGTTGCCACAACAAGGATTTTCAGGGAAAGTCTATCTCACCAGAGCCACAGCAGATCTGGCAGGGATCATGCTGGAAGATTCTGCCCGCGTCCAGGAAAACGACTGCCGGTATGTCAACAAACACGAGAAGCGGCGAGGCCGCACCTGTGTTCAGCCATTGTATGACGGCGACGATGTGATGAAGATTATCAGAAAGTTTGACGGCGCCCGCTACGGAGATCAACTCAAGCTTGCGCCGCGCATCGTAGGGTCGTTTCACGATGCCGGTCATATCCTGGGATCCGCTGCCGTCCGCGTGAAGTATACGGCGCGTGGGAATACTACCACCGTGTTGTTCAGTGGAGACCTGGGACGATCCCATATGCCGATCCTTCGCGATCCAGAGCCTCCGCCACCCTGCGATGTGCTTATCCTGGAATCCACCTACGGCGACCGCCTGCACGAACAGGCGGGCGAAGAGATGAAAAAGAAAGCCCAGGACCTGATCGCCCACGCCCGGCAACACAAGAGCAAGATCATCGTCCCGGCATTCGCGGTGGGTCGCACCCAAGAGCTGGTGATGCGGATTAAAGAGCTGGTGGGAGAGGGTCGAGTCGACCCCGTTCCCATCTATATCGACTCTCCCTTGGCCGACAAGGCCACGGGTGTGTTCCGGCGCCACCCCGAATGCTATGACGAGGAGACACTGAAAACCTTTTCATCGGATAGCGACGTCTTCGCCTCCCGCTATATCCACTTCGTCTCCTCTCCGGAAGAAAGTAAACGGTTGAATGCCATGCGTGGCCCCTGCGTCATCATCTCCTCATCGGGCATGTGCGAGGGGGGACGCATCCTTCACCATCTCAAGCATGCCATTCAAGACGAGGCGAACGTCATCGTCTTTGTCGGATTTCAAGCGGAACATACCCTCGGCCGTAAGCTCGTCGAGGGCTGGGACGTGGTCCCGATCTTCGGCATCCCGACCAAGCGGCGCGCGCAGATCGTGAAGTTCAACGGGCTGTCCGCCCATGCGGATCGCAATGATTTACTCGCGTACGTGCGTGCGATCGATCCGCCTCCCAGTACGATCTTCATCGTCCATGGTGAAGAGAAACAAGCCCTTTCCCTGGGTGCCGCAATTCAGGGAGCACATCCGGCCATCGATGTGCGGATTCCCCATCACGGCAGCACACATGAAGTCTAGCTGCCGGCAAGCGGCACAGGTGGCGCTGTGGTCCTGCATCGCAGCATTACTTGGCGGGTGTTTCTCCACGGTTGCAGCAGAATCCAAACAAGAGCGCCAACGGCTGCGCGAGCTTGGAATCGTCATCGGGCAATACTTGCCTGGCACCCTCAATGCCATTACAGATGTCGCGGGAGTCAAAGTAGGTCATACGACGATCATCGTGGGTGAGGGGCCGTTGAAGCCGGGGCACGGGCCGATCCGAACAGGCGTGACGGTCGTCATTCCCCGTGACGATGTGTGGCACAAGAAAGTGCCGGCCGGCTCGTTCGTCCTGAATGGGACGGGTGAGATGACCGGACTCTCGTGGGTCGCGGAATCCGGATTTCTGGAATATCCTATTGCCCTTACGAACACGCTGAACGTTCCACGTGTCGCGAACGGCGTGATGAGTTGGATGATCCGACGATATCCCGAGATCGGCATTACCGACGATACGCTCACGCCGGTCGTGGCGGAGTGCGACGATGGACGGCTGAACGACATTCAGGGACGGCATGTGTCGGAGCAAGACGTGATGGCTGCCCTCGACGGAGCGAGCGGCGGTCCGGTCAAGGAAGGTACGGTCGGCGCTGGCACCGGCATGGTGGCCTACGGATTCAAGGGCGGGATCGGGACAGCCTCCAGAAAATTGCCGGAGAAAGAAGGCGGATATACCATTGGGGTGCTGGTCAATGCCAACCATGGCAGACGGCCCGAACTCGTTGTCGCTGGTGTGCCGGTGGGGCGGCTCTATGAGTCGCCTCCTCAAAGCTCCGACGCCCTTTCGCCAGGCCAGAGCGAAGGGTCCATCATTATCATTGTCGCAACCGACGCCCCGCTGGATGCCCGGCAGCTGACCAGACTCGCAAAGCGCGCCACACTTGGTCTGGCCAGGACCGGTTCCACGGCCCGTCACGGGAGCGGCGACTTCATTCTGGCCTTTTCGACCGCCAACGAGATTCCTCATTACCCGAAAGATCCGACCTATATCCTGACTCATCTCGCTGATACCCATCTGAATCCGCTCATCTCTGCGACGGTTGAAGCGACGGAAGAAGCGGTTCTGAACGCTCTCACGATGGCGACCACGATCCTGGGCAGAGACGGGAACCGGATTGAAGCGATTGATCTCCATCGGGTGAAAGGCTTCTTGTCCGGCTCGGTTCAGAATGGTCGATGATCTTGAACGAGACGTGTGCCTATAGGAACAGTAGGCGCTTGCAATTACGGCCGCCCCCTCGTTATCCTTCAGCCAATCTGTGAGGAGAAAGAACCGGTGAACGAATATCAAATCGGCGGCGGGTTGCGCCTGTTGACGGCAGTGGAGAAAACCGAGGCCTTTGCCGAATTTCTCAAGACCCGCATGACCCGTGCATTGGAGACCGAAGATCCTACCGAATTGCATTATCTCTTGGCGCAACTCGACGACTACCATTCCTACCTGTGGCGCTATTACAAGAAATTGTCACAGGATCGGCCTCAACGCATGGACCCGGGTGTCTGACCGCACGAATCAGTCTTCGCGCACCTATGCCGAGCCTCTCCCCTTCATCGTCCTCTCAGACCGGTGCCCTGCGCTTCGCGACGGCTTTGTCCACTCAATCCGATACGGGGAAGGCAGCCGGGGAGCTGGCCGATGAAGTTCAGGCTAAGTTCGGCACGGCACCGATCGATCTGGCCTGCCTGTTTTTCTCGGCGCACCATGCCATGAGAGCCGACGTGCTCGCGGCGGCGATCAGCCGCTCCCTTTGCCCTCGGTTCCTTATCGGATGCAGCGGGGAAGGCATCATTGCGGGTAGCGAGGAGTTGGAAACGGCGCCGGCGGTAACCCTCTGGGCCGCGTCTTTACCGGAGGTGGTGCTGGACCCGATTCGCGTGTCCTTCTCGGCGACACAGGACCAGTTCCGGTTGTCCGATTGGCCAGAATTCAACGGGGAAGACGCCTCGTTACTCGTATTGGCTGATCCACTCACCACCCCGGTACAAGAAGTGCTGAGCCTCCTTGAGGAACGGTATCCAGGAGTCAAAGCCATCGGGGGGCTCGCCGGCGGCGGACATCGGGTGGGTGAGAATCGGCTGATCTTCCACAATGAGGTCCTCACAGGCGGGTTGGTGGGGGTACAGGTATCGGGTCCCCTGGACATCCGCGCGGTCATTTCACAGGGGTGCCGGCTGATCGGCGACCGGTTCGTCGTCACCAAAGCCGAGCACAATCTCATCCATGAGCTTGGCGGTGTTCCGGCCCTGGAACGGCTCCAGGCGGTGTTTGAATCCCTGTCGGAAGAGGACCGGCGTCATGCCCATCGGGCGTTGCATCTCGGCATTGCCATCAATGAACATCGCGATCGGTTCGAGCGGGGGGATTTCCTCGTCAGGAACCTGGTCGGCGCAGACCAAACGACCGGAGCAGTCGCCGTCGGCGATATCGTGCAAGAAGGGCAAACCGTGCAATTTCACCTTCGCGATGCGCAATCGGCCAGCGAGGACTTGAATGCATTGCTGGCGGCCGACCGATCCGCGCATCGGCACCCTCCCCTTGGGGCCCTCCTGTTCAGTTGCTGCGGCAGGGGGCAGGGTTTGTTCGGACGACCGCACCACGATGCGACGGCAACGGCGGAACGGCTTGGCGCGATCCCCCTCGCGGGATTTTTCGCGCAAGGCGAGATCGGACCGGTCGGCGGTCGGAATTTCCTGCACGGGTATACGGCGAGCATGGCGCTTTTCGCCGAGCGTGATCGGTAGCCGATCGGGTTGACCGAGCCGTTCGGACCATGCCATACAGCCTGAGGAGGAGATCCGATGACATCACGGTACCGTATATCACTCGTCGCGATGGTAGTGCTGACATCTTTCTTGGGAGGAGGAGGTTCCATGGCCGAGAATAATCAGGCAGTCACAATGCCCTCTGGGCTCACATATATCGATCAGGTGGTCGGCACGGGAGACGTGGCCGTTGCCGGCAAGACCGCGAGCGTCCATTACACCGGCTGGTTGGAGAACGGGAAAAAGTTCGATAGCTCGGTCGATCGGGGACAGCCCTTTTCGTTCCCCCTTGGGGCCGGGCGCGTAATTAAGGGCTGGGACGAGGGGGTACAGGGGATGAAAGTGGGGGG
The DNA here is from genome assembly GCA_002331335.1 of Nitrospira sp. UBA2082. Classification (GTDB taxonomy): domain Bacteria; phylum Nitrospirota; class Nitrospiria; order Nitrospirales; family Nitrospiraceae; genus Nitrospira_D. The sequence continues at coordinate 32,319 of DCZO01000011.1, read as the reverse complement.
CAAGCGTAAACTTACGATCCCATCCGAGCTGGGATATGGATCGCGCGGCGCCGGCGGTGTGATTCCACCGAACGCCACGTTGATTTTTGACGTTGAGTTACTCGGAATACGTTAACAGGCTCCAAGCTAACAAGCTAACAGGTCCGATCCGATATACTTGCAAGCCTTCTGGCTTGCGCACTTGTCAGCAAGAATCATCATGCAACAGACCCCTCTTATCGCCCAACATCGCGCCGCCGGCGCGAAACTGGTTGACTTCGCGGGATGGGAAATGCCCATCCAGTATAGCGGCGTGGTGGATGAATATCACACCGTTCGCAGCAAGGCCGGTCTCTTCGATGTCAGCCATATGGGGCGGATTGCCGTCACGGGCTCCGGTGCCGAGTCGTTTCTTCAGCGCATGACCACGAACGATCTCGCTGCGTTGACACCTATGCGGGCACAGTACTCGATGGTCTGCAACGAGCAGGGCGGTATCAAAGACGATATCTTTATCTATCGGCTGGCGACGGCTGGAGAATTTCTGTTGTGTGTCAACGCGTCGAATCGAGAGAAGATCGTCTCGTGGCTGATGGCGCAGGGTCAGGCCTTTCCCGACTGTCGAATCGCCGATCGTTCAGCGGATATCGCCCAGATCGCCTTGCAGGGTTCGGCTGCGCGCGCGATCGTGGCCGCGCTCGGATTGTCACGACTGGATCAGCTCAAGCTCAGAGAATCCACGACGGTACGAGTTGCGGAGGTTGAGTGTCTGGTGGCTCGAACGGGGTATACCGGAGAATTCGGCTACGAGTTCTATGTCTACGGGCAACCCGGCACTGTCTGGGAGGAGTTATTGGAGGTGGGTGCATCGTTCGGTTTAAAGCCGGCCGGACTCGGAGCCAGGGATCTCCTGCGTCTGGAAATGGGCTATCTGCTCTATGGCAACGACATTGATGAAGGGACGACCCCGGTCGAAGCCGGAGCCGAATGGGCCGTGCGTTTTGAGAAGGGGGAGTTTATCGGTAAGCCTGTCCTGTTGACTCAGAAACAAGAGGGCCCGTCTCGTCGATTTATTGGATTCGAATTGCTTGAAAAAGGCGTCCCCCGCCATGGGTTCACGATTCTTTCTCCGGCACCATCCCCGTCGCCGATCGGAACAGTCACCAGCGGCAATCTGTCCCCTCTGCTCCAGAAGGGAATCGGATTAGGGTATATCGCTCCAAAGTACGCCGAAGTCGGGACGGATATCTTTATCGACATTCGAGGGAAATCGGTTCCGGCAAAGGTCGTCAAGCCGCCGTTCTATAAGAAACCCAAGTACTGATGGGTTCCATGACTCGACACATCTACGCCGGAAAAGTTGTCACGCTGAACATCGACACGGTTCAATTGCCAAACGGTGTGACGGTGGATCTTGAGACGATCCGCCATCCCGGCGCCGCGGCGGTCGTTCCGGTGAAGGATGATGGGACCGTCGTGTTGATCAAGCAGTTCCGTCATGCGGCAGGAGGATTCATCTATGAAATTCCTGCAGGAAAACTCCATCCCGGCGAGGATCCCTTACACTGTGCTTCACGGGAACTGGAGGAAGAGGTCGGCTATCGGGCCTCGTCGTTTGAGCTGCTCTCAAGCATCTTTACGGCTCCGGGATTCGCGGACGAAGTGATTCACGTCTATCAAGCCACCGGGCTCACGAAAGGCCTGCAGCAACTGGATCGCGACGAAGTGTTGGATGTGATCGAAATGCCGCTCGCAGAGGCGGTGGGAAAAATCGCGGATGGAACGATTCGAGATGCAAAAACGATCGTGGGATTACAGGCAGTCTACTTGAAAACGCACCGGCAAAAATGACTGGGGGCCTTCCTGATGGAAGGCCCCCAAGCCAACTAGCCTCGCCAGATCGGGCTGAAATTACTTGCCCTTGTCTTCCTTCTTCTTCTCGTCGCCGAAGGTGTCCGCGTGGCCGCCCTTCTTCTCTTCCTTCTTCTTCTCGTCGCCATAGACCGTCTCAACGGCCTTGCCGGGCTTCTTCTCTTCCTTCTTGTCGCTCGCGAACGCCGGCGCGCTGAACGTCACTGCCACTGCCACTGCCATGATCGCCATCAACATGTTCTTCATAACGATAGTCCTCCTTCAAGGATGTGTATAAGGTGCCGCCTATTCGGCACTCACGAGTGTCATAAAGCAATCTTAGTGCCGCTGCATTTCGTGCCAGATTGTTTGACGGTGCATTCGTAAAATCAATAATTTACATTTTTCTTCTCATGAAGTGGAGAAGGTTTTCCCCTGCACGTCTCTGTGGCGGAATAGCCTGAGGCCGACTAAACTGCCTCAAGAGGTTAATCAGCCCCATGCGCACAGGCCAGCGACTCGCGGATCATATCAATCAAACCGGGTATGCGGGTGTTGTTTGTCAGGGTCAATCCAGGGTTGCGTTCGGCAGAGGCGGGGCATCATTTCGCCGGTTGCGGAATGAAGCCGTTCACAGCGATCGAGAATCGTGCTATCTTGAGCCCCGTCACGCGTCAATCGTCAACTGCAAGGAGCGCGAATACCTATGCTGCTGGAAGGGAAAAAAGGTCTGGTTATTGGTGTGGCGAACAAGCACAGTATTGCGTGGGCGATTGCCCAGTCGGTGGCCAGCCAGGGAGCGCGGCTCCTCTTCAATTACCAGAATGAGCGACTGAAGCAAAATGTCGAAGAACTTGCCGCCACGGTACCGGGGGCGAAGGCCTATGCCTGTGATGTGGGCAGCGACACGGAGATCGCGTCCCTCATGCAGCAGGTGCAGAAAGAATTCGGGCGGCTCGACTTTCTGGTTCACTCTCTGGCCTTCGCGCCGCGGGAAGAACTCACCGGCCAATTCGTCAACACGACGCGCCAGGGCTTTGCGATGGCGTTGGATGTGAGCGCGTATTCCCTGGTCGCCGTGGCACGAGCAGCGATGCCGCTGATGACCGACGGGGGCTCCATTGTGACGCTCAGTTACCTCGGGGCGGAACGGGTCGTGCCGCATTACAACGTCATGGGCGTCGCCAAAGCGGCACTTGAATGTTCCGTCCGCTACCTGGCCTACGATCTGGGCCCGAAGAATATCCGTGTCAACGCCATCTCCGCGGGGCCGATCAAGACGCTCGCCGCCCGCGGGGTGTCCGGCATCAGCAAGATGATCGACCACCACAAGGAGTTTGCTCCCCTTCGGCGTCCTACGGAGCAAGGCGAAGTCGGAGACACGGCGCTGTTCCTGGTCAGCTCGTTGGGGCGGGGCATTACCGGAGAAGTCATTTATGTGGACGGGGGATACAATATCATTGGGTTGACAGCCTCGGAGGCATAGCGCTTCGCTCGATTCCGCACGCCGGCTACCATGGCCGATCCATGGAATCGCCAAGTCGGGCGGGCGTACGTCCGTGTCCATGGCGTAACCGGAACTTGTTATGGAGCAGAGCCGAGCGGGGTGTGCTCGCATTTTTTCCAGAGAGCCGCTCGGTTTATCAACCGGTTCCAATTTGTCCAGCCAAGCGGGAATGTGGCACCGAGTTTGCTGTTTCAGCACCTGTTGTTCGAGCCGTTCACATCCATTTGCTGGTCGGAGGATAGCTGACAGCATGCGAACAGGTCTCAGGCTCATCATCACGGGCGTCGTGGGATTCAGCCCCGTTCTCCTGGCGGGTATCGCATCAGCGGGTGATGTTGCCAACGTGTTGTCCCGACAAGCGCTGCAGCACTGTGAGCAGGGGCGGGCGGCCCCCGAGCGGGAAGCCAGGCGCGCCTATTTTGAACAGGGCCGGGCGCTGGGCGAGCAGGCGGTTGCGACGGATGAGCAAAGCGCCGACGCGCATTTTGCGCTGTTCTGTAATCTGGGAGAGCAACTTCGTCTTGATGGAGAATCGCTCACCTCAGTGTTTGGGTTCCGCCGCATGATGAACGAACTCGACCGCGCACTCGAGATCGATCCGACGCACATCGACGCTCTTTCAGCCAAAGGGACGTTGCTCGTGAAGTTGCCTGGCCTGTTGGGGGGCGATTCAGAAAAGGGCGAGCAGCTCTTACAACACGTTATCAAACGGGCGCCGAAAGCCGTGAATGCCCGACTCGCCCTTGCAAAAGTCCGGTGTGAACGTGGCAACCATCAGGAAGCCGTCGCGCTGGCTTCTGATGCGCTGGCCATCGCCAGCAAGGACGGACGGACCACGTTCGTTCATGAAGCTAAAACGGTGCTCCGGCAAGCGCAGATCCACGCCGCAAAGACCGTCTATGCGGTCAATCGCTGACGCGGATCAGTCCTCGAGCCTTCTCCTCAGTGCCTTGAGCCGTCCTTGCCGTTTCTTCCTCTCAACCCGCCGATGCTCCGACGCCTTTGTCGGTTTCGTCGGTCGGCGAGCCTTGCGTGGAATCGTCACGCTGTGAATCAACTGCCGTAATCGTTCGAGGGCATCCTCGCGGTTCCGCTCTTGTGCGCGATGCTGTTGTGCCTTGATGGTAACGATGCCGTCTTCTGAAATGCGGTGATCCTTCAGCGTGAGCAAGGCCTCTTTGTAGATCGGGGGCAAGGACGAGGCCTGAATGTCGAACTGCAAGTGAATCGCGGTCGACACCTTGTTGACGTGTTGCCCGCCGGCCCCCTGCGATCGGATCGCATGGATGGCGATCTCGTCATCTGGTATGGAAATAGATGATGAAATGCGCAGCATGGTGAGTAGCTAGCACAACCACGGTACGAGCGCAATCGAGCCCGCCAGACAAGTCTCATCACCCCAATTTTTAACTGGCGTTTCTCCCATGGGAAGAGGTACAAAGTTTGCCCAAGGTGACGCGGGGTTTTTCCGAGTGTAGCGGCCATGCGCCCACTTGAGGAGGAGGCATTATGCAGTGTGCTGCAATAAATCAACGAACATGGGAGTGGGGACGGGGGATCGCAATCGCGGCTCTCGCTTGGAGTCTGTTGATGGGGGGAGAAAGCTTCGCGCAATCCACGTCGACGTTCAATCAGGACTTTCGCGTGTGGACACCCGTTTTTCTTACCGCTAAGCTGCCTTCTTCGTTTCTGGCCTACATGGAAGTCAACCCACGCTTCGCCGATCTGGATGATGTCGGCCATATCGATCAGCTGTTACTCCGTCCCGCGCTTGGCTATCAACTAACGGATAATCTCTCTATCTGGCAAGGCTATGCCTGGGTCGGCAACTTTAATCAGAAGCATACCCCACCGCAGTCGCCCTTCTTCGAGGAAAGCCGCATCTTCCAGCAGATTCTCTATACGCGGAAGTTCGAATCGTTCAAAATCGTCAGTCGTACCCGCCTGGAGGAACGCTGGATCGAACATGCGGACGGCACCGCCGTACGATTCCGCACGATGCTGCGGGGGATATATCCTTTGCCGATCGCTCCCGAATGGGCACTGGTCGGCTACGAAGAAGTTTTTGTCAACCTTAATACGGTCGGCACGCGCGGACCCGCGGCTGGTTTTGACCAAAACCGGGTCTTTGTCGGGATTAATCGGACGTTTTCATCATACGTGAACGTGGATCTCGGGTATCAAAATCAGCTGCTGAACAGCCGGTCGGTTCCCAACCTCGCGAATCAGATGAACCATATGATTCTCTTGCAGTTCTTTATCAATATATGAGCCAGGACAAAGAACCTTTCTCGGGCTAGGGGCAGGTGTGCTCCTCGCAACACGAACCCAGGAGGCATCGACGGGGTGGCCCACAGGGGCTACCGTTCGACGGGCTTTGGAGGGAATCAGGGGAGAGGGGACCAAATGCTCATACGTCGGCAGAGAGGGCATAGCCTTCGACGGATCTTACGCCGTGAGAGAAGACAACCTACTGAAGCTCGGGGAGGCGGTCGATGATACGCAATCGCACATCGTTGCCGAGTTGGATTTGCACCATTTTTGTGGAGAGATTGTCGCGGATCTGCTGAACTTCTTGCGCGGTGAACTGTAAGTGCCCTCCGCATCGTTCAACCAAGTGATAGAGCAGAAGGGTCGTGAGATAGTGCACCTCTTCGTCGTTGGCATGCTCACTGCAATTGAGAATTTGTGGCATTGTCACCATCCCGCCGTATCGTTGTGAGAGAACCTTATCGCTGAACCGCCGGTTGTTCCACAATGCCCCAAACGTAGGGGGCTTTCCCTCGGTGATGGAACCGGACAAGTCTCACACGCGCATTTTTAACTCGAATTTCTCTTGCGGGAAAGGGTACAAGGTCTGGCGAAGGCAACGCACAAACCCTCGCCTCAGTTTGCTCAATAGGCAATGGGACAGTGAGGAATCCGGGGGGCGATCGCTTGCGTCAGAACTGGGCGCGGGCCTTTCCTGAGGGGCCCAGACATAGGTATGTTTGGAGGGGATGACCTTCCCGTGTTTGTCTATCAACTGACGGAGCATCTTTCCATCCGGCAAGGCTATGCCTGGGTTGGCAGCTAGAACCAGAAGCATACGCCCCCTCAGTCGCCCTTCTCCGAAGAAAGCCGCATCTATCAGCAAATTCTCCATACGCGCAAGTTTGAGTCCTTCAAGATCGTCGGTCGCACACCTCTGGAGGAACAAGGCTGACCATGGACGGCACCTCAGTCGTTCATTTCTAGAAACTCTTTTTCTACAAGCCAAGACAATTTTTGCCAGGGGACATTCCCCAGAATCTCAGCGCCTGAATCAGCTATGTTTCAGGCTCAGCATGTCGGTCGAGCGAAGCACAGAGTTCGTCTACACCACTATGACAATGCTCAGAGAATAGTGAGATAGGTTCTGGTCAATAAGCCAATAGCTTATCTCGAATCAGCGGCGTAGGATATGGGCGGGATCCGTACTCTACAGGTGACTGAGCCATGGAGAGGGGGGTGCCATTCACGGTGCATCATGGACCTGGATGCCACCGACAAAATGGAGAAGAAAGAGGGAGGGGAACAAGCGGATATCCCCATACATCAGAAGGACCGCCGTGGCTGATACGCCGGCAGAGGCCAGGGGTGGTAGTGTGACGTATCAAGCGAAGCCAGCACTGCTTGGACTTCATGAGAATCGAAGGCTTCGAGGTGGGTATGGGCTCGCGATCGCCTCCATCCTCACGGCATTTCTGGTACGGTGGTCGCTGAATGTTTATCTCCAAGAAGACCTCCCATATGCCATATTCCTCATTGCAGTCATGGTGACGGCTTGGTACAGCGGGATAGGGGCTTCTTTAGTGGCCGTTCTATTAGGTGGCGTGATAGGCAATTGGGTTTTGGTAGCGCCTCGTTTTGCATTCGCCCTGACAGGGCTGATCGATCAAGCTGGACTGGTCATCTATTTGACCGTCAGTTTCGCGGCGATTGGGCTTATTCAGACATGGCGATGGGCTTGGAGGAGAACCGAACAAATGGCGGAAGAATTACAGGACGAATTGAAGAGGCGCAGCAACCAGCCTCAAGAACATCCGACCACGGTCGTATTAACGGAGAAAGACCCCAATCCTACCTGTGAACCTTAACGGCTGCATCCCATTTGCTGCCATGGCGTGCTCTTCGTAGACGTCTTGATCTGTCTGGGCACTTGCCGGTTGGATGAATCGTCCACGAGCAACCTACCTAAAGACCTATGGTGTGCCCCCCGTCACCTGACTATGCAGGAGACCATGGCTGTCAGGCCGTGGGGCCATACTCGGTGCCGCCACTAAGAGAGTTTCACAATCAAACTGAGCGAATTCGATCTTCGCGCACATAGCGTATTAGATCTCAACGGAATCGCTTGAATCTACCCAATCTCGGTTTGATCATGGGGTGCTCTCTAACCCATAGTAATCATTGCATTTCATGTAACCGTGCGTTGCGACCACCCACAAGGTCTGAATGTTCAAGGTCGGCACCGGATGTGCTAATCAGGAAGCAGGGTATTTGATCGGCCTCTTCACAAACGGGAAGCAGAATCTGAATAGGACAGTAGCGAGTGACTGAAGAACAGCTCAACCTGACGGTCAGGAGGGGGGCGGTGTCGTCTCCCGAACCTTTGGCAGCCCCACAGGATGAAAAACTGCAAAACGGCAAGGGGGTAAAGCAATGGAGGTATGACCTCACTGCAGGGTTACAAGTTGCTTTGATGGGACGTCCACTCTCACTAAGTATTGCGTTGGACTCGGGCGCACCCCCCGTCACCGGTGTCACTTCAGCGATCAATGCGGGTCTCGTCTTTGCGCTGCTTGGAGGGGCCTATATCACCATTGGTGGCCCGGCGGCTAGTCTCGCACCTGCTCTCCTGGTAGGCATGCTGACCCTCGGCCAAGGAAATCTAGCAGCGGGCTATCCTTTTAGTTCCGGTCACGACTTCCTGGATCGACACATGAAAGCAGGCCATACCTGCGTCATCCTCGGAACCCAGCATGTTCTCTCTCGTTCCGACCGCTGGCCGGCCTATCGTGTGAACCAATCCGATGACGCCATGGCTTATGGGTGAGAGTGGAAATGGTGAGCGGATAACGGTGCTACAGAGCCAATGACGCACGTGGATTGGTTTGTAGCCTGATTGTCAGGAAGGAGGACCCCATGATAGCCTTGAACAGCTCCGCAGCGACGAGGGTGAGAATGGGGACATCCAGATTGCCCGGAGAGAATCCGATGGCCTGGGTCATGCCTCGGGCCTCCTCCCAAGTCATGGATTGCAAGGGGATGAAGTCTTGGCTGGAGAGCAATCATTCCCTGGTGTACCATTCGACCGCCATCACCGCCGAGATACGGCGATGCACCCAGTCCTCAAATCATGACCATCGTGCATGGAGGGGTTTCATTGGGCAAGGGTTCGCCCGGTTGCGCAGGTCGAAGCCGGGTTTCATCGTCAGCGGCTACGTCTCCGACCTCGTGGAATCGATTCGCCAAACCGCCGGAATGTTCCAGCCATACATACGGGAAAGACCTGTGCCCGACGGTGGGGTTTTCCTGCTTCCCGAGGCTCTCTATCGTGAGATCGAAGTGGACCGCTCCCGGGCCAAACATGAGAGTGCCTTCCCGTCGAATGGTTCGGTTGAAGTGCTCCGGTCGATAGTTCCCACGTTAACGAAAAGATGCATGGCTGTACTGCTGTCATCCGTTCGTCTTCAAGGGAAATGGGCATCCGTGGACGCATTGCGGCGTAATCCCTCTCTCTGTACCGGCCCTGAGGGGAGGATTTCGTGATGCAAGCGAGTATTTTTGTGGTCGACGACCAGCCCGCTTTTCGTGGAGCACTGGAGAAGTTGCTCTCTTCCATGCACCACCGTGTCCGGGCGTTTCAATCTGGCGAAGACCTTTTCTCTGCAGTCAAAACAGATCCGCCGGATGTAATCTTAATTGACCTCAAAATGCCAGGCATGACCGGCATGGAAGTGCTCGGGGCCCTTCGCTCCCTATGCAGAGACGCTGTGGTCATTCTCCTCACCGCCTATGGAACGGTGGAGGATGCGGTTGAAGCCATGAAGCTCGGTGCATTTGACTTCCTCATCAAGACCGTCGATCTGGAGGGCCTAGAGCCAGTTCTCAATCGGGCGATCGAATATGTGCGGCTGAAACGACGTATTGCCTACGACCATGAGCACGAGGCCGACCAATATGCCTTGCAGGAGATCATCGCCGTTAGTCCGGCGATGAGAGCCGTACTCCTTCAAGTACGAGAGATGGGGGAAAATCCAAATATCCCCATTCTCCTGATGGGGGAAACCGGAACAGGGAAAGACTACTTAGCCCGAGTCATCCACCGTAACAGCAGGCGGGCAAAAGGACCGTTCGTCAAAATCAGTTGCACCAGCCTCTCCCCAATGCGATTCGAACGTGATCTCTTTGGTTATGAGCGTGGCGCATTTGCCGGAGCAGAAAGGCGGAAGCTTGGTCTATTGGACCAAGCAGAAAAGGGCACACTCTTTCTTGATGAAATCGGCGATTTGGACCAGAGTATGCAAGGTAAGCTCATAGGAATCGTCCAGGATCGTGTCTTTCGACGCCTGGGTGGCATGGAAGACATTGCCGGAGACTATCGTGTCGTGGCCTCTTCCTACCGGAACCTTCAGGAGGAGGTCTCGGCAGGAAGGTTCCGAGAGGATCTCTTTTTCCGTCTCAACGCGATGTCGTTCGTCATACCGCCCCTCAGGAAGCGCATTGAGGATATCATACCCCTGGCCAAGCGGTTCATGGTGAAATACGGGGTGGAGTTTGGGAAGGAGATCACCGATATCGATCCGAAGGCCGTGGCAACTCTTCAACAATACGCATTTCCTGGGAATGTGCGGGAACTCCAAAACATCATCGAACGGGCTATGATGCGGTGTACGGGGAGAATCTTGACCGACGGGGACCTTTCTGGGGCACATTAGGTTCTCGTGCGGCTACGTTCGGGCGGTTCGGCCCATGTGCATGTAATGTCTGCCATGCACGAGCTTCGTCGGAGTGCACATGTCAGAACGAGTCTTTCAGAAGTTCGTCGAGGATCTTCCGATTCTTCCCAAGCTTCTGCTCATTCCGGCCATTCCGTTCATCTCTCTGCTGATATTCAGCATGATCACGTACCAGGATGTTCAAACGTTCATACAGGATGAGGAGCGTCTGACACAGTTGTATCTCACTCAAACGAGTACGGCCCAATACATGCGTTCAGTCGCTGATTTGGAAACAGCCTTTCTCGGCTATGTCATTTCCGAAAATGAGCGGTATCTGAAAAGATTTCGGGAGGGCCTGGCAGGGCTCGACGCAATCGCCGGGGATCTGAAAGCCCGACTTCCCCAGCAGCACCGTCAATCATTCGAAGACCTTCTCACCTTAGTGGGACGGTCTTTTGCGCAAAAGGCTGCTCTCGTCGAAGACATCCGGGGAGGGAAACGGGCGTATGCCTTTGTCTATGTGCAAGAAGGACGAAGCAAAGAGGTCATGATCGCGACTCGAAACTGGATCGCCGAGTTTGAGCGTGATCAGCAACAAGTCACGCGCCAAGCACTCGCTAAGTTGGGCACCGACCGAACGTGGGCGCGGTTCGTTATTCTAGGGGGAGGGTTGGTCACGCTCTGTCTCGTGATCGTCGCGCTGGCGATCATTGCACGTTCCATCGCCACGCCGCTATCCGCCTTATCGAAGGTCGTGAGCTCGACGGCAGGCGAGGTGGTTCCAGCCATTCCGGTCTTGGACCGGAAGGACGAAATCGGTGAGTTGACAAGAGTCATGAATAAGATGAGCCAGCAGATCCGCCGCGATCTCGAGGACGTTCAACACTCGGAGGCGGCTCTGAAAAAGCTCAACGCATATTTGTCGGCGTCCGAAGAGAAGTATCGAGGATTGGTGAATCACGCGCCACTCGGTATCTTTATGACCAGAGGTGTGCGAGTGACGTTCAGTAATCGGTACAATCAACAGCTGGCAGGACTTGATCCTGAACAACAGATGGATCCCGCCACATTTCGTCAACGAATCCACCCGGAAGACCGCGATCGAGTGACCATGATCTTTTCGCAGGCCGTAGCCGAGGGGAAGCCGTGCGAAATGATTTTCCGATTTCTCCTTAACGATGGCAGCGTGCACACGGTTCTGAGCCGTCATGTCCCGATTATGGACCTCGAGAGTGAGGACGTGGTCTATGTGGGGTTTAATGTCGATATTACCACGCTGGACAATCTGCAATTGCGAGTACGGCGAGCGGAGAAATTAGCGACCTTAGGACAAGTGGCAGCCGGTATAGCCCATGAGCTTCGAAATCCGCTGATCGGCATCGGCTCCACGGCGAGAGTTTTGCTTGATGAATTTGAGCTCGGCGACCCCAGGCGGAAGGAGATCGAGGTGATTTTGTCCGAGGCCAGGCGATTGGATCGCATCGTCAACCAGATCGTCGACTACGCGCGGCCGCGCCGCCTTGCGCCGTCTCGAATTGATCTCAGCCAACTTGCCGATGAAGTGTCCAAGATGTTGAAGTCTAAACTGGCGGACAAGCGCCTCACAATCAACATATCCATTTCACCGATGATCAGGGAATTCTCCGCCGATCGAGATCAACTCAGGCAGGTGCTCTTAAACGTGGCCGATAACGCCATTGATGCCACACCGGAAGGAGGACCACCCATCGAGCTGACGGCACATGAATTATTCCGTCACGAACGGCCCGGCTTGGTCATTCAGGTGAAAGACGGCGGGATCGGCATATCAGAGGACTTGCTCCCAACCGTGTTTCAGCCGTTCGTGACGTCCGGAAAGCAATATGGGACAGGACTAGGCTTGGCAATATGCAAGAACATCGTTGAAGGTCATGATGGAGACCTGTATGTAACGAGCGAAGTTGGGAAAGGGACGATCTTTGGGATTTGGTTGCCGTTGGAACAAGAATCAATGTTGGAGAAGGTGTGATCTATGCGCGCCGTTGTCTTTGTGGTTGACGACGAACAAGTGATTCGGACGGCGATCGTTAAACGGCTGATGAGGCAGGGGCATTTCGCCACCGGCTATGATTCCGGGGAGGCCTTGTTACAGGCGGTGCCGCATAAGCTGCCGGACCTTGTGCTGCTGGATTTGAAAATGCCCGGCATCAACGGCATCGAAGTGCTCAAACATATTCAACAACAGGCTCCGTCTGCCATGACCATCATGCTGACGGCCTACGGGACGGTCCAGGATGCTGTAGAGGCCATGAAGTTAGGGGCCTACGATTTCTTGATAAAGATGGTCGATCTGGAAGGAGTCGAAGCGGTCGTGGGGCGTGCGCTTGAAGTCTTGAGGCTCCGCCGGCGCTTAGCATTGGAAATCGGAGACCAGGCCAGCCAGTACCATTTGAAGAATCTCGAAACCCACAGTCCGGTCGTCAAGCAGCTCTTCGAGCAAATCCGGGAGGTGGCTGAGAATCCAAGATCCTCCGTGATGCTTCTAGGGGAAACCGGTACGGGGAAAGAGTTCATCGCGCGGGTCATCCATCACAATGGGCCGCGTGCCTCGGGAGCGTTTGTCGGGGTGAACTGCACTGCGATTCCGAAGGACCTCTTTGAGAGCGAATTATTCGGCTATGAGAAGGGCGCCTTTACCGGTGCCACTCAACGCAAGCCAGGTTTGCTTGAAAAAGCGGAAGGCGGCACGCTGTTTCTGGATGAAATCGGCGATCTTGATCTCTCCATGCAAGCGAAGTTACTGCGGGTCATTCAAGAGCGCTCCTTCAGACGGGTTGGAGGAACAGACGATCTGGATGTTGATTTTCGGCTGATCAGTGCGACGAATCGGGAACTCAAAAAGGAGGTGGAGCGGGGAACATTTCGAGAAGACTTGTACTTTCGTCTCAACGTCGTTGCGTTTGAAATCCCTCCGCTTCGCAAGCGATTCGAAGACATTCTTCCCCTCTGCCAACGCAACATCGTGCGCTTTGCCCGAGAATTTGGGAAGCCCGTTCCAGAATTGGACCCGCAGGCGCGCGTCTTATTGGAGCGGTACCAGTACCCGGGGAATATTCGAGAGCTTGAGAATATTCTTGAGCGGGCCATGATCTTTTGCTCGGGGCGGACCTTGATGGCCACCTGTCTGCCACGCGATTTGCTTGACCAGGTCAGCCAGACCACGGTGTCAGTGTCGCAGGGTGCGGAACATCTCATTCGCATAGAGATGCAGGTCGGCAAGCATACGTTGGAACAGATAGAAGATTCCATTATCGAAGAGGCGCTCCGCTTGGCTGACTATAATAAAAGCTTGGCCGCGAAACATCTTGGGATCACTCGATTCTCTCTGGACCGTCGATTAAAGAAACTGGCGGATATGCCGAAATAAGATTCCGGCGCCACTCTTCAATAAATAAAGGTAAAGATTACCGCACCATCCGCCTGAAAGGAGTCGCCAGTGCCTTGAACGATCTTCTCATGACCGCCGGTTCGTTCATCTTTCCGATCCTGCTCGTCCAGTTGTTTGGCTCGTCGCGGAAGCCCATCTCTCATTTCAGATGTTCCATCAAATGCTTGATCGGCGTGTTCCTGGAAGAGGGCACATCGTCTGTGTAAAACAAGGTCCTCCTCGTCGTGACGGACGAATCCGCCGGGGCAGGAGACGCTGCGCCAACGTCGAGATTCCGAATTTTCAAACCTTTCGACTCTTCTGGCCTCTCACATGGTCCCTTCAGGGGCTCCCGTCTAGCAGTGGGCGATCCCGCACACTGCACACAGTGCGACTCTGAAGACTGAATTCGCAACATGACCGTACCCCCAAGATATTCAAACACAATAGCTCATAAAAACAGGCACTTAAATTCAGTGAACTTTTCTTCACGAAGGTGCGTCTTTTGCTAGACCATTCGAATGATCAGTCTGATCAGGAAGAAAATGGGGAGGAGGTGTTGGTTGTATGAAGGACAAACGCAAATCCAATTCCGGTCTCCTCGTGTCAGGCTCTCAAGCGTTACGAATCTACAGAGTTCACCCCCTGCGGTTGCGGGAAAGAACAACATGACGTTGCCAGAGATCATCGTGACCGTTCTAAGCCACAATTCTTTAATTATTAGTGGGTAGACATGCAAAGCGCGCTCGTAACTCCGGCCCGCCACTTAACAGTCATGCCGCATGGCCTGTAGGCAGGACAACATCAACTCGTGAGTCCCGTCACGACTTCAGGAGACACTTTATGCTGAGGATAGCGATGGTGTTGTGGGATCCCGATGGTTCGAAGCTACGTGGTGATCTACCGTTCTTTCTCCTTGCCGCGTACACAATCGGCATCCTGTTCCCACTGAGTGTTCCGCAAACGCCGCAAGTCCAAGGGATGCTTGGTGGTGTCTGCGCCTGTGCCGCATGATAGGCAAGCTGTGCGATCTCTGTTAACGAGCATGAAGAAGGCAGTGCATACTGAGAAGTTGTCCGAACGCCACGGCGTAGGCACCAAATTGAAAGACGCCTCCCAGCCTACGTTGAACGAGGCGGAGGGTGAAGAGCTTCGAGCCCTGGTGTCACAGGCGGTCGAGGTCATTCCTCCGAACTGGCCGCTTCGGACGTTCGCCTATCGCAATCCCTTGATCGGGTTCGAACATTTGCCCTTTCATGAAGCCGTCTCGCAAGCGAAGCACGTGCTTGGGGGAGAAGGCTATCTGTCCACGGCGGAGTACCGCGCCTGCTACGCCGAGGGACGGATCTCCGAGAAGGAGCTGTTGAGTGCCCTGCGATCGCGGGTCCCGGAGCTCGCCGCGCAGGATACAGTCCGTGCCGGCGAGCGGAGTCTCCATCCTGAAGAGATTCTTCTCGTCCACTTTGTACACGGCATCGATCCGCTCGACCCCAAATTATGGTCATGGCAACTCTCGGAAGAAGACGCCACTCACCGTATCCGTCCTGATGTTCCCCAGGCCATCAAAGATCGGCTGAGGTCCCACGGGACGGGAGGCGACTCTGAGGCGGTCTACGTCCATGCGCTATGGTCCGGGGCCTTGAAGGCGCTCGGTCTCTCTGAAGATGGATCGACCGGCCACCACGGGCATTCCCTCACCACGGCCATGGCCGGAGAACCTGGGCAGGTCGAGCATGGCCAGCCGCGGCAGCCTCTCCGCACCGCAGCTGAGATCATCGACGATCTCACCGGCTCTGATCTGAAACGAGAGATCAACGAACACATGATCAAGTGGTGCGCCGCATTTGCGGATGAAGGGATGGCGGACTGGTCGATGCCCTCACGCACGCACGGATTTTATCGTGCGTGGCGGGAACTCGCGTCGCGCGAGGCTGCCGGATGGACCCTCGGGATCTCTGACTGGGCTCGAAGGGTGGAGTCACTCCCTGACCGCCCTGAAGACGCCCTCGTGTCGAGCCTCCACCGCTTGCGGGTCTCCGACCAGCAACGGGAAGAGTACCTGCGCCGGCACCTCACTCGGTTGCCCGGCTGGGCCGGCTATATTCGCTGGCGAGCCAAGAATCCGGATTATCCTGAACAGGGCCGTCACCCGATCGATCCGCTGGAATACCTGGCCGTGCGCGTGTTTTACGAGGCCGAGCTGGCCGAGAAAGTCTGTCGAAGCGAGTGGCGCATCAACCCGACACTTCCCGATCTTCTTGAACGCGCGCGATCCCATGATCTGGAGGACATCGACTCTCACGCGCACGACGCGTACACGGAAACCGTCTGCCGGGACGTCTGGCGCCTCTTCCACGTGGCTCAATTCCTCGAACTTCGCCCGGAAGATCTTCAACGCCTCCCACCGGCGGAGGTCAGGTCTGTGCTGTCCTGGCTCAATCGGTTCCCGCCGGACGCGCTCCGTCCTGTGTGGCACGAGGCCTATGAGAAAGAGTATCGAAACGCGTTGATGACAAAGCTGATAAGTGAGAGGCAGCGATCCGCAGCCGACACAGGTCACGAGCGGCCGAAACCCCGAGCGCAAGCCGCGTTCTGTATCGATGCCCGCTCCAAGCCGTTCCGCCGTCATCTGGAAGCCCAGGGCGAGTACGATACGATCGGATTCGCCGGATTCTTCGGCACGCCCATCGACTACCGAGAGCTCAATCGCGAGGATGATCTCCTCCTCTGTCCCGTGTTGATCAAGCCAAAATATGTGGTCAAGGAGGAACCGCGGTGGGCTCAGGATCCCGAGGTCCAACGCTACCTGCTTGGGGACCGCTGGAGCCAGTTCGTCCGGCACCTGTTTCACCAGGCCAAGGCGAACCCCGCCAGTTCCTATCTGACGTTCGACCTGTTCGGGTTAGTGTTCGGACTGGCGATGCTGGGAAAGACCCTGTTCGTGAAGCCCTATGAGCTGGTGCGCACGACGTTGCGTCACTGGCTCACTCCACCGATCCCGACCCGAATCCCGGTGGAAAAATTCCCTGAACAGGAGCGTGAGGCCTACATCGACGGCAGCGAGCGGGCGTGCGTCGCCGAGGTGCTCGAGCAGCGGATTGGCGGTCGGAACATCGTGGGCACTCTCTCGCAGGAGGTCCTGGAAGAATTCCGGCTCGCCGCTCTTCGGGAGCCGGAGGACGGCAGCCACGCGATGCGACAGACCACAGCGTCGGAGCGGCTTGGTCTGTCCGTAGCGCAAGAGCATGCCATGTTGGAGGAACTCCGATATCAGAACGGGCTCAATGCCCGCAACCACCATAGGTCACTCGAACGCTTCGCGGCGAGCAGGTTCTCCCCAGCAGAAAAAGCGGCGGTGGTCGAAAACGCGCTCCGTGTCATGAGCCTGACCAGAGGGTTTGCGCGGCTGGTGCTGCTCTGCGGCCATGCGAGCACCACAGAAAACAACCCCTACGCATCCGCGTACCACTGCGGGGCCTGCGGAGGGAATCCTGGCGGACCCAATGCCAGGGTCTTGGCAGCCCTGGCCAATAAGCCGAAAGTCCGCCTGGAGCTACGGAACCAGGGGATCGAGATCCCGGAGGACACGTGGTTTATCGCCGGTGAGCATAATACGACCACGGACCACGTCACCCTGTTCGATCTGGAAGAGTTGCCCGAGTCGCACCGTCCGGATGTGCGCCAGTTGCAACAGGACTTGGACGCGGCAAGACTCCTGAACGTTCAGGAGCGCCTTGGCCGATTGCCGGGGGCTCCCAGCGGGATCGTACCCCAGGATGCCGCCCGCTATACCTCGCAAGTCAGCCGTGACTGGGCGCAGGTCAGACCGGAGTGGGGCCTCTCCAGCAATGCGGCGTTTATTGTCGGACGTCGGTCGCTGACACGAGGCCTCAAGCTTGACGGTCGGGTCTTTCTCCACAATTACGACCAGTCCCAGGACAATACCGGCCGGGCGCTGGAGGCCATCATGACCGCCCCGCTGGTCGTGGTGCAAATGATCAATTTTCAATATTATTTCTCCGCGACGGACAGCTGGGCGTTCGGGAGCGGGACCAAGGTCTTGCACAACGTCGTCAGCGGAGTCGGTGTGATGCTCGGGAGACACAGCGATTTGCAAACAGGGTTTCCGTTTCAAGCCCTGACCACGGGGGCTCGCCGGTTTCATGAGCCGCTCCGTCTGCTTGCCGTAATCGAGGCGGACCAGGAAAGGATCTCCCGGATCATCTCCCGCCATGTGGTGCTTCAGAATTTTTTCAACAATCAGTGGCTCTATCTCGTCTCCTGCCATCCCAGCACGGGAGAGTTTTCTGAATATCAGCCAGGAGGAACCTGGAAGACGATTTCACCACCGATCTCATGATGATGAACGCAGTCTACATTCTGATCCCGGCCCTTCCGTTTACCGCCTTCCTGATCATCGCGCTGGGCGGCCGGTGGGTCGGCGAGTCGAGCCATCGGTTGGCAATCCCGGCGGTCGCCGCCTCGTTCTTCCTCTCGGTCCTGGCCTGTATCGACGTGTACCAACACGGCGCCAGGTCAATTCCATTGTATACCCTGATCAACTCAGGCCGTCTGACCGTCGAAGCAGGTCTCTATGTGGACGCGGTCACGGTCATCCTGTTGTTCCTCGTCACCGGGGTCAGCAGCCTGGTCCATGTCTTTTCCAGCCGATACATGCAGGCGGACCCGCGCTATGCCCGCTTCTTTGCACTGATTGCGCTCTTTACCTTTGCCATGGTCATGCTGGTCATGGGCGCGAATCTGTTTATGCTGTTCATGTTCTGGGAAATCATGGGGCTGTGCTCATATCTATTGATTTCGCATTGGTCACGCCGTCTCTCGGCCTGCGACGCCGCGACGAAAGCCTTTCTCGTGAACGGCGTGGCGGATGTCGGCCTCGCATTCGGCATCTACGTGACCTGGGCCACCTTCGGCACGCTCGACATTCAGGCGATCTTGTCCGCCGCGCCGCAGTACGCCGATCAGACGGTGAATCTTCTTGGATGGCTCGGGCTTGAGTGGCAGGCCCCTATCCTCTCCGTGATTGCGCTGCTGTTGTTCATGGGACCGATCGGCAAGTCCGCGCAGATTCCCCTCCATGTCTGGCTCCCGTTTGCGATGGAAGCCCCGACCCCGGTCTCCGCGCTGATCCATGCCGCGACCATGGTCAACGCGGGCGTGTACCTCCTGATCCGCATGGCGCCGCTGTATGTGCTGGCCCCGGCCATCATGAACGTGGTGGCGGTAGTCGGCGGCGGGACCGCACTCTTTGCCGCCCTAGTCGCCCTCACGCAAGTCGACATCAAGCGCATTCTGGCCTACTCGACGATCAGCCAACTTGGGTTTATGGTGATGGCCTGCGGCGTCGGCGCCTATGGAGCCGCCATTTTTCACCTCGTCACTCATGGCGCCATGAAGAGTTTCCTGTTTCTCTCCGCAGGCAGCGCCCTGCAGTATCTCGGGGGAGCCCACCACGGAGACCACGAGAGCGATCACGCCGCCCATGGGCACCCATCACGAACACGAGTGTCACGACAACAGGTTCCCCTATATGTCGGCGCCCTAATCATGGCGTTGATTCCACCGATCGTCATTTTCTGGGGGCCCTACGAGCAGTTGTGGGAGCTGTCGCACGTCGTCCAGGCACGGGTGGCCTTCTGGATCACGGCGCTGGCCACGACGTTTTTCGTCGCATTCTATCTGTTCCAGGGGACTATGGAGATCTTCACGCCATCCGGTCGCGTTGACTGGTCCGAGGGATTTCGACCGGGGATGATGCGGCCGCAACTGTTCTCGGCATCGCTGCTTCTGGGACTCATTCCCATCACGGCAGGACTCGCCCTGCTCCGCCTTCTGATCTGGGGTGACTTTCTCGAATTCATCTCTCCGGTACACCATGAGGGAATCGATGCGCTGGCAAGGATTTCACTTGCCGGCTGGTCCCCCGTGAGCCTTCTGCTCGGCGTCGGCGCCGCGATAGCCGGCTGGGCCACGGCGTTCTATTTCCATATCTTTCCGGCCCATCCCTCGGCATGGTGGGCAGAGCGCAAAAAATCTCTCTACCTGCTCTTTCTGAATCAAGGGTACTTCGATCAAGTCTACGAGGCCATCATCATCCGCCCGTACCTGCGATTCGCGTCGTGGCTCTGGCAAAACCTGGATGTGCGGCTTATCGATCGGCCCGCGAGCGGGCTTGTCAACGCATCGTTCAGAATGGCGACAGGACTCTCCAAAGTTGTGGGCGTCAAGAGGACCGGTGACGACGATCCTTTGTACCGACATGGTGGAGCTGTACCGCACCATGCCTCCGACCCCAGATTTCTCCGCATTCTCCTGATGCTTCTCGTGGTACTTCTCGTTCTTATTGAGGGAATCGAGTTCGTGTTCTCACTGATGATGACATGAAAGGGCGGGCATGGAGAATTCGTTCTTGGTTTCCCATCTAGTCAGCTGGATTGTCCTAACCCCTGCTCTCGGACTGATCATCGTGGGGCTCCTCCGCGATGCCGAGACCATTCGCTGGGCGACGCTCGGAATTACCTTGATCGGGCTTGGGCTCACGGGAGGCTTGTGGGCAAATTTTGATAATGCGGCCGGCGGGTTGCAGATGGTGGACCGCGTGCAATTGCCGTTCGCCACATTTAAGTTTGCGGTCGGCATCGACGGCATCAGTTTGCCGCTGGTCTTTCTCGCAACATCAATCATACCCTTGTGCGTCCTGGTCTCGTGGAGAATCGATAACACGAAGGCCTTCATGATGCTGATCCTCTTGGTGGAACTGGCAGTCACAGGCGTGTTTACCGCACTGGACGCCTTCCTTTTTTTGGTCTTCTGGGAAATCGCGATGATTCCCATGTATTTCGTGATCGCGTTTTGGGGAGGCCCCAAGCGGATTCACGCGGCGATCAAGTTCCTCTTGTTCAGCGTGGCCGGGAGTCTGCTGCTCGGTCTTGGGATTGAGGCGCTGCACCACTTCGGGGGCACCTATGACCTGCCGGCCCTAAGGCAGATGGAGTATGCGCCGAAGGTCCAGCTCTGGATCTTCTTGGCGTTGTTTCTGGGGTTTGCCATCAAGGTCCCCATGCTTCCCGTTCATGGCTGGATCGCCGACGCGCATGGAGAGGCGCCCGCCGTGGGGCACGTCATTCTTTCCGGGCTCCTGCTCAAGATGGGCGCCTACGGGCTTATACGGTTCTGCATCTCCATATTTCCCGAGGCCTCAGCGTCGTTCGCCCCGCTCATCCAGGGGCTCTCCGTGCTGGCCATTCTCTACGGCGGAATTGTAGCCATGGCGCAAAGCGCGATCAAGCGATTCATCGCCTATTCCTCCGTCGCGCATATGGGGTTCATCACCCTGGGAATCTTTGGATTGAATCAGGAAGCTATCCAGGGAGCCGTTTTTCAGATGGTCAGTCATGGTATGACCTTGGGAACCCTGTTCCTTGCAGCCGGGATGTTGTATGACCGCACGCATAATCCGATCATCAGAGCCTATGGAGGTCTGCAACAGGTAATGCCGAAGTTCGCGGCGCTTTTGACCATCTTCGTCATGGCCTCCATCGGCTTGCCGGGGACGGGCAGTTTCGTCGGGGAGTTCATGATCCTGGTTGGCACCTCCTATCACAGCTATCTTCTTGTCCTACTCGCGCTTATCGGCATTGTGGTAGGTGCCGTGTACATGCTCTGGATGTTTCAACGTATGGTCTTGGGTCCCGTTACCCCCTACGTGTCCACTTTGCCGGATCTGACTCGCCGCGAGGTGGTAGCCGTCATGCCGATGGCGGTCGTCGTGCTTGCCATCGGTCTTTACCCAAACATCCTACTGGATCCGATACAGGCGAGCGTCGCCACTCTCGTGCAGCACTTCGCGCAGGTGCAGCCGCTCCCGATCGTGGCCCTGTTCACCGCGCCATGACCGTCCACGGTGTGTGAGAAAGGAGAAGGGTATGCGTGTGGTGGTGGCAGTCGATCGATCCGATCCGACCTTCAAGCTGGTGCAGGCGGTCACTCGGCTCTACACCCCGGTTGAGCTTACGCTGGTGCATGCGATTGATCACGGGCTTGCACAGTATCCGGATCGGGGGCCTCTCGGTCGAGCAACGGCTCCGGAAGAGCTGCGTCCCCTGCTGGACTCCGGTCACCAGTTTCTGGAGCAAGCGGCGAAATCCGTCCCGCCTGAATTGAGCCTCATAGTCAAGCACGTGTGCGAGCTGGGGAACGCGGCGCGCGTGATCATCAACACCGCGCAGATGGAGGCGGCTGATTTGATCGTCACCGGCTCGCGCGGACTCAGCAGCGAAGAGCGGGAGTTCACCGTCGGCAGCGTCTCCGACCGGATCGCCAGCCATGCCCCCTGCTCGACGCTGGTTGTCAAACAGATACCGGAACAGATCCGCCGCGTGCTGGTCGCCGTGAATGGGATCGACGATGCGGCGCAAATCCAGCGCTGGCTCTTGGACCACCCCTTTCGCGACCCGGTCGAAACGACCGTGCTGCACGTGGTGCCGACGCTCAAGGCGTATCGCAACGATAGCGCATTGGCCCATCACGATCGATTTCATGAGAATTTGCATGAGGATTCGGTGAGCTGGGGGAAGAAACTTGTGGAGACCGTCGCGGCAAAGCTCAGCGCCACACCGGCCCATGCCCCTGCAGGCGGGCGCTACAAGGCACAGGGCCAGGTTTCCAGTGGTGATCCCCCTGAGGTCATCGTCGAGGAATCGGCCCGGCAGGACCTCGTGATTATGGCATCCCATGGCTTTCAGAGCGCAGTCCGGTTCGTCTCCGGGAGCGTCGCTCAGAAAGTTCTCCACCGCGTCGCCGTCCCCGTCCTGATCATCGGATAAGAGGACGTATGAGCAGGATGCTGAAAAAGTCTGCCAGCGGCGTTCTCGCATCGCTCAACGGCTCAATGTACCGAAGCGTACGCCTCGCCGTTTCGCTCGCTGCGGCCTTGCTGGACAGCCTTTTTGAGCATCCTGAGGATGCGCCGAATGTGAGTGCCGTACGGGAAAGTCCGGCTCTATTATCGGCATCAACGAGTTTCCGCAGCCTCTTAAGAGGACGGGCGGTATTGTCAACATAAGTCGAACGCGCAATAACGTAGAAGGAGCCATGTATGTCATCAGAAAAAGGTGCAGCGAAAATCCAAGATGCCGGTCCTGCTCCTCTCGACTATCTTCCCGGACTCAAACAGAACGCCAAGACCGATGTGATGTCCGGCTTTATTCTGTTCCTCATCGCTTTGCCCTTAAGTCTGGGCATTGCGATTGCCAGCGGAGCGCCCCCCATTGCCGGCGTGATTGCCGGCTTCATCGGCGGCATCCTGGGCTCTCTCCTGGGAGGCTCCTATGTCACCATTAACGGCGCAGCCGCCGGCCTGATTGCCATCGTCTATGGCGCGGTGCAGGCGCTGGGCGCCATGCCCGACGGCACGGTGAATGTCGAGGCAGGCTTCCGATACGCGCTGGCCGTCGGTGTGATCTGCGGTGGTCTGCAGATTCTTATGGGGTTGGCCAAACTGGGCAAGCTCACGAACATGTTTCCGTTGAACGTCGTGCACGGCATGTTGGCCGGGATTGGCATCATCATCATGTCCAAGCAGATCCATTCACTGCTGGGCGTCACCTTCTCGGGCAAGATGATCCCGACGATCCTGGCGATCCCCTCCAGCTTCGCTAACATGGTGCCGTCAGTGGCCATGATCGGGGCGCTCAGTCTTGGAATTATGATCGTCTGGCCGTACATGGGGAGAATCGGCAAGTTGATGCCTGCACCGTTGGCCGTCATCCTGGTTGCGGTGCCTTTGGGGCAAGTGCTCAACCTCGATTCTAAATTTCTCGTCAAAGTACCGCTTGATTTTACGGCATCCTTCCAGGGGCCGGATTGGGGGATGGTCGGCACCGGCGTGTTCTGGAAGTTCGTCATTACCTATACGCTTGTGGCCAGTCTCGAATCACTGTTGACTGCCTCAGCGATGGATCAGATGGATCCCTGGAAGCGCCGGTCCGACATGAATCGTGAGCTGATGAGCAAAGGTACCACCAATGCGCTGTCCTCGTTTATCGGCGGCCTGCCGATGATCGCGGAAGTGGTCCGTAGCTCGGCCAATATCATGAACGGTGCTCGGACCCGATGGTCGAACTTCTTCCATGGACTGTTTCTGCTCCTGTCCGTGGCGCTGATTCCCGGTCTCCTGAACATGATTCCACTGGCGGCACTGGCCGGCATGCTGGTGTTCATCGGATTCCGTCTGGCACATCCCAAAGAGT
This sequence comes from Nitrospira sp. UBA2082, assembly GCA_002331335.1. Classification (GTDB taxonomy): domain Bacteria; phylum Nitrospirota; class Nitrospiria; order Nitrospirales; family Nitrospiraceae; genus Nitrospira_D. The sequence continues at coordinate 8,340 of DCZO01000011.1, read as the reverse complement.
TCATCCATGCCGCGCACATCGGCAAAGAGGAAGTCTTCTACATGGTGGCCACGACCGTGATCGTGGTGACGGTAGACCTCTTGTGGGGTGTGATTATCGGCTTTGTGATCGCGGTCGTGACCAATGCGATCCGTGGCGTCCGCTCTCCGAAAGCCGATGCCGTCGTGGAAGAACGGGGCGATGCCCTGGTCCTGAAACTGAAGGGCGCGCACGGTTTCATGAATTTCGTGTCGATGCGCGGCCAAATGGACCAGCTCCCGCCCGGCAAGAAGCTGACGATCGACTACAGTGGTGTGAACTACATGGACCACACAGTGAACGAGCGGTTCCACCTCTTTAATGGCGAATACGCTCTGACGGGCGGCACGGTGACCTCCGTCGGCAAGGAGGGACTCAAACCCACCTCGCACAGCGACGTATCGGCGCTGGTCCGAGGCTGACGAAGGAAATGACCGGAGCGTGACGTCCATCTCTCACGGGTGAGAGTCATGTTTCCTTTGGAAGGGCACCGCTCCGGTTCTCCAAAAGAAGGGGATGCAATGATGCGTGTCGTACTTGGCGTGGGGTCGGCGAGAGAGACCCTTCCCGCAGTCAGCCAAATCGGGTTACTGTATCGGTTGGATGAAGTTGTGCTTGTACATGGGGCCAAGATGGAACCCATGCAAGAATACGGCAGACTCCGTGACGCCGCAATGGAGTCCGGCCGCCGGCACATCGAAGAATGCCGCGCCCTGCTTTCAACCGACATTCCATCTATCCGTACGTTGTGCGACGCTCAGGATCCATCCTCCTTTGTTCTCGACACCGCCGCCACGGTGCACGCCGACCTCATCGTGATGGGTACCCGCGATTTGGCCAGGCTGACGGAGGCGTTTATCGGCAGCGTCTCGCACCGTGTCCTGGTCCATTCACCGGTGCCGACGTTAATCGTGAAAGGCGCAGCTTGTCCGGTTTCCAAGGTCCTCCTGGCTGTCGAAGGTCCGGAGGACGCCGCCCGTTTGCAGGCGTGGCTGATCGCGCATCCCTTCAAGAACCCCGTATCCCTCACGGTCCTCTCCGTGGTTTCTTCCCCTCCGGTCACCAGCGAGCATGGGATGGTCGAACCGGATGTTGCGCACGAGGAACGTACGCTCAAGGCCAGACAGCTCGTAGATGAGACAGCCAAGGCCTTGAATGGTCCACAGTTCACGGCGTCCGCGGATGTGCGCGGGGGTGATCCCGCTGAGATTATATGCGAAGTCGGAAAGGGTTACGACCTCATTATGGTCAGCTCGCATGGCCGGAAAGGACTGAGCCGGTTCCTGCTGGGCAGCGTCTCAGAGGATATTGTGCATCGGGCCGACCGCTCCGTCCTCGTCGTGCGGTGATTCGTAAGATATCTGTGTCAGGGACCTCCTCGTACCGCAATAATAGATCCTTCTGTCAGCCAAGCAGGTTGCAGACGCACCGTGTGGCGCATCTGCAATTCGCGGCGCTGCACATGTGTTGTGGATCCTGTTTTCAGGCGATCCCACTGCCGTCGCGCGGGCAAGTGGCACCATCCTAATTCTGCCGTAGGTTAAAACAAGGAGGTGCGAGGAACCACACCAACCGTTTCTGGTCAGCGCAGCACCAGCACGGAGCAGTCAGCGCGATGTACAACCTCTTCCGATACGCTGCCCAGCAGGAACCGGCTCAGTCCTTTCCGCCCATGGGAACCTACCACGATGAGGTCGTGGTTCTTTCCTGCCTCACAGATCGTCCTGACGGGATCACCGACAAGGACATTCGTCGACACCGTGAAGTGCGGACCGTCCACTATCCGGGCTGCATCGGTTACGAGCTGTTGAGCCTGTTGTCTAGTTTGTCTAGGAACAACATCGCCTTCGACGACTGCATGTTCGCTGATATGCAGTGCGGAAATGACCGTGAGGATGGTAAGCCTAACGGGGGTCTTAAAGGGGTGCGCAGTCAGCCACCTGTGCAAACGAGTCGCGTCCTCCACATCATGCACTGCAAGGAGAACGCGGTAGATGGGGCGAGCATCTCCTTTCACGATCAAGGTTGGAACCGTTGAATGGGTTGCGACGCGGACTGAAACACTGCCGAAGAGGGCTTCAGCGAGCCGGTTGAGATTGCGAGTGCCCATGACGACGAGGTCGGCCTTTACTCTAGCGGCACAGTCGAGGACAGAGGTGGCTAGATTCTGAACGTCGACCATCGAACGAATGGAAAAAGTCTCAGCTGGGATCAGGGCACGGCACCGTTCCGCAACTTGGCGGCCAATCTCCATCAAGGTCTGACGGAATTCGTCATACCCTTGGATCGACTCAACCTGGGCCCCATGTACAAGCACGACATCGTCCAAATGGTGAAGTAATCCGATTTGCGCCACCGCGTTAGAGGATTGCTTCGAGAAATCCATACCGATTACCGCTCTCATTGTTGCCTCCTCCGGACCTCAACGCATAACGCTTCTTCTCGTCGCCGTATCCAATTCATGGTCGGTCTCATACTCGAACCGTCATTGGAATGACACGGACTTCCTCCCGCTAATAGCAAGCGCGGTGCCACTGAAAAGAACTAGCGGCAAACTATTTCAATGGAAATTATTCAGTAGTTTCTGATGGTTAGCGAGCAGTGCAGGATGAGCTCAGGAAAGGCTCTGTGCCATATTGGCATGGTATGTCACAAGAGCACAGATGGCTGAAGAGCAAGGAATGAGCGGCACTTTAAAGCGCACGATCCTACGCTATTTCATTTGTGCTTGACCGAGTCTGTATGCATCGGCGTGTGCGGCAATGAGTGAAGCGAGTGAGGCGTCCACAGATCTTTTGAGTAGAGGCGACGGCGGAACCAAGCTTCCCATCAGGGTTCGACAGTACCCTGAACATCGGATTCAACGGAAGGCTGGATTTTGTCAGCCCGATATCGTTCGAGGAGACGGTACAGTGTTCGCCTGCTGATACCAAGCAGGCGCGCCGTTCGTTCTTTATTACCGTGGGTAGACTCCAGCATTTTGAGCACTTGTTCCCGTTGCAACGCTTTCAGGGTTCCGGGAAACATAACCGCGTGCTTGGAATTCCCGCTTGTTTTCTGCAGCATTGCAGGTGGAAGATCGTCGACGGACAAAATCGCATGTGAGGCCAGCGTCACGGCACGTTCAACGACGTGTTCTAATTCACGCACATTCCCCGGCCAGGAGTACCCGACGAGCGACTTCATAGCGGTGGACGAAAAGGACGTGACAGGAACTTCCTTCTGGTCACCGTACCGTGCGAGAAAAAACTCGGCCAACAAAGGAATGTCTTCAGGCCGCTCCCGGAGCGCCGGCATGAGAATCGTGACGGTGTTCAACCGGTAGAGCAGGTCCTCACGAAATCGGCCGGCTGCGACCAGATCGGCGAGATTCCGGCGCGAAGCCGCGATAATTCGAAAATCCACCCGCACGGACTCATTGCTTCCAACCCGTCGGATTTCTCCCTCTTGGAGAACTCGTAAAAGTTTGGCTTGTCCTGCCGGAGAGAGATCCCCGACCTCATCCAAAAACAACGTGCCGCCGCTTGCTTCCTCGAGTAACCCACGTCTCGTTGTATGTGCGCCGGTGAATGACCCCTTGGCATGACCGAACAGTTCACTTTCGAGCAGGGAATCCGGAATGGCACTACAATTAATGGCAACAAATCGGTTGGCCGCACGCGTGCTGTTGTCGTGGATTGCTCGAGCGATGAGTTCCTTGCCGGTGCCGCTCTCACCCTGGATCAAAACTGCTGTCCGACTGCGAGAGACTTTCCCGACGAGTTTGAAGACCTCAACCATCTTCTTGCTTTGTCCGATCAAAGAGGCGGCTCGCGGTCGTTCACTGAACGCCTGCTGAAGCGAGCGATTATCTTCTATCAGTCGCCGATACTCGACGGCTCGCTTCATAGTGAGGATCAGTTCATCGAGATTCACCGGTTTGGGGATGTAATCGAACGCACCTTGTTTCATGGCTTGGATTGCAGTGTCGACGGAACCGAACGCGGTCAAGAGGACGATGGGCATCTCCGGCGTGGTCTTGTGAAGCGAGTCCAAAAGGTCTAGCCCCGAAAACGGGACCATACGGATGTCACTCAGTACAGCATCATAGGCTACCGCTCCGGCCTTGTTCAGAGCCTCCATTCCGGCAGAGGCGGTCTCCACTTCGAAACCGGCTTGGCCAAGGGCCTCTGCGAGCATCTCCCGATTCCGCTCGTCGTCATCGACGACGAGGATTACAGGCAGGCCATTCAGTGACATCTGCGACCCTCCCGCTACTTCCAAATAGGCAGATCGACGGTGAATTCCGTTCCCTGCCCTACCGCACTCTTCACGGCAAGCCGGCCGCCGCTGTCGGTCACCACCCGGTGGCAAATCGTCAAGCCTAGTCCGGTTCCACCTTGCTCGTGTCGTGTCGTGAAAAACGGTTCGAAAATTCGAGGCAAGTGTTCCGGAGGGATTCCATACCCCGTATCGCCGATGGTCAAGCGGACCGCCACCCCATTAAGGAGAACACCTTCGCTCACGATGACGGCTCCAGGAAGCTCTGTGCCGCCGGCGACGCGGGTCCTGATCATTAATTCCCCTCCGGATGGCATCGCTTGTTTGGCGTTGGAGACAAGGTTGAACACCAGTCCGTGTAAGGCACGAGGGTCTCCGGCGACCAGCGGGAGATCGTCTTGCAAGTCGGTCTTAACGGTCACGTGTCGCCTGGTCATTCCCGGTGAGAGCAGCGACAGCACCTCGTGAATCGTACGATTGAGATTCAAGGGAGTCGACCGGAGGCGCACGCTGGTCTGATTCAATACCTGCCTGATGATGGCGACCATGCGGTCGACCTCGGATTGGATGATGGCAAGATGTCGCTGCCGCCTCGAGGCTTCGTCTGCGTGACTCAGCATTTGTAGATGACCGGAGAGGGCGTTTAAAGGGTTGCCTAATTCATGCGCCACTGTTGCAGACAACTCACCCAGAGCCGCCAAGCGCTGGCTGCGCTCGATCGCGATCCTTGCCTCGACCAGTTCAAGGTTCGCTTGCTGCAGTTCCTCGGTCGCGTCAGCAACCCGCTTCTGAAGCGTCTCGTTGAAATGCCGGACCTCTTCGAGAAGGCGATCCTTTTCTGTCCCTTCTTCCCTCACACAACGAAGCATGCGATTGAATTGGGATGCCACCTCTTGGATCTCGGTAGGGCCGGTGACCGGTGCATGAACAGATAGATCTCCTTCTTCAACCTTGCGCATGGCGGATAGTATTTGGTTCACGGGACGATGGATTCTGTACCGAACCAGCAACAAGAATGTTAACGATGTAACGACGCCGACTCCGAGGCCGACCACTTTTGTCAGTCCGATTTCCTGTTTAAGGGCGTCGAATTCCTTTATCGAATAGAGACCGCGCAGGGCGCCAACGACCCTGTCGTCGACTATAATAGGGGCTGTAATGCGCCAAGCTCGCTCCTCTGATGAATCATCGAGCTGCATCACTGAACGACCGGCACGAATCTCTGCCAGTTCCTGCAGGTCCAGCGTTCGTGGAGCCGTGCTTGGATCAGTACTATGTATGAGGGAAGCGGATTCGGGCGTGATCTCAAACACCGAGAGGCGTTTAATCCCCGGTCGAAGTTCGCGAACCTCCTTGATAAGTTCCTCCATAACCGTCAAATCTCTGATTCCGCCGGTCTTGCCGATCATGTTGCCGACAAACTCGGCGGCTCGTAGAAACCCTCCTTGCCGATCCTCGGCTCCAGCCTGGTCAACAATCCTGCTTTCCAGAAATACAATGACGATGATCGACAAGACGATGAGGAGGGCTCCCGTGATCGTAACCCAGGCCATGATGCCGTCTATTTTGGACCAGCTTCTAAACATCTCTCCCTCGTTGAAGTAGCCGCCCAGCATCGCGTCATCATACTATTTTCATGCGTCCCATCGCATCGGCATAACTCTAGGCAATTTGGAGGACATCCTTAACTCGTATCCTCGCGGATTATAGTTAGAAAACGATTTTTGTTGCCTCAGCCATGAGCCTCTGGCTTTAAACTTTCCCAAAATTTTGCAGAGACTGTACTTTGCAAATCGTGATCCTGACAGACAAGATTTGACGTCGGCATCTACCTGTAGCTCGACGCGTTGCCCTTCGTCGGGCCACCGGGGCAGAACCCGACTCGCTCCTCTCACCTCTAAATAGGTTTATTGTTACGATAAACTGGAATGTTATGAAGTCTTATGTACAGGCAGAATACTCTTATACATTTCGATAGGTTTTTAGGTCTTCGTGTCGTAAGAACAAACACCAAGGCATCTATCGGCTGCTGCCTGCATGAGTCACGAGCGGGTAAGGCTTGAAGGGGGAGAAAAGAAACGCGATGAGCAGACCGATACAACGGCCATCAGTGCACCACCCAATTCAAGTCGCCAACTTTGGCACATGTGTAATTGTGACACGCCCTCGCTCCATTCCCTGTTTTATCTGATTATTTCCTTCCTCTAGATTCTATTAGTGAATTCGCACATTGCTCCGTCGGGCAAGCAGCTTGCTAGTCAGACGCAGGCGAGGCCTGACTCGTTATTCAGTTCTTGAAGAATCGTGACCGTAGTCATAATTCATACAACATTGGATTCAACCTTGGAGGAATGCTTTTATGGGAAACTCATCTGTGTCCCAACCAAGTCCCGCCAGCACGGCGATTCGCAATCTCCCCATCCAGGAACGGATCGACTGGCTGATGGAATATGCCCACCGCTATGCCCAGATGTACCAGAGTCCGGAGTCCTATCTGGCGCGCGAACGCTACCTCGCGCAACACGACACCGGCATCATTGCCCTCAAGTGCATGGATGGACGTCTCAACCTGTCTCTAGCCACGAACACACCACCCGGCATCATCGACCCGATCCCCAATCTCGGTGGACGGTTCGATCTGGGATGGCCCCACTTCGGAGAGGTTCTTACCGAACAGGTCCACAGCGTAGTCAAACATGGTCGGCACATGCTGGTCCTCATCAACTACCACTATTCCAAAGGTGAGCAACATCGCGGCTGTGCCGGCTGGGGCTACAACACCGATGCCGCCCGAGACTCTGCCGTTCGGATCAGACGGCAGGTGGAGGAGGTCTTCGGCACAGAACACAGCACAGTCTATCCTGTGGTATGCGGATTTGAAACCGATGAAGACGCCCTAGTCCTTCACGGGAGTAACCATCGTGATGTCTTGGACCTCTCGACCCTGTCCGCTCAAGACGTCACCTCCTTGCCTGCCTCATTGTCCCGGCTGTACCCGGACATGCCAGACGAAATGACTGAGGATTTTTTGCCGCTCATAAAGGGCAACATCGCCCATATCGCGGAAACGAGGCGAAGTGATCGCACCTTGGAGATTGTCCACCACGAATGGATGATCGGCCTCGGGCGCGGCTTCAACTGGTTGCATATGCCGAACCTGGCGTTGATCATCGGCCCCTACAGCCCGGAACTGGCCGATCCGCTCAGCAAGGCCGGCGGCATCATTGCGGCCAACATGCAAAACGACCGGATTCCCGATGACGGCTTTCTGCTCTTTTCCGTGGCCCCCTACCAAGAGGTGGGGGTCGACCGTGCGCGGGCCACGCTCAAGAGCCGCTTCATGGCCGAGTTTGCCACCCACATCATCCGTTCAGACCATCCCAAGATTGCGGACAAGATCAATATTCGCAAAGCCGTCCTGTCCTGGCACACGCGGTCCCTGGAGCTGATTGCGTGAGCACATGCTCCCTAATCGAGGGGTGACCGATCGCGCAGTCATGGGGTAGAAGCGAACCGAGGTCAAGACAGATACCAATTCACCATAAGGGAGTGGTCAATGAGACACAACGATTCCTGGTCTTGGACTCGCCGGGCGTTTATGAAATTCTCTGTCGCTGGGGCCCTGCTCGCCGGCTACAAGTTATTGTGGCCTTCGGCCGCGCAGGCTGGCAGCCGGCCCACCACAACCCAACGCGTCCGCCACGAAGTCGTTCACAATGTTGAGACGGATCCGTTTGGTATGGCGGGACTGGGAGAGAGTGGCGTGCGGAAATCACGCCTCGGATTCGAACTCTGCCCTGGCCGTAGTGGACCCGGCAACTAAGGCTGACCTTGCAAAGTCTGCCCCTAGCGCTCCGGTCATGTCTGCTCAACCGTGGCCTGCAGGTAGTTTATCAAGCTGCTTCAGGATGAACAGCTGACGGCGAGATGCTGGCCCCGGTTAGGAGACGGCGCCGCATAAGCCTCCATGCCCGGCACCAGCAGGCTCCCACCGAAGACCTGAGCAAACTCCGGACGGGTCGCTTCTTCCGGATCGAGGCTGATCAGCGCCGCGGCTTCAGG
>DCZO01000001.1:375291-435766 GCA_002331335.1 Nitrospira sp. UBA2082 | reverse complement strand
TCATTGTACTCTCGTCGCCAGGCTTCAATCACGAGCTGCGCTTCTTCTAGCGTCAGAAACCAGTGCTCGTTCAAACATTCATCCCGAAACTTCCCATTGAAGCTTTCAATGAAGGGAAGCCGGTGCAGAACGCCTGGCTGAATGAAATGGAGGTGCACCCCATGTTGAGCCGCCCAGGCATCCAAGGCCGTCCCGGCGAATTCGGGCCCGTTATCCAGAATCAAGGTATCTGGCAACGGCCGTGTGGCGAACAACTGGTCCAGAATCCGGCAGACTCGGGCCCCGCCAATCGAGACCTCCACTGCAATCACCGGCACCTCTTTCGAACACAGATCGGTCATCGTCAAACATTTGAATCGTCGGCCGGTCACGAGCCGGTCATGGACGAAGTCGATGGCATAACAACGGCCTGGGTGCGTGGGCGTGGGCAGGGCCACGCGGGGCACCGCCGCGGCCTTCCTTCGTCGTCGCCGCCGCAAGGACAGCTGTTCGTCACGATAATAGAGCCGTTCGACCTTCTTATGGTTCACACGCCAGCCCTCGCGCCGTAAGCGCACATAGATTCGGGGACAGCCATACCGCCGCTTGTGCTCGGCAATCTCCCGGATCCGTGTCCGCAGGCCCGCATCGTCCTGACGCCGACTGCGATACCGCAACGTGTTCCGATCCAACTCAAGCACCCGACAGACCCGTCGCTGACTGAGCCCAAAGCGTTCGGCCATCCACTGGGCCGCGGTTCGTTTCGCCTTGGGCCCTACCAGTTTTTTGCGGTGACTGCTTTCAGCGCCTGAATGTCCAGCGCTTGTTCCGCCACCATCTGCTTCAGCCGCCGGTTTTCGTCCTCCAGCTGGCGGAGCTTCTTCACATCACTGACTTCAAGCCCCGCATATTTCGTCCGCCACTTATAGAAGGTGGCATCCGAGATGCCGTGCTTGCGGCAGAGCTCCTGAACCCCAATACCTGCATGGGCATCCTTGAGCACGGCGATGATCTGTTCCTCCGTGTGCCGTTTTCGTGTCATGGCCCCCTCCTGTGGGGCCCATCTCAGCACAGTCGGACTTCCAAGCCAATGGTCTAGTTTTCGGGGGGAAGGTCAAGAGGAGGATCGGCATTTACCAATGCTGGTGATAGCGCCACAGAGACACTGGCCGTGGCGAAGCCGACGACTTCACCGACAACGATCGGGGCGAAGAACTGTCAATGACGTGAATGTTTGTTGTTAAGTCAGTCTTCTCGCCACATCCTGGTGCAGCCTCAGCACCCTGCAGGCGCTTAAGCTCACGACAGAAATTAGGACAAGAAGGATGCTTCTCATGCTGCCATCCTCAACTAATTGGATTGGTTGTAAATTGGAGAATGCTTTTTACATTCAAGGCACAATTGAATACCGCAACGCCTATGCCAAAAGACATGGCGCAAACACCGTTGCATGAAGTGAAAGGTTGCTCAACGAGTTAGGGCTGAGTTCCGTGCCTGGATGAAACCTGGTCATCCCGTCAGGATGAGGACAAAATCCTCAATAGTGTGGCCGTGCTGCAGTGTTTTGCCGCAGCACTGCTGCGGAGGGTGCCGAGGAGAACCAGCCAGTTACCATAAGCAGGGATGCTTCGTCGATCAAGCCGACCGCAGGGACAACGATGAAGGGCACGGGCGCTAAATAGGGAACCCCGACAACTAGCCATTTATCTACGGCGTCGCTCGCTGAAAGAACCCATCTCGTTGAAAGACATGATCGCTCGCCCGCCCCTACTCCCACGGCCGCACTGCCTGCGGGGCGCGTTACGCAACACTGCGATCATCCCACGGCAGACGGGACGGAGCAGTATCTAACCACAGAAATCGCCGGAAACTATGCAGACATATTCTTATAATGGTGGGGAAGGGGAGCGTAAATATTTGGTGGAGGGCACGGGAGTTGAACCCGCGACCCCTACGTTGCGAACGTAGTGCTCTCCCAACTGAGCTAGCCCCCCACCCTGGGAACCGGAGATACGAGCCTTGATAACCCGCAGAGTTGGTATGCGCATGAGTGCGCAGAGTTTGTGCTGCGGTAGAAGAACGGGGAGGAAGATTGCTCGTATCCCCGGACCGGGTGCATTATACACAACCCATCCGTGAGTCGCTACCGCAAGTTCATATAACCTCGCCACCGCCATTGAGGAAGCATTCTGATCCTCGTACACTCCCTGTCCATGGCGCGTTCCCCGCTGATCCGATTCGGCACCTCCACCTGGACCTACGAAGGCTGGCAAGGCCAGATCTACAAAAAGTCCTACGCCAAGAGCGCGTTCGCGCGGGAATGTTTAGGTGAATACTGCCAATATCTTTCCGACGGCGACCCGCTCTTTCGAACGGTCGGAAACGACGCGACGTTCTATCGAGCACCCACCGCCGGTCAACTACGCCGCTACCTGCGCCAGATTCCCGAAGACTTCGAGATGTGCTGCAAAGTCTGGGAGGAGATCACCATTCCCGCTTTTGCAAAGCATATTCGCTATGGGCCCAAGGCCGGACAACCGAATCCCCGCTTCCTCGACGCCGCACTGTTCAACGACCTCGTACTGACTCCCTATCGGGAAGCACCATTCGAGGCCCACACCGGCCCATTCCTGTTTGAGTTCCAACAGCACGGCATGCCCCCACAGGAGTTTTGCGGACGGCTCGATGTCTTCTTCAGCCGATTACCGACAGACTTCCGCTACGCAGTGGAAATCCGGAACCCGACATTGCTCGGCCCCGCGTATCGGAAGGTCTTAGAGGACCATGGCGTCGCCCATGTCTATAACCACTGGTCCTGGATGCCGCCGCTGGCGGAACAGCATCGGCGGATGGAACGATTCACGGCACCCTTCACCATAATCCGACTCCTCACACCCTTACGAATGACCTATGAGGCGGCTAAGAAGCGGGCGGCACCGTACAACACAATAGTGGGCGAGTTATCTGAGATGAGGAAAGACACGGTGAGCTTGGTGCGACAAGCCGTGGCTGAAAATCGCAACGCCTATGTACTGGTGAACAATCGTTCCGAAGGGAACGCACCGTTGACGATACAAGCGTTAACGGCTGCGCTTGGAGCAGTCTGACGAACGCGTCCAGCCTTTACGATGGGCTGATGATCGCTTCGCCGTTTGGCGTGGCGCCGTCGATGACGACGCGGCGACCCTCAACGCGGAGACGGCCTTCGGCGAAGAGTTCCACGGCGCGGGGAAAAATCTTGTGTTCCTGGACAAGGATGCGAGCGGCAAGGGTTTCCGACGTATCGTCGTCGAGAATCGGGACAGCCGCTTGGAGGATGATCGGCCCTTCGTCCACCCCTTCTGTCACAAAATGCACGGTGCAACCGGCCAGTTTGCAGCCCCAGTCGATCGCTTTCTTCTGCACCTCTAACCCGGGGAACGACGGCAGGAGCGACGGGTGAATATTCATCATTCGATTGGCATAGGCATTGACGAGTACCCCGGTCACAATCTTCATATACCCCGCTAACAGCACCAATTCCACATGATGTTTTTCCAGGACTTCCAGTAATGTGCGGTCATAGGCTTCACGGCTGTCCGGCCGGCCGGCAAATGGTTTGGGATCAATAAAGAGATCCGGCAATCCGTATTTGCGCGCCCGCTCCAATGCGGCCGCCTCTTTCTTATTGCTGATGACAGCCACGATGGTCGCCTGGACCTGCCCTGCCTCGATCGCATCGATCACAGCCTGCAGATTCGATCCGCGCCCGGAAGCCAGTACCGCCACCCGCAGCGGCGCTGCCCGCTTAATCGGCATACTCCACCCCTGGCTCCTTTCCCACGGTGGGCACCATCTCACCAATCCGCCACCCCCGATCTCCCAACGTCTCTACTTTGGCAAGCACGGCAGCCACCGACTCCGGCGGCACCACCAATATCAATCCGATCCCCATGTTGAACACTCGATACATTTCCTCTCGACTCACGCTCCCCAACCGACTCATGACGTCGAAGATCGGAGGCACCGGCCAAGCCTTGCGGCTGATCTTCGCACCCACCCCTTCCGGGAAAACGCGCGGAAGATTTTCAGTGATCCCTCCACCCGTAATGTGGGCGATGCCTTTGATGGGGAAGTCATGAATGAGAGACAGAATCTGCTTCGCATAAATTCTGGTCGGCGCGAGCAGCACTTCGCCCAACGGACTATCAAGCTCCGGCAGCCGACTCGCTACTGTCAACTTTGCGTGGTCAAACAATACACGGCGCGCAAGTGAATAGCCGTTGCTGTGCAGCCCGGTCGACGCCAGCCCGATGATTGCATCGCCGGGCTTGATCGTTTTGCCATCGACGATTTTCGCCCTTTCAACCACACCGACGGCAAACCCAGCCAAATCGTACTCGCCGTCCGCATACATCGACGGCATCTCTGCCGTTTCCCCACCGATCAATGCACAGCCGGCCTGGCGGCAGCCTTGCGCAATGCCTTGCACCACTTCCTGCGCTTTGGCAACGGACAATTTCCCGGTTGCAAAGTAGTCGAGAAAAAACAGCGGCTCGGCACCGCTCACCGCAATATCGTTGACACACATGGCGACAAGATCGATGCCGACTGTGTCGTGCCGGTCCATCATGAAGGCGATCTTCAGCTTGGTCCCGACCCCGTCTGTACCAGACACCAACACGGGCTCTTTGTACTGATCGGACCGCAGTCCGAACAGCCCGCCGAACCCGCCCAGATCAGTGAGGACCTCCGGGCGAAACGTCGAACGCACCAGCGGCTTGATGCGGTCCACAAACTCGTCGCCCGCCTCGATATCCACACCAGCATCACGATAGGTCGTCATAGGGGCGGTATCTTAGAGGAGGGTTGCAGTACGGGTCAACGGAAAGGGTCTGCTTGCTTCGTCTTATATTACAAACGGCCCGTCCGGATCAGAGCGACTCGCCGGAGAAGTGGGGCCCCATCGAGTCTGTGCCGGTGAGGAAAGCTGGAACTGACTGAGGGATATGTGACCGAAGGTCACACCCGAAAGAATTCCAGAAGGTTTCCCGCCGGCAGAGACCGATATGGTCACTTCGAAGGCGGGAGCAGACGAGCCGGACGGGCCTTACCCCTCCGGTCGCATCTCCACATCCAGCAGCTTGATTTTCCGATGCAGATGACTGCGTTCAATCTTTAAATCCTCTGCGGTTCGCGAGATATTCCAATGGTGATCGCGCAACTTGCGGCCGATGTACTCCTTTTCAAACGCATTCCGCGCGTCTCGCAGCGAATCGTAGGACTTCGCCAGAAGCGGGATGGTGGATGGAGTCCCGGCATTGGCTGGCCCTGCCGTGCGCCCTTGCAGCGCCATCGCCGCCTGCGCTTCATCAATCACCGGACCCGGCACCATGATCATCAACCGTTCGATCAGATTTCGCAGTTCTCGGATGTTGCCGGGCCACTCATAGTGTTGCAGCACCCCCATGGCCTCAGGCGAGACCTCCTTCATTCGCAACCCCTGCTCTTGAACGTGCAGCTTCATAAAATGCTGCACCAAAGCCGGAATATCCTCCCGCCGTTCCCTCAACGGCGGAACCACGATCGGCACGACATTGAGGCGGTAGAACAAGTCCTCGCGAAAGTGCCCTCGCCCGATTTCTTTTTCCAGGTCTTTGTTCGACGCCGCCAGGACCCGCACGTCCACCTTCATCAATTTGGTGCCGCCGACTCGTGTGAACTGTTGCTCCTGCAACGCCCGCAACACCTTGGCCTGCGTATTCAGACTCATATCGCCTATTTCATCGAGAAAGAGTGTGCCCCCGTCTGCCTGTTCGAATTGTCCCCGCTTCATCGCGGTCGCACCGGTGAATGACCCCTTTTCGTGGCCGAACAGTTCGCTTTCAATCAGCGTTTCAGGAATCGCGGCGCAGTTGACGGCGACAAACGGATGCTCGGCCCTGGGGCTGTGCAAGTGGATGGCACGGGCCACCAGCTCCTTCCCGGTGCCGTTTTCTCCCCCGATGAGTACCCGGCTGTTCGTGGGACCGGCTGTCTCGATTAATTGCCGCATCCGCTGCATCGCCGGCGATTGCCCGACCAGCTCGAATTTCTGCTGTACCTTCGTCCGCAGAGCCCGGTTCTCCTGCTCCAATCGGTACTGCGTCAGGGCATGTTTGACACGCAGCGTTACGTTTTCCAGCGACAGCGGCTTCTCGATGTAATCATAGGCCCCCAACTTGATCGCCTTTACCGCCGTCTCGATAGACCCGTGGCCGGACATCATCATGACTTGCGTCGTCGGTACAAACTCTTTCACCCGGCGGAGCGTCTCCAAGCCGTCCATCTCCGGCATCCAGATATCCAAAATCATCAAATCCGGCGGATCAGTACCGTAAATCTTCAACGCGTCCTGTCCGCTTGACGCCACCGCTACCTGATAGCCCTCATCTTCGAGAATACTGCGCAGCGAGGTGCGGATCGCCTCCTCATCATCCACGATCAGAATCGATGCCGACATGTCTCCCCCTTTAAAACGTCAACCGTCAATCGTCACACACCGACCGAGTTGTCCTCAATTCCACGCCTGACCATTGACGAATGACGACTGACTTCCGGCTAAACCGGCAAATCGAACGTAAACACCGCCCCCTTGGGATGGTTGTTCCCAGCCTGAATCTGACCGTCATGGTCCGTAATGATCCTGCGTACGATCGCCAGTCCCAACCCGGTACCGGTCTTCTTCCTGGTGAAGTAGGGAACGAACAACCGCTCCTGATCTTCCGGCGCTATGCCGGATCCTTCATCCGCCACCGTCACCACCGCCCGCTTGCGCTTCGTATCGTATTTCGTCGTGACCCAAAGCCGACCTTTTTGATTCATGGCCTGAATGGCATTATCGAACAAATTGACGAACACGCGCTTCAACTGCTCACGGTCGAAATTGAGCGGCGGGAGGTCCTGATCAAGATCCAGTATCAGATCGATGTCCTTTTGCGCCGCCCGATACAACGCCGCCACGTCGCGCATCACATCGTGAAGGGGCTGCCGAGTCATCTGAGGCGCGGGCAATCGCGCGAACTTTGTGAATTCATCCAACATCTGCTTGAGGCTGCCGACTTCGTTGATAATGACATTCGTGGCCTCGTCGAACACCCGGTCGAGATCCGGCGACTTCTCGAAAAACTTCTTGCGCAGCCGCTGAGCCGACAACTGAATGGGGGTCAGCGGGTTCTTGATTTCGTGCGCCACGCGCCTGGCCACCTCCTGCCACGCCGCGACCTTCTGCGCCTTAATCAACTCCGTCAGGTCTTCGAACACCAGCACAAACCCCAAATCCTTGTTCGCCTCGTCCTTCATGCGCGACCCATTCAAGCCGATCGTGATGAACTTGCCTTGGACTTCCAATTGCCCTTCCAACGCCAGGTCATCACGGCCGTCGGCCCGCATGCGGTCATAGGCGGTTTGGAACAAGTCGAGCCCGAACTCCTTGAACACCTCATTGGCCGGGCGCCCACGCAACCAGTCGACCGGCAACCCGAGAATACGCTCCCCCGACGGATTGAACGTCGAAATCACACCGTTCCGATCGATCGACAGCAGCCCGGCGGCGATAGTGGCCACGACCGTTTCGATATAGGCCCGGCGGCGATCGAGCTCGGCGTTGGTCTGCTGAAGTGTGAGATTGGTCTCTTCCAGCTTTGATTTACTCCCTTGCAGATCCTGTGTCATGCGGTTGAACGAGTCGATCAAGGTTCCGATTTCATCAGTTGCCTGCGCGTCAATATGCACCGTCAGATCCCCCTGAGCGACCGCCTCCGTCGCCTCCGCCAGCCGCTGAATCGGCACCGTGATGCCTCGCGCCACGTAGAATCCGAACCAGGTGGCGCTGAAGAGAATCATGACCGTCACAATGGCGATCACCAAGTACGCGCCGGCCTTGATTGGATTTTTCATCTCTTTGATCTGCTTGTACTCCGTGTACTGGCGGGTGATCCCTTCCATTTTCGTCAACAGCGACTCGGAGACATAGGTTTCAACAACGACGACTCCTGCCAATTCATCGGTTTTCGCGCCGGAGAAAACCGGAATGGCGGCCCGCACCAGACGCCCGGACTGCGCTTCCTGGACCGAGGTGAGTTCCTGTCTGCCATTGATGACCTGAAGGACGAGTTGGCTGACCGGCAAATCGAGCACGCTCGACGGCACAGCGGCATCAAGCGCCCTCGTCAACGTTTCCATTTTGTTCGAAAAGACCTCGATTCCGGCGACACCATACTCCATGCGCTTGCGGGCCATCGCGGCGATCAGCAGATCGCGCTGCTCCTGAGCCAGCAGATCTTCGCGAAACAGCTCCCGTCCGATCGCCCGCGCGCTGTTGACCGCCAGCGCAATATGCCCCGCATGCTGGAGACTCGCCACCTCGGAGGAATCTTTCATCACGTTCTCGATCTGCTCGCTGAACCACACATCCACGGCCTTATTGAGAAATCCGCTTGCCACGATCGCCAGCAACACCGTTGGAATCAACGAAAACCCGATGAACGCCGCGATGAGCTTGGTGCGAAATCCAGATCCGACCAGCTGGTGCCGCCGCTCAAAATACGCCTTGATTAAGTTGCGCGATAACAGCAGGGTCAGGACGACGAGCCCGATCAAGTCGAGGTTGACCAGCAGCAACACGACCGCATAGCTGGTCGTCGGCAGGAGCGAGCCCTTCTCCTCACCGCCCGGCACCGCCATCTGCGAGTAGTACCACGTCAGCGCCAAGCAGGGGATCAAGAGGATCAGGACGATCCAGACTGGACGGAGATGGGGTTTCTTCCGCTCGGATTCGTGCTTCCGATCAGGCGCCGCCAGATGCGCTTTTGCCCCGCCAGCAACGATCTGGGGATTACCGGCCTTCATGGAAGCCGTGCCCGACCCGTAATGCGACTGACCAGAATCCGGCATACGAACGGCCTCTCCGGACCATCGGTCCTGCACAGACACCAGAGCCCACTATAGCGGAATTACGAGCAGTCTCAAAGCCCACCGGACAATCGAAGTCTTTTAGCCCACATTATTCATGAAGGTTCGTCACGAAACCGCCAAGACGTCACGCGAGACGGGCATGCGGAGTCCCGAGAGGCCGAGGCATACTTGAAACAGTATGTTGAGGTAACGAGGAGCGAGCCTGCCCGCTTGGCCGCGCGAAGTGCGTGGCCAGCTTGTCGCAGCAGCGTATCGGCGGTTGCAGTAGAAGCATTCATGAATAATGCGGGTTAGACAAGAATTAGATTCAGGACCCATGCCGACGGGGAGGAACTCGACGTCTATTTCGGCGAGGCGAGAGTGACATACTTCATGCGGAGCGCGTAGAGCATGTCGCGCAAGACCGTCTGCTCTTCGGAGGTCAGATTGCCCTTGGTCTTCTCTTCCAAGACAGACAGCAGATCGATGATTTCCTTGGCCTGCGGGAGATTGACCGGTAACGCGCCCTGGCGTGGATCCAGCTGTTCCCCCATCAGCATCAGGGACGACGAACCGAGCGAAATAACGAATGAAGAAAAGGTGACCGGAAGCGGATGATCCTGATGGGATGTCTCGGCCAGTGACGGGGAATCAGACGGCGTCTGTTTTGCCGTAGCAGCGGGTTGTGGCGTGGTATCCGAGCCGCCGCTTGCCCGACGATCCCGAACGACAAACCCTTGCTCCTGCTCTGTCATCAGCCCCTCTCCAAACCCTCACCGCACCGTGGCGGTACCCTACCATAGGGACTATCGGCTCGCAAGCCGACGGCGCCGAGCACGCGCGCCAGGACGGTCGCCTGGAAGCGCTCGTGGGACATCACGGCCGATCGACCGGCTGCCCGCAGGTGGGGCATACGGGTGTCGCCTGCACATCGGGCCCGTGCAGGTGCACAGGCTGACCACGCCGGCGCAGCCGGATGTTGAGAGCCTCGACCATAATGGAGAATGCCATAGCCGAGTAGATGTAGCCCTTCGGAATGTGTAAGTCGAACCCGTCTGCGATCAATGCAACGCCGATGACGAGCAGGAACGCCAGTGCCAGCATCTTGATTGTGGGATGCTGATTCACGAATTCATTCACCGCACCGGCAAATGCGAACATGAAGACGACAGCGGCCACGATGGCAGCAACCATGATGGCAAGCTCAGCGACCATACCGACAGCTGTGATGATCGAATCCAAGGAAAACACGACATCAATCACCATAATCTGGAAGATCACCGCAGCAAAGCTGGTAGCCTCCGCAATGGCGGTGGGCGCGTTGTCGCTCCCCTCGAGCTTGTCGTGAATCTCGATAGTCGCCTTGTAAATGAGGAAGAGTCCGCCGAAGACCAGGACCAAATCCTTGCCCGAGAACTCGTTACCGGCGACCGCGAACAGCGGCGCCGTGAGCTTCATGATCCACACAAGCCCGAACAACAGGCCCAGGCGCGACACCAGTGCCGCGGCGATGCCCACCTTTCGCGCGAGATCCTGGCGATCGGGCGGCAGCTTGCCTGCCAGGATCGAAATGAAGATGAGGTTGTCGATACCGAGAACGATCTCTAGCCCGGCGAGGGTCGCGAATGCGAGCCAGGCGTTGGGGTCGACAAGCAGTTCGAGCATGGGTGGCAACCTAGGGATGAAGATCAGGCAGGTAGGTTAGAGACCGAGCGGGTAGAAACGCAATAGCCGGGGGCTTCGTATGATGTCCAACAATGTTTACGGATCACAATAGGGCCCACTCATCTCGAAGTGTTTTGACTGAGCGATCAATGGCTCCTGGAACCTTTTTCTGCCTCAACGTTTTTCTTATCACACTCGTGCTCATAATCACCTTACACGCCGTGTTAGGCGGCTTTTCCTGACGAACTCCTGTTCCTGATAAGAAGGTCAACATCACAGTCCAGAACATGGAGCAACACGAGAAGCTGATCGACAGACTTCCGGTAGTTCGTCTGATCGAGCAACCGATACAACTGTGTCGCCGATGTCCGCAACCGTCTGATAATTTCCCGCTTTGAGAGTGGACTTCTCTCAACCCGCTCCTGCGCTTCGACCGTCAACTTGTACAGCAACGCATCTCTCAGGAAGGATGGGTCTTGATTGTACTCCAACACCTGCTCACTATGAACCGTCCCTTCCTTCCCGGACGCCAAGACATAGGTGAACCCCTCTCCTCCCAATTCCTTATCGACAAAGACCCTGGCGACCGGATCGTTGCCGCTCGGACGAACCTCGACCTTCGAATACGGCAGCAACAGTGTGCCCTTTGAACACTTTACCTGAAACGCCTTCTTGCGGTTATTGCACATCACCGATCGAATCTTCATAGCGCACCCTCACCATCCAATTCCTTCATCTCAGCAGCATCCACCCGACGCCTTCATCCGCAGAAACGTTGCTGCCTCCTGCTTAAATCATGGCCCTTTGGATGCACAGAACAAGACTTGCCCCAACTTTGTCCCCTGGATGCGCGTCGATCAAGGCCGTATGCGTTGCTGTCGTTGCGTGCCCTCATTCTGCCTTATCTTGCATGATCTTCTGAACCCAGCTGATTTCAAGGCCAGGAGTTCCGGCTTCCTTGACTCCAAACCTGAAAGTCCGTGAGAACGAAACACCCGGCTCACTTGAGCCTTCCATTGCGGAGCGTTCTGCGAAGTAAGCCAGTTGTGCGGTCGGTCGGACAAGCGAGAGTGACAAAAGCGCTTTCTCGATTGAAGTAACGTCTTCTTCCAAGATAGCCCAATCGCAATAGACTCCGGATTCATGTGCAAAATCGTTTCGTCGCTCCCGAATTTGGTGAAGTAAATCGACATCAGCGAGAAGGGAGTTATCCTTCATGTATTCAAGGCGGCCAAACAAGTTGTCACTGTATGGTTTGGTTAAACTACGCCCATTTGAAGCGAGCCAAACGTCCAGAGAATCATCCATGATCGCAACTGCCTTTATGTGCAGCAAAGTTGGTAACAACCTCTCAAGCAGAATGTCCCTATGGGTCTGGCCGATATACAACGCATACGACTGCGGGTAGTACTTAGAAGCTTCTGCTTCAAGCCGGAATTGGCGCCAAGCTTGTTTCGGATCCCAAGGTGCAGATGTAGTTGTCATGATTGAGCTACCTATGTTTCGGCCGATCCGCATAAGAGTTGGATCTGCCGAATTCTGCCCGTATAACAAACCACTTCGGTTTGTGAACGATACGCCAGGGCCATTGCCGTTTCAATAGGGTGAGCCGGTGGGTTTGGATAGCCAACGCCATTGAAGCCGTGGCAGCTCCCGGTATACAGTTACGCACCATGTCGGAACGATTCACCAAGCTGGTCGAGATCATGGCGACGCTGCGCGCGGCAAACGGCTGTCCGTGGGATCGGAAGCAGACCCATGAATCGCTGAAACCGTACCTGCTGGAAGAGACGTATGAAGTCCTGGAGACAATCGACCAGGGCGATCGGGCCAAGCTGCGTGAGGAACTGGGTGACGTGCTTCTGCAAGTGATCTTTCACAGCCAGATCGCCACTGAGGCTGGAACGTTTACCATCGAAGACGTGCTGGACATTCTTAACGAAAAACTTGTTCGGCGCCATCCCCACGTCTTTGGAACAGACTCGGGAGCCGCTCCCCTCTCGAACGGCGAGCAAGTGTTACACCAATGGGAGCAGATTAAACGGGCCGAGCGGGAGGCCGCCGGCGGGAGACAGTCTGCGCTGGACGGCGTGCCGAAAACCTTGCCGGCCCTGCTCCGAGCCTACCAAACGCAAGCCAGAGCCGCCCGCGTCGGATTCGATTGGCCGCACAACGCCGCAGGGCTCGAACAGATCTTTGGAAAGGTGGCGGAAGAAGTCGGCGAGTTGAAGGAGGCACTGGCTCAGGCCGAAACAGAAGACGCTCCAGACCGGACCGGAAGACAGACGGAGGTCGAAGCGGAGTTGGGAGATATTCTGTTTTCCCTCGTCAACCTTGCCCGCTTCGTCAAAGTGAATCCCGAAGAGGCACTCCGTCGGTCGACCAATCGCTTTGTCGATCGATTTCATCTCGTGGAGGCCCAAGCAACCGAGCAAGGCAGATCATTGACGGACCTGACGTTGGCTGATATGGATCTCCTCTGGGAAGAAGCGAAGCGACGCCTGCAACCCGAACCGGCTGCTCCGAAGAAGGACGTCCATTCATGAGCGAGAATCAAGGACCGTACCAGGAAGGCAAGCGCGCCGGACTGCATCCGTTGGTGGTTGTCTTTGGAATCTTGATCGGACTGTGGCTGTTCGTCGCGATGATCGTGCCGAGCTCACGCAACAAACAGGCGGCCGGTACCGAAGGCCCCAGCGTCTCGGTCATCGAAGACCCGGAAGCGGCACCGGTCATCTTCAAAGTCCAGACGACGATCCTGGAGATGAATGCCGTCGGGCTGGTCGTCCCCCCACAGGCGACGGACAGTCAAATTGTTGCGCTGTTGAAGCGACTGAAACAGGATCGGCTGGCGGGTACCCTCGCCGAGCAGATACCTGCCACCACGCCCGGACACAAACTGGGCGACCACGCGATCGCGGACATCTATATTTTTTCCGACAAGCGATTTGCGGAGGCAGACACCCTCCGCACTTTGACACGCGGCGCGCACGCACCCGGCACGCTGTATCCCGGTGCCATCCCGTTTGAAACCGCCATGGAGGAGGTTCGAGCCCACTACCGCATCGATCTCAACGACACCGGCAATCCGGATAACGGATCGCTCGGCTTCGCCGATGAATCCGGTGTCCATTCCAAACACTTTCGTCGCATTTTCTAACTACTCCCCATCGAGCAATACCGCAGAATCGACACGTTAATCCCCAGCGGTTTTCCCCATCCAGCAAGTTAGCCCTAAGGGAATCCCTGCCTACAAGATATGGGGGACCGGGATACCTCCGACACAATGATTAAATAATGGGCAAGCTGTTCAGCCCCTACTCAATCGTGGGGATTTGCAACATCGGATTCAATTATGCACAGGGCTATCCCCAGCAATTGTGGGTCACAGGAGGATGGCATGTATTGAAGGGCCACTCGCGTGGCTGACGTGTGGCGTTGTAAAGGAAGTCCAGAAGAAGACACTAGAGCCCAACACGCCTTCGGACCTCCTCGCGCACCATGTGCTTGTCTTCTTCGAACAACAGGGCGAGCTTGGGAAACAGATGGGCCAATGCACCGGTATAGGGTTCGATCTTGACATCACGCCGTTCAGCCAACATGCCTTCCGCCTCGGCAATACGCAACTTCCAATCCGCGATCTGACGCGATAGCACGTTTCCGATAATCAATTGCTGCCCTGGGGAGCCGGTGACCTGCCCCATTAATCGGATCTTCAATACGTCCAGTTCGCCTGGAATCGACACTTTGACACGAACCCCATGCGGGGTCGCCCACGTGGCGCGTTGAATCGCGTAGTCATATGAAAAGACCGGCTCCCGCGGTTCTCGAAACGGCCCGCTGGGTTCAGAAATGGTGAGTGTATGGTCCATGGCCCTCGTGGTGTCCAGGCTCCCTGACCAGAAAAGAACAGGGAATATCAAGGGAGATATAAGGACACTATAGGACCCGACCAGCCGGGAGAACAAGAGGGGATCGCTGCAGCCGGACGGGTTTGACATCCTCCGTGGAAAGACGAGACACAACTCGCATATCCTGCTATACTACAAACATATTCAATCGGGAACAGGTATGGCCAAGCCAGATTATCCGGGACTTGTACTGGTACCTCCCAGCGACCGGTCAATCCTTAGACGCCGCTTAGCCAAGTGGGCCTTCCTTATCATCTCTCTCATAGGCGGGCTCTCGTCACTCAATATCTGGCTCCCGTCATCGGACCGCACCCGTGATTGTCAGCCCGGTGCTCATGCGGGAAGCGCTTCTCCTCTGAACCAGGATTGTACCCAAACAGCTCAGCCCATAGCTGATGCTCCATCCCCTCAAACAGAGTTGCTCGCAAGTCAACGGACTCCTCGAGACGCATCCGAGCGTGGCAGCCAGGCTAAATCACGTACCACCAAGCCTGTCATCGCGGCCCCGTCCCCCAAACGTCCGATGGAGCAGGCTCCGGCACAATACAATGCTGGCCACACATCGACTCCTCCACCGGCCTATTCAGGCAATACCACTTCGAATCGTATGGCGGCATCCTCGCAAGTGGACGACTCCACCACGAGCCTGCCAGCTCTCCCTTCTGAAACAAGCCTCCTATCGGCACAACACAAGACCGCCCAAGTGCCGAATGCTTCCCTGGCCAACTCCGGCAGCACCACTTCGAACCGGATGGTGGCATCCACACAAGAGGACGACTCCTCTGCGAGCCTGATAGCTCAACCACGTGGAGCAAGCCAAACTCCGGCACAGGCCAATCCTGATGTTCTCCTAGCCGAACAAGGCGACGCCTTTGCCCAATATCGCCTCGGCCGATTTTTTGCCCAGCAGAGCGGGTCTCACTCGCCGGAATCCGTGAGTTGGTACATGAAAGCCTCCGACGGTCTGCGGCGCTTGGCGTCGACCGGCAACGGAAAAGCCATGTACGTGCTCGGAGTTATGTACGCATTCGGACGTGGGGTGGCGCAGAATAGAGAGGAGGCTCGGAGCTGGTTGATGCAGGCCATGGCCCATCAAGTTCCGGCAGCCGGTCCAGTCCTCGCGAGCCTGGACAAATATCGTCCTGCCGATTCCAACCCACCGATGAGTATCCAAACCAAGAGACGTCAAACGTAAGACTCCCCCCACCGATGGACACCGCCGTTCGCATCAAAACCAAGGCGCCGGTCCCCTACACACTCACAGCAATCGAACCCGACACGCACGATACGAAGACTTTCCGCTTTGATCTTCCTCCTGATGCGACGCTGGACATGCTGCCCGGCGATTTTCTGTACGTCCACACGACGATCGACGGCAAATCGATCAAACGCGCCTATACCCCGTCTTCATTGCCGGGCTCGACCGGCTTCTTCGATCTGACGGTCAAGCGCTATGAATCTGGCGTGGTATCCAAGTATCTCCACGAGCAGCATATCGGTGATTCGGTGCTCATGAGCGGACCGAACCCCGGTGGCCATTGGGTCGACGGCATGGCAACGCGTGTCGGCTTCGTGGCGGGGGGCACCGGAATCACCCCGATGATTTCCATCATCCGCTGGATTCTCATGAAGCAAATTGATGCAGAACTGTTCTTGATTTTTGCCAACAAAACCGAGACCGACATCATTCGTCGGCACGAATGGGAACAATACCTCCGAGACTATCCGAGCTTTCATTGTCACCACGTTTTGGAACAGCCTCCGGCAGGATGGGCCCAAGGAGCCGGACGTGTGACGCCTGATGTGCTGCGCAGACACCTTCCTCCGCCAGGACCCGGTACCTGCGTATTTCTCTGCGGCCCCCCACCCATGGTCGATGCTCTGGAGGGCACGCTCAGAGCACTCGGGTACCCGGAGGAGACCGTCATTCTCCCCTGAACGGTCGCGCATTTTGACGCATTATTCCTCAATCGGCAGCCACATACATGAGGCTTTTCTCCCCCAATTGTGGCAGCGGCCTTGCGCCAGCCTTACTCAACCATTTGAATTGAATCTGTAGTTCTGCCAGGCATACTCTTCGCTCATCACACTCGCTGGCCGGCTAGCGGTCGGAGCCTATTGACACGCATCGCGGAAAGGATTACTCCGACTCGCATTGGCACTGCTTGTTGAGCATCCACCGCCTTCGTGTGCATTCTTTCAATTGGAATCACCGCTCTTGTACCGGCAAGGAGGGTATTCCGCTTAGACCAGACAAATTGGCCGACAACAATTCTCGGTCGCAGCCCACAGGAGGTGGCTATGCCACACCAAGGTCTGGTATCGCAGATGGCCCGCAAAGCCTTTAGTGTAGCCATCCTCCACGGAATTCAGCAGCTCGCTGACACAGTCCGCGCAAACGGCGGCCAACCGCTCGACCTCATCCTGCCAGACGGATCTCGTCTGAATTTCGGACTGCATCCGCGCGCCGTGATGTCGATTCATGATCCCGGTGTGCTCCCCGACTTGGCCCACCCGACCCTGGGCGCGCTCGGCGAAGCCTTCGTCGACGGCCGCATCGATATCGACGGCGACATCATTGAAGTGATCGCAAGCGCCGAGCGGCTGGCAGCAGCCGGTGGCGCTCCCGCGACGGCGAGAATCGCCGCAGCCGTGGCGACCCATACCCCGACACAGGATCGTGACGACATCAAATACCACTACGACGTCGGTAACGAGTTCTATCGCCTCTGGCTTGATGACCGCATGATCTACTCATGCGCCTACTTCCAAACCGGCGAGGAAACGATCCATACTGCACAACGTGCCAAACTTGATTACGTCTGCCGCAAACTCCGGCTGCGGTCCGGCGAGCGGCTGCTCGATATCGGATGCGGCTGGGGTGGGTTGATCCTGTATGCGGCGGAGCACTACGGAGTGCGCGCCGTCGGCATTACACTATCGGAGAACCAATTGGCGCTTGCGAAGGAGCGCATCGCAGCCGCCGGCTTGAATGGACGCGTCGAGGCACTCTTGCTGGACTACCGCGAGGCACCGGATCGGTTCGGAACGGCCTCGTTCGACAAGGTATCCAGCATCGGCATGTTCGAGCATGTCGGCCGGACAAATTTCTCCGCCTACTTCGGTGCCGTTCGGCGCATGCTGCGCGATCGTGGACTGTTCCTAAACCACGGCATCACTTCGTCCGACGCCAACGGACGCACGGTCGGTTCCGGAATCAGTGCTTTCATGGACACGTACGTCTTTCCGCGCACCGAACTCCCGCACCTGCACCTGGTCATCCGCGAGATGGCCGCGCAGAACTTCGAAGTGTGCGATGTTGAAAGCTTGCGCCCCCACTACGCCCGCACGCTCGCACAGTGGTCCCACCGGTTGGAAGCGCAACTGGACCCTGCCCGCCGATTGGTCGGCGACAAGACTCTCCGTATTTGGCGCGCATACCTGGCAGGCTCGTCTGTCGGCTTCGCCCAAGGGTGGCTTAATGTCTATCAAGTACTGGCCAGCCGCCAGGAGGCAGCCGGCCCGACTGAGCTACCGCTGACGCGTGCATGGATGTACGAGTAAGCAAAGGTGAACGGAGATGGCCTTTACGCGTCAGTCCGTTCCCTCACACGCAGCGGGTCTGGTTCATTCGAGAAATACCGCACGATATGATCAGCTGCCAAGGCTCCGTCGCGAATGCAATCGGGAATACCGACTCCCCGATACCCGGCGCCCGTGAGGACCAAGCCGGGATAACGACTCAAGGCCGCCTCCAGCTGTGCCAGCCGATGCAGATGCCCCAGCGTATATTGCGGCATGGCTTTCCACCACCGGTTCACTTCGACATACGTCGGGTTCGCCGTGATACCACAAAGCGCCGAGAGTTCGGCGCGGACTTTGGCTACCAAGTCGGTATCGTTCAACTGAAGAATCGCCTCCCGCCCAACGCCGCCCACATAACAACGAATCAGAACTTGTCCGGCGGGAGCCCGATGCGGCCACTTCAGGGACGTCCAGGTTGCGGCAATCAGATCGCGCCCTTGGATGCGGGGAACGATGAAGCCAAATCCTTCAACGGCCCCCATCACCAGTTCTTCCGGATAGGCCATGGCGATCGTGGCCGTCGACGCATAGGGAATCATCTCCAAGAGTCCTCCGGCAATTGGCGTCAGCGGCCGTAAGAGGTCCGCCGAGACATAGGCGGGCGTCGCCAAGACAAGAGCTTCTGCAGAACACGACGACCCGTCCTCGAGAATGAGGTCGTACATCCATCGGCCCGGCTGATGCGACCTCACCCGCAACGCCTCGACGCGACATGCTAATCGGCACTCCACCCCTTGCTGCCCCAACCGCACTCTTAGCGCCGTCACCAGATCACTGAGGCCGTTTCTAAGACTGACGAACATCGTCCGTCTGGGCCCGTTCTGGGAGGGCGGCGGCGCCTGCTTTTTCTCGGCCGTCATCCCTCGGATGATGCTGCCGTGACGCTGCTCCAGTTCGAAAAATCGTGGGAAGGTGGCCTTGAGGCTCAATTGTTCGGCATCGCCGGCGTAGATCCCCGCCATCAGCGGTTCCAGCACTCGGTCAAAGGCTTGCGAGCCGAATCGCCGTCGGAAGAAGGAAGCCAACGACTCATCGCCATCCGACGGCCCACGTGGGATCAGCACGTCCATCCCCATCCGCACGAGACCCGTCCAACTCAGCAATCCGCTGCGGAGAAACGGCCCCAGCTGCTTCGGCACAAAGGACACAAGCCCCTCAGGCAATTCGTGGAGCCGCCCGCCGTGCAGCACGAACGCTTTCTTGCCCGTCTCATTCGTATTAATCAGTTGATCGGTGAGCCCCAACTTCGCGCACAGTTCGAGGCCGGCTTGTTTTTGGGAAAGAAAGGAGTCGGGACCGGCTTCGGTGACCAGATCGCCGATACGATGCGTAACGATCTTTCCGCCCCAAGAGGAGTCGGCTTCGAGCACCGTGCACTGGAGAGAAAGTCCCTTTGCCACGGCTTTTTCTTGCAAGGCAAAGGCTGTCGCCAGACCGGAAATGCCACCGCCGACGATGACAACTGTGCGGGGACGGCTCACGATGGAAGGCAAAGTGACGATTCGTGGGCGGCCAGAATATCGAACAAGGTGTCGACCAGAGCCGGCTGGTCGTTCAACATGGCGATCCGCTCAAGCTGCATACCCTTGCCGGAGGCCAATTGCTTTAACTCAATATCGATATCGTACAGGGTTTCCACATGGTCGCAGATAAATCCGATGGGAGCCACCAGCACATGCCGATGTCCCGCCTGATGCAGGGTGTCGAGCGTCGCCTCGACGGTCGGCCCCAACCAGGGCTCATTGGATCGCCCTTGGCTCTGATAGGCAAAAACCGTCGGCTGGGTTCCCAAACATGCCGTTACGGCTTCGACCGTTTCCCGGACCTCTTCGGGATAGGGATCCTTCATCGCCACGACTCGCTCCGGCAGACTGTGCGCCGTAAACAGGATCGGCACGGCCGGACGCACCTCGGCTGAAAATGTCAACAGTGCCTGCCGGATACTGTTGACGATCGCCGCAATCAGTTTGGGATGCCGGTTCCACCCGCCGACGTACGTGACCGGCACCGTGCTCTGAAAGGCCGACCGCGCGTCTTCAACCTTCTTTCGGTAGGCACCGGTACTCAGCGAGGACTGTTGCGGCGCCATGCAGACACCGATGATATGTTCAGGCTGTTCTGCCAGAAGTTCGGCGTAGGTCTCCTTGATGAACGGATGCCAATGCCGCAGGCCCACGTAAACACGATATCGGCCATGGCTCGATGCGTTCAACCGTTGTTCCAGTTTTTTCGCCAGATTCTGTGTGATGCCGACCGCGGGAGACTTCCCGCCCGTGGCCCGATAGCGTTCCCGAATCTCCTCGACGAGAGCCGGCGGCGTAGGACGCCCGCCCCGCACATCGAGCAAAAAAGGCTCGACGTTCTCCAGGCAGTCCGGCCCCCCCATGGCCATCAGAAGAACCGCGGTAGGACGTTGCGCCGTCGGCATGTCGGTTTTCGTCATTCGTCAACCGTCAATCGTCACGCGTATCTATGACCAACGATTGACGATGCACATGATTTATCGCTGGCTGAGTTTGTGGACCATGTCGATCGTCGCGGCGACATGATCGACCGGCGTCGTGGGAAGAATCCCGTGTCCAAGATTGAAGATATGGCCTGCGCGGCCTCCGGCTCGTCTCAAAATGTCCTCGACCCGCCGCTCAATTTCGTGGAGTGGCGCGAACAAAACGAGCGGGTCCAGGTTGCCCTGCACCGCGCGATCATGCCCGACCATTGTCCAGGCCTCATCCAGATGGACCCGCCAGTCAATTCCGATCACGTCCCCTCCCGCCTCGCGCATCTGCCGGAGAATGGCCGTCGTGCCGGTGCCAAAATGAATCAGTGGAACGCCTTCGCGCTTGAGCCCTTCGAAAATCAACTGGACGTGCGGCATCACATATTCCGCATAATCTCCGGCCGAGAGACACCCGACCCAACTGTCAAACAGCTGAACGGCTTGAGCACCTGCCTTGATTTGCCGCCTGAGATACCCGGTGATGACCCGCGCGAACTTATCCATAAGCTTATGCCAGGCCGTGGGATCGCTATACATCATCTGTTTCGTGTGGAGATAGTTGCGAGATCCTCCGCCTTCGATTGCGTAGCTGGCGAGCGTGAACGGGGCGCCCGCAAAGCCGATCAACGGGACGCGCCCATTGAGCATGCGC
Source organism: Nitrospira sp. UBA2082 (assembly GCA_002331335.1). Lineage (GTDB taxonomy): Bacteria > Nitrospirota > Nitrospiria > Nitrospirales > Nitrospiraceae > Nitrospira_D. The sequence continues at coordinate 414,564 of DCZO01000001.1, read as the reverse complement.
CGGGTTTGCCGGATTGCTTCGGCCACATAGTCAAGCTCACCGCCATCAATGACCTTCAGCCGCTCCACCGCCGCACGGTCCCGGACCGGATTGTGGATCACCGGCCCTTCGCCTTGGGCAAATTCCAACGTGAGGCCCATGGGCTCCAGAGGGAGGAGAATGTCCGCAAAAATGATCGCGGCATCGAGCGGAAATCGGTCGATCGGCTGGAGTGTCACCTGCGCGGCCAACTCCGGTGTCTTGCACATCTCGAGAATCGAATGTTTGGCCCGCAGAGTCCGGTACTCGGCCATGTAGCGCCCCGCTTGGCGCATGAACCACACCGGAGTGCAGTCGACCGGTTCGCGACGGCACGCTCTGAGAAAACGATCGTTCATGGATTCGCATTCTAGAGATGGGCGGACGAGCCTGTCAAATTGGCGCCAGGGGAGCTAATAGTGGACAAGCGGATGTCTTGCTGTACAATGAACCAGGTCTTGGCCGACGTGGAGGTAAAGATATGGCTTCGATCAGTCATTCGCAATCGACGGCATCGCAGGAAGTCTGGTTGACGATCCTCCGCTGGTTCGATTCCTGGGCGGGCTTGGAGCGCATGAACACCGGTGGCGTCCCGCGTGTGGACTGGCTTCGCTGTATTCCCATCATCGCCGTTCATCTGATGTGCTTCGGCGTCATGTGGGTCGGCTGGAGCTGGACCGCCGTGGCCGTGGCCGTCGCCTTCTACTTCGTCCGCATGTTTGCCATCACCGGCTGGTATCACCGGTATTTTTCCCATCGCACGTTCAAGACCTCCCGCACCGTGCAGTTCCTCTTCGCACTGCTGGGCGGCTCCTGTGCCCAACGCGGCCCCTTGTGGTGGGCCGGCCATCATCGCCATCACCACATCGCGTCCGACACACCGGATGACGTCCACTCACCACGCCACGGGGGATTTCTCTGGTCGCATATCGGCTGGTTTACCTCACAGACCCATTTCGCGCCGCGGTTAAAGGCAATCGCGGATTTTGCCAAATACCCGGAACTCCGGTTTTTGGACCGGTTTGATATCCTCGTCCCCACCCTCACCGGATTCGGCATGTTTGGGCTTGGGAAACTGCTGGAAACCTACGCGCCTAGCTTGGGCACCAGTGGCCCGCAGATGCTGATCTGGGGATTTTTCGTTTCCACCGTCGCCCTGATCCACGGGACCTGTACGATTAATTCCCTCTCGCACGTCTACGGCTCGCAGCGGTACCAAACCGGCGACGACAGTCGGAACAATTTCATCCTGGCGCTCATCACGATGGGTGAAGGCTGGCACAACAATCACCACTACTACCCTGCCTCCACCAGGCAGGGGTTCTATTGGTGGGAAATCGATCTGACCTATTATTGCCTGAAGGCCATGGAGTGGTTGGGTCTCGTATGGGATGTCCGCGGCGTGCCTCACTACGTGCGTGACGGCAAGAGCAAGCTGGAATCAATTGCGGCGTAGGTCGATTGCCTGAAGAGCACAGGGCCTATGGTTATGGCTTATGAGACGATCCCGGTAGGCGAGCCGAACCCTTCCCTTTCGACCAAACCCGCCCCTTCGCCGTTCGCAGAGAACCGGCTACCGATTCTCCCCTCAAAAACCGGAGTTCATTTTTTGAATCGTTCTGTGTATAATGAGGGCCCATTAGCCAGACCGACTGCCGAAGCATCGCTTCGGTGATTCGGCCTCTGCGGCCTGCCTCATTTTTCACTACACGAGCGCCGCGAGATCGTTCAACTGAATCGGGACGTCGGCGTGCTGTCAGAGCACAGCATACGCTGATCCCTGACCCGGAGGTATTCGAATGTCAGACGTGCGCACTCTCCACTCAAACAAGGCCGAGGCCGGCTTCTATGCGTTTCTGCGCTGGTTCGACTCCTGGGCCGGCCTGGAAAAAATGAAGCTGGATGGCCCGCCGAAAGTCGATTGGTTCCGCAGCGTCCCGTTCATTGCCGTCCATCTCATGTGCTTTGGCGTATTTTGGGTCGGCTGGAGTTGGACCGCCGTCGCTGTCGCCGTCGCGTTCTATTTTATACGCATGTTTGCCATTACCGGCTGGTACCACCGGTATTTTTCGCATCGCACCTTCAAGACCTCGCGTACCGTGCAGTTTTTATTCGCGCTGCTGGGCGGCTCCTGCGCCCAACGCGGCCCCTTGTGGTGGGCCGGGCATCATCGCCATCACCATATCGCATCGGATACACCGGAGGATGTTCACTCCCCGCGGCAGGGGGGATTTCTCTGGTCGCACATGGGCTGGGTGATGTCGCAAACGTACTATGCACCGCGTCTCAAAGCGATCGCCGATTTCGCCAAGTTTCCTGAACTTCGGTTTCTCGACCGATTCGATGTCCTTATTCCCACCATCACCGGTTTTGGAATGTTCGGACTCGGCTGGTTGCTGGAAGTCCAGGCGCCGGGGCTTGGCACCAACGGCTCGCAAATGTTGATCTGGGGATTTTTCATCTCAACCGTGGCGCTCTTTCACGGCACCTGCACGATCAATTCGCTCTCACATGTCTATGGCTCGCAGCGGTACGTGACCGGCGATGATAGCCGGAACAATTTCTTCCTGGCCCTCATTACCATGGGGGAAGGCTGGCACAATAACCACCATTATTATCCCGCCTCCACCAGGCAGGGATTCTATTGGTGGGAAATCGATCTGACCTACTACGGCCTGAAGTTGCTTGAGCAGTTGGGGCTGGTCTGGGACATTCGTAACGTACCGCGCTATGTGAGGGAAGGTATCAGCAAACAGGAATCGGAGCAGCGCGCGCTCAACCGGCCGATTGAGATGAAAGTTCCGGTGACCGTGCCTGTTTCGGCGGAAGAAATTCCGGCCTGAGCGGATCGTCGGCCCGCGCTCACACCCACTCCGAATCTTCGGTGCGCCGTCGCGGTTCGTCCGTACGAAGGGCCAGGGTGTCTCGAATCCTCTGGCTTTCTCGATCGATGTCGCTACGCTCCGATGCCGGCACAATCCAGGCCTCATCCGGATTGAGCTCAAACCGGTAATGGTTGTTGCTTGCCGAGAACCATTCTACATAGGGATGCGGCACAAGATTCGGGTGCGGATCGAGCGAAATGAGATTCACCGTTCCGGTCTGAGGATTTTCCATGTCTCCGATCACCTGCGCAGCCATCTCATCATCCTCGAATCGGCCGTTGCGGAAGCAGATGACCTCACCCGCGATGTCGGGTTTGAAGTTTCCCGTGAGATAAAAGTCCACCGGCCCGATCGCCGCAAACACCACCCGCCCTACGACGGTACCTTCGACGCGATTATCTAGAAACCCTTCCTGCACCCAGCGACCATTCCCAAATTTTTGTGCCATGTGATTCCTTCTTTCTTCAACTCAATCCGGTCTTCAGACCTTTGCTGCGTCCAGTGAAACCGGCTGCACCATCTCATCTGAAGGCGGCTCCTTCCGGCTTTCAAATGCCCCGATGACCACCGCCACTAAGATCAACCCGCTTCCGACCCATCCTTGGAGATCTAATGTCTCGCCCAAGAAATACCAGGAGAGCCAGGCAGCATAGGCCGGCTCCGAGGCGAACACCAGCGCCACCTGCTGCGCCGGAACGAACTGCTGCACCCACATTTGAACGGCGAATGCCCCGGTGGCCAACCCGCCGGTGATCCCAAGCCCGATCAACAGCACAGCCGTGGGGACAAAGGCCTCGGCCGGTGCCTGCTCCCACCAGGTCGCCGGAATGAGGAGCAGTGTCGTCGCGGCCATCTGCCACAGTAAGAGCGACGGCGCGTCAAACGCGCGGGTGAACCGCTCCAGACAGACGATGTGTCCCGCGAAGGCGACGGCGCACCCCAGCGTCAGCAGATCGCCGATGTTCACGCCGGCTGTGGGTTTCACCAGCAGCCAGAGCCCGGCCACCGCGATCGCCGTGGCCAGCAGCACGCGGCCGTCGAATCGCCTGAGAATCAACGGGACAAACACGACGTACAACGCCGTCAAGAAGGCGGAATTGGATGCGCTCGTATAGCGAAGACCGACGGTTTGCAACACATAGCCGAGAAAGAGAAACACCGTCGTGAGCGCACTGGCCCTCAACATCCTGCGGTCACGCTGAAACGCACGCCGTGCCAGCACGAACCAGATCCCCACAAGAACAGCACCGAGAAAAAACCTGAGCAACAAGAACGAGAACGGCGGGATCTGTTCCAACGCCGCCTTGGTGGCAGGAAATGTCGCGCCCCAGATGATCGTTGTCAGGAGCAAGGCGAGTCGCGGCATGGATTACACAGTGCTGAGTGTTGAGTTCTGAGTGCTGCGGACTGAGTGCGGAGCACACAGACCTACCGTGAGGCTCAGCACTGCTTAGGGTTTGCAGAGCGGACATCGCCGCTGATAGTTTGCCCCGGCCTGTTCCATGGCGTGCACCGCCCGCTCCTTGTCCGGATAGTCGAACCATCCCCCTTCCCAAAAGTCGCTGGAAGTGGCATTCGACGGCACCTCGGAGCACCGATCGCGATGCAACGTCACACGATCGATTGACCGGGCGATGTGAACCCAATACGTCATGGTGGACCGGTCAGAGGGAGATGGAACGCGGTGAAGGGGTACGCGACCGCCTGCGGATCGTCCATGCCGCCTTCACCTCTAACCCATTACCGATTCATGGGAGGAGTTGCCACTCATCCTTCTCGATAAAGACCTTGACGCCTGTCTGTAACTTTTTGACATCGTCCTTCTCGAAGAGCCGCATGTAGCGCTCGATTCGATCATCGTCATCAATTCGTTCTTCTTGCATCATCCCATTGTTGCCTTTGTATCGCCGAAGCAGCACTGCCATCGGAACCCTCCTGTGATGCTGGTAGTTAACGCACGCAATTGTGCTACAATAAACGCAACCAAACGGGCCGGTCAAGGGCAATGGGGACCGACTTCCAGCCTACACCTCCCATCGCGGGAACGTGAGGCGGTATCCAACAGCACGCAAGAGATTGGAACATGCCCCTCTACGAATATCGCTGTGAACAATGTGCCAAACAATTTGAGGTCACACAATCGGTCCATGCCCGAGTGGAAGATACGGAATGCCCCTTCTGCCACGCTCGACAGGCAACGAGACTGCTCTCGTCGTTTGCATCCAAGATCGTCGGCGACCATAAACCGGGGTTCGCCGAAATCAAAGCCGGAGCCATGCACAACGAACGAATGGAACGATTTGCCAAATTGCCCCCACTGAACCTCAAGCGCAACGTCCCACCGCCGAACACCTCGTCCGACTCGAACCCTGCCGGCCAATTTGAATCCGGTTCTGGATCATCATGACAAGTTTGTTGTGCCGCGCGGCTCTGCCTGTGAGAACCTCTCCCCTCCCACCAATGCGCAACCATCTGACAGCAACATGGCCCCGTGTAATGGGACTGGTCGTTGCGCTCACTCTCGCACTGGTTCTTCCGACCGTCGCCACCGCCGAGGTGAGAGGGGGTCTGGTTATCGCGGGGAACGGGCCTGAACTGGCCACGATCGAAACGCTCGCCCGCGCCTTCGAACGAGCCAACCCACGCGCCTATGTCGACATTCTCTGGGACGAGGATTCCACGCCACTGGATTTGGTCAAGACAGGCCAGGCCCAGCTTGCCGTCACGGGCTTCGAAGATCCGGCTCTGCGGGCGACGCAAATCGGTTGGGACGGGATCGGCATTCTCGTTCACTTGTCCAACTTCACCAAGGACGTGACGAAGCAACAAGTCGCCGACGTATTTTCCGGGAAGGTGCGGGACTGGGCCGAGCTCGGTGGACCGGACACCAAGATTCTGCCGATTGATCGCCCACGGAACCAGAACGTCCGGGACGCCTTCGAGACACAGCTAGGCATCGCCGGGAAACTGACCGGCCATGCCAAGACAATCGGCCCTGACGAACAAGTCGTCAAGACCGTCGTCGGCACGCTCCCTCCGCTCTCAGCAGTCACCTATATCTCGTTGAGCACCGGCCTGTCCGCCGTCTCCAGCGGGGTGGCCGTTCGGTTACTCCCGGTCGACAAGGTGGAGCCGGAAATCCCAACGGTCAAGGACGGCCGGTATCCTCTCCGCCGTCCGCTCTTGCTGCTGTCAAAGAAAGACCCGCCCCCACTGGCTGAGGCGTTTGCGACATTCGCTCGGTCTGCGCCTGGCCAAGCGATCGTCGGCGAGATCTATGTTCCGCTATCCACCCAGTAATCTGTGACTGAGGGAGGATCCATGCGTCCGAGGCTACCGGTTCTGATGATCGTCGCATGTTTCATATTGTTCGCCTTCGCTCACACGGACGTCGAGGCCAAGGATGACGGCGCCATCGTCGATGGAGCAGGCTTTACACTCTACGACGTGGAATCGATTCAGGGCTCGGACGAGTCAAAGATCGAAAAAGATCCGGTCTGCGACCGCAGCAAACAGCCGAAGATCGTGAAGGTCGAGCCGGACGAGGCCAAACCGGGGCAGAAGATCACGATCAAGGGGGAACACTTCGGCACAAAAGAATGTTTCCACGGCGTCGCCTTCAGCGCCGCGGGCCAGGCCACAGTCGACTATACGTTCGTGAACGAGACAACCATCCAGGCGACGGTTCCTGATGTCCGGCCCGGCATGTCGTTCATCGACATCATTGCCGGCGGCGGCAACGCCAGATCGAAAGCGTTTCTGATTCAGGCCAAGTAGCGGATCGCCGGCACACGGGAACCCATTTCGTCTCCCTCCTTCGAACGAGTCACACTCCTGCTATTTTCCTAAAATAATTGGGACACTCCGCCGAAGCGCGTTATGATGCAGCTCACCATGCAGAACCGAAAAACCTACAAACCGCTCGATAACCGCTATGCCGAGCGGGTGACGCTCACGTGCCAAGTGCGCTATGTCGGGGAAATCCCTACCCAGCCGCATCGAGGCGAAGGCCTCACCAAAAATCTCTCCCTCTCAGGGTGCCAAATCATCAGCGACCAACGCGTGACGCGGGGAACATTGCTGACGCTCACTGTGGCTCTTCCCGATGGACTGCCGCAACTGGTCCTGACATCGGCGCATGTTGTGTGGGTGTCCGGCTGTCAATTCTCCGTCCGATTCATGGATCTGGGCCACGACCAGCGCAAACGGATCCAGGCCTTCATTTGGAAAAGCATCTCGCGCGACAATGTGAGCGATCAACGCAGCCGATTCCGGCTCATGTAGCTCCACGCTCACCCCTGCGCACGAGCATCCCGCTCATCCTTCAAATCAGCCGGAATCGGCTCCTCATAGGAGCCAGATACCGCCTCGCCTCTCGAACGAGCGGCTCGACAACCATTTTTCCATCGTGTATTTTGTAGGAGAGTCATCATCCCGATACGGAGGCGGGATCCCTATGCACCCCCTGTGGCACACACGATATGTGACGGTCGCACTGGTGTTCTCCAGCCTCGCCCTTGCTCTGCCGGCTGCGGCCAATCCTCAAATCAGGGAACGGCTACCCTTGACGATGAGCGGACCCGGTTGTGACAGCAAGGAAACGGAGATGAACAGGGTCTTGCAGGCCATTCCAGGCGTGACCGGCGTGTACTTTCACCGCGTTCCCGATCATGTGCTCGTGGACATCACACCCGGCGCCGTGAAGCCGGCAGAGGTGATCAACCGTGTCAACGAGGCAGCCTCCTCATGGCAATGTCAGGTCGAATTCATCGAGGGATGTATTTCGGCCACCATGCCAACGGCTTCAGCCACCCCGCACCAGCACGAATAACAGGTAGTAGCTGATTGCCCTACGCAAGACGGAGAGCCTCGCCCTGATGCAAGAACGCCCGCAGGATGCTCAAAAAAACCGTCCAGCAAGGCCGCAGCAAGCGAAGGGGCGAGGCGTACGCTTCGGTACGTTGAGCCTCTGAGTGACGCGAGAACACCGCTGGCGGACTTTTTCAGCATCCTGCTAGAAATAGCGCCAGACCCGCAGAACATCGAGGGTCAAACTCGCGCCATAGGTCGGGCCGAAGTCTCTCGTGGCGATGTTGCCCATACTGTCGTTCCAGGTTTCGAACCGCAGCGGTCCGGTAGAGGCGGCCAACGACCAGGCAAACTGCTTTTGGCTGTCTCCCCGTGGATTGACGAAGATTCCGGAATCCCACAGTAAGGCAAACTCGATTTCCCAGGTCGGGATCGTTTCGCCATTGGCGGTTCTCCGGTATTGGCCGAAGGCGATGGAGGGCTGTACAAGTCCGGCGGTATTCCGCACGGAGCGGAGCGCGGCCCCGTCGTCCTGATAACTGATCCGTCCCAGCACGGACGCCCGCCCGCTCACTTCCCCCCAGCTTCCGCTATACAGCGTCGGCGTGACTTGCAACCGCCTGATCCCCGCCCGAAGGAATCCCTGTTGGTAGATCGTCCCGACGGAAAACCCACCGCCCACAAACATCACTTTGGGCTGAAAAAGCGGAAACCACCGCGTCACCGAGCCATCAATCATCACATCCGTCTCTTTCCGGGGATCGACGGAGGGCACCGGCGGCAGATGGCGGAGCTGATGTACGACCTTGTTCTGAAAGAATTGGCTCGGTTCATCGCTGGTCGGGCTGATCCCGGCGGTCAGATTGGTACTCCAGTCTTTCCAGTCCCCACCCCAATGTTGCGTCCAGCTGAGCGTGATGAGGTTGAAACCCAGGGTGTTTGCCACGGTCGAGTCATATTTGGCCCCATTGCCATCGATCGGGGTAAACCGATTGAGCGTAAGTCCCGTGGTCACCGTGGAATATTGATCGGGGAAAGCCGTGCTGCCCCAATGAACAGAGGGCGCAGGGGATTCGCTCCAGACCGGTGAAGAGAACGGCCCGACGATCAGAAAAACTGGGAGGATCAGTCCAAATCCTCTCGACATCCAGTAACGGCTTGTTGAATAGGTATGAAGTTTGTGAGCAGCCGCATGGTCGTCGGCATGTCCACACCGATGCGCCGCTACCGCGGACAGCTTATGTGTCATGGGAAAAAGCTCTTCCATCTCGCGTGAGTTGCAGAATGACGATTGCGCAGAAGTATTCATGAATAATGCAGGTCAAACCCGCGGATTACAAGGTCTGGCTGTAGCGGCCTATGTAAAAGGCGCGGGGAAAGTTTCTTTCAGCAACGGAATCACCGTTGCCAAACGATCAATCAAGCCCGGATGCCGCTTCTCTTGCACGGAAAGAGCCGTCCATACAGGCTTGGTCCAGCCTCGGCCCCTTTGGCGCAGCCCATCCCAGGCAAGAGAGAGATCGCCAGGGCGATCCTCGACTAGTACGTCAATTAACTGAATCGCCTGGGAGAGATCTTTTTCCGCTTTCATCTGGCTTCCAACTGTCCGAGAACGTGAGAGCAGCAGCTTGTGAAAGGCATATCGGGCCGGGTCCGGCACATTGACTAACACTCCCCCGCCATCGACGATGCCTGCAGGGATATGCGCCTCGAGAAGATAGTCGAGAAACTTGAGCGCTTGGGCGGCCACGCCCAACCGGCTGATGAATACAGTTCCTTCAGGGCGTGTCCTATGGGCAGGAGTCAAGAAATCAACGCGCACGGAGTGACCCCTGATTTTGAAAGAAGTCGACGGCTCCTTCCGGTTGAGTGACGGTACAGGAAGGAACCCCATCTGCAAGTTCTCCAAGACCTCCGGCACCTTGACCTGGAGATCTGGAACCGCGATGCCAAGTTCGGCTCGACCTGCAATGTCAATGTCCTGGGTCTTCAAGAACGCGCCATCCCAACGGACTCCCAATAAGTTTCCGTAGACCGTAAAGGCATGGGTCCCGACCAATACCCCGCCAAGATGAAACACGCCGGATTCAGCCAGCGCCTTCAGAATCCTGGACGAGGCAGGATCTGTTGAGAGCGCGCGACCGACTCGGAGTTGCGCACAGAGACGGTGCAGGCGATCCAGGTCAGCCGTCTGTATGGATCGGTCATGTTCATACGACGCCACAACCTTGGCCAGAGCCGCCGATTTTTTTCCGACATAGGCCTGCCGCGAGACACCACCCGGATCGGAGTACTGGAAATAGTAATAGGTCTCGCCCTTGACCGTCTTGGTCGTGAAACAGCCTGGAGCCAGGCCGATCGTGCGCCGCGCATGCATGGCCACAAGCTGGTCAAGGAACTCGGCGTAGAGCGTCTGCGTTTCGAGGGGCAATCGTTCCATGATCGAAGCGTACGGGTTATACGCAGCATATACCGAACCTACGTATAACTCAAACGAACAGCCGCTCGCCTGAACTACAAGAAAGTGCGCCGCACACAGAAACCGAGGAATTATAAATAGAGTCAGGCATGCGTATTGACTTATTGTGAGCCTGACTGCACGACACGGCGTATCTGTTTCTCTCGTTGTGCATCCCGGTGCGCCGTATAGGCCGCGGCGAGGCGGCTGATCATGGAGGGGTCGCGTTGCAGACGCTGCCCCAGCTCCACGGTCGTCAGCCCACTCCAGGCGCGCGCTAGCCACACCAGCATGGCGCGTGCAGGCACCATTGCGCGCTGCCGCCCCGGAGCGAGGAGCGCGCGGGGCGTCACCCCATGAAGCGTCGCCACCGCGGCGAGCAACGTCCCAAACCCGACTCGACGCGGGGGCCGTTCGCTGGCGCGGGGGGCACCAGTCCGGCGATCCACTTCGTCAAGAAACCGTTCATCGCCCAATATCTGCTGCCCCCCATCTCATAAAAACGCGCCTGATGGCCCTGCCGGAGGCCGTCCAACATGAAGCGGCGATAGGCTTGTCGAGCCGGGCCCTGCTGTCGATGGAACGCAGCCAACACCGTTGCGGTACACACGTTCACCGGCGTCGCGCGTCCGAGATAGGCGCGATGGCTGCTCCAGCGGTAGGTCCAGGGGCTTAGCGGCGTGCGGATCCGGGCAGGATTGAGGTGCAGGTAGCGGACTAATTCCAGCAGATACGCCTCCCGATCACAGAGGATCGCTTGATAGCGCCCTTGAAAGACATGGCCCGCTTTGTCGTACCGGCGATTGTAGTACTGGCTATAGGTGAATTGCAGGGCCTGCATCGTGCCGGATAAGGGTCGGGCGCCGGTTTCCAGCAGCAGATGAACGTGATTGGCCATGAGGACGTAGGCGTGGAGGGTGACCGCATCGCGCCGCCGATAGCGTTCCAAGCGGTCCAGATAGGCCGCGTAATCCTCTTCATCGTGAAAAATGGGGGCGCGACGGTTGCCGCGGACGATGACGTGATAGAAGCCGCCAGGGACGTCCAGCCGAGGCTTGCGCGCCATGCGAGAAGGCTAGGCGCAGAGCCCCAATAAGTCAATACTCATGCCTGACCCCACTTTCTGAGACCCCACTTTCTGACCCGGTGGAGCAGAAGATGAAAGCGAGAGACCCGCGCCAGCACCCCGAGAGAACGCTGCCGGTCCGCGTCATCCAGAAAGATGTCTTGCCGGGCATTGCCCCGCGCCGTAACGTGATAGAGGGCGCCAGGAAATTCGATGTGCAGCGGTCGAGCTGTTAAAAGCAGTGACGGCTATGGTATACGTTAGCAATACAAGCATTTAGACCTTCGGCGACAATATCGAGTCGGTCATGGAACTCTCTATTGAGGAATGACCTCCGTGGCCGGCGGACGACTTACGCCTTTCCCCGCTAGCGAGGGAAGTATTCGATGGCCCGGCGAACTATGAACCTTTCCTCAACGGTGGGCTCAATTATTCGGCCGGACTTCTTGATCCAATTTCCTCGTTCATCGTACTCGTAAGAATCTATTTCTTGTCTTTCAACTCCACGTCCAGAAAACATTCGCTCGATCCGCTTGCCATGGTCATCGTAACGCAAGACCGTCCGGGATATCACTCTATCTTTATCATCAAGACTGGTCACCTCCGCAGTACGGCCCATGGAATCTAGCACATGAACTTCCTTTGCATGAAAGCCTCCAGTTGCATTACTAACTTGCACGGTTAGAAAAGTGTTGTCTCTATTGCGGCTGTAGGCCGTGATGGCCGACAGTGTTCCATCAGAGTCATACAAGCGAGAGACAGTTTTTCTACCTTCAGCGTCATAAACATATACTTCTCGGTATTTATCGGGTTGGCCCGAAACTATTTCTACACTTTCTTCAACAAGGTTTCCCTTCGAATCATATTGATAGACCGAGCTAGATCCATCAATTGGACGCCTCTCAAAATCACAGACGAATGATTTAGTAATTCTATTACCGTCTCCTCGAACAAAACATAACGAACTTCTTGTGCTTCGCTCACTGGTCAAAGGCTTCAGCTGGATGGTTTCGCTAAATGTCCGATCCCTATCGAAAGTCATCACAACCACACGTATCGATTCACCTTCTATCCATTCAGCGCCTACTTTTCGAAGTTGAATCTCTTCTTCCCGAACAGAACGAACAGGCCCCACAAGATCATCACCGACCCAACGTAATCCATCCTGCGTTACCTCTCCGTACGCAATGGCACTCACCAAGAACAGGTAACATCCATACACCCCGAAGGAACCTATCAGCGCACAAGGATCAGCCAGGCGCCAAAATTTGTTCTCTTCAATGCTCTTGTCTATCCGATGCACGCTGATTCACCTGATCTGGTAAAGTTGCGGCTTGTAAGCCGGTCTCATGCTAGCACCTGAATTATACAAGCTCATCTCTAGTTTGTATTGGAACATATATGCCCTATTTTCCACAGTAGCACTTGTGAATGCATCTCCGTAATATGCGTGGACGCCTTCGTGGAACAACGTGCCCGGCAAGTCGCATCTCGGGCACAAACCACTGTTTATGTTCGTTGAGTTTAGCGTGATCTTTCCAAGCCACATTTGAGCTCGGGCTCCTTCCCTATAAGTTTGGCCAAAACTTATATCCCCACTGTCTAGCATATTGTTGAGCTTTGCTGCTATTCCGGGGGCATCTGTGTACCCATCTGGGGGGTCAGCCACGAAGGAGGATTTACCAATTACATCTAACGCCTCTCTTACATCTTTCATCGACAATGTATTCCCCGATGGACTCCCTCCTCTGCTCATCTGAGCTGGGGCCAACTTTTGCCCTAGCTGCTGTACGCCAAATGCAAACGCCGCCGTTGCAGCGGCAATCGCGGCCCCCATACCGGGATCCGCTCCACTAATGGCCGCACCCGCCGCGCCCGCCGCCGGAGCGGCAGCAAAAGCACCGAATCCCCCAAACTGTGCCCCGGCTCCTCCCACAATCCCACCCGCCGCCGCGCCTGAGGCAATCGCCAAGCCAATGTTAACATTATAGCCAGCCAAATTTGCTAAGTGCCCGCTTACACCTCCTGCCACAGCCCCCGCCAATGCTCCTCCAGCAATCCCAGAGGTAATTGGCCCCAGACCCATCTCCGCAAATGCAGCTGACGCCGGTCCAAACGTGGCGTATCCGGCTGCCGCGCTCGCACCCCCAATCACACCACCGAGTAACGTGGCCTTCAGATCCCAATCACTCTGGATACCACTCGAAATCGCCCCAACGGCAAAACCGATGAAAATGAAGCAAAAAATGAAACAATGGCCGGTTGGATCAGTGTAGTACATCGGATTATTCCGCGCATAGGTGTACCGGTTCAGCGCTTCCGGATCTAACATGCTGGGCACAATCGTATCGGCACTGATGAACCGACCGAGCTTTGGATCGTAGTACCGCGCCTCATAGTACATGAGTCCGGTGCTGCTATCTCGCTCTTGTCCGGTGTATTTATACGGAACATTGACCGGGGTTCCCGGAGTATCCGTCCTGACTTCGCCATAGGGATAGTACGTGATCGTTTCCACCTTGGCCCCTGTCCCGTCGGTGATTACCGAGCTGGACCCCAGGTGATCGACGTGCCAGTAGTGGGTCACACCATTATCGGCCACGGTCGCAATTCGTTGGTCACCAGCCCAGATAAACCGGGAACAGCTCGTGGTGGCTCCGTTGGAGTCACACTCATAGAGCTTACTGATGTAGCGGGTCGTCGTGGTGCCCACGATTTTCTTCACCCGCCCGCCATCGCCATCATAGACAAACGTCGTAGTGGTTGCTCCCTGTGTAATGGTGAGCGGCTTGTTCTCGTAGTTCCAGGCAATGGTGCGCCCGGCTCCGGTCTCCATGTTGCCATTGGCATCATAGGTATAGCTGTTCGGGCCAGCCGTAGTGACGGCATGGGGCCGCACACTACTGGGGCCACTGGTCGGATAGGTATAGGGCGTCGCACTGACCTGGGGATTGACCGTCAGATTACCGATTGCGTCATACTGATAGGTGTAGTTGCCATACGGACCGTTCGCCGTCTGGAGACGATCGAGATCGTCATAGCTTAACTGTTGATGATGTCCATTGAGCGGGTCCGTCAGCGCTTCGATATTGCCAACCGTGTCATAACTATACCGGGTATCCTGCAGTATCTCGGCAAAGGCAGGCGGGATTGCGCTGCAGAGGATCATCACCATCAGCGCGATGCCCCCCCTCATCCCCAGATTCACCGTCTGCTCGGATCTCATCATGCTTATCATCGGATTTCCCCCTCGCTGGAGTGGGCCCGCCCGCTTGTTTTATCCCTGTGATGCCAACGCGCTCTAGTCATCGCTTGATCATGCAGGTGAGAACCAAGAAGGGGTCCATGACGTTATGAGCCCCACTGCCGCCCGTGCTGCCGACCGAGGTTTGCCCGCTCGTTCCCACTCCACTGGGATTGTTGCCTCCACCTGTGCCACGCCAGACATTAGTTGGTGTATGTGTGTGCGCCGGTATCTCGGCCACCGTATTGGCGTGCGTTTCCTCACCACCGCGATTACCCAGATTGCGCATGGTGTACGTCACCGTCAGGCTCTGGGTCCCGCTGCCTTGTGTCGTCAGATTGATCGCGGTACCGGCCACCGCATTCGCCAAGTTAGTCGCCAACTTCACGCTCGTCGCGTTGACCCGGATCACGTAATACGTGGTGCCCGCTGTCAACGGGGCGGGAGCAGAACCGGACGTCGTCAGCACAATCGCCGTCCCCGTATGCAGCGACTCATTCGAGGGGACTGCGATCGCTTCGGTCGTGGTATCGACGCCGGTGCTGGCGGCGACAAAGGTGCCTTGCCCCGATCCCATCGGCATACGTGACCGCATATCGGGGAGGTTAAACGTCGTTGCGCCATCCCCAGCACCGAATGTGGTGCCGATCGCCGCAAAGAGCGCCGCATCGGTCGTCCGACTCTTCGCCGATCCATCGCATGCGTACCACGCGGCCGGTGGAGTCGCGCCCGCATAAAACATCACCGCCCCGCTCGGCACAACAGTATCGAGGATGTCCCAATTCCCGTTGATTGCATTAGTCCACCCAACTTCCCCGTTGTTTGGCTTGCACAGGCCAAGACCAGGCGTGGTAGCGCCAAGCGGCGTACATACCGCCTCAGCTGAGCTTCCCCAGCTGGTCAACGCTACCATGATGGGGATCAGGGCAACCACGATCGTCCACGATCTTCGAGCAATGTCTGTCATGGGATGTCTCCTTTTCCTGTTCGCTATTGACCATATCCGCTGAGGCCATACGCCAACACTCCATAGCCCGTTGTCGGCGGAGTGACGAGCGTCGTCGCCGATGCAATGAGAGAATAGGGCCCGGCATTATTCGTAGCATCAATGGCACGCACCTGATACCGATAGGTCGTCACGGCCGATAGACCCATGTCGTTAAACGTGGTGGCTGTCGCAGTTCCGACTTGAACAAACGTTACACAGCCGGCCCCTTGGCATCGTTCGATTTGATAGCTCACCCCTGGCGCAGCCATCCAATTGAGCGTAATCTGACTATTGCTCGCCGCCGTGGCCGTCAGATTGGTCGGCGCCGTAGGAGTCGATCCACTGGTGGTACTGACGGAAGACACTTGAAATGTATCGGGTTTGTAGGTATAGGCCGACACCACGCCGTTGCCGGATATGGCCTTAGCTGGTTGCCCCAGCGCGTTCCAGCCTTCATACGTCATATAGACCGTGGCTCCTTCGAGGACTTGCTTCAAATAGGGCCCGTCGTACGCATAGGTGACCGTCTTCACCGGATTCGTCGGATAGGTCACCGTGGTGAGCCTGCCGAGGCCGTCATAGCCGCTGGTGGTCGTATAGGTCGTGCCATCCAGTATCTTGGTACTCTGTGTAATTCGCCCACGACTATCGTATTGGAAGGTAACGGTCTGCGGCACCTGATCGGTCACTTGTGCCAACCGGCCTTTCCCATTGGTGGCCGTGTCATAGGTATACACGACGGTGTTTGTTCCACAGGTGACGGCGATGGTGCCATAGTTCTTCTGTGTCCGGCGATTCAAGGCATCGTAGGTGAAGCACAGCTTTTGATTCTTCGCATCGACTTGGGTTTCCAGATTGCCGTTGGCATCATAGGTATAAGACCAGCTGCCCATATCCGGATCCTGCATCGTCAGCTTTCGGCCGAGGGAATCATAGGTCATGGTGCTCGTGTTGTTGAGGATATCTTTCGAGGTCAACAGATTGCCGAGCACATCGTAGGTATAGGTAACGGAACTGGCCACTGTGGTGGGCAGGCCAGCGCAGCTGGACCCGGTCCCACTAAACTGCTCGACCTTGACCACTCGCCCAAACGCGTCCTTCATCTCGCGCTTGCGATGCCCCTTGGCGTCAAGCGTGTCGACATCCCACCCGCTGTAGCAGAACTTGGTGACTGTCTGATCTGGATGGGTGATTTGGCTGACGCGACCCAAAACATCGTAGAGCGTCGCAGTGATCGGGCCGACTGTCTGCCCCACAAAGAATGGAATGGTCTGCGTCGCCACGTTGCCTCGCACATCATAGCTCTGTTGACTCCGAATCACGGCGGTCCCGGCGCCAGGTGATTCCGTAATAATGGTCCTCCCAAGCCCATCGAAAAATCTCTGGCTGACAAGATTTGAGGTGAGCCCACCTCCAGAGACCGTGGTCGTCACCTTCTGCGTTCCCACGAAGCCAAACTCCGCTAAGGCAGGATAGGTCCTTGTCGTCACCAGTGGATTTGGATCCGGGGTCGTAGTACTGAGTGGACGCCCAAATCCATCATAGGTAAATGTCGTCGTCTGATTGTTAGGATCTCTCTCGCTTATTACCTGGCCATAGAGTCCATCGGCAAGGGGTTTTGTATCAATTCCCGCATACTCGGTGGTGGCCACATGGACCAGGGCATTGGTCACCGTTCTGAGATAGACGTGAGAGCTGTCGTAGGTATAGGTTGTTGTATTCCCCCGGGGATCACGCGTGCAGAATCGATTGCCATAGATATCGTAGGCCATCCGTGTTTCAGGATTGACGCCTCCGCTGAGCCAGTTGACGGTGCGTGTGAGATGGCCGAGGGTTGGAACCTGAAGAACCGACGCAGTCGTGCAGGTGGTGGTGCCATCGTAGTAGAAGGTGGTCTCCGCCATTTTGTCTAGAACCGCCGTACTAATCCCCTTATAGATGGTTTCCCGCGTGGGGAACCCGATCAACCAGGCTGTCGTCTCGTTCGCGAAGGCCCGCTCGATGGTTTTTTCGTCTCCTACGACTCCCATATCACCTTGATGATCTTCACGAATCACGTTTCCATACGTGTGATCATGGGTGAAATTGACTTGGGTCGTCTTGGCAACAAGCCCATTGGTGTAGGTCCGCGTCTCCACCTGAGCGGATGGGGTGTACCAGGGTGCTAGCGTGTCGGAGTCAGTGGTATAAGTGGTGAGAGTTTCTAGCTGAGGAACCAGCCCACCGTCCTGGACGACGATCCGATACGGGAGGCCTTTGGTCGGCGCATCCGGATGGGTGAGGGTACCTGCCGCTTCTGTATCCTCCGTCGTCGTGGTCCCCGACCCTTGATGGAACTCAGTCACGGTCACTGTCTTCTCAGCCGCACTGCAATTGGCGCAGGCCGTCACCGTCGATTTTTGAAAGCCGCGGAAGTCTCGATCTGGAATACTGTGATAGCCCTTTTCAAACTGATATTGTGTTTGGGTCGTCCGAACATCGATGACCCCGTTTACGAATGTTGTCACATTCTGTGTGAGTGACGTCACGACGTAAACTGGGTAGGGTAGGAAGGTGTGTGGCACCCCCAGCATCGTCGAAGGCGTATAGCTGAGTGCTGTCGAGGCCCCAAGCCCATTGGACACCGAGGACAGCAAATCTATTTTGACCCCGGGGGTGTCTGTGATCGCAACGGATACCGACCCGCTATTGACGCACCAAAGGTCGGGCTTCGAATCGCCATTGAAATCAGCGAGGCCGAATAGACTCACGGTGCAAAACGCACTAATCCAGGGAGTGGAATTGAGAACAAGGGAAGTTTCCGTGGATACCGCAACCTGTATCGTCCCGCTTGACTCGCGGCACCACAAGTCGGTGACCCCATCCGAGTTGAAATCGCCAACCCCGGCTGTTCCATTCACACAAAATCCTGTAAGCCAAGGTGGATTAGCCGCGGTAAAGCTGGTGCCTTTTGCGAGAGCGACCAGGACGTCGCCAGTGGTGGTCTTGTGACACCACAGATCATTCAGCCCATCCCCATTCAAATCAGCGAGGTTGAATTTCCCTTTGAGGCTACCAGACAACGGACACCAGTTGCCTAAGCCAGTCGTGTATGTCGAGAAGCTCGCTGCGGTTCCGATCGTTGTCGAGGCCTTTACAGACGTGGCGCCTGCCGATGTATGACAGAGCAGATCGGCCTTTCCATCTCCATTGAACTCCCCAGTTGTCATACCTCCGCCGGAACACCACTCAGGCACAGGAAACCATGCAGTTGTTTGCGATTGATGGGAAAAAGACCTCCCTAATGAAAATACACCACTAGTGAAGTACTCGACTGTGAGATCATTTAAGACGTACGCGTTGTGGCACCACAAGTCCGCTTTCCCATCGCCATTGAAGTCACCGACCCCTACTTGAGCGTCTGGAGTCCATGATCTAGGCCAAGGCCAATTGTGACATATCGTCGATGTCCCACTCGGTGGATCGAACGAACCATCGCTCTTAGCGTAGGCGATTCGCACTGTCCATGAGAAATGGTCAACAATTACTCCGAGATGAATTGTATATTGCACCTGGTTTCGACTGACACATGCGAGGTCTTGCCGTCCGTCCCCGTCAAAATCTGCCACAAGATTCCTCGTGCAGCCGGAGAACACTGTCTGTACGTTCCCTAATGTCGGGAATGTTGAGCCCGGGGAAGACACAGCGGTCTTAAATTCACCCGACGAGTTCCTGCACCACAAATCTTGGAGACCATCCCCATTGAAATCTGCGGGATCGACATCAGCCGCTCCACCGCACCAATTAACGAGCAGGGTGGTAGGATTAGCCGTGAAGGTCGATGCGGACGTGGTATAGGTCATAGTCACGGCCGGCAAGGCGTTTCCTCCGGTGACAGTGTAGGTTGGTGATGGGCCAATAGTTGCGTTGCGGTCAAACTGCTGGACACTCATCAAGCGATGAATGCCGGTTGTCGGACTCGGCGCGTAGGTCAATTGGTACGTGCGCATCGTAGAGTTGCCGGCTTTGACCTCCACTGCCTGAAGCCGTTTCGCAGTGGTGATTCTGAAATAGGAATTGTAGGTATCCGGTGCGGTCATTCCTGTAGGTTGAACCGAATAGAATTTGATCGAATATGGGGGAACCAGTGTGGCATTCTGATCGACGTTCAGCGCGGGATCCTTTGTCGTCCAACCATAATCAATCTGGTCAAGATACGATTGGCCCAGATCTTTTGTGTAACTCACGAGCATGTAGTTTCCATCACGATCTTCCACCCGCTCGAGATTCCACCGAAAGACCCGTCCGGTTGCCGTGTCCTCTACCCGGCCATTGGCACTGATCCCAAACGAATACTTCACGCCCTTACGATCAGTCACCTCCCACCCGCCGGTTGTCAGCGTGCGGATCCTGAAAAAGCCACTTTCAACTTTAGCCCGATACTCAGGATCCGTGGGTGTATTGGGTTGGAGCTTGACCAGTTCCGACGATGCCCCGCTCATTCGGATCGCATAGACCTTGCCGTTATCAGCCGCCGTTTCGTTATATTTCACTCCGAAGCGCGTATTCCGCTCGATCGCGCCCAGCTCAAGTTTCCATCCCATCCCGACCCAACCATTGCCACTTGAGCTGGCATAGGTCAGTTCCAGATTGGGCTGAACACCATTCCGTCCCGGAAAGACGTTAATAGGAATACTGGTCGTCGCTGTACCGGTAAAGGGATCGACACGCACCGCACCGCCGACAGCTCCGATCGGTTGATCGTCGTCCACTTCTTTCGCAAAGAGCGAGCTGACCGCTGCGAGCTGACAGCCTAGAGCGAGAATCAGAGCAAGCACGGACAAACGACGCATGGGCAGCTCCTTTCCGCAACGAAGAGCCGATGACTTGGAAGACGTGACTCGTGAATCGTCAACCGTCAATCGTGAAGAGTCCCCTTCGACAGGGCAGATGGCAGGCGAGTCGAATGACGATTGGCGTTTGACGCATAACGCATTCTTCATGGCCGCGCACTCTATGCTTTTTTTTCACTTACGCAATCCCCCCAAATTACTCCCCTCACATGGGGGGATCGGAATAATCCATGCCTGGCATTCCGGCTGGAGGCGCACGACAGCGTATATCCGACAGCTCGGCGCGGCGGAGAGGAATCGGGCCAGTGTGAACGGCGGTTTAATCAGGAAGGATTGGTCGACGAGACTTTCTTCATTTCGATGCGGGCTTCCAGATTGGTGACGCTTTCCCGCA
This sequence comes from Nitrospira sp. UBA2082, assembly GCA_002331335.1. Classification (GTDB taxonomy): domain Bacteria; phylum Nitrospirota; class Nitrospiria; order Nitrospirales; family Nitrospiraceae; genus Nitrospira_D. The sequence goes on along the minus strand of DCZO01000001.1, from coordinate 393,870 downwards.
GAACGACGACGGTGGGATCGATCACGGCCACGAGGAATTTGCCGTCGAGTCGGTCTCCCAGTTGGAGAATATAGATCTCGGTGCCCTTGCCGAGAAATGCCTGCTGATGCCCATCGCGATCGGCGTAGCCGAGATACCGATATTGCGCCATCTGCTCACGGGCCTGCCGAGCCAGCAATTCTCGCTGCTGGCGTTCGGCGATGGCGGCGAGTTCTTCGGGAGTGGGCCCTGTGGGAATCGGCGGTGGCGGAGGTGGAGCGACGGGAAGCGGCGGCGGAACCACAACGGGCGGCGGTGCCGGAACCGGAGGCGGCAGCTGCCGCTTGGCGATCTGCGCGTGTCGCTCACCAGCCGGCGCAACGGTTTGGCCCATCGCAAAAATATTTTTTCGCGGCGCCGCCGGCGTTCCCTGCCCTTGCGCTTTGAACGGCTTGACGGCCAACCCATCCGCATCCTGTCCTCCCATCGCCAGAGCGGCGGGCTTCTGGCCGGTTTGAAATCGCAACGGCACTTCTTGGGGCGGCTCCTCGCCCATCCATCGCAAAACAAGCAGCATGACCCACAACACAACACCGCCACCAAGCAGAAGATATTTCGCCCGCTGCGTCATGACATGTTGCCCTTCGGCAGCGGAGGCCGGAGAAACGTTATGACCGTCACGTTGAACACGACGGCATGCGACGCAGCACGGGCCGCCTTGTACGCTCTCGCCGCATCGAGGCTCTCGACGACCAGATACGACTCCGCGGTCTCCAAGCGATGGATGAACCGGTACATCGCCGCATAGTCCCCAACGACGCGAAATGACAACGACGCTTTCACCGGCAGCCGCCCGTCCGACTTGTCCACGTGATAATTCATGCCCGGGATCGTCAGGCGCTCCGTCTTTCCCAGTTCGGAAATAGCCATGGCCAACGCCGTGTACTCGTCTTGCGACGGCAGCGCGCGCCACACCGCATCCACTTGCTCCTGCGCCTGCTTGGCCCGTTCGAACAACATGCGCTGAGCGTGGGCCTGTTCCTGCTCCTGTTTGGCTTTTCGGTACGCAGTCTCCGCGCGCTCAAGCCGGTCATCAGCCGGCTTTACCCATTCCATATAGGTGCCGACAAGCGTAGCAATCGCCAGCATAGCGCAGGCGCAGGACGGGGCCAGCGCCCGGAGAAGCGGCTTCGTCAGCGTGATCGCGCGCATCCGTTCTAATCCAACGATCATGGGCGCCTCTACAGCGGCGGATGGTAGCGAACAGAGAGGGCAAATTCGATCGGGACGTCGCCAGCCGCCTGCTCCTCGGCACGCTCGCGGCGGGTTTCATGCCGGTCGAGCACCGCCTGGCGGAATGCCGGATGCGCATGCAACTGCGTGACAAACCTATTGATGTCTTGCAGACGAACGGCAGTGCCTTCCAGCACGATCGCCGAATCCTGGAAATTCAGCTTGATGGTGGCCAGCGCCACATGGGGCGGCAGGGTCGATTCCAGATCGCTCAGCAGCGTCGTCCAGGAGAAACCCCGCTTCTCAGACAATTGGTTGGCAAAGGCAACCTGTTCACGGATTGTCGCCACCTGTTCCTGACTGAAGGCCAGGCGATCCTGCCGCATCCGCTCCGTGAACTCCTTCGTTGCCCGTTCCGCACGAAGGGCGGACTGCTCATACCGGTCCGCTTCTTCTTCAACCGCCCGGCTGTCCCATCCCCACCAGCCAACGACGGCGAACACTGCGACGCTGCCAAGGAACAGCGCCCGTTGAACCCATTGCACCACACGTACCTCTGCGGAAGCCAACTCCTGGTGAAGACAATTGAATGCACGCGAGTCAGCTGCCGGCTGCCGCCACATCATAAGAGGACGACGTGTCATGCGCGTTCCCCCGCCTCCGTACTGGCCAACGCACACCATCCGCCAATCGACGCCACCGTGCCGGACGGCCATGTCTGCCGGTGTTGAGACCATCCATCTCGTACTTCCACCTGCCAATGTGGGAGTCCGACGGGATTCCAGACATCTCCCTCCCAAAGGCATCCCTGTTGCGCCTCCATTCGATCGCTCATGATATACAGACCGGCGGGCGCACTCCCCGCTGGTCTGTCTCCATGCGGACAGTCGTCATCGAAGGATTGCAGGCTGGACAAGAGTTCCGCCCGTACATCTCCGTTCTCCTCCACACGTATTCCCCGCAAAAACACCGGAACTCCTCCACGGCAGGCAACAAACGTCACGCGATCCGAGATCTGACAGGCCCAAAAGCTTTCGAGCGCTTGACCACAGGACCTCCGACACACATCAATGGCGTGCAGCGAAGAGAACCCAATCGAGACGGGCAGAAGTCCGGCCTGTTCACAGAGCCGGCGATACTGTTCCAGGATGGACTTTTTGACGGCGGTCACGAGAATATACGACGTCACTGCCCCGCCGCTGGAAACTCCCTCAGGAGATGGAGGCCGATCAGGAGCGGGGAAAATCCGATAGGCCAGCTGCTCATCCGTCAACGTCCAATGCCGGTCGTGCTGGAACCTCCATCGAATGACGGTCTCGCGCTCACGCTCGCCCTTGGGAAGCGACTCGAAGGGCAGGATCGCTATAGAGGCGCAGCCGTCCGGCAGGCTCAAGGCAACCGTCCTGGCGCGCATCGAGGCCGCCGCAGCCGCCACCTCCCGTGCGAGTTCGTCCACATTCTGGATATTCGCCTCCGTGGACGAAGGACAGAGCAGGCCGCTCCTGATCGGCCGCTCGATCAAAGCCTGAACCATCGCCGGCTGTCTCCACCGTCGCTTGACTCGCAGGACCGTCAGGCCATCCGGCCGAAGGCAGATCCCTGTGTCGGCGCGATGCGTGTGCAACAAGTTCATAGGCGGCGCTCACCCGACAAACGTCATGCGCTGGACTTCTTTCATCGTCGTCTCTCCCGCCAGCATTTTTTCGATGCCGGCTTGGCGCAGAGTCGTCATTCCGTTCGCCAACGCCGCCGCGCGAATTTCCGACGGAGGCCGCCGAGCGAGTATCAGTTCCTTGATTTCCTCAGTCACCGGCAAGAACTCTGTAATGGCCTGGCGCCCCCGATAGCCCAAGCCGTGGCAGGCGACACAGCCTTTCCCTTCATACAGAACCCGGCCCGACACCAGCTCTGCCTCGAAGCCCAACTGCTCGCACTGCGCCGGGCTCACCGACACCGGCGCCTTGCAGGCCGGACAAATCGTGCGCACCAGCCGCTGCGCCATGATGCAGTTCAAGGACGAGACAAAATTATAGGGCTCGATCCCCATGTTCACGAAACGCCCGATGACGTCGAACGCGTTATTCGCGTGCACGGTCGAAAATACCAGATGCCCGGTCAGCGCTGACTGAATCGCGATCTGGGCGGTTTCCGCGTCGCGGATCTCACCCACCATAATTTTGTCCGGATCGTGGCGCAGAATCGACCGCAGGCCGCGCGCGAACGTCAACCCCTTCTTCTCGTTCACTGGAATCTGCACGACCCCTTTCAGTTGATATTCGACCGGATCTTCGATCGTAATGATCTTGTCTTCCTTGGAATTCACTTCATTGAGCGCGGCATACAACGTCGTGGTCTTACCGCTTCCCGTCGGCCCGGTCACCAGAACCATGCCGTACGATACCGTGATCGCCCGCCGGAACCGCCGCAAGTCTTCCTGCTTGAGGCCGAGCGCATTCAGATGAATGCCCCGCTGCCCGGCGGTAAATTCCTCCTTCGCCAGGATGCGGATGACGATGGATTCGCCGAACGCGCTGGGCAGGATAGACACTCGGAAATCGATGGTGCGGCGTTGCAACCGCAGCTTGAAGCGGCCGTCTTGAGGAATGCGCCGTTCGGCGATATCCAATTCGGACATGACCTTGATTCTGGACACCAGGGGATTGTGAAACCGAAGGTCCAACGGTTCCATGGCCAGATAGAGGACTCCGTCGATGCGGTACTTGATCTCGGTGACGCCGTCGGCCGGCTCGATGTGGATGTCGCTCGCCCGCTTCTCCAACGCATTGACGATCATCGTGTCGATCAGCTGGACGATAGGACTCTGTTCGTTGTTCAGCTTGTCAACCGAGAGAACCTCTTCCCCTTGCTCGGTCTCTTGAACCAGAACAGGGCGGAACTCATCGCTGACCCGCGCGACCATCTGCGCGTTTCGTTCGCTCTCCTTCAGCGCCTCCGCAACCGCCGACGGTGGAACGATCACCGCCTGCCACACGCGGCCCAGCAGCTGATCCAGCCGATCCAGCCGGTGGAGATCGAACGGATCGGACACGCCGACCGTCAGCGTTGTCCCATCGTCTTCCAGCGGGACAAACCCGTAGTGCCGCATCGTCTCTACCGGAATCGCAGCGAATTTTTCGAAATCCACCCGATACCCTTCCAAACTGCGGTAAGGCAGCGCGCATTGTTCAGCCAGGATCTCTGCAAGCATCGGCTCGGGCAGCAATTGTTCTTCCAACAGCAGCGTTTGCAACCGGCGTTGAGAATTGCCCGCTCGCGCGGACAGTTCGGCGGCTCGCTCCGCCGGAATCAGGCCGCGTTCTATGAGCAGGCTGGCCAGCGGTTTTTGTCTGACGAACGTCGGCATCAAGATATCCTTAATTCAGAGACGCACGGATCAGCGCAGGCGATCTTTCTCCGGGATCGCCCGCTTCCCGTTCTGTTCGATGGCAGCAATGGGGAGAACTGTAGAGTTCGGCCGCCGCCTCGGAAGGCGGCGTTCTTCAGCGGCAGGCTTCGGACGGGACGGTTCCTCCGGCACCACAACCGGCGCCACCGCGACGGTGTGCACCTGCTCGCTCAGCCGGTCCATCCGTTCCGTCAAGGTCAGCATCGTCGCCCGCAGCTCCGCCAGTTCCCGCTCTTGTTTCGTGTGTTCGGCCTGCGCCCGCTCTTGGCGAGTCCGCTCGACTTCCGCCTGCGCCGTATCCACCGTTTGTTGGAGTGTCGTGACCGCGTGATGCGCAGCGGCATTGTCCCGCCGTAATTCACCCACCGCCTTGCGCAATTCTTGTAACTCCGCCTCCTGCTTGGCCGCGGCGATCTTGCCGGCGGCGATTTCCGCCCGCGCGGCCGCCAGCAGAGCCTCACGGTCGCTGAGCACCTGCGAGACCCGTGTCTTGCAGTCCGGCTCACCGGCGTTATACGCAGCCTGAGGTGCCGCGCAGGCCGTGATCAGCACTCCGACAGCTGCCACACCGAATATTCGGCCGATCACTTTGACCTGCACCTGGTCACCACTGGTTGTAGGGAATGCCGTCCGATCCGATGAACTTGCTGCCGCTGTGGACATCCCCCATCCCCCCTTCCTGATCCGCAGGAATCTCCTGCCAGGTCGCGTTCGATCGTGTCAGCGGATCGATCGGGAGCGTCCGGAGATATCCCGCATTCACCACCTCCCGCAGATTTCGAGGATACCCCCCCCGGTCGGCCCGGTACTGATCGATCACGTCTCGCACGGTAAACAATGTCCGTTTCAAAGCCGCTTCACGCGCTTTGAGCACCGACTGTTCCCAGAGAGGCTCGGCCAATGTGGCCAAGGTGCCCACGATCGTGATGACGATCAAGAGCTCGAGAATGGTATACCCGCCGTTGCGCCGCATGCCGCCTGTTCCGTTATTTCCTATTTCACATGCACCACCGCTTGCCGAGGCATCTGCGGTTCATCCTGCCCGGACGGTACGGTCACGACCGGCGCGCCCAGACTGACCGCACTGTCGCCCTGTGCCTTTGCGTGAAAAAACAACATGGCCAATACGGCCTCTCCTGCGCCACCCATCGCCTGTTTCTTGGCCGCCAACACGATCCGGCCATCCTCGGCACGAACGGAAATCGACGCAACCCCAGGGGCTGCACGGCGGAATTCCATCGTGTTGGCATCATAGTTGACTGAGATGGCCGCTTCATTCATCGTCTCGACTTGTGAGGTTACAAGATCGAGCCGAAATTCTTGTCCGACCGCTGCCGTGAGTTCTTCCGGATTCAAAGACAGGCCGCCTGCCACGCGCGCCGGAATCTTACGCATGGCCGGCTGAGTCGTTTCCGCGGGCGAGGCGCTCGCCATCTGCATTCCTGGCAGGGGCACACCAATGGATGCCGGCCCTGGCGGTTCTATCTGAATGCCTTCTCCGGCAGGAGATCTCAGAGTTTGGTCGCCCGACAACTGTGGCGCCGGATGCTTCACGACCGATGCCCGAGGAGGGAACAGCTGTTCCGTTGCATAGGTCTGTTCGGTGCCAGACCAGAATGCCTGCTGCGCAAGCGGCGGCGCCATCATGCTCCGGACAATCCGGGGCGTAATCGTGAGCACGACCTCCGTCGCCACGCGATCCGTCGTCGTGGAGGTAAAGAGTTGTCCCACCCACGGGATGTCGCCGATTAATGGAACGGTGGACCGATTCTTGCGCTCTTCGTCTTGAATTAATCCGGCCAAGACCACGGTCTCATCGTCCTTGAGCATCAGCACCGTTTCCGCCATCCTCGTTCCGAATTTGAACTGCTTGATCTCCGGGCTCGCCTGCAGCGTCACTTGGTCGCCCAATCTGGTAACTTCGATCTTGAGCTTGAGCGTCACTTCGTCGGCCAGATTGATGCTCGGTTCGACCGTGAGCTTGACGCCCGTATCCTTGAATTCGATCGAGGTCACCGTCGAGGTCGTCGGCACAGCGCCGGTCACCGCCTGGCCGGGCAGTACGTTCGTCGTAGACAGGAGAATCGGCTGCTTGTCGCCAATGTTGATGCTTGCCGTTTTGTTGTTCAATACCCGAAGCTTGGGAGACGCGAGCGTCTTGGCGTCGGAATCCTGCTTGAAGAAATCGATCAGAACGCTCGACGGAATCAGGAACAAATAACTCCCGGCGCCCAGGGAGGTGAGCGCCTCGAAGGCCCAGGTCGTCGGCGCGGTGGAAATCCCGCCGGTCCCGCTCGGAGGGCGGAGCCCGTAGCCGGCCTGTTTTGCGTAGTTGATTCCGTACTTGAGACTCTTCGTTCGATTCACTTCCAGCACTTCCACATCGAGTTCCACTTCCGGCTCGCGCCGGTCGATCGCAAACAACAGGCGCTCGGCCAGCTGAAGCTTCGCCGGCTCATCTCGCACCACGATGGCGTTCACTTTGTCATCGACATAAATCTTCTTGCTATCGAGCAGCGTCCGCACCAAGTTCACCGCATCCTTGGCCTTGGCATTGGACAGATAAAACGTGCGCATCAGCAAGTCCTGATACTGCGCTTGCTTCTGCTGATTTTTCGGCATCACCAGAATCGTGTCCGCCGCCACCCGTTGCGCGAGTAGGCCATTCGTATTCAGGATCAAGTCGAGTGCCTCGTTGAAAGCCAGGTCCTTGATGAAGACAGTAATGGGCTCATCGCGCACTTCCTTGTCGAACATCACGTTGATACCGGCTGTGCGCGCGACGATTTCAAAGACCTCACGCAATTTGGCATTTTGAAACCGCAGGGTGATCGGCTCCGAACTGCCTCCGATCATCTTGGTGGCCCGCTGTTGAGCGGTAATGGCCGTGATGCCCTCGGACGCCCGGCCCAGCGCCGGGTCCAGTTCGACGGCCCGCTCAAACGCGGCGAGGGCCTCCTCCAACCGTCCAAGCCCCTGCAACTTCTCGCCGGCTTGCACTTGGTCGCGGGCTTCCTTGAGCCGGAGCACCGTATTCATTCCGGCATGGTGTTCAGGCTTTGATGGATCGAGCCCGAGCGCAAGCTTGAACTCCTGCATCGCATCGGGGAGCCGACCCGCATCGAGTGCGCGGCGTCCTGCCGCATAGTGACCCTCGGCCGCACGAGCTTTGGCGTGCTCCATCCGTGTTTGTACTGCGTCTGAGAACGGCTCCTTCTTTGCCGCTGTCCGATACGCTTCGACCGCCCGATCCCATTCCCCTTGGTCTGCGTATTGGTCGGCCTTGCGGAGTTCTGAGGAGAGGCAACCCGAGACAACAACCGCGAGCAGCAATCCTGCTTCCCTTATTTTCGTCCAGAAAATATCCCGCTTGCTCATCCCGTCACTCCAGCATCGGCCTGCGACCGCCAGCCAACCGTTAGAGAATGAATCGCAATCCCACGATCATCAGACTGTTGCCCACGAAAGGAATTTTCCTTACCCACCGGACATCAGCGAGTGTAGGCGTTTGCACACCTTGCGTCGAACTGGGTATCCGCACCCGCCAGACCTCTCCGACTGCCGGATGCTCCTCGACAAGGAGGCAGAGCCCAGTGCTGCTCACATTAAGGCTGAGGCCCATGCGGCTGTACAGTGTGATTTCTTCCTCTCCACTGCGTCCGTCAATTCGATGAGCCGACGGCTCGAATACGACGGCCTGAATGATCGGCACCCGGTCGACGCGCGACTGCCGCTCATGAAAGTGGTCCCATTCCTCCCATTGCTCTGCCCCAAGCATCATATGTTCTCATCCGCGGCTTCTACGCCTATGCGCACTGCATCACAATCCCCCCAGATTACTCCCGCCAAATGGGGGGATAGACAACGACATGCAGGCAGGGATACAAGTGCGCCCTCATCAAGTAAGGATTGCATATAGGGCCATTCGGATCTAGGTCCACTTTGGCCTATTGAAGCAGGTCTCTTACAGGAACACGATAGGAGTTGGAGCAATTCTGAACGGAGGTTGTGGACGATGCGCGCGGCAGAGCCATTCTCCCCGCTCAAGACAGAGGGCACCCACAATCTTGAATCCCGGCGACCACTTAATCCCGGCGTCATTCTGCTCACACCCCAACACGAGTTGCTCTATATCACGCCCACCGCTCAACGAATATTACGCCACCTGAATCACGCGAACGGCAGTCCTTTTTCGACCGACGGACTCCCGCCTCTGATCAGAAGCCTCTGCGACACAATCGAGGACGCCCGCCGGCATTGTGCATCTCCAGCCGAATGGACCTCCGTGCACATTCAACGCATCACGCTGACGAGACAGCATCAAATCGAGCTGGGCGGATTTGTCGTTCCTGAACGCGGCACGCCTCCGTCCCATCGGCTGCTGGTCGTCCTCGAAATGTTTCTCACCCGAGCCCACACCAATGGTGTCCACACCATGGCCTCTCCGCAACTCACAGCCAGGCAAGAATCCGTAGCGCGGGGACTCATGCGCGGACTGACCAACAAGGAATTGGCAGCTGAATTGTCACTCAGCGCGCACACAGTGAAAGAGTATGTCCGAGCGATTATGACGAAGTATGAAGCCACCACGAGGGCCGGTGTCGTAGCCTGTTTGGCCAGCGGCTCTCAGTCTATCAGCCAGATTCACGAGGCTGAACGAGCCGCCCCTCTTCGAAAGAAGCGCACGTAGGCTGTGACCTTGCTCCGGAAAGATCCTTGTATGGCCCACGTTCGCATAACGCGGCAGGCTCCATCGCACCCGAACCTGGCAACGTTGTTCTGCTTGCGGCTCATCATCGCCGCCGCCTCTGCGGGCATCACTTCGTTGCTGAGTGACACCCCAATACAAGCAGGCTCACTCTTCCAATGCCGTGATGCCTCCGGTGCGCTGACGTATACGGACAGCACGGCGCAACTCGGCAACTGTGTCCCGGTTCAGTCTCTTCCGCCTGCACAGATGGGCCACACACCCACGCCTCCCACCTACACGCCCCATACTGAGCCACAGCCATCCTCCGGTCCTTCAATGGCCGTTCAGCCTGAGCAGTTCCCTGGGCAGACTCTGACGATGACCTCGCCCGATCATGACGCCATGGGGATCCCTCCAGATACAGGAACAGCCATTGCCCCGCCGATACCGGGCACTCGCCTCTGCGACCCTGGGTTAAACCCGGTCAATCCGCTCAGCGCCCAGCCCTGCCCTGCACCTCTGCCACCGGACCAGGCAACCCAACGCTCGGTATTTCTTCAGACTATCCCGACCTCAAACCCGTAACTCGTATACCAAGAGAACTTTGGGGCGATCGAATACAGTAAGCAGGGAGTGGCTCGGTTTCAGACGAAGTCGCGCCGCTGAAAGATCACCATGGCCGCAAGCAACAGACACGCCATGTAGGCCAGTGCATAACCCACCACGAGCGTGAAATCCAAAGCCGGAAGGGATTGGTGGTACGGCACATACCCTTTGAGGTTGAAATACTCCAAGTCCGGAAAGAGATGCGTCAGACCGTTGAGAAGTGTTCGCGCAACACCCTCAAACTTGCCTGCGAGCGCCTGCACATACGCCATACTGTGGCCGATCACGTAAAACGCGAGGGTGAATACCATGCCGAGCGTCGCCGTCGTGGATGTGGAGCAGAGCTGCGCCACCCCCATCACCAGACACGTCTCAGCATAGATCAGCGCCACCGCTTGCCATAGGCCGAGCGTCATCGGCACATCCAGCAGCATCAGTACCAGCATGAGCGGCAGACAGAGAACGCCCAGATTGAGGAGGAGCATCAGCGAGAGTCCCATAAACTTACCGAGAATCAATCTCGACCGCGGCACGGGTTTCGCCAGAATCAGATGAATCGTGCGTCGGTCCACTTCTCGTCCGATCACGCCGATCCCCAGAAACACCGCCATGACGGTGCTGAAAAAGTGTACGGCGCCAAGGCCGAGATCGAGAATGATCCGGTCCGGGTTGCCAACCGTCAGCCTGGAGAAGAGCGCCGCACTGGCCACCAGCAAGAGGCCGACCATCGCTCCGCCGTAGAGGACTCGGTCCCGAAGATATTCCTGGAGCGACATCCACACGATGGCGAGCAGTCCTCTCATACGGCCACCTCCCGTCCCTCAGTGACGACGCGGCAGTACAGATCTTCCAGTGAACAGCCTGTACCGGCTTCTTCCTGCTGCCCAACTGGGGATTCCCGCCGCTCCCCACCCGCTGTCTCTCCGTCTGCATACTTCCAGACCTCCGTGACAGCTGCGACCCGGCCATGCCGCAGAATGGCGACACGGTCGCACAGCACTTCGACATCATGGAGCAGATGGGAGCTCATCACGATCGTCTTCCCCTGCTGCTTCAAGCGAAGCAGCACATGTCGCATCTCCCGCCGCCCGACCGGGTCCAGCCCCGACATCGGCTCGTCTAGCAGCAAGAGATCCGGATCGTTAATCAACGCTTGGGCAATGGCCACCCGCTGCAACATGCCTTTCGAAAACGTCCGCAGACGGCAGGAACGGGCGTGCGCCAGTCCGACAAGTTCCAATAGTGTGTCAACTCGCCGGGCCAGGACGATGCCGTCCATCTCGCACAGTTGCCCAAAGAACCGCAAACATCCTTCTGCCGTGAGATGGTCATGGAGGTAGGGCGCCTCCGGCAGAAATCCCACCCGCTTCCTCGCTTCCCACTCATGGGCAGGCCGGTCGAAGATCCGAACCTCGCCGGCGGACGGACGGATCAATCCCAGCGCCACTCGCATCGTCGTCGTCTTGCCCGCGCCGTTCTGGCCCAACAAGCCGAACGTCTCGCCTGGCCGAATATCGAGGTTGACGCGATCGAGCGCGGGAGCGGGACGGCTCCAGAATCCTTTGGAAAAGGACTTGCACAAATCGACGGTTCTGAGCGCACTGGTGAACAGGGTCATGGCATGGCCGACGCACTGGTGAACGGCTGCATCTCATCCGGACGAAAGAGCCGAAGCCGGCGGGGATGCGTCGAGCTCCACACCTGTCCCGTTTCCACATCCAGTTCATACGTCCCACCGAACGGTTCAACGGGAATCCGATCAAGCAGCCGTTCGTCCGCCAACACCGCCAGCGACAGTGGATATCGTCCATGCCGCTTCCAATAACGGCCCACTGCCTGTTCGATCATAACCAGATCCCGCTCAATCAGAACTTCGTCACGCCGGCGATCGAGCGCTTCGATGACGGAAGGATCGCTCGTGCTCTGTCGCATCGATGCGAGAAAATGAAGGGCCAAGTCCGGATGTTTCGCTTCCGCGTAGAGCCTCGCCGCTAACTCCGGCACATAGGCTGGCCGTCCGGGAAGCTGCGCCGCCACGGCCATGTAGTCGGCGGCGGCGCGATAGTCATGCAAATGAAAGAAGTGATTGAACCCAAGCTGAAAGGCCAAGCGCCAGGCCTCAGGATTGGCGGCCAATCCCTTCTTGAGCAAACGATTGCTCGATTCGATGTCACCAGCCAACTCAGCCAGAACGATCCCGCCAGCGTCATAGGCATAGACATACCGTGGGTCCAGCGTCGTGATGACATCGAGTGCGTGATAGGCCCATTCGTAATCCGGTTGCGGAATCTCCTTTTGCCCCAGCACCTGAACGACTTGCAGCCACAGCACATCCGCGGCAAGGTGGTGATAGCCCAGCAACGCCGGTTTCAGCACATCCCCACTGGGCAGCAGGCGCAGCTGCTCGCGGGATTGCGCAATTCTGCCGATCCGCTGTTCCAATTCATGCTGCAGCCAGACGATCAGACTCAACAGCAGACAAAATGTCAATCCAACTAACGCGAAAGATCGGTGATTGCTGGCATTCCGATCTGTGCGCCATAAACCGAGAAGTTTGAGTGGGAACGAAAGGCGCAGCCGGTATCCTGTCGACCCATCAGATGAAGCCGAGACCACAGTCGTGCTCCTGATTCAACAACACCTCGCCCGATTGACGATTGACCCGCCTGCGTCGAGGTCTCGTTGGACTGACAGATGACCCTAACGCAAGGTTCAACATCCTCCTAATAGACGTTCGGCGCGCAATCGACCACGTGACTCACCTCTGACACCATAAATCCACCGCGCTTCCCGTCTCCATCGAGATCGCTGACGGCCTGCGCGATGAATCCCGACGTGGGTCCGCTCGTTACGCCCGAAGAAATTGCGGACGGCCAGTTCGGGCAGTTGCTCGTCGTCGGCCCGGGTGCCGGCGTCCGACTTTGAGTCGCCGCCAGATGGTAGTTGTAGCGCACATGCCCAGACGGGGTGAACCCGACATCTCCGAACGTACCCACCGCCGACGCGGGAGCCCCCGTAACCGGATTTACGCACAGCGCCCCCGCACTGGGCTGTGCCGCTGCCGCGGGCCAGGGCACCTGCGCGCCATTCGCAGGGATGATGCCAGGCCAGCCGCTGCTCTGGACCGACAAATAGCAGGAACGGTCCGCCGCGAAGGTCAACTCTGCCGTTTTGATCCCGGCGAGATTGGTCTTCGCCTCGACCGTCTTCGACTTGAGTTGATAGGAGAGAAAACTTGGAATGGCGATTGCCGCCAAAATCCCGATGATCGCGACGACGATCATCAACTCGATGAGAGTGAAGCCGCGCTCGCGTCTATCATGCTGTGTCATACCGCGCCTCCTTCGCAAATTGTTTCATATGGAAGAGGGAGATACTGGCCGGAGGCTAGCGAAAACCGCGAAGAGTGACAATCCCGTCAAATGGGGGGATTGGGGTGTGCGCACAATTACGACGTGAGTTCAGGAAACGATCAATGCCAACACATGCGATGCGCGCTGTCGACAAAGATCCTTTATCAGCTTGCATAGGAAGGGAAGACAGCATGGAAACGCGCTCCCTCTACCAGTCGTGATAATTCGTCCCATCGAGAGCCTTCGCTTCGTGACGCGTCATGACATCGTAGACGTCCTCCCCACACCAGTTCGATGGCTTAGGCGCGTCCTTATAGCAACGAAACAGCCAATCGGTCTTGCCGGTCAAGGGATCATGTGGCAGCGCGCGCAGATACCGTCGCACCGTCGTCCCTCTGACCGTCGCTTCCTCGCCAGCGAGTTTCACACCGAACAGCACGTCCACGGATTTGGGATAGCCATGGACACTCGAGACCTCTTTGCACGTCAGCTTATTCTTCATGCAGGCAGGACCTAGGAGAACCTCGCCGTCCCGGTTCCACTCCAATTTGAATGTGTCGATCGCCGATCGAAACATCCTCAGCTGTTGACGCAACTCGATTTCCTGCTGACGTTTGACCGTGAGCTTGCTGAGCGGCATGGCAATCGACACCAGGATCAGCACGATCGCCATCGCGATCAGAATCTCAAGCAGCGTCACCCCACTGCACCTCTCGTTGTGAACAGGTGTCGGGTGAATAGTCATAGCACCAATCGCTGCGCAGTCTAGGCTTTTTGTCGCGCAGCACAATCCTGTCAAATGGGGGGATTGGCTTTGGCGCAGAAAGGAATGGCGGAATGGAAGAGATAATGCGGGATTTGATTGCGAGAACCCCGGCGGAGGAGCGATGACCCTCCTCCACCGGATTACAGTACCTCAGGCCCACCGACATGCCATGTTCTCAGGAAGATTTCTCACTTATCGTAGTCTCTGAGAGCTGCGCACTTCCCTCTGGTACTTAGTGTGCTTGCTCCTCAAACCACTCGCCGGTCCAACCAATCCCTGCATCCACAAACGTGCGAGTAGGAGCCGTGAAGTCTAGTTTACCCTTTTGGAGTAAACTGCCGCTCTGTCCCAAATGCATATCAAGCGCTGGACTGAATGTCTGTGTCATGGCACCTCCAAAAAACCCACCCAAGGCACCAAATCCAAACCCCTTCCCTATACTGCCGAGAGTTGCACCGCTTCTACCAGCATCGACCCCTCCGGCGGCCGCGCCTCCCGCAATTGCACCTCCAGCATTAGCAATCCCGTGAGCAAGATCTGCTCGTACGAACCCTACTAATTGTCTGAATAGAGCATCGCTCGCAATATCTCCCACTGCGCCTCCGATGGCCCCACCTGCGGCCCCATAGCCCCCCCCGCTCACGGTGGCATGGAGAGGATCTGCTCCTGCATAGGCGGCTTCCGCGAATCCTGACGCGGCCCCCACAAAGCCTCCTATCAGGGCACCTATAGCCGGTGCCGAGCACCCGCCGCAAAAGGCGGCGCCAATTCCTAGCCCCACCACAATCGCGCCCGCCTCAATATATCGCCCGGTCCTCGTATTCTCGAACCTCTTAAGTTCGCGAAACCCCTGCGCGGGAAGCCCCAGTCCCGTGGCGTCCAGCATGTCAGCATGCCCGTCATACAATTGATGGCGAAACTCTCGAAACTGATTGTAATGCACGGTTGGGCTAAACCACTTGCCCGGCTGGTTTGGATACTCGTACATGATCCGCGCCGTAAGGGCAATCGGATTCGTCATGTAAAAGGTGGCTTCGAGCACCTCGCCCACGCCTTCGAAGAAGTCCACAAAATCATCAAAAATACCGTGCCCAGTGGGATCCGTATATCGAAGCGGATTGTTCAGGACATAGGCATAGCGGTTGAGGGCCTGCGGATTGCTTGGGTCAGGCACGATCGTATCAGCGCTGATAAATCGTGCGAGCGTAGGATCGTAGTACCGCGCTTCATAGTAATAGAGGCCCGTGTTGTCCAGTTCTTTGCCCGTGTATTTATAGGGCACATCCACGGTGGGGGTGCCAAAACTCTGATTCGTGCGGGTGCCGCCGTAGGGATAATAGGTCACGGCTTGGACCTTCGCCCCGGTACTGTCGGTGATCACACTGGAACTGCCCAGATGATCCCCATGCCAGTAGTGGATCGTGCCGCTGGCAGCAATGGTGGCAATCCGGGTACTGCCCGCCCAGATGAAGCGGGAACAACTCGCATTGTCACACTCGTAGAACTTGCTGATGTAGCGGGTCGTGGTACTCCCCACGATCTTCTTCACTCGGCCGCCGTCCCCGTCATAGACAAACGTCGTGGTCACCCCACCCTGCACGATCGTGAGCGGCTTGTTTTCGAAGTTCCAGGTATACGTCCGCCCTGCACCGCTCGTCAGATTGCCGTTATTGTCGTACAAATAGGTGTTGGCACCGGCCGAAGTCACCGCATGGGGGCGGACCACACCCGCGCCGCTGGTGGGATAGGTATAGGCGCCGAGCTGCGAGTTATTCGTCAGATTGCCGATCTGGTTGTAACTATAGGTCAGCGTGGCTGTGGCGCCCCCGGCGCCATAGGGTCCCGTGGCACTGGTCAACCGATCGAGCGTGTCATAGCCAAAGTCGTGATTCCCATTGAGCGGATCGGTGATGAGATCCACATTGCCGTCCGCCGTGAAGGTATAGGTCAGGGCTTGAAGAACCGGATCCGTCCCCTTCTGCGTCTTGAGCGTACAGAGCTTGAAGCTATTGGCCGGCACGCAGGTCGGATGCGCCGGATCCGCATAGGTATGGGTGGTCACCACTCCGTTACCGTAGGTGATGGTTTGGGCCTGACCCTGCGAGGTGTAGTTGGAATAGGCGGCATAGATCGTTGTCCCACTCCCCGCCTTATCTTGCACCTTCTCCAAGACTGGTCCGGTGTAGTAATACTCCACCGTCTTTGCGGGACTGCTCGGATAGGTCACTTCTTTCAAGCGGCCCAGACCATCATAAATGCTGCTCGTCACATAGGTGGTGCCGTCCAGGACTTTGGTGCTCTTGCTGATCCTTCCCATGGCATCGTATTCGAACGTCACATTCGTCGCGGCATCGACGACTTGTTTCACCCGGCCCTTTCGGTTAAAGGTCGTGACCGTATCATCATAGGTATAGACGACATCGCCGCTGCCGAGCGCCTTCTGCGTGGTGAAGTCTTTTTGCGTGCGCCGATTCAATCCGTCGTATTGAAACCAGAGATGCTGACTCTTGGCATCGGTCTGACGCGTGAGATTCCCCGATGCATCGTATTTATAATTCCAGCAGGGCGCGGCGTACCAGGGATACGTCGCGTTGGGCATGAGCGCAGTCAGATCAGCACACGTACTGGTCCCATTGGTGCTCATGTCAGGGTCCGACATGGCAATCTTGCGGCTCAAGGTGTCGTACCGCATGGTGGTGCGGTTCCCCAACGTATCGACGACTTTGGTCAGATTGCCGAGGAGATCATAGGTGTAGTTTGTCGTGGCATAGACGCCGCCCGGATCGTCAGCAGGATTACAGCTGGCATAGAGCGCATTGTGCTCTTGAATAGTGACCACCCGTCCATAGGCATCCTTGGTCTCGCGCTTGCGGGCGCCGGTCGGATCCAGGGTGACAGTCACGAACGGCGCATAACAGGTCTTGGTAGTCAGTGGCGTGCCACTCAACGTATCGGGATGGGTGACTTGGATCACACGGCCCACCGCATCATAGGTCATGGTGCGCCAGCGATTGGTGACGGATTCGGTCGTTTTGAAATACGGCAAACTCGTACGGAACACCTGCCCTCGCACATCGTACTGCGTCTCGGTCACAAGGGTCGTGCCGTTCGGACCGCTGCTCTCCTTCTTGAAGGTACGGCCCAGCCCGTCGAAGAAGGTACTGCTCGTCAAGGCCGCGGGAAGGCTTGCCCCGCTGGTCGTGGTCGTGATCTTCTGCGTGCCGATCACGCCAAACTCGGCGAGGGTCGGATAGGTCACTTGGGTGATCAAGCCATCGGGCGCTGTGGTCTTGGTTGTCCGCCCCAGAGCATCATATTCATGGCTCACCACCTTGCCATTCAGATCAGTCACGCTCTTGACCGTCCCATAGAAGCCCGTGGCGAGAGGGATCGGCTCTAAGTTCACCCCATAGTAGACGGTGGTGGTAACATGGCCGAGTTGATTGGTGGCTGACAGCACGAAGGTCTTGGTCGGATCGTAAGTGAGCGTGGTCTTGTTCCCAAGCGGATCCCGGCTACAGAGCAGCACCCCGGTGGTCGGATCAAATTCCATCCCACTCACGGGATTGGTCCCGCCGTTCAGCCACCGTTCGGTTTTGGTGAGCTTGCCCTTGGTGACGGTGGTGTTACTGCCGGTGGGTGTGGCGGTACAGCTTCCCGTGCCAGTCCCGTCGTAGTAGAACAGGGTTTCGGCAAGCTTATCCACTGACGCCACACTCAGGCCTTTATAGTAGCTCTCCCGGATGGGCAGGCTCACGAGATAATCGGTAGTATTCGGCGGAAGGAATGCTCGCTCGATGGTCTTCTCATCGCCGGTCACAGCTAGGTTGCCGTGGTGGCTCTCCTTCTTCAGATTGCCATAGGCATCGTAGTCTGCAGCGGCGTAACTCACGCGTGTGGTTGTACAGGGCCCGCCGTCACAGATTGACGTGTCGACTTGCGCCGGCGGCGTGAACCACGGCGCGGTCGTATTCGTGCCAACCTGATCGGCAAGATAGGTGGTTTCGGTCTTAGTATAGAGCAGGTTGTCACTCTTGCGTCGCACTTCCACCCGATAGGGAGAGCCCTTCATGTAGCCATTGGCGAGGCCAGGATCCTCGGTGTCTACTGGAGTGATTTCGTTCCCCTGGTGGAACCAGGTGGTCGTCACCGTCTTGTCCGCATCACTTGCCCCCGGACTCGTCACCACCGCAGTCTTGAAGCCACGGAACTCCCGTTCGCCAATATGATGGTAGCCGCCGGTATAACTGTAGGTGGTGGTAGAAGAGTTCCCCACACAGGTGCTCGTCGTGCTGTTCCAGTTATCGCAGGTGGTCAGGCTCGTCACGGTATCCACGGGATAGGGTAAGCGTGTGTTGGTAGATTGGGATGAAGATGAATATGCAAATATAAGGATACTTCCAAGACCATTTGATAGCGACCGCAATAGACCTACACCGCTACTGACCTGAGACTTAGCTACGTCAACTCTTGTCCCAAAGTTTGTATTCACTGAAGTTCGGCTGAACATAACATCAGTGGTTCCATCCCCGTTCACATCGCCGAC
>DCZO01000001.1:254901-375251 GCA_002331335.1 Nitrospira sp. UBA2082 | reverse complement strand
GTAGTTGCCCGAGCTAGCCGGCGAACTTTGGACAATTGCTCCAAACGTGCCATCACAGTTGGAGAGGGACGCATAGACCCGCGTACCAAAATTGCTAGTCACCGAGGTGCGGGTAAACAAGACATCGGCACACCCGTCCCCATTGACGTCAGCCAGAGATGTTCGATCCGCTGGATGCGCCCAGTAATTGCCAGAGGCCAAAGGCACGCTACTGATTTGCGCCCCTAAATTGCCATTGGCATCGGCTAAGGCCACGTTGATCCGAAATCCAAAATTCTCGTTCACTGAGACGCGCGTGAATAACACATCAGCCCGGCCATCCCCGTTCACATCGCCGACCAACGTATTGTCCGCCCCTGAATTGATGTAGTAGTTGCCCGAGCTAGCCGGCGCGTTGCCAATTTGATTCAGATAATTGCCTTCATTAGTACCTGGGAAAGATTGCATGCTCAAAGGCGGAAAACCTGTACCGGCTGTAACTGATCCACTTGCATCAATGCTCGCATCTTTTCCAAATTGTTGGACCGTTGACAAGAGTGAGCGTGGCACAGTGCCTGTGGAGGCATACCCAAACTTGTACGCTCTCACAAGGGCCCCGTTTGCCTTGACCTCAATCGTCTTCAGCCTCTTGGCCGTGGTAATGGCAAAGTTGCTCGTATACATCACCGGTTTGTCGGTGCGGTCTTCGAGATAGAACTTCACCTGGTTCGTGGGTGAAGTCGCGCCGTTGCCGGCGTAGTCGATTTGGCTCAGATAGCCCTGACCCTGATCTCCCGTGTAGGTCATCGTCATGTAGTTGCCATCACGATCCTCCACTCGTTCCAGACACCACTTGAAGATCTGCGTGCCCAAACTGCCGACAGTCCCTTGAATGCGTGTGGTCGTTCCGGTGCCGAATTTATACTTCGTTCCTTTCGTATCAGTGATCTCCCAGCCTGCAGTCCCATCGGCAGACAGCTTCTTGATGCGCAGAAAGCCGCTCTTGATCTTTTCGTGATAGAGCAACGGATCGGTGGCATCCTGCACAAGATCCGTCGACACCCCATTGAGGCGTATGGTGTAGACCTTCCCATCAAGTTCTTCCTGCGTCGTCGGTTGATAGAGCACGCCCCATCTGATCTGCCGTTCGATGGTCCCTACCTCCAACTTCCAGCCCATGCCCACCCACCCATTGCCACCCGCACTTTCATACGCCAGCACCAGATTCGGCTGCATGCCGTTACGGCCTGGCAGGATCTCGATGGGAACGCTGCCCGTCAAGATGCCGGTGAAGGGATCCGGTTGCAACGAAGCACTGATCCCGGGCAGCGGCACATCGCCGTCAGTCTCCTTGGCATGAGAAGAACTGATCGCAAATGGCGTATGGCCAATGGCAAGAGCCAAGACGAAGATAAAAAGACGACGCATGGTTAGCTCCCTTCTGTGGCAACAACCGATGCCTGATAGCGAATGGTGGATAGATCGAACGAGTTCACGACGAATGCCGATTGCCGCATGACCTTTGACGATTGACGACTCCGACATGGCCGCGAATGCTATGCTTTTTCCCACGCAAAACAATCCCGTCAAATGGGTATACCCATTTGGGGGGAGTCACGTGCGGGGCTAGAACGAGAGTAAAGAGAACAGGTAGACAGAACGGAAAGAGCGAAGACGTGGCTACTGAATGGTTCCCGCCATTTGAAAAATCGGCAGATACATGATTACGACCACTGTGCCGACTAAGACACCCATGACTAAAAGCAGCGCTGGCTCGATCCACGTTGTCATCTGCGTAAGCTTGAGATCGAGGCTGCTTTCATAAAACTCCCCGACATCTTTCAACATACTTTCGAGCGCTCCGGTTTCTTCACCCACCGCAACCATCGCCGTGGCCAGTTTGGGAAGCACCCCTTGCTGCTCAAGCGCAGCGGCCACCGCCGTTCCCTCACGGACCCGCGCGACGGCGTTCATTACACCGCGGGCGATAAACCGGTTGGACATGGCTCCGCTCGCCACCTGGAGCGCATCCACAAGCGGAATGCCTCCCGCCAGCACCGTCGCCAATGTTTGTGTCAATTGCACCGTATTGTGATGCAGCAAGATCGGTCCCAGACCAGGCAACTTGAGCAGCCACCGATCAGTCGCATAGCGTCCCTCGGTCGTCGCCCGATACGAACGAAGTCCCACAGCCAAGAGCACGAGACCGGCTGCGATGGGAAGAAACTGCGCTTGGAGCACGTCGACAATTTGCAGTAGCACCACGGTGGCCACCGGGAGTGATTGTGCCGATTCGCCATACACGCTCACAAACGTCGGCATCACGTACACGAGAAGAAATCCGACGACCGCCACCCCAATGATCACCAGGAACGCCGGATAGGCCAAGGCCTTGGACACTTTCTGCCTCAGCCCGATCATCAGCTTGAGATACTGCACGTAGCGCTGGAGCACCGTGGACAAGCTGCCGGATTGCTCACCGGCTCTGATGGTGGCCACATAGAGATCCGAGAAAATCTTTGGATGGCGGCTCATCGCATCGGAGACTGCGCTGCCACCCCGGATGTTCTCCCGTATGGCTCGCAGTGTCTCCTGAAAATGAGGCTGCTCGGCCCGCTCGATGAGCAGATCCCAGACTTGCAACACCGGCAGGCCGGCCTTTAGCATCGCGAGTAACTCTTGATTGAAAACGAGGAATTCATGGAGCGAGACTTTCCTGGCCCACCGAAGATGTCCGGAGATCCCAGAAGTCTTGCTCTCCCCCCGAAGACTCAGGACAATCAACCCATCCCGTTCCAATTGTCCCCGCACAGCCCGTTCATCGCTTCCATCGATCGTGGCTTCGACGGTTGTGCCGTTGGGGCGTGCCGCTTTGTACTGAAAGGTCGGCATGGGCCGGTATGCTGACCTGCTCGCAGATAAAAAGTCAAACCTGCCCACGATCCGGTCGTGCGAACATGGAACCGATTTTCCGAATGATACTCTATCCTTGAACGGCTGGTTGTCACCTCCCCGATCTCTCGACAGACCTCTTGATCCTATGCTAGCTTACGCGCTCATTTTTCTGACCCACATTATTCATGGACGCTTTTACTGCAACCGCCGATACGCCGCTACGACAAGGCTGGCCGATAGCTTCGCACGGCCAGCGGGCAGGCTCGCCCCTCACGACCTCGACGTACTGTTTCAAGTACGCCTCGGTCCCTCGGGGCTCCACGTGCCCGTCTCGCCTGGCGTCGTGGCGGTTTCGTCCCTCGACGATGCTCGAGACCCAGAGCTTGTCGAAGGGTCACGAACCGCCACGAATAGTGTGGGCCTCTTGGGACCGCCATGTTTAAGAAAATCCTGGTTGCCAATCGCGGCGAGATCGCCATGCGCATCATCCGCGCCTGCCGCGAGTTAAACATCGGCACCGCCGCCATTTATTCCGAAGCAGATTCGACCGGGATTTACGTCAAAAAAGCCGACGAGTCTTATCTGGTCGGTCCCGGCCCTGTGAAGGGCTTCCTTGATAGCAAGCAGATCGTCGGGCTGGCAAAGCGAATCGGCGCCGATGCGATCCATCCAGGCTACGGATTTCTCTCTGAAAACGCAGAGTTCGCGGAGTTGTGTCAGGCCTCCGGCATTACCTTTATCGGCCCCTCGCCTCACGCCATCACGCTGATGGGCAGCAAGGTCAAGGCGCGCGAGCTGGCGGAGTCCGCCGGGGTGCCGATCGTCCCCGGCACTGATGGCGCCATTACGGACGTTAAAGATGGCCTTGCCTTTGCCAAGAAGGCCGGCTACCCGGTCATGATCAAGGCCAGCGCCGGCGGTGGAGGACGTGGTCTTCGGGTCGTACGGTCGGATGCGGAACTGCGTGAGAACATGGAAGTCTCATCGCGGGAAGCTCAGGCCTCGTTCGGCGATGGCAGCGTCTTCATTGAAAAGTACATCGAGCGGCCACACCATATCGAATTCCAGATCTTGGGAGACCGCCACGGCCATATCATTCACCTGGGAGAACGAGACTGCTCGATCCAGCGCCGGCACCAGAAACTGATCGAAATCGCTCCGTCGTTGATTCTGACCAAGGAGCTTCGGGAAGAGATGGGCCACGCCGCCATTGCCATCGCGAAAGCCGTGCAGTACGACAACGCGGGCACCGTCGAGTTTCTGCTCGATCAATCCGGCAAGTTCTACTTCATCGAGATGAACCCGCGCCTCCAAGTGGAACATACGGTCACCGAGCAGATCACGGCCATCGACATCGTGCGGAATCAGATTATGATTGCGGCTGGACTGCCGCTCACCATCCAGCAAACAGACGTCACCCTGCAAGGCCACGCTATTCAGTGCCGGATCAACGCGGAGGATCCGAAGAACAATTTCATGCCCAGTACCGGCACCGTCACGGCCTATCTGTCTCCCGGCGGCATCGGCGTTCGGATCGACGGCGCGGTGTACAAGGATTACACGGTTCCACCCTACTATGACGCCCTGTTGGCGAAGTTGACCGTGCGAGGCCGGACCTGGGACGAGACCGTGAGTCGCATGCGGCGCTCGCTCGAAGAATACGTCATCCGTGGTCTCAAGACGACAATTCCCTTCATGGAAGCAATCATGCAGGAGCCGGATTTTCTGGCTGGGCGATTCGATACGTCCTATCTGGACACCCACCCGGATCTGTATTCGTACCACGAATTCCAACAGCCGGAAGATTTAGTCCTGGCACTGTCCGCCGCCATTGCAGCCTACGAAGGGCTGTAGTCGGCAGGCCCCTCACCGAGTCACGAACAAAGACGACACACTATGGCGACGACACGACGACCCGGGAAAAAGCAGACAGCCAAGGGACGGCTATCGGCGCCGGCCCTCAAGACCTCAACGGTCTCCAAGGCCCGCAAGGAACCATTCACGATTCAACCGGCACCGGGCAAACGGGTGCTGATTACCGACGTGGCCCTCCGCGACGGCCACCAGTCGCTGCTTGCCACGCGCATGCGCACCGAGGACATGCTCCCCATCGCCCAGAAACTCGACGCCGTGGGCTACTGGTCGCTGGAAGTCTGGGGCGGCGCGACCTTCGACACCTGTCTGCGCTTCCTCAAGGAAGATCCCTGGGAACGGCTCCGTGCCTTGCGCGCCGCGATGCCCAACACGAAGCTCCAAATGCTCCTGCGGGGACAGAACCTCGTCGGCTACCGGCACTACGCAGACGATGTGCTGGAGCGGTTCATCGAACGGTCGGCCTCCAACGGCATCGACGTCTTTCGCATTTTCGATGCGCTCAACGACGTGCGCAACCTCGATCGAGCCGTGCGCGAGGTCAAGGCCTGCGGCAAGCATGCGGAGGCGACCATCAGTTACACCGTCAGCCCCGTCCACAGTCTCGACCGGTTCGTAGACATGGCGAAAAAGCTGGAGGACCTGGGCAGCGATACAATCTGCATCAAGGATATGGCCGGCCTCTTGGCGCCGCTGGACGCCTACCACCTCGTGCGCCGGTTCAAGGCCGCCGTCAAGACGCCGATTCATTTGCATTCCCATTACACCTCCGGCATGGCGTCCATGTCGTCGCTCATGGCCATCCTTGGCGGGCTCGATATGCTCGATACGTCGATCTCGCCCTTGGCCGGCGGCACCTCGCACCCGGCGACGGAAACGCTGGTCGCATCACTGCGGAACACCCCCTACGACACGGGATTGGACCAGACTTCGTTCCTTCCCATCACCGAGCACTTCCGCTCGGTGCGCCGCAAGTATCGGCAGTTTGAAAGCGACTTTACCGGAGTCGATGCGGAGATTTTGACGTCGCAGATCCCGGGCGGCATGCTCTCCAACCTGGCCGCGCAGCTCACCGAGCAAAATGCGCTGGACCGCATGAAGGAAGTCCTGGAGGAAGTCCCGCGGGTGCGGAAGGAAATGGGGTACCCGCCGCTCGTGACGCCGACCAGCCAGATTGTCGGCACCCAGGCGACACTCAATGTGCTGACCGGAGAGCGCTACAAGGTGATCACGACCGAGACCAAGAACTACTTTCTCGGCCTGTATGGCCGCGCACCGGGGCCGGTGGACAACGATGTCATGGCCCGCGCCATCGGTAACGAGGAGCCGATCAAATCCAGGCCTGCCGACCGGCTCGAGCCGGAACTGGAGGCCATAAGGAAAGAATTGCCCGAGTCCGCCTCATCGGTCGAGGATCAGCTCTCCTTCGCCCTGTTCCCGGCCATCGCAAGGGAGTTTTTCGAAGCCCGTGCGAAAGGCGACTTGGTGCCGCCTCCGCTGGAAGCCGCCGCACCCAAGGGACCGTCCGTCGCCCACGAACTGCACCTCGCTCCGGTGGAATTCAACGTCACGGTACACGGCGAAACCTACCATGTGAAGGTATCCGGGTCCGGCCGTAAGACCGATGGACGCAAGCCGTACTACATTCGCGTCAACGACAAGCTGGAAGAGGTGTCCCTTGAGCCGATCCAGGAAATTCTGGCCGGTGTTCCAGAGGCCCCGGAAACGGGAACAGGCGCCAAACCGAAACGGCCCAGGCCGTCGAAGCCGGGCGATGTGGCGCCGCCGATGCCGGGCCGGGTGGTCAAAGTGCTCGTCGGGGTGGACGATCAGGTGAAGACCGGCGATCCGCTTCTGATCATCGAAGCGATGAAGATGGAAAGCCGGGTTCCGGCACCGATCGACGGCCGGGTTGCCGCGATCTTGACCGCAGAAGGCGATAATGTGAAGACGGATGAAACAGTCATCCAGCTGGAGTGATTCCATCACCAGTTCAATCCTCGGCCCATCGAGACGCAGTCGGTCGGCTCTGCTCCTCCTCGGCATCGTCTCGTCCCTCATGAGCGCCTGCATCACTCCGCCGCAGATTCCGCCCTACTTTGAAACGTTAGGAACCTCCCCAAGCGAACGTATCCCGATCAGCACCGTGCTCGTCCGCGATCAACGGATCGCTTATCTTGATGTCGGCACAGGGCCACCGGTTATTCTGATTCACGGCTTTGGTGGATCCATGTGGCAATGGGAACATCAGCAGCACGACTTGTCTCAACATTTCCGTACGCTGACGCTTGACCTTCCAGGGTCCGGCTTATCCGACAAGCCGGACATTGACTACTTGCCGGATCAGATGTTGGATTTCTGTGTTGGATTCATGGATGCCCTTCACATCGATAGAGCTACGTTGGTGGGCAATTCGATGGGAGCCGGTTTGGCGATCGGCATGGCGCTGACNNGAAGCGATGAAGATGGAAAGCCGCGTGCCTGCTCCGATCGACGGCACCGTCAAAGCCATCCTGGCCGTCGAAGGGGACAATGTGAAAACGGATGAGACCGTCATCCAACTGGAATAGTCCACGCGTCTCGGCTGCTCCCTCTCACGCGCACAGTCCCACACGTCACGTGCTGTTGACGCTCTGCCTGCTGTCCCTTTTTCCTGGGGCCTGTTCGTCGCCGCCGCCGATTCCACCCTACTTCGAGTCCCTCGAACGCATTCCCATCAAGACCGTCACCGTCCATGACCAGCGGATCGCCTATCTGGATGTGGGAAACGGGCCGCCGGTCATCCTGATCCACGGCTTCGGGGGATCGATGTGGCAATGGGAGCATCAGCAACGGGTCTTGGCGCACAGCTTCCGGGTCCTGACTCTCGATTTGCCCGGTTCCGGCCTTTCCGACAAGCCGGACATCGAATACCGTCCGGACCAACTGCTGGACTTCTTCGTCGGCTTCATGGACGCCGCTCACATCCACCACGCCACGTTGGTCGGTAATTCGATGGGAGCCGGCCTCGCGATCGGCATGGCACTGGAACACCCCTCGCGTGTTTCGAAACTGGTCCTTATCGGCGGATTGCCGCCACAGATTCTCCTCAAGCTCACCAGCCCATCGATTCGACGAGCCCTGGAAACCCGCGCACCAACGTGGATCGTCTCATTCGGCAGCTGGCTGTTCGGCGATTGGATGACGGAATCCATCATGCGAGAATTCATCCACAACCCGGCACTCCTCACCCCCGCCGTCATCGAACGCTCCAATCGGAACCGGCGTCGTCCCGGCCTCATCACACCCATGATGGCCGCGAGAAGTGTCCTCCCCTTGTGGGAAACCGGATTTGCGACGCGCATTCACACGCTCTCCCACCCAACGATGATCATCTGGGGAGAACAGGATCGCGTCTTTCCCCTGTCCGTGGGGGAAGAACTTCATCGCACCATCCCAGGAGCACAGCTCGTGAGAATCCCCGAGGCCGGCCATCTCCCGCAATGGGAACAGCCGGACCTGGTCAACAGCATCTTGTTCGCGTATATTCAATCACCCATGAGCGGCGACGGGGCACCATAACGTCGAGCATTCCACCCATTGTCTGACGAAAGGAGAGCATGATGCAGGCAGTCTATCGAGGATGGATCGGATTCGCATTGAGCCTTACGCTTGGAGTAGCCGGATGCGCCGGTATGGGAGCGCCTCTGGAAAGCAGCTTCAACTATAAGAACATCACGATTGCTGATGGCAGCGCAGCTTCCGGAGAAGGCAACAATGTCCTCTTCAAGGGCAGCCCGCTGGGACTTTCCGGCACTGCCATCAAGACCGGCGATGCCCTGCGCGACGTGAAAGTGGCACAGAACGATCTGTCGCTGATCAATATCGCCCAAACCAAAGGCGCAGGGAAAGTCCGGATCATCAGCGTGGTCCCGTCGCTCGATACTCCGGTGTGCGAGCAACAAACCCACCACCTCAGTGAAAGGAACAAAGGGCTCGATAAGCTGGTCGAACTCATCACGGTCAGCGTCGATACGCCCTTTGCGCAGAAGCGGTTCTCCCAGGAGGCCAAGATCGACAATGTCACGTTTCTGTCCGACTATCGGGGCGGCGAGTTCGGTAAGACCTACGGGCTGTTCTTGAGCGGTCCGCACTTGCTCGCCAGAGCGGTCATGGTGGTCGACAAGAACAACACTGTCCGCTACCTCCAGATCACGCCGGAACTGACGCACCTGCCGGATATGGAAGAAGCCTTCCGGATCGCCCGCTCGTTGATTACGGCAAGTTAGCTTGCGCAAGCCCACGGTTGAGGTTAAGGTTAAGGACGACCGGCGACGCATGTTCTTAACCTGAACCTCAGCTTGGTCCTTTCTCCACACCTATGACCCATTACGATCTGCTCGTCATTGGAACCGGACCCGCCGGTCAAAAAGCCGCGGTCCAGGCGGCGAAGCTCGGCAAAAAGGTCTGCATTGTCGAGCGGAAGGAGGTCGTCGGCGGCGTCTGCATCAACACCGGCACGATTCCGAGCAAATCCCTCCGCGAGGCCGCCCTCTATCTGTCGGGATTCCGGCAGCGCAGTATCTACGGGGGCGCCTATCGCCTCAAACAGACGATCACGATCGAAGATCTTGCCTTTCGTGCCGACCACGTCATCAAGAACGAAATTCAGATCGTGAAGAACCAGATGGCTCGTAATCGGATCGATACGTGCTATGGCACTGCCAGCTTCCTTGATCCACATCGGTTGCGCATCCGATCGGAGCATGGCACGCACGAACTCACGGGGGATTTCATTGTCATTGCCGTGGGAACGGAACCGGCCAGACCGGCCCATATTCCTTTCGACGACAAGACCATCATCGATACGGACGGCCTTCTGACGTTGAAACACATCCCCAACTCCATGGTCATCGTCGGCGGCGGCATCATCGGCACGGAATACGCCTCAATCCTCGCGGCCATCGGAGTTCCTGTCACGCTCATCGACAAGCGCCCCCGCCTCCTGGAGTTTGTCGATGCCGAGATCATTGAGGCGCTCCAGAAACAGATGCGTGACATCGGGGTCACCCTCTACCACGAGGAAGAAGTCCTGGCGATCAAGAAAGAGGCGGACAAGACCATTCATGTTTGTCTCAGACAGGCTCCACCGATCCAAACCACGACGCTCATGTACGCGATCGGCCGGGTCGGCGCGACACAGGGGCTCAATGTGGAAGCCGTAGGATTGAATCCGGACAAGCGGGGCCGTCTGAGCGTGAACGAACACTTCCAGACGGCCGTTCCTCATATCTACGCTGTCGGAGACGTCATCGGCTTCCCGGCCCTGGTCTCGACGTCGATGCAACAGGGCCGCCACGCCTCCTGCCACGCATTCAGCTACCCCGATCGCGTCGACAATTCGCTGCTGCCGTACGGCATCTACGCAATTCCTGAGATTTCCATGGTGGGCCGGACCGAGGAAGAGCTGACGCAAGCAGACGTGCCCTACGGCGTCGGCGTCGCCCGCTACAAGGAAATCGCGCGAGGCCAGCTGATCGGGGACGAAACCGGCATGCTCAAACTGCTGTTCCACCGGCATACGAAAGAGCTGCTAGGTGTGCATGCCATCGGCGAAGGCGCCACCGAGCTGATCCACATCGGCCAGGCGGTCATGGCCTACCATGGACAAATTCACTACTTTATTGATACCGTCTTCAACTATCCGACGTTGGCCGAATGTTACAGGGTCGCGGCGCTGGACGGCATCAACCGTTTGCCGAGACCCTGGCCGGCGTAGGGAAGCCCTTCCAAGGGAGGTTCCCGTGTCGTTTTCCAACCAGCTCCGGCAACTCGCCAAACCCATCTGGGATGCACAGCTTGTGCATCCGTTCGTAGTCGCCCTGGGAAACGGCACGCTGCCTGAGCGGAAATTCAAATATTACATTCTGCAGGACGCACGGTTTCTCGGCGATCTCGCGCGCGTGTTTGCCGCGAGCGCGGTGCGAGCCCCGGATGCCGAATCCGCCCTGCGATTCAACAAACTGGCCGAGGACACGATCGTCGTTGAGCGGAGCTTGCACGAGAATTATGGGAAGCGTTGGAAGATGACGGCCCAACAGATGGCGTCCGTTCCCATGGCACCGACAAACTACGCCTACACGAGACACATGCTGGCGGTGGCGGCATCGGGCACCGCGGCGGAGATCACCGTCGTCGCCCTCCCCTGCGCCTGGGTGTACTGCGTGGTCGGGCAGCACTTGCTCAAGAACGGGCCTCCGCCTAAGAATCACCCCTACCGTGACTGGCTCCTGCTCTATGCGTCGCCGGAGTTCGCCGAAGTCCAGCGATGGATGCGCAAGAAAGTCGATCAGTGGGCCAAGACCGCCGGCCACGAAGCACGGCGCCGAATGGAAGCGTCCTTCATACTCAGTTCACGGTACGAATGGATGTTTTGGGAAATGGCCTGGAAGGAAGAGCGCTGGCCGGTGTGAATGGATCGCAGTCTGCTACAGCTTCTTTCGAACCTCCTTCCACTCCTTCGCGACTGCGGCTTTCCGCGGAACTTCGCCGGTTGCCGAGTCTGATATCACCACGACCTCCAACCGCCGCTGAAGAAAGGCCTCTGCGAAGGCCTTCGAGCGGCCGATGCCCGTCTTGAGGCCCTTCCAGCCCGCGCCATGCAATTCATCGATCTTCGCCACCCACACGGATTCGCCGGGCGGCAACACGACGATATATCCGGGTGGAAATTTATGACGGGTCAGCCACGCTCGGATCTCGGCAGTCGTGAGCAAGCTATCCGCATTCGTCGACTGAACCGTAGCCACATACATGACGCGATAATGGAACTGCGTCAACTTGGCCAGCTCATCGGCCGCATCGGGCATCGGCGTTCGTTCCGATTCAAGCACCGATCCGATGCCGGACAGCGGATTCTCTCCCTTACGCGCTTCCATCAGCGCCGCCACCTCGATCGCAAGGATGGGGTTGCGCCGCTCCCAGGCAACCACATTCGCCTGCCCT
Source organism: Nitrospira sp. UBA2082 (assembly GCA_002331335.1). Classification (GTDB taxonomy): domain Bacteria; phylum Nitrospirota; class Nitrospiria; order Nitrospirales; family Nitrospiraceae; genus Nitrospira_D. The sequence goes on along the minus strand of DCZO01000001.1, from coordinate 363,521 downwards.
TCCGTCGGCAAGACGCGTGGACTGCGACCGACTCGCACCTGAATCGGAATGACACCCTGCGCCGTGGGGTGATAGGTCAAAAACGCCCGTCCATCCCCGCCGGTCATGCCCGTCGCGACGACTTTGCCCTCCACAATAAGCTCGAGGAGCTCTCCACCTAATCCCATGGTAGACAGCAGGCTTTTGGTAGAGAGCCGCGCCTCTACCCTCGCCGGTTGGCCGGGCGCGATGAGCGTGTCTTTGAGCAGAAGCGTCGCGGGAGTCTTATCTGCGGCTTCCAAGAAGCTGACACAGGATACAAGCGGAACCAGACAGAAGAGAGCAGCTCTGCGGACAAGGTCGATTATGGGCCGCATGGCCAATGTGAGAGGAGGGCACGGGCGTGATCAGGGCTATGCTTTGAGCGCCGCCAACACTTCGTCGGCATGCCCATCGACTTTGACTTTGCGAAAGATCGCTTTCACTTTCCCTTCCGGACCAATGATGAACGTGCTGCGTTCGATGCCCCAATACTTTCGGCCATACATATTCTTTTCCTTGTAGACCCCGTAGGCCTTGGAAATAGCCGCGTCTTCGTCGCTCAACAGCGGGAACGGCAGCCCGAATTTCTTGACGAACTTCTGGTGAGATTCGCGCCCATCCAGGCTCACCCCCAGAATGGCCCCCCCGGCCCGCAAAATTTGTGATTCGACATCGCGGAAATCGCAGGACTCTTTGGTACAGCCCGGTGTATCGTCTTTCGGATAAAAATACAGGACGACCTGCTTACCTCGGAAACCCTTCAGCGTGACGGTCTTACCGTCCTGGTCAGGAATTGAGAGTTCGGGAGCCATTTGTCCGACTGTAACATCCTTGGCCATATCTCACTCCTCATGTCTGCAGAATATAGGATACGTCTTCCGGCGTGGTGCAGAGTCTACTGATCGGTTCGCTCTCGCGATCGATCACGATCGTCTGTCAACCGCCTAGTATCGCGGCAACGGGGCACCGAAATTGGGGCGGTTCGTTCCGTAAGGACGATCTTTGGTGCGTGTTCTTGTCTCAGGATCACCATAGGGTGCCAAGGCGGGCGAATCCCATATCACCTGGTCACCGGGAGCCAAGTTCGCCGCCTCAAGAAAATGCTGCCGCGCAACGTCCTGTTTGCCCAGCGCGTTCAGCGCCAGGCCGTAGTTGTAATGCGCTTGCCCGGACTGCGGCGCAACGGACACCGCCTGCTCAAACAATTTCTTGGCCTCCTCGAATTGTTTGGCGTGGTAGGCCTGCGTTCCTTGCTCCGTCAGCAACACCGCCTGGGACTTGGCATCCGCGTCTACCAGCGCCAGCGGAACGAGAGGTTTGCGCTTCGAGAAACAGCCCGTTGTTCCCATCAACGCAATGATCATTCCCAGGATCACAACCTGTTTCATGCTCCCTCCCTCACCCCTCTGGCCTTCACATCTTGGCCTGTTTTCTGATCTCGTCCTCAAACGTCTTCCGATACAGCACCTCCCACTCCGCACTCCCTTCAACGATGCCGCGCGAGTACGAGGCCAATCTGGCCTTGACCTTGCGGTCGATCTCCTCTTCCTGCGCCAACTCGGCGGCCACAACACGCTTGACCGCTTTCAGTACCCGTTCGTCATCGGCCACCATCCTGACCGCCGCGTGACGCTTGATGGCATTCACGATGACGTGCGACAAATGACTGGCTTTGTCTTCGCTTAACATCTGCCACCCGTCGTGTGGCGCTCGCCTCTCGTCGATTGCGACCGTGTCACGCCCACGTCCTAGAGAATGAGACCCCGCTCACGGACCAACTTCTGCTTCACCATCTGAAACATTTTCTGATAATCGACCTGGCCTTGCTCGATCTGCTTATCATACGCTTTGAGCAGCTGCCGCACTTCCGCATTCAACCGATCCTCCACAGACAGCTCGTCTGTCATCACCTGATCAAGTCCGGCGACCAATGCGTTCCGGTCTCCGAGCAGTTCGATGTGACCCTCTTGTTGGAGACGCCCCACCAGGCTTTCGGCCATATGCCGCACCCGTTCCTTCGAAAGACGCATGCCCCTATCCTTGCTCGACTCGGATGGTTGAGGCTTCCATCACGCGACGTAACTGGGTCACATCCCCGACGATTCGTCCCACGACGTTCACCCGGTCGGCGGGCACCGGATCGCTTCCCGTACTCATCGGGGTTCGTCCAAAAAAAATCGCCAGAACTTGGCCGGCTCCCCAGTAGGCGATATCTCCGACTGCAACCCGATTCGTGGCCGTCTCCCGATAATCCGTCACACCGGAAATCTTGAAATAGAATTCTTCTCCCCACACATTGATCGGGGCCTGAACCGGAAGTGCGGCGTAGACCGCAGCCGCAGTTTTCGTCGCCCTGAGCTCCGCTTCGAGTCGCACTCCGTCCACCAGAATGCGGATGCGTTTCGCCGGTTCAGTCATGAGGCGGTGCAACTTTCCACGGACGCGTCCGTTCAGGCGCTGATGCGGTGCCGAACTCTAACTTGTCTCCTAAGTGAAATCAAGGCTACAATCACCGCCATGCTGACCTCCACATTCGTCCTGCTGCAAGGTGTCGGACCTGTGACGGAGCGCCGGTGGTGGCAAGACGGCGTGCTCGACTGGCACAGCTTTGTCAACCGGCCTCGGATAGCCGGGCTCTCCCCGGACAGAAAATCGCTGTATAACGAGGACCTCTCGCTCGCCCTCGCCGCATTCGAGGCCGGGGACTTCTCTTCGCTCGCCGCGCGGCTTCCAAGCCGTGAGCATTGGCGATTCTATGACACCTGCCGATCCACTGCGCTCTATCTCGATATTGAAACGACCGGCCTTTCTCCTCACGATCCGGCTGGAGCCGTGACGGTTGTCGGGTTGTATCAGAACGGATCCACGACCACGTTGGTCCAAGGCGACACGTTGACAACCGACCGGCTACAGGCGGAACTCGACCGTTGCACGCTGCTGGTCACCTTCTTCGGTTCCGTCTTCGATGTGCCGTATTTGCGTACCCAATTCCCCCGTCTTCGATTCCCCACGGCCCACCTCGACCTGTGCCTCGCGGCACGCCGCCTGGGTATGCACGGAGGGCTCAAGCGCCTGGAACAGGAACTTGGCCTCGAACGGGCGCCAGCCCTTTGCGGGCTCGATGGCCTGGACGCCGTACGATTGTGGTCGCAATGGCGCCGCGGAGACCGGTCTGCACTCGATATGTTGTTGGCCTACAACCGCGCAGACACGGAAACCCTTGTGCCTCTTGCCGCACTCGTCTATAAGGAGATGATGGTACGATTCGGCCCTTCGTCAGCCACCCCCGCACGGATATCACACGACGCGCTCACGGCCTCGTTACCATGAACAGCTGGGTCGGTATCGGACGCAGCGAAATCGGGTTGGTACGCGCAACGAATCAAGATGCGTTCATTACGATCGACCCGCTAGGTCTGTGGGCTGTCGCCGACGGGATGGGGGGCCATGCCGGCGGAGAGGTGGCCGCCCAATTGGCAATTGCCAGCATCAAAGCGCACGCCGAATTGTCGATCGACACGCTCCGCCAAGGGCAAACCACCTCTCCTCAATTCTTGACCGAATTGATCGTACAGGCACATCTCGCCATCCTGGGACGAGCGCAGTTGGAGCCCGCACTCAAGGGCATGGGCACGACGCTCGTCATGCTGCTGATCCACTCGTCAGACACGCCTGAAGCCCATGTGGCTCATGTGGGCGACAGCCGCGCCTACCGTTTCCGCTCCGGTGCGCTGACCCTGCTCACCCGCGATCATACGCTGATCGAAAAATACCTTGCCCGTGGCATTCTGACTGAAAAGACGGCGCGCACGCATCCTGAGCGGCATGTCCTGACGAAAGCCTTGGGTATGTCGGCGCCGATGAGCCCCTCCCTTTCTTCCTCCCCGCTTGAGAAAGAGGACCTTCTGCTCTTGTGTTCGGACGGTCTGACGAAGATGCTGGAGGACGACGATATTCGGGATATCATGAGGGATGCCAAAGGAGATCCGATCCGGGCATGTGATCACCTGATCGACGCATCATTGGAGCGCGGAGGCACGGACAACGTCACGGTGGTGGTCATCGGGCACACATGACCCCAGATCTCCAAACCGATATTGACAAGCTCCACAAGAGTGTGTAGCTTCAAGTGCTATTCTTCACAGATTCTCTCGATCTGAGAGTTCCATCACAGGGGGACATCGAATGGGTCGTTCTACAGCCATGGTGGTGTGCAGTGTGTTGAGTGCCCTACTCGCGGCATCGGGAACGATGGCAGGTGCGTCCGAACCGACCGACCCTGAAACCGTCATCCGCGCTCTTGTTCGAGCCAACGTCGAAAAAGATATGGCAACCATGTCTCGTCTCATGGCGCACGATGCCGATATCACCAGTTTTTCAGTCGGTGGACGCAAGTACGTGGGGTGGTCGGAATTCGAGCGGGAGATGCGGGAAGAGTTCGCCAGTGTTCAGAAGTTTGAAATTCCGATCCGCGAACTCAGGGTCTGGCACAAGGGAGACATAGCGTGGTTCACGATGGAATTGGACTATACGCGGTACGTTAAGGAAGGCCCCGAGCTCAAACGCATGCTGCTCCCATTGCGCGAAACGGGCGTTCTGGAGCGCCGAAACGGACAATGGGTGATGCTGTCTTTTCATGAGTCATTTCGCTCTGCGCAAATGAACGGCCCCCTGGCCCAATCGAGCGCCTCCCCCGCGCAACAACTTCGGGTGACCAATCCGCCGGCGGCGGCCATGCCGGATGTGAGCGGGGACTGGGATATTCTCGAAGTGGAGGATGAAAAACGCTATAAGGCGACCTTGGACAAGAACGGAAACGGCCCCTATACGCAACACCAGGGGCGGTTCGTCACCACGAAAATTGAAAACCGGCTGTGGCAAGGCACGTGGCACCAGCCCGGCAACGATCGGGAAGGCGGATTTGAAGTCCTTCTCTCGGAAGACGGCAAGGAAGCCAAGGGCATCTGGTGGTACACACGAGTCGATACGCGAAAAAACATTCCGCCAAAAGAACACGGCGGCACCTATTACTGGAAAAAAATACCGCCACCATCGGCTAGCGCCCAATGAGCCAATCTGTTTCTCTTCTGTCAGGCCAACAATTCGGAGTCCGGTTCACCATCACAGCCTTATTCCCTCTGGGAGGACTTATGTTTAGATCCCTCATTCTTCTTGCCCTAAGCGTCTTCATGATCTCATCCGCCTACGCCGATGGGGGACATGATCACCATGCCGTCCCCACACTGAAGAAGCAGGTGGGCTCGAAGATCACGTATGGAGAAAATACCGCGACCCTGACCTTTGGCCCGATCGATCTTCCCACCGGCCATGGGGAAGGTGACATGGGCGACTCCATGCCGCGATTCAATTTCCAGCTACCCGAAGACAAGTATTTGATCGGTTTCAAATCCGCCCTGTCCACCGTCGAGGGGAAGGAATTACCCAGGAACTACTTGCATCATATCTTGATGATCAACAACACGAGACCCAGCGTCTCCTGCCCGGGCGAACCCCTCTTCTTCGGCGGAGCTGGTCTGGAAATGGCAGAGACCCACTTTCCAGAAGGATACGGAGTCAAACTTGAGAAGAACGATAAGCTCATGACGGTCGTCGCGTTCTATCATGGTGCCCCTCCCACCAAGAATGTCATCGCAACCTTCACGATGTACTTTGCGCCGAAGACTAAACCGGTCCAGGCCATGGACATCTATCAGGTCGGAGTCAATATCGTCTGTTTTACCAAATTCGGCGATCGCCCAGCGGATCAGACTGACGAGGGAATAGAAATCGGAGCCGGTGTTCAAGTTCGTACGGCGCCACTGAAATTCAGTATGGACGGCTGTGTCAAGTATGCGTATCCGCATGGCCATGATGAGCTGCTGATGATCGCGCTGGAGAACAAGACCAAGAAACAGACCCTTCTCCGGACGGTCCCAGATGTTGAACAGGACGGTACGCTCCGAGAATTCCTGCCTCACCAAGTCTATAAGGACAGTCAGGGCTTCCCGATTTCGAAGGCGGATGACTATGAAATGGTCATGGTCTACCACCATTCTCTGCAGAAGACTGAGCTCCAACACGGCATGGGGAATTACTTGCTGTACATGACCCCGGGATCCTGCCCGGCAGAGAAGAAGACCGCCTCCGCCTTCTGATCATTCCCTTACGGGCCTGCCGGCGACTGTGGTCCGGCAGGCCCAGTTCCTACCTTCCAGTCCGTTCAAAATTGTTCACGATAACGGATCCAAACACCATTATCTTCAATTAAAACTCATCCTACTCTGGGTTTCTGAGCAGCACTTGTGATATTCAATGCACCAGCTCGGCGTCGTTCGACCTGAGCCTGTTAGAGCGGCTTGCTCAGAAACACCGGAACACGCGCTATGCCGCAGAGTGAGCCCATCTCAATTCTCCTCGTCAACGAGATCGCCGAAGAAATCAAACTGACCACGCTCAGCTTTCGAGGCTTCTTCCCAAACTGCCGAATCGAAGCGGTCTACTCCCTGGAGGAAGCAATCCAATGGGCGCCTCGTGCTGCATGGCATCTCATCCTGCTCGATGACAACCTCCTGACTCAACGTGCAACGTCTATCTTGCCGGAGCTCAAACGACTTGTTCCCGCAGTCGTCCTGGTGTTGCAAACCGAGCGTAGCGACTCCACCTCCGCGCTGAATGCGTTGCACGCCGGAGCGGACTTTCTGCTCTACAAGAAATCGCCCGCGTTCCTCACCGAGTTGGTGTTGTACACAAGAGATGCCTTTGAAAAGCGTGACCTGCGTCTCACGCTCGATCGAACACAGGAACGCTACGGCCGACTGGTGGACGCATTGAACGACGTCGTGTATGAGCTCGATACGGATGGGCGGTTCACATACGTGAGTCCGCTCATTACCAGAATCCTTGGATATTCACAGGAAGAGTTACTCGGGACTCCCTACTCGGTCATTGTGCCGTCAGACCAACTCAATCTGGCTCGACATTGTTTCAACGACCGTAGAACCGGGACACGGGCATCTCGACAGATCGAACTGGATCTCATTCGTAAGCCATCCCCGGACTCGCCACGTCCCGCCCGCATCAGAATCGAGTTGAGCGCGAAGGGACTCTATGACTCTGAACGGCGGTACCGCGGCGCATTAGGGATTTTGCGCGATGTGTCGCAACACCGCCGCCAAGAAGCAACCATTCACCACTTGGAGCATCAACTGCAAGAAACCGATCGACTGCTCACTCTTTCTCAACGCCTTTCGACGCTCTCAACACATTTACACGATCCTCACCAATCCATCCGCACACACGCCCAACTCCTGGTCCAATCTATTCGGGAGTCCCGGCTGGTGGAACATGCTGAGTCGCTGGCGGCCTCTGCAGCTGAAGCGCTTCGGATCGGAGCGGACCTCGTCCAGGCTGCAACGGAAATCACCGCCCGCCGAAAAAGCGTGAACGACCTCATCGATACCGTCCTGGCAGCCACTCCCCCTCCGTTTCCGAACACCGGCCGGATCGAACGGTCGTATACCCCAACTCTGCCTCCATTCGGGGGAGACTCCGATACGGTTATACAACTTCTCCGAGTTCTGTTCTCCTATGCGCAGCGCCATCTTGCAGCGACCGGGAGCCGACACGGTCTTCAAATCAGCACCCAGGTAATCGAGCCACCCGGCGCACCAACCACGCTCGGCTCCACATCACGCACACCGGAACCGGTCGCTGAAATTGAAGTACGCCTCCAAGAAACTGACACGACCGTTGCGGAGGAGGGCCCTGCCGATCAGATGCCCAGCGACGTGTTTGACGCCTACGCCTTAGTCAAACAATTGGGCGGACGATTAGAGCTGCTGGCCCCGGCCGGAGGGGTTTTCTCGATCACCGTCTGGATTCCAACGAGATCGACGCCACCGCCGAACAGCGATCCAGGTCCGCCGCCCCTTCCCGTCGCATGGCCACACACTCAGGCCGAGCCTTCATCGGTCGCAACGCCTCACGCTGAGCCCTCCCTTCCTCAGCCCCAACCCTTGTATTCGCCTGCTCCCCCACCTTTACCCGATCGCCGCACGCACATTCGCATCGCCACCAGTCTTCCCGCACGCGTGGCCATCGGAAATACCGTGCGCGAAGGCACCCTGACCGACCTGAATTCACGTGGAGCCACCGTAGAGTTCGCGGGGCGACTTCCACCGCTCGCCCAGCAACCAGCTCTTCTCACGCTCAAGACTGCTGCGGGCGTATTCGAGTTGCATGCGACCGCTCATGACCGGGGAATGACCACACAACCAACCACAGGAGGAGTGCCGACCTCCCGACTGGCGTTCCTGTTCACCGCTCTCACGAACACCGAGCACAAGATCTTGGAGTCCTATGTCGAGGAAGCACGGGCACGCACTCTCGACGCAACCGTCGACGTCCTCCTCATGGAATCGGACACGCTGGAACAGCCGGACGCCATCGCGGGCGAATCCCAGTTGCGAGGGACCGACCACCGAGAAACCTTGAGAGTCCGTGTTACCCTCCCGGTTCGTGTAGGCCTTTCCTCGCTCGGCGAGCGCAACAAGTCACTGCTGGGCCTCGTCATCAATTTCAGCCGCGGCGGCCTGTGCTTTCAAACAAGTGGGCCTCTCGGATCCGTAGGAGACCCCATCGCAGTCCACTTTTCCTCGACCAGCCATCTCGGACAGCCACGGGCGCATGAGCCGGATGTACCTGAAGCGATCCTCGACGGCCGTATCGTTTACACGACGCCAGACCAGACCGTTCCATCCGAATTGAGAGGTGGCCCCACCCAACCAGGACAGCGCATTGGTATTCGATTCTTCCGGTTGACGCCCTTCGCTGAACGGGAAATTAACCGAGTCATCGCCCAGCATGTCGGATCTTCCATGATTCTGGCCGATACCGTCGGCCGCTCTTCGATCGTGAGCGCCAGGAGGGAATGCCGAAATGTCCGGCATCAAGTCATCGCCGTGACAGATGACCATGCCCGCCATCAGATCTCACCCACCACCCCGATCGTGATTATCGCTCCAGGATTCGGTTTGACGCAGACCGATTACCTTCCGCTTTCGTTTTATCTTGCGGCAAACCGATTCCGCGTCCTTCGGTATGATCATACGAATCATATAGGGCAAAGCGACGGGGACCTTCTGCAAACCACTCTGCGTGGGATGCAGACAGACCTGCAGGCGGTCCTGGATTTTGTCGCAACAACCTGGCCGGCTGCGTCACTTACCCTGCTGGCCGAAGATCTCACCGCCCGTGTTGCCCTCAAAGTCTTGGCTCAGGGCAAGACGGCGGATCAATTGCTTCTCGTGAATCCGGTTTTCGATATTGATCTGGCGCTTTCTACCCTCTTTCAGCCCTCGACGATTGAACACTACCGGCAGGGCGTTCGCAAAGGCATCGCCAATCTTTGGGGCTTGAATATTAATCTTGATCAGTTCATTGGGGACGCGATTGCGGGCGAGTACACCGATATGGCATCGATGGCAACAGACCTGGCCAAACTGGTCTTGAAACCTGTGGTCGTGACTTCTCCGGGAAAACATCGTCGCCCTCACAGTCTGTTCGGTCCTCAAGACCAGTCCTTCCGTGCACTTGGCCCCTCCCTCACCATTGTGCCACTGCAGGCAGATCTCTCCAGTGAGTCGAACGTCTATGATGACCGCCACGCCGACGCATTCAGAGCAATCGTGAAATTGATACCGGGCTCACCAGCAGGGAGCCTTCCCACGATACAGGCAAGTGAGCCCACTCAACGAGAAATTCATTACCAACGGCGGCGCGAACAGGAACGTATCCGCCTCTGCCATCATGTCTCACAAGCGACGCGTGATGCCCTGTGGGTCGCACAGCTCAACCAGGCCTCCAAAATCAGCGACCTGGCGGACTACCAGTCCCTCCAACACAACATCTACCGGCAGATACTCCCCCTTTCACCCGGCATGACAGTTCTCGACATCGGCTGTGGACAGAGCGACTTCGCCTGCACGCTATTGACCAATCAGCTCTATCACCGCTCGCATCATACCGAGATCTTGGCCTCCCCGCTCATGTATGTCGGCTTAGACCAGTCTGATGAAACCCTCACGCATGCAGAACACCGTATCAGCGCCGTTCTTCGTGGACTGGGGATGGCGACCGTTTCCCCATCCATCACGCAATCACTGACCATGAGCTGGCTGCGTTGCGAGTGGGGGGATTCCCTTCCCCTTATCGACCATTCGATGGACCGGGTCCTCTGCCACTTATCCCTGTGCTTCGTCCCATCTCCCTTACGCTGCGTACGGGAGGCCCTTCGGGTCTTGCACCACAATGGTACGCTGGTCCTGACCTGCTTTCAGCCCCACACCGACCTCGCGACCCCGTTCCGACGCCACCTCCGCGATACACATAATGACGAGTCCGGTGCGTCGGCTCAAATTCTCACGCATTTCTTCGGCCGCCTCCGCGAAGCGGTTCGTCATGGCTTACTCCATTGCTACGAACGGAATGAGCTTGTCCGCCTGCTCCTTCATGCCGGAGCCGGTCCGATCCAGATTGTTCCCATTCTTGACAACCAGCTCTTGCTTGCCGTCGTCGAGAAGGGGAAATCTGCTGGCTGAAGTCGCCCTCACCATGTATACTGCTGCGTTGGTGATCAGCACCACGCCTCGGTGCCGGCTCGCCGCATCGTGTCACGATACGTGACGCCACGGCCAGCGCTTGACCGTTCTCACGCCTGTATGACGGACCAGATTGTCACTCACGTAGCGATAGATCAATCGGCTTCCGAGTCGCTTCAACGCATTACCAGATTTTCTCGGGACCTCGGACAACTCACCACGCTCTCTGCCATTGCCCAGCGTGTGCTGTTAGAACTACTGGAGATCGTGCAATACCCAGCTGGAATGCTCTACCTTGCCGAGCACGAACATGCAGACTTTCGCCGACTGGTTGAACATGGATCGAACCAGACGCACGCGGCACCGGCTACGCTGTCCTTACACCATCCTCTGACCGACCAGCTGATTCGCAACCTGCAGCAGCACAACGATTCTTGCTATGGCCTTCTCAAACCTCAACACGGGGGCTCGCTCGCGCTGTCCGACGATTTTCGTGTTCGCGCGGCGATCCCGCTTGTGAGCAAAGGCCGATTGATTGCGATCGCTCTGCTGCACATGGATACCGCAGCGGACAGCCAGAGTGTTGAGCATGCCGATCTCTTGACGACCATGGCCCAAATTGCCGCCAACGCCTTGGATTCGATGCTCGTGTACGAAGACCTGCGCCAGTCACAAACCTTGATGCGTCGGACAGACCGGCTCCGCTCGCTCGAAACTATAGCGGGAGGGTTTGCCCACGAGATCAGAAATCCGCTGACCTCGATCAAAACGTTTATCCAGCTCGCACCCGAGCGGAAGGACGACGCCGAATTTATCCGTGATTTCAGCCGAATCGTGCTTGACGACGTCTATCGAATCGAGCGGTTGATCCAGGAAATTCTCGACTACGCCCGGTATATGGAGCCGAAACTGACCGAGGAAGATATCAACGACCTCGTCTCGTCGTGCCTGTATTTCATCGACGTCAAAGCCCGCAGCCGAGGGATCAGGATTGAAAAAGAGTTGGCGTCCGGGCTTCCTCGTGTCATGTTAGATCGGCAGCAAATGAAACAAGTGCTCTTGAATTTGTTCTTGAATGCGCTGGATGCCATCGGTGAACACACCGGCATGCTCAGGGTCAAAACTGTCGCGATGATGAAACCGAAAGGCACCGCCTGGATTCAAATCGAAGTGGAGGATACGGGACACGGTATCTCGGCCGCCGATCTCGATCACATTTTCGATCCCTTCTTCACCACGAAACACAAGAGTGGAGAAAACGAAGGCACGGGGCTGGGATTGGCGATTGCCCATCAAATTATTCGAGAGCACCGGGGCACGATCCAGGTACAGAGCACGGTGGGATCCGGAACAACATTCCGCGTAAACCTCCCATCGATCGCCTAACAACGGAGAGCAGACACAGTGGACAGTTATGACACAAAGAAGCGCGTGCTCCTCATCGACGATGAAGCGCGTGTGCGCACCTCTTTGAAGATGGTGCTGGAACCGTCCTATGACATTCTCCAGGCCGCCGATGCCCAGGAAGGCCTCGACGTCTTTCGAAAAGAAGGGCCGGATCTTGTCCTCCTTGACGTCATTCTGCCGGGCACCGACGGGCTGGCCGTTCTCCAGACACTGCGTTCAGAAAGCAAGATGGTGCCGGTTATCATGCTCACCGGGACCAAGTCGGTCAAGACCGCCGTGGACGCCATGAAGCTTGGGGCGGCGGACTATTTATCCAAACCATTCGATGTCGACGAATTACGTATCGTCATCGACCGGGCATTGAATTCTCTGGAGCTGGAACGCGAAGTCAAACAGCTGCGCAGCCAGGTGGTGCAGCGCTACGCCTTCCACAACCTGATCGGCAAGAGTTCGGGCATGCAGGAAATCTACGCCAAGATAGAACAGGTCGCAGACAGCCGCACCACCGTCTTGATCACCGGAGAAAGCGGAACGGGGAAAGAACTCGTCGCCAAGGCCTTGCACTACAACAGCTCTCGCCGAGAACGACCCTTCATTGCCTTGAATTGTGCCGCCCTCCCTGAAACGCTCATTGAAAGCGAGCTGTTCGGGCATGAAAAAGGTTCGTTTACGGATGCCACGGCGCGGCGCACCGGGCAATTCGAAATGGCCAATACCGGGACTCTGTTTCTCGACGAAATCGGCGACCTGAGCCCGGTGACACAAGCCAAACTCCTCCGGGTGCTGCAGGAGCGTGAGTTTACCCGAATCGGCGGCGTGCAGCCGATCAAAGTCGATGTCCGCATCGTGGCTGCGACTAATAAGAACTTGGATGAGCTTGTCCGGAAGGGCCAATTCCGCGAAGATTTATACTACCGCATCAATGTCATCTCACTGTATCTCCCGCCGCTCCGCGATCGCGGTGAGGACATCGCCCTGCTTGGCAAACACTTCCTGGCCAAGCGCTTGGAGGAGGAAAAGCGCCCGCATATTGAATTTTCGAAGGAAGCATTGGAACTGTTGGTGCGCTATCCCTGGCCCGGCAACGTCCGAGAACTGGAAAACATCGTCGAACAGGCCTTTATCTGGTCGAACAATGCCGAACACATAGTCCCTGAACATTTGCCTGCCATTCTCAAAGGTGACGTCAGATCAGCTTCACTCCATGACGATACCATCTCCGGTCGCCTGTCTCTTGAGAAGGCCGTCATGGAATTCGAACGTGAGATTATCCTTGACGCGCTGAAACGGACTAACTACGTACAAACCCACGCCGCCAACTTGCTGGGAATCAGCCGCCGAATGTTGAAATACCGTATGGATTCGCTCGGCATTAGCCGCACGGACCGGGACCCGACCTCGGAGCCCGATCCCGCAGTGCAAGAATGACACACTAGCCGCTTGGTGTGCGTGATTAATCGCACGCAGCCGTGCTTCTGATCAGGTCACGATGGGGAAACGGGTGGTTCAAGAAAACTACATATAGTCATATTACGTATTGTCTATACTCTCTGTTGTCACACACTTGCAACCATATGAAAAGGAACGGGAATTGCTTGTACATTCCTACTGAAACTCGTTTCCAGGCGGAGTCCTGCTGCACATGCCGTCCCATACAGATTTGACCAAGCCAACCGTACTCGTCATCGACGACGAAGCCGGTCCACGCGATGCGCTCAAAGTAATCCTCCGCCCGTTTTTCAACGTCCAATCAGCAGAGAGCGCCTGTGCGGCGCTCGACATTCTCAGTCGGCACCCCGTTGATCTCATCACCCTCGACCAGAAACTTCCCGACCGCCACGGCATGGACCTCCTCCAGGAAATCAGACAGGCCCATGCCGACACCGAAGTGATCATTGTGACCGGCTATGGCAGCCTCAAATCCGCCATGGACGGCATTCGCTACGGAGCCGCAGGATATCTGCTGAAGCCGTTCAATGTAACGGAGCTTATTACACTCATCAATCAAACGCTCGGAAAGAAACGGCGGCTCGATTTTATTCGCAAGTTCTTTGAGTCGTCACCGGATCTCTGGGGAACCGAGCAGGAAAGTGCTCACGCCTGGCAGGCGCTCCAGTCCGGCTACGCGGCAGCTGGTGCAGATAAACAGGGACCGGCCCCGGTTTTAGGTACAGACCTCGGATTGCTTCCACTTCTCTCTGACATTCTGGAGGCGACGGATAGAAACTTATTGAATCACTCAAGCCGGGTGAGTTTCTACGCGACCTTGATAGGGAATCGCCTTAATTTGGGGAGTGAAGAGCAAAAGTCTTTAACGATGGGCGCCTTTCTACATGACATCGGAAAATCCGGGATTGGGCCCCATCACTTCCCTGAGGGCCAGCGCAAGGCTTCATCAGATTCCACGGACATCCGTAAGGACCATCCTGATAAAGGCGCCCAGCTGGTTCGCCATGCCGGCTTGTCAGCGGAGATCAGTCAGATCATTCTGTGCCACCACGAACGATGGGATGGACACGGTTATCCGCATGGCCTCCAGGGAGAGGGTATTCCCCTTCTGGCTCGAATCGTCGCCCTTGCGCAGACCTTTGACCATCTCACTGCGGATCCGATGGCTTCCTCTCCCCTGTCCATTGATGCGGCCCTCGACCGTATTTCCAGCCAAGCCCACACCTATTTCGATCCCAGGTTAACCAACTTATTTATTCAAGTCATCAATGAGTGCAAGCATTCCCTTCCCCCGATGGCCGTCGCGGCGACCATTGCCGAGAGCCGCAAGTCGTAACGTTCCCCGCGCGCGTGTCACCCTGATTCTTTGGCTCCTGCGATCAGCTCTGCCGCGGTTTCCCTGACCTTCTTGGTCACCGTGGCTCCCCCAAGCATCCGTGCGATTTCGCCTTCCCGTTCGAGACTGGAGAGAAGCCGAACCGACGTCATCGTCCGATTCTTGACCTGGGATTTTTCCACACACCAGTGATGGTCGGCTTGGGACGCCACTTGGGGAAGATGGGTGACACAGAGTACCTGATGAAACCGCCCCAAATCTTTCAGCCGTTTGCCAATGGCAGCCGCGACAGCCCCTCCGACTCCCGTGTCAATTTCATCGAAAATCATGACCGGCACACGGTCTGCACCCGCAAGAGCCGACTTCAGTGCCAACATCACCCGGGACAATTCTCCTCCCGAGGCGACCCGCGAGAGCGGCTTCAATGGTTCGCCGACATTAGTCGACAGCACAAATTCCACGCGATCCGCCCCTTCGAGCCCATACGCCTGTTCCCCCTCACCCGTCAGCACCTGAACCGTGAATTGAGTCTGCCCCATTTTGAGCGCATCCAGTTCCCGACGCACGATCTTCGTCATGCGCTTGGCCGCGTCCGTGCGTTTGTCAGTGAGGGCCCGCGCCGTTCGAGCAACCTCCAGCACCGCATCACGAATCAACCGATCATAGCGCTCAAGTTGTTCGTCGGAATGGTGAAGCCCCTCCAACTCCGCCCGAACACACCGGTGAGTCTCCAGCACCGCCTCGACGGTGCCTCCGTATTTCTTCTTCAGCTTCTGAATCAGGGCCAAGCGATCTTCGATGGCGGCCAAACGCATCGGATCACCGTCCAATCGATCCACATAGCCGCGGAGGGAGTCGGCCACCTCTCGCACGAGCACCTTGGCATCGGCGGCAAGCCGGCTAGTTCCTTGCATATCGGGATCGATCTGCGCCAGCTCTCCCAGCGTCCGTTCCACGAGTGATAGATTGGCCAAGATCCCGTCCTGCTCACCTTGAATCCGCTCTTGCACCTCTGCGGCCAGTTCATTCAGCCGCTGCACGGATCCCAACCTCCGCCGTTCGGCCTGAAGGGCCTCTTCCTCGCCAAGCATCAGCGAGGCGTCGTCCAGCTCTTGCTTCTGAAATGTCAAATAATCCTCCCGCTGCGCGGCTTGCAGGACTTTACCAGCCAGCGCTTCTCGCTCCTGACGGAGTCGTGTCCATTCACTATAGGCCGTCCGATACTGTCCACGCACCGTGTGAAGTCGCCCGAAGGCGTCGAGGGCATCGAGCTGTGCCTGAGAAGCGAGCAGCGACTGTTGATCATGTTGACCGTGAATGTCGAGGAGGGTCCCACCGAACTCTTCGAGCACATGGACCGGACTCATGACCCCGTTCAGGTACACGCGGTTCCGTCCAGATCGGGCAATGACGCGCCGGATCACAAGTTGCGGATCTTCTTTGTCGAGAATCCCCTGGTCGCGCAGTTTTCGACCGATCGGATGGTCTGAGGGAATCTGGAAGGACGCCTCGAGTTGTGCTTCGTCTGCCCCGAATCTGATCTGATCACTGGATGCCCGTCCGCCGACAAGAAGCGACAGGGCGTCAATCAGCAGCGATTTCCCGGCTCCTGTCTCCCCTGTGAGTACGGTAAACCCGGCATCAGGAGTCAACGCGACCTGTTCGAGTACAGCGAAGTTGGAAATACGCAGCTCGGTCAGCATGGCTGCGGTGCGGGGTTCACGCGGTGCCGGTATGTTGGGCGAGCAGCGAATCAATCACGTCTTTGAATTGCCGCTTGGGCCTGGCCCCGACAAGCTTCTCAACCGGACGGCCGTTCTTGAAGAACAGGATCGTGGGGATGCTCATCACCTGATAGCGCCCCGCTACCTCCGGATTTTCATCCGTGTTGAGCTTCAGGACCTTAAGCTTGCCGGTATACTCCTTAGCGAGCTCATCGACAATCGGCGCCACCATCTGGCACGGTCCACACCACACCGCCCAGAAATCGACCATCACCAATTCCGAGGCCTTCATCACTTCAGCATCCCAGGACGAATCTTCCACTTTCAAGGTATCACCAGCCACGTCGACTCCCTCCTATTAAAAGATCTCACACGCACACGTGCGGGCATCGTACTCCAGCCCAGTTTTTGCTGTCAATTGCGCCTACCGCGAATACACCGGCATTGGTTCACAACCGCCTCTATCGACCTCCGGTCGTTGCACCATCAGCTTGCGGCACCTGTTCGATACGGCCGTAGGGTCCTCCGGGGGTATACCACGGCAACCCGCGTTCACCCCAGAGCAACGGGGACAGGATACCCCGCATCATGGCAGTGCCGGTATTTTCCGTCCATCCCACCCCTGTAAGGCTGAGCATGAAGTTAAACTGTTGACGATCGGGGAACTGCAAATAGTGGAATCCGGCCGACCAGCACTTGCAGGGATTTTGATAGAGGGCCACGACGTCGTACTCCGGACTCCGTCCATGTTTCACATCGTAGTAGCCTTTGGCTCCAACCGTCCAACCCCACGGTGTGCGGAAGGCTCCGCCCATTGTCAGGAACAGAATCTCGTCCGTCGGCGCATAGACTTCATTGAAGGACATGGGATTCCAGACATCCCCGCGTCTGACGCGATTGCCGTCGCGAGAATACCGCTGACCCACATCAATGTACCAGTTGCTGCCTTCTTGTAGGCGAAGGTCGGCGTTCGCTTGACTCACGACTCCCTGATAGGGATCGAAAAAAGCGTCGACGGTCAGGTACTGATTGATCGGCGGCCGACGGCCGCCGCTGATATCCCCGGCTCCACGCCCGAACCCGGCAGCGTCCAATTGAGACCGGACGGCATGCGGGTGTTGATTGCCGATGACCGCTCGCAGCCAGAGGTCGGAAAATTTTCTGCCTTGAATGTCGACTGTGGCCGGCTGAAGAGGCTGGGTGACCGACCCCAGCAGAGGATCGATTCCGGGAGCAAAGTCCCGCGCGCGTGTCTGCACGGCCCCTACGTGATAGCTCTGCGCCACGGTCAGATCCAGCCAGTTGAACGACCGGTCCCGTCCCTGTTCCAAGATACGGCTGCGTAACGCATAGGTCAGAAGATTCTTCCTCGGCAGATCGTCAACCTGATCGATCAGCGTCAGTTTCGATTGGTCCGTTCCAGGCACGTACTCATAGATGGCGGATGGTTCTATCGTGTGCAGAAATCCGCCGTTGCGGTCGAGCCCGAACCGGCGCGTCAACTTGGACATCGCTTCGACCCCGACCCAGAACGTTTCGCGATGTTGGGCCGCGGTCGTGTCAGCCCCTCTGCTGTAGTACACCTCGCGGAACTTGGCTTGCGGCCTGATGCCGAGAATATGCCCCAACTCGATCACGTCGGTCGCGATACCAGGAACCACGTCGGCCCGGTTGAGCGTGAACCCCTGTTCCCGGTAAAAGTTGACGAAATTCCCTTCCATTCCAACCCGCAGAGGAGAATTCAGTAGCGAAGTATCGGGCAGGCTATACCCGACTTCAGGAAGCCGCTGAAAAGTATCCTTTCCCCCGGCCTGCAACGGCTGGAGATAGCGCCCCAACAGATAAAGATTCCCGTATGGCAACCGCTGGGCCGCTAATAAGTTAGACTCGTTGCTGGGCGACGCGCGCAACGTCCCGGAATTACTGAGTTGCTGGAAATAGTTGGGATCGGTGACGAAGTTGACGTTGGTCCGAAGCAGAAGGGTGTCGGTGAAGAATTGCGTATGGCTGCCCGTAAACGTCGCGCGCGCTCTCTTGGCATCCTCCCCCGTACTGCTCACCCCCGCGACGTTGGGTAGCTCCGTCTGCTGGAGATAGCCTACATGCCACTGTCCCCGCGAGCGACGGTCTAAGACATATCGATAATCGAAATCCGACCCATAGCCCAACTGGCTGTAGTACTTCGGCGCAATGGTCAAATCTTGGCTCGGATTGATGGCCCAAAAAAAACTGCTTTGGGCGGAGACGCCGAATCGGTTATCGTACGAGATGACTGGCATCAGGAACCCGGTCTTTCGCTTGGCCATGGGATACGTCAGCGCAGGAAAAGGAAGGACCGGCACATCGTTCACACAGAACCACGCCTTTTTGAATGCCATGGTATCGCCGAAGATGACATCGGCATCCTCGAATCGCAGACGCCAGGCCGGCACTTCCCCATCCTGTGCATCGCAGTTCGTAAAACTTCCGCTCTTGACTCTATAGTGGTATTCCGAAAATCGCTGCAAGAGCCGGCCCGACACCAACGAATTCGTGGAGGGGGCAAACAGCTGTCCCTGCGTCACCACACCGGCCTCGGTATTCACGTTCAGTTCAAGCCGTTCCGCGGTGACATCCGTCTTGGGATCCGTCAAATGCACGTGGCCGGTCGCGGTCACAACTCCCGGTAACGCTTGTATCGTGACATGGTCCGCCGTGAGCGTGAGGAGCCCTTGGCGCACCACGACGGATCCGTCGGCTTCATACAGTTCTTGATCTTTTCGATAATCCAAGCGGGCAGCCGTGATCTCCAGAGGCGCAGAGCCGGACGAGGAATTTCCGGCAGACTTCTGAATTTCAGCGGCCCAAAGGGAAAGCCCTGGAAGGGAGAGGACTAGGCCCCACGCAAGCACAAACTGCCGACAGATCCGCCACCAAGGATCTGTCATGCTAACCCCTAATCAACGAGAGCCCGCAGCCACGCACCGCGGCCTTGATGTCGCCGAGTAACATGAGCGACCCGGCCACACAGATGAGGTCGCCGGAAGAGGCCCGTTCCTTCGCCGACTGTAATGCTTCGGCAGGCAGCGGCACTTCAGACACCGGCTTGGGCCATTCCGTCAGTGATTGGCGCAGCTCGCCGACGGTCGCGGATCGGGCAAGACCGGCTTGCGTGAGCACGATTTCGGAGACCAGCGGCAGCAGCGGTGCGATGAATGCGCGATGATCTTTATCCCGCATCATGCCCCACACAAGAATGACACGCGCGTGTGGATGACCGGCGAGAAAATCTTCCAGATAGCGGCTCAACGCCACGGACGCGGCAGGGTTATGGGCCCCGTCCAGAAGAACCCCCGGAGCATCTTCAAGGACCTCCAGCCGCCCTTCCCACACCACCGAGTGCAGTCCTTCACGGACGGCCACCTCGTTGACCGACACGCCCCCGTGGACGGCCGCCTCGAGTAACGCGATGGCGCAAGCGGCATTATCTAATTGATGCCGCCCGACAAGCCCGCACCGAAGTCCCTCAACCACCCTTCCCTGTCCCCTATAGATAAACCGATCACTGCTCCCGTCAACGACGAACTCCGATCCCAGCTGCCACAACGGAGCGGCTCGCTCGGCTGCGACCCGCCTCATCACTGTACCGGCCTCAGGTCCCATCCGCCCGATCACTACGGGCACCCCCGGTTTGATGATCCCTGCTTTTTCAAAAGCGATGGCCTCTTCGGTCGTCCCCAAATATTCCTGATGATCCAAGGCAATGGTCGTAATGCCGCATGCGATCGGGTCGACGACGTTGGTCGCATCAAACCGCCCTCCCATCCCGACCTCCAGCACCGCGAGATCGACGTGCGAGTCCGCAAAGTAAAGCATCGCAAGCGCCGTTGTCATCTCGAAAAATGTCAGGCTCAGTTCAGGCTGAACGGCGGCGCGCAATCGGCCGACCAGGTCGGCCAAGCGCGCTTCCGGGATCATGTCGCCGTTGATGCGAATGCGCTCGCGGAACTCGACCAAATGCGGGGAGGTATACAGACCGACCCGTAACCCGGAGGCGCGCAGCATCGCCGCCGCCATGGCAACCGTCGATCCCTTGCCGTTGGTCCCGCCGACGTGCAGGACACGCAGCCGGCGCTCCGGATGACCAATCGCCTCCAGCAGCGCCTGCATCGGCTCCAGACCGAGTTTGATCCCATGCTTCTGGAGACCATAGAGGTATTCAATGGCGGCGGGATAGGTCATCGACCAACCGGGGGGACGAGGAACGGCTAAAAATGGGAGACGAGAGTGCTGACCGTCTCTTTGAGCTGCTTGCGTTCGACGATCATGTCGATCATGCCGTGCTCCAGAAGAAATTCCGCACGCTGAAACTGATCCGGCAGTTGCTGTTTAATCGTCTGCTCAATGACCCGGGGGCCGGCAAAACCGATCAGCGCCTTCGGTTCCGCAATGATCACATCGCCCAACATTGCCACACTGGCCGTCACGCCACCGAAGGTCGGATCCGCCAGAATCGAAATGAACGGCAGCTTCGCCTCGCCCAATTTGGCCACGGCCGCCGATGTTTTGGCCATTTGCATCAGCGAGAGAATCCCCTCCTGCATCCGCGCACCACCGGACGCCGTGACCAAAATAACCGGCACCTTCAGGTCCAACGCCCGATCGATGGCGCGGCAGAGCTTCTCTCCCACGACCGACCCCATGCTGCCGCCCATAAAGCTGAAATCGAAGACGCACAGCACGACACGGTTTCCGTTGACCAATCCCTCGCCGATCACCAAAGCATCCTTGCGGCCGGTCTTTTCCTGTTGTGCCTTCACTCGTTCGGGGTACGATTTGGTGTCGTGAAACGTCAACGGGTCTTGCGCTTGCAGGTCGATATCCCATTCCTTGAAGGAGCCCAAATCGACGAGAAGCCCGATCCGCTCCATCACGGAAATCGGGAAATGATACTCGCACTTGGGACAGACCTTGTTATTGCGATCGACTTCCTTACGATACACGATTTCCCGGCAATGATTGCACTTCAGCCACATGCCCTCGCTGCCTTTTGAGCGTGGAGGCGCCGGTGTCTCAACCGCTTTGTCTTTCTTGAACCACGCCATGGTCCTGTCCCTCAGTCAATCGTGAGTGGCCACACTGCCTGTCGCCATCGGCGGAGAATAGCACAGCCGTGCGCCTGACGCACGTGCAAACCGGACTCCATGCAGAATGGAGGCGTCGCGCACCGGCCCGCTCATGACCAGGCCAGCCTGGCGAGCATCCAGATCCCGATACAGACACTGGCAACGCCGGCACAGCCTTGCAATCCCATAAACAGACGCCGGCTGGCCGCGAGTGAATACACCAGCGGCAGACTGATCGTCAGCCCGATCGCCATCATCCCTACAATCGAGCCCACACCGAAGACAGCAATTGACAACAGTCCCGATCCCAGCTCATGGGTCGACGAGAGCACAATCAGCATCAGCGCCGCTGACCCAGCCAGCCCATGCGCCATCCCGATGCAGAGCGGCCGAACGGAACCGGCCATCCAATGCCGGTGGCGATGATCGTCCTGCTGCTGATGGCTATGAAAATGGACATGCGGACCGTCATCGTGGTGATGGCTGTGGACATGCCACCGTTCCCGGTACAGTTTCCACGCCAATGTCCCGCCCAGGGCAATAAGCAAGAGCCCGACACCGGACTCGGCGAGGAGTTCAAATCGTTCGGGGATGCGGATATCCCACGCCAATACCACCGTGCCGACGAGCAAGAGCGTCGTGGTATGGCCGACCCCCCACCAAAAACCAACGGCGCTGGACGCCCGAAACGACGGCCGTTCGGCCAACACCGTCGAGATCGCGGCAAGATGGTCGGCATCGAGCGCATGCCGCAGACCGAGCAGGAACCCGAACCCCAGAATCGCGGCATAGGATGGATCGGTCATACGGATCGCTCGGCAACTCTCAGATTAAGGCCACGGGAGCCAGCTCAACACCGTGGCTGCGCTTCCAAGCTTAACCCCACCTTATTATTAACTGTTATTCGCAAGACTTCACACTTCATGATCATCCACCACGGGCGTGCATTTCCAAGTGGGGGTCTTCTCGAAGCCGATCAATGCCGATCAGTCCGCCGTTTCTGAGCCCAACCTGCTCCAATCCCTTCCGTTCCTCGGCGCCTCGGTCTCGACGAGCCTCCCAACCAGTGCGGATGATCTCCCGCATATCTTCCGCACTGACCCCTCGCCGAAGAGGTTGCCGGAGATCCACCCCCGACATCGCATAGAGACACAAATACCAAAGCCCGTCCGCCGTCACCCGGCTGCGGTCGCAGGACCCGCAAAACGGCATGGTCGTGGACGGAATGATGCCGAAGATCGTGCCGTCCGACAACTGATACCGCTGCGCCGGCGCCGACCCACGTTCAGGCAATGGAGTGATGGTTCCATAGTGCGTGCCCACTCGATCCAAGATGCTTGCGCAAGACAACACCTTCTCCATGGCCCACTCGTTTGCTCCACCCACATCCATATACTCGATAAACCGCACCTCGGCCTGATACTGCCGGGCAAATTCAATTAACGCAACAAGCTCGTCGTCATTGAATCCTCGAATCGCGACAGTATCGAGCTTCAGGTCGGGAAACCCCGCCTTTCCCACAGATTCGATCCCATCAAGAACGCGGGCAAACTCGTCTCGACCGGTTAACCGGCGGAATCGCTCCGGCCGCAGCGTATCCAGACTGATGGTCACGCGATGAAGTCCCGCCTCATACAGCTCTTGCGCATACTCAGCCAGAAGCACTCCATTGGTGGTTAACGTAACCTCCCGGATCCGGCGATCATGAACCAGCAGCCGTACCAATCGCGGGAGGTCCCGCCGCAGCAGTGGCTCCCCTCCGGTCAGCCGAACCTTCTCCACGCCCACATCGGCGAAATATCCGGCAAGCGTCGCCAATTCTTCAAAATTGAGCACATCCTCACGCGGCAGCCAGACATACTCTTCTTCAGGCATGCAGTAGCGGCAGCGCAGATTGCAGCGATCCGTGACAGACAGTCGCAAACTCTTCAACGGCCGCCCGAAGGTATCGACCACATGTGTGCCACTGTCGCCCTGAGCAACCAGGTCCTTCATGAATTCATCCATCCTACGGATGTTCTTCCACCCACACCTCCCCTTCGGGAGTACGCTCCAGCTTCCAAATGGGGGTGATCTGCTTCAATTCATCGATCGCCCACTGACAGGCGCGAAACGCTTCAGCCCGGTGCTCAGCGCCGGCGATGATCAGCACGATATTTTCGCCGATCGAAATTTCACCGTAGCGATGAATAATCAGCAACTCCAGAATACCGAAATCCTGTAAGGCTCGTTCGCGAATTTCCCGCAGTTTTTTCTGCGCCATCCCCTCATAATGTTCGAACGTGAGACGGTCCACATCGCGGCCCCGCGACCGGTCACGCGCAACCCCCAAGAACGTCGCGATCCCGCCGATACGTGTTGACCGGCTGCGAACGCGGTCAAGTTCCTGATCGAGAGAGAAGTTCTCCCGCTGCACCCGGACGAACTGGCTGTCGTCATCTGGGGTCGCACCTGCTCCTCCGGCAAACGGCGGCAGAAGCGCAATCTCGTCGCCGGCGTGAACGATCGTGTCTTCGTGCGCAATTTCCTGATTGACCGACACCAACACCTTCTTCTTCTGGATCAATTCTCCTATGTGAGGGTAGCCGGCCTCGATCGCACCAATGACATCCTTGACCTGCCGGCCATCGGCCACATTCAACGACAGGGCCGGCTGGTTCCCCGCCATCATCTTAGTCATCCCAAATAGCTGAACCGTAATCATTTTCCATCAACCTTAATCTTGGGCTTCATCTATCTCGTATAGGCTCCTGATTTTCCACCTGATTTCGACAACAGCCACACCTCCGTGAAGCTCATCCCGCGATCCACGGACTTGCACATATCATAGATCGTCAACGCCGCCACTGACGCCGCCGTCAACGCTTCCATTTCGACTCCCGTCTGCCCCGTCGTCTTTACCGTCGCCGTAATCGTGATCGAACAAGCCCCTGTCCGATCCGGCCGCGGGTCTTCCTGGAATGAAATATCGACGCTGGTCAGCAGCATCGGGTGGCACATGGGAATGAGATCGGGAGTTTTCTTCGCGCCCATCACGCCGGCCACTTGAGCGACCGCCAACACATCGCCCTTGGCAATCGTACGCTGCTGAATTTTTTCTAGGGTTTCCGGCTGGAGCAATACTTTCGCCTGCGCCGTGGCCACCCGTTCAGTCGAAGTCTTAGCCGACACATCGACCATCCGGGCGCGCCCAGCCTCATTGAAGTGAGTGAATTCAGCCATTTTCTTCGGTGAATCAGTGCGTTACGGCAACGACATGAGAGGATTATAGGAGCCAATGGAAATGAAGGTCAAGCGAGAGAGCCAAGCGCCTCACATCGTGCATCTCACAGGTTCCGGCCTATCCAGCCCACCCTGAATACTTCGCAGGGTGTATGGATCCTACGACGTCATCTGCCATGCGGAATGGGCTACTGCGGGCGATAGCCGGATAGACAGCAGCATTTGCAGTCTATCTTGACCACCTGACGGAGGAGTGGAATATTGGACACGTGCAATGCTGCGCGGGCAATCCGCAACAGACTTAACAGTAAGACATCAACTTGGAGATCCACGCCAGCTTGGATTGCCCCACGAGGTCGCAATTGATGTGCCGCCTTCAGATTTTGCATGGGCCCGATGAGCGATGTGATGGGACCCCTCCGGCCCTCTTACCCCTCCGTCGCACAAGCAGGGTATCACCACAGGGACGCCTCAGCATGACCCCGAGGAAACAGAATGGGCGCATTTGAGCAGGCCGCACGCAGAACGATAACGTGGATTCCGAAATCAAGACTCCTCGCCGCATGTTGCCGTTTCTACTGCGAGTACTGCGGCGACTCCAGCTCAACGATCACCAGTGATCCAACCGCCAATGGTGAACTTCGCTTTGTTCGCGAGGCCGCCCCGTATCTTGACGTGGTGCTGGATGTTGGCGCAAATGTTGGCGATTGGACGGCTTCAGTACTCGAGCTCAGGCCAACTGCCACCATTCATGCGTTTGAACCCTCTACGAGCGCGCACCATGCACTCCTGCGCCGGGGCTATCCGAACAATGTCACGGTCCATAAGGCAGCCCTCTCGTCGAGGACAGGGACAGCGCCCCTTCACATTTTCGGCGAGGCCTCGGGGCTAAACTCTCTGCACAACCGATTCGGGCTTGAGGACGGATATGGCATCCCACCGGCCACGCAGACCGAGGAGGCCAAGCTCTTGACCGCAGACGAGTTCTGCATGAACTACGGCCTGCAGCGGGTCGACCTCATGAAGGTGGATACAGAGGGACATGAAGTCGACGTGCTGCATGGAAGCGTACAGAGCCTCAAGCGCGGTATCATCCGACGCGTCCAATTCGAGTACGGTGGCACCTACATTGACTCGCGGCGATTCCTCAAAGATGCCTTTGACGTTTTTGCCGGCCTCGACTACGTCATATTTCAGATTGTTCCTGACGGGCTCATCGCATGTCCACGATACGACCAGCGCATCGAGACATTCCAGTACAACAACTTCGTGGCCATTCGCAGCGACCTGATCAGTGAGTCACCTTCGGCCGGCAAAGCCCTGCAGCGGGCGCGATGATCTGCCTCCTGGCGTCGGAGAATCGGACCAGGAAATGTGTTCACCGAATGGCGCGCGGTGAGACCTCATGAATTCGGGTCTCCGGCGGACACATCAGACGCTGAAATCAGCTCAGGATGAGAAATCTTCCGCTGCGTCAGCACAACCGAATCTCTTCCCCCACACCAACCTGTAGGTGGTGCGCGGCACTCTCTTCTCGCAGAAAGATCTCCAAGGTGCCGCCGCTGTTGATCAGCGCGGAGGGACTGTCACGGCTCCCTTGGCTGTAGCTCCCGACTAAGCCGTTGATGATGCGCGGTCCCACATGAATCTCTAGGGCGGCCTCTCCCAGCGAGACCCTGAATTCCTGGACCTGTCTCGCCGTAATGTTTGAAATGAGATTCCCGAACCGATCGATTGAGACGATCTTTCCGACCAGCAGTTCATCGTGCCGGATCGGGATCGCCGTGGAACGGCGGATTGGATCATGGACGGCCGGGCCCATAAATGCCGGGGGCACTCCCCTGCTCAGCCACGCTGCCACCGGCGCGAACACATCACGACCGTCAAAGGTCGATCCGGCTGTGGCCAGGCGGTACTGCTGGTTGTCGATCAGCCACATCTTTGCGCCAGGCTCCTGATCCAGCACTTCACTGAACAACCCGTTGTCCGGACCGATGAACATCGCGCGACCGGTGGAAATCAGCAACGGTCGGCGCGTGGTGCCGACTCCGGGATCGACCACGGCGACATGAATGGTGCCGTCGGGGTAATACCGATAGCAGGACCGGAGAAAATACCCGGCCTCTTCAATCTGATGGGAGGTGATTTGGTGTGAGAGATCGACGATGGTGACGGCGGGATTGATCGACAGGATCACCCCCTTCATACTTGCCACAAAATGATCGCGTTCACCGAAGTCCGTCAGCAACGTGATCAGAGGGGGGGCCGTCGACACGGCTAAAATTCCTCGAACTTGATCTCCACCACTTCGTATTCGACCATCTTGACCGGGGTCTTTACCTCAACGAAATCACCGACCCGCTTGCCGATCAATGCGCGTCCGACCGGCGATTGGACGGAAATCTTATTGAATTTCATGTCCGCTTCGTCCTGCCCGACCAGCGTATATTGTTTCTTGGATTGTGTCTCCTGCTCGATCACCGACACCGTCGCGCCGAACACAACCGTCTCGCTGATCCTCCCGGTGATCTCGACGATCCGGGCCTCGGCCAGCTTGGTTTCAATCTCGGCAATCCTGGATTCGATGAATCCTTGGCGTTCCTTGGCCGCGTCGTATTCGGCATTCTCGCTCAGATCGCCATGGGCGCGCGCCTCCGCGATCGCCTCGATATTTTTGGGCCGTTCGACTTTCCGCAGACGGTCTAATTCCGCCTTCAACGCGTCGTATCCCTTCTTGGTAATCGGTGTCGGCATGGTGAACTGGCTCCTAGACAACTATGCCCGATGATATTCTTGCAAAGACCGGATCGACAACTCTTTCCTGATGATGGATTCGATACCCATAGCCGCGGCCCTCGCTCCCCGCATGGTCGTGAAATAAGGAACTCCTCGATGAAGCGCTTCCCTCCTAATAGACAGGGAGTCCAGATGCGCCGACGCAGTACGCACGGTATTCACCACCAGTGCCACCGACCCATTCTTGATATGATCGACGATGTGCGGACGACCTTCCTGCACCTTGTTGACCGTCTCAGCCTTAAGGCCTGCTTGGCGGAAATACGCGGCTGTGCCGCTCGTTCCCCAGATCCGAAATCCGAGTTTCACCAGGTGCCGCGCCACTTCGAGCGCACTGGGGCGGTCGCTCTCCTTCACACTAATGAATGCCACTCCAACCTTCGGCAACATCGCCCCTGCTCCGGCCTGCGACTTGGCGAAGGCCCAACCGAAATCGCTGTCGATGCCCATGACCTCTCCGGTTGATTTCATCTCAGGCCCCAACAGCACATCCACACCGGGGAACTTATTGAAGGGGAACACCGCTTCTTTGACCGACAGATGCGCCGGCTGCGGAGCCTGTGTGAACCCCAGCTCCTGAAGGGATTTCCCGAGCATCACTTTCATCGCCAGCTTTGCCAACGGCACACCGATCGCTTTACTGACGAACGGAACGGTCCGTGACCCCCGCGGATTGACTTCCAGGACGTAAATCATGGTGCCTTTCACGGCGAATTGCGCATTCATCAGCCCGATCACGCCAAGCTCCAATGCCAGCAACTTCATTTGGCGTTCGATCTCATGCACCACGTCCTGCTCCAACGTGTACGGAGGCAGCGAGCAGGCCGAATCACCGGAATGTACCCCGGCCTCTTCGATATGCTCCATAATTCCCGCCACGACGACCGTCTTTCCGTCGGAAATCGCGTCGGCATCCACTTCGATGGCGTCGGCCAGGTATTTGTCGATCAGCACGGGATGCTTCGGCGACGCTTTGACGGCGGAACGCATATACTCGAGTAATCCTGCCTGGTCGTAGACGATTTGCATCGACCGCCCGCCCAACACATAGGATGGCCGCACCATGACGGGATACCCGATCGACTCCGCGATCTGGACGGCTTCATCAACAGATCGCGCCATCCCGCTCTCCGCCTGATGCAGGCCGAGCTTGTTCAACAAGTCTCGAAACCGCTCTCGGTCCTCCGCCAAATCGATGGCGTCCGAGCTGGTACCGAGAATCTTGACACCGGCCCGTGACAGTGGAATGGCCAGCTTCAGCGGCGTTTGCCCGCCGAACTGCAAGACCACTCCCAACGGCGCTTCCGTTTTCACGATATTGAGCACGTCTTCCTCCGTGAGCGGCTCAAAGTACAGCCGATCCGAAGTGTCATAGTCCGTGCTCACCGTTTCCGGATTGCAGTTGACCATGATCGTTTCGACCGCCTCTTCCCGAAGCGCCATGGCCGCATGCACACAGCAGTAGTCGAATTCGATCCCCTGGCCGATACGGTTGGGGCCTCCGCCGAGAATCACGACCTTCTTCCGATCCGACGGTCGAGCCTCGCATTCACTGCCATAGGTGGAATAGAGGTAGGGCGTGTGGGCCTCAAACTCCGCCGCACAGGTATCCACCCGTTTGTACGTGACGGACACCCTGGGTGCCGCGTCTGTTCCGCTCTTGTCTGGTCCCGTGCGAGCCTTGCGGACTTTGGCTGGTTCGAGTCCGAGAAGTTGCCCGATCCGGTCGTCTGAAAACCCCAGGCGCTTGGCCTCATACAACAACCCCGCTGGCAATGCTGCAACCCCGCCAGTCGTATTCGCGAGCGTCTGCTCGAATCCGATCAACTCCCGAATCTGCTCAAGAAACCAGGGGTCGATGTTCGTGATTGCAAACAGGTCGTCGTTCGTAAGCCCGAGCCGGATACCGTCGGCGAGATGCCACAATCGTTCTGGCAGCGGGGTCCGCAGTAGCCGCTGAACTTTCTCTAACGCCGCCTCGCGATCGAAATCTTCTGGGACCCCCCGATCGATTCCCACCCGCGAAACCAAGCCGTTGAGGTCCAGCTCCAGTGAGCGAATGGCCTTTTGCAGCGACTCTTTGAAGGTCCGTCCGATCGCCATGGCTTCGCCGACCGACTTCATCTGTGTCGTCAACGTGGGATCGGCGCCCTTGAACTTCTGAAACGCGAATCGCGGAATCTTCACCACCACATAGTCGATCGACGGCTCGAACGAGGCCTTGGTCACACCGGTAATATCGTTCGTGATTTCGTCCAGCGTGTACCCCACCGCCAACTTGGCGGCGATCTTTGCGATGGGGAAGCCTGTCGCTTTCGACGCCAGCGCAGAGCTCCGCGATACTCGCGGATTCATCTCGATGACAACCATTTCTCCATTCGTCGGGTCGATCCCGAATTGGATGTTGGAGCCGCCCGTATCGACGCCGATTTCCCGGATGATCCTCAGCGCCGCGTCCCGCATCCGCTGATATTCTTTGTCGGTCAACGTCATCGCCGGCGCGACGGTGATGCTGTCGCCGGTATGGACCCCCATCGGATCGAGATTCTCGATCGGACACACGATCACGACGTTG
The DNA here is from genome assembly GCA_002331335.1 of Nitrospira sp. UBA2082. GTDB lineage: Bacteria > Nitrospirota > Nitrospiria > Nitrospirales > Nitrospiraceae > Nitrospira_D. Next base: position 333,288 of record DCZO01000001.1, on the reverse strand, counting down.
TCCTTCAGATCGCGCATCACCTCGAGTTCATATTCTTTCCACCCGATAACCGACTCTTCAATGAGTACCTGGCTGACCGGACTCATCGCCAGGGCCCAATCGATCAGCTTCTCGAATTCCTCCCGGTTGTAGGCGATGTTGCCGCCGGTTCCGCCCATCGTAAACGACGGGCGAATGATCGCCGGGAAACCCGTCATCTCCAGAATCGCCATCGCTTCGTGGCGCGTATGCGCCGTCCCGCTCTTGGGCACACGCAGACCGATGCGCTGCATCGCCTGCTTGAACGCGTCCCGATCTTCCGCTTTGTGAATGGCCTCAGCCGAGGCGCCGATGAGCCGGACTCCATACTTCTCCAGCACACCGCGCTTGACCAGCGCCATGGTTGTATTCAGGGCCGTTTGCCCTCCCATCGTCGGGAGTAAGGCATCGGGGCGTTCCCGCTCGATCACCTTCTCGACCACCTCCACGGTAATCGGCTCGACATAGGTGCGATCGGCCATTTCAGGATCGGTCATGATGGTGGCCGGATTGCTGTTGATCAAGACAACCCGATAGCCTTCTTCCCTCAGGGCTTTGCACGCCTGCGTCCCCGAATAATCGAACTCGCAGGCCTGGCCGATGACGATCGGACCGGACCCAATCATGAGAATGGAACGGATGTCTGTGCGTTTCGGCATGTGATTCTAAGACCGGATGTTGATTATCCCGGTTGCGGCAGAGGCCCGATCGATGGGCGGTACGGCGCCGGCTGAACTGGCTCAACCGCGCCGGGCCCCCGGTAATATTTCATCGCCTCAGGCAACCAGGCTTCAATCTGATCGATTCGGGAGGTATCGGACGGATGCGTCGACAAAAACTCCGGGATATTCTGTTTCGCCCGGAAGCAGACCTTGTCAATCATCTGCCTGGGGCAGCCGCTCATCCGTTCCCAAAACGGGACTGCTTCACGGGGATCGTAGCCCGCTTGAGCCATCAACCGGAGGCCGATGCGATCCGCCTCCGCCTCCTGACTTCGCCCGAACGGCAACGACACCCCCACTCCATATGCGCTCATCGCGGCCATGGCCGCATCCGGACGCCCCGCCGCGGCGCCAGCAGCCAGGGCGCCGACCTGCCCGATGGTTTCCAGAATGCCCCGGCTATAGCGCTCAGCTCCATGCCGCTGAAGGGCATGCGCCACCTCATGGCCCATCACGGTGGCCAAACCATCTTCGGTTTTCGTGAAGGGAAGAATTCCCGTAAAGACCGCCACTTTGCCACCCGGCAAGGCAAAGGCGTTGATCGATCGGTCATCCTGAATCACGACAAATTCCCATTGATACTCCGGCTTATTGGCCGCAGCAGCGATCCGTGTCCCGACCCGGTTGACCATGTCCGTGACTTCCAAGTTGTCACTCAATCGGGCTTTGCGCAGCACCTCATGAAACCCGCTGATGCCCATGGCGATTTCTTTTTCTTCAGAGATATAGATAAATTGATCCCGTGACGTGCCCGGCGCCCGGTAGCAACCGGCGAGTGCGGACAGGAGGCCGATTGACGTCCCCATATTCAGAACACCATACAACCCCATCGCGCACCGCGCGCTGGAGCAGAGCAGGCGGCGGCGCCCAATCGGCGCCGAATACCATCGGTTGTTCGATGCATCAGTCGGCTGTGACATCAATAGTTCCATATCCGGCCTCATTCGCCGAATCGCTGCCTCCGGTATCAAGGCATCCACAAATACATGAATTGCGGCGTGCCTCCCCGCGCAAGCGCCATGACATCGAACTCCGCCAAACTCGACAACGGTCCGGGGACCAACAGCCTCGAATAGACATTGTTCGAATATTCGCCGGGGCGTTGATAGGTGACGACCCGGGCTTCCGTCAGGTTGGCTTTCTTCTTGGCCAGTTCGATGGCGTCTTCCAGATATCCAATCTCGTCCACCAACCCGGCCGCCTTCGCCTGATCTCCGGTATAGATGCGTCCGTCAGCCAGCTTCTTGATCTGGTCCATCTGCAGGCGCGGCCGGCCCTCCTGCACGACACTCAAGAAGCGCTGATAGAACGAGTCAATCAGCCCCTGAAAGATCGCCCGCTCTTCAGCTGTCATCACCCGGAACGGCGAGCCCATGTCTTTCCGAGGCCCCGACGTCACCGCAGTCGCCTCCACCCCCACCTTTTCGAGCAGCCCCCGCGCATTGACGGTCAGCATGATGACACCGATGCTGCCCGTGACCGAGGAGGGATGCGCCATCACCGTATCGGCGGCAGCCGCGATATAGTACCCCCCGGACGTGCCCAGATCCATAATCGAGGCGACAATGGGAAGTTTCCTGGATGTTTTGAACGTCTTGAGTTCGTGATACACGATGTCTGACGCCGTCACCGTACCCCCGGGTGTATTGATCCGGAGGACGACGGCTTTGATGTTGTCGTCCTGTGCGGCTCGCGTCAGTTGCTCCTTGATTCGCGCGAGCATGCTCGGTGCGGGTATCAATCCCTCTTTCTCCTGAGAGCTGATCATGCCGGAGACCTCGAGCAGCAGCACCTTTGCAGTTCCCGTTCCGTCGACCTGCACTTCCTTGAGCGGCCCAGGAGCTGGAAAGATTGACGGAATGTTAATACAACCTGACAGCGACAGTCCGGTCAGCAGCACCGCGATAAACCGATTACACATGATGAGTCTCCATCAGTCGGACAAATTCCTCGAAGAGATACGCGGAATCATGAGGCCCCGGAGACGCCTCCGGATGGTATTGAACCGAAAACACCGGCTGATCCAGGCAGGCCATGCCTTCGATCGAGCAATCATTCAAACTGAGATGTGTGATCGACACTCTGCCGTAGCCGGTTTCGACCACCGGCGGCTTGTCCGGCACCTCGCTGAAGGGTTGGGGAATCTTGACCGCAAAATTGTGGTTCTGGGATGTAATTTCGACCTTTTTGCTTCGAAGATCGATCACCGGATGATTCGCCCCATGGTGGCCGAACTTGAGCTTGTAGGTCTCCAACCCGAATGCGAGCCCTAGAATTTGATGTCCCAAACATATGCCGAAGATCGGATACCGCCCAATCAGTTTCCGCACCGCTTTCATGGCATAGGGAACGCCTTCTGGATCGCCGGGGCCATTGGAAAGGAAAAGACCGTCCGGCTTCAGCGCATGAATCTCTTCGGCCGTCGTCGATGCCGGCACCACGGTCACTTCGCAGCCGACATCGACCAAGCGGTTGAGGATGTTCTGCTTAACGCCGAAATCATACGCGACAACCTGCCAGCCCCGCCGGTCACGTCCACGCTCCAGATTCTGAACCGCTTCTGGAGCCCATGCTCCGGATCCCGTCTTCCACGCATAGGACTGCCGGCACGTCACCTCCGCCGCCAAGTCCCGTCCCACGATGTTGGGCGCTTCACGCGCTTTCACCACAGCACGGCCAGACTCAAGGCCGCCATGGGTAATGACCCCCTGCTGGGACCCGTGTTCACGCAAATGCCTCGTCAAGGCCCTCGTATCGAGCCCTTCGATCGCCACCACATGCGCCTGCGTTAAATATTCATGAACGGTTTGTTTGCTCCGCCAGTTGCTCGCCAGCCGGCTAGCCTCCATCACGACGAACCCCTCCGCCCAAATCCGGTGGGACTCCGTATCCTCCGGCGTCGTCCCGTAGTTGCCGATGTGGGGACAGGTCATCGTAATAATCTGCCCCTTATAGGATGGATCGGTCAGTACCTCCTGATAGCCGGTCATTGCGGTGTTGAATACCACCTCCCCCACCGTGTCCCCTTCGTACCCGAGTGCGCGCCCCTCGAAGCAGGCGCCGTCCGCCAACGCCAGTAACGCTTTCTTCATGACGCCGCTCCACCCATCGTGAGTGACCGGTTCGTCTTGATTCCCATCAGCACCACCCCTAATACCAGTGTCACCCCATACAGGATACGAATCGGCATGAGGACACGAAACAGGGCCTCGAAGGCCGCCTTCTTCGCTGCATCTCCTTGAGCGGCAAACGCCTCCGCCTGAAGCGCAACCGCCTGCGGGTGAAGAACCAAAATAATGATACTGACTATGACCACCATTGCAACCAACACGATCATTTCTCCCCGACCGACCGCGACAGCCTGATCTCCACTCCACCACCGATACCAGCAGGAGGCGCACAACACTGCCACGGCGCCGATCACGAACCGCTGGTACCCCTCGAAGGCCCGCGTGAGAAACAATCCTCCTGAATCCTGCCCGCCAAACGTATTGAAGACCGCCGGAATGACCGCACCGATCAGGACCGCCATCCCCCCGACCCACAGGCCCAAGGCCAGCCATTCAAGTGTCAAGCAACAGACTGCACCCCAGTGGGACAAGCGCCGCACGCTGCTATCGCTCCGACGATCCAGCCTCGAACACGACTCGTCCCCCTACAATTGTGGTCGTCACCTGGCCTTTGACCTTCCAGCCGGCAAACGGCGTATTGCGGCTCTTCGACCGGAACTTGCTCGGATCAACCTCCCATTGGGCTGACTGATCGACAATTGCCACATCGGCATCCGCGCCGACCGCCAACGTCCCCTTCTTCAGTCCGAACGCCGCTGCCGGGGCGCAGGTGAGCTTCGCCACCGCCTGTTCCAGCGACAACACGCCTTCTTCGACCAAACCCAGCGTCAACGAGAGCGCGGTCTCCAATCCAACGATTCCGAACGGAGCCTCGGTAAAGTCCTGTTGCTTTTCCTGTGTGGCGTGGGGCGCATGGTCGGTCGCAATGACATCAATCGTCCCATCGCGTAAGCCATCCTTGATCGCGTGCACATCATCCCACGTACGCAGCGGCGGATTCATCTTCGCATGGGTATTGTACCCACGGACCACCTCTTCGGTCAGCGTAAAGTGATGGGGACAGGCTTCCGCCGTCACCGCAATTCCCCTCGTCTTCGCCTCCCGCACCATTCGGACCGACCCGGCCGTGCTGATATGTGCAAGATGGAGCCGTGCGCCCGTCAGTTCGGACAGGGACAGATTCCGCGCAACCATGACATCTTCCGCGGCCGCCGGAATGCCGGGCAATCCCAGTTCGGTCGAGATGAGTCCCTCGTTCATGCAGCCGCCTTCCGCCAGATGCAGATCCTCGCAATGATCGACGACCGTGAGGTCAAAGGCCCGCGCATATTCCATCGCCCGGCGCATGACTAAACTGTTCATCACCGGCCGGCCGTCGTCGGAAATGGCCACACATCCGGATCGCCGAAGATCGCCGATCTCCGCCAATTCTTTTCCTTCCGAGCCTTTCGTGATCGCGCCGACCGGCAACACGTTGGCCAGACCGGCCACCCGGGCTCGTTCCAAAATAAACTCGGTCACCGCCTGATTGTCGTTGACGGGATTTGTGTTGGGCATGCAACAGACCGTCGTAAACCCGCCGGCCACCGCCGCCGCACTGCCGCTCTGAATCGTTTCCTTATATTCGAAGCCGGGCTCTCTGAAATGGACATGCAGATCGACAAAGCCTGGCAACACCAACAACCCTCGAGCCTGGATCGTCGTACAGCCAGGGGGCACCGGCAGATTGGGTCCAACCGCCGTCACCTTGCCCTGCTCGATCAGCACATCGCTGATCCCGACAAATCGCCCGGGATCAATCACCTGCCCGTTCTTGATCAATATCGGCTTCACAGCAAGACTGTCTCCCTTTCCACGTGCCGTCACCCGGCTCCAGACATGAGATACAAAATGCCCATCCGCACCGCCACTCCGTTCGCCACCTGGTCGAGAATGACGGACGAGAGACTATCCGCCACATCCGGCGCAATTTCGACCCCACGATTGATCGGGCCCGGATGCATCACGATTGCACCGGCGTCAGCCAACTTGACCCGCTCGGCAGTCAACCCGTACAACCGCGCATATTCACGAATGGTCGGAAACAATGCCCGCCCCTGCCGCTCGAGCTGAAGACGGAGCATCATGATCACGTTGACCCCGCGCAGCCCCTCGTCCATATTGGAGTAGACCTTCACCCCCAGTTTCTCGACGCCCCATGGCATCATGGTGGGAGGGCCTACCAGTCGTACCTTTGCGCCGAGCTTCGTGAGCGCATAGATATTCGAACGCGCCACGCGGCTGTGCGCCACGTCGCCGACAATCGCCACCCGCAACCCTTCGAATCCTAGGCCCCGCTCTCGAATCGTATAGAGATCGAGCAGGGCCTGTGTGGGATGCTCGTGCCAGCCATCGCCGGCGTTGATAACCGATGATTTGACCCCACGTGCCAGCGTTTCAGCGGCCCCGGCTGAGGAATGGCGGAGGACAATGATGTCCGCCTGCATCGCTTCGATATTGCGCGCAGTATCAAGCAGTGTTTCGCCTTTCACGACGCTGCTCGACGAGGGCGAGAAATTGATGACGTCCGCGCTCAACCGCTTCGCCGCCAGCTCAAACGAAGTGCGCGTCCTCGTGCTCGGCTCGAAGAACAGATTGACGACCGTCTTTCCCCGCAGCGCCGGCACTTTCTTGATTTCGCGGCCCGTCACTTCCTTGAAGGAGTCCGCCGTTTCCAGCACCAGTGTGATCTCATCCACCGACAAAGGCGCCAGACTCAACAAATCCTTGCGTTTGAGACTCATGGCATCCTCCGCCTCACGGCTTGGCAATGACCACTCGGTCATCCTCCCCATTCTCTTCCAGCAAGACCTGGACTTTTTCCTCTCTCGAAGTAGGCAGATTCTTTCCGATGTACGTGGCCTTGATCGGCAATTGTCGATGGCCGCGATCGACCAACACCGCCAGCTGAATCTCTCCCGGCCTGCCGAGATCCATCAAACTGTCCATCGCTGCGCGGATCGTCCGCCCAGTGAACAGCACATCATCGACCAGCACCACAACCTTGTCCGTCAAATCGAAGGGCACTGAGGTCTTCCGCAACACCGGCTGATTTTTCCGCAGCGCCAGATCGTCGCGATAGAGCGTGATGTCCAGCTCGCCGATGGGCACCTGCACACCTTCGATACTGTGGATGCGCTTGACCAACCGATGGGCTAAATGGACGCCACCCGTCCGGATCCCAACCAGCGTCAGATTGTTCACGCCTTTGTTGTGCTCAAGAATCTCATGCGCAATACGAGTCAAGGCACGGGCGATGTCCCCGGCGTCCATGACCAGCTTCTCGTCAGCCCACTCTTTCATCACACCCTGCTTCGTCGCCATGATTGTTCTCAGCGAGGCCACACTATGGGCATAAAAAAACCTTCTCGCCATCGACTGGCAAGAAGGTTAGATGTCGGACCCGGCCCAAGCCGGAACAGTACGCATAGTCGGCTCCTTGCCCACCTCACTGGATGAGCGTTAAAGGTATGCGCATCTTACTGACGCAGACCGCGACTGTCAAGCATCCGGAAACAGAACGGGACCATCACGTGATGCTGTTGTCTGGTGTTGTAGCCCGACTGTCCCTTCCTTACAATGATCGCGCACAGGGACGATCGTTCATATGGCTCACTTCACTCTCTATTGCACTCGAGTGCTCCCGGATCCGGTCATGACCGCTATCCGGGATCGATATACGCTCGTTCACGAACCGCCGGATCATCCTCCTTCCGAGAAAGAATTAGAGCAGGGATTCGCCGAGGCGGACGCCGTGATTTCGACCCTTGCCGAACATGTGGACCACACGGTGCTGGCCTGCGCCTCGCGTCTCAAGATTATCGCCAACTACGCAGTGGGCTACAACAACATCGATGTTGCTGCTGCCCGTCAGAGAGGGATCGTCGTCAGCAATACGCCCGATATCCTCACCGATGCCACAGCGGATCTGACGTGGGCGTTGCTGCTTGCGGTAACCCGACGGGTGGTTGAAGGAGACCGGTGGCTGAGAACAGGCCAGTGGCCTGGCTGGGCCCCGACGCAAATGCTGGGGGGCGATCTCACAGGCAAGACCCTCGGCATCATCGGCATGGGACGAATCGGTCAGGCCGTTGCCCTGCGGGCGGCGGGATTTCGCATGCCCGTCCTCTATACCAGCCGCCGGCCCGTCACCGTCCCTGCCGGCCTTTCATGGAAGCGATGCACGCTCGACGAGGTACTGACGCAATCCGACTTCCTCTCCCTCCATGTTCCACTCACTGACACCACCCGGCACCTGATCGGAGCTCACGAGTTGCAGAACATGAAACCTACGGCCTTTCTGATCAACACATCTCGCGGGGCGGTCATCGACGAAGGAGCCCTTGGATCCGCGTTGGAAACCGGTCTCATCGCCGGGGCAGGCTTGGACGTGTATGAACATGAACCGGCCGTTCATGCAACATTGACAAGGTTATCGAACGTTGTACTGCTTCCGCATCTCGGTTCCGCAACCTTGGAGACACGAATACGCATGGGCATGATCTGCCTGACGAATATCGCTGCGGTCTTGTCCGGGAAACCAGCCCCGAATCGGGTGGGATAATTCAGCTAGCCAGGCGTAGGCCCACGCCTTCTGATGCTCGATGGGCCTTGAGCGCCGCCAGTCGCTGCGGCACGTCGTGGAATGACGGAATGGATTGGAACGTCGCGACTGCCTTTCCCCATTGCGCTTCGGCTTCATACAACAAGCCGAGTTCGTAGCGAATGGCCTGGCCTTTTGTTCCTTGGCAACGGGGATCGACCAAGACAAGCTCAAGCTCTGTCAGGGCTTGGACCAAACAGCCCTCTTCTTTATAGCACAGCGCCGTCATGAGAGATGATTCAAGATAATAGGGCTCTCCCTTCCTCGAGCGATCGAATTCTTCCCTCGCCTCCTGAAAGAGCCCCATGTTCTTATAGGCGACGCCCAGCGTAAAGTGGGCCTCATAATCAGCCGGTGAAGCTGCCGTGACCTGCCGGGGTCCCGATTCCGGTTTCGGTGTCTCAGCACCGGGACCGTGCCCCGCATGCGCCGTTTCTTGCCGGGTCGTGTCGGCGAAACGGAATCGGCCGCCATCCGGCTCGGCCTGAGACGTCGCCACATGTACCGGGGGTCCGCTCGGCTTTCTCTCACAACTCGTGATCATATCCGGCTCAGAGTGTTTCCAGATTGAGGGCTGGGATTGACTGGAACGGGTTGGCGATGTCGGGACCCGTAACTCGTCTGGCTCAGCTCCCTCGATCGAAAACGTGGCGACAGCGGGGGAGGCAGACTGCAGATCCGGCGTCTTGGACTCAGAAACGATCGGCGTTCCATGGGCCTCTGAGGATTGGCCGATCTCAGCTGCAGACTCTCCTTTTATCCTTGCAGCAAGACGGGCCACGAGCCCGGCATCCGGGGAAAGCGCCTGAACCTTTTCGAACAACTCTTCATGTAGACCTTCCATCCCTGGCTCAGGATGGGCCAGCAACGATTCCACCGCTTTGGCGTAGTGCTCCGCCGCTCCCGCGGGATCGTTCTTTTCTTCGCAGAGCTGCGCATACAGTTCATGCAAGGGGGCGGAATTGGGTTGTGCGACGAGAAATTCCATAATCAACGATTCGGCCAGATTGAAGTCCTGCGCGCGGAGCGCGGCCCCTGCGAGGAACCGGTATTCGCCCAGCGCAACTTGAAGATCGCCCTGTTGCAGATGGAGTTTTGCGAGCAGTTGGCAGACTTTGGGATTGCCCGGCTCGCGCGACAGCATTTGGTTGAGGATCGCTTCCGCTCCGGCATACTGGCCTTCCGCGATCCGCCGGGTCGCCTCCGCCAACGGGCCGGGAAGCTCAGCCGACAGGTGCCCAGCGCTTGCCCCTCCCCCTGGTTTCAAGGGTTGGTTCGGACCGCCCCCCCCCTTCTTGATGCTCTCGACGAACTGCGCGGCTTCGCTGTTCTTGGGGTCGATTCGAAGGACCGACAGATAGGCCTCTTTCGCCTCTTCGTAACGCCCCTGTGCCGATCGTTCACGGCCGAGTTGCAGATATACCTTTGTCGCATCATCTTGAAGATTCTCTTGAACGCAAAGATCGGCGATACGTTGCTGCGCATTCAGATTAGACGGATCGTAGGCGACAATTTTCTTGTAGGTTTCAAGCGCCTCTTTCGTCTTGCGCTCTTTGAGGTAATGCTTCGCCAGTGTCAGATAATCCTGCACCGCGCTGCTGATCAGGCCACGCTCCGCATTAAGATCTCCCAGATGCCGATAGATTTCAAAGCGAGTCGGCTCGCACTTGAGCACTTTCTTATATGCCGCAATAGCCTTAAGCGTCGCTCCTTCGGCTTGAAATGCTTTCGCGGCTTGCAGAAACGACGCGGTCGCTTCCGAGGTGGCATTCCGTTTCAGATACAAATCCCCGATGGAATTATGAATGCTGCCGTCGTGAGGAGCCTCCGCGGCCAGTTTCTTCCATTCGGCGATAGCCTCACTAAACTGCCCCCGTGAAGCCATCAGTTGCGCTTGTTGCAATACCTTGGCACGGTCGGACGACAAGACAAACCCCTCCTCTGAGAGTCACGCTGACGCTAACAATCTTCAGGAGTTTTGTCGAGGAAATGCCAGAATCAAACGGTAAACCGAAGAAACGCCGCACGGACCCTCCCTCTCAAGAAGGAATGATCCGTGCCGGCCTTGATGACTCAGTGGATTGGCTGCCTACGAGGCTGCCACGGCCGCCTTCAGTACGTTGGCGGCTTGGGGCCCCTTGGCGCCTTGGACGATGTCGAACTCGACGTTCTCACCTTCCTTGAGGCTCTTGAACCCATCTCCTTGCAGCGCTGAATAGTGCACAAAGACGTCTTCCCCACTATCGAGACGGATAAACCCGAACCCCTTCCGATCATTGAACCACTTGACCGTCCCTTTTGTCTTCACGAACCCCTCCTTTCCTCAATGACTACACACAGTTACAGTGCGCCGTCATCAAGCCGTGCGTTGAAAAAACGATCCGACGGTAAGACACGAATCCGGTGGGCGTGACTGACGGGCACCTGAAGAAGAGTTGCATCACTCGCGGAACCCATCTTGATTGTCGAATTTCGCGCAGCATGTAACATAGGGCTTTTCGTCTGTCAAGCGAATCTTTCAGTTGCGGCTTTCTTCCCCAATGTTTACAAGGACACGAGACTTCCCTATAGTGAGGTCCTCGGCACTTCCACCCACAAGAATCCCGTGATCCTACGAACCCTGCTCGATCGATATATTTTTACGGAACTGCTCTCGCCGTTCGGCCTCAGCTTGGGTGCGCTGTGTTTCGTCATGCTGACCCGTGAACTGCTGCGCCTGGTCGAGCTGTTGGTTTCGAAAGGAGTCGGCCTCTGGTCGGTTCTGAAAGTCATCGCCATGCTCCTGCCATCCGGCTTGGTGTTGACTCTGCCGATCGCCGGACTCATCGCTTCGATCACCGCCTTTGGGCGTTTGTCCTACGACAAAGAACTCGTGGCCATGCGCGCCGCGGGACTGAGTCTGTTCCGCCTGTCACAACCGGTTTTTCTTTTTTCCCTCGCGGTGTTTGGGCTGACGCTCGTATTGTCCCAATGGGGACAGCCCTGGAGTTCGTTGAACCTCAAGAAAGTGGCGCTGAATCTGCTCAAGGATCAGCTGGTGCTCGCCTTGGAACGAGGCACATTCAATGAGCCGATTCCCCACATGGTCATCTACGTCCCAGAGTCGGCCGACGGCCGGCCGGCAAAGGGCATTTTTGTGTCTGACGAACGGACCGCGGCGGAACCCCGTGTCATCGTCGCGGAAGAGTATCAGGTGTTCATGGATCGCGTGAACAACCAGGTGGCATTGCGACTGGTCAACGGGGTCATTCACACCAAGCCGGATCAGGCGGACCAATATCGGCTCGTGTCCTTTGCCAGTTATGACATCAAGGTGAGCCTCAGCCAAAGCAGTTATGCCGCGACCGAAGAGCGACCGACCTACGAGCAAATCATGACGATGATCCAAAAATCCGACGGCAAGGACACCACTGGACTCCGTCGGCTGATGGAGTATTACAAAGACCTGGCCTTTCCAACCGCGTCGCTGGTGTTTTGCCTGTTGGGTGTGCCGTTGGGAATCGTGTCCAAGCGGTCTGGACGTGTGGGCGGGTTTGCCGTTGGCGTAGGGATTATCGTCATCTTCTATTTGCTGAACGTAGCCTGCGATTTTCTCGTCACCACGGCATGGATCGGCCCCTTTGCGGGCGCCTGGATGCCGAACATCATATTCATTGCCGCCACCATTTTCATGTACCTCAAGATGAGCCGCCAGTAAACGCCATGACGATACTCTTCCGGTATATCCTGCGCGAATACGTCAAGATCTTCTCAATGTGCTTTGCCGGCTTAATGACCATTTATCTGGTGATCGATTTCTTTGAAAAGATCCGTCGATTTCTGCGCTACGATTCGGGGGCGGGTCCGATCCTGATCTACTTCGCACTCAAAATTCCGGCCATCGCATTTCAAGTCGTGCCGTTCGCCGTCCTGGTGGCCACGCTCCTCACGCTGGGCCTGCTTGCCCGGAGTAATGAAATCACGGCCCTGCGCAGCTGCGGGATCAGTCTGCTGTGGATGACATCTCCCTTCCTGTTGTTTGCCTCCGTGATGTCCGTTATTCTGCTGGCATTCAGCTCTTCGATCATCCCGATCGCTTCAGAAAAAGCAGAAGAAGTCCGAATGGTCCATATCGAGAAAAAGCCGAACCCGTTGACCGTCAAACCCATCCAGCCATGGGCCCGCATCGGCACCGACACGCTCATGCAAATTCACGGAATCGATGCTGGAGGCAAGACGATCCGTGGCGTCCGGCTGTTTCACTTCACCCAAACCTTTCATCTCGACCAGTTGGTCGAAGCCGAACTGGCGCAGTACAGTGCAGGCCACTGGACGCTCTTGAATGGCAATCGCCGGCTCTTTCGGCCGGACCATGCCACTGAGCTCAGTTCATTCGCAGAGCAACCGGTGGCTATTCCATTGATTCCTGACGATTTTTCCACATCGCTGACAGGCAACTCCGAAACCATGACCTTTAGAGAGATCCGCAACTACGTCGGCCGGCTCCAACCTGAAGGGATGCCGTTCTCGAGATTACTCACCGACTATTACAGCCGGCTTGCATTTCCGCTGGTCACCGTGATCATGGTCCTGGTCGGTATCGCGTTGGGCTTGCGACGAAGCGGGGTCCGGGGAGGCAGCATGACAGTCGGAATCGGTCAAGCGTTCATCGTGGGATTCTGCTACTGGACAACGCATTCCGTTTCGATCGCCCTGGGCCGGGGAGGCGCGTTGACACCCATGCTCGCCGGGTGGATGGCCAACATTCTGTTCGCCAGTTTCGGACTCTATTTATTACTCAAAGTGCGTCACTAACCAGCCCTCCCTAGTTGACTGCTTTCCGCGCTTCCGGTAAGTAAGGAGCGGCTTGCCTCTGTAAAGGAGAACCGTATTATGAACTCGCGCGTGGTGATCACCGGTCTGGGCGTCGTCTCCTCCATCGGGATCGGTGTGAGCGAGTTCTGGAAAACTGCACTTGCCGGCCGTTCAGGCATTACTTCTATTCAGTCGTTCGAACCGTTTTTCATGGCCGACTATCGTTCGAAGGTCGCCGGACAGGTCCTCAATTTTTCACCGGAACAGTATCTGCCCGCGAGCCAAAGCAATCGCGTGGACCGTTATGCCCAATTCTCGCTGGTGGCCGTAAAAGAGGCGCTCGCCGACGCCGACATCGTGATGGCGAAGGAGTCACCGCACCGGGTCGGCGTGATCGTCGGAGCCGGAATGGGAGGCATGGTCATGGGAGAGCGGGAGATCACCCAGCTCTTCAAAACGCAAAAACCGAACCGTGTGCACCCCAATTTTATTCCCACGATCACGCTCAATTCCGCATCCGGCATCGTGGCCATGGCCAATGGCGCGAAGGGGCCGAATCTCACGATTTCAACCGCCTGCTCATCCAGTGCCCATGCCCTGGGACAAGCCCTCTACTGTATCCGGACCGGCCAGGCCGATGTGGTGATCGTCGGGGGAGCCGATGCCAGTATCACCCCGCTGGTGTTTGCCGGCTTTTGCTCCTTGCGCGCACTCTCGACCGAGTTCAACGACACGCCTGAGCGCGCGTCACGCCCCTTTGACCGGCACCGGGACGGCTTCGTCATGGGAGAGGGCGCCGGCGCCTTAATCGTGGAATCCTTGGCGCACGCCAAAAAACGAAAAGCGCGCGTGTACGCAGAACTCGCCGGGTATGGCGCGACGAGTGAAGCCTATCATATGGTCATTCCCAAGGAAGACGGTGAAGAAATCGCCACAACCATGAAAATTGCGCTGGATTCGGCCGGCCTGACGCCGGGGAACGTAGACTATGTCAATGCCCATGCGACGTCGACTCCGATCGGCGATCAGGTGGAGGTCAAGGCGATCAAGCGGTTGTTCAAGACCCGCGCGAATGCGGTGGCAGTCAGCGCGACCAAGTCGCTGGTAGGCCATACCCTAGGCGCGGCAGGGGCCCTGGGTGCCATCGCGGCGTCCCTGGCGATTCACACCGGGCAGATTCATCCCACCGTGAACTATGACGACCCCGATCCTGCTTGCCGCTTGGATGGCATCAGCCGGCATGCTCAGGAACGAAAGGTCCGCGCAGCCCTTGTGAATTCGTTCGGATTCGGGAGCAACAACGCGACGGTGGTCCTGAAAAAGTTCGCCGCGTGAAGGACAATCATCCATGCACATTCTATGGACCTTCCCTCGGCTCGCACGACAAGGAAGAACATCTGTCCCAAATTCATACCCACACATTCTTTAATTGTTCGGAACATCCCTCAGCGTGCTGACGGAATGTTCTTGTCCACCAAGGAGCATCCATAATGGCTGACCTCGCGGTTACGCAGCAGATCATTCAATCTCTCGCCACCTACTTGAAACGCGATCCCGCCTCCATCACGGAATCCCATCACCTCCGGGACGATCTGGGACTCGATTCGGTGGCCGTCATTGAGCTGCTTTTTGAAATCGAAGACCGTTTCAAAATTCAGATTCCCGATCAAGACCTCGTGGGGCTGAGCACTGTCGGATCAGTCGCCGCCTATGTGCAGGAGCGGCTGGCTTCCCCTAAAGCCGCACCGAAATCCGCGACGAAAACCCCGGCAAAAGCTGTGGAGAAACCCGCAGCCAAAGCCCCGGCCAAATCCTCCACGAAACCAAAATCGAAAGCCAAGGCCGCATCACCGCCCGCCCGGAAGCCGGCCGCCAAGCCGAAAACTGCCCAGACTGCCAAGGGCAAGAAAAGGTAACAACACCATGCCCTTGCCGAAGCTGCCGACCCCGATTACCCTGACCCAGATCCATCAGCTTGTCGGCGGAACGATCCATGGCGACGAGCAGACGCCGATCTCCGAGTTGGCCAGTCTATCCGAGGCGACCCCTCAGGCCCTGACGTTCATCGCCAACGACAAGGCGCTGAAGCTGCCACAGGGTTTTCAGGCAGCCGCAGTCCTGATTCATCGGCATGTGCCGGAGCTGCCTATTCCCCAGATCGTAGTCGCACATCCGTTGATGGCCTTTGCCATGGTGGCGCAACGATTGTATGTGCGTCCCAGTGCCCCTCGCGGTATCGCCGAGGGAATTACCAAGGGCACCGGCGTCACCATCGGAGTTGATCCGTCGATCTGGCCGTTCGTGACGCTCGGCGACCGTGTCACCATTGGCAACCGTGTCACACTCTATCCCGGTGTCTTCGTTGGATCGGATTCAAAAATCGGGGACGATTGTGTGCTCTACCCAAATGTGGTGGTACGGGAGGGCTGCTCGCTGGGCGCTCGTGTGATCGTGCACAGCGGCACCGTCATTGGAGCCGATGGGTTCGGCTACGTCCAGCACCAGGGACGCCACCAGAAAATTCCTCAGCTCGGCAGCGTGGTGATCGAGGACGACGTGGAATTGGGCGCGAACGTGACCGTCGATCGTGCCACACTCGGCGTCACCCGGATCAAACAAGGAACCAAAGTCGACAATTTAGTCCAGGTCGCGCATAACGTGACCGTGGGAGAGCATTGCATCCTGGTCGCCCAAGTGGGTATCGCGGGCAGCACCACGATCGGCCACCATGTGATCATCGGCGGACAAGCCGGTCTCTCAGACCATATCACGATCGGCGATCAAGTCATGATCGCCGCCAAGGCGGGAGTCAACCGCAGCGTGGAATCGAATCAGATCGTCGGAGGAGCCCCTGCCCTGCCGCGCGAACGGGCGCTGAAAGTCCAGGGCGTCATTCATCATCTCCCGGAACTCAATCAGCAGGTCCGAGACTTGATAGAACGAGTGGAAACGCTGGAGCAATCATCCCGGCGGACTCCGACGAAGGCCAGAACTACCCGTAGAAAATAAAAGTAGCTACCGCTTCTCTGGCATAATCACACGCCGCCAGAGAAACAGCTTCGCCCAATAGAATCCTGCCCATGGCATCAGCAACGCCGGGATCTGGTGAACTTCACCGTACATGATCGCCGCCACTCCGCTCCCCACCAAGAGTGCCACGCCGACCAGATACGCCACCGGAATCAGTTGACGACCTGGATGCTCGATCGATGGTGCCGGCGTCTCTTTCTTCAGTCGTGCTCTGCTCCCGCCAGCCCTCTGCTTCATCCGAGCGCTCATCCGAGCCGCCAAGACTTCTGGAAACTGTGCGAAGATGAACCGGTGGTACAAGGTCTGCGCGATACCAAGCGCCAGTCCAACCACGATCAGAAGCGAGCTGGAGGAAAAGGTGGTCCAGGTGTAGGTGTCGGTGGCCATCCATTGGTATCCCAGCCCGCCGATTCCGCCGACCAAACAGAATAATCCGACAATGCCTGAGGGAAACAGAATAAAGGTCCGCACGTACTCCCGCGCCTGTTGCGCGACTTGTTCAGGATGGTGTGCAGTGATGAGCTTGGGCACGTTCAGCCTCCAACCGTTCTTTGAAGGCCGGCATTATAACGGGATCACCACCGAGATCCAAATCTGATCGTCGAGCGATACCTATTCAACGGGCACTCGCCCATGACAGGTTGGAACCTCATGACAAGAGAAAGCCGTGGGATCGAAGGCTGCGATGGACAACCGCATCGAACGATTCAGCGGTTAGGGATGGGATTGGCCGAGGGCAAACTCTTGATGGGGTCGATTGAATGAGGAAGGATTTCTTCGATGGATGCGATCTCGAGACGGCCGAGCGTCACCCACTGCTCTGCCATAGGGGTCAAGGTCTGGATCCGTACTTCGACCGCCTGCAATCGCTGGGGGAGGGTTTCGACCTTCCGGTAGGCCGCCGCGCTCAGAAACGACTGCACCCCCTGGAGAAACATCGTGATCGTTGCGGCGTGAATGGTTTTGGCCAGCTCTTGCAGCGCGGCAACATGGCCGGCGATTGGCGCCAACTGAGACGAGGTGACGAAATCCTGCGCACCTTGTTGGCGCAACTGACGGATCTGCTCTGTCATGGCTGGAACCCGCTCATGCACTTCCTTGAGAAACTCTTCATCGAGCCTGCCAAGATCGCGCAGAATGCGCTTCACCGCTTCCACGGCAATCTGTTCCTCGTGCGGCCCAACCTCCTGCTCGGCACGCGCAATCACCGCTTCCAACACATCCCGAGACGGTTGAACCGAGCGTGCACGGACTCGCTGGAGGTCCCTCAACGCCCGCAGTAACGGCACGGAGGATTCGACACGGACCTGCGCTTGCGGCAGTGTCACGGGGACGACAGGCACCGGGGCGGACTCCATAACCGGTTCTGCCCGTATCGAGTCAGTCGAGTCGGGCCTCTCCCCAGTCGCGTCAGGCCTCTCCCCAACAGCACTAGCCTCGTCACCTGTTTCTGCAAGACGATGGACCGCCGCCGCAATTTGCTCAAGCCCTTCTTGAACAGGGCGAAGCCATTCCGATGTCTGCTCTGTCTCCGCCTTGTCGATGTCTTGAAGAATCGGCAGGAGAGCAAGTGCCATCCCCTGGATGTCGGAGAGTTGAACGGTGGACGCCGAGCGAGCCAAATTCGTCATCCCATTCCGAATGACCCCGTGAAGTTTCGAACGGACCACCCGCTCGGTACCGGCATCCAGCTTCTTGAGCGCGGTCTGCAGCTGAGCCAGCCATTCGCGGGCCTCGAGTGCAAACAACCCAACGAGTTCCTTGTGCAACATCAGATCGCTCTTGCTCCATGTCTGTTCTCGGCTCCCTGATTCAGCCTCAGGGCCTGGCGCCTCAACCTCCTCGATCGATTTCTTGCGGAGGTCTACAACGCTCTGGATCGCCGAGGCGATGACATCCAAACTTTCCAGCAACGCGGTGAACTGGTCTGATGTGGAGACTGGCGCGGGACTCTGGTCGTTTACAGGTGGCTTGCCGGCGAAGGTCACCCGCCCCACGGCCGGTGGGTCCAGCGCCTCAACGATTGACACCAACGGCGTCAGACTCAAGTCGATGTGCGGCGGGGTTGCCTGGTCAGTCACAGATGTCCCGCCGATGTGCACCACTGGGCGTAACGGGTACCGGCTATTCACTCTCTCCACGGTCGCCACTTCTCCGGTCGTCAGCCGTACCCTAGTTCCCAGCGGATAGACGGACAGTTGCTCGATCAATGCCTTCAGGATCTCTCGCGGAAACGCCGTACGCTCTACCACCAACAATTCTTTTACGGCTTCATGCGGAAGCAGCCGACGGCGATAAGGCCGGTCACTGACCAACGCATCGAAGACATCAACCACACCCAGAATTTGGGCCATTTCACCGATCTGACGACCCTTGAGCCGGTTCGGATATCCGCACCCGTCAACCCGCTCATGCGCCTGCAGGACCACCTGTGTCAACCAGTGATACTCCGGGCCCAGCCGATGAATTACCTGAGCACCTAGGTTGGGATGTTGCTCAATCAACATCCGCTCATCTGTGGTCAACCGACCAGCCTTGGCAATCAACGACGTTGGTACTGCAAACAATCCAATGTCATGAACCAACCCACCGAGAGCCAGCCGATCCAGTTCTTCCCCATAATACCCCAGCCCGATCCCAACCTTGGTCCCCAGTATGCTGACGTTGATCAGGTTCGTGATCAGCGTCGGGCCGGGCGGACCTGACAGCGCTTCCACCACTAATTGATCATCTTGCCTCAGCGAAGAGACCAATCCCTGCACGAGTGCACGAATCCGGTCTATCGCAAGCAGCCGCTGACTCTGAACGGCTGCCGCCGCTTCCGTCAACTCACCTTCAGCCTCCCGATACCAACTCATAGGAACGACGCCTCTTTCTAAACAGTACTACCGGGTCCGCCGAACCCTGTTCGGCAACTCATAATGAAGCCTTGTCGCATACCCAGGTTAATTAGGCAAGATGGCGCCGATGGCTGAACGCTCCGCCCGCCCGGCTTCCACCCAGGCTTCAAGCGCCTGTATGCATGTGGCGAGTCGCGCTTTGACAGCGCCATATTTTGAAGTGGCGACGACGACCCGTTGTTGCATGACCATCGAGAGAAAACTATGCAACCCCATGAAGAACGTCATGGTCTCCGACGCATTCACCTGCTGCGCAGCCGACCAGAGTTGGGCGGCTTGTTCGACGGCTGGTCCCAGCGGTTTGGCTGTAGGACAAGGACGTTCCATCCCGCTCTGGAGACGTGCGAGCTCGTCAGCGATCGAGGGGCCTTGCGCCTTAACGGCGGCCAGGAATCCTTCCTCTCCTTCCGACCATCGTTCAAGAAAGTCCCGAAGGGACTTCACGTTGCATTGTTCTATCCCATTCAGTTTCAGCCCTTCGATCTGAGCAATGACCGTGTGAAGCAGATTGCGGGAATTCACACCGGAGGAGGACCGCTGATCTTCGAGCCGATGCAGCAAGGCCAGCAGCTCGGTCGCGGGCATCATTACGGCTTGACCTGGTGCCTGGTCGACGGCACGCTCTGCGTCAAACGTGATCCCGGTTGCCCCGGTAATGGCGGTGTGGATAGTCCCCAAGTGCTTGCACAGGGCGGTGAAATCACGAGCTGAGACCGTATCTGATGGGTTCTGAACAGCCTCGACAAATGGAAGAGCGGCGTAACTCGCTCGTTCAACCTCGCTAAGCCCCATCGTCGCAGCCGACCCTCCCATGTTGGTGAGACCAGCAGTGATCGTGTGGACGAGCTTTACATGACGGTCAGGTGGGGGGGCTTGCTGTAACTCATCCAAGGCCACATGGATTTGCTGCAGCCATTCCTGGGCCTCGTGAACAAAGACATCAATCAGATCTTTTTGAAACTCATCAGGCGATTCGACAGGCATGGCGCTCGGCCCTTCAGGAAAAACAGGATCAGACAGAAACTCAGGCTCCGGCTCAGGATGAGGTCATCCCTTTGCCTAATTGCGACGCCAACCCAGCGATTTCACTCAATTTGCGAGCCATTTCTTCAAATCGCTTCGTCGCGTTGAGCGCAGCCTGTTCACTCTCCGTTGCCCGCCGGAGCAACGCGGCATTCCGCTCTCGCTCGGCGGTAAGAAGTCCGTCCAGCTCTCGTACCTTCGCCTGCGCCTCTTCCTTCCCCTGCGCATCCGCTGCGGCCCTCTGCCGCTCAGCAGCCAACGCCTCTTGCAGTTCCACGACCCGTTGAGCTGTCTGTGCCGCCGCCGCAGCCGCGCCTTCCATGTCCGACAGTTGTTGAACCAACTGCGTCCCAGTGGCTCGCTCGGCATCAACCTCCGCTTCCAACTGAGCGACTCGCTCGACCAATGCGTGGGCAGCAGCCAACTCCTGTCGTACGTGCCGTGCCGCCTCCTGCTCAGTCTTCAACTCAGCCTCTAGTTGTCGAGCCCGTGCGGCCAGGCTCTCGCTGGCCTCTACTTTTGACTCCAAATCATTGGCCCGACGGCGTTCTGCCTCCAGCAAAGCCTGCACCCCGTTCATCCGGCCGAGTTCCGCCTCAAGCTCAGCGGTCCGCTTGAGCAGAGTTTCGGCCCGAACCTGTTCCGCTTGGAGCCGCACCTCCATCTCTTTCAACTTGCCTGCGGCTTGCCCATCGGCCCCACCCTGAAGTGGCGCCGCGTGAGGTGACATCAGCTTGAGCCCCGGTGGGGAAGCCGGCGCGGGCGCCGGTTGTGGCACCGGCATGGCCTTGATGCCGATCGGTGGAGGAGCGACTCGAGCCACTGAGGATTTGCATTCAGAGGTTTCCACTGGTGTGTGGCGTTTAGCGATGAGCTCCAGCACCTTATCCTTGAGCGAGGTTCCTTGAAACGGTTTCTTCAGGACGCCGTCCGCTTTGCACGTCTCGGCCTGCTTCGTGACTTCATCGTTGACGATACCTGAAATCAACAGCACAGGCGTGGCAGCCAGAGTGGCCGTGGCGCGAACGAACGCGCATACCTCGTACCCGCTCTTATCCGGCATGATCACGTCGGACACAATCACATCGGGACAATCCTTCTTCAGATAGGTCAGGGCTTCCTCCCCGTTGGCCGCGAGCACCACGCTCAAGCCGGCCTCGGCCAGAAGCCGCTCGGCCACCTTCCGAACGGCAATACTGTCGTCTGCAATTAGAATCTTTGGCATGCGACTATCCTTCCCTTACCATGGCTGAGACGATCATTGGTTGTATGCCGAACCGAGTAGCGATAGCGCGAGAATCGGGATCTCAACAGTTCCGCTCGAAAAGCTTCCATGTGCCGGGACATCTCGCCCGTGATATGGCCTGATTGCGATACGTTCCACTGTCTCAATCACGGGCATTTCGTCGTCGATGCAAATGGCCATGGTCCCCAGCGTGTGTTTCGCTTGCAGCCATAACCGCTCGCTCCCCCGCGGCGAAAGACCGAGCCGTGCAGCAAGATCCCAAATGGGCAACACCGTTTGTCCCACGCGCACCACGCCGGACACAAACGGAGTCCGGCTGGCCACAGCAATGGGCTCCCGCCATCCCGATACCCCGGCTAACTCATCCGTCTTTGCCGCAAAGCGACGTCCACCAATGGAAAAGGCGAGCAGACGCCACGCCCTCACTTCCTGCGTAGCAACGCGCCCGGCTCTCGCCCTCAACATTTCTGCACCTGGGCCATTTCTCCTGTTGAGTGGGAAGCACACCCGTGCAGGGAATTTGTTGACCATTCCGGCTGCCTTACGCCGTAGTCATGTTGAGAGCCACTCAGCACCCACGAGACGTTCAAGATCACCGCGAGACTTTCCTGAAATACGATCATGCCGAGGTACCACTCCCGTTCGGCGCCTTGAAAATGCAACGGCAACGGAACTACTTCTGACGCCTGACAGGCCAATTGCCCATGCACCCGATCCACACCGACACATCCATACCGATCCTGATGAGCGAGTAAGAGCACACGCCGGTCCGAGCTGTCCTCGTTTGGATACACCTCCAAGAGATCCGTGAAAGCGAGCGGCGGGTAGACGATGCCATCCGCGAATACAGTCTGACTGGCCGCCTCTTGCATGGTCAGTATCCCCCGAACCGCAGTGGCGTCGAGCGCGAACCAACGCTCCCCCATCGTCATTACCACATAACACGACGAGGGGCCGCGCGTTGTTCTCTGGAATGTTCGCCCATGCCGACTCATCAGACCGCCTCCCACGTCATTGTCCGTAAGACCACCCGCTTCGTCAATGAATACACAACTTCTTGCCGCGTTATGTGCTGACCGCTGGCGTCCGCCCAACCCATCGTTCTACGACCTGGAACAGTGCTCGCTCGTCCACCGGCTTGGCGAGATACGCATTCACGCCGATATCGACCGCCAATTGACGGTGTTTTTCTCCCGCCCTGGTCGTCATCACCACGATCGGTGTGTGCTTGGTAAGCGGACGTCCTCTCAGGGCCTGCACCACCTCGTATCCGTTGAACCTCGGCAACTCAAGATCGGTGATAATCAGCCGATACCGCGTTTCAGCAGCTTTTCTAATCCCGTCGTCCCCGTCAACCGCCGTATCGACGATGTACCCTGAAGACTCCAACATTTTACCGATGAACTTACGGACCGTGAGCGAATCATCGATCAACAGAATCGAGGCCTCCCCCGTATTGACTGACGCTGTCGTACCGGTTCTCCCTTCTTGAGCCGTCGTCTTGAGCCCTATGGTCTCCGCGGACGGCTGACCGGCCGGCCTGGTTCCCAAACGGCTTGGGTCGATGACCAGAATCACACGCCCTTGAGGGTCGATGGTGGCCCCTCCAAAACACGACTGTTCCAGTGGCCGTAACGCCCCCAGCCTCTTGATCACGATTTCATGGCGCCCGAGCAATTCATCGACCGCCAATCCCATCAGTCCTGCGGCGGTCCGCACAATCACAACCGGTAAGCAGCTGTCGATACCTACAGATTCCCCGCGCAGGAGATGTCGCAGGGATTTCACCTCAATCATCTCCTCGCCGAGAGAGAGAAGCGTACGCTCGTCTCTCTTCGTCAACAACACACCCGTCGCCATCATGACTTCACGGATGCTCGAGAGCGGGATCGCATACCCTTCCGTTCCTGCGCGCACAAACAGCGCGTTGGTAATCAGCAACGTGAGCGGAAGATGCAACGTAAATTTCGTGCCGACATCCGGCAACGACTCCACTTCAATGCGGCCGTTCATACCGTCGACGACCTGCTTGACCACATCGAGCCCGACGCCTCGACCAGCTTGATCGCCAACCGTATCGGCCGTGGAAAATCCCGGTGCAAAGATAAACTGGAGGACCTCCGCGTCCGTCATGTTGCCAACCTGTTCAGATGTCGCCAACCCAACTGCGACGGCTTTCTCTCGGATTCTTGCCAGATCTACTCCGACGCCGTCATCCTCAACCTCAACCAGGATCGAGTTCCCCCGATGGGCCGCATGCAGATAGATCGTTCCTGTCGCCAGTTTGCCTTTGGCCACCCGGTCGGCCGGCAGTTCGATGCCGTGATAGACGGCGTTGCGGACCAAATGCACCAGCGGGTCCACCAGCCGCTCGACCACACCTGTATCAACGTGCGTATTCTCACCCGATATCTCCACCGTCACCTCTTTGTGCGACGCGCGGGCCACTTCGCGAATGGTGCGCCGGAATCGAGTAAATGCAGTTCCGATCGGGATCATGCGGGTCCTGGCAATCTCGTCCCGCATGTTCCGCGTCAACTGCTGTAGCTGATTCATATCGTCATGCGCATGCCGGAGAGAACCACTGAATTGCCCCATTGACTCGGTAATGTCCGCGGTCACCTCGCCGACCCGACGGGCTAGAATATTGAAATCATCGTAGGTGTCGAGTTCCAATCCGCCGAAGTCACCGAACCCACGATTCGTGGGAAATGATGGCTCCGCCTGGGCAGAGGGGACAGTCTGAAGAGTGAACGTGTGCTTGTCGGCAAATGATTGGACGGCGTCAATCAGCCGCGTCTTGCATGCGACGACTTGCTCGGCCAACCGTTCCAAGGCCAGCAGCCGCTGTTCGAGCCGACCGCGCCCGATCATCAGCTCACCGACGAGGTTCATCAATCTTTCTAATCGCGCACGGCTGACACGGACAACCTCCCGCTCGGCTCCCAATTGTCCTTCCGGGAATTTATCACCGGCTCCCTGCTCCGCTTCAAGGTCTGCGTGTGGCTCTGGCCATGACAGCGGAGCGGCTTCGGGCCCATTTGTCAGTGACGCTTCAGCATCATCCCCCAGCTCCAGCCGCTTCAATTCCAACAGGGAGGCCTGGAAACGCTGTTTAATCACCTGGACGGTGTGGGGATCGTTCTGCATCAAGACCCGGACAACATCGATCGAGCGAAGGATTGCATCGGTATGCCGAGGCAGAACATGGAGGCGTTCATCCCGCACCGCGCCCAAAAACTCTTCGACCTGATGGACCAGATCGCCGATCACCTGAAACCCCACGGTATATGCCGAACCTTTCAGCGTGTGAGCCGTTCGGAACAGCTGCTGAATCAGATCCTTGTTCTGAGGATGCGTATCCAGCCGCAGAAGATTCACCTCCAGGGATTCCAGATACTCCCGTGCTTCCGGCACAAAATACGACAGGACTTCCGGATCGATCTGCGGCAGAAAATACTCGTCGGTCGGAGCCGATGGATGAGTTGATTCCGACTCCAGCGGAACCGTGCCAGCCACAGGATCTTGGTGAGCGGCCGGCGCCGGAAGCTGACTGGCCGGATGCACAGGTACCTGCCTGCCACACAATCCGTTGAGCATATTGATGACTTCAGGAACCTCGCGTTGTAACCACTCACCAGTGGAGGGATCTCGCTCCAGGAGCATGCGAAGCAGTGTCGCCGCCTGAGCACAGGCATTGAGCAGTTCATCGTCGAGCGGAAGTTGGCCTTCCCGAACGGCGAGCAAACAGGTTTCCAGGGAAGATGCGATGTCCCCAATGACCTGAAACCCGGCGGTGTAGGACGCCCTCTTTAGAATATCCGCAGCGTGAAACAGCCGATGGGTGGCATCGGCATCGGCCCCCTTCGCGTGAAGAGCCTGAATCAGCCCGTCGATCGCGCCAAGATACTCATTCGCCTCCGGCACGAAAACCGTCATCACCTCGGCATCGATGGGAGGCACGACATAATCTATGCTCACCATCGGCACGGCCAGCTCAGAATCGGGATGGAGTGCTCCCTGTATTACCGGAACGGGAGATTCCCGTATCGGCAAAACAACAGCCTTCGAGGCGGCTTCACCAGATGCCCATTCTTGGGATAAAGCCAGACATCGATCGACCGTTGCCGTATCTTCTCCTCTGTCACTCTGAATTCCGTTCACAAGTGTTTGGGCACCCTGCACGATCTCGCGCATCGCGCCCACGGCTCGCGGCCAGTCTTCCTCTGGAATCTGCGCAACATGCTCGCAGATGACCTCCAGCCGCTCGGCAAGTGCTGCGATCCCCACGTATCCGTATAATGCGGCGGCCCCTCGTATGCGGTGGGCCGTGATAAAGTGCTCGTGGAGCTGTTCGGGAGCGGGGAGGCTGTCTCCGGATGGATCCAGCGCCCTGGCGATGGACGACATCCCGTCCAACGCTTCGGCAACAAAAATGCTGATGAGATTGTCCTGGTCGAACTCGGCACTCATCGGCGCTCCGTCATACAGGAGAATCCCGTCGTGCGTGGCATTGTGCCGATCATTAGGTTAGTTTGAACTGTGCCACCGATGCCGTCAGACCTTCGGCCAGTTTCACCATCTCTTCCACGGTCTCGTGCGCGTGGTGGGTTGCCTGCTGTGTGGCCATGGCGCCGCCGGTGAAATCCTTGATCGCCCGACCCACCTGATCGGTCGATGACGCCTGTTCGGCCGCGGACGACGCGATCCGCTGGGCGAGTTCCGCAGAGCGTTCTGCAATGGACGAAATCGTGTGAAACACGTCCCCGGTTCGAAGCGCGGAGGCCGATCCGGCTTCCACCGCCTGTGTCTCGCGCTCCATGGCGGCCACAGCGGTTTGCGTTTCGCCTTGGATCACTTTCACCAGATCCGCAACCTCACGCGTGGCTTGGGTGGAGCGTTCAGCGAGTTTCCGAACTTCGTCGGCTACGACGGCGAATCGCGCGCCGGCTTCGCCGGCACCGGCCGCCTCGATCGCGGCATTCAGCGCCAACAGGTTCGTTTGGTTGGCGATGTCTCGAATGGTCAACACGATTTGAGAGATTTCCAATGATCGGTCGCCCAGTGACTTAACCTGTTTGGCCATCCGTTGCACTGCGGACCGGATGCGCTCCATATCCTGTACGGTTTCCTGCACAGCGACACGACCTTGTTCCGTCGCTTGCAGCACCTGGCGGGCTGAATCGGAGGACGCCCCGGCAATATCGGACACCTGACGCATGGAGATCATCAGGCGCTCAATTTCATTCAGTGCCTTGACGGATCCTTCCGCCTGACGTTTTGCGGTGCCGGCCATCTGCCCAGCATTGTCCCGCAAGGCGCCCGCTGATTTGTTGACGCGTTCAGACGACTCTCGGACCTGGCGCATCAACTGCGTGAACCGCTGAATCATGAGATTGAATCCGTCCGCCAAGTTGCCGAACATATCAGCGGTGACATCGCCGCGCTTGGTCAGATCGCCTCTCCCGACATCCGATACCAGCATCAGGAACTGGGTCAGACGTTTCTGCATCATATCCCGCTCCTCTTCCGTGGAGACGAGCGTCGTGATGCGGTCCAGCATGACGTTGATCGCTTTGGCCATTTGACCGACTTCGTCCTGGCTTTCCAGTTTGGCTCGTGCTCGAAGATTCCCCGCGGCGGCTTGCCCGGCCACGTCAGCCACATGAATAATATTCCGCGCCATGCTGCGGGCGAGCAGATATCCCACAGCGCCTCCGAGGAAGAGCGCCATGAGCGCACCGATCATCACGACCTGGGCATGATAGTCGGCTTCGGCTTGTTCTTGTTCGCTCATTTCTTTGGCGACAGCGCGCGCCGTGGTTATCACGCCGCGCATCATGACCGTCGCCTTGCCGTATTTCTGGGCGACGTCGACGGAGAGCGTGAACTGGCCTAGCTCTCGCATGGCTTGCCGTTGCTCTTCCGTCATTGACGGACTGAAGCTGTCGGCGAAGGCGCCGAGCGCACCTTCAGCCGCCACGAAATAGTCTCTCAGCGTCTGCTGAAGCGCTTCGACACTCTTGCCGTGTCCACCGTCCGCGGAGGGACCTGGGAGAGCAGCCGCCCGAACGGCGTCGAGAGGAGCGATGACCTGGCGCTTTAGCTCAACAAGAGGCACGATCGCCTCGTCAAATTCGTGCTTCCTCATGTGGCGTCCGGCGCTCAATAGTGCGCCGTGATAGAGGCCGAGATTCGTGCTGCTGACACCGACGTTCGAGAGTGCCACCGTCGATCCTTCGTAAACGGATTGCAGCCCGCTTTTCACCTGGTTAAGGCCGATCAGGCCGATCACAACAACGACAAGCATCATCGCACCGACGGAGGAGAACCCTACAATCAACTTCGGAAGCGTCTTAAGGTTGTGAAACCACGCTCCAACCATCCACCCTGCCGACTTGCTAGACCGCGCCATAACTCCCCTCCTTCCTGCGAGGCGACACCGATCGCCTTCACAGAATCATTTCTCGGCCGTATCAATCAGTCTGTCGAGCGTTCACCACACATTCAGGCCGCTTGCCGATCAACCTTGCTCTCAATCATGACTAGCAGCCTGGAGACGTCCATCATGCCGATCGTTCGGCCAGCCGTTTTCAAGGCCACGGAAATAAACGGACATGCCCCCGCCTCCTCGCCGGACGACATCTCCTGCAGATCCTCGACAGCAGCCGTCTGAATTTCCGGCACGTCATTGACAAGGATGCCGACGCCCCGCGCTCCATGCCCCACCACGACGGCATAGCGCGGTACAGTCACACTTGGCAGGCCTAACGATGGGTGCAAATCGACGACGGGAACAATACTGCCACGAATATTGGCGACACCAACCAGCACCGGTGGCATCCCCGGCACCGGTGTGATCCAATCAATCTTGAATACCTCGCGTACCTGGCTCAGGTCGATCGCGAGAGACTCCTTGGCAAACGTCACGATGCAAATCCGAAAAGCCCCTGCCGATTCCCCGGAACCTGCTTCGCTCTGAACAGGAGGTTGACCCGATTCAACCGTCGGTTCCATAGTCTCCTTTGATATACGCAAAGCGAGAACGATCCAGTCACCCTAAGGCCTGCCTCACTGCGTACAGCAGATCTTCCGGCTTGAACGGTTTCACCACATGCCCATTGGCGCCCTGCTGTTGCCCCCAAAACTTGTCGCTTTCATTCCCTTTGGATGTACACAATACGATCGGAATGTTCTTGAACCGCTCATTGCTCTTCAAATCCCGACACGCCTGATATCCATTTCTCCCCGGCATAACGACATCCAGGACAATGAGGTCCGGCTTCTCGGCCGCAAGTGTACGCTCGAGATCGTCCGCGCTGGACAAGGAGACAACGGTATGCTTGGCGGCTGTGAGGTAAAACGCGATCAACTGCAACTCCGCGTACGAATCATCGACGACTACGATCTTGCTCATGAACATGTTCCTCTCATGTCATGCCCGTTCAGGCCTTGTCACCGGATCGGCACCACAACACTGATCGCACCGGCCAGTGCTCCCTCTTTCCATCCTTCCTTCTTCATGCCGGTCATGTCCCATTCTCCCTTTGGGCTTCCATGGCATGCCAAACAGCTGGCATCGGCATAGTCGGGAGTCAACACGCGCACGGCCGGTTTGCCGTTGACGATCGTCGCCTTTGCATATGGTTGCCCCTTCGGATGGCGCGGATCGGCGAACATGCGGAGCACCTCGGCTTCAAAGTCATCGGGCTGATTGCCCGGAAACCGATGTTCCATTCCGGTCAACTTCACTGTGATTCCGGTCTTGGCAAAATACTTCTGTCCGGCTTTCCGGGCGAAGACGGAAGGACCAAACCCTTTGTAGGCGATGCCCTGCTTGTTGATCACCGGTTGTGCGTCGAAAATTACCTCGCGCTCGGCTTGGACCATGGCCAGCAGGAGTTCCCGATAGGGAAGAGTGTTCGGTTGCGACAAATCGATATGCGTCTCAGCCTTGAAGCGCTCAATCAGTTGGCGGTTCATCTGCTCATCCGTGAATCCCTTGTGGCCCTTCCTCGCATCATTGATCAGGTCCTGGTGCTCGGATACAATGGATCGGCCGGCTTTGAGCAGCGTGATCAACAATTCCGCCACCTCGGTTTCACCGCCTGTCTTCGCATGGATCGGAGAGGCCGTTAGCACCGTCCACAGGCCAATGCTCAGCCCCAGCGCAAAGACAGAGGTTCGCACACGCATCCTCGCCCCCCACTCGCAACACTGATGGTCAGTGACCGCTCAGGCGAGTCTATCGCCTTGCCGACTGTATGCAAGAAATCGGTGAATATCGGCACGCAAGAATGCGTAGGTCTCAACGTAAACGATCGCTTATGGCGGGATAACGTTCACTGTACCGCGGAATCCGCAGCCGGCTGGTTGCGATTTATCCAGCCGAAGATCGACGTGAGATCGAGGTGGGAATCGACATGATCGGTCCAGCGGTCAAGTTCATCGTCGAGTCGCAAGGAAACAGACTCCGACGTTGTGCGGCTCAAGGCCTCCCAGCCCTTACGACGGCGGATGCGATTTAACCAATCCCGCCGAAATTCAGGCTGGTCAAACACTCCATGGATGTAAGTTCCCCACACCAGGCCATTCTGGCTGACGGCTCCATCGAGCGCACCTGCAGTCGAGTGGTCGGTTGAATCCGATACATCGCAGCGACGTAGTACCCGAAAGCAGGGGCGGTCTTTTCCACGATGAGTGGCCCCCATATGAATATAGTAGCCTCGAAGACTGCCCTTCGGTTCATCCTGAATATGAAGAGCTTCGGCCTCGACCAGATCGGTTGTTTTAACAGGCATTAGCACGGTCGATACGTCCAGGTGACCAAGCCCGTCGGCCGCACCTCCCGATTCTATACCGTCCGGATCGGAAAGGCGCCGGCCCAACATCTGAAACCCTCCACAGATGCCAATCAATTCTCCACCGACCTCGACATGCCTGCGCAGAGCCTCCGAAAATCCGGCTGTTCGAATAGCGGCCAAATCTTCCAGCGTATTCTTGCTGCCGGGGATAATCACGACATCGGCGCCCAAAAGACCCTCAGGACGAGTGACGAATCGCAAGCGGACATCACGTTCCAATGCCACATGTTTGAAGTCGGTAAAGTTGCTCATCCGGGGCAACAACACAACGGCAACATTGACATGCGCGCTATCGAACGGCGTCTGATCGGTGAGATTCACAGCCAGGCTGTCTTCCTGATCGATGGCAAGATCGCGTAACATTGGGACGACCCCTAGTACCGGCAGGCCTGTTCGTGTTTCGATCAAGCGTACGCCGTCTTGGAACAGATGGAGATCCCCGCGAAACTTATTGATGACAATACCGATCACCCGTGCGCGCTCTTCCGGAGTGATCAGATCCAACGTGCCGATAACCTGTGCAAACACGCCGCCTCGATCGATATCCGCCACCAGGATCACACGGGCATCCGCCGCCTCAACCATCGTCCAGTTGGCAAGATCGCGATCTCGCAGATTCATTTCGGCGGCGCTCCCCGCGCCTTCAATAACGATGACTTCGAACGATGAGGCGAGTCGTTGGTAGCTTTCCGTCACGCACTCGACCAACTGCATCTTGTGCGTGAAATAGTCCTGCGCGTCCGACTTCCCCCAGACCTTTCCCTGTACGACGATTTGCGCACAACGGTCCGACTCAGGCTTGAGCAAGATCGGATTCATATCGGCTTGAGGATCGAGCCCGCAGGCTTGCGCCTGCAGGCCCTGCGCACGGCCGATTTCTTTTCCGTCCCCTGTGACACAGGAATTATTAGACATATTCTGCGCCTTGAAGGGTGCCACCCGGATACCGGCGCGGAAGAAGAGACGGCACAGCGCCGCCGCAACGACGCTCTTACCGACGTCCGACCCGGTGCCGAGAATAGCCAGCGCCTTCGCCTTCATCGATGTCGTCTGCGCCATATCGTCGCCTTCTTGAGTCCCTCGGCAACACAGTGGGCAACTACTCGTCCAATCAACGCCCCTATAATGGTGTGTGTCCCGCTGTACTGGTACACCGCCCCTTGACCACGTAACCGGCAGGCAATCACCACCGCGTCCGTGCCTGTTCCGGTGGCCGTTGATCCGCCAAGGCAACTCGGGATCGCGTGATCGCGCAATAGACCAACCTTAGCCTCCGTAGCGACTTGCACGGCGCCGACCATCGCCGCATGTGACAGACTGCCATTCGTGATCAGAATGAGATTGATCGTGCCGGGGTTGCCCGATTCGTCTTGAGGAGCGCGTGGCGGAGGCCATTCTCCAGCTCTGACGGCATTGGTCACACCGACCGTCGCGAAACACTCCACCCAGAGATCTCCCATGCAAGCCCTGGCCGTAACAAGCTGCGTCATCGGCACCGCCGTCATGAGGCCGACGGTGCCCGCCTCGATTCCAAATCGAGACGCTAACACTCTCAAGAAGTGTGCCGGATATGGAAAACGCGCAGACCGGCGGCCCCCCCCGGCGGGACGTTTCTCAACTTGGTGATTAAGAATATACGAAGCCGGCGTGAGTCCACCGCCTTGCGGGGCAGACGAGAGCACGCGCCTTCGTCCTCCGAGATCGATAATGAGGGTACGATCGACTACTCGGTGGCGAGTCTGGACATGCGCGCGGATCTGCCCGTTCCTAGTCATCACGATTTCCCGCGAAGCAGCTGCGACAATGCCTGGACAAGCCGATCATTTTCCCGTGGGGTCCTCACGGCCAGACGGATTGCGCCGGGGTGGGATCCCGGCACGGATGAGCAATCACGGATCAGCAGGCCTTCGCGCCGCAACTGTTCGACCACCGGTCTCGCCCGCCATCTACGCGGCAGCTCAACCCAAAAGTAGTTGGCGCACGTTGGAATCGTCACACACCCAGGCAGGGTCGCGAGCAATGCCGCCAATCGCTGCCGCTCCTCCGCCATGAATTGCACGCTCTTTTCCGTATGTGCCGTATCGTTCAACGCGGCCAGCGCGGCAACCTGCCCCATCATGTTGACCGACCAAGGGGGCAGCTGCCGTTGCAATCGCCGGACGGTCGCACGCGCCGCTACCGCATATCCAACCCGCAGCCCCGGCAACGCGTAGAATTTCGTCATACTGCGCAAGACGACCACGTGCGGCCACGATGCCGCTTGTGAGAGAACGGATCGTTCGGAACAATAGTCCGCAAATGCTTCGTCGATGATCAGCCAGAGATTTCGCCGTCGCGCGGCTTTCGCCAACCGCACGACATCCTCGGCAGAGCAGGCTTGCCCCGTCGGGCTATTGGGATTGCAGAGGACGACCCCGTCGATGGAGAAGCCCTCGCTCCGCCCTGTGTCCATCACATGGCAGAGACGGTCGATCGGAATCGCATAGTGGTCTCTTCTGTCCGCATAGAGTGCCGTAACCTGCCCTCCGGCTCGCACCACTGCTGCGGCATATTCTGAAAAGGTAGGCTGGACGACCAGCAGCCGATGAATGTTCAAGGCGCGGGGAATCGCATCGATCAACTCGGTCGAGCCGTTCCCAACCACAATATGGTCCGGGTCAATTCCCCAAGACTGCGCCAAAGCGTGCCGCAGATCCCAGCAGTCGGGGTCCGGATAATGGCTCACCAACTGCCTGGCACCGGTGATGGCGTTCCAGATATGCGGAGAAGGCCCCAGCGGGTTGATGCTGGCGCTGAAGTCCAGGATCGCTGTGGAATCCCGACCCAACTCGCGCGCCGCGGCATACACATCTCCGCCATGTAACCGCCTCTTCAGACGAGCCATCGAAACCCCGCTGCGAAACAGACGCCCAGTACTGAAGCTGCCGCCATGATCTTTGCTGCGGAAGCGATGTCGCCTGGTTGCACAGGTCGCCCTTCTGCACAGAGAACAGGGCGTTCCTGTGCGACACCACCATAGAAGTTGGTGCCACCCAACCTGACTCCCAGGATCCCGGCCATCGCCGCCTCGGGCCTGCCGCTATTGGGACTGGGGTGTTTACCTCCATCTCGCCGAAATACCCGCCAGCCTTGGCGGACGTGTTCAACTTGTCCCGTACCCAAACCGGCGCCAAGTAGGAGCAGCACCGCTGCTGCACGGGCGGGAATCCAATTGGCCAGATCATCGAGCCTGGCCGACGCCCATCCGAAATCGGAATAGCGTTCATCCTTATGGCCGATCATCGAGTCCAGCGTATTGATCGCTTTGTACGCTAAGGCCAGCGGAGCACCACCGATGGCCAAATAGAACAGCGGCGCAATCACCCCGTCCGCCGCACTTTCCGCGACCGTTTCCACCGTCGCGCGGGCCACTTCCGAGTCAGACAGGGCCCCCGTGTCCCGCCCCACAATCATCGCCACTGCTCGGCGCGCGGCGGGAAGATCTCCGGCCTGAAGCGGACCATCCACTGCTCGGACATGATCCCACAAGTCTCGACCGGCAAGAGTCATCGACGCCAACCCGACTGACAGAACCGATCCCAGCCACCCTGCCAACCGGTCCGCCTCTTCGATGAGAAGCGCTCCGATCGCATAGGTCACGATCGGCAATCCGCATGCCAAACAGACCCCTGCAATCCGAAGGCTCATGGCGGTCCGGCAGAGGGCCCGTACTCGGCGATCAACCGACGCGATGCATCGCCCGATCAGACGGACCGGATGCGGCACCCAGCGAGGATCGCCGACGAGCGCATCCAGTGCAGAAGCCATGAGGAGTTCACCGCCGGTCATGACAACCGGAGCAAGAGAGGAACACACAGCAGAAAGAGAATTTCAATCACTTCATTGGTCGCTCCCAGGGTATCCCCGGTGATGCCGCCGAACCAACGGCGGCAGGTTCCCCAACTCACAAGTACGACCACTGTTCCTGTCAGCAGAATCAAAACGGCGCCGACCGATCCGAGACCTCCCGTCAGTCCGACCCCCAAGACGAGAGTGGACACAGCCACGTGCCGCCAAGACAAATGCGTGAGGAACGGCGCCGCCAACCCTCCTTCCGCTCTGGCATAGGGGGCAATCCAGGCCAGCATCACCATTGTCCAGCGTCCCACCGCCGGCATGCAGAACAGAGCCAGCACTCTGAGGTCATGCGGCAGTGCCATCAACCCCGCATACCGGAGAATCAGCGAAAGAAAGAGCCCTGTCGCGCCAAGTGCGCCGATGCGCGGATCGCGCATGATCGACAGCCGTTCCGACGGCGTGTGACCTCCGGCCAGTCCGTCCAGCGTATCGGCCAACCCATCCTGATGGAGCCCGCGCGTGAGCACGACCAAAAGAACGATCAGCAGCGCATTCACTACGGCCGAATCAAAGACGAGACGCAACGCCCAATCGGCCGCAACCAACCCACCGCCGATCAGCATGCCGACGACCGGATACCAGGCCATCGACGCGGCCAGTTCCGGCGCCGTCGGCTCATGATAGGCCCGACTCAAGGGCAAGGGAATGGTCGTCAGGAAATGCCAGGCGAAGATGAACGGCCGCGCGACGGTCTCCATAGGAACTAGACTTTCTCCGAGACTCCGGCTTCACCGAACGTCGCCATCTCGGTGTAGATCTTGATCGCGGCGCAGACGAGGTCCATTCCCAAGCAGGCCCCTGTGCCTTCGCCAAGGCGCAGGTCGAGATCCAACAATGGCTTCAAACCCAGATGGTCCAAGATGACGCGATGCCCCTGCTCGACCGACCGATGGGAGGCAATGAGATACTCCCGGCATAGCGGCTGAAGCCCGACGGCAATCAGCGCCGCCGCACCGGCGATGAACCCATCCAGGACGACGGGAACCCGGGCGGCCGCCGCGCCGAGAATCAGCCCGGTCAGCCCCCCGATTTCCAGCCCTCCGACCTTCGCCAGGACGTCGAGCGGCTCAGTCCGATCAGGACAATGCAGATCGAGCGCCCCCTGAATCACTGCAACCTTGTGCATGCGGCCGGCCTCATCGATACCGGTCCCTCGCCCGGTCACGTCAGCGACAGGACGACCGGTCATCACGGCCGTGACAGCCGCACTCGGCGTGGTATTGCCGATCCCCATCTCGCCGGTTCCGATCAGACCGACGCCATCCCGCATGGCTTCTTCCGCCAACTCGATGCCGACCGTTACGGCCCGTTCTGTTTGGGCGCGCGTCATCGCCGGTTCAACCGACAGATTGCGCGTCCCCTTCATGACCTTTCGGTCGAGCAGACCTGACACCGGCCCGAACTCATGATCGACGCCGATGTCCACCACACGCACGTCCACGCCGGCATGCCGCGCCAGCACGTTCACCCCGGCGCCGCCGCGCAAGAAGTTCAGCACCATCTGAGGAGTCACCTCACGTGGATACGCGCTCACCCCTTCCACAGCCACTCCGTGGTCGGCGGCAAAGGTAAACACCATGCCGTGCGGAACGTTCGGTTTGAGCTGGCCGGTCATCGTGACGTAGGACGAGGCCAATTCCTCCAACCGTCCCAGGCTGCCCAGCGGCTTGGTCAGCCGGTCCAACCGGGCCTGTGCGGTCTCCCGCAGACTTGCATCGAGCGGTTGGATTCGACGGCACGTGTCCTGTATCGACATGACGGCTCTCTCCTTATTTCAAACGAAGCGGTAACCCGCTGACGACGAAATGAACTTCATCAGCCTCTGCGGCAATCTGCTGATTCACCCGTCCGGCTACATCACGAAACGCGCGTGTCTGCGGCTCCGCCGGCACCAGGCCGAGGCCCAACTCATTGCTGACGATGACCACCCTGGAAGCCGCCGTGCGCATCGCCTGGAGAACCGAGCCGGTTCGCGCGAGAATGGTCCGCTCGTCGAGACCGATCCCGGCCAGATTGCTCAACCACAACGTCACGCAGTCGAACAGAATCGTCCGATACTGTGATCCCTGCTTGGCAAACCATGCCTCCACGTCGATCGGCTCTTCAACCGTATCCCAATCCTGTGCGCGTCCAGACTGGTGCCGCGCAATCCGCACAGCCATCTCGTCATCCAGCGCCTGTCCTGTTGCGACAAACGCGCGGGGCCCGGATGCGCCGGCCAGCCGGAGAGCCGCCTCGCTTTTACCAGACGATGCCCCGCCCAGCACCAGGATAATGCGCCCCTTAGTTCGGCGGGCTGGTTGACGTTTAGTCAACTTTCTTGGTGACATTCCGTTCCCATAAGAATTCCGGCTCACCCTGTGTTTTGGCCACCCAGCGAGCCAGGACAAACAACGTATCACTCAGTCGATTGACGAACTTGATGATCGTCGGATCAACCGGTTCTGATTTCGAGAGCGCCACGCACAGCCGCTCGGCCCGGCGGCAGACCGTTCTGGCCTGATGAAGAAACCCGGACACTTTGCCGCCGCCGGGCAGGATGAATTCTTTCAGAGGCGC
Source organism: Nitrospira sp. UBA2082 (assembly GCA_002331335.1). Classification (GTDB taxonomy): domain Bacteria; phylum Nitrospirota; class Nitrospiria; order Nitrospirales; family Nitrospiraceae; genus Nitrospira_D. The sequence continues at coordinate 296,522 of DCZO01000001.1, read as the reverse complement.
GAGATCCTTTTGGCAGCGATCGATCAGCTTTTCCAAACGCGTCACGTCTGGCGCCGCCACTTGCGGCATATTCTTAAACGTCTGCCCCGGCGACGTCGCCAGGATGCTGCCGACGTCGAACAGTTTATTTTGGACCCACCGTAATTCCTCTTCCAACTGTTGCGCCTCGGCATGATGGTCTGCCGATTCAGCGTTCATCACCCGAACGACACCAACTGACGCATTCAGCTCATCGATGGTGCCGTAGGCTTCGACCCGCAGACTGTCTTTCCACACCGGTTGCCCGCCGGCCAACCTAGTTTTTCCCGCGTCCCCTGTTCTTGTATAGACCTTGGTAATGCGCATTACGGTCTCCCCTCGTGCCGATCCCTGATATTGCCCCACGACTCGTAGTGAATGAGCTGATCCACTGGAATCCGCTCGCGCCACCCGGCACGCTCTAAATCCGGCTGTGTCGCAAACTCCGATACATACCCGAGACACAGATAGGCCAGCACTTTGACAGGCTTCGGCACACCGAGTACTCGTTTCAACGCCCCGTGGTCAAGAATGCTGACCCATCCCACTCCGATACCCTCCGCCCGGGCGGCCAGCCAGAGATTCTGGATGGCGCAGCAGGTACTATATAAATCTGTATCCCGCACGGTAGAACGGCCCAACACATGAGGGCCGCCCCGCTGGCGGCTGCAGGTCACCGCGATATTGATCGGGGCCTCCTCAATCCCTTCCAGCTTGAGACCCCGGTAGAGAGCGGCCCGCTCGCCCCGATAACGCGTCGCAGCCTCGGCATTGGCCCGCAGAAACAACTCTTTCACAGCACCCTTGGTGGCATGATCGCGGATGACCACAAAATCCCACGGCTGCATGAACCCGACCGACCCCGCATGATGCGCTGCCGTCAGCAGACGAATCATCACCTCATCAGAAATCGCCGTCGGCAGGAAATTTCGACGCACATCGCGGCGCTCAAACATCACGCGATAGACGGCGTCCCGTTCTCGCCGGGAAAACTGTCCGGCAGCCTTCTTCATCGTCCCATCCACTCAGCTTGTCGGTTGAATCGGCAGCAGCGACTGTGGTCCCGACTTCCCTGTTGCAACGTTTTCCAGACAGGCCCGACACAGACAATCCTTATATCGTGCGGCAATCCAGTCCATCTGTGTCTCTGTGATCCCCAGCCGGCCGCACCAACATTGATAGCCGAGGCATTGGAACCTCTGCCCGCACTGTTCACAGATCTTCTGGACCGGACCTCTCATGTCCTGTTCTCCACCGGCATACACCTGACTACAACGGCAGATCGTAGTTCGCCTTCACGCCGCCAAAAATCGAACGGATCGGCGTGCCGAATGGAAAAATCTCTTCGTATTTTTCATTGAACAGATTGTCCACACGAACATAGGCTTGCCAGTTTTTGGTCACATCATAGGACGCGGACAGATTGACGACATTAAAGACGCCGAGCTTTTCGCTGGCCGGATTCGACAATCTATTATTCCTGGCTCCAATGAACCGGTAATCGACGTTGAGTCGGAGCGCATCGATCGGTTGATACGTGAAGCTGACCGTCGCCTGATCAACCGGCCAGCGAGGGAGGCGTTTGTCTCCCCCCAACGGAAACGGCAACGCTGCGGTATCGAATGCGCGCGTCAAGGTATACGTGTACTGGCCTCGGATCTCCAACCCCTTGATGATCTCGGCTTTGAATCCGAACTCCCACCCCTGCGTCTTGGCGTCCGCGACATTGATAGGACATCCGAACGGAGACGACGGCGGACATTGCGAGCCATCAAATGTTATCTGAATCAGATCCTGGAATCGATTCCAAAAGTAGCCGGCGTTGAGTTGGAGTCGGTCGTTGAAGAGACTCTGCTCCACCCCGAGATCCATGCTGAGACTTTTTTCCGGCTTGAGATTGGGATTCCCGAACCCTTGAAAATGTAGATCATTCAACGTCGGGGCCTTGAACCCTGTGGCATAGCTCCCTCGAAACTTCGTGCCGGTCTCCTTGACGAGATAGCCTCCCGTCACCCGATAAGTCGTGGCGTCTTCAAATCGGTTGTAACTATCGTGGCGTCCCCCGGCCGTCAAGAACAGCCGATCCCACAGATTGATCTGAGCCTGAGCAAAGCCGGCGTTGGACGAGATAGTGCGGGTCGGCTCCGCCGTTCCGTAAAATCCCGGCGAATCACCTTCCTCCCTTCTCAGTTGATAGCCGGCAGTCACCAGCAGCACCTTCCCGATCTGGAAGTCGTTCTGCCATTCCACACGCCGATTGAGGATTTCCAGATCACTGGAAAATGGAGAAAAGCAGGTGCCCAAATTGGGAAAGCAAGAATTGGGATTGGCCGAAATGAACTGTCGTGTGATCAAGTTGAACCCGGCATTTCCGCTGTGACTCCGCAAGCGTTCGTTGGCCTGGGACAACGTCAGTTTTGTGGTCCACCAAGTCGTCAAGGGTTGCAACCAGGTCCCGTTGAGAATGAGATTGCGGCTTGTCGACCGAGCGCCGAAGACATCTGCCGCCTCCTGGCTGTCTGCGAATCCATCGAAGCTGGTCCGCGAATCATACCAGCGCATATTGAATTCCACCCGGCCGTCGTTGGGAACCGCCGCCCCCACCTTTGCCGAAACCTGCGTATTGTGGAAGCCGTCTCCTTCAAACGCCCCCCGGCGGTAATTGATCGCGGAAAAGTTGCTGGTATCCCAACGAGACACCGAAGCGGAAAAATCGAACGGACCCTTTGCTCCAGAAAGATGACCACCTTCACGAAACGTGGCGAACGAGCCGTACTCCATGAACGCACCCACTCGAGGCGCCCCGGTTCCCTTCTTGGTGTAGATACTGATGACTCCCCCGATGGCATCGGACCCGTAGAGCATGCTCTGAGCCCCTCGGAGGATTTCGATGCGGTCGATATTTTCAGCCGTCAGATTGGCAAAGTTGTAGGCGCCGTCCGTGGGACTGTTGACGATGACGCCGTCGATCATCACCAGCGTATGCCGCGCGAAGGCCCCTCGCATCTTCACCGTGGCTTCCGTTCCCGGTCCGCCGCTCGAAGTGGCAAATACGCCTGACGACAGGCGCAACCCATCAATGACGGTTTTGATTTTCTTTTGTTCGAGTTCTTCGCCGGTAATGACCTCGACGGCGCTGGTGACTTGCTTGGGCGACAACGGAGTTTTCGTCGCGCTCACGACGACGTCGGGCGTCTCGACAACATCCGATTTGTCAGCCATGGCGATGTCCTGAGCGAATGCGGAGGGATGTGAGAACTGCGGATACAGGGCCCAGCCGCTGACGGCAAACACAAATAGCAAACACCGATACACACGATGCATAACAACCTCCCTTTGACTCGAAGGGTGTGAACGTTTCCCGTCCGTTGGGTATCCTGACTTGCGGATCATCGCTTCTCTGCGCCTTCCCATGCATCGACCTGCACAGTGGCATACGGCAGAGTCACTCCCCGCTTACAGTGGCGGCACCGTGATGGAGTTGCACCATCTTCCCCGGCACTGACGGCCTATCTCTCGCTAAATCTCTTCCTCCTCACTGTAGGCATCCACCAGGATTCGACAGAAAAAGGGATGCAGCTTTTCCTATCGCGCACGGGTACTCCCGTGCTCCGGCGTTCATGCGCTGAGCTAGCCTCGAAAGTAGTCGGCTTGAAAATGAGCTGCGCTTGGTACCATATTGGAGAAGTCCCAGTCAAACGTCAGGACCGCCGGCCGATCCGACGCATGAGACAACAGCCGGTCATTGTTCTTCACGACCAAACTCGGCGCCTTTCGAAAGTCGAGTGTCTTCTCTGAACCCGTTCGGTTGCAGACGATCAATGGGAGTCCTGTTTCATGGCTCCGCTGCTCCCATTCCCCATTCGGACCGTGAATGCCTGGTCCCCATGATGCCGGCGACATCAATATCTGCGCGCCTTCGAATTGAAGCGCTCGGGCGATATTCGACGTATAGACATCACTGCAGATGAGCAGGCCGACCTTGATCCCACCGCACTCGATCGGAGCGATACTGTCCCCGGGGCTCGACCAGGACAACGAATCGCTCACCACGTTGATCTTGCGATGCTTCCCCACAATCTCGCCCGTCGGGCCGATGACGAACACGGAGTTATAGAACCGCCTGCCCTCCCGCTCCGGACAGGCGAGAAATACGGTTCGTTTCAAAGTCCTGACCAGCTTGCAGACCTGTTGCATCCACGGATCGGGTTGAGGCTGGATCCAATCCGACCCGACAACGTGTGCGAACTGTAGTCCACAGACCGCCAGCTCCGGTGTGACAATCCACTCAGCGCCTTTCCCGGCGGCGTGCTTGATGGCTTCGACAATCACGTACCGGTTCTGGTCGATCGCTCCGGGAACCGTCTCAAGATGGAGCAACGCCATTCTGCCCGTTCTCATATCATCATCCACCAAGCACGCTATGGCCGGGCAACGTCACCCGTGGCGCGCCGGTCTGCGGATGAGGATCGACCACCACGTCGCACCCGTAGACCGCACGCAACACATCCGGCCGGATCGTCTCGGCCGGCGTCCCATGCGCATAAATCCTTCCATCCTTCACCATCAGCAAACGATCGCAGAGCAAACTCGCGACGTTTAAGTCATGCGACACCAGCACGACCGTTCGTGACCGCTCATTCACCAAACGCTGAATCAACGCGCACATCTCAATCTGATGACTGAGATCGAGAAAGGCCGTCGGTTCATCCAGCAACAAGATGCGCGGCTCTTGCGCCAACGCCCGCGCGATCATGACGCGCTGCCGTTCTCCCCCGGATAAATCGGACACCAGCCGATCAGCCAGCTCAACCACATCGGCCTCGACCATGGCCCGATGCGCCGCGGCAAGATCCTCCTCGCGCTCAACCTCCATCCCCATACTCCACCACCCGGCCTGCCGATGGGGAAACCGCCCCATGAGCACCGTCTCCGCAACCGTAAATGGGAACTCGTGAGCCTGTTCCTGCGGAACAAAGGCCAACGTTCTGGCGATAGCGAGTGCGGAAAGCTCACCGATGGCTTGTCCTGCCAGACGAATGATCCCGGACTCAGGACGCAACAACCCGGCCGACAGTTTGAGCAACGACGACTTGCCTGATCCATTGGGCCCGACGATTCCCAGCACTTCACCCGGGGCAACGTCGAAGGAGGCCCGCTCGATCGTCCAAGGACGGCCGGACCGGGACAGGCTGTAACGGAACGAGACCTCCGCGACCGCCAATATCGCTGTCGTTGTCACCTGTCCGGCGTCAGCCCGGGACAGTACCTGCGTCACCATCTAGACCATCCGATCTTTTCGCCACAGGAGGAGATACAGAAAGAACGGACCTCCGGCCAGCGCCGTCACGACACCCACGGGAATTTCGGCTGGCGCAAAGGCTGTCCGCGCCACCGTATCCGACAACACCAGAAATATCCCGCCGACACAGGCCGACGCCGGCATCAAGAGCCGGTGATCCGATCCGATCGCCATTCGCACCGCATGGGGAATGAGCATCCCGATAAACCCGATCATGCCGCTGACGGACACAACCGCCCCGGTTAACAACGCCGTCAGCACATACAGCCGTTGCTTGATCCGTTCCGTATCGATCCCCAACGACCGCGCGGTGTCCTCTCCCTGTGTGAGCAGGTTCAGCGCCGGCGCCTGATGCAGCAAAACCAGCGAGCCGATTGCCACATAGAGGGCGATGCCGGCCAGGCCGGACCAGTTCTGAACCGTCAACGATCCCATGAGCCACGCCATGAGTCCGGCGGAACGCGCCGGGTCCATGATCGAGGTAATGAACATGATTACGGCCGTGAGCATGGCATTGAGAATCACCCCGGCCAGCAAGAGGCTGTGAATCGGCAGACGGCCGCGCGACTGCGCCAGCCGATAGATGAGCATCAGAGCCATGACTCCTCCGGCAAATCCCCACAGCGGCAACACCGGCACGACGGCCAACATCGTTCCGATGCCCAGCAGCATGGCGATCGCAACCCCCAAGGCCGCCCCGCTCGACACGCCAAGGACATAGGGATCGGCCAACGCGTTGCGCAACAAGGCTTGCAACGTGGCCCCTACGATCGCCAATGTGCCGCCGACGAGAAATCCCATCAGCACGCGGGGCAACCGGATCTGAAACAGAATGGCGCCCGTCGTCTCGTCCACGGCACCATCGATGTGGCCGGCCGTCCCCAGTTGCAGCAAGGCGGCCAGCAGATCGCGGCCCGATACGCGTGCCGCGCCGAAACAGCTGCTCACAAGCACCACAACAACGGAGGCCGCCAGTAAACCGATCAGCACCAGCCACCGACGGCGGCTGGTCACGATGGCACCGGTCCGGGCCCATCCGGCCACGACGGGCGACATCACCGAACCGGATACAGGCGGTCCGCCTGCCGTCGAGGAAAGGGGTGTGGCCTGTCCATTAGGCATCGGATCATGGCCTCCCGTTGAGTGCCGGCCCAGCCAGCGACGGATGCAGCAGGGTAACCAGCCGCTCCAAGGCCTGGCCGATACGCGGACCGGGGCGATTCAGTAAGTCGGCCGGAATCTGACGCAGGCGCGCCTGCTTGACCGCTGACAGGCCGGACCACTGTCGCCACGCCTGCTGTTCGCTCTCGGAAATCCCTTCGGCTTCCCCCACCGGAAACACCAACACTTCCGGGTCCTCCGCCAGCACCGTTTCCATGCTCAGGCGGGGATACGGCGTAGTACTCTTGGCCGCCACGTTGAGACCTCCGGCAAGCCCGATCAGCTGATCGATGTAACTGCCGGGCCCCACGGTAATCAGCGGCTGACTGTTGAGCACATAGAGCACCCGCACCGGCGGAACTCCTGCCATGCGAGCCTTGATCGCAGCGAGTTGCCGCCGCACCTCCATTGCAAGCGCCGCGGCCTCCGCCTGATGATCCGTCATCCGCCCGATGGTCTCGACTTGCGAAAAGATGGCATCGACCGTCTGGCCGGAAAAAACGAAGAGCGGAATGTGCAGGTGGTCGAGCGAGGCAAGCAGATCGAGCTTGAGAAATTCTTTCGGCGCCAGAACCAGATCCGGTTGTAACGCCACCAGCGATTCCAGGTTCGGATTGGCGTAGCCGACCTTCGGCTTCGTGGACACTTCGGGAGGAAAATCGCAGAACTGCGTCACGCCGGCGACTTGGCTGCCGGCTCCGATCGCAAACAAGATCTCCGTGATGCTGGGTGCCAGAGACACAATGCGGACCGGCGTCTTCGTAAGCGAGATCTTGCGTCCGGTATCGTCGACAAACGAGCGTGACGACACATGCGTCATGAACGGCATGCCCGTCAGAATCCCTTGCGGCCGCCTCTTCATCTCGTTGATTCCATCCTGTCCAAGTACGATCTCAGCAGTTATCCACAGCACGCAACAGACGAGGCCACCCACCCATGCATGCCACCCGGCGCGTTCAAAACAGGTTTTCAGCCAGGCCGCAGCGAGTGAAGAGGCGAGGAGGTACATACCAAGCTTTGCTTGAACCGCTCGCTTCGATCACATGCGAGCGGATAGGCACCTTTCCTCTGCCTCTTGTACGTTGAGCCTCTGAGCGACGCGAGAACGCCGCTGAAAGCTGTTTTCAATGCGCCGAAAATAAAAAATCCCCAAGGCCTAGATCAGACCCTGAGGATTGCTCCCGCATCTTCATCCTCGCCTGTTCCCCAACCCTCGAGGGAACAACGGTCAACGCTCCGGGCAGGTCTTCTGGCTCGTGGTTCACCCTACTCCCCGCGCCTTCCCAGCTTGCCTGCGACACGTTTCACAACCGACGCGTCACAACCAGCCAGTGGCTCTTCCGGGTTTCGTCCCCACTTACAGCGGCGGGACCGCGAGGGCCTTGCACCCTCTTCCCTTACCCAGGCGGCACAATGTGGCAGGCACAATAGGAGAGACACACAAAGCTTGTCAAGTCCGCGCCAGCGAGACGATTCGGCCTTGACTATGTGCCACTCGACCGGCTCCTCGATCCTTCCGCTTGTCAAGGCTCGCCCGCCTGTGGTAGCATCCACTGCTCTGAGAAAATCGACCAGACAAGAAGGAGTACGAGCCGTGGCACTTCAGTGTGAACTCTGTCAAAAGAAACCGACCTCCGGGAACAATGTGAGCCATGCCAACAACAAGACCCGGCGCGTCTTCAATCCTAATATCCAGACCGTGCGTGCGATCGTCAGTGGCGTCCACAAGCGCATTCGCGTCTGCACCCGCTGCCTGCGGTCGGGGTTGGTCAAGAAAGCGGTCTGACACGTCTCTCCGTTCCCCTCACAGAACGTTCAACGCTCTGCAATGATGCATGGTGCGCGTGTGAATGCGTGCTCTTACGCTTTGCGCAGCATGCCATGGGAGCAAGCATTTCTCCACCCCCACAGGATATGGGCGCGAGACATGAAAATTGACATCCTACTTAACGACTTCACCGGTGCACGTATAACTTTTATACAGCGGCCAGAAAAAAATTCCCCACCCTAAATCGCTTTTAACATCCGCCAATCTCACCTTTACCCTTTGCAGGGCAGCCTCCTCCTGCAAAGCCTCGATACAACCATCATTCGTATAGGCACTGACAACTATTTTCTGGGGTCCACCGGCGTTATCGGGTATTACGTAATGCGGTCCACACCCAACTACTATAAAGACTAGTGTAAGAACCAGGGGTATTGCCATAGAGAACCTCCATTTATTTGGGTTCATCTACCAAATGATGCATGCTTCAGAAGTGGGGGTTTGGAGCGGGCGATGGGATTTGAACCCACGACAACTAGCTTGGGAAGCTAGGACTCTACCACTGAGCTACGCCCGCTCGCTGGGAGGCATCCTACGCGGAGCCTCTAAGGCAAGTCAAGAAAACGCTTCCCCCCTTCAAGAATTGAATTCAACAATCGCGAATTTTCGGCGGCCGATTTTCAGGCGGTACTGCCGCCCCGGAACCAGGGTCAAGACAGCACTGGCATTATTCTGCTTCTGCCCATCAACTTCGATACCACCTTGCCCGATAAGGCGTCGTGCCTCGCTCTTACTGGGGACGAGCTCAGTCTTGGCAAGAAGATCCACCAGACTGATGAGCTGTCCATCTCGAAGATCCGAAGAAGCGAGGACGAGCCGCACATCCGGCTCATCGGGAAATTCCTGTTTCTGAAACTTCTGCTGAAACTCCCTCCGTGCCTCCTGACCTGCCTCGGCTCCGTGGTAACGCGCCACAATCAGCTCAGCCAGCGATTGCTTGGCCTCCATCGGGTGGAGCGTTTTTACGTGGCCGAGATCTTCCGTGGTGAGCAATTCATAGTAGCGGAACATCAAGGCGTCGCTGATCGACATAACCTTGCCAAACATGTCGCCGGGTTTGTCTTCCAGCGCAATGTAGTTGCCGACGCTCTTGCTCATCTTCTTGACGCCGTCGGTGCCTTCGAGCAGCGGCATCGTGATCACGACCTGTGACTCCTGGCCGTAGTCGCGCTGAAGTTCGCGCCCGACCAGGAGATTGAACTTCTGATCGGTCCCGCCCAATTCCACGTCCGCCTTCAGGGCCACGGAATCGTACCCTTGTACCAGCGGGTAGAGAAACTCGTGGACGCTGATCGGCTTCTGGTCGCGATAGCGTTTCTGGAAATCGTCGCGTTCCATCATGCGCGCCACCCGATAATGCGCGGCCAACTGAATTAAGCCGTCCGCCGTCATGGGTCCCATCCACCGGCTGTTGAACTCGATGGTGGTTTTCGCCGGATCGAGGATTTTGAAGATCTGCCGCTGGTAGGTTTTGGCATTCTCCAACACCTGTTCCTTGGTCAACGCCTTGCGCGTCTCGGAGACCCCGGTCGGGTCGCCGATCATCCCCGTGAAATCGCCGATCAGGAACAGAACCTGATGTCCGAGGTCTTGGAAATGTTTCAGCTTATGGATCAGGACCGTATGACCGAGGTGCAGATCCGGCGCGGTGGGATCGAATCCCGCCTTGACCCGCAACGGACGATGCTCTTTGAGCGAACGTGTGAGCTTGGCCTCCAACTCGATGGGATGGATCACTTCCACCACACCGCGCAGGATCAAATCCAGTTGCTGTTTCACATCGGTCATGATGGTCGTTTCTCCGCCTTGCTCTTCTGCTCCCCTTTCGCCACCGTCACCAAGGGCTTGATCCGGTCGAATGTCTTCGACCCGATTCCTTTCACTGCACGCAAATCCTCGACCGCGAGAAACCGTCCCACCGATTGTCGATAGGCAATGACTCGTTGGGCCAGCACGGCTCCGATGCCGGGCAACGATTCCAGTTCGTCTCTGGTGGCGCTATTCAAATCCACGAGCCGTGGCCCCGCATTACCGGCCACGCCGGCAGGGTTGGACGCTCCGGGAGTGACCGGAATCGGGCGACCAGAGAACTGGCTGGCTGGCGTCTTTTGAGACTGCCCTTGAGCAAGAGAAGAATTCTGATTCAACAATTGATTATCAACCGATTCTGAAACCAGAGATTGAGGTTCGACCGGTTGCCATCTGATCCAAAAGATGACCCCCATGGTGATGGCGAGCATGGCAAGCTTGAGCCCGAGTGACCGGATCATGCCCCTGCCTTCTTCCGAGCTTGATGAATAGCTGTGCCGTTCACATCCTCCACAGCCTCCAACAGCCCCTCGGCTAGCGTCGGATGAGCATGGATCATCCCGGCCACTTGAGCAGCAGTCGCCCCGACTTGCATCGCGAGCGCCGCTTCATGCACCAGATCGGCCGCATGCGCCCCGACAACGTGCACCCCCAGAATCTTGTCCGTCGCCGAATCCGTAATCACTTTGAAGAACCCGGTTGTGTCTCCCACCGCATGGGCCTTCCCCAGACCCGCATAGCGAAACCGACCTACCTTCACACTCTGATCTGGATTCCTCCCCGCCGCCTGCGCCCGCTCGCGAGCCTGCTGCTCCGTCAATCCGACACGGCCGACTTCAGGCAGCGTGAAAATACCGGCTGGTATGACCTCATAGTTGATGCGTGCCGAATGGCCGAGAATATTCTCCACCGCCACCTTCCCCTGAGCCGACGCCACGTGGGCCAGCATGGCCTTGCCCACGACGTCACCGATCGCATAGACACCGGCCACATTGGTCTCCATCCGCTCATCGACGAGGATCTCGCCCCGTCGGCCAAGCGCCACTCCCACACGATCAAGTCCGATGCCCTGCGAATGAAATCCTCTCCCGATGGAAATGAGCAGCACATCGGCCTCAACCACCGTCTCATCCGCGAGCCGGACAGCCACCCCGTCGGATGCGCGATCGACCTGCTTGATGGTTGTGCCGGGCTTCACATCAACCGATCGCTTTTTCAGTTCTCGCGCCATCACGGTGGAGACTTCTTCATCCTCCAGCGGCAGCACTCGAGGCTGTAACTCGACCAGCGTGACGGACGTTCCCAATCCGCTGAAGAGTGTCGCGCACTCGCAGCCCTCCACCCCCGCGCCGAGAATCACCATTCGCTTAGGAACAGTCTCAAGATCGAGCGCCTCCTTGCTGGTGATGATCTGTTTGCCGTCGATAGGAAACTGGGCCAGCTGCGGCCAGGAGGAGCCGGTGGCGATGATGATGGCATCGGCCTCCACCGTTCGTGACGCTCCATCCGGCCCGGTGACCGCGATGGTTCTGGCATCCGCCAATTCCCCACCGCCCTCCACCACCTCGATGTTCCAGGCCTTGAACAAGGTGGCGACCCCCTTGACCAGTCCGGCCACGACCTTGTTCTTCCGCGCCACCATGCGGGCCAGGTCATAGCGGGCCGGTTCAGTCAGCAGCAACCCGAGCTCGTCAGCCTTTTTCAGTTTGTCGCCGAGCTCGATGACGGAGAGGAGCGCTTTGCTCGGAATACAGCCCCAGTTGAGGCACACGCCACCGAGCGCGTTCCGCTCGATCACCGTGACGCGGGCACCAAGCTGCGCCGCGCGGATTGCCGCGACATAGCCGCCCGGGCCAGCGCCGAGGATTGCGATGTGCGTGGGAGCAGGCATATCAAAGGCTAAGACTCAGAGTGAGGTACATTCGCCGCCAACACAAGTTTGAGGCGTAACCTCAAGCGTAGCCTTAACCTTTCTTCTGGCTGGCGAGAAACGTTTCATACTGAGCGGCTGTCATCAATTGATCGACTTCCGTTGGGGTGACTACCTCGATCACCGCGATCCATCCCTTGCCGTACGGATCAGAATTCACCACTTCGGGATGATCCTTGAGATCGGCATTAATGTTCGCGACGGTCCCGCTGACGGGACTATAAATGGTGGACGTTGTTTTCGTCGACTCCACTTCACCGATCTGTCCGCCCGCCTTGACGACAGTCCCGACCTTGGGAAGGTCCAGAAAGACAATGTCGCCCAAGGCATCCTGGGCAAAATGGCTGATCCCGATGGTGGCCTGCTTGCCGTTCAGACGCACCCATTCATGTTCGTGGTGATACCGCAAGTCTGATGGAATCATGCATGCTCCTCTTCAAGAGTAAACGTTCCCGTCGCGTTGACGATCGAGCGACTCCGAACCAACACTTTTTCATTCTGGACCTGAGCCTCGACCATGACCTTTTCAACGACGGGATCGTAGAAGGCTCCGGCGGCTTTTGTCAAGGAAGGTCCTCTCCGGACTCGATCCGAATCAGGACATTCCACCGATCCAGTCCTGCCCCCGCTATCAATTCGCGCACCACCGTCATGACCGGACGATCCTGCGCGGCTTTCACGGAACGTTCCACCCAGACTCGCCCCTTCGTGCCGATCTGCCGGTTAAGTTTTTCCAGTGCCTGCTCGTCAATCGGCTCCACATCCCGTATCACAATCCATCCGCCGGTCTGCGCGACCAGCTCCACGACGTCTTCGCCAAACTGCTCAAGCCCCTGAAGGGCAGCCGTCAACGTGGATGGGTGGATTTCGGTCAACAGGGTTGCGGTCGGGCGCGCCGCTCGCAACACTTTGCGCAACCGTGCAGCCCACTGCACATAGCTGCGCGCTTTCCATCCGGCCCAGCGCCAGTACTGCACCGGCCGCTCTTGAACGCCTTCCCCCGGCAAGGCCGCTGCGCCCGACAGCGATTCAGGCGTCAGGTTGCCTCCGAACGATCGGGCAAACTCCCGGAGTGACTCCACTGAACACTCGTCGGCAAATCTGTCGGCTGATCGTGCCGCAAGCACCAGCCCATCGATTCCCGCTCCGGACAGCGTCCGGACCATCTCTTCAACAGAGGCCTGATAGGCCGGATTCGTGACATCGAGTGTAGACCCGCCCCCGCCATCCTCCGCCATGCCATGGCACCGTCGCACCGCCCATTCCGGCCTCACTGCCCGGCCCATTCCTCGGTGGAGATCCAGCCCTATCCAATACAGGAGCCCATGGCGATGCGCTTCGGCTGCACCTGCGCGGATCGTCTCCACATCGACGCCTGTTCGATCGGACATTGGAACCGGTTCAGGATCAATCACCAGGGCTGTCACACCGGCCTGAACCAGCTCTTCAAACCATGAGGCCAGCGTTGGGAGAGGGGGAAGCCGGTCTATTCGCAGACGCAACGCCAATTGGCTCGAGCGTCCGCTGCGCTGATCAGCCTGGGCTTGACGCAGCTCGTCCAACCGGTGGAGTGCGTGCCCCTCATACCGCACTCCATCCTGTTGCCCTCTCTCCATACCCGCTGCAATGATGCGATACTGCTCCATCGCGGCAGGGTAATCTCCGATCTGTTCATAGGTGCGACCCAGCCACCACCGCGCTTCGGCCAGTCGCGGAGAATCGAGGGCATCATCGGCAAATCGGTGAAAAAATAGCGCGGCGGCCCGGTACCGTTCTTGGGCAAAGGCGCGATGCGCCTCCTGAAGCAACCGTGACTGCGCATCGCGGGCCGGATGGTCATACGGCGCGCGGGGCGTCGGAACGGGAGGAGTCCGGTGAGGCGGGGCGACACAGGCTGACAGCAGGAGGGAGAGCACCATCGCACTCCCTCCAACGCGAAGACATCGGAGGGTGACTGGCATCGTCACGGCCTCCAACATGCGGGTTAGCAGTGGGTTGACAAACACAATGACGCGGCTGAACACTCACGGCATTCGAGATCACCCGCGGAAACGGAATGACCCGCAGGCTGTTCAGAAAGGCCGTCCAGCAAGGCCGCAGCGAGCGAAGAGGTGAATCGTACTCTGTTCTGTACGTTGAGCCTCTGAGCGATGCGAGAACGATGCTGGCGGACTTTATCAACAGCCTGTTAGCTGAAGATCTCCATACCGGGGAAGAAGTACCCAATCTCGAACGTCGCCGTGTCCGGAGAGTCGGAGCCATGGACGGCATTAAACTCGATATTGGTCCCGTGCGCTTTTCGGATCGTGCCCGCATCGGCCTTCGCGGGATCCGTGGCCCCCATGAGGTCACGGTTTTTCTTGATCGCATTCTCGCCTTGCAACACCAACACTACCGCAGGTCCGGAAGACATGAAGGTACAAAGGCTATCGAAAAACGGCCGTGCTTTGTGAACGGCATAGAACCCTTCCGCCACCGGCTTCGACATCTGCATGAGCTTCATCGCAACCGGCTTCAGTCCGGCTTTCTCATACCGATTGATAATGTCCCCGATCGCATGCTTCTTCACGGCATCCGGTTTAATAATGGCCAATGTTCGTTCACTCATTGTTGCGACAACTCCTTCAAAAATTTAAAGAATATAACCGATAGCGCTCCTGCATTATAAGTGGGGGGCGAATAGCTTGCAACCTACTCGCTCTTGAAACGCGACCATCCCTCAGCATCCCGGAGTATCTGCCGCGTAGCATTCCCGCCGGCCCCTGTGCTATGTCGGTCACATGGCTCCCCAACGCGTGCTGTTGCTCATTCCACCTCTCACCCAGCTGAACACCCCCTACCCCTCCACCGCCTATCTCACCGGGTTTCTCCAGTCCCGCGGAATTGCCGCTGAGCAAGCCGATCTGGGCATCGAGATGGTGCTTCGGCTGTTCAGCCGGGATGAATTGCGCCGCCTGTTTGACGAGGTCAGGAAACACACTGTCGCCCTCCCGCCTGAAGCCACCGCCATGCTGGCAAAGGAGCAGGCCTATCTCGAATGGATCGAACCCGTGATCTCCTTTCTTCAAGGACGAAATCCCGCTGCCGCTGCGCTGTTGAGCCGCCCGGGCACATTGCCCCGTGGCCCCCGCTTTCGAGGCAGAACGCAACTCGTCCGGTCCATGCCACCCGAAGACCGGGCCAAACATGTGGCCACGCTGTTTCTTGAAGATCTGACCGACCTGGTCCAGGCAACCGTATCGCCGCATTTCGCACTGAGCCGGTATGCCGAGCATATCGCCCGATCCGCCTCCTCGTTCGACGGCCTCATCGCCGCATTGCACCGCGCACCGACACTCACCGATGAATTTATGTTGGAGGCGCTTCATGCACACCTCAACCGCGTCGATCCGACGCTCGTGGGCCTGTCCGTGCCGTTCCCCGGCAACCTCTATGGAGCCTTTCGTATCGCGCAGGCGATCAAACAGCGCCGGCCGGATCTGCCCGTCGCGCTCGGAGGCGGTTATGTCAACACCGAATTGCGCCGCGTCACCGATCCGCGGGTATTTGAATATGTGGATTTCATCACACTCGACGACGGTGAGCGGCCGTTGCTCTCCCTCATCGAACATCTGGATGGTCTTCGTCCACGCAAGAACCTGTGCCGCACGTTCTATCGAGACCAGGGACGGGTCTTGTTCGCCGACAATCCCGACCTGCCGGACTTTTCCATGAATAACATCGGCTGTCCAACCTATCGCGGGATCGATCTGGACCGTTACGTGACGATTCTGGACAGCGCCAACCCGATGCACCGGCTCTGGTCCGAAGGCCATTGGAACAAGCTCACCGTGGCCCACGGCTGCTATTGGAAGCAATGCACGTTCTGTGACGTCGGGCTTAACTACATCGGCCGGTACGAGATGACGCCGACCGAACGGTTGATCGGCCAGATCGAACAATTGATTGCCGAGACCGGCCGGCGCGGATTCCATTTTGTCGATGAAGCGGCGCCTCCCGCTGCGCTCAAGTCGCTGGCCCTGGGATTGCTCGAACGAAATATCGAGATCAATTGGTGGGGCAATATCCGTTTCGAAGAAGCGTTCTCACCGGACCTCTGCCGCCTGCTTGCCGCCTCCGGCTGTATCGCGGTGACGGCAGGACTTGAAACCGCGTCAGACCGGCTGTTGGACAAGATGAAGAAAGGGATCACCGTCGATCAAACCGCGCTGGTCGCCGCAGCCTTTCGAGACGCCGGGATTCTGGTCCATGCCTATCTGATGTATGGATTCCCTTCTGAGACAATCCAGGAAACCCTGGATTCCTTGGAGCGTGTGCGGCAGCTGATGGCAGCGGACGTGATTCAGTCCGCCTTCTGGCATCGCTTCACAGCCACCGCTCACAGCCCGATCGGGCTGAAGCCGGCTGCTCACGGCCTGCGGATCCTTGGACCGGAGTTTCGCGGGTTTGCGGAAAACGATCTGCTTCACGAGGATCAAACCGGTGCGACACCTGACTGGATCGGGGAAGGGCTACGGCGCTCGATGCTGAATTTTCTTGAAGGGCGCGGGTTCGAGATGGACGTGCGCGATTGGTTCGAACACCGAGCGCCGAAACCGAGGGTTGTCGCCTCATGGGTCAGGCGGCTGCTCAAGGGCCGCTCCACAAAAGACGATCCTACACTGGAACGGCGGTTCGTATGGCTGGGAGGAATCCCGGTCATCGAGTCCACCGGTCGAACCGCTCGACTCGCACTGCCCGGACTGGGGAGCCTTTGTGCCGTCACTCTACCCAATCAAGAAGCCACATGGGTCGAACATCTGATTCAACAATCTACCCCGCGCAATGGCGATTCGCACTCGTACCCGCCACTGCGAGCTGTCTCGTCCACGTTTCCCGGTGGCGCACAGCAATTCGAACGGCTCCTCAACTCTGCCGCCTGGAACCGCATCCGCTCGGCCGGGCTGCTATTGGTTTAGATCGCCGGACGTTTCGAGTTTTGGGTTACGAGTTTAGTGAACGCAGTACCGGATGCCTGAAAACAGAAAGGCCGAACCCCGTTGCCGGGATTCGGCCTTTCTAGCAAGCTGACCGCTGTCAGCTCACACTGTCCGACTTAGTACTGCAGCTGCAAGGCAACATGGAATGAATCCACTCTCTGTGAAGTGGGAGTGGTGAAATAGTTGGCTCCCGCAGGACCACCGTGGCTCATGAGATCGCCATACCGGTAGAACGCCGAAACCCTGGCATTGTGACCGGAAATGACATAGTTGATGCCCGGTTCCCACTCATTCCGATCATTGCCATAGCGCGGATCAATGCTGGTGAACCGAATATAGGGCTGGAACCGGCCGATGCCGATTTCCTGCGGAATCAGATACAGCGCATAGACGGTCCATGAATGACCGTTGAAGACACAGAAACAACCGTTACCAGGTGCTCCGAGGCCCGTAGGAGCTCCATAATTTGCGAAGAACCGCTTGAATTCACCATTGAATGTGAACACGCCCATGTTGTTTGGAAGGACCTTTTCAAACAGCACGTCCACGGACAGACCGGTAAAGTCGCTAACGGTGTTCCCCACCCCCGTAGCGCCAGCCCCATCCTTTTGGTGCTGCACGCTCCCAGCGATCGCCAGAATGTCTCCGCCCGTTCCATAGTAGGTACCGCTGGTGTAGTAGCCCGGGTTCTTTTCATCGTTCAACAGGTTCCACTGCAAGCGCCCCGTGTACATCAAGCTGTTCCCACCATTGATGGCACCGGCACGCAATCCCTGAGACACGCTGACTGCGTACAACACGTGAGTACCCATCGGGTGAAATTTACCCCAGAAGGTCGCCGCATTGTCACGGCCATAGAGACCGGCGCCGGCGTTGAAGTTAAGACTCTGGTCAGCAGGGAAGAATGGGGTCCGGAACCCATCGTAGGTGGCATGGTAGAACGGACCGTTCAACTCACCACGCTCGCTGGGGAGCAACATGCGCCCGACCCAGAGGTTGAACATTTCATTGAACTCGAACTTTCCAATCGCATCCAGCAAGCCAACCGCGGAGTTGCCCGCAGTAATCCCTGTCCCGGCCCCGGCGACCCCTGATTGACCAAAAGAGCAGTTGTGGCAATCCGTGTTGAACTCGAACCCGACGTACTTGTGTATCTTACCGTTAATGTAAATACGAGCGTTGTCGATACTGAACTCATTGCTATAGTGCCCGGACGGAGACCGACCTTCTACAGCACTAAAGCTCGTGCGGATACCCATACCGACCGAGATCCACTTATCCTCATCGGCCTTGATCGTCCCAGCCGCGTACGCGCTCGGCAGCGTGGACCCAGTCCCAGCCACCAGTGCCGCGAGGGCCCCAGCAACTAAAAACTTCCTCCACCACCTGCTTTTTTCTACCTTCATTATGGCAGCCTCCCTTGTGAAATGAAGTGATAGAAACGATTGCCAGACTCCTTATTGTTCTACTTTGTTCTTCTACTACTACGAAACCCTCGAATTCGAAAGCAAACTCACAGAAGTTGAAAACGGGGGGGAGTATGCCCAAATTGGACGATTACTTCAAGAACAATTTTTGGCAGTGGGTCACACTCAGGCGGAGGGAAAATCTTATTCAATAGTCATGCCGTTACCAGCAAAGACTTTGACAATGCTACCTCAACGGCTATTCGGTCTTCCACGTATGCGCCACTTCTCACATTCACCTCGGCGGGAGCCGCGATGCATGGCTCCCGCCGCGCGATGTATCGACCTGCTCGTTATCGATTCGGCTGTGGCGTATAGCGGAGATAGGGCTTCACGGTCTTGAAGCCTTTCGGGAACAGCGACTTGGCTTCATCGTCGTTCACCGCCGGGGTAATAATGCAATCCTCCCCGTCCCTCCAATTGGCCGGCGTGGCCACCTTGAACTTCGACGTCAATTGCAGCGAATCGACGACGCGCAGCAGTTCATCGAAATTCCGCCCGCACGACGCGGGATACGTCAGGGTGAGCTTCACCTTTTTATCAGGCCCGATGATGAATACCGACCGCACGGTCATATTGTCGATGGCGTTCGGATGGATCATGTCATAGAGCGTGGCCACCTTCTTGTCGGGATCGGCGATGATGGGATAGTTCATCGTCGTCCTCTGCGTCTCATTGATGTCGTTGATCCAGCCCTTGTGCGAATCGAGCGGATCGACGCTGACCGCGATCACTTTAACTCCCCGCTTCTTCAACTCCGGCATGATCTTGGCCACCGTTCCCAACTCCGTGGTACAGACGGGCGTGAAGTCTTTCGGATGGGAAAACAGGATGCCCCAACTGGCGCCGAGCCATTCGTGAAAATTGATCGTACCTTCCGTCGTGTCCGCCGTAAAATTCGGCGCGTCGTCGCCCAACCTGATCGCCATGATACCCTCCCTGTTATCAGTAAAAAATGATCCCGTGATTCGACCACACGAGACTGACCCGACTACGATACTGCGCCGTAGAGACAAGCGCAAGAGGGCCGGAATGAGCGAGACGGGCGGGACGGGCGGGAAAAGCGCGACTCAAGGAGCGGAGATCTCAGGCTCGTCTCGCCATCCCGCAAGTCCCGCCAGTCTCGCTTGCCTCGCGCGTCTCGCAAGTCCCGCATCCAACACTCAAGATCCTCACCCGTCAAGCCGATACCGCGTACAGAAATCTCAATGGGGGACCGGCCATGGACAACGCAGACCCTGCGCGAATCAAACTCCATATCTCGAACGACCCGATGTACCGGATGCTGCGGGAAGGCTGCATCAAGGAATTCAACGTCAAGAAAGCGTCCGGCGACAAGTGCGATCTGCGCGGCTGCGATCTCCGAGGACTCGATCTGCGGGGATTGGACGCCGACGGCCTCGACTTCAGCGATTGCTATTTTCGGCAGAGCGACCTGCGGGGCGTGGACTTGAGCAAGGCCCACATGGACGGCGCCAGCATCAACGCCTGCAAGATCTCCGGTGTGCTGTTTCCACGGGAGTTAAGCGCTTCGGAGATTGAGCTCTCCCTCTTGCACGGCACGAGGATGCGATACCGGGTGCCGTAAGGTCGTATATCGTAGAACCGTTTCGGGTTTCGGGTTTCAGGCTTCGGGTTTCACCCTATCGAACGGTCTCATCCCCGAAACACGAAACTCGCAACCAGAAACTCCTGACCGAGACTCACGACCCGGCCCCCAGTGTCAGTTGCGTGCGCACCAGCTCGTGACCTGGCTCGGCAGCGCCGGCTTCCAGCACAAAGACTCTCTCGCTGGTCAGCTTCCCGCTTTCCAACAGGCGGTTGCGCACCGCTTCGCCTCGGTCCCTCGCCAGTGATTCCAGGTCGAGGTCCGTAATAGGAATTTCTGCGAGCACCCGCTGCTTCATCTCTTCTGGCGTCGGAGATTTCGCTTCGGCCCCCTCCGGTGTCTTCCCTCCTGCATCGGCCTGTTTGGCTTGCCATTCGGCAAAGAGTTCCTCCACGAACCGTTGCTCCTCTTCTGCGGTGATTTCCTCCGGTGCAACCGCCTTCCCCCCCTCCCGCCGCTTCTTGGTCGCGAGCCGATCGATCAACTTGCGCTTACGCAAGGCCAATCCATCCAGCACGGTATCGGCAGTCCCTTTGATCTCCAGCCGCAGCCCGGCCCGCTCATCGAGCGCTTGCTCCAGCGTCTCGAGTTTCTTCATGTCTTCGGCTGTCAGGGAGGCGCTGCCGGGTTGAAACTCGACAAATTGCAGATCCTCCCCGCTTCCGCCACCCGGCGCGAGCTTACCCAACAGCGTGAACGGCGATGCCACGACCTTCCCGAGCAGATTCAGCAACGTCGAGATGACGACCTTGCCGTATTTGAAATCAGGATCGGCGAGGTTGCCTCGAATGGGCATATCAATCTCGATCAGTCCTTTGCGATCCTTGAGCAGCGCCACCAAGAGCGGCACGGGAAGCGAAGTCGCGTCCGGGCTCTCGACTTTTTGGCCGAACGTCAATTGATCGACCTGCACCATATTCTCCGCTTCCAGCAATTGTTGTGAAACCCTGTACTTCAGGTCGAGCGACAGTTTGCCTTTCGATAATCCATACCCGGCATATTTGCCGCTATAAGGACCCGCCGGCGTCAAGTCCATGCCTCCCAAGGTAATGACCACGTCGGTAAAGGCGTCCTCGCTCAGCGGGTTGATCTTCCCTGCAATTTTCAACGGCGCCGCCTTATCAATTCGGCCCGCCAGGTCCACATCCGCCTTCTTGACCTGCTTGGACGACAACCCTTTGATTGTGCCGCCGAAGTCCGTGAGGCCCGTCTTCACCGGCGGCTCCACAGACAAGTCTCGAAAAGTCGCCGCCGCCTTGACCAGCCTGACTTGATCAACGGTCACGGTTGGCGGAGTCGCTTTGGATGCGGGTTTGGAATCGTCGTTTTCCTTCTGCGACTTGTCGGCGCCCTCGGCCGGTGGTGGCACGACCAGTTTCGACAAATTCAATGCGCCGTCCGATTCGATGACCGCGTAGATAGCCGGCTCCTGCCACAGAATTTCGCCGATCCGGACCGCGGTCGGTTCAACCTCCAGTGTCAGGCGGCTGACTGCCAATGTTTTCCACGACGCCACTTCGTCGAACTCTTTCCGATCGGTGACCACGAGCCGATTGACGGCGAGATTTCCCTGAAAGCGAAGCAACGGCCCTTTGGAGTGCTCCTTGGCATACTGAACCGATCCCTTGAGATCGATGGCGCCATCGCTCACATCAGCATTCAGAAATCGGTCGAGGTACGGTTGAAAAGGTCTGATGGCGATCTGTGCGATGTTTATATCCAAGTCGGCGGTCATCGGCTCGATCGCCATCCTTCCTCGCACGTCTATGAGACCGGTCTGATTCAGTTTCAAGGACACAGCCACAGGCAGCGGTTTTGTAAACGGGAGCTGGATATCCTTCACGGTGACGTCCAATGCATCGACCTCCACCATCGCCGGCGTCGTCAGCGTGCGGTCCTCGAACTTTGCTTGATAGTTTCGGATCTCAACCAGATCAACGCCCACGGCCCACGGCTGAGACGCCGGCCCCTTGGGCGCGGCAATAGATTCTGCAGCCGGTTCGCCACCGCTCTCGGCGGGTGCGAAGAGTGCCTGGAGATTGAGCGCGCCGCCGGTGTCCAGCCAGGTATCGAATCGGGCCTCGGCCGTATGCACCTTCTCAACCCGCACGGAACGCTTCTCTAAGTCGAACTGGATCCCCTCGATATCGGCCACGGGAATGGTCACCAGCGACTCCGGAAGACCACGCTCTCCGACGGCCAAATCACGAACAGAGAGTTTGCCGTCTTTCACCGTGGCACGAGGCGCCTGTCCACGCAGATCGAAGTGATAGATCGCCGACAGTGCCAGCGTGCCCTGCTGCATGTCGAATTGAAATCGGTCCTGGACGGCCTGATAGAGCGTCTTCAGTTTTACCCCGGACACACTCACCTTGCCGTCAGATTCCACCGGCTCTAACGAAACGGTTCCTTCCCAGGACAACGCTTCGCCTTTGCCGATCTCAGCCGTAAACGCATAGGCGTTTTCGCTCCCTTGCGTGGTGCTGAAATTCCTCAGCGTGATGTCGATGGGCACGATGTCCATTGAAACAGGCCGTGGCTTGGATTCGTCCCGGTATTCCACAATGGCTTTGCTGATCTCCAGCAGACCGATTTCCAGCGGCATCATCTTCTTGGCTTGACCGGTCTCCGGCTGCGCCGGCGTCGCAGTTTCATCGGGCGGAGGGGCCAAGGCCATGAGATTGAGTTTCCCGTCACGGCTCACCTTGGCCGCCACAAACGGCATGACGAGGCGTATTTCATCGAATCCGAGCGTCTGCCCGAACAGTGTGGTCGCTCGCAGATTCACGACGAATTCTTCCAGACCGAGGATCGGGACCTGATTGGTCTCCAGGACCTCCAATCCGTTCAGCCTGAGGGACAGAGTGAACGGATTGAACGCGACCTCGCGTAGTACGACAGGACGCTTGAGTTGTTCCGCCGCAGCAGGAACCCCGTAGGCTTGAATGAGATAGGGCAGCAGGAGAAATCCGGCCAGCGCATAGAAAACAACCAGTCCGAGAGCGAGGCCGATCAGGAAACGCGGACGAAGAAATCGAGACATGCTCGTTCAAGCCCTAGGAAGACTGATGGAGGGGAAACTATAGGGGACATTCCCTTTCAATGTCTAGAGATAGGCGGCGTCTCCACGCAAGGAAGAAGCATCGGCCTACGTGTCAACAGAAACACGTCCTATTTCTGTCAACCTGCCCAGCCGGACAGGACCTGTACTCGGCAGAAATTCTCACCCGGTCGGCAAACGCTTCCTCCCGTGCCCGTTCCACAACTCATAACCGCTTCAATCTATTGCTCATATGCGAGTCGGGCTTCTTGGCACGGATGTTGAGCTAGAGCATCCCGAATCTCTTGCTTGTCATGATTCCACCGAGGTACTGGATATGAGCAACTGGGGTTGGCTGGGGGCAAGTTGGGACCTGCTGAGCCGTGACATGGCCTTGGTCGGCGGCTTTCAGAGTCCGCTGCTGAGTTGGCTCGGCGCCGGTGGGATCCTCCTCTTATGTCTGTGGCACAGCATTGGTCTCATCCTGGGCACCCGGCAGATTCGACAGGCCTTTGCTCGCCTCCACCCGACCATTACCCGCCTCGCCTCGGCGCGTCACCAGGCTTCCCGGGAATGGATACTGCTCCCTCACTCATCCAAGAAGCAGCGGCAACAGGCTCAGGCTCAAGGCACTCGGCGTGATTTGGACGATCTCCAGGAATTGGACCGTGTGATGCGGGCCGAGCGGACCTTTGCCGGCGACTGGCTCTCGTATCGCAAGACGTTCGTTGTGGAACAACCCGCATGGTTCATTGAGCCGACCGTCTCGACCGAGCGCTCCGCCGCAGAGCATTTTTCTTTTTCCGCTCTCTGTGCGACCCGCCTCAACGTGCGGTTCTACCAGCAGCTGCCCTCCTTTCTGACCGGCGTGGGGTTGATGTTCACGTTCCTCGCTATTTTGATCGGGCTCAGCAAGCTTCATGCAAACGGATCGCAGATTGACGGGATTCAAGGGCTCATTAACGGCCTCGCTGGAAAGTTCGTCACCTCTGTTGTCGGACTTGCCTGCGCCAATAGCTTTCTGCTTCTGGAAAAGTCGTTATGGTACCGGCTTGCCAGACATCATCGCCATTTGATCTCGCTCCTCGATGAGATGTTTCCCCAGAAGGTGATAGACCGGAACCACCCCGTGTCACAGAGCCCGCCCGCTTCAGTCGGAGGCATATTGCGAAACGATTCAGCGAATCACCTGGGCGAGGCGATGCAACAGCGCCTGAGCTCAATGGTGTCGGCTCTCACATCGATCTCCCAATCCCTCGCAACACTGGGCAGCACACAGGGCCGCTTGAAACCCGAGGACCTGGCCTCCGATATCGGTGCTGAAGTAAGACGGGCGCTGAAACCCTTGATGGACCCTTTGCTGGAATCTCTTCGAGAACTCACCCATTCCATCGACAAACAACGCCGCACTGCTCCGTTCCCCCAAGCTGAGACAGACAAGATGCTTGACCGGCTGATGCGCCGCCTTGATGGCGATCATCACGTTGCTGAAAGCCAATCGGATCCTGGGCCGGGGAAAACCATTGGCAGATGGAGAATCCCCGGTTTCAACCGGGCGGCGCACCACAAGGCAGGAGTTGAATGAAGTCCGACGTTGAGCACGAGACCTCCGACGATTCGTCCACCGTAGGCGGAGGAATTGCCGACCTCATGACCTCGCTGGCAGTGATCTTTATTCTCCTGCTGGCGGCCCATATCACCAGGGTCGAAGAGGGGAATGCGAAGCCGGCGGGCTCCGAGAATCGTACCACTACCGAGCGTCAGATACTGCGACAACCGCATCGCCTGACGGTTGAACGGAGCCGTGTAGATCCCGATGT
This sequence comes from Nitrospira sp. UBA2082, assembly GCA_002331335.1. GTDB lineage: Bacteria > Nitrospirota > Nitrospiria > Nitrospirales > Nitrospiraceae > Nitrospira_D. The sequence continues at coordinate 271,563 of DCZO01000001.1, read as the reverse complement.
GATGCGCGTTGTTATTCCAACGGCCATCCTGAATTTTGAATTGGGCAAGAGCACGCTGTTGCCACCGGCAGAGGCATTCCTGGCCGACACGATCCCCTACTACGCCACCATGATCTGCGGTCCGCAGGGCCATGACGTAGAGTCCTTTGTGATCGAGGGCTATACCGACGACCAAGGGGACGATATTCGCAATCTGAAATTGAGCCAGGATCGATCGTTCGCGGTGTTGGCGAAAGGATTGGACATCATTCGCGCGCGCCTGCCCTGGGCCTACGAATGTTTCCAGCAGAAAGCGTCAGCGAACGGACGCGGGCGCCAGGACCTCATTCGCAATGCGGCAGGACAGCCGGATCGGGAGCGAAGCCGCCGCGTCATCTTCAAAATTCAATTGCGCCATGCCTGATGAAACGGGATGGGCCCGACCGACTGAGCCGTCGGAACGAGCGAGGGGAAACAAATCCACTGGAGGCGTTTATCCGGCGGCGCAAAGAAGAGTGGCTCCGCCGGGTGAGCCGCCGGTTCGCGCACGCGCGGTTTGTCTTCGCTAGCAGGAGCTATCCGAAGGGCTCGTTCACTTCAGAAAGACCGGTTCAGGAGGAAGATGTCACAATTCGGGAAGAGCCCCCACGTCACACCGCAAGCCGTTCGACGTCCGGGAACCGCTTCACCTTGATTGATTTCGCCGTCTTCTCCACGGCCGCCAGATCATAGGCCAGCTGCATACGCATCCAGTGCTCCACGGTCGAGCCAAAGGCCTTGGAGACCCGAACCGCCATCTCAGGCGAGAGCGAGGTCCTGCCATTGATCACCCGCGAGAGGGTCTGGCGCGTCACGCCAAGGCGCTTGGCCGCGTCAGTCAGACTGAGGCCCGAAGCCTCAACGGAATGGCCAATCAGTTTTCCCGGATGAGCCGGTTGTTTCATCGGCATTTTGACCCTCCTTTAATGATAGTCCACCAAATCCAGATCGAAGGCCTTTCCATCTTCAAACCGGAAAATGATCCGGTGATTGCGGGATACGAAGACGCTGAACCACCCCTTGCGGTCGCCGGTCAGGCGGTGCAAGCCAAAGCCGGTGATATCGAGCTCCTGGACAGTTCGCGCGGTATCCAGTACCGACAGGTAGAGCTCCGCTTTTCCGGCAATGTCCGGGCGTAGGCCGCTCCGGCGCCGTCCTCATAGAGCCGTCTTAAGCCACGATGCTTGATCTTCCGGATCATTGCCCAGCGTAACATGTAACATGACATGTTACAAGTTGCAGACATGACAAACGGTTTGCCGGTGCCGGAAATCAGCATATGGTGCGCCCGGCTGGAATCGAACCAGCGACCCTCAGCTTAGAAGGCTGATGCTCTATCCGACTGAGCTACGGGCGCAGATACCGGTGTGTTTATCCGGCGCCGTCAATGGGGATGTCTACGCCGATGAGGCGCCGGTATGTACGCCTATAAGACAGACAACACTTGCGGTGTTTATCCGTTGCCGTCCATAGAAGATGGCTGACGCCGATTAGGCAACGGAACGCGCAAGCGAGGTGTGGTCGGGGCGAGAGGATTTGAACCTCCGACATCCTGCTCCCAAAGCAGGCGCGCTACCGGGCTGCGCTACGCCCCGACATCTTCAAGAATGTTGAATGCTTACTGTTCAATGTTGAATGGCACATGATGACCGAACTCGCGGGGTGCTTTCAATTACAATTCAACATTCACCATTTTATAGTTCTGAGAAGTTCCCGCAGTTTCCCAAAGGCTTTGGCCCGATGACTGACACGGTTTTTTTCTTCAGCGGACAATTCCGCCAGCGTCTTGCCCAAATCAGGCACGAAAAACACCGGATCGTACCCAAAGCCCTGTGAACCGGCCAGCGTATCCGTAATCAATCCGCGCAATTCACCGGTCGTCACGCGCACGCCGTCGGACGGGAATGCGAGCGCCGCCACCGTGATAAAGCGGGCGGTCCGTTTCCCGGACGGCACGCCGGACAACTCGTGAATCAACTTCCGGCAATTATCCTCGTACGTCGCCTGCTCGCCGGCATACCGCGCAGCGTAGACGCCCGGACGCCCACCCAACGCATCGACTTCCAATCCCGTGTCGTCGGCCACAGCCGGGAGACCGGTGGCGGCGGCGATCTCTTTCGCTTTTTTGACGGCGTTGGCCTCGCAGGTCGCCCCGTCTTCGACGACCTCCGGCGCGTGAGGAAATTCGTCCAATGTTCTGATCGTGATGCCCAAGCCGTCCAAGAGCGCGGCGACCTCCGCTCCCTTATGCCGGTTGCGGGTCGCCAGCACGATGTCCTTCGGTGCCGGCACGTCAATCGAGCTCGCCGATCAAATCCTTCTGCATGGCGGTGAGCCGCTGAATCGCGTGCCAGCCCAGCGCCAGGAATTCGTCCATATCCTGTTTGGCGAAGGGAGTGCGCTCGGCCGTCCCCTGAATCTCGACATATCGGCCACGGCCCGTCATCACGAGGTTCATGTCCACTTCGGCCATCGAGTCTTCGGTGTAGGCCAGATCTACCATCGTCTCGCCACCCACTTTGCCGACACTCACCGCCGCCAGGTAATCGGTCAGCGGCAGGCGTTTGATCGCATCCTTCTTCTTCAACGCCAGGCAGGCATCGGCAAGCGCAATGAACGCTCCGGTGATCGACGCCGTCCTGGTCCCTCCGTCCGCCTGAATCACGTCGCAGTCGATCCAGATCGATCGCTCCCCCAATTGAGACAAATCGGTGACGGAGCGTAGCGAGCGCCCCACCAGCCGCTGAATTTCCAGGGTTCTGCCCCCTTGTTTTCCTTTGACAGCCTCGCGTGGAGACCGATCATGGGTCGCACGGGGCAGCATCGCGTATTCGGCCGTGACCCACCCGGTTCCCTTTCCCTTGAGAAACGGCGGAACTTTTTCTTCAACCGAAGCGGTGCAAATGACTTTGGTATCACCCATCTCGATCAACACCGCGCCCTCCGCGTGTTTGATGAAATTTCTCGTCACTTTCACCGGACGGACTTGATCTTTCCGCCGCCCGTCAAACCTCACCAACCCCGCGATCCCGCTCATTGCCATGCCCCTTTGCCACGTGTGAATGGAATTGAGGGAATTATAGTGAAGGCGTGAAGAAAGCGCAAACCACTGGCCGGATTTTCCCTCCTTTTGCTTCAAGGCGATGCGTAAACGAGACCTGCACAAAGAGTGAAATTTCTGGCGAAATCCAGTGATTTGTCCGATGCTCGCTTGAGCGAATCGCTCTCCAAAATAAGAATAGGACCGACCGACATGCCGTCTCCTCTGAGTCAACACGATCACCAGACCTTGTTGAACAACCGCACGCTCCTCGTCGTCGACGACGAGGAAGCGATCAGGCGCGTACTCGGCTATCTCCTCACCTCGCACGGCTACACCGTGGAATTCGCGGTCGACGCGCGGGACGCCCGCCAGAAATTGAAGACCCAGCCCTTCGCGCTCATGCTATGCGATGTCAATATGCCGGGTGAATCCGGCATGGATCTGGTGCGCAATGTGCTCGCGGACCATCCTGACACCGCTGCGATCATGGTCACCGGACTGGACAGTTCGGTGCTGGCCAACGCCGCCATCGAGGTGGGCGCGTTCGGCTACATCGTCAAACCGTTCGAGACGAATGAAGTGCTGATCAATATCGCCAATGCCCTGCGCCGCCGCCGGCTCGAACTGGAGAACCGCTTCCATCGTGAGAGCCTGGAAGACATCGTGCGCACCAGGACGATTGCGCTTCAGCAGGCCTTGGATTGGCTGGAACGCAGCGAGAAAGAATTGCGCCTGTCGCGCGAAGAGACCATTCAGCGGCTCGCCATCGCCGCGGAGTTCCGCGACAGTGCCACCGCGCAGCACATTCAACGGATGAGCCACTACTGCGAACTCTTGGCGCGCAAAAGTGGGCTGTCAGCCGAACGATGCGATTTGATCCGCACCGCCAGCCCCATGCACGACATCGGCAAAATCGGCACACCCGACCAGGTGCTGTTGAAGCCCGGCAAATTTACCCAGGAAGAATTCGACGTCATCGCCCAACACGCGGAAATCGGCTACCGGATTCTGAGTGGATCCGATGCGGAGTTGCTCAAAGTCGCGGCGGTGATCGCCTATACCCACCATGAGCGATTCGACGGCACCGGCTACCCACGCGGCCTTAAGGGCGAGGTCATTCCCGTCGAAGGCCGTATCGCCTCCATCGCCGATGCCTTCGATGCCTTGACGACCCAACGTGTCTACAAACCGGCATTTGAAATCAGCCATGCCATTGAGCTCATGATTAAACACCGCGGGGAGCATTTCGACCCAGAACTGCTCGATGTCTTCGTCGCCTCCGCGGACGAAGTGACCCGCATCCACAATCAGTATGCCGACCGTGTGCAGCCCGACCAAATCCGCGAAACCTGACCACCCCCTGTTGCTCCTCGACGATAAAGAACAAGGCCCCGGTGCGGAGTTGTAAGACTCCGCACCGGGGCCTTTACGCTACAGCCGTAGGGTTAGCCGGCTGCCGATACGATCGTGTTTTTCCCCTAGGTCCGCTCGCCGTTTTTTTAGCGATCGCCGTGGGGGTTATGGCCACCGATCGGCCCGATCGGATTCCGCTGCGCACGAGTCAGCTGCGCCTTGTAGCCAATCGGCAGCTCCTGCACCCAACCGTTATACACATTGGGCACCGGAAGCACTCCCTGGCCTCCCTGGCCCTTGTTGCCGACGATCTTATCGTCTTTGGCCACACGGTCGTTGGCTAGCACTACCCAACCGGCGATCGCAGCATCCGACACATCACCGTTGTTGTCGGGATCATAATCCAACACGATCAGCCTGTTGGCGAACTTGCTGGTGACATAGGCATAGTACCCGCCGCCCTTCTTAGCGCCGAAATTCACGCCATGGCAACCTGGGTCGCAGGGAATGATCCTCACAAGGGTATCGGTGGCTGCATCCACGATGGTAATGGTGCCGCCCAAGGTATTCCCCGTAATCACGAACCTACCATCCGGGCTCACCGGAACCTGCACCGGCAAGCCGCCGATGAAACCATCCACACATTTTTCTTTGCCCTGCGCATCCTTTTCACAACCCTTGACCAGATCATAGCCCTGAATCAAGCTGATGTCTTTGATCTTCTCCCCGGGCGCATAAGGACCAGCACCCTTGAGTCCACCAACGCCAGTATAGTTTGTCAATGTACGCGGGCCATTCATCACCGAAATCGAGTGCCCCAGGTAGTTCGTCACATAATACTTGCTGGAATCCGGCATCATACCGCTCGCAATAGACACAGGCCCTGTCTCATTCTTCGCAAGCACATGGCCCGTGTTCCAGCCTGTAAACTCATACAACGTCGAGTCCGCTGAATTGGAATTAGGTGTCACCATGTGCTCACCGTTGTACCCCATCCAGTGAGCATGGGGCTGAGTTTGCTTGGTGAGATTGTTTGGATCTTGTATCGAGATCAGCCGACCGACCGTGAGTGTTCCGTTCGGCAACCGGTCCAACTCGATGACCCCATCATCGCCGTTGCACCCCACATGCACCTGCAGGTCACTTGTACCAGGATGCAACCGCGTCATGACATGCGCCGGATCATGGCACGCAATGCCTTTGCTCGTGACTTCAGGGCCGTAGACGAGATCAATCTCTTGAATGAGCTTCCCGTTACGACGATTGATCACAAAGAGGCTGTTGCCGTGCCACTCTGTTTGATAGATCTCCTTCTGATCATTGCTGGCCCAGAGGTTGTGCCCGTTGTTCATCAGCTGATCCGGCAGCGCAATCTTCCTCGTGACATTCCATCCCGTAGCCGACACAACGGTCGCCGTCCCTGGATAGGTTGCCCCTTTCCCGTTCTTGTCGGTCAACTCATACTGGGTATCAACCCAAACTTCTCCAATCCCTTTGGTGCGGGGTTTTTTCTGGCGAGGAATCGTATCGCCATCAAATGTTGCCTGGAGTGCTGCCTCAAGGTTAGGAACGACTGCTCCACCACTCACAACCACCGGCACGGCGGGATAGGCTGGCTTATAGGCTTGTCCCACCTTGGTGTAGTCTTTCCAATTGGATGGGGTCGTCACGATAAAAAATGCCCGCAACAACCGCAGCCCCAGATTGGAGTTACTATCAAAGGTCAAATTCCCAACATCCGTGACTTCTCGCTTAATCAGAAGCGTGAGCTGGTTGCCGATGTCAAAGGCTGCATCGCCAGACTCCGTCTTGGTAGTCGGATCATCAACGATCACTCCCCCCAGCATGTACGGATGGAGCTTGCAAAAAAACACGTACAAACCCGGAGTCGTCAGGATCCTGGAGTGATTAGCCTGATTTGCGGAAGGCTGATCGATCCGCTCATCATTGCCGGCGGTTGATGGCCACAGCAGGCTGGTCACGGTATGCTTGCTTTCCGCGACTTTCACACCGTTAATCTCTTGCCAAAAATTCACCTTGGTACCAGGGGGAACGATGGCCAGGGAACGGGTTGCTTTGTGCGGATTCTCCATGCCATCAAGATCGAACCAATACCCCGGGATATCGGTAATCTTAAAGTTGACCTCATCGGCAAACGCAAACTGCGTCGTGCCGAGAATCAGCCCCCCGATCAGGGGCAACAGGCGACTACTCTTCATGTTGTGCCTCCTCCTAAAATGATTACTCTCCTCCACACACCACTACAGCCACGGACGGCCATCCGAACACACGCGCTCGAACCACGGCTACTCCCGCCGTGGTCTCGCGAAATGATCAGCCCTGGTCTTTCTCCTGCTCTTCCGCCCACCGTTGTTCAACAATGGCTGTCGCTTTTTCGCGCACGTCCTCGTCTTCATCTTCCATCGCCTCGAACACCGGATCAAGAGGGACGGTGCCCCCTTTGACATTCCAGTGCTCCAACGCCCGATATCGATCGCGCGGATCGGCTGACCCAAGATCCTTCAGGACCAGATCGGGAACCCCGGGGATCGACCGGTTGTCGCGCTCATCGGTGTCGGATACCGCTTGACCAGCGGAGACCACTTTCCGATCGGTTTGATTGGAGGATCTACTTGCATTCCCTGATTCAGAACCTCGCTGTGCCGCTCCGGCGACCACTCCGCCCACGGCGGTTTCTCGTGTGCTTGCACTCGGCGCCGGCCCCGATGCCTTCTCGGAAACGGGCGCCCCGCACGCAGCGAGACTGAGCAACAAACACCCGGTGACCGCTCGTACAAGATCGAGCTCGACACACAACACTCCGCCCTCTTCCCGCTTCCCTGCTTTCATGTTGAGATTCATGCCGTCCGATTTGGTGAGACACGAGAGCCGCACGGATCACCCTTGCCGATCACCGTTCGTTTTCATATCTCTCTAGAGTTGGCTGTGGTGGCCAATTCTATGGCATGACCATCTCCGGTTACAAGTATTTATTCATTTAGGAAGATGGGTTCTTATAGCAAACGCCGCCCACAACCTGACCGCAAGAGACATGCCGAATCAGCTAGTGTGATCCTTACCCACCGCGCGTACGTCACGCATGAGGAAATGCGGCTTCCGATGGTTCATAGACCATGGTGCGTATCTAAATCGATGCTGTATCGAAATCGATTCTGGCGATGATTTGAGGCCGATCCGGACATATGGATCGCGAAGTGATGGATGGCATTTGCGCCTCTTTCCCCACGCCGCCACAAGAAAAAGGTTGCATCGTGCGACTCCCGCCATTAAATCAGGGGGCATGTCATGGAGACAGATCTTCCTCATTGTAGTCTGCTGGCTGAACAATCCGCTGCATGCTTGGGCGGACCCGTCATTTCCCATCCCCCGCACCTCTTCTGAGACGGACGCGCAGCTCCGGGAAGAAGCCCTCTACTTGAAAGAGGAAACCGTCAGTATCGCCAGCCGCTATGAACAGCCGATTTCTCGTGCCCCGTCCGATGTCTACGTGATTACCGACGAGGACATCCGCCACTCGGGAGCCACCGATATTCCGACAGTGCTCCGACGCGTTCCAGGCATGGAGGTCATGCAAACGAACGCCGTGGATTTCAACGTCAGCGTGCGCGGAAACAATCAGTTGCTCGCGAACAAGCTCCTGGTGCTTGTCGACGGCCGATCGATCTACATCGACCAATCCGGCCAAGTCTTATGGAAGTTGCTTCCTGTCGCTTTGACTGAGATTAAGCGGATCGAAATCTTGAAAGGGCCCGCATCGGCCGTATACGGCTTCAATGCCTTCGACGGCGTCGTCAATATCATCACCAAAAGCCCCGAAGATATGCGTGGGAATACCCTACAAGTAGCCGGCGGTGAACTGGGAACCCTGCTGATTACCGGCGTCCACGCTGGAACCGTGGGCGATTGGGGCTACCGTGTGTCGGGTGGGCATGAGCAGAATCAGCGATGGTCGGACAAGGCCGCGCCGGCGCTCAACAGTCAACGATTGGGCGGCATAGGGGAATATCGTCTTTCAGTTGGCGGACGGATACGCGCGGAGGGAGGACTCGCACGAGCAAACCCCTACAACGGATTTCTATCCGAAGCCAACGTGTCCGACACCCATATGTCGCAAGCCCATGGGCTCCTCAGTTATGAACACAACGGTCTGCTTGTGCGCGGCTCGTGGAACGGCCTCTTCAGCAAGACGACTCCGACTGTATTTCCGCTCTTAGCGCCGATGTTCTCCCTCACCGACCGATCCGGGCGGACAGATCAGGATTTCTCGTTCAATACGTATGACTTCGAATCCCGTTACCAAATCAATCCACTTGAAACTCTCAAATTCAACATCGGCGCCAACTTTCGCCACATTGCGCTGTCGTCGAATATTCTGAGCGAACGTACCGCGCAGAACCGTCTCGGGCTGTATTTTCAGAGCGATTGGCAGGTGAGTCCCGTACTCGAGGTGAGCGCCGGACTGCGCCACGATCTTGCCACGTTCGGCACACCAACCTTGTCTCCCCGCGGCGCGGTGGTCTACCATCTGACGCCGAATCACGCCTTTCGGTTTTCGGGTTCTGTTGCCTATCGTCCACCGACCACCATTGATGTCGGCCTGAACCTGCTGGCCTTGCTGACCCTTCCTGGATTCCCCCCTGGGACTTCCGTCGTATCGGGGTCCACCGACGTGAAACCGGAGCAAATTATCTCCTATGAATTCGGCTATCAAGGCTGGTGGTGGAACCACCGTTTACGCACGAGAGCGAGCGGCTTCTTCAACCATATTGAGGACCTCATCACCTTTCGCAACATGCCGAACAATCCGTTAAGCGCCTCTAGGCCGGTCAATGGAGGCTTGGCCGATATCTATGGGGGCGAAGCCGGCGTGGAACTCCTCATCACATCCTGGTTCTCGGGGTTTGCCAACTATGCCTATCAAGAGATCGGCCAAAATTTCAGCGGATTCTCCCGGCGCGGGCTTCCGCATCACAAGGTCAATGCCGGACTCCGTCTGACCATGAGCCCCTTCAGTGGAGAAATCCTCTACCACCATGTGGGCAGCGCCTCCTATCCGTTAGCCGATATCTTTACCAGTCTCGCGCCATTTTTTCAGGCCGGGACGACGCTTCCCCCCGAACTGGTCCCCGCATACAACTTGCTGAACCTCCGGCTGGGATACCTCGTCTGGAAAGACCTCGCGTCTGAGTATGCGCGTGAAGCCGAACTGGCTCTCTCAGTGTTTAACGTACTGAACGACCAGCACCGTGAACATCCGTTCGGCGACCTGCTCGGCACCCGGGTGATGGGATGGGTGACAGTGAAGTTATGACCGATCTCCCCCCCTAGGATCTGCACGGCTCAGAACTTGCTTCCATTTTATTGATTTAATGAGGTAGGCTCGTGATCCTCTGCTAGTACAAATACAGGATTGCAATATCGTGACGGTCTTGGCACTGTTGGGCTGAGCGTAAGGGACCAGTTTTGAGCATACTCATTCGGTCCGGCAAGAGCACCCTATGTTGAAGCTATCGTCTCTTCTCACGCTGTTCTGGCTTACGAGCTATGCGATCACAGCCGACGCAGCAGACATTGCCATCCTCAAATCGTCCGACCTCTCGTACTTCGAACAGGCGATCGTCGGCTTCAAAGCCAGTCTCCCCCCAACAGCGAAGTTGAGGGAATACAGCCTCGGCGGCCAACTCGCGCGCGGGCGCGAAATCGGCAAAGGCCTGCGCGCTTCTCCCCCGGACCTTGTCTTTGCTGTTGGTCTTAAAGCCGCGATGGCGGCCAAGCTGGAAATTTTCGACACCCCGGTAGTGTTCTGCATGGTGCTGAACCCCGAGCTACACGAGCTTCCCGCCTCAAACATGACCGGGATTGCCGCCCGCACTTCGGCGGAGGTGCAACTCTCGGCGCTGCGCTCGGTGTTGCCGAATCGGCAACGCGTCGGACTGCTCTATGACGAGGAGCACAGCGGGAACTTCGTGCGAGAAGCACTTCGGGCCGCCAAACGACAGGGGTTGGAGCTTGTGACGGTCGCGGTTCGCCGTCACGAGGAGATTCCCAACGCAGTCCGAGCGTTGCTCCCACAGATCGACGTACTGTGGCTGATCCAAGATCAGACGGTCGTCTCCGAACCAGCGATTTCGTTCTTCTTGGAGTCGACGCTTGAGGCCAAGATCCCAATGTTTACCTTTTCATCGACATTGGTACAGCAAGGAGCACTCGGCGCCTTGGTCTTAGATCCCTGGACGGTGGGACAACAGGCGGCACACGTGGCGCTCACGCGGCTCAAGGAACCCAGCGTCTCTGCTGGACTCTTACTGGCACCGGAGCAGCCGCAATTGGCGCTGAACGAGAATTCCGCCGAGTACCTGGGCCTGGCCCTGCCCCCTGAACTGACACGTCTCACCGGCCGACTGTTCAGAGGACCCGGCATGACGGCCCGGACGCCGATCCCTTCGGATTTGATCCCCTAACCGGTCGCTCCTATACCGGCATGACTCGGCGGTACCGGTCGATACAGACACACCATGGTCGATCTTAGCCTTCTGTCCCCCTCACGCATTTCGATCCCGCTTCGAACGAAGCTCGTGCTCAGCACGTCAGTCATTCTCATCGTCGCGTGTCTCCTCCTGGGATGGCTGTTTATCCAACAACAGGTACGATCGGCAGCCGAAAGCCTCGTGCAAAGCGGAACGTTGCTTGCGCAGCACCTGGCGCGCAGCGGCCGATTCAGCATCGTCGCCGGCGACACCCACCGCTTGGATCAGCTGATTCAGGAAATCCTTGCCGTCAACCCGGTCGCCTATGCAGCCGTCATTGCCCCGAACGGCCAATGCCAATCCGGGGCCGGAAAAGATACGTGGCAGCAGCAGTTTTCCTTGCAACCTCTCAGCCCGCGACAGCTTTCCGTCACAAAGCTGGTCCGCCCCCGGTATCTCGCCGCCGGCACGAATGACCCCCTCGTCAGCGGCATTCAGCTTGACAACGACGTGCCGGCCCTCCGGTCGAGCGTCGAATTTACGGCGGGCGAATTGTTCAGTCTCATCGGAGGCGCGGAACTCCCAATCTTCTATGACATCCTGGCGCAGGTCCCCGATCGCCCTCTCACGGATGTTCGCGATCCCGCCTTACTCCACGCACTTGAGGAACGATTGGACGGGCATGAAGAGGCGGGGGTCCTTCGCAACCAGCCTCAGGCATTCGTCCAGGTAGGTCTTTCAACGTCCCACCTGCAGCAGGTGCTGCGCCGGTTGTTGTGGCAAGCCATTCTTATCACGCTCGGCACGCTGGCAGGCGGATTATGCGTCGTCGTCTTGCTGGCACGCCGGATCACCATTCCCTTACAAGGCCTCACAGCCGCCGCAACCAAGCTCGCCGCCGGGGAAGCGGCTCCAGCCGTGGCCATGCGCACGCGCGATGAAATCGGAACATTGACGCACATGTTCAACGTGATGTCCGCTGCGTTGCAATCGCGCGAACACGAGCTGCGCGAGTTGGCCCATACACTGGAAGACCGCGTCGTGGCCAGGACTCAGGAACTGGCCGCGGCCAACGCGAAGCTTCAAGAACTGGATCGGCGCAAATCAATCTTCGTCTCCACCGCGTCACACGAACTCCGCACACCGCTGACCGCTATGAAGGTCCACGTGGCCAATCTTCGGGATGGGGTCGATGGAGCCGTCAGCGATGATCAGCGGCGATCATTGATTCGCGTGGAAGCCAACCTCTCTCGCCTCCAGATCTTGATCGACGAATTGTTGGATCTCTCTCAAATCGAAATGGGCCAGACCGTCTTGCACCTCGAACCGGTCACACTCGGGACCTTGATCGAGAAGACCATTGAAGATCTTCATCCCCTGACCTTGGAACGCCGGGTGACCATCGCCGTGACCTTACCGCCCGACCTTCCCTCCGTGTCCGCGGACGCCGATAAATTGCGCCGGATACTCCTCAACCTCCTGCACAACGCGGTCAAATTCACACCGTCACACACGACCGTTGATGTGTCCGCCACGAGAGTCTCGAACGATGAGATTCGCGTGTCGGTCCGCGACGTGGGACCCGGCATCGCCCCGGAGGACGCCGACAAGATTTTTCAGCCGTTCTATCGCACGGCCACTGCTCTCAAACATGCAAAGGGAGCTGGGCTGGGTTTGGCCATCGCCAAGTTGCTTGTGGAACTTCACCATGGCCGGCTCTGGGTCGACACGGGGCCCGGTCAAGGCAGTTGTTTTTCATTCACCCTGCGCTTGGCCGGCTCAGCAGAACTGACCTCGTTGCCTACTGGACGAGTTCATCAAACCGTCCAGTCTTAACGCCTCTCGCAGGATGCAGAATATTCAACGGGTTACCTGGAGATCGGCTTGGTGGGCACACCGCGCTGTCTGATGAGTCTGGCCAAATACGTTCGCTGGAGCCCCAAAAGTTCCGCCGCCTTCGTCTGGTTCCACCCCGTACGGCGCAACGCTTCTTCGATGACTTTCCGGCTGTAGAGATCCATCACGGCGTGGTAGTTGAGCTGTTCTTCCACCGCGAAATCCGTATCGATCGGCAGCTTTCGTTGGATCGCGATGCCGAGGTGCTCCGGCTCGATGCAATCATCGGAACAGAGCGTAACGGCACGAACGAGCACATTTTCCAGCTCCCGCACGTTACCCGGCCAGTGATATTCGCGAATCAGGTCCATGGCCCCTTGGCTGACCGTGACGGCACGGCGGCCCATAGCGGTTCCATACCGCCGGATAAAATGATCGACGAATGCGGGCAGATCCTCCGCGCGTTTGCGTAAGGGCGGAATGATGAGCGAGATGACGTTGAGTCGGTAGAACAAATCCTCACGGAACGTCCCTTCTTGGATGGCCTCTTTCAAGTCCCTGTTCGTGGCCGCCACAAAACGCACATTGGTCCGGATCGACTGGGTCCCTCCGACACGATAGAATTCCTGATCCTGAAGCAGGCGGAGCAGCCGCGTCTGAAGTCCTGCCGGCATATCACCGATTTCATCGAGAAAGACCGTGCCGCCTTCCGCCGCTTCGATCTTGCCGGACCCACGCGTCACCGCGCCGGTATAGGCGCCCTTTTCATGCCCGAACAGCTCATTTTCCAGCAGGTTTTCCGGCAGCGCCGAGCAGTTCACGACTACGAACGGCCTGGCCGCTCGCGGACTCCATCGATGCAGCGCACGGGCCAGCACTTCTTTTCCCGTCCCTGTTTCACCAAGCAAGAGCACCGTCGCCGAGGTCGCCGCCGCCCGCCTCGCCGTATCCAGCAGCTGAACCATTGGTCGGCTGTGTCCCACGATATGCTCATACCGCTCCTCGACTTCCGCCCTCAGAAGCCCGATCTGGCGCGTGAGGGCCATCTGCGCCATCGCCTTGTCGATGACAATGGACAGGTGATCGGGCTCAAACGGTTTCGTCAGGAAATCGCACGCTCCCAGCTGCATCGCCTCCACCGCCCTGCTGATCGTCCCGAAGGCGGTCAAGACGATGACGCCCGGCATGGCCTGCGCGTGGTCCGTTGAACGCCGCTCTCGGAGCTGTTTGAGGAGGTCGAGTCCGCTCAAGCCAGGCAATTCGATGTCCAATAACATCAGATCGGGTTGATCGTCTGTCACCAGCCTCAGCGCCTGCTCGCCGTCCTCGGCTGTGCACACTTCATGGCCCATCCAGAGTAGGCGCTTCTTCAATGCGCTGAGAATGTCCGGATCATCGTCGACCACGAGAATGCGCGCCTGCATGGCCCCCCCGTTACGCAGTTTCGGCAGGCGCTATTGTAGAGGAAGAGAGGAGCGAAGAGAAAGTGGGCCCGCCGCTATATTAGGCAGGCTCGTAATTCAAATTCGGCGAAAGCCAGCGCTCGACGGTACGGAGGTCCATCCCTTTGCGTCGGGCATAGTCCTCGACCTGATCCTTGCCGATCTTGCCGACGGCGAAGTATCGGGCGTCTGGATGGGCGAAGTAAAACCCGCTCACGGACGCGGCCGGCCACATTGCGTAGCTTTCCGTGAGTGTGATCTCTATACTGGTCTCGACTGACAAGAGATCGAACAGTAGCCGCTTTTCTGTGTGATCCGGACAAGCGGGATAACCCGGCGCAGGCCTGATCCCGCGATACCTCTCTCGGATCAGGTCTTCAATCGTGAGTTGCTCGCCCTTGCCGTAGATCCACTCTTCGCGCACTTTCTTATGGAGAAACTCCGCAAAGGCCTCGGCCAACCGGTCGGCGAGCGCTTTGGCCATTATTGAATTGTAATCGTCGTGGTCCTGGTCGAACCGCTTGCAGAGTTCATCCAGTCCGATGCCGGTCGTCACGGCAAAAGCGCCGATGAAATCCTGCCGGCCTGACTCCTTCGGCGCCACGTAGTCGGCGAGACACAGGTTCGGCTGCCCTTCCGGCTTCTCAGACTGCTGACGAAGATGGTGGACCGTCGTGTACGCGGTCTTACGCGACACATCTGCATACAGCTCGATGTCGTCACCGTCCGATGCCGCGGCGAAGAAGCCGTAGACGCCCTTGGCTGTGAGCCACTTCTTGTGGACAATCTCGTCCAAGAGCCGGCGCGCATCGTCGTACAGTTCCTTGGCTCTTTCGCCGACTGTCGCGTCGTCGAAGATCATCGGATAACGTCCCCTCAGTTCCCAGGTGTGAAAGAACGGCGACCAATCGATGAACGGGATGAGATCCCCCACCGCTTGCTCGCCAAGCACCCGAATACCAAGAAACGCCGGACGTGGGATATCGAGCGTCGTCCAGTCGGTGACCAATCGATTGGCGCGCGCCCGGGCGATGGGCAACACAGGCTTCGTGCCACGATCCTGATGCGCGTGCCTCATCCGCTCATAGTCCTCTCGCACCTGGCGCACAAAGCCCGGCTTCTGGGTCGGACTCACGAGACTTCCCACCACGCCGACTGCCCGCGAGGCATCCAGCACATGGATGACGGCCGGCTCGTAAGACGGGGCGATCTTGACCGCCGTGTGAGCTTTACTCGTTGTGGCGCCGCCGATGAGCAACGGCACCTCAAACCCCTCTCGCGTCATTTCCTTGGCCACATGGACCATCTCATCGAGCGACGGTGTAATAAGCCCGCTCAATCCGATGATGCTCGCTTTCTGTTCCCGCGCGGCCGCCAGAATCTTCTCGCAGGGCACCATGACACCCAGATCGATGACCTCGTAGTTGTTGCAACCGAGCACCACGCCGACGATGTTTTTCCCGATATCGTGCACGTCGCCCTTGACGGTCGCGAGCAAGACCTTCCCCTGCGACTGAAAATTGCCGGACCGCTGCTTCTCTTCTTCCATAAAGGGCATGAGGTAGGCCACGGCTTTCTTCATGACGCGGGCACTCTTGACGACCTGCGGCAAGAACATCTTGCCTGAGCCGAAGAGGTCTCCCACGATGTTCATGCCGGCCATGAGCGGCCCTTCGATCACCGCCAGCGGCTTGGGATATGTCTGCCTCGCCTCTTCCGTATCCTGGTCGATGTAATCCGTGATCCCCTTGACCAGCGCATGGGCCAGCCGTTCCTCGACCGTCCCCTTCCGCCATTCATCGTCCTTGGCGGCCACCTTACCCTTGGCCTTGACCGTTTCCGCAAACGACACCAGCCGCTCGGTCGCATCCGGCCGCCGGTTCAACAGCACGTCTTCCACAAGCTCCAGGAGATCTTTGGGAATCTCTTCGTACACCGCCAACTGCCCGGCATTGACGATGCCCATATCCAGCCCGGCCTTGATTGCATGATAGAGAAACGCGGCGTGCATGGCTTCACGCACGACATTGTTGCCGCGGAAGGAGAAGGAAATGTTGCTGATGCCGCCGCTGACCTTTGCACCGGGCAGGTGCCGCTTGATCCAGCGTGTCGCCTCGATGAAGTTCACCGCGTAGCCGTTGTGCTCCTCGATACCGGTCGCCACTGTCAACACGTTCGGATCGAAGATAATATCCTGCGGGGGAAACCCCACCTGCTCCGTGAGAATCTTGTACGACCGCGCACAGACCTCAATCTTGCGCTCCACCGTATCGGCCTGGCCCCGCTCGTCGAACGCCATGACGATGACCGCCGCGCCATAGCGGCGGATGAGTGTGGCCTGCTCGATGAACTTACGCTCACCCTCCTTCAGGCTGATGCTGTTGACGACGGACTTGCCTTGGATATTCCGTAACCCCGTCTCCAGGACCTCCCATTTGGAACTGTCCACCATGATCGGCACTTTGCAGATATCCGGCTCCGA
>DCZO01000001.1:221693-254830 GCA_002331335.1 Nitrospira sp. UBA2082 | reverse complement strand
TGACGTCGATGATCTGCGCGCCGCCGTCGACTTGTTGCCGGGCCACCGACAACGCTGTATCGTAATCCCCGGCCAAGATCAGCTTCGCAAAGGCCGGTGAACCGGTCACGTTGGTGCGCTCGCCGACGTTCACGAAATTCGAGTCCGGTCGGATCGTGACCGCTTCCAGCCCGCTCAGTCTCGTGTAGGGCTCGACTGTGGGAATCATACGCGGCCTGACCCCGCGCACGGCTTCGGCAATCAGCTTGATGTGCGCCGGCGTCGTCCCACAGCAGCCGCCGACGATGTTGAGCCAGCCGTTCTGCGCCCAGTCGCGGAGTTGCGGTGCAAGCGATTCCGGCGTTTCGGGAAATCCCGTCGGCAGTAACGGATTGGGAAGGCCTGCGTTGGGATGGGCGCTCACATAAATCGGCGCAATCCGGGACAATTCTTCGATCAATGGACGCATCTCTTTCGGACCGAGCGCACAGTTCATTCCGACGCTCAACAACGGCACATGGGAGATGGAATTCCAGAAGGCCTCGACCGTTTGGCCAGTCACACCGCGATTGCTCCCGGCTTGAATGAATGTGACGGATGCCATGATCGGCACACGCCGCGCGCCAGATGCAAAGGCCTGCTGGATAGCGAAGAACGCGGCTTTCGCGTTCAGCGTGTCGAAAATCGTTTCCACCAGCAGCACATCGGCACCGCCATCGAGCAACCCGCGCACCTGCTCGCCGTAGGCAGCAACCAGCTCTTCATAGGTCGTGCCCCGCGCGGCAGGATTATTGACATCGGTAGAAATGGAGGAGGTCTTCGTCGTCGGTCCAATCGCCCCGGCGACAAAGCACCGCCGCCCCGGCTGCATTGCCTGCACGCGATCCACCGCGCGCCGCGCGCACTCCGCTCCGGCTTTCGACAGTTCATAGCCAAGCGTGTCCATCCCATAATCGGCCAGCGAGATTGCCTGCGAGTTGAATGTATTGGTCTCAACAATGTCCGCCCCGGCTTCCAGATACTGCCGGTGAATATCTTCAATGATGGCCGGCTGCGTGATATTGAGTAGATCGTTGTGTCCCTTGAGATCCTTTTTCCAATCCTTGAACCGTTCGCCACGAAATGCGGCCTCGTCCAGCTTGCGCTGCTGGATCATCGTCCCCATAGCGCCATCGAGGATTAAGATTCGCTCATGAAGAAGCTGTTCAAGGTTGCTGTTGCCCGGTGAGGAAGTCATTGAGAACCTTTCCCGCACAATGAAATGTGGTGCCTGATCCTACTGAAGCGCTTCGGTTCTCGCAAGGCCTGAAGAAAACTTCGCACTGGTCTGAATTTTGCTCATTTACACCTTAATTATTTTTAATTATTTCGGCTATCGTAAAGAGAGACCATGCGGTGTAGCATGAATCCGTCGCTTCAATTTACTGTCGCTGCACACACGTTCTCCGTTGCTGCCTATGGCCACTCGACGTGTCCCGCACCACAGACTATGCGAACCCTCCCTGAAAACCATTTCTACATTCCTCGCCTGCTCCGACTCCCGCTGGTGGTTCATCGTCCTCAACCTCCCGATGTTGATTGTGTGCCCTGTCGCAGGACTCGGCGCAGCTGAAGCAGGAGAGGCCGCTGAACCTCTGCCGACGGAATGGTATGGGAGCGGATTCCTCACGCGCAATACTCCAATTGGCAGCACTCTCCGCTTCGGCGACGATGAGATTCCGCACACCAGCTTTAGTGGTGCAACAGGGGGAGGCTTGAAGGTGGGCGTCTTTCCACGATTCTTCAAGTCTATCTTGGGTGGCGAGATCGAGGCCGTCGGCCATGGAGGATCATTCACGGCCCCGCAAACAGCCTCCGGAGGCACGATACGATCCGCTCAATTGGATACGACCCTATTCAATTTCAGAGCAAATCTTATCGCCCGCTATCCGGGCGACCTCATTCAACCCTATATCGGAGGTGGGCTTGGGCTCTCTTTCGTTAACGTGGACGGCCAAGTCCAGAGCGCCGCAGGAAACCGCACATCCTCGGAAGTATTGATTGGAGCAGGCGTGCAAGTCATCTTGGGAGTTCGGCTCATCGTGACGAACCATGTCTTTGGATTTGCGGAATATCGATATGGTGTCGTTTTTGTCGAAGGAGATGATGGATGCAGCGGGAAGGATGAGGATTGCGCGCCGAAGCCGACCATTGGCCTTGAGCATCTAACTCACGACATAGCAGTGGGAATCGGTTTTCGCTTCTAGTGCCTTGAGACGAGTCTATCACACGGTCATGGTACACGGCCCGCGATGCTTCACAGACCTGCTCCATATCCCGCTGCTGTTTAGCATGGTGGGAGCGATCTGGTCCGGTTGTTCATTCCAGATGCCGATTTCCGTCGTCGATATCCAGACCCGCGAAGAAACAACCCCCGCTGAACGAACCCCGCCGGAAGGGTTCGATCTTCGACTGCATTCCGATGGACTCGGCTGGCAGGTGAAGTTGAGACGGACGGTTATCACAACCGTTTCCATCCGCGGCGAAGAGCGGTGGCGTTACCGTCTCTACGATATCGGCGGCGGCAGACACAGGACCGCCGACAACACGAACTTCGATGACGTGTGCGCGATCGGCGTCATGGTGTCACCTTTGCTGGCCCCACTCGATGTCGGGCATCCCCCATACTGGAGCAGATGGGATCGCATAATCCCTGCCTGCCTTCGACGCGTCAACACCGGCGGAGCAGTCTATGAACCACACGAACGGCTCTTCCGCACATACCGCCGATTGCAATTGGAGCCGGTAACCGAAGGCCATGTGGCTCTCACGTGGAATGTGGCCGGGCATGATCCGGTTCATGTCTTGATTCCACTCGCTGACAACTCGCTGGAGCACGGCATCGATGTCCGGTTGCGATGGCTGGCAGAATTGCTTCAACGCACAGGCCTTCAGCCGACACACAGCGCCAATGGTCGCGTCGAACTCCAATGGATTCACGAGAAGCGAATCCTGCTGCGCCGGCCCCTGTCTGTCATGCCCAGAGACCTGACTGATGCCCTGCGCGATAACCGCATGGTCGCCGCCCCTCCCCGCCAATGGCCCAGTCATTTTGTAGTACGCATCGAATGCTCTCGCAATATCTTGAGCGAAGTGGAACGGGCCCACCTTCTCTCCCGGGCGGCACTGCTGCTCCATCACCTGCACGTCCCTATTGTACTGCGGGGGCAAGAATTGGAAGAGCTGCAGCACATCCAAGCAGCCATGCACCTACCCAGTTATGCCGATGAATTACGGATTGAGGTTGGACGGATGTCCGGTGCTACCGCCTTGCTTCATCTAGATGTCCAACAGCCGTATGATCAGGCCCGTGCACTCACTATCTCCTTGGTCAACATCGAAACGGGCGAGCTTTTAGCCAAAGTGGCTTCGGATGGGCACAGCGTCCAATGGCCTTACATTATCGAGGCCACCGTCATGCAATTGGGTTCAGCGCTTCAGAATATACTTCCGCATGTTCCTGTGACAGGAGCGCGTACACGCCCCCTCCTGAATGAGGGTCGGCCGTGATACAGACCGGACGCCTACATATTATTGGGGCAATCCTGGTGGCTGGTTCAGCCTCGCTGTCGGCAGGCTGTTTCTCCACCCTTAGCGAAGAACGCAACGGATCGCCCACCATTCGCTCCACGCCGTTCCTCGAACGGTCGATCGGCACGGCACGCATGACTGTCACCCCCCACGACGACGGCCTAGGCTGGAGGATATCGGCGGAACGAATGATCGCACGGGAAATGCTCACGGAGACTTCACAGCATTGGGTCGGGCGCCGCTATCTCTTTTCCCCTCTTTCCGTTTTCGCTGGAATCATTCAGTGTCCCATCGGACTCCTCTCCACGCTCGGCCCACACCCGAACAAGACCGACCGGCAGTATGGCTGCGCCCGGCTCGTCATGATGGAACCTCTCGATGGAGAAATTCCGCTCCCGCCGACTGAATTATCAGAGATACATCGCACAGAAGCGTGGGAACCTCTGCGGAATGGAATCGTCCAGTTGAACTGGCAGAACCGATCCGGAGAACCATCAACCTATGCATTGGACCAGACCGGGCGGGTGGACATCCGCCTGGTTCACCTACTGGCTAATACGAATCCGGAAGCACCCCTTACCGTCACCGATTCGCCACTGCCTCTTCGAATCCGATTACGTGATGAGAACGGGGCGTCTGAGGACCGGGAAATCCCGGTTTTTCAGACCCAACTCAGACAAGCTCGCAGTCATCTGCCTAAGCCCATTGCACTCGACAAGTGGCCCTCTTCGCCAATAATGTACGTCCGGGTTGACTCACCGGACGCTGCTGCCCACGCAATCGGTGACCGCCTCAGGGCCTGGCTGATCCAACAGGGATTCTGTACCGTCGCCGGAGATCCCCTGCAATTCTCGATCATCGATGAGCAACAGGTTCAACACGCCAACAGCTCCAACGATGCGCCGGCGGTAAGGCCTGGTCGGCTGCTTGCCCCAAACATCCTGCTGAGGGCAACTGTATCCACGCATCCGGAGGCGCTCAACGAAACACGCTCAATTACGGTGCAATTGATTAATCAACAAGAAGGAAGCGTTGTCCCAACAAGCCACGGGATGGCCAGCACGCAGGCACTGGACAATGCGATTAAGCACACGTTATCCGACCTGGCTGTCATCACCGCTCGTGCCCCACGGCATGGGTGCCCGACACCGGGCACGCTTTTGCTCAACTAATTTGACAGCTTCACGACGCTGCGCATACTATGCCGCTCGATGCCTCTGCTTCCCGCCGCCGCTACTAGACTTGCCGCCGCGTTCTTTTTCACCATCGCCGCCTGCTTGCCCTCTGATTCTAGCGCCGCCCCTTATTTTGAGGATGGCTTCCTTGGACTGACACAAAGCGAATTGCACGCCAAACTCGGCATGCCTCAGGCGGTGCGTGACCGGAAATCGGCGTTGCGATTGTTCACGTACTATCCGATCACGGATTGGGCCACCTATTTCAGCAAGCTGGTCTCGCCCGAAAACGGCGAAGATGTGTATACGCTCACGCGCGACGGGACCGAGATCCGCTATTCGTTCAGCTATGCCGCCGACCCTAACGATGACAATGAACACCGTTCTTTGTTTGTGCGGCTGGTCGATATCGAACTGTCCCCGCCTGCACCGCTCGCCAAACTGCCGTCGCTGATTCCCGAGTTGCGCCCATCGGCCGATCCAGCTGCGCCTGCCTTCCGCTCCAACATCTGGGTGCTGTTGTTCAAGGGAGAGCCTTCCCCTGACGCGCGGTTTATTGCCAAAGAGCAAGGAAAAGAACAGCTGGACTGGCGGCTAAGTTATCAATTGTTTTCGATGCGAGGCCTTCCTGACCGCTTGACTCCGAACGTGTTGATCGATCGCATCGAAATCGGTGCGCAGAGCCTGCGACTCGTGACCGTCCGCCAGAGGCATACCCATGAACCGATGGTGAATCCCTATTCCGCCGAGTTCGCCAGACAAGCGGCCGCGCCGGCACCGTCCGCCAAACCCATACCGGTGCCTCAATATGCTGAATGACCCCTGTCGTGATTCCGGCTGTCGGCAGGATGAGACCTACTGCGGTATTTGCTGAATTCGATCCTGTTGCGCTTGACCGGACGTGATGGCTTTCTGCTTCATGACGTCCAACGCTCCGCCATCGCTGGTATACAACAACACCGGCGTTCCAATCCCCAGCACGATCAGCAGCCCCAGGGCCAGCAGCCGAATCATGGGGCTTTTCTTGCTGAAATACATGATGAGTAGCAGCACGACCGCCGTGAGACCGGCATAGTTCAGGATATCAGCCTGGGAAGATCCGGCACTGCTCAGGTTGAACCGGAACGCGGGTATTCTGGTTCCAAACCCCTTCAACTGTTCTGTGACCCTCTCTTTTAATGACGCCACGCCCGACGATGGTTTTTTGTCGGTCTCCGGCCGTTCGTGAGTCTTGACTTTGGCACGATACTTTTCAGGAATCGTCTCCGGCCTGTCGGTAAACACGGGGTTCCCGTGCTCATCGATATAGGTATAGACGGTATCCGCGCGCACCTCGGGCACGCCTCCTGGCCAGCCGGCCAAGAGACTGAGCACGGCGCAGAGAGGAATGACGATCCCGCACCTTCGATTCCACATGGGTATGAGTATAGCGCGGCCCTGATATATTGGAATTGATTCCTCAAAACCGCCCATTCCTTGACTCTACCGCATGCCCATTGTTAGCATCCGCCGGTTTCGCTCCAACATCATGACCACCGACCCTCAGCCACCCTCGTCCGCCTTGTCACCCGACGAACCGTCGTTTATCCGCCGCCGCCCAGTGCGGATCATCATCTATGCGGGACTCGGCTTATTCGCCCTGATGGCGGTCATCTGGCCCCTGATTGCCCAGCTCCGGGACCCTGATTTTCAGCAGCATGTCGCACAACACCGCGTCATCGTCGGCATGACGAAAGAGCACGTCCTCAAGTCCTGGGGGGGACCGCAGACGATCAATACCTCCTTCACAACCGACGGGTTGCGGCGCGAAGAATGGATTTTCGAAGATTGGGAAAGTCCGTCCGTGGTTCGGCATCGCTACCTCTACTTCGAAGAGGGCGTGCTGATTGGAGGCTGGTTCGAAGGGTCCGGAGAACGTACTCCACTGACAGCCCCGGCGGATTCTCCCCACCCAAAGCTGAAACTGAAGCCCTAGGCGGCCAAGAGCCGTTGAGCAAATCGCACTGGCGTTTGCACTTTTTCCGGCTCCCCTCTACACTCGCAAGGAGTTACGGGGTCTCAGTAATACGGACGCGCCGCTCTTGGCCTGGACCGCCGGACACCGTAAGCACGCGCTTCCATTCGCGCACCTGATATACGGCCCAGGCGTTCGGCTGGCCCTTGAAGAATGCTGTGGGATCTTCGCCGCTGGCGCTGAGGTAGATGGGTTCGGTAAACCCTTCCTCCAGGACATAGTCCAGGAGCGATTCCGTGGTGAAGCCGGTCCCGCGCAGGGCCACGTCGGCCAAGAGGGTCAGGATGTCATCCGGGTTCTGAATCGTCAGGGGGTTCATGTCAATGTTGCATCACGCGGCTGGATTCTAACGAGGCGTTCGCCCGGAAGGCAAGAGACGATGCGGTCACGCTCAACACGGTCCCGTTTCACACACGCGCTGCTCGCGATCATGGACGGCAAGCACCACTGGGCGTGGGAACAATTCGCCACGGGCCGCCTTACACCGGCACAGCTGAAGATTCACTTTCAGCAAGAATACGCCGTCTATGTCAGAGATTTCCCCGTGTTCCTTGCCCGCATCCATGGAAAGAATCCGCCGACCTCGGTCCGCCGCATGCTGGCGGAGAACATCTACGAGGAAGATACCGGAGGCCTCTCGCTGGGGAAATCTCACCCGGCGCTCTTCCTCGAGATGATGGAGGGACTCGGGTTCGGATCAAACGACTTCGAGCACATCCGCCTCCTGCCGGCCGCACGCCGCTACCGCGCCTGGCTTGACCGGATGTCCAACCATAAGCAGTGGGTGCTCGGTGCCGCCGCCCTGACCGTCTTCGTCGAAGGCAGCGTCAAAGACCGTGCCGAGCTGACCGAGCCGTCGAAACCGAAGACACCCGAGGAAATCGAAGCCGTCATCGCCAAGCATCCGCTGGTCCAGCACCATGGTCTCTCACCGGACCGCATGGATCTGATTCGCGCCCATCAGGCTGTGGAAGCCGGCCACCGGCATGACGCCTATGACATGGTCGTGAACCATGCGACCACACGTGCTCAGCAGCAGGCCGTCGTGGCCTGCGTCAAGCAATGCCTGACCCTCTGGCTGGCCTATCGTGACGCCGTGGCAAAAGCCTGCGGCATCAGGAAAGGGCGATGATTCCACTCGCCGCTAGGACCCTGCTCTTCCTAACCCTCTGCCACACGCCGCCAGCTATCGGTTCCTCTCTCCCGGACGAGATGGTCTTGATCCCGGCGGGCGAATTCCTCATGGGTAGCCCGGATGACGGCGCCAGTTTCGACGACGAACGGCCGCAGCGCAGAGTCTACGTGAGTTCCGTGCTCATCGACCGCCACGAAGTCACCAACGCCCGGTACAAGCAGTTCGTGGACGCCACCGGGCACCCGGCACCGAGTCATCACAAACTGGAATTCAGATTGTGGTTCCACGGTGTCCCGTTCCCTGGAAGTGAACAACATCCGGTCGTCAACGTCAGCTGGGATGATGCCGTGGCCTACTGCCGATGGCTCGGCAAACGGCTTCCAACCGAGGCGGAATGGGAAAAGGCCGCGCGCGGCACTGATGGCCGCCGCTATCCTTGGGGCAACGATTGGGACTTTACCAACGCGAACAGTGCCAGTTATTGGGCCGGCCGCACGATCGAATTCAAGGATGGAGAGGACTGGAAGTCCTTCTGGGTGACCGGCGACGGCGCGCGCATCTCCCATGAGCGCGGGATCAGAGGCGAAGTGCTGACCCTCCCCGTCGGTAGCATTCCCGAAGGCGCCAGCCCCTATGGCCTCTACGACATGGCAGGCAATGCCTCTGAATGGGTGCAGGATTGGTACGAACCCTATTCGTATCTCAATGCCCCGCTGGCCGATCCGCAAGGACCGAATGGACAGCTGCTCAAAGTGGTCCGCGGCGGATCGTGGCTCAAACCGGCACGAAACATCCGGACCTCCGACCGAGACTACGGCTTCCCCGCCGACCGCGCCAGCGGCATCGGGTTCCGCTGCGCCAAGGACGCATGGTGACAAGGCCCGCCTAAACTTCTACCAACCAGTGTCATCCTTCCCCTGGCGGATCAGCCAGTAGCCGCCGCAGTGCTTTCCCATATATATCATGCCGTATTACTGATACTCCTTGCCTGAGCCGTAGACGCATGGACATATTCCGGGACTTCAAACAATACGCTGATCAAGTTGCCGACACCGCCCGCTGGGCTGCGCGGAAGGGCTGGGCGCCTGCGACCAGCACGAATTACAGCATCGGCTTGCCGGTTGACGCCGCGCCGGCAATCTGCGCGATCACAGCCTCGGGCATCGACAAGGATCACCTCGATTCGGACTCCGTCATCGCGATCGACGGCGAGGGACGTCCGATGAACGGGAGCCGGCTCCGGCCGTCCGCGGAGACTCCCCTCCATCTGATGCTCTACCGCCGAGCGAATGTCGGCGCAGTCCTCCATACCCATTCAATCGCCGCCGCCTTGCTGTCACGTTCGGCTGAGGCAACAGGCTTTCTAACATTCTCCGGCTGGGAACTGCTCAAAGGCTTGGAGGGTATCGACCGGCACGACTGTGAGGTCCGGCTGCCTGTCTTTCCGAACTCCCAAGATATGGCCTGGCTGTCTGCGCACATCGAGCCTCGCCTTCCCGAGGCTGAACCATGCTATGGCTTCCTGCTGGCAGGACACGGCCTATACGTGTGGGGGAAAACTCTGGTGGACGCGAAGCGCCACCTTGAAGTATTCGAATATCTCCTTCAATGCGAACGTGAGGTGCGGACTCATGGCTACCTTGCGGGTGCCTGACAGAGACATCCAGCTGACCGACGTGGGCGAGATCAGTCGCTTCCTCCACGCACGCGGTGTCCGGTACGAACATCGGCCTGTTGGAGCGTTGCCTAGCGGAGGATCCGATACCGAGGTCTTACAGGCCAACGACTCTTGGCTCAAACCGTTCATGGAACAGAACGGCTACCGCACCGCCGATGTGATCCGGGTCACGCCCGCGACGCCCAATCTGCCCGCCATTCGGGACAAGTTTCTCCGCGAGCATACTCATAGTGAAGACGAAGTGCGGTTTTTTGTCGAAGGGGACGGTCTCTTCTGGTTTCACAAGGACACGTCTGAAGAGGAAGTGTTTTCTGTTCAATGCAGTGCCGGTGATCTCCTGACCGTACCGGCCGACACCAAACATTGGTTCGACCTGGGACCTGATCCGCATGTCTGCGCGATCCGAATTTTTACCGATCAAGCAGGCTGGGTTCCCCACTACACCCACTCCGGCATTGAACAGCGATACCGTTGATATGGTGCTACGCGGCATTCTCCTCGACATCGAAGGGACGATCCTCCCGAAGGCCTATGTGACCGATGTCCTCTTTCCCTATGCCCAGAAGCACCTCGCCACCTATCTGCATGCCCATCAGAACGACCAGACGGTCCGCCGGTGGGCGTCGTTGTGCCAGGAGACGATCGCGAAGGAGTCAGGCGCGTGGTTGTCCTATGACGATATGACCGGCATCCTCACCCAATGGATTATAGGAGACCGCAAACATCAGGGGCTCAAAGCCTTGCAGGGCATGATCTGGGAAGAAGGCTACCGAAGAGGTGTGTTCGCCCCTCATCTGTACGACGACGTCGTCCCAGCGCTCCGCCGCTGGCGACAAGAACTCTTACAATTGGCGATCTATTCGTCCGGATCGGAGCAGGCGCAACGGCTGCTTCTTGAACATACGACAGACGGAGACCTCACCTCTCTGTTCTCCTATTTCTTCGACACCAGCATGGGATCGAAACTGGAACCGGCCTCGTATCGACACATCGCAGACTGTCTGGGATTCAAACCGACAGAAGTGCTGTTCTTGTCCGACGCCGAGCCGGAGTTGGACGCCGCCGTCGCATCCGGCTTCTTGACGGTACAGGTTGTGCGGCCCGGCACCGATCCCGGCGCCCGGCATCCCACCGTGTCGACGCTGAACGATCTCTTCGGTCCTCACTCGCTCTGTGCTGAAGCAGCTCTTCCGCTCGTTCCACCGGCTGAGTCTCGAGACGTAAGCTGAACACCTGGGCTACGACCGTCTGAGATGGAACAGCGTGAGGCCTGTTTTAAGCCGGGCTTGAGGCAAGATCGTTTTGTGCATTCGAAAGGTCGGCAGCGAGTCGACCGGTTCTTCCCACATCAGATGCCATCCGCTCCGTGGCATAATGTCCCGCATCTCGGCAGGGCCTATGACGAATGCATGTCCCCCGGATCGGACACATTGCCCAAGTCGGGCTCCCCCGGCTGTTAGAGCTTCCGTCGACCCGAACGAGTCATAACTCACCCATTGATAGGCAAGATCGGCCGGTCGATAATCCGGACGTGTCTCTTCCCACAACGAAGCCGGGACGATCCGAATCCGCTTCAACCACTCCCACCGCCGGATTGCGGCAGACTGAATCCAGAGTTGTTGCGCGTGCCGCTGTGCATAGGCGGGATGAACGCTGCGCACCACGTAATCTCGCGGACGATCGAACAGCACGCAGGTCGAGAGCACCGCATCCCCATTGTCGATCAGAATTCGCTCGGCGTTGGACAGGATGGCTCCAAGCTCTCGGTCCGTTTCGCCGATATCTTGTAAGTAGTCCGCGACAAACGGCTGAGCCGCGAGCTCGCCGATGTCCTCGTCGTTCTCCGGATACAACAACACGGCGCCATAGGCGTCGGCCGGGCGAATCGGCGGCACTCCCTGGATAAAAAGCGATCGCCAATCGACAGATCCGTCGATCATCGCACAACCGGGAGACGAGTCCTCGGCAATCCCCTGTCCCACCGTGAAGAGAGTTTCATGCGTTCGATCCTTCAGAATCAGTCGCCCCTCCTTCACAGCTATAGACCGATCAAACGGAGCCGGACGCCCCGGCGGCGAATGGAGGTACGGCAGTCCGGTAGCGTCTTTCGCCACCGTCGCCTTTTGAATCTGCCTTCTTTGGACAGTCAGACACAGTCCCTGTACTGTCTCAAAATATCGGACGGGCGGGTCACTCGCCGGGAGCCACGTCACCCGATGAGCTCGAGACTGATCCATGAACAGCGAGAGCGGGTCGCCCCCGCCGGACACGGAGGGTGTGAAAAACTGGCTAAACAGCCGGAACGCCGCTTCCGATGGATAGGGCGGTATCCCACGGTAGCGCAACGTGCGTGGGACGGATTGGGCTCGATTCTGATCGTCGTAGAGGCCACGAATCAGCTCGAAGACGGCGGAACCGGTGCCGGGTAACAGGGATTTGAACAGCTCGACGACCGGAAGAAAATCGATGTGGTCCCAATGCATCGCACCCATGCAGGCCATAAACCGGGCGCGCGCGAAGTCTCCCTGTTCTAACACATAGACCGCATCCTTCCGGTGACGAATCGTCGCCATCCCGTTCGCATCGATAGCCAGATCGTTATCCCGGAAAAACCAGCGCACTTCTTCAATCGGCACCCGCATCGCCTGAGCCGCCATGGCGCGCAAATCGTCCGAGGTAATCCGCTGCCACCCCGGCCGCGTCGCCAGATTCAGCCTGGTTTCGTTCACCAGCCCACCCGGCTTCAGTCCAATCCATTGTTTCCAGTCAAGGCAGATCCTCGCCCTTGCGAGCGACACAGTCCCGTCGGTGTCAGATTGCCATTCACACTCGTGCAACGGGTGGCCGCCGGGGTCGGTGGCAAGCACCCGCCGGCCGTCGGGCCGGTAGAACACGAGATGCCCCGTTGCGCCGGTGGCGAGATATCCTCCGCTCTCCTCGAACCGCCTCGCGAAGGCTTGCGTGGATGGAAAGGAAAGGTGGCCTGGAGTCTGCAGGGCGAACGTAACCGGATCGGAGGACATTTACTGGCGGAGCTGTCCGCTCCCTAAGACGATGAACTTGAAGCAGGTGAGCTCTTCGAGGCCCATCGGACCGCGCGCATGAATCCGAGACGTGCTGATACCGATCTCCGCGCCGAGGCCGAACTGATAGCCGTCATTGAGCCGGGTGGAGGCATTGACCAGCACCGCGCTGGCATCCACCTCCTTGAGAAACCGCATCGACCGACCATAGTCCGACGTCACGATGGCTTCCGTATGACGCGAGCCGTACTGATCGATGTGTTCCATCGCCTCGTCCATATTCTTGACGACCTTGACTGCCAGCACCAGGTCGAGAAACTCCTTGCCGTAATCCTGTTCGGTGGCGGGTTTCGCCTCGGGTATCAATTGGCAGGTTTTGGGGCAGCCGCGAATTTCGACATGGGCAGCCGACAGACTCGCCCCCAGCTTCGGCAGCAACGTCCTTGCGATGGATTGGTGAATCAGCAATGTCTCCATTGCGTTGCAGGTCGACGGCCGCTGCGCCTTGGCATTCACACAAATCGCTTCGGCCATGGCCGGATCAGCTGAAACATCGACGTAGACATGGCACACACCCGCATCGTGCTTGACGACGGGAATGGTCGAGTGTTCCGCAATCAGCTTCATGAGCGATTCCCCGCCGCGAGGAATGATCAAATCGATATACCGATCCTGCTTGAGTAACACCGGCACCACCTCACGATCCGGCCGGTCCACAAAGGTGATCGCCCCGGCCGGCACACCGGCCTTTTCCGCCGCGTCAGAGAGCACGGCCGCGATCGCGGTATTGGAATGGATCGCTTCACTGCCGCCGCGCAGGACACACACGTTCCCCGACTTGAGACAGAGGGCTGCTGAATCCGCTGTCACGTTGGGGCGCGACTCATAGATGATGCCCACCACGCCGATGGGCACGCGCACACGCCCCACCTGCATCCCGTTCGGTCTGGTCCACATCCCGGGGGTTTGGCCGATGGGGTCGGGCAGCTTCGCCACTTCACGGATACCGGCTGCCATCTCGGCGATCCGCTTGTCCGTGAGCCGTAACCGATCCGCCATGGCCTTCTTAGCCGGCGAGGAGCCGAACGCCTCGAGATCACGTTGGTTCGCCTCCAGCAATTCATCTGTCCTAGATTCGAGCGCTTCGGCCATGGCCAGCAGCGCCTGATTCTTCACCGCTGTCGAAAGGGACGCCAGCTTCCCCGAAGCCCGTTTGGCCTTAGTCACCAGATCTTTGACATACTCTGGAATCGGGACGACCGCCGATTCCGACTCTTCAGACTTTTGGGGCTCTGTTTCCATCACAAACTTGTCCATCGGCCTCTCACAGCCTCGTCTTTCGTATCGAACGATGCGCTGGTGGCAAAGCATACCTCGCCCCTCTCCAGAGGGTCAAGGCGACGGGAGCCTATGGTGTGGGAATTGGAGGAGCCCCTGAAGGCCCGGACATACCGCTGACGGGCGATATGGGCGAGCCTGGTGCGCCCGGAGCAACAGGCGGTCCCGGGAAACCGGTCTGAGGCTGTATCCCCAGGGGATTTACCACCGTCGCGGATGGGCTCGGATGTTGGAACACCCAGTCATAGTAGGTGGGCTTTCCTTGAAAATGGCGAACCACGAGCGGAAAGTTCTGTTGCCGGATCGGCTTACTTCTACTTTTGCTACGCACTCCCATAATGCCGCCGGTGGGCGCACGCACCACCTCCCACTCCCCACGTCCTATCGGATCATTGTAGACTTTTCGGAGAAAAGGCTTCGGCAGCCTGGTCAGATCAGCCAGTGTCTGGGGGTACACCTCACCGGGCATGACTCGCCCTGCTTTCCTGCTCGCCGAATAGAGAGCCAACGCATTCTGAATCTCGATGCCCTTGGCCAAGAGATCCGATTCCAACTCCCGCTGCACCATCACGGTCCATTGCCGGACCGCCACCGACATGGTGATCCCCATCACCACGACGGCGATCATCAGCATGAGGTACGAAAAGCCCCGCTGCTCTTGTGCCAACGATGTTGGACGAATCCCCATAGAGACCGATCACTGCTGCGCAGGCGGCTCTTCGGACAATGGCAGGGTTTGGTCGATGCCGGTCCCGGTGTCTCGGATCGTGACACTCTCGGGGGTCACCGCCGTGAGCACCACATGGTCCTCTACCCGGTCTCCGACTTTCCCGATGACCACCTCTTCATTCTTGCTGAGCACGGCGATGGGCTTGCGTTGCTGGGAGCGTTCGCCCATCCGGACAAAACCCAGGTACTTGTATTGCGCCAGTTCGGTCGACACCGCTTGCTGCAGCAGGGCTTGAGCCGGCGTCAGGTCCGGCTGCGTGGCCGCCGGCGTGTCGGCTGGATTCGGCAGCGTCCCGTCCTGGCTCGGCAACGCAAAGATGTTTCGAAGCGTCGCAAACGACATCTGCTGTTGGTCGCGAGCCGATGTGAGCCGTTCGAGATTGACGTGCAACCCATTGCCTGTGTGCTTGGCGGCACGAGCGGCAGCGACGGGACCCGTGATATTCGTCAAGGGAACCCGACGCGGCTCTTTCCACGTCCCCCATTGCCAAACCGCGAGGCCTGCCCACGCCAGGAGTAAGACGGCGGCGGCAATCGATTTCTGTTTGGCATCCATCGTCATCGGCTGGTCTCTTGCCCGACAAGCCCCGGCGCATCCGCCCGAAGATAGGTGGCAATCTTGATATTGAAGGTGAGCGTCTGTCCTTGAGCCGCACTGGAGCGGGCGAGTTCAATGTCTTCGATAAGCAAGAACTCCTCGGCAGTTTCCAAATCATAGATGAACCGGCGCAGGTCTTCGTACCGCCCACTCATTGAGCCTTGCAATAACCCCTTGCTGGTATTCGCCACGGTGGTCGGCTCGGTCCTGTAGGACAAGGCCGGTAAGTTAACGCGATCCCGCTTCGCTTCCTCCGAAATCCCCAACGCCAGCGGAGAAAAATCCCGTTCCGCCGGTAACATCGCCCATACCTGCGCGACATCTGTTTTCGCTTTTCTCGCCTCCCGATGCCGCATCAGCAGCTGCCGCGCCGCGACCCATTCCTTCTCCACCCGTTCCAGCTCGGACGCGGCTCCCGCGACACCGACGTCCCGCACCACGAGCAAGACCAACAGCAACCCCAGTGCGATGCCGACCCACGGCATCACCGGCGCAAACGGCTGTTGCAACAGCATGACCAACCGGTCCCGCATCGACGTCATAATCCTGCCTGGCTGTAACGGAGGGTCACATCGAACTCCACCAATCCATTCGTTCCGATCCGGTGCTGTGCCAGCACCGGATCCTTGAACGTCGGATGATCTTGCAGTCCCACCGTGAAAGAGGTGATGTCTTCCAAACTGACCGCGCTTCCTAACAGATGGACCATGGTTCCGCCCTGCTCCAAGCGCACACTGCTCAGCACGAGTCTCGGAGGAATGACCTGTTCCAATCCGGTCAAAAACTTCGTCCAGGAGAATGCTCGCTTTTCAATCAGCAAGTTGGCTAAACCGACTTCGGCCGACAAGCCCTGCAACACCCCTTCGGATAGGTCGATCCCCTCTTGCCGAGCCTCGGCGATCAACTGTGTGTCTTGTTGGCGGATCCGATCGAGCTCCGCTGAAATGGTTCGCGCCTCCCGATATCCCAAACCCGTCTGGCCGATGCTCCACAGAATGCCCAGCACCAGGCACACACAGCCCAGCACCAGGACGGCACGGATCGGGGCCATCGCTGACCGATACCGGCTGCTGAGGTTGATGTGAAACTCATCTCGGCTCCTGCCCAAGAGCGGAATACGGGTCATGGCGGAGGCCAAGCGCCCGATCGAAAATGGTGCGGCGTTCCGGTTCATTATAATCCTGCCATCGCCGCCAGTGAGGCGACGCCCCGCTGGCTCCCTCTTGCCGCCAAACCGAGCGCGTCGATCACTCCCCAGTCCATTCGCTCGACGGAGAGACCGAGGCTGGTCTCGACCCTGGCTTTGAATGCTGCCACCTCTCCGTCACCGCACAACACCGCATCCGTGACGGCTAAGTCGGGATGCCGTTGTTGGCAGACCTCCAAGGAGGCCCCGCATTCCTCGATGACCTTATCCAACGGATCCGCCGTTGCCATGGATGTCGCAGGTTCGCCTCCTAAGAGCTTACACCGGTAAAACAGCAATCGTCCTTGTTGGAACACCATCGTCGTCAATGCCCGGTCCGCGACGGTGGCCCAGAGAAAATCAGCCTTTCGCCTGCTTAACCGGCCGGCCACCTTTCTCCAGAGATTGAACAGCCGCAAACTCGTGATCCCGACCTCGTGCGGAATCAAACCCGCCGACTCACAGAGCGATTCATACTGCTGCAACACCGATTCCTGAATCGACACGGCCAGCACAGTATGGGCCCGACCTCTGTGTCCCGACACGGCCGGAAACGCCTGCCACACCAGTTTCGCTCCAGCCAGTGACAACAGCTGCTCCTGCCCCAAGCGCCATCGAATCAAAGCCTCGCGCTCTTCCCAATCCGCAGGCAGCTGATCGAGCTGCAGCACCACCGTGCGCGCGGCGGCATCAGGAAGAAGCAACGTGATGCGCCGCGGCAGATCGGAAAACACCGAGTGCCCGCGCTGGTGCGATTCAGCCCCCTGCCCAGTCAACGCACGAATGCGCCCTTCCAGCGCCGGAATATCCGAGAGATTATCCTCTGCGGGAGATGGTTTCACGAGGCCATCCTGTAGCGGGGATACCACACACCGGTACCGCTTTCTTCCCCGCCAGTCCAGCTCCGTTTCCACCCAGGCCGCAGCATCTATCCCCACTTTGAGGCACCGCTGCGGTTTTTTACAGGCCCATTCCCACATCGCTCATCCTTCCTCACTAAACGTCACGCGGTTGATCTCCCGCAATGACGTCTCTCCGTTCAACACTTTCTTGAGCGCCGATTGCCGCAGCGTAATCATACCCTCGGTCACCGCGCGATACCGGATTTCCGACAGGGGCCGCTCCGCCAGGATCATTTCCTTGATCTCATCGGTCAGATCCAGGAATTCGGTGATGCACTTCCGCCCTCGAAACCCGGTCCCCAGACACTGGGGACAGCCCTTCCCCTCGTAGAACACCGTGTCCTTATACTGCGCGTAATCCAACCCCGACTCTTCGATGACGGCCTGCTCGACCCTCACCGGCGTACGGCAGGCCGGACACAGAATGCGAACCAGCCGCTGCGCCAGCACACAGTTCAGCGCAGCCAGAAAGTTGTAGGCGTCAATCCCCATCGATGCAAATCGTCCGATCACGTCGAACACGTTGTTGGCATGGACGGTCGTCAACACCAGGTGGCCGGTGAGCGCAGATTGAATGGCAATCTGAGCCGTTTCGGAATCCCGGATTTCGCCGACCATAATCTTGTCCGGATCATGACGAAGAATAGACCGCAGCCCTCTCGCAAACGTCAGCCCTTTTTTCTCGTTGACCGGAATCTGCACCACGCCTGCGAACTGATACTCGACCGGATCCTCGATGGTAATCAGTTTATCTTCGAGCGTGTTCATTTCGGAAATCGCGGCATACAAGGTGGTGGTCTTTCCACTTCCTGTCGGGCCGGTGACCAGGATCATGCCGTAGGGGCGGGTGATGGCCCGCCGGAACCGTTTCAGGTCCTCCTGATTGAATCCCAACCGGTCGAGCCGCAACGCCGATACACCGGCCGTGATGGACTCTCGATCCAAGATTCTGATGACCACCGATTCGCCGAACACGCTCGGCAAGATAGAAACACGGAAGTCCACCACTTTTCGATCCAGTCGCATGCGAAAACTGCCGTCCTGCGGCACACGGCGTTCCGCGATATCCAGTTCGGCTATGACCTTGAGGCGGGACACAAGCGGTGCATGCAAGCGGATATCCAGCGGTTCCATCGCCTGCACGAGAATACCGTCGACGCGAAATTTGACACTGGTCGACCGGTCGGCGGCCTCGATGTGGATGTCGCTCGCACGTCGCTGCATGGCGCTCAGCAAAATCGAGTCCAGCAGTTTGACGGCGGGGCTTTGGTCCTCCGCGGCGTGATCGATGGTGAGGATCTGATCGCCGCGCTCATCTTCTTTCACCAACACCGACCGATACTCAGCCTCGAGTTCACGGAGCGCTTGGCTCGAGCCTGCACTGCGGTCCAATGCGGCCAGGATCGCGCTCTTGGAACTGACGATCAGCTCCAGAGACTTCCCGATCAGGATCTCCAATTCGTCCAATCCGAGGAGGTTGTGCGGATCGGACACCGCGATGGTCAACACCCCGTCGCGTTCGGCGATAGGGATGAACGGAAATCGTTGCATCAGCTTGACGGAAATCGTTTCGTAGTAGCGGGGATCGACTTGAAAGCTCGTCAAGGGATCATACGGCAACCCATGCTGGGCGGCCAATGCACGGGCAAGCTGGTCCTCCGAAAGAAGCCCCTCTCCCAGTAACACTTGACCTAATGTGACTGCCGCCCCGCCCAGACGGCGAAGGGTTTCCTCAATGGTGTGTTTTGGAACGAGTCCCTGGCTGACCAGGACATCCCCGAGAGACGGTCTGGCAAGACTACGCGCCATGGGCGGCCTCCATTGCTGACAGGTCTCTTGTCATCCCCTCCGCCATCGCCCCCCCTCTGCTACCCGACAGTCCCTGCCAACTGAAACACCGGCAGATACATGACGATGACGATGCCACCGACCAGCACTCCCATTACCAATAAGAGCGCAGGCTCAATCCAGGTCGTCAGTTGAGTAAGCCTGGTATCAAGATCGGCCTCGTAAAATTCTGCGACATCCCGCAGCATGATATCGAGCGAACCGGTCTCTTCCCCAACCGACAACATTTCAACCGCCAGTTTCGGCAACACTTTCGGCCGATCTACGGCTGCCGCCAGCGTCACCCCTTCGCGGATATCGTTGACCGCGCCCGCCATCCCCTTCGCTATCCATCGATTGGATACAGCACCCTTGGCGCTTTGCAACGCATCAACCAAGGGAATTCCGCTTGCGAGGATCGTTCCCAACGTTCTGGTCAACTGCACCGTATTATGTTTGACCACAATGGATCCGACCAGCGGAACCGTCAGCATGAACCGGTCCACGGCCAAACGACCTGCCGGCGTCGCATAATAGGCGCGCGCGCCCACAGCGAGACCGACCAGGAGCAATGCCAGAGGCACCAGCCTGCTCTCCGCATGTTTCACAACATCCAGCAGCATTTGGGTGGCCCATGGCAATGTCTTCGCTGATTCTCCGTAGACCGATACAAAGGTCGGCATCACAAAGGTCAACAGGAAGCCGATGACGCCGACTCCGATAAGAATCAAAAACAGTGGGTAGGACAGCGCCTTCATCACCTTCTGGCGCAGTCCAATCATGAGCTTGAGATACCCTACGTACCGTTGAAGCACTTCGGCCAGATTCCCTGACTGTTCGCCCGTTTTGACTGTCGCCACGTACAGGTCTGGGAAATATGCCGGATGTTTGGCCAGCGCATCGGAGGCCGAGGAGCCTCCTCGAATATTTTCCCGCACGTCGCGCAGCACCTGTTGAAACCCTGCGTGCCCCGCTCGCTCGATGAGCAGATCCCAGACGCGCAGGACCGGAAGACCCGACTTCACGAGAGCCAGCAATTCTTGGTTAAAGATCAAAAACTCTCCCAGCGGAAGCCTGCCCCATGACCATGACTTGCCCGATGCCGCCGAGGCGCCGATCCCTCGGCGATGGAGTTTAAATACCAGTAACCCTTGCGATTCGAGTTTGGCGCGCACGACGGATTCTTCGTCACCCTCGATGTGGCCGTTGATAGTGGAGCCGTCTGACCTGGCAACTCGGTAGGTGAATACCGCCATAGTGATGGACCTTGAGTCGGCTACAGAAAATGAATGGGCCCTACTCCGCCGCCTCGTACGATCGCAAGCTGGAGGCGGGAGATTCGGCCAGCCAGAGAGCTTGACCTGCTTGGATCTGAGAGTCGGTCAGCCCGTTGATAGCCATTAAGCGCTTGAGCGGAATCTGATACCGCTGCGCGATACTCCAGAGGGTATCGCCTCGCTTGACCGAGATGCGCACGGGGTTTGTCGTCGGAGGCCCTTCATCGAGAATAGCTCGTGGGGGCCGATGAACCGCCGGAGTCGAAACGGCAGCCTCGCTGTCCTCTATTAAATCCGGCTGGTCGCCCTCGGCAGACACCCTATCTGTGCGCTGTCCTTTTGGAGAAGACATGCCGGCCATTCCTGCCCCGGCCGACGTGCTCAGAGCTGCCATCTGCTTTTGCGGCGGTGTGCGTTGACCGTGCAGCCTCGCCCCGGTTCTGGACGTGCGTTCCCGCTCGGAGCGTGACCCGGCCAGTTCTTCCCGCTGCAATTCGATGACATGGCGGGCTTCGCTCAGCCGGCGCTCGGCTTCACGGACACGTCCCTCGAACTGAGCCCGGGCGATGTGCAACTCAGCTAATTCCTGACGTCGAGAATCCACTTCCGCGCGTAACTCGGCGATGGTGCGTTGCGAATCTCGAATCGCCGTTTTGAGCGTATCCACGGTCAATTGCAGGTCGGACATCCCCGGCTCGTCGATCGGCTCCAAGGGGCTACATGCCACCGACCATCCCGCCATCATCCCGACCATCCCAAGAAACAGGGCACACCTCAGTTCCCCCAGCCCGCGCCCCTGAGGCCTCCTGAAGCAACTCGAATCAGTGCGCTCTGTGTGTATGCTCACCATTGGTTATACGCAGTCCCATTCGTTCCGACTAAGTCTGACCCGGAATACACGTCGAAGACACCACCCTCTGTGGAATCGGATATTTCCTGCCACGTGTTCGTTGAATTGGTAAAGGGGTCCTTGGGAACCATGCGCAGATATCCGGCTGCGACCAGCGCACCTAACGACGACGGGTACTTTCCCTGATCGGCGCGATGCTGGTCGAGCACCTCCCTCATGGTGAACAGATCCTGCCGCAACACAGTCTCCCTCGCCTTAATCAATGACGTGTGATAGGACGGGATCGAAATCGTGGCAAGGATGCCGACGATCGCCACCACAATCATGAGCTCCACCAGCGTGAAGCCTTCGTCCGCGCTGCACGCCCTACCAATCCTGATATTTGGTGCCATCAAGCGCAGCTGCCTCGCTTCGAGTCATGACATCATAGACATCTTGGCCGCACCAGCTGGACGGCTTTGGCTGATCCTTGTAACACCGTAGAATCCAATCTGACTTTCCAGTCAATGGGTCCAACGGCATCGTACGCAAATAGCGTCTCACCGTGGTACCACGCACTGTTGCTTCTTCCCCGGTCAATTTCACTTCAAGCAGTACATCGAGCGACTTGGGAAAGCCATACGGACTCGTCACGTCTTTGCACGTCAGCTTGTTTTTCAGGCACACCGGGCCGATCAGGACATCCCCATCCCGGTTCCACTCAAGCTTGAACAGATCAATGGCGCTCCGGATCGCTCGAAGTTGCTGGCGCAATTCAATTTCCTGCACACGCTTCGTCGACACCTTGCTGAGCGGCATGGCGACCGATGCCAGAATGACCACAATCGTCATCGTGACCAGGATTTCCAGCAGCGTGAGTCCGTCTTCCTTCACCGCACTCTCACGATTCCAGTCCCGACTGGAGACGCCATCACCTGACTGTCCCCGCTGGGAGTGACCAGTTCGACCCGAACAGGAGACACGCCAGGAGCCTTGGCCATAAACGTGACGTTGGCGGTGCGCGGAGCACGCTGAGTCGGACGTATCAACCGGAAGGAGATGGTTCCGACCGCCCCTCCCCCCGACTCCTCCGATTGGGCGTCAGGCGTGCTGATTATTTCCGCCTCACCAAGCCGTTTGAATTGTAGAACTTTCGGATCGTATTCGAGCCTGAACACTGTCTGATCCGATACCGCAATCCGCCCATCAATCACTGCCAGCTTGATTTCGCTGCCTGACCGAATGGCGGACTCTTCCGGGCGGATAGTCAGCAGCGGATCCGGAACCGCCATCTGCTCGAACAAGCGGCTGGATTTCGCGTTCTCAAGTCCACCCCCTTTGCTGCTGCTCGACAAGGAATTCTCTCCCAATCCATTTCTAAACGACGATCCTCCCTTGTTCGCCGAGCCTGAAAAGAGCGGACTCGTCGCATAGGTCGACTCCGTGCCGGACCAGAACGTTTGCGTACTGAGCGCCGGGGGCGTCATGTTTTGCACAATGTGCGGCGTGATCGTTAGGATCACTTCCGTGGTGACCCGGTCAGTCCTGAACGAGCTGATGAGATCTCCAATCAGGGGGAGATCGCCGATCCAGGGAACCGTCACTCTCGTTTTCCGGTCTTCTTCCTGCAAGAGGCCGCCCAATATGATCGTTTCGCCGTCTTTGATACTCAGCATCGTCTCCGCGGATCGATTCCCGAATTTGAACTGGGTAATGGGAGGAGATGCCTGCAAGGTCACCTGTTCACCCAGCCGAATGACTTCGATCTTCATCTTTAACCCGAGCTCGTTTCCCAGCTTGATCGAAGGCTCAACAGTCAGCTTGACGCCGGTATCCCGGAACTCGATCGAGGTGACCGTCGAGGTAGTCGGCACCGCCCCTGTCGTCGCTTGACCGGGAAGGACATTGGTCGTGGACAGCAGAATCGGTTGCTTGTCTCCGATATTGATTTCCGCCTTCTTGTTATTCACCACCCGGATTTTGGGGGAAGCCAGCGTCTTCGCTTCCGTAATCTGTTTAAAGAAATCCAGTTGAACATTCGTCGGAAGCTTGAAGAGATAGTTCCCCGGGCCCAGATCCGACAACTGGCTGGCGCTGAACTGCTGGGCCAGCGTCCCGGCAATAAGGCCGGCGGGAGGCGGAAGGGGAACCATGGCGGCGGCGACCTGTTTCGGATACGTCAACCCGTAGTTCTGATTGATGGTCCGGTTGACCTCCAGCACTTCGACGTCGAAGAGCACCTCAGCCTCTTGACGGTCGTTGGCCAGGATAATCCTTTCAGCCATCTGAATCTTCTCAGGCTGATCGCGAATCACGATTGTGTTGAGTTGTTCATTGGCATGCATGCGCTTGGAATCCAGCATCGTCTTCAGAAGTGTCAGCATGTCCTTGGATTTGGCGTTGGACAGGTAAAAGGTCCGGATCACCAGATCCTGATATTGTTCCTGTTTCTGTTTGGTATTTGGACTGACGATCAACAGACCCGGAGAGACTTTCTGAGAAAAGAGGCTGTTGCTGTTGAGTACCAATTGCAGCGCATCCTCGACGGTCGTATCTTGAATCGCGATGGAAATCGGATCATTCCTGACATCTTTGTCAAAGATCAGTGTAAACCCGCCGGCCTTGGCCACCCCTTCTAAGACTTCCTTCAGCCCTGCGTTACGGAACTTGAGCGTCAGAGGCTGTTTGAACCGATCCCCGCGCTGAAGCGCCTGTTGCTCTTCCGCCATCCTGCTGAGACTTTCGAGCGGCGCCTGAAATGTCGGATCCAATTCAGCGGAGCGGGTGAATCCCTCGATTGCCTCATCGGTCCGCCCGAGTTGAGCCAGACGGTCCGCTTCCCGATATTGCGTTCGGGATTCCTTCAGGCGAACCGCTTCGGCAAGGCTTCCCTGATACTCCACTCGAGACGGATCCATCGCCAGCGCTTGCTTGAATTGTTCGACGGCAAGATCGATCTGGCGATCCTTCAACAAGGCCCGCCCGCGTTCTTCGTACATCGCCCCCGCACGTTCCCGGGCTAACATGTATTTGTGCTGTAAGGAGGAGTCAAAGGGGGCGTCTTTGAGCGCCTGTTTGTATGCCAGACTCGCCTCTTCCCATTGGCCCGCCGCCAGATGCTGATCGCCACGCTTCGCATCCGGTGAGACAAACAAGGCACAACCGGAGAGCAGACACAATCCAGCAATCGTGGCAATCCCTGGAAACCTGCCGAAAGAGGCTTCTTGCTGTCGGCGCATCACAGAACGGCCCTTCCCCTAGAATATCGGCGCACCTATAGACCCACTATGTAGCAGTTACCTCCAAGCTTTTATACTACAGATTCAAATGGGGACAAAGGAAAAGTCCAGAAGAGGAAGGCGTGCGATCGTGAAACCCGGCAAGAATTCTGGGTGGCTAGAAAAGCGTGTAAACAAAAGGAGCAAGCGCTGAACCTTGCGTAAACACGATCAGCACGCTGAACAACATCAATACGAGGACGATGGGCAGCAGCCAAAACTTTTTTCGCTCTTTCATGAAAGCCCATAGCTCAGCGACAAATTCACCCACCGCGCACCTCTTTGTAAACGATCAACGTTCAGAACTGATATTTCATATGTCCCCGTGGTCTCGGCGATCTAAGAACCCGATAAGTCGAACTATCCTGAGCAAAGGTCCGTCTCATGATATCTTTCCCCAGCAGCCGGAACAGAATTCCCATCGGCGTGATCAGTCCATAGAAGACGATGCCGAGAAGAATCCTGGTATTGACCCATCCGAGCATATGACCAGCCTGCATCCACACCTTGTGTACCGGCGCTAAGACACGAGGGGACAATCCTCCAAGAAGGATCAGGGCACCTCCTAAGGCAATACCCCAGACGCGAACATCTTCTCCCCGAAACAGGAGGGGCCAGACGCCGATAACACTGAACACCGCGCCAACCAATAAACCAAAACTGCGCAATTCCTTTTCACTTGGATGTTGAGGCGTAATCATTCATCATTCCCTCTTAATCTAGCTCGAATTCTTTCTTCCAGTCGGAATCACTCTCAAGCGGTTTTTGATCCTCTTTCCTGAGAACACAGTTCTCAAGAACCAGGACATCCATTTCTGTCCGCATAAAGCATCGATAGGCGTCTTCTGGTGTGCATACGATCGGCTCACCACGAACATTAAACGACGTGTTTATCAACACCGCGCAATCGGTCTTTTCCTCGAACGCTCTGAGCAGGTGATAATACCGTGGGTTCGTCTTTTCATGCACCGTCTGCACCCGCGCTGAGTAATCAATATGTGTCACGGCCGGAATTTCCGAGCGAGCCACATTGAGAAGATCGATACCCCAGAGATCCTTCCGGCTTGAATCGAACGGCAGACGGCGTTTTTCCTGCACAGGAGCGACCAACAACATGTACGGGCTGTCGCAGTCCATCTGGAAGTAATCGGAAACTCGTTCTCCCAACACCGAAGGGGCAAATGGCCTGAACGATTCCCGGTACTTGATCTTGAGGTTCATGACCGATTGCATCTTCGTGCTCCGGGCATCGCCCAATATGCTTCGCCCACCGAGCGAACGTGGGCCGAATTCCATGCGTCCTTGGAACCACCCCACTACTCTTTCCGAGGCCAGTTCGCTGGCAATTTGTTGAAACAGCTCCAAATCTTCGAACCGGGTATAGACAGCTCCAACAGCCTTTAGTCTGGCCTCGACCTCATCGTTTGTATATGCCGGCCCGAGATAACTGCCTTTCATCTGATCTGTGACGTTGTCTGCCGTTCTCGGTTTACCTTCATGCTGGTGCCAAGCACTCAGGGCCGCCCCGACCGCCCCTCCCGCATCACTCGCGGCAGGCTGAATCCAAATTCCCTTGAACGGACCCTCTCTCGAAATCCGTCCGTTACCGACGCAGTTCAGAGCCACCC
This sequence comes from Nitrospira sp. UBA2082, assembly GCA_002331335.1. Lineage (GTDB taxonomy): Bacteria > Nitrospirota > Nitrospiria > Nitrospirales > Nitrospiraceae > Nitrospira_D. The sequence continues at coordinate 228,664 of DCZO01000001.1, read as the reverse complement.
CTCCCGCCAAGCAGAGATACTCGACACCCGTTTCGCGATGCATTGTGTTCGACAAACGCAACATGACTTCTTCGGTCACTTCTTGAACGGATCGCGCCAGATCCATTTCCCGTTGCGTCAACTGCGACTCCGGCTTTCTAGGCGGTCCTCCAAATACCGTATCGAACTTCCGGCTCGTCATGGTCAAGCCAGTGCAATAGTTGAAATACTCCATGTTCATCCGGAATGTGCCATCCGGCTTCAGATCCAAAAGATGCTCATAAATCGCCTTGACGTACTTGGGCTCTCCATAGGGTGCCAGTCCCATCACCTTGTACTCTCCTGAGTTCACCTTGAAACCCGTATAGTAGGTGAACGCCGAATAGAGTAAGCCAAGCGAATGAGGGAAAGGAATTTCCCACAAGGGAGTCAGGGCGTTGCCGTCTCCTAGCCAGGCCGAGGTAGTCGCCCACTCACCCACTCCATCCATGCAAAGCACACCAGCCTTCTGGTAGGGAGACGGATAGAAGGCTGAAGCCGCGTGGGATTCATGATGTTCGCCAAAGAGAAGCTCAGGAATTTCAGCCTTCTGCAATCCATCGGCAGAAGCGAGAATTTCATTTTGGAGGAGGGTTCGGAGGAGCAGCTTTTCTTTGAGCCAGACTGGCATCGCAGCGAGAAACGATTGAATGCCCTTTGGAGCAAATCCGACGTAAGTCTCCAGCAATCGTTCAAATTTTACGAGCGGCTTGTCATAAAAGACGACGTATTTCAGGTTTTCGATCCCGATGCCTCCCTGTGCGAGACAATAGCGTACGGCATGGGTGGGAAAACCAGGGTCGTGTTTTTTTCTCGTAAAGCGTTCCTCCTGAGCGGCCGCGAGGATCTCCCCATCTTGTACCAGGCAAGCTGCGCTATCGTGATAAAAAGCTGAAATTCCCAGGATGTACATCGATCAGCAGGCCCTTTTCCGGAAATGACCACCTTCGGCATAGCCAGCAAGATTTTCATGTCAGCCCACAGTGACTTGGCTTTCACATACTGTGGGCCACGGCTTGGCTCTTGCTCAAGGCCACGTCCGCTTCACAAAATTTGGCGAGAATCTGTTCGACAATATGACGGAGACGCGGCATACGGCCCTCTCCCCTTTCGGCCCGACCCCAACAGAGGACTTGGACCCGTTCAAGGGAGGTAGGTCATTATGCTACAGATTCAAATTGCCACAAAGGAAAAGTCTAGAAGGAGAAGTGTGAAAGGGAACCAACTTCAGACGCGCGAAGTGTTCCCGTCGCCGTGCCTGCTGGACCTGGGACCTTAAAAGCCGTTATACGGCCAGAGGTGTACCTGTCTGCATTCTGCTGTGCTCAATCCGGTCGCATACGTAGTCGGCGAAGGGCAGTGAGCAGGTAAACGCGGGTGAGACGGCGTTCAAGACGTGTATGGACCCGCGATCCCCTTCCAGAACAAAATCCATTTCCAATTTCTTTTTTGTGATGTCGAGTAACTGCGCCCGGATGCCTGGGCGCCCCCAGTGCTGGTAATTGGACTCCACCACACCCTCGGCCAGCGTTGAAGCAAGCGCAACCATCTTGCTGCGGGAGTATTTGGCGACTTCTTCAACTGCCAGCCGCCGGTAATCGAATTGGGCGTTTGCCAATAACCCTAATCCGCGAGCGGCGACCTCCATTAATTCGCCTAGGCTGAAGTTCTGGAATCCTTCGTAGTTCTCACGCCAAAAAGCCGGGATTGCCGTCGGGCCGATCTTGGCCCGTCCATCCGCTGTAATCGTGAAGTGAACACCTAAAAATGGATTTCTCAAGTCAGGAACCGGATAGATGTTGGTGCGAATCGCGCCGGGAGGTTCGCTTGAATAGAGATACAGGCCTTTAAAGGGCAGGATTCTATATTTCTTGGAAAAGCCGTAGTCCAGCGCAATCTTATCAGCGTACAGTCCGGCGGCGTTGACAACATAGCCAGCGGTGATGGGACCGACATTTGTCAGGATCCCACAATTCTCTCGCCGCATGTAGGCAGTGCTAAAGCGAATCTCGATGCCGTCGCTTTTCGCCTCCTGGAGCATGGCGTCAACGACCTGTTGCGGATTCACGGTCGAGGTGCGTGGCGAAAACAAGGCGCGTTGGTAAGTCTTCGCGCGCGGTTCGATGCGTTTGGCTTCTGCCTCGCTCACTTCCTGGATCTCGATCCCGTTGGCCTGCCCTCGCCGGATCAGTTCGTCGAGCGCGGGGAGATCGTTCGCATCCTTGGCCACGACAAGCTTGCCGCAGCGATTGAGGGAGAGGCCTTTGCGTTCGCAATAGGCGGTCATCCGTTCGTTGCCGAGTTTGGTAAACTTGGCTTTCAGGCTGTCCGGCGAATAATAGAAGCCCGCATGGAGAACACCACTGTTGCGACCACTGGCATGGAAACCACAGGAAGCTTCTTTCTCGATAATGAGGATCCGTGTGTCTTTGTGACGGGCTTTCAATTCTCTTGCGATGCTCAGGCCGATCACTCCACCGCCGATGACTAAGAAATCACAGTTCGTCATAGACCGTCCTTACGGAGCCATAATGAAGCGGCACCATTTAATGCAATACCATTGTCACCGTCAGGAGAAACAGACCGCCAAAGAAGTCCTCAGTTCTCGTTATGAACCGTCTGGTTACGGGGCCACCGTCGGGCCAAGGAGCCGCCGACTCGCGAGGAAGCGCGGCGGTTTCACTTCAAAACTTGACGAAAATAATCGATTGTCTTCTTAAGCCCTTCTTCAAGCGACACTGACGGCTTCCAACTCAGTGCGCTCGAGGCCAACGAGATATCCGGCTGCCGCTGTTTAGGATCATCGGCAGGTAATGGCACAAAACACACCTTGGAATGACTTCCTGTGAGCTTGACGACGAGCTCGCAAAGATTGAGCATGGTGAATTCAACAGGATTTCCAAGGTTCACGGGACCGGTGACGTCGTCGGGCGTGTTCATCAGCCGAATCAACCCGTCGATCAAGTCGTCGACGTAGCAAAAACTTCTGGTTTGCGACCCATCGCCGTAAATGGTGATCGGCTCACCCTTGAGCGCCTGCACGACAAAATTGCTCACGACGCGGCCGTCGTTGGGATGCATCCGCGGCCCGTACGTATTGAATATTCTGGCCACCTTGATCTTCAGTTTGTGCTGGCGCCAATAATCGAAAAACAATGTTTCCGCACAGCGCTTACCTTCGTCGTAACAACTTCGGACGCCAACGGGGTTGACCTTACCCCAGTAACTCTCCGGCTGCGGATGCACCTCGGGATCACCATACACCTCGGACGTTGACGCCTGAAGAATGCGCGCCTTTACACGCTTCGCCAACCCCAGCATGTTGATCGCCCCATGCACGCTGGTCTTAGTCGTCTGCACGGGATCAAACTGATAATGAATGGGTGAGGCGGGACAAGCGAGATTATAAATCTCATCCACCTCCACATAGAGAGGAAAGGTTACATCATGCCGCAGCGCCTCAAATCGGGGATGCGCGAACAGGTGTTCGATATTCCGCTTGCTACCAGTGAAATAATTGTCCACACAGAGCACTTCATGCCCTGCCTCTAGTAATCGCTCACACAAATGCGAGCCGAGAAACCCAGCCCCCCCGGTCACCACAATTTTCTTCACGCTCGCATCGCGAAGGCGATTGTTCATGTAAGTCGGTTCGGCGATGAGGCCCTACATCTTGAAATTCTTCCGCCAATGCACTCGCAGAGCGCAGGCGCCTTACAATCATCCCCGTCTCAGCGCCCACATCCTAGCTCGCCGACACGGAAAGAACGCCATACTCACAGCCGCCAGTACTTCAGCGAGCGTGGAATTCGAGCGGGATCCAACACACTCTTGACGTCGATCAGCACTCCGTTATTTTGACTACGCAGCGGCCTTAACAACTCAGCGACATTCATCTCCACATACTCCCTATGCGCAACAGCGAGAACCAGACCATCCAAGTCCTTGAGCTGCTTCCACTCGGCTAGGTGAATTCCATATTCGGCCACGGCTTCTTCGTGTTCAGCGAGCGGATCATGCACCAACACCTTCACCCCGTATTCACGAAGTTCACGGATAATGTCCGGGACTTTGCTGTTACGTAGGTCCGGAACATTTTCTTTGAAAGTCAGGCCCAGAACCCCTACCGTCAATTCGGTGGCGGGGCGAGACAGTTGGCTCAATAACTTCATGGTTTGTTCGGCCACGAACTTGCCCATACCATTATTGATGCGCCGGCCTGAGAGAATCACTTGCGGATGATAGCCCACGGATTCCGCCTTCGCCGTCAAATAGTAGGGATCGACTCCGATACAGTGCCCGCCAACCAGGCCTGGAGAAAACTTAAGAAAATTCCACTTGGTGCCAGCCGCATCGAGCACCGCTTTCGTATCAATGTCTAACCGATGAAAAATCAGCGCAAGTTCGTTCATCAAGGCGATATTCAGATCACGCTGCGTATTTTCAATCACCTTGGCCGCTTCCGCCACCTTGATGCTTGCAGCCCGATGAATACCGGCCTTGACAACCATGCCATAGGTTTCCGCGACAATGTCGAGCGATTCAGCATCTTGCGCCGACACCACTTTCACGATTTTGGCAAGCGTATGCTCCTTGTCACCCGGATTGATCCGTTCCGGAGAATAGCCGACCTTGAAGTCGACCCCTGCCTTCAGGCCTGATTTCTTCTCTAAGATGGGAAGGCACACTTCTTCGGTCACTCCCGGATACACCGTCGACTCATAGACAACGATTGTGCCAGGAGACATGTTGGCACCTATCATCTCCGAACACATCCGGAGCGCCTTCAGATCCGGCTGCAGTGATTCATTGATCGGAGTCGGAACGGCGACGATAATGAAGTCCGCCGATTTCAAATCCACAGGTTCGGAGGTGAATTGAACCTGCGTGGATTTCAGATCATCTTCTGAAACCTCCCCGGTTCGGTCGAGGCCTCTTCGCAACTCATCTATCTTGTTTTTATTGATGTCGAATCCAATCACGGGAACCTGTTTCCCGAACTCTACGGCGATCGGTAGGCCGACATAGCCTAACCCAACGACTGCGATCGAGCGCGCGCGCTTCTTCATGATTCCTCCCTGGATTTGCTGTGTTTCAACAATGGCAGAAGCTTCCCTACCAGTCAAGAAAGTGCGCGATTCGACACGCCTTTCATTCTCAGAGGCCTTCGAACTTCGTACAACCGCATAGCTCGTGGCGATATTACGTGACCACAATACTAAACTAATGAATCTCGAAGGATGTGAGTCAGACTGTAGGAAGATCCATCCGAACCCGATTCCTCAACAACTACGCCACGTTCTCACGCAGCAACCAACTGGCGCCCAAATCGTCTTGTAATATCATGGGCTTCTGATCCGTCATCAAATCTCACGGCACAGCCCCTTTGTCCGGTTTTGATCATCGAACGGCCGGTGAGAATAATCCAGTTCCTGTAACGTTTATTGGCACTCAGACTCCGAACTCCTTGAAAAGGCAATGTCCTTCCTCTCTTTGTCGCACACACCACCATGGACAATTCCTAGAGGCACCTATCTTGCTCAGCCATACCCTGACACTCGGTTATGGTTGCCAAATGGACCGATTGCCAGGCACCGAGACAATTAATACAGGAAAGCAATACACCCTATGCATGAAACATGGAGCTCTCCCACGAGTGTTATTCAGCAGAGTCGTATGGCAGATCTTGCAACATGGAGGATACCGACCATGCGCCCCTTGGGATCATCGACACAACAGCTGAACAGACACCTCGCCAGATTGCTCACTACGGTAACCATGTTGTTTGCCACATGTTTGTTTGTACCCATATCAGGGCAGCTTACTTCTGCAGCCTTAGCGCAAGAAACAAATTCTTCTTCTTGGCGCATCCATGGGCAAATGGGTACAGAACGTGCTTCCGTCTCCAATGCATTGCCTGCACCCACACCGCTCTCTCAAAGACGAGCGCCACACAGACTTATTCGCAAACCCGCGATCGCATCCATTGCGGCGCCCGCGACGACACCATCTGACGCGGTGACTCCTTTGTTGCCAGCAACGACGCCTACCGATGCCACGGGATCGACAACTCAGGCAACCCAGCAGGGCAATGTCACGTCGACCTCTGCCTCAAATAGTATCGTCCAAAACAACGGTAGTGTGCTTTCATCTCTCTCCTCCGGCGCTCCCGTAGCGGTTCCTCAGTCTAGTAGCCGATCAGCGGCAACGGCTTCGAGCACCACCGCACTTGGGTCATCACGCGTCACTGCTGCTGCATCAGGATCAGCATCAACCTCACCGGCCGGCTCTCGATCGCTCGGGCGTCTTCTTGCCGAAATGCCTCAGATGAGCCAGATGGTGAACACACCACCTCCGCCGCCCCCTCCACCGGATCCTACGGCTCCCGTCATCAATGCAACCCCGGTGAGTCTGTCATTTTCAGCTCAGCAAGGTGGGGGCAACCCGGCCAGTCAGACCGTGACCATCAGCAACGCCGGCGGCGGCACCCTAAGCTGGGCCGCCAGTGACAATGCGGCGTGGCTCACACTGGGCCAAGCCTCCGGCACCGGTAACGGTGCTGTGACCGTAAACGCTGCGATAGGATCATTGGCCGTTGGTACCTACACTACAACCATCTCCCTGAGCGCCACCGGCGCCACCTCCGTCTCCGTGCCGGTCACCTTCACCGTGACGGCCGCACCCGTACCGCCGGCTATTGGCGCCAGTCCTACAAGCCTGACCTTTACCGCCCAGCAAGGCGGGAGCAATCCGGCGAATCAAACCGTGACCATTAGGAACACCGGCGGCGGCACCCTAAGCTGGACCGCCAGTGACAGTGCGGCGTGGCTCACACTGAGCCCGGCCTCCGGGTCTGGTAACGGTACTGTGACCGTAAGCACAGCGATAGGCTCATTGGCCGTTGGCACCTACAACACGACGATCACCCTCAGCGCCACCGGCGCCACCTCCGT
>DCZO01000001.1:168556-221643 GCA_002331335.1 Nitrospira sp. UBA2082 | reverse complement strand
TTGGCGCCAGTCCTACAAGCCTGGCCTTTACCGCCCAGCAAGGCGGGGGCAACCCGGTCAATCAAACTGTAACTATCAGCAACACCGGCGGCGGCACCCTAAGCTGGACCGCCAGTGACAATGCAGCGTGGCTCACGCTTGCCCCTGCCTCGGGGACCGGGAACGGCACCATCACCGTCGCCGCGGCCACTGGCTCGCTCACCGCCGGCACGTACAACACGACGATCACCCTCAGTGCCACCGGCGCCACCACTGTCACCGTGCCGGTCACCTTCACCGTGAGTCCCGCATCGACTTCAATCACCCTCAGTCCCTCGTCACTGACTTATACGGGCGTACAAGGTGGAGCCAATCCGGCCAACCAGTCTGTGACCGTCACGTCGAACGGCAGTTGGACTGCCAGCGACAATGCGGTCTGGCTCACGCTGAGTCCGTCATCGGGAACCGGTAACGGTAGTATCACTGCAAGTGTGATCTTATCCAACGCTCCGGTCGGAACCAATACCGCAACTATTACCGTAACCGGGGGTGGGACCACCAGAACTGTGAATGTGACCCTCACAGTCACGGCTGCTTCCCTGACCGTATCGCCAGGCAGTCTCACCTTTACAGCAACTCAGGGAGCGGCAAATCCGGCAAGCCAGTCTCTCACTGTTACGTCAAACGGATCCTGGACGGCAAGCGAGAATATTTCCTGGCTGACACTCAGCCCAGCTTCCGGTACAAACAATGGGACCATCACAGTGACCGTGAATACCTCCACCGCGACTCTCGGGTCGAACTCAGCCACTTTCACAGTGACCGGGGGAGGGATTACAAGAACCGTGAATGTGACGCTCCAGTTGAACGCACCGACCACATCTTCGGCAATGCTGACGTGGAATGCTAATACGGAAAGTGACCTGGCCGGATACAAGGTCTATCGCCGGGCCACGTCTACCGGAACCTATGGGGCACCAATTGCGACGATTCCCGCCGGTACAGTAACCTATCAAGCCTTAGGGTTGACAGTTGGTACGACCTATTGGTTTACGGTAACGGCATACGACGCTGCGGGAAACGAAAGCTCGTTTTCCAATGAGGTCAGCAAGAGCGTAAATTGATCTGGACTACACGGATCAGATATGAATATTGTCAGAAGGGAGCACTCTATGCGTAGGCTTTTCCTCCCAGCACTAACGTTTCTTGCAGCCAATTTGGCAGCCACTGCCGGCATGCTTGTAGTCCCTCCGTCTACCAGCGCGCAAAGCATCCCGTCCACTACAGGTTGGCATGCGCTTTCAAACACCAAAATTCGATCTGTCTGCCCGACCGGTCTTTCACTAGGCAACTGTTCCGGTGTAACCGGAGCATGGAACAGCGCGGTTTTTGATTCAACACGCAATAGGCTCATCATCTGGGGTGGCGGACATTCCGATTATTTGGGGAATGAGATCTATGCCCTGAACCTCAATGCCAACCCTGTCACGATGACCAGGCTGAACAATCCCAGCACTCAAATACCTTCGAGCTGTGGCGTAGGAACAACGGGGGACGGCCAAGCAAACTCACGGCATACCTACGACCATATCGTCTATATGTCGCATGTTGATCGGATGTTTGTGTTTGGAGGAGCCAGTGCGCCTTGCGGATTCTTTACCAACGATACATGGACCTTCGGCTTTGCCTCGATGACGTGGCAGAAACGAAATCCATCCGGTCCCATCCCGGAAGCGAACTACGGCCGAGTCACCGCGTACAATCCTGTCACACAGAAAGTGTATATCGCCGATCAATCCACCCTCTACTCGTATTCATATGAATCCGATCAGTACACCGCGCTGGCCACCCATTCGATTGGCCAAGAGATGACCGGAGTCTTCGACTCCAAGCGACAACTGTTCATCATGGTTGGGAACGGAGTAGTTTATGCCTATGATGTCAGTGCCAACAGCGCCTACCAGAGACAAACCTGGAACACCACTGGAGGTTCCTCCATTGTGAACGCCGACAACCCAGGTGTTGCCTATGACCCTGTAACGGACCGGATCGTCGGATGGAATGGGGGCAATACGGTTTACAGTTTAGATCCGACGACGAAAGTGTGGACGCCGATAACCTTTTCAGGAGGACCTGGCTCGGCGGTCTCCACAGGTACTTTCAAGCGGTGGGCCTATTCGCCGGCTTCTGGAGTATTCGTTGTGGTGAACTCTGTCGACAGTGATGCGTACGCGCTACGGCTCGCTAGCGGGGGCGGCTCGCCTCCTGCACCCGACACCACAGCGCCGACTACTCCCACCAATGTGTCCGGTACGGCGGTATCTTCTGCGCAAATCAATCTATCATGGTCCCCATCGACCGACAATGTCGGAGTCACCGGCTACTCAATATTTCGAAACGGAAACCAAGTCGGTTCTGCTACCTCCACGAGTTATATGGACACTGGGCTTTCCGCCTCAACGACGTATGTGTATACCGTGACGGCACAAGATGCCGCGGGGAATAGTTCGCCAGCTTCATCAGGAACGGGAGTCAGCACTCAGCAGTCGGGCGGGACAGGATCAGATTTTTCCGCTCGCTGTTCGGCCGCCGGCGTCGTCTTATGCGAAGGATTCGATAATACCACGACCGATATCGTCAGGAACGTCAACCTTTGGCCTGGGGATGGCGGCTATTGGGGTGGCTCACTCGATACGTCGACCTTCTCCTCTGGAGGAGGGTCATTGCGGTTCACGCTGCCAGCGGGCCGAGCGACCTCGGATATTTCCGGATCCTGGAATAGCAGCATGGGCGCCTCGTTTGGGGAGAATTCAACATTCTATATCCAATTTCAGCAGCGGCTTTCCCCTGAAATGATCAGCAATATTCCGGCGTGGAAAGCTGCAACGCCGACCGCATGGAAAACGGTGTTATTTCATCGAACGGGATCAACCTGCGGCCAGATAGAGATCACAACAGTTCCATACATTTGGTCGAATACGCCCGCAGCTACCATGTATACAGGATGCGGGGAGAGGGGTTTCATTACCGATGCCAGCGGAGCCTATAGTAGCTTTGGTCCCTTCATTCAACAAGGCGCCAGCTCTACATCGGGATATAATTGCAACTACAATTCCATTACACCGGGGACGGGAAATGGAACCGGTTGCTTTATTTTCCAATCGAATAAGTGGATGACCTTCTATTATAAGATCCACATCGGCACCTACAATGCGAATAACAGCTCAATAGAAGCGTGGGTGGCAATGGACGGAGGACCATATAAGCAATTTGTGAACGTAAAGAACTTCGCGCTATTCAAAGATGGCCCTGCTCCGGCAGACAAATACAACGAACTGACATTCACTCCCTATATGACCAATCTCAGCAGTGCAGCATCCTCGACCGCCTATGTGTGGTATGACGACCTTATTGTGTCCACTCAACCTATCGCTGCACCTGGCGGCGGAGGCGGTGGTTCAAATCCAGCTCCTGCCGCTCCAACAAACCTGCGCATCCAGTAGCCAACGGGGGCCGTTGGCCATTCCATGCATGGCCGACGGCCCCCGNNACCCCCCCCGCTTCGGAGAATTCCGCCTAACTAGGGACGGTCTTCCATGAGTCAATATGCAGGTTTTTCCCTTCGCTTTTCCAGCATCGGCCGCCCTTGCTATCGCACGCTCCATTCTTCGGCAAGCACCACTGCGACATTGTTGGGGAACTTTCCCTAACCGATGGTGCACCGACTTCTTCAATCAGTTTCAACCGGTTTCAATTCAAGTGCGGCTAGGATCTGCACTTTGGCAACAGCCAGATTTCGTGAGACTTGAATGATCACTATACGCAGGCAAAATTATTGCTTGGCACACAGCTAATGAATCTAATCTCGTTCACTCACTTGAGGCAATCTGCATGAGACCCTCAGCGGCGAACATGTTCCCATCTGTCATCTTCTTGCTGGTGATAGCTGCCCTTTCGACCGGAATTTCAAGCTGCGACGGACCGAGGAATGGCCCCTCCCCTGGTGCGGGAACCGGAACAGGAGCACCTACCGTCACGACTACCGCCCCGGTCAGCGGTGCATCGGACGTCTCACTTTCTTCCTCCCTTACCGCAACATTCAGCGAACCGATTGATCCAGCCACGCTGACGAACACAACGTTCTTCCTCACACCAACGGTCATGGGAACTGTGTCCCTCTCAGGTACGACGACAACATTTACTCCGACCGTCCCTCTGAGCGGCACCACGACCTACACGGTGACATTGACAAGAGGTATTAAGGATCTGTCTGGCGTTCCTATGAGAGCCCCTCGAACCTGGACCTTTACGACAGGAACCGCACCAGACACGACGGACCCAATCGTTATTGGCACAAGCCCCTCAAGTGGCGCGACCAATGTCGCGACCACCTCTGCACTTACGGTCACCTTCAGCGAACCGATTGATCCGTCCTCAGTGACGACAGAAACCTTCAGCGTACGCGCCGGCCCAAACCCACCGATCACAGGAACCCTTTCCGTGAACGGAGCCACTGTCACGTTTACCCCTTCGCCGGGAGCACCCCTGGACTTCAATACCTCCTTCACCGTGACCCTGACCACCGGGATCAGGGACTTGGCAAGAAACACGCTTCAAACCAACTATATCTGGACGTTCACGACCGGAGTGGCTCCCGATACGACCAGCCCCACGGTCACCACAACCACGCCCGTGGATGGAGCTACAAACGTCCCTATCGCAGCCACCATCATGGGCACTTTCGACGAACCACTGGCTCCTGCCTCGGTTACGGCCACGACCTTTACTCTTAAAGATGGCGCGAACAACCAGATCCCCGGCAATATAACCGTGAACGGCTCTACCGCCGTGTTCTCCCTACTGCCTGGATCGCTGATGAATTACGCAACGAACTATACAGCGACCTTGACGACCGGGGTCAAAGATCTGGCAGGCAACCCAACACAGTCCAGCTACACATGGTCTTTCACGACCATGAATGTTCCGGACACAATCCCCCCTTCCGTCACAAGCACTGTGCCTTTCAATGGCGCGTCGAATGCTTCGACGATCGCTCCCATCGTGGCGACCTTCAGCGAGTCAATCAGTCAGTCCTCTGTCACAACGAATTCATTCACCATCCGTGACACCGGAAATAATCTTGTCACCGGTAGTCTGGCCGTCAATGGGACCGACGTGTCGTTTACACCTGCGTCCGGAAGGCCACTGGCCAACAACATGACCTACACGGTCTCGCTGACAACTGGCATCAAGGATCAATCGGGGAACACTCTCCAAGCTCCTTATTCCTGGTCTTTTAGCACCGGACCCGCAACCCCAACTCAAACAACCGGACTCGATTGGCCGGGCGATGGATCAGTCCGCCGCATGCTCTATTGGCACAACCCTTTCCCCATCTACGATGCCACATACATCTTCAAGGTCTACCCGCGAAAGAAAACCACTGGGCCAGCCCGTTACTACACCACGTTCTTCTGGGGAAACGACGGGAACTTCACGTGGGACCGCGGGAATGCCAATACCTTTTATGGTGCTCATCCCTATCCCGTTCCGGCTTCGACCGGCCCTGGGCAATGGGAAATTTCGGTCTATGGGTACGACTTCGTAACCGGCACCGAGGTGGACTGGAACCGTTGGCACACGCAGGCATTCCGAGCTTGGCGGGAATCCTCGTCGCTTACGCACCACGAATTCTATTATGACTGGCCTGACACGAGCAAAAAAATCTCCTACACGGTCAATGATCCGTCATGGGCCAAGGTTAACCCTCCAACTCCCGCTATCGTCATGGGGCAGGCTCCAAATCTCAATGGTGTCTCGTGGGGCGGTTATCCCGGATGGGAAGAGTTTAACGGCGTCATCCGAGGAATCCAGATCTACTCGGGTCTACTCTCGTTGGGGGATATTCAGAGCGAAATCGATCAACCACGATCAACAACGGCCGGCCAGAACCTCATTTGGTACTTGAATGTGAATCCAACGCCAACCGACCCCATGGACAAGAGCGGCCGTGGGCATCATCCTTCATGGGATGGGACCGGACGACCATCGCTGTATACCGCGCCGTGAACTGTTCGTTCGATGTTGCACCTACAAGCTTCGCCCTCAAACAGCCACAGCAGATCCGTTTGCAGCCTTTTGAACCCGCACGGCAGTGACCTGAAGAAGCTTGGCAGCGGATAGCACCAGACCCATCGACAAGAAATAGTCGGCGAACTTGAAGCCGACGAACGAAAAGAACAGATAGGTGTGGATAAGATAGATCTCCAATACCATGTCTGAAAGATACGATGTCGGCCTGACCAGCCAGATCGGCAAAGTTGCTTCCCGTAGCCAAAGAGTGCAAACCACGGATGCGACGGCGATCAACACAGCGTTATAGGAATTGATTCGCAACATGAAGTTAAAGCTCCCCATCAAGGCTACACAGACAAGCCCCCCCAGCCCATAAACCCAGGCAGGCAAACTGAACGGGCGTTCTGCAACATAAACGCCAAACAAGAAACTGAATGCAGTCGGCCACAGATCATATCCCATGGGATAACGGACATGGCAATAACCCATAACGGCGAGAGCAAGCACAAGCAACAGCGACGAACTCGGCTCATGCCGATTAACTAATCGGAGCAAAGGATAGAGGGCATAAAACCCTAGCAGCAACGTTAAGAACCACATTCCACCTCCAAGCGGACTTTCGTTCGCAATACCCAACCAGTCCAGCACACCACCCAATCCGACAAGATGCAATAGCGTCTGCCAAACCCAAATTGACCTGCTCGAAGTAAACGAACAGACGCTTAGCAGAAACACGTCGATGACGAGCAAGGCATACCCTAATCGTAGGACTTTGTTTCTCCAATACGGAATCGCATCGAAACGTTCGCTGTATCTCAAATGTGTGAAGTATCCTGAAGAAAACCCAAAAATAAACAATGCAATGGAGCTCGGCACCCAGAGTATCGTGCCTGGGAAAAAGTGCGCGGTTGCGACTGTCAGAATCCCCGCAACCTTCGCAATCTGAAAGTTACGGCTGGCTGGCGAACTAGTCTCCATATAGGCTCCACATGAATCGGACACACAAGGGTGCACCTTGCATCAGTTAGTACCGGGGCCGATCGACAGCGAGTTTTTCTCGAAATTACGCCGCGAGCACTTGCTCCTTGACCAGCAGGACACAACCACCGAATACCTGCATCAGCACCTAGCCATCATCGCTTACACCTAATGTAGCGCTTGATTGACATTGCACCTTACTCCCGTATAATTCGTAAATCTCAAGAATGTAGAAGAACCGAATGGCATCCGCTCTCCCTGCGTCAATGTCCCTGTCTCTGACAAAACCGGTCGATCTCGGTCGAACGACATAGACATGCCACCCGCCGGCAAAGCCCAATGTGGTCGACCACGATGACGTCTGTCACACAAGCAACCATCACCCATGGTCAATCGGCATTAAGCATGCTGGCGGACCATCGGTTTCTCACGCTTTGGCATTCGCTGTATGACGCATGCCCGCATGCCACCGTTTTTCAGTCTCCCAATTTCGTGCGCACCTGGTATGAAACCTACCAATCCGAGTGGCAGCCCGTAATTGTCGAATCACGGGATTCAAATGGCGATTTGATCGGACTTTGGCTGCTTGCCCATAACCCTTTGTCCAACACCCTGGCTCACGCAGGCACGCATCAAGCTGAATATCACACGTGGCTTGCCTCGCCCGGACATGACATCTCATTTCTTTCCAATGCATGGGATGCACTCAACCGACATTTCACTGTTCCCATGTTGCGATTCAAATACCTTCCGACCAGAGCGCTTGGCGAAATCCTGCGTGCTGCGCTAGGAAACAGAAGTGGTGGGATAACCCTGCGCACGCATGGTCGCCCACTCATGAATCTCATTCCTGAAGACATCAAAGCGTCGTTCGGAAAAAAAAGCAACAAAAGCAGGTTTAGTCGATTACGAAAACTCGGCAAACTCGAGTTTCGATGCTTGAGAACCGCTGCCGAGTTAGAAGCGGTGCTTGATGATCTCATCGTTTACTACGATTTCAGGCAAAGTGCCATTAACCATTCCGCTCCATTTCGGGAAGACCCTCGCAAACGTGTGTTCCACAACCGGTTGTTTCATGCCATGCCAGATGGGCGGTACGTTACCGCCACCTACCTCGACGAACACCCTATAGCCGCCTTCTGGGGATCGGCAAGCCAGAAAACAGTGCATCTGGGCATGCTGATCCATTCGCCATTTCTGGCCGAACATTCACCGGGCAAGCTTCACATCATGCAGTTGAGCGAATACTTGCTAGAGCAAGGGATAACCGTACTCGACCTCACTCCTGGTGGTGACTCCTGGAAGGAGCGTTTCGCAAACGCGCATGATGAAGTGGCAGAAGCCGTTGTCTACGGATCGACCTGGACTCACATTCGAGCTGTGGTCACAGAGAGTTTGTTGCGCAGAGGCAAACAGTTGGTGTCCCTTGCCGGAATTCAGCCTACGGCTGTGAAGACATTTCTCGAAACATTTCGCCGTGCTCGTCCAGGATCTGCGATCAGAAAACTGAACAACTGGTACAACGCTCGCCGCGAATTTCGCATCTACCGAGGAGACCGTCTTCTTTCCGAGCGTTTTTTCAGCGACAACCGCATTCACTGCAACTCACTTTCCGATCTTTTGTCGTTCGAACCTGGGGAACCATGGCAAACCCGCGACAGTTTCCTATCCAGCGCGCTCGCACGATTAGAACAGGGAGAATTCGTCTACACGATAGAAATAGGGAATCGTCTCGCCCACTGCGGTTGGATGGTAAAACATCAGGCTACCTCCTATATGACCGAGGTAAAACAGTCAATGGCCTTTCCGCCAGGAAGTGTTGCTCTCTATGACTACTACACACCGCCATGTTATAGAGGCCAGGGCCTTTATCGGGCTACAATCGGCCATATGCTGCATGCCGCCTTTGCCGATGGTCAGATTCAATACGCCTACATCTCCGTATTGGCGGACAATCTCCCGTCATTGCACGTTATCGAGAGCATGGGCTTCGAGTACCAGGGCTCACTGTTTTGGGAATGCCGCTTCGGTCGAGAACGAACATGGTCGCATCCTCCACTCGAACAGGGTTGAGCTAGGCTGTGCGCAATCTCAAGCTCCTTGTGTTTTTTCTGTGCAAGCTAGCCGGCTTATTTCACCTTGCTCAATGGATTACCCGTGACCGTTTGCGCATTTTGTGTTATCACGGCTTCGCATTGTCCGACGAAGCCGAGTTTCGGCCAAAACTCTTTATCACGGTGAAGCAATTTGAGCAGCGGCTCGCCACTATCCGCCGCTATCGACTCAACGTTCTGCCGCTGGATGAGGCGATCCACCGCCTGTATTCTCATTCCCTCCCCGACAACTCTGCTTCGATTACAATCGATGACGGCTTTCATTCTGTCTATCGTCTCGCTGCTCCTTGCTTGCACGCCCAGGGACTTCCTGCAACAGTTTATGTCACCACCTACTACGTCGAGAACCCACATCCGATATTTCGACTTGTCGTTCAATATATGTTTTGGAAGACCCGCAAACGCCAGCTTCTCCTCAAGCATGCTCCTTGGAGCACGCACGACGCCGTCGATCTTTCAAATCCCGAGGAAAGAGAAAAGGCGGTATGGGACTGCATTAATTTTGGCGAGCGTGAGTGCACGGAGGAAATTCGCCATGCAATCTGTGAACAGCTGGGCACCTTGCTCGAAACACCGTATGAAGATATCGTACGGCAAAAACTCCTGCATCTCATGAGCCCTGATGAATTGCGTGCCCTTAAGGACGCCAACATCGGCATTGAGCTTCATACTCACCGCCATACCTTTCCCAGCGATAGCCGATCGCTTGCAGAACGGGAGATCACCGACAACCGCGCCGCGCTTAAGCGCTGGATTACTGCTGAATGTCGCCATTTCTGTTATCCAAGCGGACTGTGGGACAAACAGCAATGGGTGTGGCTCGATAGCATGCGAATCAAAAGCTCAACTACCTGCATGCCGGGGCTGAACTCTCCTAAAACTCCTCGCCACGCTCTCCGTCGTTTCCTGGATAGCGAAGATGTTCATCAGTTGGAATTTGAGGCGGCCATAACTGGGTTTACTGATCTCCTATTCCATGGACGGTCGGGCGATCCTATATAAATGGTCACACCAGCAATCGGCATCACGATGTTGGCTGTCTTCCTATCCGAACACACACCCGTACCATGAGCGGTCACGTGCGCTGTGACGCCCCTCACGGACAAAGGCGAGCATATACCTCGGCGTAGGGACGTGTTGTCTTGTCCCACGATCGTTCACTCCTTACCCATGCGCTTCCTTGCTTTCCCAATAGACGCCTCAAATCCTCATTGTCGAGACATCGGCACAGTTGCGCCACTAACGCGTCGACGTCGCCGGCTCGAAACAGCAATCCGGTTTCTTCATGCTGTATCAATTCCTTATGCCCACCAACATCGCTGGCCACAATGGGCTTCCCCATGGCCATCGCCTCCAGGGGCTTGAGCGGGGTCACCATTTCAGTCAGTTTCGTCGAATGCCGTGGAAACGCCATGATATCGACCTTTGCATACAATGCGGGAATCTGGGCTTGAGAAACCTGACCGGGCATCACTACATGCTGCCCCAAGTTTAGTTGTTGTACTTTTGCCCGTAGCTCGGCAGCCATCTCTCCTCCGCCAACCAGCAACAACCCTGTATCCGAACGCATTTTAGTCAGTCGAGCCATAGCCTCAATCAGCAACTCCAAGCCCTCCCAACGGAAAAACGACCCCATGAACCCTATCATCTTCCGATTGCGTGATTCTTCACTCAACGGAACTCCGGATTCTTGTCTTCTACTTGAGTCAAATACTTCGACATCGACACCGTTTTGAACAACGGTAATTTTGTCATGAGGAATTCCGCGCCCGATGAGTTCCCGCTTGAGCCCTTCACAAATTACGACCACTGCGTCGGCATTCTTGCATACCCAGGTCTCCAATCGTTTGCTCAGCCGATATTTCCAAGACGAGACGCCATAAGTCCCGCGATCCACAGCTGCATCCTCCCATGACGAGCGCATCTCGTAGACGACGGGAATCTTTTTCCGCTTGCCGACCCAGATCGCCGGAATCGCATTCAGGGTGGGGGAATGGGGGTGGAAAACCGAAACTCGATGGTCACGGGTAAGTCGGTGTAACGTGCTCGCTAGAACCGCCATCTGCCGGAGCTCAGATAGAACCGGAACAACCGACCTCTTCGAGGCAGGTGCGCGGTGATACGCTATTCCACCAACCCGTTCAAGAGGTTGATAGATCCCTGGCCGGCTCTCATAGTGTTTCGGCGAGGTAACAGCCATCGCCTCAATCCCCATTTTTCGCTGCGCGGTGATGACCGAATGGGCACGGAATGAATATCCGGTTTGTTCGGGTAGACTATGGTCAAGTATGTGCAGAATCTTCAAGGAGTTGTCCGCTTCATTCATGAACGTGCGCTGTCCTCCGTGCGACAGCAAGAATCCACCCTCGCAACTCTGCCAATCGTTCATGTTTCGTGGTAAACCGCTCATAGGCGATCCCGATCCTGAACAAGAATGGCCAGAACATCAGGTACGCGGGATATTGGTTGAAGAATTGAATGCTGGTGGGCTGAAATCCTGCGGCTATGAGAGTCTGTGTCATCGCCTTTCTGGTATTGGACCGGAAGCAAGTAGGGAAGACATCCTCGGCACGGCGGTCGAGCAAATGGGAGAGCAGCCATCGATGGAACCAAAAAGGCGTGATGTGCGCGAGCAACGACACATAGTCGTACTTGCTGGGTGTTTGCGCGATCATGATTCCGTTCGGCTTGAGTACTCGCGCCAATTCTTGGAATGACCCGACAGGATCAGTCAGGTGTTCAACGACGCTCATCGACACCACGATGTCGATCGTTCCGTCTCTAAATGGCAGACGCTCCAAATTGCTTTGGACCGCCCACACTCCGCCTCCTACCGATTTCATCGTTCCCATGTCCGTTCCGATGGCCAACCGCACCTTCGGAGCGAATTCTTTCGTGAATCCCAGTTCGCCAGCCCCCGCATCGAGCAAAACGGTTCCGGGCCCGAGATGCTTCATGACTTCCGCCCGATACCGATCGTTGTGATGAACATAATCGGGCCCATAGTGTTGTCCGAAGATCCTCCAAGACCGTCTCCGCATCCGCTCGAAGAACTCTTTGATCAATCTACACCTCCAGCGCCATGTACGCTTGTCGTTCAAGCTCCTGCCGAGACGGCCGTCCTGCCTTGAAGCGGCAGCTCGCCCAGCCCGCCGACTCCCGCACCCTGTCCACTTTGTTGTCTTCGCATCTGTTCCTTGAGAATAATCACCGCCGCGATCAATTGATAGTAGATATCGAAGTAAGCAAAATCGAGGAACGTCCCGGCGATGGCATATCCAACAAAACTTATTCTCAACACATCCGCCCATTGAATCATCCATGCGCCTTCCTGATCGGAGACTCCGTACCGCTTCACGGCGCCCAGACTCGACATGCAGGACACGAGCAAGCCTACCCACACCACGAATGCCAACACCCCGTGCTCGCCCAAGATGGTAAACCACATGCTATGGCACGACCACGCCCTGCCTCCCCACCGCCTCAGATTCCATCGTTCGACGTACTCCGGCGAGTAGGCTTCGTACATTTTCAGGGAATAGTAATCGATCCCGGCACCGAACACGGGATTATTCAACCCTACTTTTGCGCAGAACTCCCAACTTCCGAACCGCTGCTGCGCCGAGTTGTCGTTTTCGATGTCCTGAAATGTGTTCGCCCGCTCGGCAAGGCGGTCCGATGCCAGCAAGGGAATCAGCGCGGAGCCCATCATGAGCACCACGGCTCCAACGCCAACAATCAGAAAGCGGTGTTTGCTCCGCAAGAGCAGGAGCAGCGTCACGGCGCCAAGGGCCAGCCACGCACCTCGAGAAAACGTGCCGATGACCGCCGGATAGGAAGCGGCGAGCATGACTCGGGTGGCCAGTATCAGCCACCTATTCGTCTCGGTCCGCAGCAGGTAGATCAGGAGCGGCACATTCATCGCCATGGCCAATCCAATGCTATTGTTCGCCAATAATATCCCTTCGGCCGGCCCTTCAACAGTTTCCACCCCCCCCATGCGCACAAAGAAAATGAGCCCTCGAATGGCCAGGAGACCAATCGAGAGCCCGATGACCCTCGCTAGGTTTTGGAGTTCCTCCCGGCTGTTCAACAACGCCATAGAGAGAAACACCATGAACAAGATCTTGGAGATGAGCAACAATTTTTCAATCGCCAGATCCTGCTCCACCGCAAAAATGGTTGAAGCACAGAACCAAGCCCATGCTGCTGCCAAGAGGAAGGTTTCGCGGTGAATCGGAATTCTCCGGTCTCCGCCATGCAACACAAACCCGATCAATGTACAGGCCGAGATCGCCAACGAATGGGGGAATGTCCGAGCAAACGACCAGGTAAAACCATGCGGGGCCAGGATGGCAAATCCTACGAAGGCGAGCATCCCGTGCGCCGGCCGGCGTAAAGCCGCCGCGCAGCATACGAGGGTAATCATCATGACGAATCCGTCTCTCATCAATTCCCCGAACAGGCGAAGGAAGCCCTATCTAAGTCTGATCTCCGCTCAATTGCCGACCTATCTGCTTCAGCCGCCTGCCGCCTAGATGCCGCGCCGCGAGCAAGAAACCGCGGATGCTACGAAGGTTGAACGCCAGAAGGCCCCACCGTTCACGGCGATGAGACATCCAATCTTTCTTGTACCCGTCATCTCCACTTAGATAGTCGACGATGCTAACCTTTTCCACATCGATGGCATGACGCATCATTCGAGCAGTCAGGACTGTGCCGACTGAGAATTTGGCGAATGCTTCTACGTAGGCGATTTTGTAGATCGACGCCACCTTGCCCTGGATGAGCCATAGTTGGGCTGCGACCGGAACGCCGTCCGCGTATAGCAGGCCGAGCCGGAGAGATCCCATTCTTGCAGCCGTCTCCGCCAGTCCTCGAATAAATCGAGGATATGCTTCTTGATCTCTCCAACTCGAATGGTAGACCGTTTCGTAATCGTCGATCGCTTTGCCGAGACCTTCCAGTCCGGTTACTAATACGAACTCGACACGATACGTCCGTTCAAGGCGTCTCGTCTGATACGGAATGTTCTTCTTCAATATTGTGGAGAGCCCGGTTAGGTACTCCTCATAGGAACGGCCGCCGACCTGGAGATACCAGTTGCCAAACTGAAAGTAAGTTTGCACAGCAAAACCGCCGTCGGATAGGGTCTTTTGGAGAATCCTGAAACAGGGCTCTTCGGGATCCAGACACCGGAAATCCGCCACCGCAAACATGCGCCGATCTTGCGCCATCGCCTGGACAAAAGCCTCGACAGTTTCCGCCGCATATCGGCTGTCAAGAACAGGACTCCATGATGGGGAGTAGTAGTTGGCTAGACTTTGAAGCACTTTCGGCCTCAGTATCCCATTGGAAACCCGGCGCCACATCGGGAAAACACCCCTGGCCATTGTACGGTCCGGTGATTCGATCCCATAAATGACCACTGATTCTTCTGGAGCCACAACGTTCCGCTCAAAATTGGAAAACCACGTCGGGCTCAAGAAGAAGTTCTCGCTGCCCGCATGCCGAAGGAATTGCGCATGCGACTGCGAAAGAGCCTCAACCGACGGGTATCGATGCGCCGTCAGAGGTTCTGGGGCGACCACTTCCTGGCCTGATTCAGACCGAATGTCGATTTGCAAAGTCCTGTCTTTCATACCCACATATTTTGGACAGCGATGCCGCCATCAGATCAAGATCCGACTCGGTAAGCGATTGGTGAATGGGAAGAAATATCAGCCGGTCGTATAGGAATTCGGCCTCATCATATTCACCAAACGGCAACTGAGGCGGCCGCACCCCGCCCCACGTCGTCGCAGGAATACCCATGCGACGGAGGACAAGATGAGCGTTGTCCATTTCATCGACCGTAAAGGGCAGGACCCACGGACACACCCCATCCGGAAGCTCAGCGTGGAGCAGCTTGACACGTGAAATCTTCCTCAATCGCTCCTGGAGATACCGATAATGGTTCCTGCGAGCGGCAACAATGGCCGGGACATCTGCATGAGCCTTGATCCACCGCGAGAGTCGAGACATCTGCCAGTCCACTAACCGAATATCGAAAGCGTCCGTCCCCGCCGTCACCGTCAGGGGCAACGGAGCAGAGTCAGAGCCGGATGACTGCAAGATCCCAACCTCAGCCATGACGCGCCTCAACGATCCTCCCACGGAGAAACCCAGCATTCCCTCCAACACATTCTTTGCGACTTTGATTGTGAACAGGCAGGGCTCCTCCTCCCACGCGAGTTTCGTTTCCTTCGTCATCGTATTGAGCACCAAATCAGCACCGTCATAGACCGGCAAAAACTTTCGCCAGCTGAACACGCTGATGTCGCCGAAAGAACCGAGCGGCCTTCCTGCGATATCACCCTGCAACACGTGCGCGCAATCCTCTATCAACTTCAGACCTTGCGTGACACACAACGCCCGCACGTCCTCGATCTCTTGCGGGAACCCGAAATAGTGGACCGCCAGCAACGCCTTCGTTGTCGGTCTGATCCGAGGGAGAATATCATCGAAAGCAATTCTGCAATCCTGCTTCACCGCATAGTAGTCGATGTCTGCACCAGCGGACAAAATCGGTTCCACTGCGGCACGACAGATGTACGATGGCACCAACACGCGATCTCCTGGCACGACCCCCATTAGGCGAAGACCGTGAAAAATGCCGTTCCTGGCCCAAAAGGTGGGCAGCCGCATACCGGCATGCCCCTCCATCACCTGGCTAGTCCAAAACGACCAATAGCGGAGCGAGATCCACGGATCCTTTCGGACCTTAAACATCTCCTTCATGGCTCGTCACGACACATCTCGACCACATACGCGCATAAATATCAGCGTCCGGTTCTATCCTCGGCTGGCTTCGCTCGAGGAAGGGTCGCCGACGACTTCGTCAAAGAGTCTGGCCATCTCACGTACTTGTGATTCTCGTGAATACTTTGCGATTGCTTCATTCGATGCAACAGGCGCGCGCCCCTCTCTCACCTCTGCGAGAAATTGCTCAAGAGCCCGCCCTATGGCGGCGCATGATTCCAGGGGAGCGAGGGTTCCAACCTTAGCGTTTCGAAGAACAGCGGCAGTATCGCCTTTTTCATCTGTCAGGGCGAAAATTGGGCGCCTGGCTCTAAGATACTCGTACAATTTGGCAGGAATATTCGGATTGGACACCGCCCCCTGGACGAGCAGCAACCCATCTGCGGTCAGCATTTCAGCGAGCGCATCGATATAGGAAATGGGCGGTTCTAGAAAGACCATGTCGTCGAGTTTCCATTCGCGGATCAATTCTCTATAGAGGCCATCATGCCCGCTTGCCCTTAGCACCACCTTCAGCGAAGCCGCGTCGACTTTTCCGGCATTCCTAAGAATGGACAACGCCTCGAACAATGCCGAGGGGTTGCGGTCGCCGACTTCCGGATACAACAGGCCGCTGTGAAGCAATAGCAGTGGGCCTTGAGTCTTATGCAATGGCCGTTGCTCGGCAGCACGAAAGCTGGTTTCGTCGTATCCGTTCGTAATAAGATGCCACCGAGAAGAAGGGATTTCCGGATATCGTTCCTGATACATGCGAAGTGCCCCGGGAGCGACAAAAACGAGCTTGGTACAGTTCGTCACGATCAGCCGTTCAAACCATCGTCTGACCTTCCAAGTCGCGGGATCTGTAGGGTGTTGATCTGCCGAACCCAATTCCCCTTCCGTCATAGGATCCCTGAAATCCGCCACCCACGGAATCCCCGTCAGTTTATGCAAGGCTAGCCCCACGAGATGGGCCGTACCGATAGGAAATGTCGACCAAATCACTCGCGGTCGGTGCCGATATACGAAGCACAATCCGCTCGGGACCGCACCCAGCATCCAGGAGATCCATCGGTCCGGATAAGCCATCCAGGAAAAGTACCTGCCTTTGATCGCAAGATGCCGCGCCGTATCGAACGCCATCGCCCACTTGACCGGAACGCTAGGCGGAATTTGCTCCAGTAGGCGGGGATCCAGCTGCGTGTGCGCCCGGGGATGGACGCTCAACACGATGGGTGCCCATCTGTATTGAGAAAGATGCTTGATCAGGCTCAGCGGTCGTTGTAAGCCGCTGCTCCCTTGGCAAGGGGGAAAATGATACGCGACCAGTAACGCCGTCCGATGAGTATCCGGTGTGTCGACCACGCCTCTCCTCCCACGAGCGAATCAGGAAAGGTTTGTCAACGCACCCCGAGCCCTTATGAGATGTGCGATCCCCGCATCAATCATGACTTCCGCCGGCGACGGATGGCTTAAGAAGTGGACAGGGCTGGCAGTCAAGCCGTACGCGCCCGATTGAAAGATACCGACAAGATCTCCGACCTCGGGCCGCGGCAACTCGACATTCCGGCCCAATGTGTCCAGTGGTGTGCATAACGGTCCGACGACATCCGCCGTTACTCCAATGGGGTCCTCGATTCGATTCACCACGGCGATCGGATAATTCCGTTTGATCGTTTGCCCAAGATTTCCGGAGGCCGCCAAGTGGCAATTCATCCCGCCATCGAGAATCACAAATGTTTTTCCACGTGACGTTTTCACATCAGTCACCCGCGCCATGAATATTCCGGCTTCCGCGGTGAGAAACCGCCCTGGTTCCAACAGAAACGTGGTCCCGTTGAACACCGACTCTTTCCCGGAGGACTCCATCAGGCGAGCAAGACCCTGTCCCAGACTCTCAAGATCCAGCTCACGTTCGTGGGGGAAATATGGAATCCCCAAACCGCCGCCGAAGTCCACCGTGGCCAGCGGCCGCTTCACCCGCCTGGCCACAGACGCGGCAATCGCCATCCCCTTTTGATATTGGCGCAAGAGTATCTCGTGATCCAGAATTTGCGTTCCTGTGAATAAATGAACGCCGGTTAACCGCAACGCCGGGGACGCGGCAAGGTGATCCACCAAGACATCGGCGCTCTCTTCATCGACCCCGAACGGCGTAGCACGGCCGCCCATCCGCATGGCGCCACCCTCTGCCTCGCCGGTTGGATTGATTCGCAGCGCCACGTTCACTGTGGCGCCCAAACGATGACATAGACGGGCGAGTCGATCGATTTCCACTAAAGACTCTACATGCAGCTCACCGATCCCCTTGGCCAATACGAGCTCGAGCTCCGACTCTGTTTTTCCAGGCCCTGCAAACACGACCCGATCAAACGGACACCCGGCATCGCTCGCCAACTGATATTCGCCGCCGGAGGCAATTTCAAGGCCACACCCCTTCGCCACAAACCGTCGGAGGATTGCCTTGTTGGGATTGGCTTTAACCGAGTAGCTGATCTCGAATGACCCGGGCAGAGCGGCGCGCAATGATGTAAGTTTGCGGTCAAGAACGCCGGCATCATAGACAAACACGGGAGTTCCAAATCGCTCCGCCACCGTTGCGAGGGAGACCCCTGCCACTAACACATGCTGGCCGGATCGGCTGAAATTCCTGGAGATGAGATCATTCACGAAGGTCACTTGAGCAGTCCTTCCCGATGTCGAAGTGCGGGATAGTCGACCTTCCCGCTCGACGTCTTGGGGAGTTCCGATACGACTTCGATCATTTTCGGCACCATATGCCTCGGCAGTTTTCCTCCACAGTGAGCCAACAAATCTTGTGCTGTCACCGGATCTCCGCTCTTCACGACAACGAATGCCTTGATGGCTTGCCCCAGAACCTCGTCAGGAATACCGATGACAGCCGCCCCCACCAATTTACCGGAGGAAAATAATGCTTCCTCGACCTCCGTAGGGCTGATGCGAAATCCCGATGATTTAATCATCGTGTCTCGCCGACCGACAAAGTAAAGGAAGCCCTCCTCATCCATGGTAACCAAATCCCCTGAATAGCAGACACGCTCCTGATCTCCCAGCTCTTTCGGCAAAAACGGATGCGGCCGAAGCACTTTGGCGGTCAGATCGGGCTGTCCCCAGTACCCCATCGAAACAGTCGGACCGCGATGGACCAATTCTCCGACTTCTCCTGGCTTGCACGGCTGCCCTCGATCATTCACAACGAGAATTTCAGTGTCAGGAATGGCCTTCCCCATGGACGTCGGACGACGATCAAGTTGATCCGGCGGAAGATAGGTGGATCGAAATGCTTCGGTCAGCCCATACATCAGTACGATATCGGTTGTCGGAAGCACACGCCGCAATGTTTGGAGCACAGCCTGCGGCATGGCTCCCCCTGTATTGGTGATGTACCGCAGATGCGGGAGTTTTGTCTTGTGCAGCGTGGATGCGGGCTGCGCCAACAGACTCCAGAGCGTCGGCACCCCAGCCAGCCCAGTAATGTTTTCTTTAAGAAGATTTTGCACGATTTCACGAGCGAACACGAATGTCGTCAACACAAGGGTAGCCCCTTGTTGCAATGCCGTCGTCAACTGGTTCAAGCCGGCGTCAAAGCTGAACGGAAGCACGGCAAGAATACGATCACGGCCTGTGATTCCAAGATAGGTAGACACGATCGATGCGCCCGCCATGATTTGACTGTGACTCAGCATGACACCTTTGGGCCTGCCTGTGGATCCGGACGTATAGAGAATGGCCACCAGATCTTTCCCAATGGTTGCTTCTTTCCAGACCTCCGAGTGCTCCTGCCGGCACAAGTCGTCGAAGATGAACATGGGAAACTGGGGCGGGGCATCAACCGTCTCAGCTTCTAATACGACGAATCGCAATGTCGTGATATCCTTGAGAACTGGAAGGAGAAACATTAGCTTCTGACGTGTGGTAATTAACCCCGTCATCCCACAATCGGTTGCAATATGGGCCACCTGCTCCGGAAATAAAACCTGGTTGATCGGCACAAAAACCCCGCCAGCCTGCGAGACACCGAAAATTGAAAGCACTTGCTGAACCGAAGGTTCCAGGAACACTCCGACTCGATCTCCGCGCTGCACTCCGGCCTTCCTCAGGCCTATCGCCAATCCCGCACACCGTTCAGCCACCTGGCGATAGGACAGCCGGGCAGCGCCATGCACCAACGCCTCTTTGTCTGGATCGCGAACCGCGCTCGTCCGAAGCATATGATGAAGGAGAAAATCCATGCTGACCCTATTTTCTTGAACCGGCGGCCTCAGCGATCTTGAGTTCCACAAACCGCGCCAGACGGTCCACGCATTGAAAATGTTCAGGGATCAATTCATCGTCGGCCATGACAATCCCGAACTCTTGTTCGAGATAAGACACGAGATCAAGAATTCCGAGCGAATCAATCAAGCCGCTCTCCAACAAATCATCCTCGACCGTAATCGGCTTCGTTCGCGCCAACGGGAATTTCTCCATGATAAAAGCCAGGATTTGCCCGCTCACATTGCTCACAACCGTCTCCTCTCTTAAGTCAGCTGTCTCGATCGCCCTGCATGAAATACCATGAGGCCCCGGGCTCCCTGAAGAGAGGGTCCCGCTCATTCGGACCAGGCGAAACGATAAACGGGCTCGTTTCTCTTGCTCGAAACCCTGCCCGCTCCAGGGTATTCCTCCACGGATGACCTTCCACTACCGATGCACTAACGGTGAAGACCCCCCGCTTCCACAGGTCTTTTGCCAATCGCCTGAGCAATCGGTATGGTATAGATTCCAAGTTTAAGCTGAAGACGTCAAATAAGATCGCATCTCTTGCGGCACAAGAGAATATCACGTACCCACAGAGTCGCCCGGATTGTCGCGCTACTAGACATTCGTACTGCTCGGACGGATGGTCGGCATAGCGCCAATTCAAGTAATCGGCCGATCGTTCAATACAGGCCGAATAAGCCGCCCCCGCTTCCTGCACGAGCCTGTCAAACTCGCTGCCGAATCGTCCCGTATGGGACTGGACAGAAAACGCAGGATCAGTACCATTCATATGCACGCCAACCGCGAGTCCGACATTCACAAGGGGGCTCACTATTTTCGACAACATCGGGCCGCACAATGCCGATACCACGCGGTCTGCACGAAGCGGTTTTGCCATCCGGATAAGGGTGCCCTCGTCTCTAATGCCGAGCCGCTTGTAGACAGCCGCCATTGGGCGGCTGGGGAAGTCGTAGTACCCGGCCAACATGGTGGCCCGCTGCACCGCATCAAGCACTGCCCGCTGGAGTTGGATCGCAGGCCCCAGACTTCGGTACTGCGAATCGATGTAAAAGTCGCCGAGGACCCATACCTCTCGGACATCGCCGCTCACGAGCAGCCGACGAGGAAACGCCGCGGCCATGCCGATCGCATGCCCCTCATCCTCTGCAATCCATGCCCTGGCCGGCCCATGCGGGTTCTGCCTATACAGCCAGTCAAATCGCCGCTCATCGGAGTGTAGAGTGAGAGCGCGCAGCATCGCGATAATGATCGATCGATCGGACTCACAATCTGCAGGACGAATGGTGACAGCCATAATTTCCACGACGATACCCCGCCGATTAAGCGGGGTGGGATGACTTCAACCTGTACCAATCCAGCTTCAACGCGAAGGTGGGGAGATGCGTTTCCCACGGCCCTCCCCGCTTGAGTTCAAACGGATCCACACCAGGCTCGTTCACACCGAATTCCGTCGTTACCGCACACTTGAAGCCAGCAGTTTTAAGCACATCCTTGGTCATGGCGGTGAAATCCACCCTCGTCCCGTTGGGATACGCAAACAGCGACGGTCGTTCGCCTAAATGCAGCTGAATTGTCCCACAGGACCGCTCCACCTGCTGTTCCGTTTCTTCTCTCGAAAGTCGAGACAGAATAGGATGGGAAGCCGTATGGGATCCGATAGAGACCCGGTCCCTTTGCATGGCCCGAACGTCGTCCCAGCTTAACATCAGCTCGTTGTCCGTCACTCGCTCATTGACTTCGAGAATCCCGCAGAGTGCGTGAATTCGGCGATTTCTTTCTCCTTCGTTGAGCTGCCGTAATGCGGCCAACACCTTTCCCATGGCAAAGAGTCGTTCCGGAAGCCTGCCCAGCGAGAGGCCTTCCACCTCTCTCTCAAACCCCTCCATCCTGAATCTCTTGGTATCCCGAAAAGCCGAAAACACTCTGTCATGCCACAACGTCACGCCTGTGCCAATCGCATCGGTAGCCAGAAAGATGGTCATGGGCAAGTTGAGGCTTCTGACAACCGGAAAGGCGTGCAAATAGTTATCCTTGTACCCATCATCGAACGTGATCGCTATCGCATTATCCGGCAAGTCGTCTCGCTGGATTAGCTCTAACGCCTCGTCCAAAGCACAGACGTGATACCACCGGGCCAGATGCCGCATCTGGCTCTCAAAAACCTCGACCGGAAGAGCGGGAAAGAACGGATCACGTTCATTGTTGACGCGATGGTAGGTCAAAATTTGAAGATTCCGCGACTTTCGCCTCGTCACAAACGGAAAGTCCGTAGCGCCGCGACCGCCCCTCTTCGGCATCATATGCTGGGCACACCACCGGAGAGCGCCTTGTGCGCCAGACCAATAGAGACTCGTCGATATAATGCGGATCAATGCGGATCTGAGACTCATCAAGCAACTCGTTCGTTTGTTGGCCTTTCAAAGCGTTGACTTGCGATCCCAATAGGTTCGTAGCCACAGCTCCCAGATCATGACATTCCACAAGATGTCGCCATAGAAAGAGCCTGATTCCTCTTGATGACGCTCGACCAAGTCTTCCAATGCCCGTTTTCTGAATAAGCCACGCTGAACCGTGGCAGTCCCCAGCACAAGTTCGCGCATCAAGTCGTTAAGCCGTTTATCGGTTCGCAGCCACACCGGAATCGGCAACCCAAATCCATGTTTTGTCTTAGTGAGAATCGATTTGGGCAGAACATCGGAATAGGCTTCTTTAAAGAACACTCTGAGGTCTCGCCCCGGCATCTTGACGTGAGCAGGGACACTCATCGCAAATTCCACGAGGCGATGATCGAGGAAAGGAAACCGCACGGCCACGCCTGCAGCCTGCGTCATGCGTGTGACCTTCAACAAGTCATTGTCGGAGATGGTGTATTTCAAATCAATGTACAGCTGGCGATCTAAATCAGTAGAGGCAGGCGCATCATGATAGTGTCGATACAGTGGGGTATACGGGTCCCTCTCGACTCCGACCGCTTTGACTACATCCCCCTCGAATAACTCCTCCATCGGAATGACATTGAACAGCCCGTAAGAATAGAGTCTCTCCGGAAGCGGGATGCTAGAACGTCGGATATACTTCTTGCCCAACACAAACAAACGCAGCCCGGTCGAATCCGCCAGTGCGTTTACGGCCGGCTTGACCACCCATTCACGTATTCCTTTAGGCAGACGAGTATAGTAGTCGAAGATTTGCTGTGTGCTGTACCGTTCGTTTCCCGCAAAGAGCTCATCGCCGCCATCTCCGGCATACATCACATCCACGCCGTGATCACGCGCCACCTTCGCGCACAAATAGGTAGGAATAGCCGACGCATTGGCGAACGGCTCATCAAACGCCTCGAGCACGACTGGAATGGCGCTCACGGTATCTTCCGCCGTCACATAGTATTCATGATGCTTTGCGCCGAAGTGTCGGGCTGCAATCCGGGCATACTCCATTTCATTGAACCGCTGCTCGGCGAACCCTATAGAAAACGCTTTGACTGGGGCATTCCCGAGTTGCGTAAGCAGGCCGGTAACCGTGCTACTGTCGATGCCCCCGCTCAGAAATGCTCCCACCGATTCTTGCCGGTCGGCCGCTAGCCGGACCGATACTGATTCCTCAAACTCTGTCCTCAGGCGCCTTTGTAACTCTCTTTTGTCTGACTGACACGGATGCAGAAAGCTCAAATTCCAGTACTGTCGCAGGGCCAGTCGGCCCTGCTTGAAGGTCAAGACATAGCCCGGTGCCAACTTTCTCACGTCCTTGAATACCGTTCGATCCGAAGGAATTGTAGAGAGTGCCATGATATCGATGAGCGCCCGTGGATCGATTGATCTGCATTCCTCGCTTGAGGCAGCCAGTAAACTCGGCATTCGTGATGCAAACACAAGCCTGTTACCATCTTCACAATAGAAGAGTGGCTGGGTGCGAAACCGATCGGTAAGAATTGCCAGTTCACCCTGTCGTCCATCCCACACCGCTGCGGCAAAATCACCCCTCAGATTATGGATTTCTTCGATTCCACCCTGTAGATATCGGGCCAAAAGTTCGCGCAGACTTCCCTCCGTCGAATCGTCTCCGTTTATCGGTGACGGTCTACCCGTGTACAGCGTACCGAGCACGGCAAGAATCACCGTGTGCCCGTGCACCACAGTCTGCACGATCCCCGAATTGCGATCCTGCGATCGTCGCCGAATTCCTATACACACAGAGCGGGCCGAAACGACCCGATCATGCTCCCCCTCCTGCCCGCCCAAGGCCTTGAGCATCGGCGACACGTCCGCTTCGCCGACTCTTCCCTTGTCCTCAGCTTTCAACAACACGCCGCAAAGTCCACTCATACACCTGATCCCACCTTCCGCATGACATGCATACAGGACCTCGCTCACTTTCCCCGGGAGCTTTTCACCGCAGGTTCCACTCCAAAGGGCAATTCGCCCTGGAAACCCAGACTTCGCGCATGCTCCGCTTCTTTTTTCGCCAACTGCTTTTCCCCATGCTTGATGTACGCCTCAGCCAACCAGACATGAGCGGCAATCAGCTTCTCGTCTTTCTCGATCGCGAGTTTAAGATGCTCGATTCCTTTCTCCCGTTGATCGATCTCGACCAGATACTTCCCGTACTGCGCATACGTGATCGCATATTGCGGATACATCTGCAGCGCTTTCTCGTAGTACGGGATCGGGAGCGTAGGGACCTGCGTCATCTTCCCTACTGATTCAATCAATAGCAGGGCGCGAGGGTGGTTCGGCCACTTGTCCAACACAAATTTTAAATCAGCGATGGCTTCATCGTACCGACCCACCTTGATGGAATGTACGACTCGATTGGTGTGATAGAGGTCGTTGAGACCGAGATCTCGCAGCCGTTCTGCATCCTCACCGGCTGTGAAGAAATCCCGGCCTGGCGGAGGACCGACTTCCCATTGCGCGTGCGCAATCCACGGTACAGCGCAGAGACACAGAAACCACAGGCACACTATTTGCTTTCGTTTCATAACACACCTCTCAATTCTCCTGTGCCCATCGGCTTGGCGAGACCGGGAGAAACCGCCCGAGAGCCGCACTCTGTTACGGACCGGAGCACCTCCAATACCTCTTGCGCCACACAATCCCAACCGCGCCGTCGCACTTCTCTCGCAAGGACCTCACGATCCCACTCGCGGCTCAACGCGTCTCGAATCGCGACTGCCAGCGCCTCGGGGGTCCGCTCGCTCAATAGCCCCAGATGCGGTGCATGGATGATTTCCGGGATTCCTCCAGCTTTCGTCGCGATGACTGGCGTGCCGCAAGCCATCGCTTCCATCAGGACGTTCGGCCACCCTTCGTCTTTGCTGGCAAGACAGAATGCATCGGCCGCGTTGTACCATAAGGGCAGTTCACGATTCGGCACAGCGCCAGCGAACCGCACGTGCTGCGTCAACCTCAAGGATTCCGTCATCGCTTCCAACTCTCTTCGAATGGTTCCATCGCCGAGCAAGACAAGGCGAATCGGCAGATCAGGCCGCTCTTCCAACACACACTTTAACGCGCGCAGTACCACGTCGAATCCCTTGTTCCAGGTGAAATGCCCCACGGACAACAGAATCTTTTCAGAACCGGGCAGCCCCAGCGCCTTCCTCGCCGTCTCCCGAGATTGCGGGAAAAACACAGTGCGATCCACTCCATTAGGAATTACCGTGATGTGTTCACGTGACACGTCCAGGCTTGCGATGGCATTCCCGAGTGCATGTGATACAGCTACCACATGCTTCGCCCGATTCAGCGCATATTTGAGCAATGGCGGCATACCGTGCAGTCTCTTGTACACATTGACGTCACTGCCTCTCGCCGAAACCACGACCGGTTTATGAAACACGCTCCCGAGCAGCACCGCTGCAAATCCGTCAGGATAGACGAAATGTGCATCGATCACATCAAAATCAAATTGTCTCTGGAGCCGTTTCAGATGCGGCAAAACACACAGGAAGAGCAGCAGCCCATACAACGACATTCCGATTTTTGGGATCATCACATATCGGGGGTGGGTGATGTCCAAACCATCGATCGTTTCCGCCGCGGCAATCCGTCTGTATTGCCCCCACCGCCCCACCGCAAAGGGCGGACAGTAGGGGATCGGCGCTACGACTTTGAGCGACACGTCTTCCAGTTTCGACAAGGCGCGTATGCGCTCCATGATAAACACACCCTGATTAGGGAAGACGTGGTTAGGGAAGAGCCCCGTGAAGGTGAGAATGTTCATGGCGCCTCCTCACGCACAGAACTTCCGGCGCCACAGCCGGTACATCAGGATCGTCCAGAGTGGGGTCGAGCGATCTCGCAGACCACCTTGATGCTGTTTCCATAGCCGCTCGACGCCTCGCCGGTCCAATAGCGGATCCGGCTGGCTAGCCAACAAGAGATCCTCTGCCATTGGTTTCAGATGCTGTCTCAGCCAGGAAGCCAGCGGCACCGCGAACCCCATCTTTTTCCGATACAAGACCTCCGCCGGGAGCGACGGTTCCAGCGCTTTCTTGAAGATGTACTTGCCGGTAGCCCCCTTCAATTTCAACGAGGACGGGATGCGGGTCGTCAGTTCGATCAGCCGGTGGTCGAGGAGCGGCGCCCGCACCTCCAGCGAATTAGCCATGCTGGCACGATCCACTTTTGCCAAAATATCGTCCGGCAGATACGTCTTCACATCGACATACTGAATTCGAGAAAGCGGATCAGTTGTGCCAGCCTTCTCGTAATAGTCTCGGAATAAGTCGAGTGTGTCATATCCTCTTACCTGACGCTGTACGTCCTGGTGGAGAATTTGCGCCTTCGTCTCCGGACGACAGGCGGACACGGACCGAAAATACCCTTCGATGTGTGAGCAAGCGAGACTTTCAAATGTTGCCTTCCCACGAAATACCCGTGGGGCCCAGTCTGCTTTGGGATACAGCACGGAAAGCGGACCAAACACCGCGCGGCGAACCGGAGCCGGAATCATGTTACGCATCGCATTCTCTCGCGCGTCTAACAGATATCGTCGGTAGCCGGCAAAAATTTCATCTCCTCCATCACCGGACAGCGCGACCGTGACATGTTCCCGAGCGACTTTGGACACATAGTAGGTCGGAATCGCGGAGGAATCGGCGAAGGGCTCATCGTAATGCCATACGAGTCGATCAAGGATCCCAACCGCATCCGGTTCCACGATCTGCTCGTGGTGCTTAGTCTTGAATTGCTCGGCCACCAGCCTGGCATAGTCCAACTCGTCGAACTCTTTGTCCTTGAAGCCAATGGACGAGGTAATGACCGGCTCCCCCATCAGCTGGCTCATAATGGCGACCACCGACGAGGAGTCAACACCACCCGAGAGAAATGCACCCAGCGGCACTTCACTCATGAGGCGAATACGCACGGCGTCGCGATAGACAGCTAACAGTTGCTCAACCCACTCTTCTTCCGATCGCTCTTCAACGCTCGCAAAGGTTAGGTCCCAATACGTGACCTCGCGAAACCCTCCATCAGAAATGACCGCGTAATGGCCTGGTCGCAGCTTACGGATGTGGCGGAAAATTGATTTTGGCGCCGGCACATAGAGTAACGAAAAGTAGTCCGACAAGGCTTCAAGATCGATCTCTCGCGATATGCCCGGCAATTCGAGTATCGCCTTCATTTCGGATGCAAACACGCATCGCTTTCCGTCATAGAGGTAGAACAACGGCTTCTTCCCGACGCGATCGCGCGCCAGTAGCAGCTTGCGACTGCGGGCATCCCAGATTGCAATCGCAAACATCCCAAACAGTTCTCGGAAACAGGCTTCCCCAACTTCCTGGTAGAGATAGATAATCACCTCTGTGTCGGATTTGGTCTGAAAGACATACCCTTTGTCCTCCAGCCGTCTCCGCAACTCCAAGAAATTGTAAATTTCTCCGTTGAAGGCGACGATGACAGAGCCGTCCTGCGAGGCCATCGGCTGCTGACCTCCTTGGAGATCGATGATCGACAGCCGCCGGTGGCCCAACCCGATCGGACCCGATGTAAACAATCCTTCCTCATCCGGCCCCCTATGAGTGATCGCGTCGGCCATCGCTTTCAGCGCAGACCGCTCGACGCGCTCTTGAGTTCCGACGTTATAGATTCCGCAAAGGCCGCACATCGTTTGAAACTCCTGCGATCTTAGGGCGCCTCGCTTCTGCATGCCGGCCCTTGCCGGCGAGCACTCCGTCATACATATCGAGGTAGTGCGCTACCATCGCGTCGAGGCCGAATTGTGATTCGGCTCTCTTCCTGCCCTCCGCCCCCTGCCGTGCGCTCAACTGCGGGTCATCCAGATATCGTCGAAGGACGAGGGCCAGTGCAACGGGATCGGCGGCGGGCACCAGAAACCCAGTCTGCCCCTCTTCAATCAATTCGACGTTTCCCCCCACCCGAGTCGCGACCACCGGCAACCCGCTTGCCATGGCTTCCAGAATCGTGTTGGAGATGCCTTCGGCCAACGAAGGAAGCACAAACACATCGAACGCATGGAGTATCTCTGCCACATTGGATCGGGCACCTGTAAGCCACGCACACGAAGCGCACTGCTCAGAATTCAAGATACGCTGTGACTCCTCGAGAAGCGGCCCATCGCCAACCATGATCAGACGCACCACCTGGCGAGCCTCTGGAACGGTATTCACGAGGTGCGTGAAAGCGCGCACCAGGGTGATCTGATCTTTAACCTGTTGCATCCGACCGACCGTCCCGATCACCAAGGAGTTGGATGAGAGGAATCCGGGCGGAGCACCCGGAAGCTCACGGGTCCGGCACGGGTGAAAGCGAGCGGTATCCACGCCGTTGTATACCTGTGTGACCTTCCGTGCGGGCAATCCCACGGTCGCCACCAACCACTCGGCCAGATCACGGCTGACCGCCACATAGCGATGTACAAACAGGTTCATCACTTTCCTGAATACATTATGAACCCGATTTGTCCCGGCAAGATCATAAATTTCCCGGCCGTGCTCCCCGTGAACCCTCGCCGCCGGTCCAGCGCAAGCCGATACGGCAAGAAACTCCAGCGCAGGGAAGTTTCGTGTGTGGACAACGTCGGGACGCAACGTTCGCAAAGCCTTCCAGGCCCGCCAATAGACGCCCATGTCATGGCCAGGCTTCTTATGCAGCACCACAACGGGAACGTCATCTCTGGCGATGCGTTCTCGGAAATCGGTGACATCGGTCAGGCTCACGATCGCATGGCGGTATCGCTCTCGCGGCATCATATTGATGAGATTGACCAGACCGTTTTCCAGGCCACCCGTCGCCAGCCTGAAAATGACGTGGACAATCAATGGTGGCGTCATATCGTCCCGCCCATCCTTCTCACCCACGTTCTGGTACCCAGATCCGCTCCACTCGACCACCCAACGCGTTGGTCACGCCAAGCAATGCCGCCAAGTTTACCAGATAGAAATAGAAGACCGTCTGCATCAGCTTTGCCGTGCGGCCCAACGACGTAGACATACACGACCCGATCACTGCCAGCAGCAGGCTGGCGAGTCCTCCCCATACGCCGAGCCGATAGATCAATCCATCGCCGTACGCAGCCGCGCATCCGGCGAATCCGACCATCACGAACGGCAACACCAGCCAACGAAGCACCTTGTGCGACCACACTTGCCACGCAAACAAGCCAACCCGGAAGGGATTAAGAATTCCCGGAACGCTCATCACGCCCCGCCAGCTGCGGTTCACGATCCTCCGTTTTCGTCGGAACTCCTTTCGAAAGTCACCAGCGGACGGCTCCATCCCGACGGCGGTCGGCTCAAAGATCGCCCGATAGCCTTGTGCGACGATCTGCAGCGGGATCACCAAATCGTTGATGGCGTCCACAGACAGCGGTTGATACAGGTGCCGCCGAATGGCAAAAATCGCCCCATCACCTCCCACGGTGCTCCCCACGACACTTTCCATGGACCGAATATACCGCTCATACCCCCAGTACACGTTTTCCTGCGTATGCGCGGCAGAGTGTGGATCATCGACATACTGCGAATCACCCGTCACACATCCCACTCTGAAATCCGCGAAGTTTCCGACAAGTCGCCGAACCGTATCGGGCTGATACATGATATTGGCGTCACTGAATATGACGATGTCTCCCGTGACTTGCTGCATGGCGGCATTGAGACCAGCCGTCTTGCCGCCACGCGCCGGCATCCGCAGGAGGTTCACACCCTGGGCGGCAAAGGATCGCACGATATCGTCAGTGGTGTCGCTGGAGGCATCGGACACCACGATAATCTCCAGCTTCTGTCTGGGATAATCGAGTGCCAGCGCGTTGCGCAGCTTGTCTCCGATGACCGCTGCTTCGTTGAACGCGCTGATTAAAAGAGTCACGCTTGGCTCAATCGGTTGGGGCCGAACGGGTCTTGGCATCACTCGCGCCAATAACCCCATCACTACGGGATACCCGACGTACACATACCCCACCAGCACAAATGCCGCCCATGCCGTCATCGCACCCCAGGAACTCATCGTATCCTCACTTGAAACCGTTCCCGCCACAACTCGAAGATGACCAAAGCCATAATGCCCTCCGTAAAGTCTTCCTTCTTTTCAGCGTGGACGGCAAGCATGGTCTGCACCGACTCAGGGTTGAAGAAACCCTCTTTTCTCAGTCTGTCAGGTCGAAGGAGATCCGACACCATCATTTTCAGATCTTGGCGAAGCCACGTACCCATTGGAGCGCCGAATCCCCGCTTGGACCTCTGCAACACAAAATCCGGCACCACGCCCTTGAGCGCGGCTTTCAACAATCGCTTCAGCTCAAACCCGCGAATTCGATAACGGGCTGGAATCTGCCCCACAAAATCAACGACGCGGTTGTCCAGGAACGGCACACGCACCTCCAGCGATGCCGCCATCCCCATCTTGTCCGACAACAGCAACAGGCTTTCCGGCAATACCGTCTTTGCGTCCACATAGGCAAGGCGATCAATCGGATCGATGGCCGGAGCCCGTTCATACAGATCGATCAACTCCCTACCGGGATCCTCCCCCCTATTACATGTAAGCAGCAAGGCAACCTGTTCGGCTGACAAAATGGACAGCAGGCCTAGATACTGCTCGCCCATCGGCATGTGCAGTGTCCGTCCGAAGACCTTCCCATACCGCTTGAGATTGCCCAGAACCGATCCTCGATCGGCCCCAAGACGTTGTTCCAACTGTTTACCCAACACTCCGCGCAAGCCCTGCGGAATCCACGACACCGTCTTCCCGAGGAATGCACCGAGATATCTTCGGTAGCCCCCGAACAGTTCGTCGCCTCCCAGTCCGGACAAGGCTACCTTCACATGGCGATGCGCTAGCTCGGACACCAAGTACGAGAGAATGAAAGACGTGTCCGTCAGAGGTTCATCGAGTTTCTCGATCAACTCGGGAAGGAGGTCGACGACGTTCGGGCGCACAATCAAGGTCTCATGTTTCGTTCCCAACGCCTTGGCTGCCGCTTCGGCAAACGGCGCTTCGTTGTGATACGCATGCTCGCGATCGAATCCAATGCTGAACGTCCGCACCGGAGTGGTCGAGACCTCCCGCATGAAGGCCACAACCCCTGTTGAATCGACTCCCCCGCTGAGAAACGCGCCCAAGGCTACGTCGCTCACCATCTGGCCGGCGACCGATTCACTCAACACGTCGCGCAATCGGTCTCGTGCTTCCTCAAACGTCCAGCCATGGGCGGGCTGTTTGAATTCCCAATCCCAATAACGTTCGAGTTCAACCTTGCCCTTCTCCGCAATCAGCCGCCACCCGGCCGGTATCTTACGAATTCCTTCGAACAGGGTGTTCGGCGCCGGC
The DNA here is from genome assembly GCA_002331335.1 of Nitrospira sp. UBA2082. Taxonomy (GTDB): domain Bacteria; phylum Nitrospirota; class Nitrospiria; order Nitrospirales; family Nitrospiraceae; genus Nitrospira_D. The sequence goes on along the minus strand of DCZO01000001.1, from coordinate 189,641 downwards.
ACAAACCCGAGACGAAAGTACTGCGCCGCGGCCACGGGATCCAAGATACGAGACACTTCCGGAAGCGTCAGCAACGCTTTAACCTCCGAAGCGAATGCCAACTTTGCGCCGATCTGAACGTAGTACAGCGGCTTGACTCCCATCCGATCCCGTGCCAGAACGAGCCGCCGCAGCCGGTGATCCCAAATCGCAAACGCAAAGATTCCGTTGAAGTGTTTGACACAGTCCGGCCCGTCTTCTTCATAGGCATGAACGATGACTTCCGTATCAGTCTTGGTTTTGAAGCGATGGCCCCGGCGCTCAAGTTCTTCGCGTAGCGACCGGAAGTTATAGATCTCCCCATTGAACACGACCGAGACGGATCCATCCTCGTTCTGGATAGGCTGGTGGCCCCCATCGACATCAATGATGCTCAGGCGTCGCATACCGAGTCCGATGGAGGGTCCGGCAAATATCCCCTCGTCATCCGGTCCGCGGTGGACGATCGCTCCGCACATTCCCCGAACGCGGGTCCGCACGATATCGGGATCATCCGCCCATCGATAAAGCCCGGTTATCCCACACATGACCGCCTCGACGAATTCTGCATGTTTGACATGATCAGTTGGTCAGATACTTTCTGATCCTCGGTCCGAGTGCCGCAGTGACTCCAAGGGGCAACCGCTGCCACGCCTCGCGAAACAGCCGATATTTCAAGCTGGTCCCATTGATGGCATTCCCCTGCCTGTTCCCCATGGTGAGCTCATACCAAAACAGCGGTGCAGGCTCAGCACCCCATTGCCGCTTAAAGTCATAGGTGCCTGACCCTACTGACGAGCGTCCAAAATCGAACTGCTTGAAGCCTTGTGCACAACGATCTAGAATTTCGTGCCAATACAAAAGATTATTGGGGCACTTCGGAAAATATTCCCGAAGCGCGGAGGCCCAGGGAACGATGACTTTGTCCTTGAAGCACAGACTGATGAGACCGCCCACTGTCTTGTTTCCTTCACAAACCAGCCTCACGCGCAGCTGGGAACCAAATTCCGTAGCCATGCCGGTAAAGAAGCTCAACCCGTGCACGGGTGATCCCAGATCCCGCATATTCACCACAAACACCTGATAGAATTCCTCGACTAGCTCCCTCCCACCCACAACAGTCGACAATCCGTTCTTTTCCGCTTTTCTTACCTGATTACGTACTTTGGCGGGGAGCGCTTTCCAAATACCCGCCTCTCCCCCCGTGAGATCCAGCATCATCATCACCTTGTCACAGCGGGGTTCCGGGAGATCCGGCACCTCCGTCATCTGCCGTAGTTCAATCGCCGTAGATGTCGATGATGCACTCAGACGACGCACTTCCTGGACGAGCCGACACACAACACTCTCATCGTCCGCACAGATCCCCCCATAGTCAAGAAACGGCATGGAAGCGAGCGATGTCCCTAACAGCGGACTGTCTACGACAATCAAAGGAAGAATGCCCCGCACAACCCCTGCCTGTCGGGCGATCAGATAAACCGAGTCATGCCCGTAGGCGTTGCGAATGATCTTACGCCATCTCCAATCGTGACCGAGCGTGGAGGCCGGAGCTCTCAGAACATACTGTGACCATTCGGCCCCGTGGTCTTCTCCGGCACGACCGACCGCCACCTCCAGTTTGCTGGACGAATACATAGAAATCTGCCTAAACATTCAGTTACCTAGCCACGACTCTGCGGCACTGTTTCAGAAGGATTGCAACAATCCTCTCTGCAGCATGACCATCCCACAGAGGAGGAGGCAATGAGGTGACCCTCGGGCCTTTGAGCACCCGCATCGCTTCCTCGATAATCTTTTCCGGCAAAGTCCCGACTAATCGGTTCGTGCCGTGTGAGATCGTCACCGGCCGTTCGGTATTTTCGCGCAACGTCAGGCACGGGATCCCCAACGCCGTGGTTTCCTCTTGAATTCCTCCGGAGTCCGTCAAAATGAGTCGCGCGCCGGCCACCAACGCCATGAAATCGAGATACCCAAGGGGATCCAGGCACCAGATCCCTGGCCCATCAATAGTCCCGGAGCCGACGAAACGTAGCGGCACACCCAATGCGTCCGTTTCCTCGAGTCGCTTGCGGGTCCTGGGATGCACAGGAAACACGATCGACTGCTCACGGGCAATTTCGGCAACGGCACCAAGCAGTCCTCGCAGCACTTCGGGCTGATCTACATTAGATGGGCGGTGTAATGTCAGCACTCCATAGTGTCCCTTGGACACTCCCAATCGTTCACAGATATTCGCCTTCGCCCATGCTCTGCGTGAAGACTCAAGGGAGTCGATCATCACGTTTCCGACAAAGAAAACCTTTTTGCGATCCACGCCTTCTGCAAGCAGATTCCTCACGCCGCTTTCTTCGCTGACAAATAGCAGGTCCGACACAGCATCGGTGACAAGCCGATTGACTTCTTCCGGCATGCTGCGATCAAAGCTTCGTAATCCGGCTTCGACGTGCGCCACAGGAATCTGGAGCTTCGCGGCCGTGACAGCGGCGGCCAACGTCGAATTGACGTCTCCCACCACCAACACCAAATCCGGACGCTTCTGCTCCATCACAGGCTCTATTCGTTTCATGACTTCTGCAGTTTGCAAGGCATGAGAACCGGACCCCACGTCCAATGAGACATCAGGAGCAGGAATGCCCAGGTCCTCGAAGAACCTTCCCGCCATCTTCACATCATAGTGTTGCCCTGTATGCACGAGAATCGGCTCAACGACCGAATGGCGCTTCATTTCCTTGATGAGCGGCGCGATCTTGATGAAATTAGGGCGGGCACCAACCACATTCATTATTCTCATAGATCGATCACGCTCCTTCTCCCTGCAGGCTGAACGGTTACTTTCGGTTCAGGATTCTTCGTTCATGCCACCGATAGGGGGTCGCGCTTCATATTTTCGGCCCAGGTTTCAAACTGGGCGATATCAAACAGCCGGCCCGACACATCCACCGATCCTTGCTGATGCCGATCCAAATCCTTGAGCACTTCATCAATTTTATAGATACCGCGTTCCCTAGCCTCTTGACTTGACAGCACATCTTTCAAGGGCTTATAGAGATCATCGGCCAGCCACTTGTTGACAGGGGTAGGAAACCCCATTTTGTCGGGACGGACTCGGACGGACTCCGGAATACGTCCCCGCATGGCTTCTCGCAAAATGAACTTATTCCATCCACCGCGTAGCTTCCATTCCATCGGCAGACTGAACAAAAAGCTGACCAACCGATAATCCATGAACGGCAATCGGGCTTCGACCGAGTGGGCCATCGAATTACGATCCTCTACGCGCAAATATGTCGGCAGAGGAGTTCGCTCGACCGAGCGCCTCAAAGAAGTCCCGATTCTGCCGTCCATCCCGGACAAATCATCCGCCGTGATACTGGATACCAGATCCCGAGAGAACCATGGATTTGCCTGAATCGCCGCTCTTCTCTTTCCAGCGATGTAATGGTGGTAGGGACTGAGACGGAATAACTCCCACTGGCAGGCTTGCTTGCATGCCTCCATGACATGCGAGACGCGACTCCCTCCATGTAAGGATGTGTACCCCCCGACTTCACTCCACATGTCTTGCAGACGTCCGTCCATTGCCAAGGTCCGCCAGTAGTCCCGAAAGTAATTGAAATAGCCGGCCGCCGTTTCGTCAGCGCCCTGTCCATTCAACACCACCTTCACCCCGTTCGTCGCCGCCAACTCCATAAGTTCATATCCGATCAACGCCGTCATGGAATGGACCGGCTCATCTTGAAACCATAAAAATCTGGTCAGCCGATCCCATAATCCAGACGGCGTCGTGTGCAGGACCTTGAGGGTTGCCCGGGTTTGCTCCAGTGTGTCGGCGATGAAACGTTTCTCGTCGTATTCATCCGGCATATAACAGAAGGCCAACAACGGCTTGTCTGACTCGATCTTGCTCCTCTGCTTTGTGCGGGCCATCGAGCAAATGATGGAAGTGGAATCGAGACCGCCGGACAAACACACTCCCACTGGAACGTCGCTGCGCATTCGCAGTGCGACTGCATCTTCGAAAAGGCGCTGAAACTCTGCAACGGGATCCTCCACGGCCATCGGCTGCCCAGACCCTATCGACCAGTAGGACCATTCCGTCCAACGACCATCTGACGAGACTTCAAACGCAGTACCCGGTTTAATCGCTTGGATATCTTCGTAAAATGTTTGGTCGTCTTCGTCCAAAGCTCCTTGCAGGAGAAACCTGGACGCGACCTTCCAATTAATGCCGCCCTGGTACGTACCCGACGCTCGGATAGCTTTAATCTCGGATGCCAAGCACAGACCGGAACCAAACCGATAGCGGTACAGTGGCTTGACCCCGAATCGATCTCGTGCCCCAAAAATAACGCCGCGCGCGCGATCATAAATCAGAAACGCCCACATACCGTTGAGTTTCGAAAGGCACTCCTTTCCCCACACCTCATAGGCCTGCAACAACACTTCCGAGTCGCCCTGGGATTTGAACCTTCGGCCCAGGCTCTCCAGTTCATGCCGCAATTCGAGGTAGTTGTAGATCTCTCCGTTGAACACCATGACGAAATTCCCGTTGGCGCTTAACATCGGTTGATGCGCCGCTGGAGAGAGATCCAAGATTGAGAGACGTCGGAAGCATAGGCCAACCGGACCTTCCTGATAGAACCCTCCGTCGTCCGGACCTCGATGGAACAGGCTTTTTGCCATCCGCTCAAGACGAGGCCGCTCAACCGGCACACCATTGAAATTCACCACCCCGGCAAATCCACACATAGGACTTGTTTTCCTCGACGTGGCCCGATACTCAGGCAATGCCCGTACGAATCATGTGTATGAATGAGCGAACTCGTTCGCCGTGAATACTGAGTGCAGTGAGGGCATATACGGCAGCCCCGGTGCCTACCTCGACGGCGAACTTCATGCCAAGCGGCCACGCCGTTGGAACGGCTTCCTTGACCGCGATCACCCCCAGCAACATACACACACAGCCGATCATAGCTGGCCGCAGAGACAGCAAGTACTGCTTCACGCTCAAGTCCAGTTTCTTGAAGACGAACCAATTGGTCTGCGTCGCTGCCAACGGATGAATGATCAGCCACGAGAGTGCGATCCCCCGTGTGCCCCATCGGCTCAAGAGATAAAAGGTAACCGGAAGCACGATGGCGACGCCCAATGCGTTCCACATGCCCAGCCGCGAACCGCCGGTGACAAACAATACCTGCGGGGGAAGCGTCTGGATCGCCCGAAACGCCGCATAAAAAGCCAGCACCTCAAGCGGAGGCACTACACCCGCCCACTTCTCGCCCAACACCAGTAACACAAACTCTTCCGCCACCAGGGCAATCCCCACCGTAGCGGGAAAAATAATCAGCGCAAATCCTTCACTGAGCGACAGAAAGTACCGACGCAACGCGACCGTATCCTTTTGGACGGCCGCGAAAAGCGACGTGGTGACTTGACTCACGACTGCAGCGATTTTTTCTACCGGCACCATGGCCAACGAAAGTGCCATGCTATAGAATCCGAGCGCGGTCTGTCCCAGCACCTTTCCTGTGATGATGGAATCCGCGTTTGACTGGACGGCCCAAGATAAACGGGAGATGACGATATGCCAGCTGAAGGTCATGGCCTCCCTTAGTGAAGCCAGAGAGGGCACCGCAAACGGATGGACGCGCACGACCAGCGTCCCAATGGTGCCGCATACCCCCCCGATAACAGTGCCGAACACCAAGGTCCAATAACCGAATCCGAGCGCAGCCATGAATGCCATCGATCCGGCTTGGACAAAAACCTGCACACCGTCGATCAGCGCCAGCACTCGGAAACGGAGTTCTTTTTGCAACAACGCACCTGGCACCGTTCGGAAGCCTGCGAACAAGAATCCGCCCGCCATTACCACGACAACCCAGGCGACATCGGGAGCGTCATAAAATTTGGCCAGCGGAACTGCCGCGGCGCAGGACAACAGGAAGCCGGTTGCACCCAGAACCACAGACAGGCTGTTGAGCTGGGAGACGACACGTTGATTCAGGTCACGCAGAGATACGATGGCCATCCCCACACCAAATTCGTTGAGCAGCGATACAAATCCGATGAATGTTCCGGCCATTCCGACCAGCCCGTAGTCCTCCGGCTGTAGCATCCGTGCGACATAAATCGTCGTCACCCACGACACGATCTGACTGGACCATTTCACAAGGCTCGTCCAAAACATGCCTTTGATCAGAGACTGATCAAGAAACTTGGTATCCGTTGAGCCGATGCTAGGGGATTGCACGACAGGATTGGGCATGCCTTGCACTTTCACTATTTATCTTCCTACTTGGTACCCGCGGCCCCGGGCTCCTTCGGACTAGCGTCGCCCTGCTGAATGGGGGTGGTCTTCTTTGGGTTGAGAATTTTCCCAACTGCGTCACCGATCTCGGACAACAAATGCTCTCTCACGCCAATAACCCACCGGGTCAGTACTCCCAACAACCTTAGTTTCTCCGACAATCCAAGTGGAGCCCGCCTGATCCCCGCTGCATGCTTGAAGACATGCGTCCAGAGATACAGAAACAGCTTGTCCTTCTTCGTCGGATCAAACCACTCCTGCACCGCTTCCATGGTCGTCAGTCGCGTCGAGGCTGCCCCATGAAGCCGTCGATAGAACAGCGGCCGCGGAATCTCCCAGAAGCGCCCATGAAGCGTTAGTTCGGCTAGAAGGGTAACGTCCGCCCCAGGGAACCCCCCCAGCCCTCCTGTCTTTCGAAGGGCGGCGGTCCTGATCAATCCATAGATGGCGCTGACAAGGCGATTGCGGCGAATCGCCTCGCGGAAACGTTCCGTGACATCGGAAGAACGGAAGTCCAGATCGTCGTTATACCGTTCAAGGACTTGCCCATGCTCACCGATGAGCATCGTTTGCGGATAGCACAAGACGACGTCCGCGTGCATATCAAGCACCTCGACGCATGCATGGAGCGACTCCGGATGAAACTTGTCGTCCGCAGGCGCCCAGCGAAAGTACTGCCCGCGCGCTGCATCGAGTACACGACAATAGTTCCATGACGCTCCATGATTGGCGTCGCTCGGAAGAAATCGTACGCGAGCGTCCCTCTCCGCATATCGGAGACAAATGTCACGCGTACGATCAGTGGAACCATTGTCCGAGATAATAAGTTCGAAGTCGGGGAACGTCTGCGCCAATGACGACTCAATCGCCTCCTCCAGAAACCGCTCGCCGTTATAGACGGGAAGGCCGACACTTACTTTGGGGATCTGCTGATTGTCTTTGGACATCTTCCCTTCCTCAACTTTTCACAGCACACGCTTACGGCAATAAAAAGCCTCCGCATACTTCGTGGCGGAGTTCGCTTCCACCCCTCGCAATCGGAGCATCGACAAAAACAGGTCTTCCGTAAACCATTGTTTATTTTTTTGACTGAGAAAATTCCGACACAGATTGTCCACTTTCACTCTGCACGTTTCCGCGTCGAGCGAGACAAAGGTGTTTGGGGCACCCAGATCACCGTCGTATTTCGGTATTTCGTATTCCAGTATCAAGTGCCTGCGGAAGGTATTCCAAGTGAAGTCGGAAATGATGCGGTGATCCTGATGCAGATCATGCCGATAGTGTGTCAGAACCAACTCCGGCGAGAATCGGCGCTTGATCTCCTCAAAACACTCCTTGATCGCTTCGCCACGATAGGGAAAGAAGCTCTCCCGGAAATTCTTCACCACCACCGTTTTATTTCCGCAGGAGGCGAGAAACGATGCCGCGCTGTTTCGCGCCTCTAACCTGCGTGTCCCTGGAGCACTGAACACCACCCAGTACACCTCTGCCTTTGGATACGCTCGAAGCAGCCTCAGGATGGTGCCGCCGCATCCAATCTCGATATCGTCTGCATGGGCTCCCAGGCAAAGGACCTTGCAACTTGAGCTTGATCGGGTGTCCAGCCGAAGGTGAAACATCGCTATGATCCTTGGGGAAGACCCGCCGCAGGTTTCTTCCACAACATCCACGGCGCTCGACCCTTGGCATACATGTCCTCGAGTATCTGCTTATCTTTAAACGTATCCATGCAGGCCCAAAATCCATCGTACCGATGGGCGATCAGTTGTTGCTCCTTAATAAGCCGCTGGAAAGGCTCATTGACCAATTCTTCACCCGGGCGAATGTAGTCGAATATTCTTTGCTTCAAAATGAAATAGCCTCCGTTGACACGCAGACTTGATGCGGCGATGGCTTGGACATGGGTTGCCAGGCCATCCGAATCGGAGGAGATCGTATGATAACTGGACGGTAGCGGGACCGTGACACAGCTTGCGACCTTATCCTTTCGAATGAATTCATCCAGCTGCAGATTCAACGGAAGATCTGTCAATCCGTCACTGTAATTGGCCAAAAAGACTTCATCGTTCCCCAAATACTTCTTGGCACCTAAGAGCCGCTGCGCGATATTGGAAGACGCGCCAGTATCTGCAAAGGTAATACGCCAATCTTTGATGTCGGTGCTGACCAAATCCAGCTTCTTGCCTCCCTCCGACAGGACAAAATCGTTTGACACGCATTCGCTATAGTTCAAGAAGTAGTTCTTCACCACATCCGCGCCATGACCCAGGCACAAAATGAAATCCTTGTGCCCGAAGTGTGCATAGTATTTCATGACGTGCCATAGTATCGGTCGATACCCGATGGGCACCATCGGCTTCGGAATGTTCTCAGAATATTCTTTAATACGCAGCCCCAATCCCCCGCAGAATAGAACAACCTTCATAACCTGCTCCTTTGGCCGACAATTCAGCCGATCAAGGCGAACAGCCCATCAAATTGGGCATCGGCAACGCCTCTATGGTGAACAGCCCGTTCGCGCAAAGTACGTTTGATCTGTTCCTGCCGCAACTCCATCTCTTGGAACCGTTGCTGTATGACCGCAAGCTCCAGCGTCATGATGTCGAGCACGTAATCGCCCTGCCCCATATAGGTCATTAGATCATGCCCTTTACTGGCGTACGAGATCCCGATGACCGGTTTCTCGAGCAACATCGAAAACACCAACCCGTGAAAACGGGAGGCCACCACATAATCCATCGATTGAATGGCTGCGCAAAGATCGTCGACTGACTTTACCGACGCTTCCGTGACAGAGCCGGTCTGGATTACGCGCTCGTCCATGCAGGCCCGGATGTCTTGGATAACACGCGGGTCCAACGTGAGCTGAGTGGGAAAGAACACGACTTTCATCCCACGCGACAACAGCCATTCCGCGAATGAAGCCAGCACGCGCACATATCGCTGATAGGCCTCAGTGCTGGCTCCTACCCAATAGTCGGCGCTGTTAAATGGAATAGGATTTATCCCCACAACCTTTTCTTGATGCCCCGGGACCAACCGCAATCGCGAAACCGGCATCCGCAAGGTGAATACCAAATCGGGAACTGCTGCGACCCGAATCGGCACTCCCAACTGCTGCAAACATTGAATTGATGATTGGTCGCGATAGGAATGATAGTCCGCCCAGACCACCGCTTGTTTGACAAACCACTTCCCCAATGTGGTCCGAATCGGACCGGCGCCGACATTGACGAAAGCGACCTTCGTGCCGGCTGCCTTCGCCGCCATTGTCCACTTCCAAAGTGTATACGGAAAGTTCCAGGGTCCCAACACATAATCATTTAGGTGCTGAGATCCAGCGACAGCCAACAGATCCACCTGACGCAGTAACCGCCGAATTCTCAACAGAAAGAGAATCTCCGGGACAAGAACCGAGGCAACCCCAGAAAGCGCCAACAACTGTCGAACCATATACCCGACCAGCGGCATGCGCTTTATATACGATTTAAACGAAGTCATCACCGTTTCAGAGCTCTCCGGTTGGATGTGCATTTCTGGTCTGCTTCTACCCTCATCCATCTTCTTTAGACCGGCACCGCTCGTTTCTCTCCAGATAGGATAAGCAGGGATGCCGTATCGGGAGCTCGTATTCGCAGGATCAACAGAAATCCCGACTACTTCGGCGTGCGGTCGATAACGCTTTACCGCTTCAAGGAGAGCTTGGAACGCGGCTTCGTCGCCCAGATTCTCCTGACCAACATGGCCGAATACCGCAATACGAAGCTTTTTAGGTCCTCTGTCACGCTGAAGGCTCACGACACCCTCCGCACGAACAATTCATACCCTGCTCATGACGCTGACGGTCTTATTGGATGACCCGCGCGATCAAGACCGGCAGGATAGATCTGCCTGATCGATCGGGCTCACCTCTACAACAATGTCTCGATCTGTCAGTGCTGACACACCCGGACTCTGACGCTTCCCTGGGTTGAACCACAACACATTGCTCACAGGCGCATCCATGCAGAGGATAACAAGTCTTCGCCTGTGTGATTGAGCCACACTAAGATAACTTGCACACCGGGGAGTCATGCCACGGTCGACAAACGTAACGCGCAGATCCTCTTCACGGAACCGACGCGTGGCGGGCATGGATATCTCTCAACCGAGTTCGAGGCAGTTCCTGTTCAAACGATTCCGTCCGTCTGCCAACGGTGACGCCTTGGAGGCGCTGGGGCATCCCCGCATCTGTATCGCTCATCCAAGAAAGTACTGATGTTGTTCGCTCCGCAGCTTGTCGCACAACCGGCCTTGCGGCAAACTGACATCTGCGTAGGTCACTACTGCATCTTTTGCAACGTCTCTGCTGAGCGTACACCCTTCCGAAATCCCCATCGGAAGAGCATCTAGTTTTCTCGCCACATCATAATTCTCGATCAAGGTATAACAAGCAAAGCCCCCGATCCCATCAAGAACTTCTCCCGCTTTTAGCTCTCGCTTGGCCACTGCTATTGCATCGCAGACAGGCCCTCCGATGGGAGCAACTGTCGCGTCCTTAAACAAGACCGCTCGAGAAGCGGTCAATGGAATTTCCAGTTGCGGCAGATGGAACGGGGTATAGAATGCGTACAAGGGCCCCTCGCCCATCTTGAGATATTTCAGATACGCCGCTTTGACCGGATCTTCTGTGTATCCTAAGACGAAAGCACCGTTTGATGGCGCAGCCCCACAGAGGAAATCCACCATTCCGCCGTCCAGCAATTTATCGCGATAAAAGCCTGGACTTTCACTGACATGGGCCAACGCAGGCCCGTACATCCCACGGGTCCCGACCTTGAACCCCGTGGCATTGGCCAACACGGTCAGTTCCATTGACAGCTTGGTGCCGTCGGCAAATGACGTCATGGTCGTCGCTTTCTGATTGACTTTTTCAGCAAATCCTTTCTGAGTTTCTGGAGTGCGATAGCGGTCGTAGAGGCCCTTTAGATTTCCCGCCACCATCGGTTTCAATCCGATGGATCGCACGAATCGCAGCATGTTCATCGCCACTCCGGGCTCGTCACCATCGCTGTTCGAATAGATGACACCTGCTCGGTCAGCATAGGACTTCAGGATCGGCCCCAGCGTGGCATCCAGCTCCACGTTTCCCAAGATAATGTGCTTGCCGTACTCAATTGCCTGCGCTACGACTCCGGCCCCGAACTCGATCGTTCCGGTCGCCTCAATAATCACTTCGATCCCATCGGTCCGACAGAGAATCGACGCATCATCGGTTACCGCATATCGCTGGTGATCCATGGCTTGCTGCAGGCCAACACAGCTGTCTACCTCACTGATATCTGTAATCCCAGCTGCCATGTATGCCGCTTGCGCTGCACTGACCGTGCGATTCGCAATCGCCACAAGACGAAGACCTGGGAACGACTTCAAGATCTGGTATGCAATGTTTCTCCCGCTATAACCGGCTCCAACCAAACCAACACGGATAGGACTCCCGCTCCGCTGACGACTTTCGATCGCTCTATCAATGAGTATCATGACAGGCCTCCCGCTCCTTCATAAATTGTGTCAACGTTCCGCATAGTCAGGCCACTGTCGGTCCTGCTGGGACATCACCGCAATTTCGATCGGCCATTCGATCCCAAATTGAGGATCATCAAAGCGAACGCCGGTTGCGGACTCGCGATGAAACAACTTCGACGTGTGGTAATTCATTTCGGTATTGTCCGACAGCGTCAGGTACCCCTGGGCAAAACCTTCCGGCACATAAATCATCTTCTCATTCTCAGCCGTTAACTCGATTCCGAACCACCGCTTATAGGTTGCAGATTCTCGCCGGAGGTCAACGACGACATCGAACATCGCTCCTCTAGTGCAGCGTACGATCTTGACCTCGGCATGTGTGCCGATTTGAAAATGCAGCCCTCTCAAGGTCCCTTTCCGAACACTAAGCCCAATATTGGACTGCATCAGCTCAGCCTTTAATCCATGCTGCTCCAGCTCTTGCCGGCACCACACACGGGCAAAAAATCCTCGGTGATCCCGGATGAGTTCCGGCTCAATGACATAGCACCCTTGCAACGGCGTTTGATGAAACAACATGGATCTTCGTTCCTCTCATACTCTCGCTCAGGAACGTATCGAACTATGATTGGTTCCACCGAAGCGTCTCGTCCAATTGGCCTGTGCTGAGCAGAAGCTTCAACTGCGCGATACGCTTATAGCGTGGCCCTTCGTACTCATCCTTACCCAATCCGATCGTCCGGTACGATTCGTAGATTTGCCTGGCTCCTTCTGTCGCATTCCATTTCAATCGATGACGAGGAAACGCGTTCGTGTATTTCGTAAAATCCACCCGATAATTTCTCTTGTCCGGTTCCGCACCATCGGCAAACTTGATCTCACAGTTCGGCACGGTCTTGCCGACGATATCAGCCAATTGGCGCATTTGATAATTCTCTGAATTGATCCCGACGTTAAAGACTTGGTTATGCACGACGTCTCTGGGAGATTCCAGCGCACCTATTGCCGCCATACTGATATCTTCAATGTGCACGATTGGCCGCCACGGCGTGCCGTCGCTCTTCAGCAGCACATGGCCCGTTGTAAACGCCCAGGCCGTCAAATTATTGAGCACGATATCGAACCGGATTCTTGGGGACACGCCATAGGCCGTCGCGTTCCGCATGATAACCGGGCTGAAGTTGTCGTCGGCCAACTGCGCGAGGTCCCGCTCCACTCGGACTTTTGAAATAGCATACGCCGTCACCGGATGGAGTTCCCCCTGTTCAGTTTGCATCTGATCCCCGGCCGCACCATAGTTACTGCAGGACGACGCGAACACAAACCGTTTAATGCCCACATCCTTAGCCATTTCGGCCATTCTCACGGACGCCTTGTGGTTGATGTCATACGTCAATTCCGGGTTCAGATCGCCTAGGACATCGTTCGAAAGTCCAGCCAAATGAATGATCGCGTCAACTCCGTGCAAGTCAGTCTTTTCAATGTCCCGAATATCCTTGATAAGTTCTGCGACTTCCGGCATTCCCTTGCCGTACGTGCTGTTCCTATAGAGATCGCTATCAAGCCCGATTACCTCATGGCCTGCAGCCTGGACCATGGGCACCATCACTGTTCCGATGTACCCCTTGTGGCCGGTTATCAGTACACGCATCGATGTTTCCTCCTTCGTTCTCCGATACTGTTCAAAACTCTAACCCAGGCTTGCAATAAGCGGTACCCTCCTTCCGTGTTACTATCTGCACACTTGTGAGGGGATACGGACAATCTGCAGCAATGCACGGACTCAAGGCTGCGCGAAACACGACTGAACAAGACTCAACGTTCATGCGACGCCACAGCGCTTGCCATGGCAGGAATTGCGGTTCGTAGCGGGCCGAAATCAAAATCCCTTATGAGGGCAGTGAGTCGCTCTTTTGTTTTCCCGATGTTTAGATAATGCCGAAATTTTGAAATCATCGGCCCTTGCATTCGGGGTTGGCCGGGATCAAGCTCCCACGGATGTAAATACACGACAAGCGGCTGTCCCTGCTCCTCAATTCTCCGAAGCATCCAGCGCAGTATGGGGTAGGGAAATAATCGGAAGTATCCTCCGCCAGCCACAGGGACTCTCATTCCTCCTACCTTTACCGTAGAAGGCGGTAACTCCCATAGCGCTCCTGAAGCCGTCTCAAGCTGATGACATTGAGGGTTCGCTCCTGGCATGCCATAACGATCATGGAGGACCGGAAACACGCTGGAGTCATAGGCATAGCCTTCTTCAACGAGAATCGGCAACGCCCATTTTGTTTCCTGGGTAATAGAGAAAGATGGCGCGCGGTACCCGTACACCGGACCTCCGATCAAATCCTCGAGTATTCTTTTGGCTTTCCGAATATCTTCTCGGAACACTTGTGGGGTTTGGGCCGTAATCAATTCGTGGCCGTACCCATGCGATGCGATTTCATGTCCTTCCGCGGCCAACTTTCGTACCAATTGAGCATTGCGCTCAGCCACCCAACCGAGAACAAAAAACGTCGCTTTGAATTGCCGTGCAGCCAGGACATCCAAAATGGTGTCCGTGTTTTGCTCCACGCGGCTCTCGTATTGATCCCAATGCTTCCGACGCATCGGCGACTCGAACCCGGAAACCTGGAAATGCTCTTCGATATCAAATGAAAGACAATGCGTAAGTTTGTTTTCAACCGCCGCCATTATCACCGAGCCCCTTCACCTAAGAGCACCACCCGAATTGTTTCGAGCAATATCCTGGCATCCAACGCAATGCTAAGATTTTTTACATAATAGAGGTCGTACTGCAGCTTTGAATGGGCATCTTCAGCCGACGCACCATAACGAAATCGTATTTGCGCCCAACCAGTAATGCCAGGCCGAACAGCATGACGGATGTCGTAATAAGGTATCTGGGTCCGAAGTTCCTGAACAAAAACCGGCCGTTCAGGTCTCGGCCCCACAAGACTCATTTCTCCCTTCAATACGTTGATAAGCTGTGGGAGTTCGTCCAGCCGTGTTTTCCGCAACCACCATCCAACTCGTGATATCCGTGGGTCATGCGCCTGCGCCCAACGAGGCCCGCTCTTTTCTGCGTCGTTCATCATGGAGCGAAACTTCCATATCAGATAAGGTTGTCCTCTGAGGCCGACCCTCATTTGCTGATAAAACACAGGTCCGGCTGAATCAAGCTTTATGAGGATCCCGATAAGGAGAAACAGAGGCACCGCAACCACGAGACCAATGGCGGACGCAGCCAAATCGAAGAGGCGTTTACCTGAAGACGTAAGCATCCGCTTCCTAAATCCAGTGGAGAATACCAGGGCACTCGGTCTTAATGAGTCGATGTGCAAGCACCCAGCCTCCTCCTCGTAGAGTGAATGACCATCTACTACCTCCGAACCCATTGCCTTAAGGTCAAGGAGTGTCTCAACGGGCAACGCAGTTCGTCGATTTTCGAGGCAGACAACTATAGAATCAACTTGATGACGCTCAACGATCTCATATAATTGGCTGGTCGATCCCAAGAACATATCCATACCCAGACTTTCGGATGCCATGCTTTGCTCATGACCTACATAACCAACAACAATGATACGACTCGTTCTTTTCGCCTTCAATAGTTGAACGATCTGCGAAGCTAAGCGGCCATTGCCCAAAATCAACACCCGCTTAATAAGCCCGGCGAAGATAGCCCACGGTGGTCTGCCCTCCCGAGCTAGTTTATCCACATTAGTCGATACTTTCTGATTCATTAGAGATATTGGAGATTGCATGTCGCCACACTCGATGCTAGATGTTGAGGACGCAATGAGATGACCCGCTCAAAATCGGCTTCCTCATCCGACAAAACCACGAAAGTATAGCTTTCTTCCTCTTATAAATATGTAGTTTAGTGAGTCGTCTCTTGCGACGCATAGACATCTTGCATATACATTGTGGCACCCGAAACTTTCATTCCCGTAACAATCACGGCCCCGCGGTTTAAGGGACGGAATGCGTTCACAGCCTTCCCTAGGACATCTAACGGAGTCACCCCGGCTCGGACTACGAGCAAAAGCATATCTGCTATCGACGCAAGCAAATTCATGTCCGCCACCGGTACAATCGGAGGAGCATCAAGCAGGATAAACTCAAACCGCTCCTTCAGCTCTTTCACAATGGTGGTCAGCTGTGAAATCTTGGTTAGATCAACCATTTGGTGGTCCCGTCGCCCAGAGGGCAATATCCACAGGGAAGACTCGCCGCTTCGATGCAGGCAGTTTTCGAGGGCAGCATCGCCGTAAATCGCCTCAGCGAGCCCAGGACGAAGAGGGGTTTGGTTATATGTATGAAGAACGGGCCGCTTGAAATCGCAATCAATAAGGAGCACCTGCTTGCCAAGATCATGGGCCAATACATAGGCGAGGTTGCTTGCCGAAGAAGATTTTCCTTCCCCGGGCAAGGCGCTCGTGACGACGACAACGAGCTTCTTTCCTGCAGACGACAGAACAAGTCGCGTAGCTGCCACCCGAAATTGCTCCGCTACCAAAGACTGTGGTCGCCATTTCGCGACCAAATTCATTTGGCTACGCATTCCGTTCTGTCCGCGCTCATCTCCATTCTCGCGCTGATATACTGCTTTGCCCTTGGCATACGCGTCTTTGTTACCGCTGGAAGATGGCCGCCAACCATTTTTGATCTCATTACGCCCCATTTGCGGTGAATACTTGTTTTTGTATTCTTCCAACAACCTTGCCTTTGAACTGGTTTTATACGCAGTTTTGAAGTCTGGGATGCTGGCAATGACTGGCAAACCCAAGAGACTCTCCACATCCTCAACCTTTTGGACGACTCCGGCCAGTTGCTCAAGAGCGAATGCTCCACCGAATCCAAGCCCGCAACCTATCAGCAGTCCGACCAACAAAATCTTTGTCTGATCTGGAGACTCTGGTCTTATTGGGACGTTTGCCGGATCGATCACTCTAAAGGTTTCGCCTTGTTGGCGTCGTTCCAGGTTTTCAGAAACCCTTGCGCTCAACTGCTTATCGAGTAGGGAGTCGTAGTTGCGCTTGGTGTTCGTGTAATCACGCTCCAAGACCAGCAATTCTTGCTCCCGTTCAGGAGCTCTTTCGACTCGGAGTTCAAAGTCTCGAATCTGCGCTTGGAGTCTGTGCTGCTGCTCTCTGAGGTTGGTGATCCCTATATCGAGCTCTTCTCTTTCTCGCTTCAACTCGTGCACGTATGGATCAATCGATCCAGAGGAAGGCCGTCGCAGCGTCGAAGGCCGAGCATTCTCTGTCGGGCGCGCCGGCTCCGGTCTCTCAGCTTCTTCCTGAAGCAAACTCGCGTTTCGCTCTGCAACCCGCAGCTTAAGCTGTGCGATCTCCTGCTTTGTCTGAATCACATCAGGATACGTATCTTTATACTCAGCAGAAAGCGTTGCCAGTTGGCGCTCCAATTCACGCAACCGTTGAGCCAATGGATCAGAAGCAGAAGCGCGTGCAGCTCCTCTGGGTGGCGACTGAGCTCGCTGCCGGCCGGTATCCTCGGAGGGAGCGCTTGCGCTAACCTCTCGGACTGGATCCATATTGGCCAACCCCATCAACTCATATGAATTGATCATTTTCAGGGTCGCAGCTCGCCGATCGTTGCGGTTTTGCAGCGCGTCATTGACGTTTGCCAATTCCCGCTGTAGGCGATCAAGCGTTTGCAGATTGGCGGCAGTCTGTACCGGCAGTTCACCCATATGCTTTTTCTTGAACTGTGCGATCGCACGCTCTTGGGCTTCAAGCGACGCTGCTGCTTGCGCCAATTCATCTTGGAGAAATTTCGTGGTGCCTTCCACCAGCAGTTCACGCGTTTTCAAGTTTTCGCTGATAATTTGAGCGGCCAATCGATCAGTAACCCGGCTCGCCACAACGGGATCGTTATGAGCAAACGACAACGTGAATGACTCCACCCTGACATCTCCTCGTTGGGCCTTAGTTTCGATTTTGATATTCTTCCTTAATCCTTCTATGAACTGTTCACGATCAGACTCTGTGGCCTGGGGGGAGTACAACTGAAACTCTCTTGAAATTTGATCCAGAAAGGTCCGGCTTAACACGATTTGCTGCACCACCGTAAGCCGATCAGAGACCGCACCCGAGATGACAGAATTGACATAGCGCTCCGGAATGCGTTGTGTTTCCACGATGATCGAGGTAAAGGAGCGGTAAATCTTCGGCGTCAAGAGCGCAACCGCCGCCGCTACGGCCAAAGACAAAACAAGAGAGGAAATGATGAACCATTTCCGTCTCATGGCCATATCGAACAAATCTCGGGGGGTAAT
Organism: Nitrospira sp. UBA2082; assembly: GCA_002331335.1. GTDB lineage: Bacteria > Nitrospirota > Nitrospiria > Nitrospirales > Nitrospiraceae > Nitrospira_D. Next base: position 171,504 of record DCZO01000001.1, on the reverse strand, counting down.
GTTTTGTATATTCATGATTGGCTTTCAAAACCAGTATGCGCTTATTGCAAATGTCACAGCGTTTCTGCCGAAAGCGATGACTTCCGGCGTAAAATAATTTCCTCTGTAGGTCCCGATGATATAGTTGACCGTCGCGAAGTACTGACGAGAAATCCGGTAATTTACTCCTCCATACCCCGAGTACGACTCAAAGAATGTTCCCGGCAACTGGACCGTGCTTTCGATTGCCTCGCTCCGATTGTAGGTGAACCCTCCTGTTATCGAGAGCAATTCGGTCAACCGCCGGCCAGCCGTCACATGAACCACATGGCTCTGGAGAGGACCAACTGCGGCGATGAAGCTGGGTGCAAGCCCGACGGCATAACTCAGTGTGAGCATTTGAGGTCCATCAGCATACGTTACCGCTGCGCCTCCGGTATAAGCCACACCCTCACTACTCTGAGTGTTGCCAAGAGCTCCTGAGAAATCTTGATCTACCCGAGTCGCACCTCCATGAACCCGAGCGGTAAAGAAAGGAGAGAAGACCTTGTGCCATCCTACCGAAGCACCGATGGCTTGATATCCCCCCTGCCCGCCTCCATAGTCGGCATTCTCAAACACCCCGCGGAGACTGAGCGTGTCCGAAGAGGTTACACGCCAGGCTGGACCAGCTTGAGCAGAATGCGCGGTAGAATTAATTGTCCTCGCGCGATTGCCACCCACCTCTTCATTCAACGATGAGTCACCGAACCGAAATAAGGAATATCCATAGTTGGCTTGAAAGAGCACCGACGACGACAACGGGACTGCTCCCCCGACCGTGGTCGTCGCCGACAGCGTGTTGACGCGGAACAGGGCCGTACTTCGCACCAATGCCGTCGTCGTATCAATCTCAGTCGTAGCCGTCGTTGCTGTATTTTGTTCTCCTGCAGTGAAGCCGGGGAGACTTGGACTGTAGTTGATGTTTTGAGAGACGACAAAACTGGAGCCGGGCGCGACCACCCTCCGAGCCAACTCATTCATCATGAATGTGACCGTTCCATTGAATCCCGCATAACTCAGCCCGGGGTGAATCACGAAATATTCGCCTCTTGTGGCAAGCTGAAGGGATGTATTGATCAATGGGTGATTGTGCAAAAAGAAAATCCCGGGATTGAACGTGGTGACGTAATCTTCCCTGCGGAGACCCGGTAAAACAGGTGAGAAAAACACGTTACTGTCATACCGCTCGGCGAGCGAAATGAACGGAACGATCCGCAGGCCCATGAATCCAGGCGGCAAAGCGGTAGCAATGGAATACGGGCTCAAGGCTGCGCCGCCCCCCACCTGCATAGTGAAGTCCGGCTTGGGCAATGCTCTCTCAAATCGAAGGATCGAAAAACCGTCTGGAAGGTTCCGGAGCAGCTCCAAAGTTGAACGCCAACCTCCTCCCGGAATTGTTGACTTTTCGAACGTGCCTACTCCACCCGGCAACGAGGTGGGAACTCCAGCTTCTGCAATTGGAGCAAGCGCCGCTATTCCCATAACCGCCACCCGCAGGAGGAGTACAGTGCACCGCTTACGGCTAGGGGACAACAATGGTATCCCCCGAAATCAATGTAAAGTTACCGATGGGGCCATCTCCCTTGACTAGATCGTCATACCGGATGGGAATTCGGATTTGGCGCTCTTCACCATTGCTCCCCTTGACTGTCCGCACTACCACCATCTTATTTTTGGACGCGAAGGGCGTGAATCCGCCTGCCAGAGAAATTCCTTGCAGCACGGTCGCATATGATCTCAAGGGATACTTTCCTGCCCTGGTGACTTCGCCCGTCACATAGATGAAATAACTGTTGACGTCTCTCACACTGACGGAGACGGAGGGGTTTTCCTTAAATTCCGTTAGGCGTTTCGCGATCCGGTCTGCTACTTGCGCTGCGGTTGAGCCGCTTGCATGAACATCGCCCACAAGGGGAAGAGAGATCATGCCGTCAGGCCTAATGACTACCGTTCTGGAAAGGTCTTGATTCCTCCACACGGCAACCTCAAGCACATCCTCTGGACCAAGGAGGAAGTCTTTCGGTACAGGCTTGCTTGCTTGTTCCAACACCTCCTTAGGAAGCTCTGAACAGCCGGTCAGCCCTATCACTCCAAGAATCACTAGAGCGTTAATCCAAGACGACATGAGATGCGAAACCATTTTGCCGTTCTTCATCCTTCCCCCGGGCTTCTCGTCCGCAATGTGTATCATGGCACCAGCACCATGGTTTCCGAAGGGATCACAATTGTATCCCCTGGTTTGAATTGTACATTTTGCGATGACGCGACTCTTAAGATGATGTCATCGTCCGTCACCTTAATCTTCACGATCTTCACGGCCTCACCGCTTTCGTCAAGTCGGAACACCGACAGACCGACCGATTAGTCACACGGTCCGGCGATGCTTCAGAACATAAACTTCAGTCCGACAAAATACGCCCCGTTACCGTTGGACTTCCCAAACGGCAGTTTCCTGGTCCACCGGACTTCTGCAAGAGTTGGGGTTTCAGCAATAGTGATAGGAGTGGGGACATACACTTTCAATACCTGTTCGATTTGAGGTGCCTGCTCCATCAGGACCAACATCCCGCCACTGCTGATATTGAGGGAAAGCGCTCTCCCGCTGACGGCCGACACGGCAGAACCTTCTGCTATTGCCGTTATCTCATATGGGATAGACCTCAGTAAGGCTGCCCTCTCGCTATGGCTTTCATGACTATCCTTCATCGGCCACTCCCATTCGTTCTGCATCACGTCAGCCCCTCCCTGGAAAGAAATTCGGTGCAACGCCTATCAATGATAGCAGCTAGTTTTTCTTGCGCCTCGATTTCCACAAACTTCCAATGCTCTTGGCTAAACCCCAGATCATTACAGATCCCAACGATGAACGACGCCTTAGGTGAGAGATCAAAACCTGTTGTGTCTGTGGTGAAAATATAGAGAGAAGC
>DCZO01000001.1:161460-168480 GCA_002331335.1 Nitrospira sp. UBA2082 | reverse complement strand
GTTGACTCCCCCAAAAGGGTTAGATACTATTGCCGTGTAGATCCAGACCTAATCCGGCGCGCTTCTACCCGATCGGACCGGATAGGCGTGGTATTGGCTGAACGCCAAAGAAACACTCTCATAATCCTGTCATGACCAACAGTCCCACCGCCCTTGATCAAACAGACAGCCTTGCCGATCAACGTGCAGGCTCCGGGATTGTGGTACTTTCAGCATCCATGCAGCTCCTGCACATGAACCGACAGGCGTCGGAGCTTGCAAAGAAAATCAATGCCCTTGAATATGGGGGGCAGGCAGCAAAATCCGCCCACGGCGTTCTTCCCACGGCTCTCACAGAGCTTTGCAGCGAAATCATCAAGGCACTGCACATACGTACTGAGGCAAAGGACTGGGAACAGTTCGAGCTGAAACGCATAGCTGGAGATCCGAATCAGCCCATTCTTCTCAGGGGTTTCGGTCTTCCAGACCGGAGCGGTGTCCAAAATGCACGACTCGTTGTCACAATGGAAGAACTCGGCCGGAAACAGAACTTGAACACAGAACATGCTCGAGAACGATTCCAACTGACCAATCGAGAGCAGTCAGTTGTCGAGCATCTTGCCAAAGGCTGGACAAATAAGGAAATTGCGAACGCCCTCCAGATTACTGAACAAACAGTGAAAGAGCACATCAAGCATATTATGCGGAAGACAAACGCCACGACTAGGACCGGCATACTCGTCCAGGTATTCAATTCTTAGCAGTTTAAAGCGCGTGAAGCGTATCTCGTAAAGCCTGAAACGCAAACAAGAGCGAGTTGGAACTTGCCCCTTGTACCTTGCCCCTTCTCATTTTCCTCTCTCACCCCTGTTGCAAATACTCCACAGTGAGTACTCATTCACACAAGACAGACTCAATTTAAGTTTTCTTCATCTAATTATTCAATAACTTACAAGCAATACACATTGGCCTATTTATTGCTGAGAACATATCCCAAGCGTGACTACGGTTCGATCATAGAGTTTGCTGTGGAGGTAACGTGCTGAAGATCACAGTGAGTCGGTGGGTGCCACTCGGACTGGTCGGTGGGATGTTACTTCTTGTTGGTTGTCAGGCCAACCTTGCTTCGAAGCCAACCGATTTTGATAATTCTCAATTCATGTCCTTGTGGGAAACCTACAGCACGTGCAGATCAGCATCGGATCTAGGCCAGGCAAGTTCCGGGATGAACCGTTTGTCAGAAGCTGCGGCATTGAAGTCCAACGGCGAAGGCCAAGATGGGTTTGTGCTTCCATTGCCGTCTCAACTTGAGAGGCTGGTAAGCAATCCCCCTAGCCGGCTAGCCGTCGATGTTCAGGCCATGACGGCCGCTTGCTCCATTCACACCGGTGAGCTTGCGTTGCATGAAGGCAGGGTTGCATTCGCTCACGACGCGTTCTCATCTGTGCTGACGCTCGGTGAAGGCTTATCTCCTTACTACATACGCCAGGCAAAGAGATTCCTCACTGAACTCGAACAAGGGGTCGCCGTCTCGGCTAATACCCGCTAGTCCTCCGCTCTTTGTTCTCCTTCAACAGCATTTCGTAAAGCCGGACATATTGTTTTGTCGCCCGTGCCCAGGATACGTCGGTGTTCATCCCTGTTTGAATCAGTCTCCCCCATTGCTCACGTTCCCGATAGACCTGAATCGCCAGCAAGAGCGTGGTGAGCAGCGCCTCATGCGAAGGGTCAATAAAATGGAAGCCTGTCGCAACACCGGCTTGGGCGGTGATCGGCTTGAACGGAACGACCGTATCAGCCAATCCGCCAGTCCGACGCACGATCGGCACTGTTCCGTATCGAAGACTGTAGAGTTGGCTCAACCCGCACGGTTCGTATCGCGAGGGCATCACCAGCATATCTGCCCCCGCTTCAATACGGTGCGCGAGTCCCTCACTAAAACCGATGGCGACTCCAACCTGGTTCGGATATCGCGACTTTGCCAGGAGAAATTCTTGCTCCAGCTGCTGATCGCCGGTCCCCAGAACTGCGATCTGAATATCCAGCGCTGCCAACTCGGAAATAACTTCCAGGAACAGATCGAAACCCTTTTGCGGAGTAAGACGTCCGATCACGGCCAGCAGTGGTACATCGCGATTTGGTAACCCCAGTTCGCGCTGAACAGCTTGTTTGCACACCCGTTTCCCAGACAAATCCCCGACTCCGTAGTGTGCAGGCAAATTTGGATCGGTTTCTGGGTTCCAGACGATACTATCAATCCCGTTGGTAATACCCTGCACTGCATCAGGGCGGCTGGCAAGTACCCCTTCAAGTCCACAGCCAAACTCCGCCGTCATAATTTCTTTCGCATATGTTTCGCTGACCGTTGACACGCCATCCGAGAAAATAATGCCTCCTTTCAAACAATTGACCGATCCGTAAAACTCAAGCGCATTCGGTGTGAAGACACTGGGATCAAGCCCTGTTCTGGAGAATTGCGCACCAGGAAAGATGCCCTGGTACCCGATGTTGTGTATGGTCAACAGGGTTTTGAGATGTCCCCTTCTACGCGCCTGAGCCATTGCGTTCAGGTATACGGAACATAACGCAGTTTGCCAATCATGAAGGTGGAGGATGTCCACGACTTCATCCGGTCTCGCGCCAAGAATATCGACCGCCTCAATAATCGCCCTGGAAAATAAGACAAAGCGATCAAGGTTGTCCGGATAGTCCCCGTTGCGGTCTTGATACAGCCCGGGACGGTCAAAAAATGAATCGCATCGAACCGCCAGAACTCTCAGCGGATAACAGGCCCCTGCAACGGATACACGTTCTTCCTCCAAGGAAGCCTCTACCGGCTTCCCTCCGATCGAAATAGAAAATCGTTTGGATATCTGGCGAAATTGATGGCCAAGCCAAAGCCCCTGATAACCTGGCAACACAAGAGTTACCCGATGGCCCAGTTTGGCCAATTCCACGGGTAATGCACCGGCGACATCAGCCAGTCCGCCCGTCTTGGCATAGGGCACAGCCTCAGAGGCTGCCATCACAATATTCAGAGGCTTTGCAGGAGAAATTGCAGGCATGAAGTTATCGTTCGTATCTCGGTCATGAGTTCTGGGTTTCGAGTTGCGTGTTGCGAGTGGCAGGGTTCAAGATGCACGTTTCAAGCTATATACGAGCATCCGCTTCCAACCCGAAACGAGAAACCCGAAACTCGGAACCAAAGCAGTGCCTAAAGTTCGGGAGTTATGGTGCCGATGCGCCGTCCAACCGTGTTTTGAATCGATCCTCATACGCCCATGTGTTCAAGAGGGTGCGCATGCCTTCTGCCTTGAGTTCTTCCTTATAGACAAGCCGATCGTCGTGAAAGACTAACAACCATCCACGATCGGGATATGCGAAGTAGACGCCCTCCCCGGCATAGACTCCCGCATTCCACCCTTTGGGCGTCTCGCCTGCAGGCACGCGAGAACTGGGAATCATACTGAGATCCGACATGACAAAAAATTGTGTAAACTTACTGCGATAGTGGGCAGGTTCCCCCCAGACATTGACGACCGCCCGTACGGTCACCTGATCTAGCACGAGCTTGTTCTCTTGGACCAACCGTTCCTGCTGCTCCAATGTCGGCATACTTTTGCAACTCGCAAGGGCAACCAACACCAGAAGAACGCCGCACGCGCACGCGATACGAAGCGCTCCCAGGAATGGATGAGTCAGAAGCAATCTACCGTCACTCATATCTCCGTCCTTCATCACATCAGTCTTCTGGACTTCGGCTCGGCAGGCTTGACCGGTTGACAGACATCGCATTGACATATTTTCCTTAATAATGTGTAAGAATAAATGCCCGTATCGTGGCCGTCGCTCCAGGTAAATTGCAACGCATACCGACCGACCGGTTGAATGTCCTGCAACATGATGAGCAAGGGAACATCGTCGCCTTTCAACCGCCGTTCTCCCGTCCATTCGTCCACACAAGCCGCACAGGGACATTGCTGGCGAAGATACCGCACCGGATAGATGCTCTTGTGTCCGTCGCTCCATTCAATGCTCAACACCCCCTTGTCGAGCCACGCCATATCGCGCGGTTCAAGCGCGCCCTGTGTCATAGCCTTCCCCTCACAGATGACACCGCCTCCTGCACACGCTGAGGCGCGCGCGATAAAAAATCTGCCGGCGGCAATCGTCTGCCGGAGACCACGGTGACATAGCGCTCGATCGCCGCTTCGACTTCCTCCCGCACCTGGCCGGCTGCCCGAAGTCTCGTCACAAGGTGAGGAGCCAACCGAATGGCTTGCTGGAGAAATGCAAGGCTTCCCTGCGAAAGGGCCACGCAGCGGGTATGCTGCCGGGCGGCGCACGGTATGCATACAAGCCCGCCGGCAAGAGGTGAAAATTGGGGCGCACCGGCCATACGTGTCTTCCCGCATGCCGCGCAATGATCCGTTTGCGGGCGGAATCCGGTGAGCCCTAAGAGTCTGATTTGAAACAGCAGAGCCGTGCACGCCGGATCTTCGCTCTGACAAAGCGACGCCAGGCCCTGTTCAAGCGTCTCGAATAGCACCGGATCCGGATCTCCATCAGGAGTCACCGCAGCCACGACATTGACCATCCGCGCCGCTGCCGCCATTAAGCCGAGGTCCTCTCGTAACGAGTGGCACGACGACACCACATCGACATGTGAAATCCGGAACAGCGAGTCGCCCGTTTTTTCAAATAAATCGAGGCGGCATACCGTAAACGGTTCGAGCGCCGCGCCAAACCGGCTTTTCTGACGGCGGGCGCCGCGGGCGACTCCGCGAATCTTTCCCAGCGTCTTCGCATAACACGTCACGATCCGGTCGGCATCACCCCACCTGCGGCTCTGTAAAATGATGGCCGTCGCTTTTACAAGCGGCATGATGTACCAGTGCTCATGAAATAGGAATCGGGCATCGCCCGTTCAGGTCAACACACATCACCGAAGATAGTCCAGAAAGAGTGTCGCCAGAGTGAGGTAGATGGTAATGCCGGTGATGTCGTTCGCCGTTGTCACGAATGGACCGGCTGCGACGGCCGGATCCACGCCCATCCGCTTCAGTACAATAGGCATGATGGTGGCCATGCTCGTAGACACGAGAAACGCAATCACCAACGAGGCCCCCACGACAACTCCCAAGAATCCCTGGCCCAACCCCCACCCGACCACAGTCAACATGAATCCGCAGGCAAGCCCCATGAGAAGACCGATCTTGACCTCGCGGAAAAACACCGTCCAGACGTCAGTCAACTCGATAAGGCCGGTGGCCAGTCCTCGAATGATCAACGTCGAAGACTGTAGGCCCACGTTGCCCCCCATCGCGGCAATGACTGGAATGAAACTGACAATCGCGACAACCTCTTGAAGGGTATAGCGGAAGTACCACAGGATCGCACCTGACAACAGGCTGCCGACGAGATTCGTGAAAAGCCAGGGCAGCCGCAGTTTAGCCGACCCCAAACTCGAGGATTTTGACGTCGGCTCTTCTTCAATGGCGCCGGCCATCTTGAGCATGTCCTCCGTCGCTTCCTCACGGATGACGTCGACCACGTCATCAACGGTGATAATTCCTGCCAAGGTGCCGTCCTTCTCAACCACCGGAATCGCAAGCAAGTTGTAACTGGCCACCTGGCGCGCGACTTCCTCCTGATCCATATCAACCGACACACTCATCACGTCGCGCGTCATGATGTTCTTTAACGGCGTCGCAGGCGGCACCGTCAGAAGCTGACGCAGCGACAACACGCCGACCAGATGGTCGTCTTTGTCCGTAACATAGATGTAGAAGACCATTTCCGCGTCGGTGGCCTGCTGAAGCCGGCGGATCGCCTCCTGGGCGGTCGCGTCCTCCGACAGAGAAAAGAACTCCGTCGTCATGATGCCACCGGCGGTATCCTTGGCGTATTTGAGGATCCCGGCGACTTCGGTCGAATCCTCCGCCTTCATCAAGGCGAGGATTTCCTTCCCGCGATCCTCCGGAAGAAATCCGAGAATATAGGCCACATCGTCGGGACCGAGATCCTTCAGCAGCCAGGCCACATCCGAGTGCAATAGATCGGCCAGCACTTCCTGAATACTTTCGCCATCGAGTTCACTCAACACCTGTCCGCGCTTGTTCTCGCCCCTGACCAATTCGAAGACTTCCCGTTTTTCCTTTGGAGACGACAGGTGATTGACAGCCTTGGCGATATCCGCCGGGTGCATACGTCCCAGCATCTTCGAGAGATTGGTGATGGCTCCGCGCCGCAATAATCGCTGAACGGATTGGAGCACAATATCGGACTTGGTCTGCCCACGCTCCGCCTGATCGCGCAACGCATCACGCAGCGTATCCCGCTCAGGCACACGGGGGCGTAGATCCGAGGGCCGAGTTTCAACCGGCCGTTCTGTCGGTTGCATCACACCCCTCTAATATCCGAGTTCAACCAGCAACTGCTCATCTTCCCGCCAGGACTCTTTCACCTTGACCCATACTTCAAGAAACACTTTCATGCCGAACAACCGTTCCATATCCTGCCGCGCCTGTGTGCTGATCGCTTTCAACCGTTCTCCCTGTTTGCCGATCAGAATGCCCTTCTGGGTTTCACGCTCCACGAGAATCGAGGCATGAATACGAGCGAGTCTGCCTTCCTCCTTGAACTGCTCGATCTCCACCGCCACGGAGTACGGCACCTCTTGCTCGGTCGCCTGCAAGATTTTCTCGCGAATGATTTCTCCGGCCAGGGTCCGCATCGTTTGATCAGTCACCACATCATCGCCATAGGCCCCTTCACCCTCTGACAAATGCGGGATCGTTACGGCGAGCAGCCGATCAATATTGTCTCCAGTCTGTGAAGAAACCGGCACGATCGCCGCCCAATCGAATAGCCTGGCATAGCTTTCAAGCACCGGGAGCAATTTGAGTTTGTTGACCAGATCGACTTTCGTGACAACCAAAATGGCCGGTCGAGATCGTTTGGCCATCGCGTCCTTGACGTATGCGACAGCAGCCAGGTCGCCGGGCCCTGGCAAACTCGTGGCATCCATGAGCACATACA
>DCZO01000001.1:46771-161383 GCA_002331335.1 Nitrospira sp. UBA2082 | reverse complement strand
GGCGTATCGAGAAATGCAATCTGGCCATCCGGCACATGAACGATTCCTAAAATGCGTGTCCTGGTTGTCTGCGGCTTGTCCGACACAATCGCAATTTTTTCGCCCAACAGGCGGTTAAGGAGAGTCGATTTGCCCACATTCGAGCGCCCGACAATGGCAACGGTTCCGAATTTCATGGTTTTGACCGGCGTTCCTGAGTATCGACCGCATCGGAATTGAGTTGATAGACCGTCTCCCCTTTTCGCACGTAGCCCAATCGTTCTCTGGCCAGTTGCTCCAGCTTGGCCGGATCTTGTTGCAACCGAACGATGTCCTTTCGCAGCGAGGCCGTTTCGGTGCGCAACGCTGAGAGATCGCGTTCAAGCTGTCCCGAATAATTACGCATGGCCACATACCGCAGGAGCCCCATCTCACCGAAGAACAGCGTGACCAGCAACCACAGACAGGCACCCATGCCGGCCACTTGAGCCACGACCCCCATGCGCCGCTGCCAGTCCAACCACTGCCGCCCGCGATTTTGCTTGATGATCATTTATTTACCGAGCGTATTTCGCGACTCAGTTTCGAGTTTCTGGTTTCTCGTTTCGCGTTCCATGATGAAATTTGCACCTTGGAACTTGAACCTTGCACCTTGAAACCATTTCCCTGGATGACGAGATACCACCAGCCGCCGGCGGCTCAAAGATGCCGGCGGCTACGACCGGCCCGGCACCGCATCACGGCCGCGATAGACGGCTGCCGCACCCAGCTCCTCTTCGATACGAAGCAGCTGATTGTATTTGGCGACCCGGTCCGTTCGGGACAGCGATCCGGTCTTGATCAGCCCGCTGTTCGTCGCCACCGCCACATCGGCGATCGTCGTGTCCTCCGTTTCACCGGACCGGTGGGAGATGATTGCCGTGTAGCCGGATCGTTTGGCCAGCTCGATCGCATCCAGCGTCTCCGTCAAGGTGCCGATTTGATTGAGCTTGATCAGAATCGAATTCCCGATCCCTTCCGCAATGCCCTTGGAAAAAATCTCGACGTTCGTCACGAAAATGTCGTCCCCAACGAGTTGAACCCGTTTGCCGAGCTTCTCGGTCAACATCTTCCAGCCTTTCCAATCCAGCTCGCTCAATCCATCCTCGATCGAGAGAATCGGATACCGGTCCAGCAACTTGCCGTAATATTCGATCATCTGTTCAGAGGAACGTTCAGGATTCTTCTCGGCTTCAAGGACATAGCGCCCTTTCTCATACAATTCGCTCGCGGCACAGTCCAAGGCCAGGGCGATGTCCTTTCCGGCCTTGTAACCTGCCCCTTCTATGGCCTGAGTAATAAGGCCGAGGGCTTCTTCATTCGATTGTAGGTCCGGCGCAAACCCTCCCTCATCACCCACCGCCGTATTCAGTCCCTTTTTCTTCAAGATCGCTTTCAACGAATGGAACACTTCCGTCGCCATCCGGAGCGCCTCGCTGAACGTCGCGGCGCCGACCGGCATGATCATGAACTCCTGGAGATCGAGCCGATTGTCCGCATGAGCCCCGCCGTTGATGATATTCATCAACGGCACCGGCAAAACCCGCGCATTCGTTCCGCCAAGATACCGATAGAGCGGCTGCCCCGTCTCATTCGCCGCCGCCTTCGCAACCGCCAGCGACACACCGAGAATGGCATTGGCCCCGAGCTTACCCTTTGTCTTCGTGCCATCCAGCGCAATCATGGCCTGATCGATACCGGCCTGATCCATCGCCTCTTTACCGAGTAGCTCCGGTGCAATCACCTTGCTGATATTCGCGACGGCCTTGGACACGCCTTTCCCCATCCAGCGTTTCTTGTCGCCATCGCGCAACTCAATCGCTTCCTTTTCGCCGGTCGACGCACCGGATGGTACCGCGGCCCGCCCTTTCGCACCGCTCTCCAGTGTCACCTCCGCCTCAACCGTGGGATTTCCACGTGAATCGACAATCTGCCTGCCCTTGATCTCTCTGATCACGCTCATGTCCTGCCTTCTCCCCCGTTAGCACACTGCCATTATGCAGTAAGCTTTCGCTTCAGCATCTCGTTCACTTTCCCAGGATTCGCCTTCCCCCCACTGGCCTTCATCACTTGTCCGACCAGAAAACCCAGCACTTGCTGTTTTCCTTCTTTGAACTGCGCCACCTGAGCCGGATTATTGTCCAATACCTCGGCGATGATCTTTTCCAAGGCGCCTTCGTCTGAAACCTGCCTGAGGCCTTTTTCCTGAACAATCTGTTCAGGCGATTTGCCGCTGCTATAGATTTCGGGGAAGATCTCCCGCGCCACTTTGAGGCTGATTGTACCTTTCTCTACCAATTGCAGAAGGCTCACAAGTCGTTCAGGAGAAACCGGGGACGCACTCGCATCAGTGCCTGAAACATTCAACTCCCTGGCCAGCTCACCCATCACCCAATTACTGACCGTTTTGGGCTGATTGAAGAGCCTCACGCAACGCTCGAAATACTCCGCAATAGCTCTGGACGCCGTGAGCACATCGGCATCGTACTTCGGCAATCCAAATTCAGCGGTGAAACGAGCAGCCCGCGCGGCAGGCAATTCCGGCAAGCCGTCGCGGAACCCTTCAACCCAGTCGCGCTCCAACTTCAACGGGACTAAATCCGGGTCGGGGAAATAGCGGTAGTCATGCGCCTCTTCCTTGGAGCGCATCACCGCCGTTTCACCTCGCTCGATATTCCACAGGCGCGTTTCCTGCTTGATCTTCCCACCCTCGCTCAGCACTTTCGTCTGACGCTTGATCTCATATTCCATCGCGTCCTTCACGTATTTGAAGGAGTTGATGTTCTTCAATTCGACTTTTGTGCCGAATTCCTTTTGCCCCGTGGGACGGAGCGACAGATTGGGTTCGCATCGGAAGCTGCCTTCCTCCATGTTGCCGTCGCACACTTCAAGGTACATCAAGATGTCGCGCAACCCCTTGAGATAGGCCACGACCTCATCCGAGGACCGCATGTCCGGTTCGGTCACGATTTCCAACAGCGGCGTACCGGCGCGATTTAAATCCACCACGCTCCCGTTGGCGCCGGTTTGATGCACATTTTTCCCTGCATCTTCCTCAAGATGAGCCCGGCGAATACGGACCCGCATCCCCCCTGTACCGGAGGCGATGTCGATCCAGCCATGCTCGCAGATCGGCGACTCGTACTGGGAAATCTGATAGCCCTTCGGCAAATCCGGATAGAAATAGTTCTTCCGTGCAAACCGGTTGCTCGCACCGATCGTGCAGTTCAATGCGAGCCCAGCGCGCACCGCCATCTCGACCGCAGCCTTGTTAATGACAGGCAGACTTCCCGGCAAGCCAAGGCACACCGGGCACGTGTGGCTGTTGGGAGGCGCGCCGAACAGAGTCGTACAGCCGCAGAACATCTTGGACTTGGTCCGCAGCTGCGCATGGACTTCGACGCCGACGACGACTTCGTAGGTCATAATATTGTTGGCCAATTCACAATGCCCACTTCACTCCCACAGGCGGCTCAAAAAGTTCACCGGCAAGGCCGCAGTGAGCGAAGAGGCGAGGCGTACTCTGTGCCGTACGTTGAGCCTCTGAGCGACATGAGAACGCAGCCGGTGGACATTTTTCAGCCGCCTGCTATCCCTCACCGCGCATACGGTCCCGCTCCTGTCTCATCGCCTCACGCCCTGCTTCAAAGGCCTCGCGCAGCGCCGACTTCTTGGTTTCAACGAAATCCTTCCCCTGCCCGACGACTTCTTCAAAGACTTCCCCCGCGCGCCCGGCCATATCATGCAGCTGGCCCTCCGCCCTGCGCGCATACCGACGCAGCCGCTCACGCGACTCATTCGCCGACTCAGGCGCCAGCAACATGGCTGCAACCGCCCCCAGTGCCGCGCCGCTGAGAAACGCCAACAACACCGCCGCCGCCGAAGACCCACGATCATCCGCCATTGTGAGGTCCTCCTTCCTTTCGATAGCGTTCGCGCATCACCTGCGTGGCCGCTTTAAACCCCGCCAGCACGCTGGCGACATTGGTCATGAGGGTGCCGCTCGACCCACGCACGACATTATGAACTTGCTGAACGGATTCGCCGACTTCACCCACAGCATGTAACAACACCGCTGCATGCTCCACACCGTCTCGCGCCTGTTCAGTCAGCTGATTGAGGTGTTGGCTCACGGCGCGGAGTTCTCCAACCAGCGGCGGCAAATCGGCGTTCATTTTGGCCAGCAGCTGTTCGGACTCCGTGACCGTCTTGCGAACCTGCATCAGCACCGGCACTAAAAATCCCACCAGTACCGCAAACGCGACCGCCACGAGCATCGCCGCAATTTCAACAAAGGTCATGCTCGGCCCTCCGGTTTTCCCTTGCTTCTTGCCCCTTGCTCCTCACCGAATCACCGGCTTCTTCAGATGCCACTCCGTGGCTTGTTCATATGCATAGGCTGCCCGCAAGATCGTTTCTTCCTCGAACGGTCGCCCGATCAGTTGCAACCCGATCGGTAACCCGCTCTTACTGAATCCGCAGGGCAGCGCAATCGCCGGCAGACCAGCCAGATTGACCGAGATGGTAAAGATATCGGACAAATACATCTGCAGCGGATCCTCGCTCTTCTCCCCCAGCTTGAAGGCGGGGGTCGGTGTTGCCGGCGTCACAATCAGATCGACTTCTTTAAACGCCGCCTCGAAGTCCTGACAGACCAGCGTTCGCACCGCCTGAGCCTTCCCGTAGTACGCGTCGTAATAGCCCGCACTCAGCACATACGTGCCCAACATGATGCGGCGTTTGACTTCCGGACCGAACCCTTCCTGCCTTGTCTTCATGTAGAGATCCGCCAGATCCTTGGTCTCTTTCGCCCGGAGCCCGAATTTCACGCCGTCAAAACGGGCGAGATTCGAACTGGCTTCAGCCGTCGCCAGCACGTAATACACCGCCACTGCGGCGTCGGTCCTCGGCAGTTGGATGTCCTTGATTTCGCCACCCAGAGTTTTCAATTCTGCGATCGCTGCCTTGACCGCTTGGTCCACCTCCGGATCGAGCCCTTCGGCAAAGAACTCTCGCGGTACCCCGACCCGTAGTTTCTTAAGATCTTTCTTCG
Source organism: Nitrospira sp. UBA2082 (assembly GCA_002331335.1). GTDB lineage: Bacteria > Nitrospirota > Nitrospiria > Nitrospirales > Nitrospiraceae > Nitrospira_D. Next base: position 156,312 of record DCZO01000001.1, on the reverse strand, counting down.
CCAAGGCCTTCAGGTAGTCGGGAACCGGAACATCGGCCGAGGTCGAATCCTGCGGATCGTGGCCGGCGATCGAGCCCAGCACACACGCGGCGTCGCGGACATCTTTGGTTATAGGGCCGATTTGATCGAGCGACGACGCAAACGCGACCAACCCGTACCGAGAGACCCGCCCATAGGTCGGTTTCAACCCGACCACGCCGCAGAACGCCGCCGGTTGGCGAATGGATCCCCCCGTGTCTGAGCCAAGTGCGGCGACGCATTCGTCTGCCGCCACCGCCGCTGCAGACCCTCCACTCGACCCACCAGGCACACGATGAAGATCCCAGGGATTCCGGCTTGGACCGAACGCGGAATTTTCGGTCGATGACCCCATCGCAAATTCGTCCAGATTTGTCTTGCCCAACAGGATGTAGCCCTGTTCGCGCAATTTGGTGATCACCGTCGCATCATAGGGCGGCACAAAATGCTGCAACATGCGCGAACTGCACGTCGTCGGCATGCCTTCCGTGCAGATATTGTCCTTGATCGCGAGCGGCATTCCCATCAGCGGCTTCGTTTTGCGCCATTGTTTGAGTTGCCGGTCCAGTGCATCCGCCTGTGCCGACGCTGACTCCTGCGCTTGATTGACGTACGCCCGCACTTTGGACTCTACCTGGCCGACACGCAGCGCATACGCCCGCACGATCTCCGCCGCGCTGACTTCACCGGCGGTGAATTTCTTCTGAAGGTCACAGAGTGACAGTTTATGAATAGACATAGCCGTCCAGCGAACACGCTGACACGCGCGCAAGATGACAAGCTGACAAGCAAGATGGGCTTCGCTTCGGCGCCCTGTCAGCCTGTGAGCGTGCGCACATGTCAGCCCACATTCACGATCCTATTTTTCTCATTGACCCGCACGATCCTCGGCGCATGTTTTTTAATTTCTTCGTCGCCGTAATATTCGTAACAGAAAATGATGATGTGATCGCCGACGGCTGCCTTTCGGGCCGTGGGTCCGTTCAAAATGATCTCGCCCTTGCCCCGCCCGCCGTTGATGGCGTAGGTCATGAACCGCTCGCCGTTATTCAAATTGGAGCAGACGATCGCTTCATACGGAAGGATGCCGGCGGCTTCCATCAAGTCCTGATCGATGGTCAAACTGCCTTCGTATTCCAGGTGCGTGCCGGTGACGGTGGCGCGATGAATTTTGGACCGCAACATTTGTCGGAACATCTGCATTTCGTCATTCGTCATTCGTCATTCGTCATTCGTGGTGTCACGTTTGACGTTTGACGCTTGACGTTTAACGCTCCTCTAGTATTTTTGGCACCCCAAACCCGTCCGCTTCACGCTCTGGCGCATTCGCCAAGGCCTTCTCCACAGACAACGACGGCCGGACCACATCGTCCCGGAACACATTGGTCTGCCCCATGACCGCCGTAGTCGGCTCAACCCCCGCCGTATCATACCGGTTCAGCTGCTCGACATGGGTCAGGATCTGGCTCAACTGCGTGGCGAAGACTGCCTTCTCGTCTTCCGTCACGCGCAGTCTGGCCAACAGCGCGACCTTCTCCACATCCTGCTTCGTAATCTCCATCCTCTCTGCCCCCTCCCTCTTTCTCTCTTCTCCCACTCATGAGGTGCTAAGGTAGGGTCCCCTACTGCGCGCATTCCCCTCCTGTCCCACTAGGATGTTCAAAATGGTCTTCGTCTCACCCACCCTCCCCTGCGCGCCAAGACGCGCATGTCACCGAACAAGGCCGCAGGGAGTCCGGCGACTGAGGCGTACCCTCTGGGGTACGTCGCAGGGAGATGGACGACCGAGAACGCAGCTGGAAGCCATTTTCAACATCCGCCTACTCCACCGTTACGCTCTTGGCGAGATTCCTGGGCTGATCCACATCCGCTCCCCGCAAAACCGCAATGTGATACGCCAGCAGCTGCAACGGAATCGTGAACAGAATCGGCGAGATCAACGGATGGGTGGCAGGAACCGTAAACACCGCGTCGGCGACCTTCCCCAGCTCCCGTTCTCCCTCGGCCACAAAGGCGATGACCGGTGCGCGACGCGCCTTGACTTCCATCAGGTTACTGACCGTCTTTTCATAGAGTCGATCGCGCGGCGCCAATACCACCACCGGCATGTCCTTGTCGATCAACGCAATCGGACCATGTTTCATTTCTCCTGCCGCATACCCTTCTGCATGAATATAGGAAATCTCCTTGAGCTTGAGCGACCCTTCCAATGCGATCGGGTAATTGATGCCGCGCCCCAAGAACAAGAAGTTCCGCTTCTTGTAATACCGCTTGGCGATGGCCACGATCTCGGCTTCACGGCCCAGTATGCGTTCGACAAGCGCCGGAACCCGGACCAGCCGGTCGAGCCAGGCCTTGCCGTCCACGTCCTTCATCACACCACGGACCCTCGCCACATGCAACGCCAGGAGATACAGGGCGGTCAGCTGGGCGGTAAACGCTTTCGTCGACGCTACGCCGATTTCCGGCCCACAGTGGGTATACAGCACGCCGTCCGATTCACGGGCCAAGGTGCTGCCGACGACGTTCACGATCGAGATGGCGCGCGCGCCTTTCTCCTTGGCCTCCCGCGCCGCTGCGAGCGTATCAGCCGTCTCTCCCGACTGCGAAATAGCCACGAACAAATCGTGCTTGCCGACAAGCGGGTTGCGATACCGAAACTCGCTGGCGATATCGACTTGCACAGGGATACGCGCCATATCCTCCAGCAGATATTTCCCCACCAGGCCTGCATGCCAAGACGTTCCGCAGGCTACGATCCAGATCCGTTCCGCGGCGGCAAAATCTTGGGGCGCCAAGCCGATATCCGGCAAATCCGCTTCACCTGCTTCATAGGAATACCGGCCGCGCATCGTATCGAGAATGGTCTGCGGCTGTTCGTGAATCTCTTTCATCATAAAATGCGGATGTCCGCTTTTCTCGGCCGCCGACGCGTCCCAGGTAATCTTTGACGGCTTTCTCGACACGGCATGTCCCTCGGCATCCATCAACCGCACATGCTCTTGGGTGATGACGGCCATGTCTCCTTCCTCAAGATAGGTGACATCCCGTGTATGAGCCAGCATGGCCATGACATCCGACGCAACATACGATGCCTGCTTCGTCTTGCCCACCACCAAGGGACATCCGGAACGAGCCGCGATCAGTGTCCCGGGCTCCCGCTCGGAAATGACAGCCAGCGCATAGCTACCCCGGACCTCTTTTGTCGCCGACCGGACCGCCTCCGCCAATCCCTGCCCCTTATTGAGATATTTGTCGATCAGGTGCGCGACCACTTCCGTATCAGTTTCGGACTGAAACAGATACCCGTCTTTTTCCAACTGTTGCTTCAGCGGTTGATAATTTTCGATGATCCCGTTGTGGACCAGGACGCAGCCTTTTGAGCGGTGCGGATGGGCATTTTGCTCTGAGGGCTTCCCATGAGTAGCCCAGCGGGTGTGGCCGATGCCGACCGTGCCTTTGAGCTCTTTCTCTTTGAGCGATTGTTGCAGATTCACCAGCTTACCGACGCTCCGCCGGATGGCGATCTTCTCTCCCTGCATCACGGCTACACCGGATGAGTCGTAGCCGCGATACTCCAGTTTGGCCAGGCCACCGATTAAGATCGGGACTGCGTCCTGAGTGCCCACGTATCCGACAATGCCGCACATAACCGCTCCTATCTGTGTTTGTTTTTCGATCGCACGGCGGCTTGAGCTGGTTGCGGCCGTCCACTCACCAGCGGTGGCCTCGCTGCAGCGCTACGTGCAATCATGAGGCGGCGCTTCGCCGCCCAGTCCACACGATTCTCTTGCGCAGCCCGGGCAATTGCCAAGGAATCGGCCGGAACATCTTGTGTCACGGTTGTCCCGGCGGCGATCACTGCGCCGGCTCCCACGGTGACGGGAGCCACCAGTTGCGTGTCACTCCCTACGAACACATTGTCCCCGATCGTAGTGTGATGCTTGTGAATTCCATCATAGTTACAAGTAATTGTCCCGGCACCGATATTGACCCCCTTACCGATCGTCGCGTCGCCAAGGTAACTCAGGTGATTGGCCTTGGCCCCCTCTCCAAGGTCTGTTTTCTTCATTTCGACGAAATTACCAACTTTGGCCTTTCGCCGTACCGATACACCGGGCCGGAGGTGGACAAAGGGGCCTAGCACCGCATCGTCTTCTATGACCGATTCACGGAACACGCAGTGGTCCAAAATTTCCACGCGATCGCCCAGCCGGCAGTCGGTCAGCCTCGAGTGGGACCGGAGGACACAATCTTCGCCGACGTGGGTCGTGCCTTCGAGCGTCACATACGGGTGCAGAACGGTGTCCCTTCCCACCAGCACACCCGCGTCGATCCAGACGGAAGCCGGATCCAACATCGTCACGCCCGCGTCGAGCCATCGTTCGCGAAGCTGCTGACGAACAACCTGCTCTGCCGCCGCCAGCTGCCGCCTGGTATTGATGCCTAAGCCCTCGTCTGCATCTTGAAGGCTCACCGCGACAACCTTCTGCCGCTGCGTCACCGCCATGCGCACAATATCGGTGAGATAGTATTCGCCCTGCGCATTGTGCGGCTCCAATTTATCCAGCGCGGCAAAGAGAAACTCGCCGGATACCACGTAGGTCCCCACGTTGATTTCCTTGACAGCCCGCTCAGCCGGTGTCGCGTCCCGATCTTCGACGATTTTGAGCACCTCGGATGAAGCCAATCCGCCCTGATGGCCGCCATCCGACTGCCGACGAATGACACGGCCATAGCCGGTGGGGTCATCCAACGCAGCTGCCAGGATTGTCACCATCGCCCCTTCCGCTTGATGGACCCGCATCAGTTCACGCACCGTCCGTTCTTTCAGCAACGGAGTATCGCCGTTCAAAATCAGATAATTTGTCGGATGCGGCTCCTTGGCTCCGGCAAACACCGGACGGCTTTGGAGCACTGCGTGGCCGGTCCCCAGCTGTTCTGCCTGCTCAACGACGGCGACCAATTCGGCCCCCGTCCTCCCCTCAATTCCCGTCTGAATGACCTGCTGAACATCCTTGGCCTGATGACCGACCACAACCGCAATCCTGTGTCCGGCCACCTGCAATGCCAGATCAACGGCGTACAGCACCATCGGACGGCCCGCGACCCGATGCAGTACCTTTGCACGCTTGGACCTCATGCGTGTGCCCAGGCCGGCGGCCATTATCACCACGCCGAGGCCCTGGATCTGCGATGCTGTCGCATGCTTGCTCGTCGGCCGTTTCATCTCAGGTACTCACTCGTCAAGTTCCGCATGGCGGTTGTCCGGCAGCGCACGTCATACGATGGGCACACCCGCGTCCGGCTGCTTTACGTGGCTCCACTTCTGATCGGGATTGAGCAGCGGCGCGAGCGGGGTCGACGGAGAATAGAGCCCGCCGGACACGATTAGTTTCATGGCTTCATCGACACTGATCTCGACCGACGTGACTTCGCGTTCAGGGACCAGGAGAAAATACCCGGAGGTCGGATTCGGCGAGGTCGGCACGTACACATGAACCAACGGTTCCCGGCCCAACACCGACGACTCACTTTTCGTCACCCCGGTCACGAACGCGAAACAGTAGTGGCCGTTCTTGGGAAATTGGATCAAGACGACGCGGCGGTAGGATCCTCGATCGGAGAACGACAGGATATCCATCATTGATTTCAACGTCGAGTAAATCCCCCGGACCAACGGCAAGCGGTTCAACCAATCTTCCCAGATCTTGACGATCGCCCGCCCCATGAAGTTGGCCGCGAACAACCCGGTAGAAAAGATCAAGACAATCAGCAGCGCGACACCGGCCCCAGGGACGTAATGGTTGGGGGCCCAGCGCGCGAGGATATCGCCCAGGATACCGTCCACTGTGACGAACAGCGTCTTCAAAATAAGGACGGTTCCCCAGATCGGAGTCACCACCAGAAGCCCGGTCAGAAAATAGCGTTTTAAGGCGGTTTTCAGCATTCTTTCGGGCCGTGCACGGGCCCCTATATTGTGGAGGCTCATCATACAGATTTTTTCGCCGATGCCGCAAGCCTTTTCTTGTTATTTTCAATGAGTTAGCAATTCTGAACCGGTCTCACCACCAAAACCACTACGGTTCAATCTTCCTTGCTATTCATGACAGCCTGGCATAGGATCCCACCCCGATTATTGGCCCGGTTATTACCCCATTCAGGAGCCACAGTTGCCCTTACGATCACGACGCGTTCCAGGTGTCTTCATTACGCTCGAAGGAGGCGAAGGCAGCGGGAAAACCACGCAGGCCGTTCGCCTGTGCCAATCGCTGACGCAGCGGGGCTACAACGTCCTGCATACAAGAGAACCTGGGGGAACGCTTGTCGCTGAACGATTACGCAGCATCCTACTCGAGAGATCGGTTGAACCGATGGCGTCGGAAACGGAAACGCTGATCATTCTCGCCGCCCGTCGCCAGCATGCCGATCAGGTCATCCGACCTGCTCTTGAACATGGCACACTGGTCATCTGCGACCGGTTCTCAGACTCCACGATGGCCTACCAAGGGTACGCGCGAGGGCTCGATCTGAAACTCCTGCGGACGATGAATGACTGGGCGACGGGAGGACTCACGCCGCACCTCACTGTGCTCTTCGACCTTCCGGTGACCGCCGGTCTCACGCGGCGGCGCAGTGAGGCTGTGTCACAAAATCGTCTCGACCTGGAAACCGAGCGGTTTCACACCAAAGTCCGCGCCGGCTTCCTGGCCTTGGCCAAACGTGAACCGCGCCGGATCAAAACGATCGACGCTCGGCAATCACCGAACGCCATCGCCCGGCAAGTGGAAACCCTCGTGCTGGATCGGCTAGGATCGCTGCGGATGAAACCGCCAAAACACCGGTAACCATGCCGTTTCACGACATCACCGGCCACGAACGGCCGATTACGCTGCTCAAAGCCGCGCTGAAACAAGAGCGTGTGGCCCATGCCTATCTCTTCCACGGCGAAGCGGGCATCGGCAAATTGCTGACCGCCCTGAATCTGGCGCAGACCTTGAATTGTGAACAGGCGGAAGCCGTCAGCAATCACGACTGCTGCGGCCGCTGCCGGTCCTGCCTCCAGATCGCGGCGCGGACGCACCCTGACTTTTTTGTGATCGAGCCAGACCGGGAATTGGCGACCCCGCAAATCAAGATCGAACAGGTGCGCGAGATTGAACAGCAGTTCATCTACCGGCCGCTCATGGGAGAACGCAAAATCTGTCTGATCGACGACGCCGACCGGCTGACGATCGGCGCAGCCAACGCCCTCCTCAAAACACTGGAGGAACCCCCGGGACACGGCCTGTTCATCTTGGTCTCCAGCCGCCCGCAAGCGCTGCCGATCACAATTCGCTCCCGCTGCCAGTCGCTGCGGTTTACCCCTCCCGCTCAGACGCAGGTGGAAGCCGCGGTCATTTTGAAACGGGACCTCCCCCCGACGGAGGCGCGATTCCTGGCGCTTGTCGCCGATGGACGAATCGGAGAGGCCCTGACGCTGGACCCCACCGTCATACATGCGCAACAGCGCGACTGCCTCGATCTTGTCGCTCCGACCACGCTGAAATCTATCACCGCCATTCTGACGGCAGCGGAGAGTTTGGCGAAAGCCGACCGGGGCCCGGAAATACTCGGCTGGCTCAGCCGGTGGATCCGTGACCTCGTCATTGTCCTTGCCGGCGGCAATCAGGAGCTGCTGCTGCATCTTGACCAGCTGGACCAACTCCGTCGGTACGCGCAACAAGCCGATGCCGACGCATTGTTGGACCTGCTGAATGAGATCGAACGCACGGAACAGCAGGCCACACGCCATCTCAATCTCCATATGGCCCTGGAAAACATTTTGCTCCGTTTGCGAGAGGCGCTGGGACTCGCTACGGCCCCGGCGCTCGTCTAGCTTTCAATCTTTCCAACCTGATATCTTTCTTCCGACCATGAGCAAGCCCGGCACCTTCTACATTACGACGCCGATCTACTACGTTAACGACGTCCCGCACATCGGTCATGCCTACACCACGATCGCCGCCGACGTGCTCGCGCGCTACTGGCGTTTGCGCGGGCGTGACGTGTTTTTCCTGACCGGTCTGGATGAGCATGGACAGAAAGTGCAACAAGCCGCGGCCAAAGCCGGGATTGCTCCACAAATCCACTGCGACAAACTCGCGCCGCAATTTCAGGACCTCTGGAAACGGCTGAACATCTCCAACGATGCGTTTATCAGAACGACCGACGCTCAGCATAAGAAAGTCGTCCAACGCTACCTTCAAGAGCTGTTCGACAAGCAGCTGATTTATAAGGCCGACTATTCAGGCTGGTATTGCACATTCGACGAACGGTTCTGGACGGAAAAGGACGTAGCCGACGGCCTCTGCCCGGACTGCAAACGACCGGTGGAAAAGCTCAGCGAGCACAATTACTTTTTCAAGATGGGGCAGTATCAGGATCAACTACAGCGACACATCCTCGATCATCCTGATTTTATCCGCCCTGAATCGCGCCGGAATGAAGTGTTGGGGTTTCTCCACACACAGAAGCTGGGCGACCTGTCGATCTCCAGACCAAAATCCAGGCTCTCCTGGGGCATCGAACTCCCCTTCGACAACGACTATGTCACCTATGTCTGGTTCGACGCGCTGGTGAACTACATCTCTGCCCTGGAATACCTCCCCAGAGAGAAACCCATTGGCAATCGCTTCTGGCCGGCCAATGTCCACCTCGTTGGAAAGGACATCTTGACGACGCACGCCGTCTACTGGTCCACGATGCTGATGGCTTTGAACCAGCCGTTGCCGGAGACGATCTTCGCCCACGGCTGGTGGACTGTTGACGGAGAAAAGATGTCGAAGAGCCGCGGCAATGTCGTGGATCCGAATAAGATGGTTGATGAGTTTGGACTAGACGCATTCCGGTATTTCATTCTTCGAGAAGTCCCATTCGGCCAAGATGGCGACTTTTCCCAATCAGCTATGGTGACCCGTGTAAACAGCGATCTTGCCAATGGTTTAGGGAATCTCCTAAGCCGAACTTTGACACTGATCGAGAAGAATCGATCTAACCAGATTCCGCAAGCTGGAAAAACCCGAGCGGCGGAGCGGGACCTTCAACAAGCAACGGTTACGCTTCTAAACGAAACATTACCTCGACATCTCGAGCAATTGGAGTTTAGCCGAGCACTCGAGGCTATTTGGCAGGTCGTTCAAATCGCTAACCAGTATGTAGATAAGACTGCCCCATGGAATCTTGCCAAGAATGAAAGTGACGCGGACCAACTCAATACAGTCCTTTACTATATGGCTGAAACACTGCGTTGCTTAGCACTTGCAATATCTCCTTTTATGCCCACGAGTGCACAATCCATATGCACTCAACTCGGGCTTTCGCTCGATTTCAACGCCACCATGCTGCGATCTCCGTTGAGCTGGGGCGACGTGAAAGCGGGCACAGTGATCCGCAAAGGTACCTCCCTCTTCCCCCGTATCGAATCGAAACCACAAGGAGCCAAACCCGTGAGTGACACACCGATAACTGCGAACCCTGTTCCCGCCGCAGCCCCGACAACGACCACTCCGACGGCGGCCGCCGCTACTCCTGCCGCAACGCCGCCACCGGCAGCGCCACAGCAGATCACGATCGACGAATTCATGAAGATCCAGTTGAAGACGGCGAAAGTCATCAGTGCCGAACGCGTGCCGAAATCCGAGAAATTGCTCAAGCTTCAGGTCTCCCTCGGTACGGAACAACGGCAAATCGTGGCTGGCATCGGCAAAAAGTACGAACCGGACATGCTGGTCGGCAAGACCATCGTTATCGTGGCCAATTTGAAGCCGGCGAAACTCATGGGGATCGAATCGCAAGGGATGGTTTTAGCTGCCGGTGACAGCGAGGTGCGAGGCCTCGCCACCATTATCGAGGAAGTCGATCCCGGCACGAAAGTGAAATGACTCCGTCCGGTACAACGCTGTTCCTGGTTCTCCTCTTTACCTTTTTCTGCAGCACTCCCCATGGCCTTGCAGGCCCGGTAGCCCTAGAACCTCCGCTTCCTTTGCCATTGAATGAGCCCCAACCGACCAGGATCATCGTGCGAGTTGTGTCTCATGGATCGATGGTGTTGGGCCGGGAAGTCGGCGGCGCCCGCGTGACGATTACCGACGTGGCCAGCGGGGAGATCCTCGCAACCGGAATACAGCAAGGCGAAGCCGGCGACCAGAATCAAATCATGCGCACGCCCCGCATGATGGACGAGCCGCAGTATAGCACCCGCGCCTCAGCCTCCTTTACTAGCACGTTGACTCTCTCTCGCCCGACTCTCGTGGACATTGCCGCAGAAGGTCCCTTGGCCTATCCCGCAGCGGCCCAACGAGCAAGCCAGCGTGTCTGGCTCATTCCCGGACAGGATATGACCAACGACGGTATCGTGCTCGCCTTACATGGATACATCGTCCAGATCGAGCACCCGACGCCGAGTGCGCCTCTCATCGCTCGGGACGACGTCATCTTGCGAGCATCGGTCCGTACCTTGTCCGGCTCATTGGTACGACCGCATGGCGACTGGGACTCCAGAAAGATCCGCATCTTTGGCGAAGTGCTGATTGGAAACCGCGTCCATGAACGGTTGCAGATGTTCTACAGTGGACGGAACGCCGAGTTTGAAGCTCCATTTTTCGTCCCGCTCCCCAAAGACGCCCCGGACGGCATCACACTCCGGGTCATTGCCGCGGACCCAGCCGGCGGCAATTTCGGCATCGGCCAAGAGATCTTCCCCGTGCTCAACGAACGACTGCGCCCCAACCGTCACTGATCCGCACTGCGTTTACACATTGCCTATCCTCCGTTGCAGGCGAAACAACGGATTTCTTTGACAATAGCGGCGTTGCGCGTAATGTTCACAACACGATCCGGTCATAGGGTCATTATCAAGGCCATTGCCATGAAACTATCGATCATCATCCCCGCCTACAATGAGGAAGACACCATCGCCGACGTGGTGCGACGGGTGGAAGCGGTTCCGCTCAGAGGGATTCAGAAAGAAATCATCGTCATCGATGACGCCTCCAAGGATCGAACCCACGACGTGTTGAAAACTCTGCGGAATATCGTCACGGCGAGTCATCAGACGAACAAAGGGAAAGGTGCCGCGCTCAGCACCGGCATTGCCATAGCAACGGGCGACATCGTCATCTTTCAAGATGCGGACCTTGAATACATGCCGGAAGACTATCCGGCTGTCATCGAGCCTCTCATCAAGAAACGATGCGACGCCGTGATGGGATCGCGCTTCCTGCACGAACGTCCTGTGTTTTGGGGCAAGCGGAAGTCTCCCTATTTCACCCACTACATCGGCAATCTCCTGATCATCTGGGCGACCAATTTCCTCTACCGCCAGCGCTTCACCGATTATGAGGGCTGCTATAAGGCGTTTACTCGTTCGGTGCTGCTCGAGACACCGGTGCGAGCGGCAGGATTTGAATTCGACAATGAACTGATGTGCAAACTCCTGCGCAAGGGTGTCCGCGTCGAAGAAGTGCCCATCCGCTATCTCCCCCGTACCTACGCACAAGGGAAGAAAATTACCTGGCGCCATGGACTAACGATGCTGTTGACCATTGTCAAATGGCGGTTCGCTCGCATTGAATCCGGCCACGCGGCGACCGCACAGAAGAAAGCGGCGTAGATGCTGACATTTCCGGCATCGAAGAATTGGAAGTTCCCATGATCCGACGCATCTGTCTCATCATCCCTCCTTCGCTGTTCCTCCTTGACGAGCGCGTGTTCATGTCTCTCGGCATCCTGAAGGTGGCGGCGGTTCTCGAACAGGATGGGATCGCCGTGGAGATGCTGGACCTCTCCGGCGTCACGAACTACGAAGACGCGTTATCCGCCCACCTTCGGTCAAGCACGGTGCAATGTTTCGGCATCACCGCAACCACCCCGCAAATGCCGGCCACCGCCAAAATTCAAGAAACTATTCGACGGCTACGCCCATCCGCCAGAATCATCCTCGGAGGGCCGCACGTTACGCTGGTGTATGCCGCCGTCAAACACGAACGAAAACGGAGCGTCATCGGCCGCGCCGCCCGATCCATCAAGCAGTTGAGCGAGATGTTCGACGTACTCGTGACGGGTGACGGCGAACTGGCGGTCTTCGAAGCATTAAAAGAAAACCCGCCGGCCATTGTGGACGGCGACGATCCAAAGTCCTCTTTGTTTCTGAACACCACCGCCATCGAGGAACTGCCGTTCCCGGCGCGCCATCTGATCGACGTCTCGACGTACCGGTACAGCATCGACGGAACGCGCGCGCTGTCGATGATCGCCCAACTTGGGTGTCCGTTCGGCTGCGGTTTTTGCGGGGGCCGCATGAGCCCGTTTCTTCGAAGAGTTCGAACACGGTCGGCCCAGCACATCGTCGACGAAATGGTCCATCTCTACACGACGTACGGCGTCACCGGATTCATGCTGTACGACGACGAACTCAACGTCAATCCAAAGGTGGTCTCGCTGATGCATCTGATCACTGAGGCTCAACGCCGGCTTGGCGTGGAGTTTCGTCTCCGCGGGTTTATCAAGGCTGAGCTGTTCACGGACGAGCAAGCCGGTGCGATGTATGAAGCCGGATTCCGGTGGATACTGGTTGGATTCGAATCGGGCCATCCCCGGATTCTCGACAACATCCAAAAGAAAGCATCCCGTGACGACAATACCCGCTGCATGGAGATCGCTCGACGGCACAACTTAAAGGTCAAGGCTCTCATGTCATTGGGGCATCCGGGAGAATCCGAGGAGACCATTCGTGCGACGCGCGACTGGCTTGTCGAGGTACGGCCGGATGATTTCGATGCCACAGTGATCACGACGTATCCGGGCACGCCGTACTTCGACGAAGCAGAGGAAACAGCGCCAGGAGTGTGGACCTATACGTGTCCCAAGTCCCAAGACCGGCTGCACGGAGTCGAAGTCGATTACTGCCGCGTCGCCGAATACTACAAAGGAGCACCGGGCAGTTACACCGCGTTCGTCTATACCGACAGCCTGACCAGCGTACAGCTCGTCGACCTTCGCGACTGGCTGGAGGCTGACGTGCGAGCGAAGCTCTCGATTCCCTTCAACGGCGCCAACCCCGGGATGCGCTACGAACATTCGATGGGCCAGAGCGGACTCCCGCCGTTTATGCTACGGACATCAAGCCGTTCGAGCGGCAACGCGCCGCGCAAAGGCATTCGGCTCATATCATCAGGGTAACCATTGCACTCGCACCACTTGTCATCCCCGCAGATCCATCTCTCGACCTCAGGCAATTCCATGGAACGGGTCGACTCCGGAAATTCGGCGCTGTCCACATTTTCAATTGCAGTGCTCATCGTCACCATCGCCACAGCCTTGATCGATGCACACCGAGTGGTCCTGCTGCTGATCCCCGCTTCATTTCTCCTGGCCGCACACGGCGTAGGACTACTGTTGGAACGCACGACCCAACGGTGGATGCTCCCTCCCCCCGCACATTTTCCCATGCTGCTATTGACCGCTCGGCTTGGCACCGGCATAGCCATCATCGGCTTACTCACGACCATCCTCGGACAGCTCGGTTTCTACCGAACCACCGGCCTGCTGTTCTTCCCGGCCGTCGCCTGGAGCGTCCTGAACATAGGGAGAACGCTACCTTCTCTTCAGACTTTTCGGCCCTCGCTACACACAGCGATTGGGGGAACGGCGATCGGGATCGTGTGGGCGATTGTCTGGCTCTGGGCCACGATCCCCTCCACCTTCTACGACGAACTGGCCTACCATCTCCCCATCGCGCAATCTGCGCTGAAAACGGGAACCATTCCCGCCAATCCCTGGCTGTTCTTCACGTTCATGCCTCACCTTTCGGATCTGTTGCTCGGCTGGGGCTTGGCTCTGGCGGGAGACATCGGCGCGCGGGCGATGCACGTGACGTTCTGGATTGCCATCTGGATTGCCGCTTGGGCCCTGGTTGAGGTACTGACCGCCTCAACCCCATCACCTTGGATTGCATGGGCACTTGCCGGCATGTTCGCGTCATCCTCGACGTTTCTGTTTCTCGGAACGCTCCCGTTTGCAGAAACATCCCTGACCTTTGCCGTTCTGGCGTCCGCAGCATTGATTGTAGGATGCCCGGCTCACGCGGCATGGATTCCGGTCGGGCTCCTCTGGGGGTTGACCCTCTCAGTCAAGCTGTCCGGCATCTCGTGGGTCACCGCTGCCGCTCTAGCCGCCCTGGTGATCGGCTGGCCGCTTTCTTCACTCATCCGAGCCGGACTCCTTGCGTGCATCATGGAATTACCCTGGTGGGGCAGAGCATGGTGGATGACCGGAAATCCTCTGTACCCGCTGGGTCATCGCTGGATAGGACATCGATATTGGGATGATGCGAGTCAGGCTCGCCTACAAGGTGACTTGCCGCCATACGTAGATTTCACCAACCTCCAGGCCCTGCTTCGTCTTCCCTTGGACATGGTATTGGCTCCGGGACGATTCGGTTCCGCGTCGGAATGCGGGTGGCTGGCCGTGTCCGCTGTGTGTCTGATGCTGACCCTTCCGCTGTGGGCGCTCTTCGTGAAGTCTGACCTGGTGACACGGCGGCGATGTTACGCCGCTGGAGTGTTTGTTGTGATCGCTGGGAGCGCGTGGCTCCTGACCACGACCACGACGCGGTTTTTTGCCCCTGCACTGATGACCGGCCTGAGCATTCTAGCCGTCATGCTGCTCAAGCTCCCCAACAGAGGCCTTGTGCCTCTCCTCATCGCCCTCTCAGCAGTTGGCACAGCGGGAACCGTCAGCTTTCTCACCACTCACATTCAAGTGTTTGCCTCGAATAAGGTCGCCATCGGACAGGAGAACAGATCAGCCTTTGCGGCACGAATTCTCGATCACTACGAAGCCGCCCAATTTGTTCAACAGCAGCTTCCCCTTGATGCCAATCTGTTGTTCATCGGTGAGTCCCGTCCGTTCTATTTTGATCGCAGAGCACTGGCACCGTATCCATTTCATCAACATCCACTTTTTGAGTGGGTCCAGGAAGCCGCTTCCCCCGAGGCGCTACTCGACAGAATCCGTCAGGAAGGGTTTACCCACGTCGTGTTGAATACGAGAGAGTTCAAGCGCCTCCAAGAACAATACGGGATTCTGGCCTTCAGCGGACCCGATGGCCCACGCTACGACCAACGCCTCCGACAGTTACCGAAGCACATGAATACCCTGTTCTCCAAGAACAGCGTGCATATCCTGGAAGTGCCGACACAGCCCTAGGATGCGCGGACGAACCACGCACACCACTCCCATGGTGCGCGGGCTTCCTTCAAGCCCATCCATACATCGTTTCTAGCCCGCATTATTCATGACAGTTCGTCGCGAAATCGCGCAGTCGCGTTGCGAGACGGGCACGAGGTGCGAGCCTGCCCGCCGAAGGCTCGTCGCAGCAGCGAATCTGCGATTGCAGCAGAGACGTTCATGAATAATGCGGGCTAGGCTTGGAGAGATTCGCCGCGGGTCGAAAAGGGAGTCTTGAACGAGATCAGTCCACCCGCGGCGATGACACACAAGAGCGGCATAATCGGCGCTCTGAACCGGCTATAGGCCTCCGGTCCGCTGCTCACGACGATGACATACGCTGCGGTGAGAACCAGCAGCGCAAGACCGTAGTTGTTGACGCCCGTTCGTACCAAGAGAACCACAACACCGTAGTAGAGCACGCCCAGAAAGAGGATGCCATAGATCCAGGATGAGCATGCTATCGCCCAATGCAGAGGCGCAAACCGCGCGAACTCACCCTGCATGGCTGCGCTCCGAAGCGCCACATTATCCACCCCGATCAAGTGAGCCAGATTTGATGGACCAAAGAGGTTCGCAGCCGAGCCTTTCAGCATCGTCCAAGCAAGCAACGCGGGATGCTCAAACATGACGGCCCGCGCAAACCGTCCCTGGCTCTCCAACATCACGACAGGCGACGACGGTTGAAACTGCTGGGGTAAAGAAGCCGCATGTTCTTGGGCGAGCCGTTGCTGGGCATCCTGTAGGGACAGTCCATCGCGCAACGCGACAATGGCGGAGGCATGGGCGATAAACAGATATTGGTTCTTGGCTTGGCTGAACTCTGAGGAACCGGTCTGAACATAGTTGCGGAGTTGCCAGCCGCCGACCGGAACGGCATAGAGTATAAATAGGATCACTGCCGGTATGTACGCGTGTCGCCATCCCCTCGCACGGCCCACGACGAACAAGAGCATCAGCGGGAACACCGCCCCAAGGTAGTACCCGGTCGGACGTGTCAATGTCGCCAGCGCCAGACAAATTCCCGCGCCGGCCGGATATCGCAAGGCAGGATATCGGCAGGCGCATAAGAGACACAGCACAGAGAGCGTCAGGAACGTGCCGAACAAGGTTTCGGTCAGCATGACTTGCGCATAATAGAGTGACAGCGGATCACAGGCGAGCAACACCGCTGTCAGTGCCCCGACTCGCGGGTTGAAGAGCAGCGACGCAATCGCAAAACCGGCGAGCATCGTCACCGTACTCAACAAGATCTGAACGGGAACGATGGCTTGGGGATGAACGCCCACAATTTGATACACGCAGGAAATCAGTGCCGGGTAGGCGGGGGTCCGGATTGTCTCCGGCTCAAAAGGGAACTCCGGAGACTGCGAAAACACCTGATGCTCAGCGAGGTTGATCGCAAGCTGATGGTACTCGAGAGAGTCGGAGCTTTCCAAGACTCCTTGCGGATAGTACATCCCTAGGAGAATTCCCAAGGCCAGTTTGACGAAGGCGGCAGCCAAGGCCGCTCGCCAGGGAATCTGTCGAGGATAGCGCTCATCGCTCGAGACCGAGACAGCAGGCGGAATCAAGGGCGTATCGCAGATGAGGTGAGTTTGTTTGATGTCACCCATAGGAAATCTCTGGATGCGATTCTATCAGGACTGCCTGACTGTCCAAAGAAAAGCACATCATTCCGCCAAGACCCCATCCATTCCTCCAACTACTTGCCAGGGGGCAACGGCCGTGCAACACTACGGCATGCCTACACTCGGCTCCTTCGAACATCTGCGCTCGCGCCTCTACCTCGCGTTGGCCTTGAACGGCCTCATCATTGCCGGGGAATTCATCGGCGGCTTGCTTTTGGACAGCATCGGGCTGATGAGTGATGCCGGTCACAATTTCGTCGATCAAGGCGCGCTGTTTTTGGCGCTCTACGCTCACCTCATCACCAGACGACCGTCGAGCGAAACCCGCACATTCGGCTACCACCGCGCCGGTGTCATTGCGGCATTTCTCAACTCGTTCATTCTGTTGTTGACCGCACTTGGCATTACGCTCATCGCCATGAAAAGGCTCTGGCAGACGGTACCCGTGGACGGCGGATGGATTATGGGAATCGCGGCTGGAAGCTTCGTGGCCAATCTCGGCATCGCACTGCTACTCCAGCGAGGCGCGAAGGATGATCTGAACATCCGCAGCGCCTTTTGGCATATGTTGGGTGATGCGTGGGTGTCCTTAGGGGTCGTCCTCAGCGGCGGCGCCATCCTCCTGACAGGCTGGAACATTCTCGACCCACTCATCAGCCTCCTCGTCGTGGGCGTCATCGCACATGGCGCGTGGCCCCTGTTCAAGGAATCCCTCGACGTACTGCTGGAATCCACGCCTCCAACGATTAGCGCCTCACACGTCGCCGTAACCGTTGAATCCATTCCCGGCGTGAAGAACGTCCACGATCTTCATATTTGGGCGGTAGAACCACGCTTGGTCATGCTCACCGCCCACGTCATGATCGATCGGACCGACTCCTCCCTGAACCTGCTGCACGTCATCCAAACGCGCATTACCGTGGATTTCGGCATCAAACACATGACCATCCAGCTGGAAACCGAGTGCTGCGACCACGACGACATCCATTGCGATCTCCGCAAGCTGACCGACCACCACCACGAAGCCGACATGTTTGCGCACCACCATTGACCTTTCCAGCGACCGCCTCTCTCGGTAGAATACAACCCTCGGCTCACGACGAGCCGCGACCTCAACCGGATGAGACCATGCCTGTCCCCTTCTATCTGCTCTGCGGCTCGCTCGGCGCCGGAAAGACGACACTGCTCATGCGT
Organism: Nitrospira sp. UBA2082; assembly: GCA_002331335.1. Taxonomy (GTDB): domain Bacteria; phylum Nitrospirota; class Nitrospiria; order Nitrospirales; family Nitrospiraceae; genus Nitrospira_D. The sequence goes on along the minus strand of DCZO01000001.1, from coordinate 138,199 downwards.
TTACTGGAACATTGGAAATCGCAGGGGAAGCGGGCCGGCGTGCTGATGAACGAGGCCGGTGAGATTAGCATCGACGGCCCGCGCGCCGGCAGCCTCGCCGAGCAAGTCATGAACCTCGCGGGGGGCTGCGTGTGCTGCGACACGAAGGAAGACCTCTCCTGGGGCCTCGCCCAACTCGTGCAGGACTATGCGTCGGATGTTGTGATTTTGGAATGCTCCGGCCTGGCCGACCCGGCGGAAGTGATCGATGCCGTCACAGATCTCTATACGGCCCGGCTGGCTTCGCTCGAACGGGTTATCGCGTTGCTTCACCCCGTGTCCACGGACGACAGCCACTCCAGCGCCTATGTGACGGCACAGGCCATCCGGTGCGCGGATGAGGTGATCCTCAACAAACGCGACCTCTACGTACCGATGCACTGGGAAGGGTTCAGAGATTCGATCGTCAAACAGAATCCGTATGCGCGGCTGTGGGAGACGTCGCATGCCCGCCTTGATCCCACCGCGCTGTTAGCTCCGCGGGCATCGGTCAGGCCGGCGGCGCCGACCAATGTGACCTTTGCTTCCCCCCCCCTGTCCGGCAGTCGCCTTCGCGCCGCCTACCATCCGATCGCCACAACAATCCGACTGTCGGGTCCACTCAATCGCGCCCGTTTTCTCGCCTGGCTGAAGACCCTTCCTGAAGAGCTTGAACGGGCGAAGGGATATTTCCGATTTGTGAACGAGCCGGAGTTACAGGAATTTCAATATGCACCGCCGGGCCAACCCACGACTGCGCCTATCATGCTGCTGGACGAGCCGGACCCGGCGGTTGTGCTGATTGGCCGAGGGTACGATGTGGATACGTTGGGAAGGAGTTTGTTGGACTGTGTCGACGCTCGGTAGCACACACCCTGCCCGCTAGGAGGAACTGGCTTCCGCTTCGTTCATCGGTTTGGAGAGCGCCGATGCCGTCTTTTTCTTGAAGACCGACCACTGCAACAAGAGCCACGCGGCACCACCGCCAATTACTCCGCCAATCAGCCAACCGCCGAGCACATCCGTCACATAGTGCGCCCCCACATACACGCGGGCGAGCCCGATCAACCCGACAATCGGCCAGCTGATCCACCCGGATCGGGGATACAGCACCTGAATGAACGCAGCTGCCGCGGCAGTGTTGATGGCATGGTTGGACGGAAAACTAAAGAGGCCTCCACAGCCGCCCGGCTCTACGCTGATCGCTTGGCTCAATGCACGGCAGGGCCTGACACGTTCAAACAGCCACTTGAGCTGCCCCCCCAAAAAATCCGAGAGACCAACCGCACCGGCCAGCACCGGCCCTCCCAGCAACGCTTCCCAGTGTTTCGCCCAAATCCAGTACCCAATAACAAGCGCCCCGGGAACGTACAGCGTACTGCGGTTTCCCAGCAGAAGAAAGAATTGATCGACGACCTGTGACCGGCCGGCGAGCCCGTTGATGGCAAAGAAGAGGGATTCGTCCACACTCATGTGTGAGACGATAGAATGTTACTCGTTAAGCGTCAAGCGTCAAACGATCTGACTCCGTCATTCCGATTGACGATTGACGCATGACGATCTTCACCGGGTCCTGAAATGGATGCGAACGGTCAATTCGCCGTCGATAGGATCGTCGCCTTTCATCTGAGGATCGAATGTCCATTTCCCAAGGGCATTGACTCCTGCCGTCGTCAGCTCCCGATGTTTACAGGGTTCAAGGACCACCACCGTCACCTTTGCATGTTTGGACACCAACAGACGGGCCTTCATCCAATCATCGAGTTCCTGCCCACTGAGCGACGCGGGAATGCCTGGCCATGGTGTGGACTTAGCCACGGGGCCCAGCTGTTGATCTTTATTCAGGGATAACCCATGGACATGCACCTCCGGCAGCTCCAGCACATCTTCCTGGTGATCACTCTCGTGGGTGGCCTCGTCGCCTGCCGCTGCAAACGCAGCGGCAGGACTCAGCAAGATGGCGAGTACACCGACCGGTAGTATGTATCTGCCAATGAAATACATGCTCTCCATCAACGACGGCATCCGATCCCTCTATATATCAGAAGAACCATTGCCCGCGAAAGAAAAAGGACCGCGGCATCCCGGCATGAGACACACCGAGGCCGATACTGCCCTCTCCGGAATTGATAAAGTACTGTTGGTCCAGCGCATTCACAATATCGAAACCCAGCACGAATTTCTGCCCGTGCCAGGGCAACGGAATAACATGGCTGATCGAAAAGTTATAGATCGTATAGGTCGGACTATGCGTCGAATTCGTCTTGGCGCCTTCCGCTGCCGTCCGTAATCCCGAGGCAAACAGCACCTGGCCGGTCAGGTTTGTTCTCTCGAGCAATCGATAGCTCAGGATTCCTGACGCGGTCAGCGTCTGCTGATGGTCACAATGGACGCCGCTGGGCGAATTGATATCGGCGATTTCTTCAAAATGCACCAGATTGTGCCCGGACTGCAAACCATAGCCCTTACACTGTCCCCAGGCGATGTTGCCACGTCCGGTTAAGTTTTCCATGAACCACACCTTGAGAGCGGCATCAGCCCCCCTGGTCCATCCCCGCTCAAAGGCAATATAGTTCAGCAAGGGCGTCGTGCCTAACTGGTGTGCGTCCGAAAGATAATTGGCGAGCTTATAATACCCCGTGAGCTGGAGGGTCGCCCAATCCGTGAGTGCATGGACGCTGCCGATTTGGAAGTAATGGGCCCGCTCGGCCCGCGGCAGATTATTGGTGGTATCCTCCGGATGCGCTTTCGTTCCCTCTGTATTCAAGCTGGCCAAGGCAAGCCTCTCGAGATTCGGCGGGGTAAAGAGCCTGCCATAGTACGCGTGAAAGGCGTGGGCGGGATTGTACCGGTACGTTACCCCAACTCTTGGACTGATTTGTCCTTCATCCCGTTGATACTGCACGGTATCCGCACGCACACCAATGTTGACTGTCCAATGTTCGTTTGGCGTCCACTGATCTTGAATCCAGAACTCCTGTCGCCATCCGACGAGCCGGTTGTCACCGCCGGCATTGATCACGCCTCCGGTCGGAAGTCCCCCGGTGTCCTGGAACGTAAACAATCTCGTCTTATTGATCGCTTGGGTCCGATCGACTTGGAACCCGGCCTTGATCAAATGTTCCTTGCTGTGGACGTACGTGTAATCCAAACGCACCCCACCGGAATAGCCGATCCGGTCTTGGCTCCCAGCCGAGAAGGGTTCTTCCACCTCCGGCACATAGGCGAGCACGTTCAACGGGTCGGTCCGGAATGTCGCCCGCGTGTGGCGGAAATACCCTGCGAGGCTGAAAAAATTACGGACGTTGATATCGCGCCGCCACACAACATGACCGTATTGATTATTTTCCTTCTGATTCTCATCAATCATTTCCGACGGCACCGGCGTAAATCCTGGCAAGAGGCCAAGGATCGTTGGATTCGCGGTTTGTCCTGAGGACGTCGGGATCTGATATTTCGCGATGGAGTTCAAGAACAAGAGGGTAAAATTATTGTTGTTGTCCAACTGATAGTCGCCACGAAACATCGTCTGGTTCCGCTCACTCTGTCCGTGAAAAATCGAGTGGCCGGCGGTCGGCGGCTCGATGCCTCGATTCGTCGCCGTATGGCTGTTCAAAAAGTAATAGCGGAACTTCTCGCCGATCGTGCCCCCGTACTCGAATGACGGATTGATCGTTTTATTCGACCCGCCGAACATCTGGACCGACCCGAATCCCGGCTTCGTACCGCTCTTGGTCGTAATGTCGATAAGCGCGGCGGTCTTGTTACCGACGTTAGCTTCCATCCCGCCCAGCACGATATCGGCCCGTTCCCAGGCCCTGGGCGAAATTACATCTGAGAAGGTCGAGGAAACCGTATCTGGAATCGGCACCCCATCAATCCGCAGTTGCAAGTTCGCATGGTCCTGCCTGACGTGGACCTGCTTCAACGACCCATAGACCACGCCCGGTATTGTCAGCAACACATCATGGAACTCGTTGTTGTTGCCCCTCGGGAGGGTGTCGATTTCCTTCCGGCTGAGTGAATAGGTCTCGCTGGATGCTGTGGTGTTGATCGGCGGCAAGGGTGCCACCACCTCCAGCGACACTTCTTTGGTCCTTGAGAGGGTCAGGGTGACTGGTTTCAACGGTTCTTCCCCCAACGCCAGCACCACATATTCGCTCCGATAGGTTTCTTGTACCGCACTGACGGAATACGTGCCGCTCTCGGGCACAGTCACCTTGAATTCACCGGCATCATTGGAAACTCCGGACGAGACGAGTTCCCCTTCTTGACTCTTGACTTCAATGATCGCCTGCGGTACCCGCCGGAGATCTTGATTCTGAACCGTACCCGTTATCGTTACCCGATCAACATCCGCCGCATAGACGGATAAACCAGAAGATATCCCTGGGACCGTGAACACCACGGCCCATGCCAACCATTGCACCACTCTAGACTGCATCATATCCCTCCACTGCCGAGCGCATGTCGGCGAACGACCACGTGCACGCGGGTAAACCTGGGGATCAGGCCACGCTTGCCACGAACGTTTGAGGTTGAACCTTAGTGGAGAGCAGGAGGAGCGCGCGAGGGGCCGACGTACGAAAATGCAACGGACAGCAAGATCGGATCAGCAGGCGATTCATACTGCTCGACCAGCTCACGGAGAGCCGGCCGGGGCATATCAACATCGAGCGAGCCCGCCGTGTGATGCTGAACCCATTGGCAGAGATCGTTGTCGGAGTGTTCATGGCCGTCTGTGTCGGCGGCGGCTAATTCATGGTGCACGTCCTGCGCAACGGCGAAGGGCGCGAGGGCCATGACTAGGAGAATCAGGCCGACCGACAGACCGGCACGTAACCGGCCTATGATGTTCAGAGACAACATCGTGGCGGACGAAGTATCACAACAACAAGAAGCCTGTCAAACAAGGCACACGTCCAGTAGATGTTTTTTGCTTACTCTTCAATAGGTTAAATATCGTCATGTAGACTTCTCTGGAGTGTTCATATATCCTGGACCCCTTGTATGATCTAAGGAACAACTGTGATGAGACCTATCGACAACCAGCATATAGGTGAGATCAACGCTCTTCCTCCGCCGCGTGTCATTAAGACCAAACTGCCTATCACCGAACGGGCGGCCGCGCTGGTCGTTGAAACCCGCGACGCCATCAGAAAAATCCTTCATGGACAAGACCGAGATCGGCTGGTCGTCATTGTCGGACCTTGCTCCATCCATGACCCTGACGCCGCATTCGAATATGCTCAGAAACTGAAGCCTGTCGCCGATGCCTTGCGCGACCGTTTCCTGATCGTGATGCGGACCTATTTCGAGAAACCCCGAACCACGATCGGCTGGAAAGGCCTGATCAATGATCCCCATCTGGACGGGACCTGCGACATCGCCACCGGCTTGGAACTCGCCCGCACCATTCTTTTGCGCATCAACCAGCTTGGACTCCCCTGCGCCACTGAATTGCTCGATCCGATCAGCCCGCAATATGTCGCCGATCTGATCAGTTGGTCTGCGATCGGAGCGCGCACGACGGAAAGCCAGACGCACCGCGAATTGGCCAGCGGCGTCTCGATGCCGGTCGGTTTCAAGAACGGCACGGAAGGCAGCCTGCAAGTCGCCGTGAATGCCATGATCTCCGCCAGGACGCCGCACCATTTTGTCGGCATCAATGCCGACGGGCAAACGGCGATCATCCGCACGATGGGTAATCCCGACCGCCACATCGTCTTGCGTGGCGGTGGCGGCAAGACCAACTATGAAGAGGAACACGTTGCCAAAGCCGAAGCAGCCGTCGCGAACGAAGGCATCGCCCGCCCCATCATGATCGACTGTTCGCACGACAACTCCAAGAAAGATCATACCCGCCAAGGCGTTGTCGCTCATGAGGTGCTGCGACAGTTCCGAGAAGGCCGCCAGTCCATCATGGGCTTCATGCTGGAAAGTAACCTGCACCCCGGCAAACAAGCCTGGAAAGAAGGGGTAGCCCTTCAGCACGGCGTCTCCATTACTGATGCCTGTTTGGGCTGGAACGAAACGGAGCGCTTGCTCAGCGAACTCGCAGGCTCTCTTGCCGTTCGACCTGTTTAGCACACCCTGTATCACCAGCCATATTCCCGGCCCATTTCCAAAGCCACGTCTTGTCTGTTGTGCCTGCCCGAAGTCTATAACCCTGGTCTACACCCAGGATTCTCTATCGGGCACCCGCCGTATCACCCTCAGTTGTGATGCGGCCGCAGCATCATGATGGGAACCCGACAGCGGAGCCGAAGACTGCTGAAGTGAGTTACGACAGGCACTTGCGGAATGTCAGGCTTTTCCTTTAGTCTGAATACTCCTCTGTTGTTGGCGTCCACTTTTCGGTAGACGGTTGTGCCACTGAACACGCAATACCAAGCGGTGACGAAACCACTGTGGACCTTCCTCCCGAACACCTTCCTATGGTGTCTCACCATCGTGTTGTTATCAACGGGCCTGCGTGGCATCGCATTGGCCGCACCGATTGACGATGACAAAGCGCAGACCATCGTACACATGCTGGATTACCTCGGGGTAGACTACGCTCAGACTGTCCAGAATGGTCAGGTGGTCAACGCCGAAGAGTATGGGGAACAACGCGAGTTCGCCACCCAAGTCATCACCCTTCTGAGTGAGTTATCCGCTGCCCCCGAACAAGTGATGCTATTGCAGCGGGCACGTGAACTGCTGACACGCATCGAGGCCAAGGCGCCTGGCAGCGAGATCTCTGCCCTCGCCGATCGGCTGCACATCGGAGTGATCCGGGCGTGGAGGCTTAATGTAGCTCCGCGACAGCCCCCGGACCTCAGGCAGGCTGGAGAGTTGTTCGCGCAACACTGTACTGCCTGCCACGGCACGCAGGGTCGAGGTGACGGGCCGCTGGCCAAGGGAATGGAACCAGCCCCCCGTAATTTCCACGATGACACCCGCATGCGTCAACGCAGCCTGTACGGCCTCTACAACACCATCTCGCTTGGCGTGCAGGGTACCCCGATGCGGGCCTTCCGCGAACTCTCCGAAGCCGACCGCTGGGCATTGGCCTTTTTCGTGGCCGGTCTACGAACAGACCGCGACGGTTTGGCAAGAGGCGAAGCCTTGTGGCGGCAAGGCGAAGGCACAGCCACATTCCATAGCTTGCGCGCGTTGGTCACCACAGCTCCTGAACAGCAAGGCCCTGTCGGCTCGACACTTGATCACATCCGCGCCTACCTCACGCAACAGCCGCAGGCGCTCCAGGTTTCAGCCCATGAGCCTCTGGCTTTCTCGCGCTCCAAGATTGACGAGTGTGCTCAGGCCTATGCGAACGGTAATCGGGAAGAGGCTCGGCACCTTGCGATCACGGCCTATCTCGAAGGGTTCGAGCTGGTTGAATCGGCGCTAAGCAGGGTCGATGCGTCGCTGCGTACAGAAACCGAGCGCGAGATGATGGGACTCCGTGCAGCCATCATCGAAGGACGGCCAACCGAGGTCGTCACCGCCCAAACGACGACGGTCAAGATATTGTTAGACCGCGCCGACGCCGCCCTTTCTGATGGCACCTTGTCGCCGAACACGGCCTTCGTGAGCTCCTTGTTGATCTTGCTGCGTGAAGGATTGGAATCGATTTTGATCCTATCGGCCATCGTGGCGTTCGTCATCAAAACAGGACGACGCGACGCATTACCCTACATTTATCTCGGTTTGATCGGGGCCGCTGGGTTGGGCGCCGTGACGTGGGGCATTGCCCGGTATACACTCAGCATCTCGGGAGCCAACCGTGAAATGACCGAAGGCATCACGGCCTTGCTGGCCGCGGTCATGCTGCTCTATGTCGGGTGGTGGCTGCATAGCCGCTCGAATGCCCAAGCCTGGAACCGCTACGTTCGTGAACAGCTCAGTACCGCACTGGCCAAACCCACACTCTGGGCAATGGCCGGCATCTCCTTCCTGGTCGTGTACCGAGAGCTGTTCGAGATGATTTTGTTCTACGAGACCTTATGGTCACAGGCCGGCGTGAGTGGACATAATGCGGTGCTGGGAGGCATTGCCACCGCTGCATTTCTGCTGCTGCTTGTCGGCAGCTTGATCCTGCGCTATAGCATCCGGCTACCGATCGGGCCATTCTTTGCAGTTGCCTCGATTCTGTTGGCAGTGATGGCTGTGATCTTTGTTGGGAATGGCATTGCGGCGCTGCAAGCGGCAGGCGTATTGGAGGTGACGAAGGTCCACTTCGTCTCCCTGCCGGTGCTGGGCATCCACCCGACCGTGCAGAGCCTTGTGCCGCAAGTGCTGATCCTTGTGTTGATTGCGGGTGGAATCTGGTCCAACCGCGCAAAGGCAGAATAACGAACACACGCGCTCCCATCCATGTTGATCGATACACATACCCATTTGGACGACGCCCGCTACAACGATGACCGCGAATCCGTGATCGCGCGCGCGCGCGAGGCCGGCGTCGAAGCCTTCGTCACGATCGGCTGCGATCTGGCGACCAGTCAGGCGGCCGTGCAACTTGCAGACGGGCATCCCTTCGTCTATGCGTCGATCGGCGTCCATCCGCACGAGGTCAAACACATCGGCGACGGGTGGTACGACGAGTTCCGGAGGCTGGCCCACAACAAGAAAGTCGTGGCTTATGGCGAGATCGGGCTGGATTACCACTATAACCACTCCTCGCCGAAGGAACAGCGCGAGCGGTTCCGCGAGCAGATTCAGCTCGCGCGCGAACTGGCGCTGCCCGTCATCATCCATACGCGGGAAGCCCAGAAAGACACGATTGCGATCTTAAAGGAGGAGCAGGCGTCAGAAATCGGCGGGGTGTTTCACTGCTTTTCGGGGGATGCCTGGTTGGCGAAGGATGCCTTGGAGCTGGGATTCTATCTCTCGTTTTCCGGGATTCTCACATTTCAGAATGCGACGATGCTGCGCGAGATTGCAACCACCGTCCCCCTGGATCGGCTGCTCATCGAAACCGATTGCCCCTATCTCACGCCCACACCCCACCGAGGAAAACGGAACGAGCCGGCCTACGTCACACAGGTTGCCAAGCAACTTGCCGCGCTTCATCCCGGACTCTCCGATGAAGATATCGGACGGACAACCGCCGAAAACGCCAGGCGCTTGTTCAAAATCGCTTGAGCTGATGCTGCCGACGACGTTGCGATTTCGGCAGTTTCTTGGGATTCCCCTTCTTCTCCGCCCCCCGATCCGGTCGCACGTCATCACCCATATCTAATTCTTTATACGGCACAGCGCCGGTTGACGACGCCGGCCTGAGCAGCCTTCCGGCAAACTCCTGCGCCCCCATCACGAAGGCGCGGTGCGACTTGGCCACGTTGACGATTTCATGGTCGGAGCTGACGACGGCGCACTCTGATCTATATTCACGCACCAACCGCTGAATGACCTGGTCGGCCTTCTCGCCACGCTTCGAATAGATCACCTCCACGCCAGCCCGGTGTTCGCGCTGTTCCATCGAATGCCCCTGTTGCCATCCATCGAAGACAACCGTGACGGAATGGCGCGTCCGATGCCGATAAGCCGCGAGGGCGTGCAGGAGATCCTCACGCGCTGACTCGAGTCGTCCTGAAAGCCTCCCCGTGAGACCGATTACGTTATATCCGTCGATGATCAAGTGAGCGGGCATGGCGCTTCACGCTATCGTGGGGAGGAATGACCTGTCAACGCCCAGCCGCCCCCATTCCCCTAATCTAAACCAGCGCAAGTCCTTGACAAGACGCAGGACTTCTGAGAATAGATTGACGTGCTTGCACATCGAAGCTCCCATGCCTAGCCCGCATTATTCATGACGGTTCGTAACGGAACCGCCAAGACGCCATGCGAGACGGGCACGCGGAGTGCCGAGAGATCGAGGCGTACTTGAAACAGTACGTCGAGATCGCGAGGGGCGAGCCGCCCGCTTGGCCGTGCGAAGCTCGCGGCCAGGCTTGTCGTAGCGGCGTATCGGCGGTTGCAGTAGAAGCGGTCATGAATGATGCGGGCTAGACCAACTCGACAACGAGATCTCCGGAGATGGTTCAACACCCTTCGTTGGTCTCTCTTTCTCCTAGCAGCCACGACTGTGACATGCGAACCAACCCTGTTGGCTGCGCCGTCATCGGACCGCCCTCATCCTTCCAGGCCATTAGCACAGTCGAAGACGTCGCGGGTTCCGGCATCGCCCGCTGCGTTCGCTCCCATTACTGTCCATGACATTCGCATTCTGGAGAGTCCAGGAAAGACCAGGCTGGTGCTGGAATTGGATCGGCAGGCCAAAGCAATCGAGCGCCGGGCGACACATCCGAATCGAGTCATCCTTTCCCTCCGCAACGCTTCCATGAGCCGATCCGCGCAGGCGAAGGCTCAGAGCGGCGCCATGCCTGCCCCCTTCAGCATTACCCAAACAAATTCCCCTGCGATCACCGTGTCCCTGCCGACGGCTGCATTCCGCTCGTACAAACAATTCACGCTTGCCGATCCTCCGCGCCTCGTCGTCGATATTACGCCACTGACTGAGCCTCTGTCGGCGCCTTCCCCCGCACCAGCTCCGTTCCCGATTCCCAGTCCCCCGTCCGTTCAACCGACCGCACCGCCGGCCAAGAACTACACCACGATCGTGATCGATCCGGGCCACGGGGGAAAGGATACCGGCGCGCGTGGCCAACGGCAAACCGAAGAGAAAGACATCACGCTCAAGGTGGGACTCAAACTCCGCGATCTGCTCAGCATGCAGCCGGGAGTCCGTGTGTTGATGACGAGGGACCATGATGTGTTCGTCGAGCTGGAAGATCGTGCCAAGTTCGCCAACAGCCAAGGCGCCGACTTATTCGTCTCCGTCCACGTCAATTCGCACCCCTCGCACCAGGTCAAAGGCATCGAGATTTATCACTTCGGGCAAGCCAAGGACCAGCGCGCGCTTGCGGTCGCCGCACGTGAAAATGGCACCCCATTGAACAGTACCGGTGTCGGCTGGGAGTATCTCGTGGCCGACTTGCTGACCACGAAGAAAATCGAATCCTCGCTGGAACTCGCCTGGACGGCAAAAGAGGCGATGGTCACCCACATGAACGGCCACTATGCGGTCAACGACCACGGGGTAAAGACCGCCCCGTTCTACGTGCTCAGATTCACCAGCATGCCCAGCATCTTGGCGGAAATCGCCTACATTTCCAATCCGGACGAAGAGGGGCTACTCCGGAAACCGGCGTTCATTCAAGACGTTGCCCAGGCGCTGTTCAAGGGAATCACCGCATTTCTTGCCGCCAACAAGCCGGACCTACGATGACCGGCGGCCGTTCCATCAGGCAGCCTCGCCTATGCCCACCGTCCAACTGATCCTCGAATACGACGGCACCCCCTACGCAGGATGGCAACGCCAGCCGGACCAGCCCACGATTCAGGAAGCAGTCGAAACCGCAATCGCAGGCGTCACGCAGCGACACGTGCCGGTGATCGGTGCAGGCCGGACCGATGCAGGGGTCCATGCCCTTGGGCAGGTGGCGAGTTTCCGTATCGACCGAATCATGACACCCCGCGAATGGACCAGAGCACTGAACGCGCACCTGCCCGATACCATTGCCGTCCGATCGGCTGCGCTCGTGCCCGACACATTTCACGCCCGATATTCCGCGAAGGGCAAACTCTACGAGTACCGTCTTGTGAATCGGGAAGTGCGTCCAGCCCTGGACCGGCAGTACTGCTGGCACATCCATAAACCGCTGAACGACGCCGCCATGAATCAGGCCGCGATGGCCCTGATCGGCTCGCATGATTTCTCATCGTTCCAGACCCAACCGACGGACAACGAAGATCCGACCTGTCGCATCGAGCATCTGACTGTGATTCGACACGGTGATACATTGCGAGTCGAGGTGTATGCGGACCGGTTTTTGAAACAGATGGTGCGCTCCATCGTCGGCACGCTCGTCGAGGTCGGCTTGGGCAAGCGACCAGCGGACAGCTTCACAAACATTCTGACTGCCCGCGATCGTTCCGCTGCCGGGAAAACGGCTCCGCCACAAGGCCTCTTCCTCATGCGAGTCGATTATTGAGTATATGGAACGTATGCTAGGAAGGATCTGGAATTAACGAGCGCGCGATGATGAGCTCGTCATACCAGGTATAGGCAGGAGGATGGTCTTCCGATGCATCCTTGTGGGTATTGTAGGGAAGCAACCAGATTTTTCCGTACTTGGCGTCTCGCTCGGTATTGACGAGATCATAACCTGAACCGGTGCCTGGGATCTTTATTCCAAAGAACGTCATCGGTTCAGGACTCAGATTCACCACCAGCTTCGAAGGCCGGCCTTGGCGGGCGACCCATAAGCGAACCGTGCTGTCCTGGTGGTAGCGTCCGTCGTTTTTGTACCATGTGCCGATCTTGACCTGCATTTGGAATGTCATCCATTCGTCAGGCTCATAGGCGACGCTGCCTGACGCGAACAAGCCTTCGAATCCTCCGTCCTTGCTTCCGCAGCTGTGATACATGGCCGGATAGCCGAGATGGTAGGGATTGTTGACCACCAATTCAAGTTCCGTGCAAGAATAGGCCGTGGCACCGGGCCGGTCTCCCTCTCCAATGATTGCCTGTTTCCACCCGCCTCCGCCGAGATAATTCGTCTCGAGGAATTCCTTCGAGAACCGCTGTCGCCACTGTACATAGAATTCTTCGTGCTCTCCGAACTGCACGGACAGGTCGTCGGAAAAGTTCAGCCAAAAACTGCCGGAGGTATCGGAGCCTGACCGTGGGGGAATCTCAAACCGTAATGACCCGGCTCCCGAGGCTTTGACATCGTTGACGATGATGCCGCGCTTCGTCGTTTGCCCCCACGGCGGATACACGTAAGGTTCGGTTTGGGCGCTGGAATCGAATCCGAAACACCGCACGGCGGCGACGGCAGCGCACCGCGCCTCAAAGCCCATTCCGCGAGGCGGGTGGAGCTGTGCTCCGGAACACCCCAAGGTGAACCACAGATTCGTCAGAACAGCGACATAGAAGAGCCGGTAAGGGATGGCACGGGAGTGCATGATTCGCTTATAGCAAGGCCCCTTCCCGCCAGCAAGTATCCGCGCGTGCTCAGAGAGTCGGCATATCCGGGTTTTCAACTTTCTTACGGAGTTCAATCAGTTCTTGCTCAAGGGCGATGAACCGGTCGCTGATGGGGTCGGGCAGATCGACCTGATCCATTGTGGCATCGGGGAGGCGCTCGCCTTGGGATTTGATGATGCGGGCCGGCACGCCGATGACGGTCGAATTGGAAGGGACGTTCTTGAGGACGACGGAGTTCGCTCCGATTTTCACATTGTCGCCGATCTTGATGCCGCCGAGAATTTTTGCCCCCGCTCCCACCACCACGTGATTGCCGAGTGTGGGATGGCGTTTGCCACGCTCTTTCCCCGTGCCCCCCAGCGTCACCCCTTGGAACAACGTCACGTAGTCGCCGACCTCGGCTGTCTCTCCGATCACAACACCCATGCCGTGGTCGATGAAAAACCCTGTCCCGATCTTCGCCGAGGGATGGATTTCAATTCCTGTCAGCCAGCGTGCCAACTGGGAAATCGCACGAGGGACAAACGGAACTCCGACCGACTTGAGCCAGTGTGAGATCCGGTAGGCCAACAGCGCATGGAACCCCGCGTAGGTGAGCACGACCTCAATCGTGCTGGTCGCAGCCGGGTCTCGATCGAAAATCGCTTGGAGGTCTTGTTTGATTGCTTGAAGCATGGCTGACAAGAAATCAGGCTGACAAGCCTGCGCTAGGTTACTGATCCAGGCGATTCCAAGTGCTGGATAAAGCGGAACAGGCCTTTTGAAAGCCTAGTAGCCTGACCGTTCAATTCATCAAACTCTAATGGAGTAATGTAATCCAAGTCCTTGGCCACATACAAATGGCTTCTCACCTCACCTGCAGACCCTCTTGCCATGTAAAGGAACCTGCCGAACTCCCGCTTTGAACCTCTTTCAAACCCCTCTGCAATGTTGGCCATGCTGGAAACTGCCGCACGTCTCAGCTGGTCCCGAAGCGCCGCATCTTTGTTGAATTTCTGACTGCTCGTCAATTGATACACGGACCGCACAAGTTCTCTCGCTGCTTGCCACACCTTGAGATCTTCAAACCCATGGGCTCTTCCCATAAATCAATCGTGTCAGCTTGCACTCTTGCACGCCTGTCAGCTTCAAATCGGTTCGATCAAACACACCGCGTGGGCAATCATGCCCTCTTCCTTGCCGACGGCATCGAGCCCTTCACCGCTCTTGACCTTCACATTCACCAAGCTGGGATCGATGCCGGCGGTCTCCGCCATCTTCTTCTGCATGGCGGCCAGATGCGGACCGAGACGAGGTGCCTGCGCCACGATCACCGTGTCGATATTGCACACCCGGTAGCCTTTCGCCTTCAGCTTGGACGTCACGTCTTCCAAGAGCTTGAGACTGGAGATCCCCTTGTATTTTGGATCGGAGCTGGGATAGTGACGGCCCAGATCGCCTTCCCCCATCGCGCCTAACAACGCGTCACACACCGCATGAACCAAGACATCGGAATCGGAATGCCCAAGCAGTCCTTTGCTATGAGGAATCTCGATCCCGCCAAGAATCAGTTTCCGCTCCGGACCTAAAGGGTGGACATCATAGCCGTAGCCGATACGCATGGTCCTCCTTTATACAGCTGACAAGCTGACATGAGGGAAAGCTGACAGCCTGTCAGCTTGTTCACTTGTCAGCCTTCATTCGTGCTTTCAGAATCGCTTCCCCGATGATCATGTCTTCCGGTCTCGTGACTTTAATATTTTCGCCGCTTCCCTCCACCACGACGACAGGGTGGCCGGCCCACTCGAATAAAAATGCATCATCGGTGGCATGTACCTTCTCAGCGTAGGCTTTGCGATGGGCGGCCAGCAATTGATCACGCCGGAATGCCTGGGGGGTCTGGGCCAGCCACAGCGGCTGGCGATCAACCGTCCGTTCAATTCGACGTTCAGCTCCAACCTGTTTGACCGTATCGCGCATCGGCAGAGCCACAATCGCGCCACCGACCAGGCGCGCCGCCTCGACGACCTCGGTCACCATGCCTTCGGTCAAAAACGGCCGTACGGCATCGTGCACGACCACGATTTCTGTTTCCTCCGACACATGCTCGAGCGCATGGCGGACAGAATCCTGACGCTCCTTTCCACCCGCGACCACCTTCGTAATTTTGGAAAACCCGAAGCGGACGGCGAGGTCGTTGAGGCAATAATCGAGATCGGCTTGCGGCACGGCCAACACGATCTCATCGACGGCCGGAGCAGCCTGAAGCACGCGGAGCGAGTGAACGACCAGCGCTTCTCCCCCCAAGGCCAGAAATTGCTTGGGAACCGCGCCGCCCATGCGCAATCCCCGCCCCGCGGCGGGAACGATGGCGACAACTAACGGGGTCTGACGAGGAGGAGAGTCTGTCTGGTCCATCTGGTTTGTCGGTTCATCTGGTTTGCTTCATTCGACCAAACACACGAGACAGACCAGATAGACCAAATGAACGTGAGTCGATCACGGACGAAGCGTGAGATAAATGGTTCTCCCCTGCCGCTTCAACAACAACAGGACAGGGTGATCCTTCGGTAACTTGCCGGCAATCTTCTCGTAGGCCCTGACCGACGTCACGGCCTCGCGGTTGATTTCCATGATGAGATCGCCCTCACGCACACCGATCTCTTCAGCCGGGGTGCCGGGTTTTACCCGGACCACGACCACACCACGTTCGCCGGATTTCAGGCCATACCGGTTGGCAAGCTCTTCCGTCAGCTCCCGCACATCCAGACCGGATAAGACGCCTGTCGGTGTGACGGACTCGCCTCCATCCTCGTCGCCGGATTGCGCCATCGTCTTGGGCTGTTCAGCGATGGCCAACTCGATGGTTTTCGGCTTCTTGTCGCGAATGATTTTGACCGTCACCTTCTTTCCGACCGGAGTCTGCGCCACCGCGTTGCGAAGATGGGCCGGCGAGTCCATCGGTTTG
Source organism: Nitrospira sp. UBA2082 (assembly GCA_002331335.1). Lineage (GTDB taxonomy): Bacteria > Nitrospirota > Nitrospiria > Nitrospirales > Nitrospiraceae > Nitrospira_D. The sequence continues at coordinate 122,192 of DCZO01000001.1, read as the reverse complement.
CCGTCATACTCCACGATCACATCGGCCCGTTCAAACCCGGCCTTCTTGGCGGGACTGTCCTCCATGACATCGCTGACCAGCACGCCCTTCGTATCGCCGAGGCCGAACTGGGACGCCAATTCCGGTGTCAGATCCTGAATCGACACGCCGAGCCACCCACGCACGACCTTCCCGGTCTGCACCAGTTGTCCCATGATCGACTGGGCCATATTACTCGGGACTGCGAAACCGATGCCCATATTGCCGCCGCTCTGGCTGAAAATGGCCGTATTGATGCCGACCAACTCGCCGCGCACATTGACCAAGGCCCCGCCGGAATTGCCCGGATTGATCGCCGCATCGGTCTGGATAAAATCTTCGTACTCCGCGATCCCCGCAGCACGCCCCAGGGCGCTCACGATGCCCAGGGTCACCGTCTGCGTCAAGCCAAACGGATTCCCCACCGCCAGCACAAACTCTCCCACCTCCAACCGGTCGGAATCGGCCCAGGGTACCGTCGGCAATCCGGTTGCATCGATTCGGACGACCGCGACATCCGTTTTCGGATCGGTCCCGATCAGCTTGGCCTTGAATTCACGCTTGTCCGATAAGGTCACGCGAATCTCGTCCGCCTTGCCGACTACATGATTGTTGGTGATGATCAGGCCGTTTGATTCGACGATGACGCCGGATCCCAGCCCCCGTTCTTTCCGGTCCTTCGGCTGCTGGTCAAACTTCCGGAAAAACTCATCCCCGAAAAATCTGCGGAAGAAGGGATCATCGAACGGAGTTGAGTGCGGCCCCTCGCCCCGCCCGGTATTTTTGGTCGCATAGATATTCACCACCGCCGGTTTCACCGCCTTGGCGATATCGACAAACGTCTGCCCGCTCCCGCCGGGCAAGGTCGGCTGCGGCGCGGTGGCTACCGGTCGCGCGATCGGCACGGACGATGCGTCGGGGACAGCGTGACCGGTCGGGAACCAATTGAGATCCGAAGCGACGACGAAGCCGATGATCATCCCCGCTGTTAATAGGGTCGCGGCGACGATCCAGCTGCGCCCCCCGCGCTGCGGTGTCTGTCCAAGATCCGACCGGTACATCATGCTGTCTCTACACTCCTGACTCTTGGCTGGGCACTGGTCTATTGTATCTCGCCCGCGTAGATGCCCATGATCGTCTGAAGAAATTTGATCGCCTCGGTTTTCGGCCGCTGGAATGAATTGCGCCCGATGATACTCCCGAATCCACCCCCATCCCTGATGGCCCTGGCTTCTTCGAAGACGTTCTTATCTTCGCTTTTCGCCCCACCGGAGAAAATCACGATTCGCCGCCCGTCGAATGAACTCTGCACCACATGCTTCACTCGCTCCGCCAGCGTCTTGATCGGAATCTGTGACGATTCGTACACCTTCTTGGCCGCCGCTTGCTCCAAATGTGCGGTCGGCAACTTTACCTTAATAATATGTGCGCCAAGCTGGGCGGCGATTTGGGCGGCATAGGCCACCACGTCGATCGCGGTTTCCCCCTCTTTACTGAGCGCCGCGCCTCGCGGATAGGACCAGACGACTACGGCCAGCCCGCTCTCCTTGGCCTCTTCGGCGATCGCGCGAAGCTGCTCATACATGGCATTGCAGTGTGCCGAGCCTGGATAGATCGTAAAGCCCACGGCAGAGCAGCCCAGGCGCAGGGCGTCTTTCACACTGCCAGTGACAGACGGCAGCGGATCCTTGTCGTCGTGCAGCACGTCATGGTTGTTGAGTTTGAGGATCAATGGAATCTGTCCGGCGAAGTGACTGGCCCCGGCTTCCAGAAATCCCAACGGTGCCGCATACGCGTTGCAGCCCGCATCGATCGCAAGCTGAAAGTGATAGTGCGGATTGTAGCCTGGTGGATTCGGTGCGAAGCTGCGGGCCGGCCCATGCTCGAATCCTTGATCGACCGGCAGAATCACCAGCTTCCCCGTTCCCGCGAGCTTGCCGGATCGCAACATGCGCGCGATATTGGTCTTCGTCCCAGCGTTATCGCCGCCATACCAACCGAGAATGTCTTGAACTCGATCTCCCATAACGAATCCCCCCTGACAAGATACCATGTATAGAGTCTGTTTACGCTCTCCCCTGGATGAATGCCTCCGCCTGTTCGACATCACGGCGGCTTCCGATGATCAACGGCACCCGTTGGTGCAGTTTCTTGGGCTCGACTTCCATGATTCTCGATGTTCCTGTCGAGGCCTTCCCGCCGGCCTGCTCGACAACAAAGGCGAGCGGATTCGCTTCGTAAAGCAGCCGAAGCTTCCCCTCCGGCTTGTCGGTTTCGCCCGGATAGAGATAGATTCCGCCTCCGAGCAGCAGACGATGCACATCGGCCACCAGACAGCCGGTATACCGGGTACTGTAGGGACGGCCGGTCGCCTTGTCGATGACCTTGAGCGAATCCAGATACTTCTTCGTGCCCGCCGGCCATTTATTGTAGTTTCCCTCGTTGGCGGAGTAGACCTTCCCCTTATCCGGAATCGTCATCCGCTCGTGTGACAGCAGATATTCTCCGATGCCGGGATCGAGCGTAAATCCATACACACCTTGTCCGACGGTGTACACCAGCATCGTGCTCGATCCGTACAACAGATATCCGGCTGCCACCTGTTCAGTCCCTCGACGGATCAACTCTTCATCAGTAGGTAATCGATCGGTCCGGTCGTGCTTGAGCACGGAAAAAATCGCGCCGAGCGGCATATTGTTATCCGTATTGGAGGAACCGTCGAGGGGGTCGAACAGGAGGATGTACCGGCCCTGCGGCCAATTGCCCGGCAGCGAGATCGGCTTTTCCATTTCTTCCGAGGCCAACGCGCAGACATAGCCGCTGTGTTGAAAGACTTTGACAAAGGCATCATTGGCGATGGCGTCCAGTTTTTTGACCGTTTCTCCCTGCACATTGGTGTCGCCGGTCGTTCCCAGAATGTCGAGCAGTCCGGCGCGCCGAAGATCTTGGGCGATGAGTTTGCCGACGAGACCGACCTGGGTCACCAGACTGGAAAATCCCTCCGCCGCACCTTGGTGCGACGCCTGATTCTCCATGATAAACCGGCTTAGGGTAAGAGGAAATTCTCTCATCATGTGAGAGGAGTATAGCGGGTTATGAACCGACTGGGCAATCGTTATCCGGATTTACCGCCCGGCCATGCGGCTTGCCGGAAAACCCTCGACAAGATCGGCGACGATCGATCCAAGAACGACTTTCGCCTTCATGCGCAGAGGGGTACGGCGGTCGTCGGTGGTCACCCACACTCGAATATTTCCTTGATTCATGAACAACCCATGGAACGGCATGATCACGAGTAGTCGCGCTGTTTCCCGGTCTCCCCAACGGCTTCCGATGGTTTCCAGATCCTCGACACGGACCTCGACCGGGCGATTCTTTTTGTCATGATACACATTCATCGTCAACGACGCGCCCGGTTTCAAGGGCAACACGGTCCTGGTGTAATACAGGCAGGAGATGATGTCCTGTGTCCCCGCCGGGATGGGCAACAATTCTGTCAGCCCCCCTCTGACTGCCGTGACCGTCCCTTCTTTTTGATGAAACACGTATTCGATATCTTCTTTTTTCTTCCCTTCACGGCGGCGGAACGTCATGTGCTCCGGTACCAGTACATCGAGATCGATTTCTGACTCAACCCGGTTGTCGACCGGGAAAAATCTCGTGAGAATCGGCCTCGATTGGGCTGTTCCCACCAATCGAGCGAGGGTCCGGTCCTTCCGCCCTTCCGTGCCCACAACTTCCATCACGGCCGTGGCCGCGGCGATACTCAGCCACGAGACTTCATAGGTCAGCCGTTCACCGATGTCGAACGGCAGTGTGGGACCAAGTGCCCCCTCGCCTGCCTGAACGACCATCGGCGAGCTGAGGATACACCCGGCTGCGATAGCAGTGAGATACGCTCGCATGAAGGGGATTCTACTACAGAAAAGGACGCGTGCAGTTGGCCTTACTGGCCGAATGCCCGCCTGACATTGGCAAGTTCGCCCTCGATCAGCGCACGAATGGCGTTCATGCGATCGGCGGAGATCGCCTCGAACCGCAAGACCAGGGCAGGCTGCGTGTTGGAGGCTCGGATGAGACCCCAGCCGCCGTCGAAGATGGCGCGAACCCCGTCGATTGTAATCACGTCACGAAGCGTCAGCTTTGCCGGACCCAATTCCTGTCTGGTCTTCAGATATTCGGCGAACGTCGCCTGAATCAAGCGCATGACTTCGAACTTGACGGCATCGGGCAGATCGACGCGAATCTCCGGCGTGACAACGGTCTTCGGCAGATCGGCGACCAGATCGGAGAGCGACGTGGTCTTCTTGGCCAAGATCTCGACGAGCCGGCAGGACGCATAGACGGCGTCGTCGTAGCCGAAATAGCGGTCGGCAAAAAACATATGGCCGGACATTTCCCCGGCCAGGACGGCGGACGCTTCCTTCATTTTCGCCTTGATCAGCGAGTGCCCGGTCTTCCACATGATCGGACGCCCGCCGCGCGCGGCGATATCGTCGTAGAGACTCTGCGAGGCCTTCACCTCTGAAATAATCGTACTGCCCGGTTTCTCAGCCAAAATATCCCGCGCATAGAGCACCAGCAGCCGGTCTCCCCACAGCACCTCGCCCTGTTCGTCGACGGCGCCGATCCGATCCGCATCGCCGTCGTACCCGATGCCCACGTCGGCCTTGTGCTCTTTCACGGCACGCATCAAATCCGACAAGTTATCGAGGACAGTGGGGTCGGGATGATGGTTCGGAAATCGGCCGTCCAGATCGCAGTAGAGCCCGGTTACCTTGCACCCCAACAATTCTAAGGCTTGCTGGGCCACCAACGAGGCTGCCCCATTCCCGCAATCGATCACCACATGCAATCGTTGCGCGTTCACATGGGCAAAACTTTTCTTGAGATACGACAGATAGTCCGGAATGATCGGATGTTCAGATACCCGCCCGGTCCCCGACGCGAACGTCCCCGCTTCCATCACCCGCCTGAGTTGCTGAATGTCCTCACCATGGATCGCTGTTTTGCCGATACAGATCTTGAACCCGTTGTATTCGGCGGCGTTATGGCTGCCGGTAATCATGATGCCGCCGCCGACCGGCAAGGTGAACAGGGAGAAATACAGGAGTGGCGACGAGCATATCCCGATGTCGATGACGTCAAGCCCGCCGGCCAGCAAACCTTTCAGCAGCGACTTGTGCAGCGCCGGGGAACTCAGCCGCCCATCGCGTCCGAGGCTGACCGTCTTGACACCACGCCCGGCGACATACGTCGCATAGGCCCGCCCCAGTTGCTCGGCCGTATCCTCGGTCAGCTCGGCGCCGACAATCCCTCGAAGATCATATTCTCGAAATAAACCCATAAGGTCTCCTCACCCTAGCTGACAAGCTGACTAGAGGGAACGCTGACAAGTGGATACCCTGTGACCAGCGCACCTGTCAGCTTGTGAGCTTGTTCGCTTGTCAGCCGTCAGCTCTTCGTCGCCCGGCCGTACTCGTCTTTGAACCTGACTATATCATCCTCGCCAAGATACGGCCCATTCTGCACCTCGATGATATGCAGCGTCTCCGTGCCAGGGTTTTCCAACCGGTGCTGGGTCTCGACCGGAATGGCGGTACTCTGCCCCACTCGCAAGTCAAAGACCTCTTCCCCTCTGGTCACCCGCGCGGTCCCGGCGATCACCACCCAATGCTCGCTTCGCTTGTGGTGCAACTGAAGCGACAATCGCCCGCCCGGACTCACCGTCACCCGTTTGACCTTGAACCCAGGACCTTCTTCCAGCACGGTATACGACCCCCAGGGCCGCTGAACCGTCAGGTGTTCCAGATGTTCCGGGGCCTGTTGCTGCTTCAAAATCTCGACGACCTTCTTCACATCCTGCGCGCGTGACTTCGGACAGACCAGCGTGGCATCAGGCGTATCGACGACAACCATGTCATTCAAACCGATCGTCGCCACCACCCGCCGGTCGGCATACACGATCGAGTCGGTGCTTTCGACGTCGATGACCCGCCCCGTCACCACATTGCCGGCCTTGTTCTTTGCCGCCACTTCATCCAGACTTCCCCAACTGCCCACATCCGACCACTTGAACGACACCGGCACCACCGCCGACTTAGACGATTGTTCCATCACACCGTTGTCGATCGAGACGGAAGGGACACGGCGATAGGCCTCGTCGATCGCCTGCCTTGTTGCGCCTGCGGTCTTCATGTCATTCATGTGATCCATTGCTTTGCCGAGACCCGGCTGATGCAAGCGGATCTCATCGAGGATCGTTGCCGCGCGCCACACAAACATGCCGCTATTCCAATAATAGCCCCCCGCCTTGAGATACTGAGCCGCTTTGGCGGCATTGGGTTTCTCCACGAATTTGCTGATTCGATAACCGCGCAGTGTGCCCTTCTTCCCCAACAGAGCCTTGCTGTCCGGCTTAATATATCCATAGCCCGTTTCCGGTCTGATAGGCTTGACCCCAAAGGTAACCAAATACCCTTCCATCGCCAACCGCGAAGCTAACCCGACCGCCGCCTCGAACTCACGTTGTCCGGTCACCACATGATCGGCTGGCACGACCAGCATCAGCCCGTTCGGATCACGCCTGAGCACTTCAAGGGCGGCCAACGCGATGGCGGGCGCGGTATTCCGGCCCTCAGGCTCCAGCACAAAATTGTCCTGGATGTCGTCCTTCCAGTCAGCCAATTGTCCTTTAATCAACTCCGCTTGGGCTGCATTGGTGGATATCAAGACGCGGGCCGGCTTGGCACAACCGGAGACGCGCCGCATCGTCTGTTGAATCAATGTCTCGTTCCCACCGATGCGTAAGAGCTGCTTCGGGAACAAATGCCGGCTTAAGGGCCAAAACCTCGTCCCGCTTCCGCCTGCCATAATCACGGGATAGAGAAAAGGCTTCGGATCAAGGCACAAGGTCCAAGGTCTACGAGAAGGCATTTGTTGAGTCTCCCATCATGATCTACGATCGTTTTCCTGAACTTAAATCTTGACCCTGGAAACTTGAAACCTGACCTTGCGCCTTCAGAATCATTTCTGCCAATTCACGGACCGCCCCTTCCCCACCCTTCTTTCGGCACACGTATTTCACAACCCGGACGACTTGCGGAAGACCATCGGCAGGAGAGGCGGACAAGCCCACGGCCTTCAGCGCTTCGATGTCGTTCACATCGTCGCCGATATAGGCGACCTGATCGAGAGAGATCCCGTGTCGCACGGCCATATCGCGAATCACCGAGAGTTTGTCCATGACACCCTGGTGCACTTCCGGGATGGCCAATTTCTCAGCCCGGCGAGCCACCAGCCTCGTGCGCTCTTGCGTGACAATCGCCGTGATCAGACCTGCTCGTTGGAGCAATTTGATGCCCATGCCGTCGCGAGTGTTGAACTTTTTCCATTCATCGCCCGACTCGGAATAGTACATGCCGGCATCGGTCAGCACGCCGTCCACATCCGTGGCAAACAACCGGATGTGCCGTAAAAGGCTCCTGACGGGGTGACGGGAAGCGCCGGACTTCCGAGTTTTCGTTGTCATGCGCCCCCTCCTGTGAAACTGCCGCTCGCCTGCCTGTTGACGAATTGTGCCAGGGACCGGCGCCATTCCGGCATCACAATCCCCAACGACACCAGTCGGTCCTGATTCAAAACCGAAAACCGTGGCCGTTTGGCGACACGTCCCGCTTCCCCGGTGCTGATGGGAGCCACAGGAACCGCGAGTCCCATTTCACGCACAATCGCCTCGGCGAATTCGTGCCAGGTGCAGTCTCCCCGATTTGTGACGTGGATCACCCCGCTCACGTTCTTCGCCATGAGCGCAAGAAGCGCGGAGGCCAGATCTTCGGCGAAAGTCGGACAGCCTCGCTGATCGCTCACGACCCTTAATGCGGGCTCTCGCCGGACCGCGCTCATGATCGACTTCACAAAATTCTTCCCGTGATGTCCATAGAGCCAGGCTGTCCGGACAACGAGGGCGTCGGCGCCCGATGCAAGGACGGCCTGCTCGCCCAGCCATTTCGACATGCCGTAGGTGTTGAGTGGATTCGGGACATCCTGCTCCGTGTAGGGAACCGTAGCAGTTCCATCGAATACGTAGTCGGTGGACACATAAATCAGGCGGGCCCCGGCCCGGACGGCAGCCCGCGCCACCCGAGCCGTTCCATCTCGATTCACCGCCATGGCGAGATCCGGGGTGCGCTCCGCCCCATCCACATCCGTATAGGCGCCGGCATGGATGACCACGTCCGGCCTGGCATCGAAAATCTGGTCTTCACCCCCCTGCCTCGTCAGATCGAACTCCGGAAGATCCTTGGGAATCACTGTCTCGTTCGCCAGCATTCGGCAGAGATCGCTGCCCAGTTGGCCGCCAGCACCAGTCACGACAATGCGCATCGCGCGTCCTTATCGTGTTGAACGTGGATCGGTATCATGTGGGTTCCCCGGCTGAACCTGCATACCCCTTACTGTAATCGCACCCCATCAATCGGCAACCGTTGAAGCCGCCCAGCCCGCTGATGATTTCCTTGGATAGCAGCTCAAATCGACGGTTCAGAATGAAGACCACGCCTGAGGCCGACGATCGCTGTCCCCGCTCCGCAGTTGTGCCGCCAACGATCATGATGTGCTCGTCATCCATCGAGAAATCTTTGCAAAAAAACTCGTTCGGATCGTATGCAAACACAAGCTGCTCCTCCATCATCAGCCCGGCCTGGTGCGGATGAGCGGTCTGGGCACGAGACCTCCAGGACAAGCAAGAGAGGTGAAACAGGCGGTTCTCGATGACGGAGAAAGCATGAGACTCCCAGCCGAGGGCACGCCGCTCCAGCTCGTTCCATTCCAAATCAAACTTTGCGTATCCGCCATGCCCCGGCCGCCCGGCATAGCGATTCAAGCAGACGTAATAGTGTTTCCCGTCGCAGAACACATTGTTCAGATGAAAGTAATCCAAGAGGTGTGGTTGCAGTGGAATCCGTCGTTGAACGTTCAGGTCCAGATCTGCCACCCACACCTCGTTCCATGTCGTCGCGGCAATGTACAGCGACGAGCCATAGAGGTTCATCTGGTGGAGGCCGGGCTTATCGTATGGAATCACCCGTGAGTGGGCACCGAGTGCTGTCCAGAACCACCTCATCATTTGTCTGGCTTGCCCCCGTAGAGGGGACGGGAAGGGGGTACGAATCCGGACATCCTGCAATCGATTTTCACGGAGCCGGCCGCTGGCCAGAAACGTCGCGCCACACAAAAAGATCTGATCCTCGTCGTACGTGACGCCGAACACCGATTCGCGATCAGGATGCTGAAAAAGGACATCGAATTGGCGAGAGGCCACATCAAGTTGAATCAGCTTGCCGCTTTCCGTGGTGACAAGCAGCGCCTTACGCCCTTGTTGCATCGAGTCCTCCAACGTCATTCATTGTTTACCTGCCAGAGCAGACCGCACAGGAAACGGCCTCTTGTCCGCGAGCCCCCGACGGCTCCGCATCATGAAACTGATGGCGCTTACGACACGCGATGTGACAGCATGGGCTGAAAGCTCGGAACAAGCCGTTTGAGGTCTTGGAGCAATTCGTCGTCGTCACTGCCGGACAATTTGTCGGATAATTCCTCCATCCACCGATCGAGGTCGCCGGCTGACAGCCGGGTCCCGATCGCCCGATTGATCTTGGGATGGGAAGTGGACGCCACTTCCTCGCCCGCCTCGAACAGCTCCTCGTACAATTTCTCTCCGAGTCGCAAGCCGGTGTAGGTAATCGCGATGTCTTTCTCCGGCACAAGGCCGGACAGCACAATCATGTTTCTCGCAAGGTCCGCAATCCGGATCTGCTCCCCCATATCAAGCACGAAGACCTCTCCGCCCTGCCCCATCACGCTCGCCTGAAGCACAAGTTGGACGGCCTCGGGGATGGTCATAAAGAACCGCTTGATCTCCGGATCGGTAACGGTGACGGGACCGCCTTTACGGATCTGTTCGGCAAACAAGGGCACGACGCTGCCGTTGCTCCCCAGCACGTTTCCGAACCGGACCACCGTGAATTTGGTCATGCCCTTGTGGCTGAATCCCTGCACCACATGCTCCGCAATCCGCTTGGTCACTCCCATCACACTCGACGGATTGACTGCCTTGTCCGTCGAGATCAGCACGAATCGATCCACGCCGGTCCTCAGCGCCGCTTCGGCCACCACACGGGTTCCCAGGATGTTGTTGCGCACCGCCTCTTTGGGATTCAGTTCCATGAGCGGCACATGCTTGTGCGCCGCCGCATGAAAGACCAGATCCGGTCCCGTCTGCCGAAACACCTCCGACACCCGATCGGACATGGTGACGTCCCCCACGACCGGGAGCACGCCGACATGCGGAAACGCCGCCCGCAATTCGAGCAGCAGGGCGTGCAGGGAATTCTCGTATTGTTCGAACAGGATCAGCGATTCCGGTCTGTACTGCGCAATCTGCCGGCATAGTTCTGACCCGATGGAACCGCCGGCTCCGGTCACCAGCACGGTTTTCCCCTCGATCAGCGGATGCAGCTCCTGGCGATCCGTTTGAATCGGCTCGCGCTGCAACAAGTCCTCGAGGCTCATCGGCCGGACCTGTTGGAGCGAGACCGGGTCACCGAGCAACCGTTTGACGCTGGGCAGGATCTTGATCGGCGCGGTGCAGCCTTCGGACCCGGCCAGAATTTTTTGTTTGAGCTGAGTCGGCGCCGAAGGGATCGCCACGATGATTTCATGGGCGCCTACACGATCCGCCACGGCTTTGATGTCGGCCGTCGTGCCCAACACGGAGATGCCGTGAATTTTCATCTTCCGCTTCACGGGATCATCGTCTACAAAGGCTACCGGTCGACAGTTGTAGTCCGGATCCGACAGCATATCTCTGACCAATTGCTCGCCCGCATTGCCCGCACCAACAATTAACACCCGCCGGGCGGTCGGCCCGATGATCTGCAGCCACTCCCGGAACCAGCGGACGGCCAAACGAATGCCCGCCAAATACAATCCGCTCAGCACGCCTGTCAGAATAATGACCGAACGAGGATAGCCCGTGTTTCCGAGCAGCAGGTGCGTCACTCCGTAAAAGACCGTCGCTCCGGCGAGCGAGGCCCAGAGAATCCTTCCCAAATCGTGAAGGCCGACGTAGCGCCAGAGTCCGCGCTGAATCCCAAAAACCCACAGTCCTGAGCCAAAGATCAATACGACCACCGGGAGATGCCTCCACATCATCAATCGGTACTGGGGAGGCACGTCGGCGTCGAATCGCAGCTCGAAGGCGGTGAGATTGGCGGCCACAATGAGGGTCAACTGTGTGCCGATGACAACCAGCGAACGGTAATCGAGCAGCTGCTGCCCGTATCGTCGGGCGATTGCATGGAACAGTTGTGCGGCGATGTGCTTCATGCCCAGAGTACGATATTCGCGAGCAACAGAATCGGCCTCACCGGACAGCCGTCATGTCCCTTCGATCTTCTCGAATCACCAGCATCTGTTCAGCGGCTTGGATCACACGGTCAACCGGCAAGTTCTGCAAGCAGTCGCTCACACTGTTGACATGACGTCCGCAGCCTTCGGCGAGACAGGGGACACAGTCTCCTGTTCCCTGCAGAAGCCAGACATTACCCTGCCGCTGCGACCCCTTGGTTTTCCAAGGACTGCCGCTGTCCGGAGGGAAGTCCTTCGGCCATGGTCCCCACTTGACCGGATTTGAAGGCCCAAACAGTACAACGGTCGGAGTGCCCACAGCTGCCGCCATATGGCTGACCGCCGTGTCCGTCCCCACATAGAGCGCCGCGCGGCTTAACAGGTAGCCAAGCGCCGGAAGCCCCAGTTGCCCCGCAAGATCAACCGATCCCTCCGGCAATCGCCGGGTGATATCCTCACAAGAGGTCCGTTCCATCGGTCCGTCTCCACCTGTCACCACCACCGTCAGTCCTTGGTCCGTCAGCCACCGTCCGAGCCCGGCCCATCCTGCCGCGGTCCACATCTTATAGGCAAATTTCGGCGACACGTGCAACACGGCGTACCGCCGGCCATCGCTCGCGCCTCCCAACAATCGTTCGGCGGCTTCTTCGTCCGCACGCGTCCATCCAACAACCGGTGTCGCGCAGGGCTCAATCCCCAACGGTTCGAGCAGGCGAAGATTCATCGCCACGGTATGAGTCCCCACCCGATCGAACGGTACCCATACGTTCAGCAGCCTCCGCTTCCACCAGGAGTTATTGTATGTACCCAACGTCCCGATTCGATATCGCCCGGCAATGCAGGCATACAGGATAGGACGATCACCGCCTAAAACGGACAGTGCGATATCGTATTGTCGCCAGAGCGAGCGAATCATCCTCAGCTGGGCCCCGGTTGTCGCACGTTCGGCAAGCGTCCAAATTCGACGGATGTCGGGATTCGCGGTAATCACGTCTTGCGTTCCTTCGAACACCAGCATATCGACGGCGGCATCCGGATATGCAGCCTTGATCGACCGCACGACCGGCGTTGCCAGCAACACGTCTCCAATCCGCCTTGTGCACACCACTAATACGCTACGAAGGTCCGGCATTACCTAGCCCACATTCTTCATGACCGTTCGTCGCAACTGGTTGACCACATGCGTCAAGCGCGAAAAGCGCGACACGCGTGACGCGCAAAGTCGGCCCTTGCCTCTCGCTTGTCCCGCCACTCTCGCCCGTCTCGCATGCATGTTCATAAATCATGCGTGACACGTGTCGAAAAAGCGGCGACGCCGTACCGATCCAGTCCCACGGCGGCCCTGACGGTCGAAGACTGCACCAACTCATCCAGACGTTTTTGGTTCTCAGGAAGAGCCCGGCGGTCCTGTTCCCGATGCCACAGGTGAAAGACCGGCGCCGCGTATCGCGCGCTCTTGTGCTTCACCCCGGCATGGAGGAGCCGGATGACCAGATCGGAATCTTCCAATCCCCAGCCTTCATACGATTCATCAAGGCCGTTGACCCGCACCAGGTCGCTCCGCCAGGCGGAGAGATTGCACGTCTTGATGCCTTCCCAGCGGTCCGGCGACCGTTTGCGGAAGGATCCATTCGGGAGCGCCATCAACGGCAGGAGGCGATTCACATCGCGCTTCAGCCATGCTCCGACCCAATCCAACCAATGCCAGGTGTGAATCGGAAACCGCTCACGCAATACGCGGCTCGTGAATGCTTCGCTCAGCAAGACCCGGTTGGCGCCGAGAAAATAGCCGGGTTCTGCCAGCGTCTTATGGGCCTTGACGAAGTCGCGGGAGGGCACACAGTCGCCGTCGGTAAAAATAATATACTCGGCATTCGTCGAAGCCACTGCCCGATTGCGTATGGCCGCGGCCCGAAACCCACGGTCCTCCTGCCACACATGAGCCACCGGAATCTCATTGCGCTCCTCGAACAAACGGACAACTGCCGCCGTCTGCTCCGTGGATCCGTCATCTGCAACGGTCAGGGAAAAGTCTCGATCGGTTTGACGGCAAAACCCCTCCAGTACTGCCGCGAGGGCATCGGGCCGATTGTAGGTCGTCACGATCACCGCGGTCTTCATTCCGATCAGGCGCGATCCGGCCGCCTCAAAGGGGACTGTTTGGGAAACGTCCACTGTTCCTGTTGTTCAAATCGCTTTGCGTAGCGGTAAAACGTCCCCTCGAAATTGCCGAACGCGATGACGAACCCCGCCCAGCCGTCGAGAAACCCTCGTTTGGCCACATAGTGCTTCAGAAACGACCAGGTCCCGTGCAACAACGCCATCCCCATCGATACACGCCTATTGTCGAGTTTCTGTGCGCCCAGCGTGGAATAGCGATTGGCCTTCTTGACGACTTCCTCAAAGTTCCGAAACGGAATCTGCCAGATCGCCTGCTGCAGCCGACCGACCGGTTTCGGTGTCAGTAAGTCATACCCTTCATGCACGGGCAGTTCCATATATTTCATGGCACCTTTACGAAACAGTTGCGGCTGCCTGAAATTGGGATACCATCCGGAATGAGTAACCCATCCGCCCATAAAATAGTTCCGCCTCGGAACGAGGTAGGCATCGTGCGCCGGGCTCCCTGCCAAGAGCGACAGAATTTCATCCCGAACTTCCGGCGTACACTGCTCGTCCGTATCAATACTCAGCACCCACTCATGCGTGCAGGCTTCGACCGCCCGATTGCGGAGATGGCCGAATCCTTGGAACGGAATCTGGACAACCCGGGCCCCCAGCTCAGCTGCAATCCGATCGGTCCCGTCGGTACTGTGAGAGTCGGCGACGACGATCTCGTCCGCCCATAAGACACTGTTGACGGCATCGGCAATCCGCTCGGCCTCGTTGTAGGCGATGATATAGGCGGAAATTTTCAGCATCATTTCCTTCTGCAATCAACGGTCAAGGAGCAGACACAACCTGACCCTTACTCATCGAAGAACCGCCCGCCAACAACACACCGAGAAACGTCGTCAGAATGTGTCCTTCCGCAAATGTTCGAAAGTGAGAGCTGAACAGGCTTGTCGCGCACCAACCGCACAAGATCGCCAGAGCCAACCCACGATACGACGGCAGGCCCGATTGCGTTCTCGTGACGGCAACTAGCCAGGCGATGAAAATCGCCAGTCCAACCATCCCATGTTGAACAACGATTGCCAAATATTGATTGTGCGGATCCCCCGTTATCACGGACCGCCAATCGGATTCGCTGTACTTACCGAGAATCTGTTCTCCATAGGCCTTTTTGAATCCGCCGGTCCCCACTCCCAAGACAGGGTGGCTGGTCACAATCTCAATGGTGTGGGTGTAAAAGACTTTCCGAAGCCCCATCGAAGTCAGTTTCGCGGATTCTTCCGCATGCTCCCATTCATTCTGCACACGCAATAACCTCTCCTGCATACCCGGTGACAGGAACAGCACAACTCCTGCCAACACCGGGACCACCACGGCGGCTGCAATCAATTGTTTCGGAGAGGTAAAACGAATCAAGAGCACCATGAAACCAAGCACAAACACCGCATACCCGCTGGGAGAGTGTGTGACAAAAAAGACGTTGCCTGAAAAAAGTCCGGCCGCGGCAACCGCAACCCATCGCTCACGCCCCTTGCATCGTTCAACAAGCAGCATCCAGAGACAAATCAAAGCCGCGATGGAAAAACTCATGGCCTGCGTGGAGTGATTGCGCAGAAGCTCTGTGGGCGGTTTCCACAGCTTGATACCACCAAGTGCACCGACGAAAGAAGCAACGACTCCCACGCCGGTCCCTATGAGAAAGGTGAACAACAAGCGCATCTTCCACCGCTCGTCGTCGAAGAGCGCGAATAGCACGATGAACCACAGCACGGTCCGCCATTTGAGCACATCGGTCCAGCGTTCCTGCCAAGGGACGGATCCATACGAAACCCCAAGAATGACCATACCGAGAAACGCCAACCCCCAATAGACCGGCGGAGTGGATATGATCCGCTTTATTCTTACAAGTGCTTCACCACTGGCAAGAAACGCGACATAGGCGGCGATCAATCCGACACTCGCGACTGTCGGGGAATACAACAATCCTACGAGGGCCACGATCACCGAAACCCTGGCAAGATCAATCAAACGACCAGACATGGACGGACCCGTCCCCACCTCGGCAGAGACGGCGGCAAGACCGGTCTGGCTGCTACGAACCGTAGAGATACTTCCTCCTTAGCTTCTGCAGTCCGAACTTGATCCACTGAACAAAATTGGGAGGCGCCGGCTCCAATGCGGAGCGGAACGTCCCATTCTTACTCCCTTGCACCACCACTGGATCTTCGAGCCAATAAGAGATAACTCCCATCTCGTGATCAATGCGCTCGAACAGATTGTCCGCCGGCAAGACGATGCCGTTCCGTTCGATCCACGCGATTCGAATTTCTGCAACCCGGCGGCTGATTATGTAGGCCTCGGCCAGCCGCCCCTTGGCCGCTCTATACAGCCGCTGCCCGGACACAAGGAGATTGCGAGGCGTATAGAGGTTCCCTCCGCTGCCGATAAAGAGCACGGACGGCTCCTCCAGGCAAGATGCCTCCGTGATCGCGTCGCGGACCCCTTCGACAAACCCTCGCGCGAGGATGACATCGTCTTCCAGAATCAAGGCCCGCCGCCATTTCCGCCCAACGATGAGACGATGGGCCTGAAAATGCTTCATGGCGCAGGACTGCTGAGCAGGACTCATGGTAGACCCCTGAAAGTATTGCCGTAACGTTTCAAGATTCAAGTCGGACACATCGTAGTCGTGGATAAATTCATATTGAAGACCGAGAGGGTCCAACTGGCGTTCAATGTTTTTCCGGCGCTCAGCGAAGCTCCGGACATTGAGGACCAAAATACCGTCAAGACCGAGGCTCTCAAGGCTGGAGGACGTTGGTTGACTCATACGATCCGGTTCTGACTCCACGGTTCATGGTCCGATCAGGGCGTCACGGCCGACGGCCTTTTGTTCGACCACCATAACCACCCAACCCACCACCACGAATACCGCCCCTGCCCCTGCTAAGATGACGAGACGAAGACCATCGGAGGCCGATTGAAACGTCAGCGCGAAAAGTCCGCAGATAATCATCAAGCCATACGCCGCGGAAGCGGTTTTCCGATGACCCCACCCACTGAGCACCAACCGCTGATAGTAGTGCGAGCGGTGGGCTTGCCAGAATTTCTCTCCGCGCATGAGCCGCCGTGCCAAGGTCACCGACGCATCGACGATGAAAGGCGAAAACACAAGCAGCGGGACCCAGAGCGACCACACCCCGTAGTGCCAACCGGTCAGGCCAAGTCCCGCCGCAAGAAACCCCAATGTCGTCGAGCCGGCATCGCCCAGAAAAATGCGGGCCGGATGAAAGTTGAAGAGCACAAACGCGGCGGCGGCCGCGGCAATTGAGGCGCTGACGAGCATCAGCGGCTGATGATCTCCGACCCAGGACAGCACCGCCAGAAATCCGAATCCAAAGACCGCCATCCCGCCGGCCAAGCCATCCATGCCGTCCATGAAGTTGTAGAGATTGATCATCCACACGACCGGCAGAATCACCACCGCAGCCCATCCCCATTCAAGGCCTTGAGCCAGCAGACCGGCGGCCAACGCGCCCGCGGCGAGAAAATGGGCGGCCAGCCGCCCGATGATGGAAAGCCCGGCAAGATCTTCGACGAAAGAGACGCCCACAAGCAGCGCGGCCCCCAGCCACAGCGGCCACCATTCGATCGGTGACACCAACGGCACGCTCACCGCAATACCGGTCGCAACGCCGATTCCCCCGGTCCTCGGCACAGGCTGCTGATGAAGGGAGCGTTCGTTGGGGTGGTCAAGCATGCGGCCGGCGAACGTCCGCAGCAACACGGAAACCGTCACCCACGCCACGGCAAAGGAGACGACCGGCGCGCCGATTGCGTAGGCCGGAAGTGATCCGGTCATCTTCGCTGCCCACGCCGCATCATCAACGCGCGTCCGGCTGTCATGCTGCCTGCGAAAGCCGCACCCTGACCCCGCTAAACCAGGCCGCCGTTTCGGCTAAACCGTCATCGACGGAACAAGGGGGATGCCAATCCAATTCCCGCCTGATCCTGGATGAATCAATTTGCAGCGACCCGAGCAGCCGGTCAATCACCATTGATTTCCCGAGAACCTGCCCTATCAAGCGGAGCAGCGGCAGGGGAAAATTCCAGAGGCGCGCACTGACTCCCAGGGCCTTCGCAAGCCGCCGAATCAACTCCGGAGTAGACAGATCCTCTCCATCGCTGACCAAATAGGTCCGGCCCGCCGCCCGCGTATCTTGCGCGCAGCGGATGATGGCATCAACCAAATTCGCCCGACAAATCAGGCTGCGGCGGTTTTCCACAAGAGCAAGCGGCAACGGAATTCCACGACGCAGGACATTTAGCAGTTGTAGAAAATTGCCTCCCACGCCTGGTCCATACACCAACGGAGACCGAACGACGACCGTCTCCAACCCCGTCTCAGACGAAACTGCCTCCAACGCCTGCTCCGCCTCCCATTTGGAAATCCCATACGGGTCCTGCGGATTCGGCGCATCCGCTTCTGTAAACGGCACGGTGCTTTCCTCGCCATTCACTTTGATCGAGCTCAGATAGACGAATCGGCGAACTCCCTGTCGCGCCGCAGCCCGCGCGAGTCGCTCGGTCCAATCCGAATTGATTCTGCGAAACTCGCCGAGCGGATCACCGGCTCGATCCTCCATAATATGGACCCGCGCCGCGAGATGAATGACCATCTGGACCCCGTCCAGTGCCTGCTGCGTCTCTGTGTCCGTTGAGTGATCATGTAACACCACCCAGTCGAAACCGCTGGCCTCAGAACCACCGTCCCTCGGAATGTTCGACCGATCCCGCACCCCTCCCCGCACACTCCCTCCCGCAGTGCGCAACCGACGGCACAATGCCGACCCGATGAACCCATTCGCCCCTGTGACCAGCATCACATCGGCCATCGCTTATCGCGCTAATACCCAGGCATGCCACGCACGTCGCTTGCGGCACGTGACCGTCCCTTCAATGCCTGGTTGAGGTCCTCGAAGAACGCAGCGCCTTTCCCGCTGCCTTCCAGGCAAAGACATTGATCCCCTTGTGCACATGATTGTCGGGACCGCCGTACACCAGCACCGGTGATGCGACTCGATCGCCTGCCAGAGCCATCCAACGTTCCAGGCCCGTAAAAAAGTCCCGATTGAGGGTCTTCCCCGACTTGATCTCGATCGGCATCAGCTTCATCCCGTTATCGACAATGACATCCACCTCGTTGCCGTTGCTGTCCCGCCAGAAATGGAACGCCGCCTGCTCTCCCCGGTTGAGACGGGTCTTGATCAACTCGGACACGACAAAAGTTTCAAAGATATGTCCACGCAGGGGGTGGGTGGCCAACTGGGCCGCCTCTTGAATCCCCAGCAACCAGCACAGCAGACCCGTATCGTAGAAATAAAGCTTGGGTGACTTGACCAGGCGTTTGCTGAAGTTCGCATGATGCGGGCGCAGCTGAAACAGAATGTAGCTCGCCTCCAGAACCGAAACCCAGGCTCTGGCCGTGTTGTGGGTAATCCCGCAGTCGGTGGCCAGCGCGGAGAGATTCATAATCTGCCCGCTGCGGCCGGCGCAGAGACGTACGAACCGCTGAAACGTCTCCAGCTCCTGCACCTTGAGCAGTTGGCGGACATCACGCTCTACATATGCCGTCACATAGGCGGGAAACCATTCTCGAGGCGACAGGCGCCTGTCGTACAAGGCCGGATACCCGCCGGTGAACAGCATCGCATCAAGGTCTGACAGGCCGGCGCCGGCCCGTTCCACTTCGTCCACGGAAAACGGCAGCAACTCGAGGAACGCGGTTCGACCGGCCAACGACTGCGTCACCTTGGACATTAGGCCAAAATGCTGCGATCCCGTCAGTACAAACAACCCCATGCGGCCATCCGCATCAACCCGCGTCTGTAGGTAGGAGAACAGTTCCGGCGCGCGCTGCACCTCATCGAGCACCGCCCCATTTGGCAGGCGCTCCAAAAACGCGCGCGCGTCATCCAGCGCCATCCGGCGCACATCCGGATCTTCCAAGGAAAGATAGGGCTTCTCGACAAAGACAGCCTTGGCCAGGGTCGTTTTGCCTGATTGGCGCGGTCCGGTGACCGTCACGACAGGAAACCCTCGCAAAAGTCTCCGGAGCGGCGCCTCCACTTCTCTGGGAATCATAATAGGAGACTAATCAATGCTATGCAGATTGTCAATTATATTGACAATCTGCATGAGCCGCCCGTCTTCACCTTGAGCCGTCTGCTGGATCTCCACCTCTATCGACTGATCGTGCAGCACCGCCTAATCAGCATCATGGTTTTCAGCGGCATCCCCTGCACTAGCTGCGCGTGATCTAGCACCCCCTCCCCACACACACATCCCCGTGTCGCGCAATCGCCGGCAGAGCGCCGATCCCACGAATCCGTTTACCCCTGTTACTAAGATCCGGTCGACCACGGTCCGTCACGTCACTCGCGAATATGGAGACGTTGCTCTATCATGACTCAGTTGTCCTCCCCCCCACGCCGCGCCAGCAGACCTTGGATCGCCAGCCTGACAAACACAAGGGAGCAGAAAAACCGGGATATGCTTGTCAAATGCCAGGTCAGATATTGAAGATTGCGATGACTCTCACGGCGGGCAGCATGAATCACACGGACCCACGGACAGGCCACAATATCGCGACCGGAAAGACGAAGCCGCGCGCAAATATCAACGTCCTCATAATAGAGAAAAAACCGTTCATCGAATCCGCCGAGTTCCTGAAATGCCGCAGATTGAAAGAGCATAAACATCCCGGCTACCCAATCCGGACTGAACGGTCGAGACGACACAGCGTAATCGCTATTCCGCCCCAGCCCAATTGCCTTTCCTGCGATCCGGAACGGCGTCGGAAACCGCCGGACACTATCTTCGATGCCGCCTTGCGGGTTGACCACCACAGGAGCGGCCAGCGAAGCGCCGGTCTCCACAAGACAACGCACCAGCGCACCGAACGGATCGTCGTTCAACCGAATGTCGGGATTCACCACGCAAAACAGCTCGCTGGAGATACGCCGAAACGCCTGATTATGATTGGCACCAAACCCTTTGGGCCGTTCATTGCGAATGATCTCGATCGGAAACGCATACTCGTTGATGCTGAACGGAAGCTCCTCCGGAACATTCAAGGTGAGCACGAGACGGATGTCCGCTTTGCATCGTGCGACCATGTCCGCCAACAGATCCCGCACCAGATCCCCCTGGCGATGGCTGACCACTGACACGACAATGCTCGGCCGACTCATACACCCGAAACCCGGATGATCAATAAGACCTTGCCCGCAATGACGGAGCCGTGCGGCAAGCTAGGCCGCGCTCGCGCTCTTTCCGCCATAGATGAAAATCTTCCCCCGCATGGGGCTCAGAAGTCATAGCCGAACAGTGTGATATCGGGAGCAAATGTTCGCCTCACAAGCTCTCTGGTCTCGTCGGTGTAATACTGCTGATACGGACGTTCATGGGAAACATTCAGTTTAGGCAACGATGCCGAAATACCGATACGAGCGCATATCGCTTGAAAGTCGGCATCGAGCTGCTCAAAGCGCCCTACGAAATCGACAAGCAACTCGTTATCGCTTGAATAGATGAAATCTTTCTGAAGTCTGGCTTCTTTTTCGCACCGCCACTTGATGTACGCATCGAAGCTCCCTAACGCTTTGACCAGACTGTGATGCCGGTTAGAGGGGTCTTTCAGCACAAATTTGTAGAGCGACACCTGCCAATCCCATGGATTGCGGACAATGGCAAAAGAGAAGTAGGAATCGAACGTCTCTCTTCCCATCAGCTTAATAATCTCCGGTGCCGGGAAATGTTTGTACGCTTCCGGGCTCGGGGGGAAATAGGTTGGAAGATTGAGCTTCCTCAACACGCGATGCGCCATCCAATGCCATCTATTTGCGGCAAAGGGCATCAGCGCGCTCGTGATACTGGTTCCCGCAGTCTTATAGATGTGTACAAAGAGGAAATTGTGTTTGCGCGAGATCAGCATGTTTCTCCTCGGTGTACCCCTGAGCCGATGAGTACACGGCTTAGGATTCAGGGAGCGATGGGGCCGGATAGCGGGCTCTCATGCCGATGCCTGAGCACCGAT
This sequence comes from Nitrospira sp. UBA2082, assembly GCA_002331335.1. Taxonomy (GTDB): domain Bacteria; phylum Nitrospirota; class Nitrospiria; order Nitrospirales; family Nitrospiraceae; genus Nitrospira_D. The sequence continues at coordinate 100,552 of DCZO01000001.1, read as the reverse complement.
TGATACACCCGAATATGCCGGTCTGCGATGTCAGGCCACGAGAACCGAGCCGCATAGCGCATACCGTGCTCGGAAAGACGCTCCCGGCGCACGCTGTCATGGCGCAACGCGTCAAGACTCGACATGGCTTCGATCGGGGATGCCGCAAACTCGACGGCCTCTTCGAGCATGGATGGGGTCTGTGCTCCCCGCGTCGTCACCGTCGCGACTCCGTTGGACAGCACGGCGAGCAAGGAGCCTCGTCGCTCCGAGGCGCCATCGGGAAACGGCGCATAGGCGATGGCCGCCCTTGCCAGCACCTGCGCGGCCTCATCATCGGACAAACCGAGATTCCATACGATGGGAAGATCCGTGCTTTTTCGTCGAAGCGCATCGAGATACCCCGCATGTTCCGTGAGAGCCATTCCAACAATTCGAACCGTGACGCCCGGCGCGCGCGATTTGAGAAGGCCGGCGAGATCCAACACCTGTTCCAATCCCTTGGCCGGCCTGATGAGACCGAAGTAGAGGATCTCATCAAGCCGTCGCTCCCCGTCCGCCCGGCCAACAGACACATTGCTCCCGATAGGAATCACACTCGAACGGGCCCGTACCCACGGCGCGAGCCCGCCGACATAGGCCTGTTCGAAGGAGTTCGTAAACACCAGGTGTCGGCTCCAGAACAGCGGGAACAGGGACAGCCGGCGTAAGATATGGGTTTGACTGGCTTCGTGGATCGTCACAATGCCTCGCTGAAGCAGCGCGATCAGTTGAGGTCCAAGCCGTCGTCCATATCCGACCGTCGGATATTGCAGATGTGTGATATCCGCGCCACAGGCATTGATCCGTTTCAAGACGGCAGGCGCATCGCGCAGGCCCCACCCGCCGCCCGTAATGACTTCGACGGAAACGCCGCGCTGCTGAAGCGACGTGACCAGCCGTTCCGTGTAGTCCCCTGCGCCGCACACATTCGGCGGATAAGACCCCGTAACCATCGCGATTTTCATGGAACGAGTGAGGCAAGCGGTTGATGACCGGCTCGTTATTTCCCCGTCGAGGTCCACAACCGGCTTTTCCCGGTCAGAGATCGATAGCCGTCCGCGACGGCGCCGCTCACATGACCACCGGCGACACGATACAACCACGCATGAGCGACCGCTCTGAGCCAGGCGACGCGTAAGCCGGCTGGAGGCGTGAGGCCATTACGCTGCATGGCCCGCATGATCTCTCGTATCGTGGTCATCTTGCTGGCAGGGTTCGAACTGACACCGCCATGTTGCATCCCGGCCACCAGACATGGGACGAATTCCGCCCGGCCCTCCCGCAACTCACGAAGCAGGAGGTCATAATCACCGGCGATACGGAAGGACTCGTCAAACGTCCCTCGGTTTTCGAACAGGCTCCGATGGTGAAACATCGCCTGATGAATATTGAGGGCATCTCCCCTCAGAAACGCGGGCCGCAACTCCGGCCAAGGCTTACCGAAGCTGCTCAATACTGTGCCCGATTCATTCACCAACGCAACTTGCCCATACACGACACGCGTGGCGGGCAACGCGCTGGCAAGGTGTGGCGCCATCCGCTCCAGGACGCGGGCTTCCCACAAATAATCGTCCGCCCCCAGAAAACAGACCCAGTCGCCATGGGTCTGCGCGAGAGCCTTGTTCCAGGCCTGATAGATTCCCCGATCAGGCTCAGACACCCAATACGCAATCGTCTGCTGATTGGCCTTGAGGACGTCGACGGTGCCATCATTCGACCCGCCGTCGATGACGACAAGTTCCTTATGCGGATACGTTTGCCTTGCAACACTGTCGATACAGCGCTGCAAGGTTGGCGCGCCGTTGAACACGGCCACGACGATCGAAATGACCGGATCCCCATGGCTCATGATGACCGGGGGCGGACCAGGCCTAACACAATATTCTGGTATTGCTGTGCAAACTGAATCCGACGGTGACCCGTCGCGCGACGTGCTTGCGTCCTTCTTTCCTCCACATCCGGGGCCGGCTCTCTCCAGACAGTCCAAAGAATATCTGCCAACGCCTTGGCATCGTTCGGCGGAAAATAGGTCGCGTACATCGGGGCTTGTTCTCGATGCACCGGAATATCAGACAAAATCAGGCGCTGACCCAGCACTTTGGCCTCTTCGACCGTTGTGCTCCACCCCTCGAACAGGGAGGGATTGATGATGGCCAGGGCGTCTTGCATGAGAGCCGCAAGGTCAGCCGATGGGACAAGCCCGAGGTAGCGGAAGTTCGCTTCCACTCCCAGCTCTTGAACTCGCCTCATCAATGACTCAAAATGCCCGGGATTTCTATAGTCCGTCGCGTCTCCCGTCGCAATCACCAGCACCTGCTTGTTTTCACGGACAAGGTGGCCCAAGGCTTCCAGCACCACCTTGTGGTTCTTATGCTTCCAAAACTGATTGGGAAGCAGAAAGTATCGCCCGGAATACCGATACTTCTCCTCCAATTCCAGGCTGGAGCAGAATGTCCTGTCATCATCGGCCGGCCTTGCGACAAACTGCAAGACGTGCGATTTGGAACGGCAGTCCGGTTCAAGCTGAAGCAGATCGGATTGGGCGGCATAACTGCTGACGATGACGGCTGAACTGTACCGACAGTGCAGCCGACATTCACGACTCCGCAGACCGCTTTCGTGTGAGTCAAAACAGTCGGGCAAATGGACATGCTGAAGATCGGGGATCCACCCGATAGTGGGAATCGATGCGCCTTTCCCCAGCCATCCCGAATGCGACAACACGGAAATCTTCTGTTGGGTGAGCAGCCGCTCCAACAAGAAGTCTCGAGAAAAGCTCTTGATCCACACCTTCCGCATCAACCATGGCAGCGTGCCCCGATCGAATAGTCGGCTGCGAACGATCTCGACAGCCGGAAATCCATCGAAATATTTCTCCTGCATTCGAGTAGCAGTAAAGATCACCGCCTCGATTTGGCGATCCGGCAAGGCATACAACGCGGTCAGCAGATTGCGAAAATAGCTCACTCCGCCCAACCACCCGTCGTAGAAATTCGCCACAAGGCCAACCCGTATCACAGGCCTGCGCTCTTAAACCATTCCGCATACTCGCGCACACCCTCCCGACGGCCGACTTTCGGCCGCCACCCCCACGCGTAGGCCAGCGAGATGTCGGCAATATACCCGGGCGGATCGCCGCCGCGAGAGGTGCCGGAAAATTCAGGTGGCTCCACTTTTCCAAAACAGGCGAACAGTTCCAACAGCAGGTCCCGAACGGTGACCCCGACACCGGAGCCGCCATTCACGATCGGACACTCGGTTGATGCATGCCTGGCGGCAGCAAGCAAGAGACCGGCCGCATCCTCAACATGCAGCCAGTCGCGTATTTCATTGCCCGTCCCGAAGAAATCGGTTTCGCCTGCCACGATCTTCCGCGACGCGTCCCACAGTAATTGCTTTCGCAGCCCCGCTCCATAGACTGAAAACAACCTCGCCAAAGCCGCACGGATGCCGAAATGTGCGGCGTAGCTGGCGACCAGCTCTTCGGCCATGCGCTTATGCACACCATAGGGCGACTCGGGCTTCAACGGATCCGTCTCGACGATCGGAAGCTTCTGAACCGTTCCGTACACACCTGCGCTGGACGGATAGGCGATGCATGCCTTCGGGGCATACAACCGCGCATACTCAAGAACCGCCAGCGTCGTGCCGACCGTGCGCTGGAAGTCCTGATGAGGATGCGTCATCGAGAACCCCACCGAACCGCTCCCGGCACAATGCACAATGACATCCGGCTCGCCCCCGTAGGTAATCAATGTCTCGAGAGACACATCGGCACTGTGCCACTCGGCAAGACCCCAACCGCGCCACTCATCATGGATCCAGGAACCATGTCCCAGTCCAATTACACGCCAGTTATCTCTAGTCAGCTGCCGAGCCACATGACGGCCGATGAATCCGTACGCGCCGGTGACGAGGGCGGTTTTACTCATTGGTTCGGCCGATAAACGTGTACAGACGGCCCGGCACCCGGCTCATTGCCCCCAGCGCGGCGAGCAAGAAATCAGGAATGATGGCCGGCGGCAAATAGGTCCGCTTGGACAAGCGTCGCTTCAGATCGGCGACTGTGTCAGGATACAGGTTAATGTCTGACTCGTAGGGGTTCAGCACCTTGGTCAAAATAATGCCACCTGCCCGTATCGCATGCAGATAGTCATCGAGCAGGTAGGCATGCTCTCCGCCATACATCTTGTGCAAGGGATGCGAGGCTAGGAATTCCGGAAGATCTTCCGCTCTGGAAATCACATGTTCGCGTGTCGCGATGAACAGGCCGCCCGGTTTCAGCACGCGCGCCACCTCGGCGCAGAGTTTCTGTAGGTCTTTGGCATGGTGCAAGACTTGGCGCCCATGTACGAGATCAAACGACGAGTCTGGATAGGGAAGCGACTCACCCCACTCCTGTTCGATGCGGATGTCGAGACCAGCCTCTCGCGACAACGTGCTGATTGCCCCGGCGCCCACGACCTCGCTCGGATCGGGCTCCAGCGCGCTGACGTGCCAACCGTCTCTTGCCAGAGCATAGGAGGAAATGCCCCGTCCGGCACCGAGGTCGAGAGCCGCACCGTGCTTCCCCGCAAGGATCCGGCGTACAGCGATCCACTCGGCACTCGCGTAATACCGTTCCGCCGCCTCAAGCAAGGGATCGTCAAAAAAACAGGCGCGCACGAGCTCTGACTGGCCCGGCTGGTTGCGCAGCCAGACCACGGCATCTTCCCATGCGGTTGATGTGAGACGCTTCGGTTCAGCGTTCATCCGGAGGGATCTCGCGTATGACTCGCGCCGGATTTCCACCGACGATGGTGTAGGCAGGAACGTCCTTGGTCACCACGCTGCCTGCACCGACGATGGCGCCTTCACCGATCGTGACGCCTTTTAGGATGATGACATTGAAACCGATCCATGCTTTTGATTGAATCGTGACCGGTTGTCGTTCCACATGTGCCCAGACTTTCTTGCCACTCATCCAATCCATGACATCGTGGGATCGGTAATGCCAGGAAGACGCATGCGAATTGTGATCTACCACGGTGCATCCCCATGAAATCAGCACATCATCTCCCACTATGACTTTCTCGGCAGAAATGATCGAGGACCCTCCGATAAAGGTTCTTTCTCCGATCTGAATATGTGCCCCTTCGCGGTCAAAAATCAGCGCGCCCTCCACCATCGAACAATCCCCAATCTTGAGTGCGCAGCCGGGCATGGGCTTGATCTTGTAAAACTTAACGCGGGCTCCATGTGCTATTTCGATGCCGGGGAAATTCCGCAATCTTCGTTGGGCCATCCAATTTTGAATCGCATACCAAGCCCGATACATCTTAGTTATGGATTCTCGCAGTAACTGGCTTGTGAGACCTCAGCCATTCACTCAACCGGTGCCACATTCCGTTGCGTGTATCACGCTGCCCCGCCAAATAGCAGTTGACCGCCTCCTGCGCAGCTTCGTCGGCAATGACGGGCGGAAATGTGTGAACGATGAAATCCTGCGCAAGTACCCCGCCCTCTTGCCCAGCCCCGCAGTGCGTGCCGGATCCATCGAATCCGAAGTTCTCAACCAGCGATTTCACCGGAAACAGCGTCAGTCCCCCACGCATGAAGACACTCAGATACCAGCGCACGGCCCATGAATCGACACGCCCCGCGAGCTGGGCCTCAAGCATTGAGAAGTAATCGTACGCGCCGTCGAGGTTGAAGCGCTTGCGCAACTTCACATCACCTTTGAGCTGTGCATAACCCGTCGACTTCGGATCAAAGTGCTTCCACGCACGTCCCCAAGTTGCCCATCCCCACGACGTTGTCATGGGCAAAAAGACCGCATCGGTTTCCCCATGAACGCGTATGGGAAATACATGTCCGGACACCTGCATGACCCGATCCTCTGCCTGATAGCGCTCGAGCGCTGTATTCATGTACTCAAGGAAATACGTCGATGTCACCAGATCATCTTCCAGCACGATGACCCGCCCATATTGATTGACCACTGATGTCACGCCGTCGATGATGGAATTCGCCAGCCCCCAATTTCTGTCGCGCTCAACGATCGTGATCGACTTAAATCCGGTGATTGTCCGAATGTATTCACGCACCCTGCGCACTGATTCTCCAACCTCAGGTCGTTTCGCGGCATCGGAGAAGACAAACACATCACTTTCTGCGGCCGGCTCGTTCTTCAGCAGCGCCTCCACCGTCCGGCGCGTATGCACCGGGCGGTTGTAGACAAACAATGCGATAGGAGCATTCATTCCCCGGACACCATCGCTTGGGCAGGTTTGTTTTGTGGCGGATTGAAAAAACCAGACTGACCGGGAACTACCTCCGCATGAACAAAGAATACGGTATTCAGCGTCTTAGCAACTGGTCGATACCCCTGTTGCCAAAGAAACTGAGTCGTCGGATGGCCGATGATATTATCGATCCCGACATTCAATAATTCGACTAACACCAATCTGGGTCGGTAGCGGCTCCAATCGTTGGAACAGACAACCTCGTGATCCAGCCCCTCAACATCGATCGTCATGAAATCGATCGTGACTCCGGGCGGCACATGTTTGTCGAGTATTTCTTTCAATGTCAGCACAGATATTTGCAGCTTGTTCACAATCTGATAGGGATGCCGATTCTTTCTGGCCGCTTCTTCCCCCGAAAAAGTATTGAGTGCAGGCTCGTTGAACACAAAATACGTCATGACACCAGCCTGCCTGGCAACACCACACTCCACAGTAACATCTCGTGACCGCATAGACTGAAACAACCGCGCCGTCCCAGGGAGCGCATCCACATTGAGGCCGCGCCAGCCACGACGATAAAAGTAATAGGTATTAGAAAACCGCGTCGGATGGTGAGCACCAACATCAACATAAAATCCTGTCGAGGTGTTTGCACCAAGAATGCGCGCCAAGACCAGATCTTCACCTTCCTGCGCATAAGACAACCGTCCCTCGATTGGCAGATGGTTAAGCACCCACCCGCCGATCCGACGCAGCCAATCCTTCCAGTTCATCAGATTCCATTCACCCCAGAAGAAAGCTTCGGGTATCCCCGGATAATTAGGGACGGTCTAATTAATTCCCTATTTCGATGAGTCGGCGCTGAAAATCAAGGGTTCCAGTTAATCGCTGCCCGGAACCTTGAATAAATCCGACCTTCTTTGATACGGAAGAAAATCTTACTTGTTAGGACGAAGAGCGCCCCTGAAGCTATCAACATGCCTTTGTCGCCCCTCATCTGGCCCACTTCACATTCGACATCACATTGCGATGCATCCATCTAGTACAGTCACTTAACGATGTCGTCCCTCCACGTACAGTGCGCGAGAATTCTTCAGTCGTCAAACAACGCAATCCTGCTTTTGGTCTCCTTCGGACCAGTTCGGGATTCGCATCTACGCCCGTAACGTCAAATCCAGACTGACTAAGCAACTGAAGATATCTGCCATTTCCACAACCGGCATCGAGGACTTTACACTCTTTCTTTGATTCCCCACACCTCCGCTCAACAAACCGAACAACCTTGAGCGACTCGTTTCTAATAGTGATTATCGTGTGATAAAAATGTTTAATTGTCGAGACCATTAGTTCACTTGCTCTTGAGTGAACTGACTTCTTGACACGACATCAATCCGCTCGGCGCTATTGATCGCAGCCATGTCAAACACATGGGTGACCTGGCTTGTCACATAGCCGTCATGGGTCACGAATAACACGATACGGTCTCGAAACTCCTCCAACAAATTCCGAACAATGACTTTTCGCGTTTCCACATCAAGCGCGCTCGTGCTTTCATCCAGCAGAAGCACGTCCGGTCGACGCACTATTGCCCGCGCAATACCGATTCGTTGCCTCTGCCCTCCAGACAGATTGGTACCACGATAACTGAGTACTGTCTCATAGCCCTGTGGCAATCCAACAATGAAGTCATGGATGCACGCAATTCGACAGGCTCGCTCTAAATCATCAAAGGGAACATGACAGCCAAAACGCAGGTTGTTAGTGACGGTGTCGTTAAATATCGTGGTCTCCTGTGAGACTAGCAACACTCTACGACGAAGCTCTCCAATTGATACCTTCTCAATTGGGACACCGTTCACCAGCAATCTCCCTTGCTCTACAGGATAAAATCTCATGAGCAAGTCCAGAAACGTCGACTTGCCTGACCCTGACAACCCTATGAGGGCATAGCTCCGTCCACATTCCATTGCGATATTGAAAGATTTCAGAATGGTCCTCTCTCTGTTATGAGAGAAATCTAGTCCGCAAGCTTCAAGCCTTTCAACTCGGCCGAGCAGAACGGCTCTGGCCACACCATATTCAGCTGCCTCCCCATATTCCCGAATTAGCTTGGTCACATCCCGTCCCGCTTTAGCATCTGCAACCACTCTGAGCGCAACGGTCACCGCCTGCCCTACAACAGGGAAAAACCTCATCAGCAAAATGACGACGGTGACAATGAAAGCAAACTCCATCGAGAAACGTGCACTAGCGGCAGGCAAAACAGCCACAGTTGCCACAGCGCCAAGTAGCAGAAGCGCCGGCCCGAGGCGTGTAAGCAATGAAATAAGATCGATAGAGAACAGAGTGCGCATATAGGATGACATCTGCCTCCGATAGTCTTCCGTAACGTAGTCCTCTGCAGAGAAGGCTCGTACGGATCGCAGCCCATTCAATGCATCAAGAAACAGGGAGCCCGCGGATTTCGACTGCTCTACCTGGCGAATGCCCAATCGATGAGAAACTCGGAACGACTCATACATTGCCAAGAAGCTCACCACTAGAAACACGAATAGACTTACACCTACAGCAGGCGAATAGACGAGAATGGCCGCATAATATAAGCCACTTAGCAGTACCAAAGAAGCAAGCTGGTTGAGATAAATCACAAGAGTGCTAGCTCGAAAGGACTCATCACCTACCAGGGCAATGAATGATCCGATGCTAGCTTTCTCCACCTCCTTGAGAGGAACGACGTTTACCAAGGTGGCAAACGCCCGTGTCGCCAGTTGTGATAGCAGCCGTTTACTCAAAAACAAGGTAAGCGCTTCGCCAACAAATTGAGTCACCACCCTCAATCCAAACAGCGCTATGAAAACTAGAAATAAGCTGCGTCCATTAAGTTCGATGTTCGTTTGCTTCACTACCTTGACAATCCACATTTCTTCAGGGAGAGGCTGCCCAGCAGCGACCATGGAGAGCGGCAACATTGTCGTCATTGCAGCAAGCTCCAAAAAGACAGACAGAACAGAAACGGTCAGACTCAAATAAAGGAGTGGATTTTCGCCAAAGGCGAAGAAGAGGAGGGTACGAAGATATGTGATGCGATTCAGGCCGTCCATGCGTCGCTGACCGCAATCCCTTTACACTCCCCAATAATGGAAAAACTTGTAGGCATGGTTGGATCCTTAACCGAAAACTGACAATTACTCCACTGGTCGCCTGACACTTGGGCTTGAATATCCCCGTGTTCAAGAACAACCTTTTCTCCTCCGAACGCACGAACAGTCAAGCACACCTCCTTGGCCTGCTCACAATCCAGCCAAATAGCAAATCGCCCTCGCGCGACATGGCCTCCCATTCCTTGGTTTGATTCACGCTCAGGGCTGGACAGTTCAAAACCAGCATAGAAGTAGGGATACTGGCTTGGGTCCTTCCAGTTGATTCGTTTTGGTGGGGCAAATGTTAATCGCCGTTTGATAATCCTGGCTGGGACTCCTACGGCAACTGAGTAGGGCGGAAGATCACATGTCACGACGGCATTTGATCCAACCACACACCCGCGACCGATTGTTACGCCCGGCATAATCACTGCATTCATTCCAATCCAACAGTCTTCTCCGAGAGTGATTGGCCGACTATGCTGCACCGCCAGTACAGAATCGGCACCGACCAACATGTCCTGATCGCGAATCAACAGATGCGGCCATCGATCGTAATAGTGGACGCCAGACGTCATGAGAACATTCAGTGAAAGCATGCAATACCGGCCAAGCGTTACATCGCCTACTAGGATAGACCGATCCTGAACCGATGTACTCTCACCAATCGCAATTGTCCCTAGAGGTCCGAGTTCTACGTATCGGCCGATGTGGCAACCATTACCAAGTCGGAGGGTCGCACGAGAGGGAACGATCAAGTTTGCGCCTTCTGAAATTGAAACTCCGATGCCATACTCGAAACAGCCTTGAATGGAGTGATTTACCGAAGGATCAATGCCGAGCGTTGGGAAACGTACCCTATTTCGGAAATGCCGAAGAGAGATCGAACGACTTATCCCTAGACGGCAGGCACTGAGGAAGGCCCTGGTTGGATTCACCCCGAAGGTTCCCGACAATATTTAGAGAAATCTATTTCAGACTTTGCGTAAAATATACAGCGAAGGGAACATTAAGGGGTTATGGGCGGAACGGACCGGCTCGATTATCACATCCTTCAGCCCTAACCGCCGTACCGCCTTATCGAACCCAGCTAGATAGTCCACTTTCCAGTGATCGAGCCGGCCAAGAAGGCCTCGGATCGAAAGTGGATACTTTTCCGGAACAGGCTCAATGTGAATGGTGCCAAGCTTCACATGCTCCAGTATATTCCGAACCGCCAGCTCGTTTTCTCGCGGCACTTGCTCCAAAGAAAACATGGTGAATGCCACGTCAGTTACTGGAAACACGTACTTCTCTGAGCCGTCGTGGATATAATCCAGCTGTGAATATTGCACATTGATTCCAAACTTGGCGGCAGCATCCCGTCCCACATCAACCCCCGGTGCACATAACTCATAGCCGTACAGCGCTACATCTGGCATTTCACGCTTGAGAAACAAGAGATTGCGACCGACCCCTGCTCCAAATTCCGTCACAGAACGACCTTGCGGAAAGTATTTTCGCAGAGCATTGAGGAGTTCGCCTCTGTAGTAACCAGCAGAGTCGAATGCCTCATACGAGAGCTGCCCGTTAACATTGTAAAATCCAGGAACGTCCTCAACACCTGGTATCCGAAGCCATTGATCAAGTGAATCCGCCTGCTTGAGATATGACCGGTATTGAGCCCAGCCATCCGAATATTCTTGCAACACATTTACTTTGTCTCGATTGATTTTCTGGCGGCATAATACAGCCCAACCCATACGGGCTAGGAAGTCGGCTTTCCCTTTCTGCACGGCTTCCCTCATGCGATCACCCCGCCCCTAAGTAGTTTGAGTATAGCCTAGGATACCGTGCTGACATTGACTGAAGATTTCGATCAAGCACCTGACTGCAGCGGCTAGGCGGATAGAAACCGCCAAAGAGACTATTACTGAACTGGAGTTGCAGAAGAAGACGATCCCCTTGGCACACGAGCTTCCCCTTATGCAAGCCGCGCGTGTCTTCGGCAATGATGGTACCCCGTGGCGCAGTCAATTCGATGAATCGCTCTTTAGGGTAACAAGCCTCAACCTCCTCATCAGTCAACCGCGTATACCCCTTAAGACGCAGTGAGGCGGATATTCCTCCTGTGCGGTGCGAGCCTGCAACGAAGGAATGCGGGCCGTTATCCGGCCCAACGTCGGTAAGGTAAATGAAGAATTTGAGCCACTTGATCCGATCCATATCAAAGTGCCACCACTGGGCTGCTTCTTTATCCGGGACTTTGGAGTAGGCCGTGTGCCACCACATGCTCATTACATCAAAAATCGGTTTACATCGAAGATACTGTTGGGCAACGGCTATAATGGAGCTGTCAGCCATTAATTGCTGCACATCAGGATTATCGATGACATCCTGCGCGATGAAATCATACCTCACGCCCTCTGGGTTTTCACGATTGTAGTGATCGACATGTTTCGGCGAGCCAACTAAACGCTTGTCATCCATGGGACGAACGGTACACCGCTGCGAGAGCGCAAAATTGAGCAGTCGCTCAGAAAGCTCATCTGGCAGTCGCTGCTCAAATACGTAGTATCCTTCCTCATTGAGCTGCTTCACTACTCTATCAAGCGTCTGGTCATCCAGATTTCCGAGCACACCGCTATGATGCTCCAATCGATACGGTGGGTACGCTAATGAGATAAACCGAGATAGCCAATCGTTTGACTTCCCCCCATTTCTGCAAAAAAGATGGATCAGGCTATGGTACGCGGCAGGAGGTGTTCGCCCTTGGCTCCAATACTGGATTACCCCAAGCGCCAACCTTATTGCGCTCCAGAGTGGGGGACGAAATTTTGCGGGAAATCCCATGTCAGTTCTGCCAGACCAACTTTGAGAAGTGGGCGTATAAACGACTGGCGGCTTGCAGCTCTTTTGACGGATAGAGCGCCATCATGAGTTGCCCGAGTTCGGATTTGAGCACTCGAGTCTCTTCCTCAATCGCGACTACTTCCAGACCTCCAGGCTCCGCCGTAGCAAGTATAGAATCGGCGCCAGACTCGATCAGTGTTCTTATTTGCGCGGCTGCAGATAGCTGAGGCAGTCTCTTGCGGCAATCGTCGCGCTGCCTGCCATAAGGATCAACGGACCGACGGACTCGGTCCAGAACCTTGGCCGGTACCGATCTAACGGGACGCTCGACGACCGGATAACTGTCACCGACAAACACGCAGGCGCGCACAAACTCAACGACGCCCCACCGGTAGGCCTTCCGTGCGCGTTCGATGCTCCATCCATCGGCCAGCGCTTTTTCGATTGCATCAAAGTATCCCTGCCTGGTCACAGCAAGATAGTTCAGATCTGACGGATAGAAGATCAACTCGTCCGAGTAGACGACTACCGGAAGACCCAGCAGGCTCATCTCCTTCCCAACACTGGACCACGAATTGAGAAACACATCGGTCTGATCGGCCAAGTCGTACAGGGAGAGCCCGTCCGAAGGCCAATTCACAGCGACATTCGGCGGCAAATCCTGTAAGGCGGCTCGAAGTAGTTGTGCATGCTGGGAAAGAGTCTGGTCACGGCGATTTGGAAATTCTCTCGGGTGCACCCGAACGACAAGAAACAGATCCGGGCGCCTGGCGACGAATTCGAGAACGGCCCTGATCCAATCGACCTGGGTGGAGAAGAGCGGCACCGACCGGTGCTGACGGGCTCCGACCATCTCGGCCGCAATTTCTTCATCGTAGCTTCCCATCGTTGCGACCAGCAGCTTCTGCTCAGGCTTCACGCCGAAATGTGCACGGGCGTTGAAATACTCGGCGGACTTGGCTTTGGAATAGACGAAGACGCTCTTACCTCGAAGTAATTCAAGATAGTGATCGGTGACAAGCGACAACAGTTTCCCACTGCAAGGAACCTCGGCAAATCGGGGCCACTGGGACACCACATGCGGCATGAATCGAAATGTGTCGCCCTTCCCAATCAACATCGTCTGCAATCGATTGGAAAGATTTCCACCCGCGTGCATGAAATACGTTTGAATCCCCCGCTGTTCTGCGAGTTTACATACCGTGCGATTTACGGAGTACAGTCCGTTGTAGACCATCACGCGATCCGGACACTCTCGGTCCAGTATCTTTACCCCAGCCTGCCACGCATATAGGACATTTCGCAATTCCACAAGATACTCATCCCACTCAGACTCCGTAAACTCCAAATCGATGCGCTTTCGACGCAGCATGAGTTGATAGAGCGCGAACCGACCAAGAGCGACTCCGTCCTTCTCAAGGGTCAATACTGTATCGCGGGTCATGCTTCCGACGATATGTTCGGTCACCCGCTCTTCCTCTTCTCCAATCAAATCCCGCAGTGTTCCCCCTTCCAATCCAAACTCCTCGCGAAGCATTGCCGCGCACCGGTCGCACTGCGTACAAACCCGGCGACGATCCGAGAGGGGAGCATCGGCACCAAGTTTGCGCGCAGCCATGGGAACACAATATCGACCGAGAACTCCCCCACACGTTACATATACAATCTCGTGTCCTCCTTGCTGTAACGCTTCAGCAATGAGAGCCTCCGGAAACGCATGGACCCAGATTGCAGAGTGCGGAGCAAACACCAAGATCTTCATGCAGCAGTTGCCTTTCGCATCTCATCGGCATGCTGCAACCACAATTCGACATTCACCAATTGCCAGAAAAACATCATGTGGTTCTCGCGGGCCACACCGGACTCCACGATCTCGACGTGTTCATCCAGAAGCCGTTTAACCTCCTCAACATTGTACAGGCCCCGCTCGCGGAATCGTTGCGAGTTCACCAGGTCTCGAAGGTCCGCCAACGCCGTTTTCGAGAACCACAGGTGGGCCGGTGCGTTCCATCCCGTCTTCTTGATCCTGGTCCGCGTTTCCTCGGGAAGCACCCCCTTCATGGTTTCACGGAGCAATCGTTTCGTGATGCCGTCCCTGATCTTCATATGACCTGGAACCCGAAACATAAATTCTACCAGCCGATGGTCGAAAAACGGATCAGCATGCTCCAGACCGAATGCTGTACAGTCCCGGTCCTCGGCCCGCAGACAGCAGGGAACCGTTTCACGATAGATATCCTGATAGGTCCGGTTCTTTAGCCATGAGCTGAAGGGATGATCGAGCACCGGTTGAAACGATGGAAGGTTATAGTAGTCCTTCGAGACCGCCGCATAATACCGGGTCATCCGCCGGGCATCCGGCACCACGACTCCGGGTCGGCCTGCGTCCGTCATCCTCCTGACGGCTTCGTCGGCAACCGCGCGGTCTTTTCGATAGACAGGATGATCGTGGTGCCGCGACCAGCACTCGATTTCATGCGCCAGCTCATTTCGTCGGCCGGCTCTCGTCAAGTCGGCAAAGTGGAAGATAAAGTATTCATACTCACCCGCATTCAGTTCATCCCCTCCCAATCCGCCGAATAGAGTATCGAATCCGGCCTGGCGGACGGTGTCACAAAGCAAGTAGTGAGACAGCCACGTAGCTGTGGCCACCGGCTCGTCATGTGCCGCCACCATCTTGCGCACTGTCGCGAAAAGATCGAATCCTTCGATCGAAACCGGATGCCACTGTTCGACTTTATGCTCAAGAAATGTCTTAATCTCTTCGCTTTCGTCGTAGGTCTTGTCGGTATAAACGGAAGAAAACGCGTGCAGTTTGTGGCCTGCTGCTTCAACCGCGCATGACAGAACAGACGAGCTATCCATCCCGCCCGAAAGGGTAAAGGCCGGCTTCGAACAGAGGGCCAGCCGAGATCCGACCGCACGCATCAACAACTCTCTGTACTGAACCGCCAGTTCCTGCTCGCTCTCTCGAAACTCAGGCTGTTCGGTCAGCTGCCAGTAGCGACTCGTGTGCTTCTTGCCGTCGCTGAAGCGGACGATCGTGGCCGCCGGGACTTGACGAATGGCTGCGTAGGGAGACTCTTCCGGCACATTGTCGATGTACCGATAGTGTGAGCCTGCAAAGACCGCCACAAACCGTCGGTTCGGTTCGGCCGGAACTTCAGGAATTGCCAGAAGCGATCCGGGGCGGGACGCGAACGCAATGCCCGTCGATGTTTCGGCATAGTAGAGCGGTCGATGGCCAACCCGGTCCCGTGCGAGCCAAAATTGCCCGGCTCCTTCATCATAGAGCGCAAGAGCATAATCACCGGCAAGTTGCTCCAACGCCTTCTCAAAACCGTAGGCCCGATACAACGCGATCAACCACTCGGCCGGCGGCGCATCCGGCCGTAGGCCACGCGAGTTACACTCATCAAGATTGAGAAAATGCCCGTCAACGGTTGCAACCACTGCACCGAGTCTTGCCACATTGAGGCCGGTTGAACCGCACCAGGCAAACGCCGCAGGCCCAATCGCCTCACACGTATGCGGCCAACCGTTTTGGGCGAAAAAGTCAGCCATTTGCCCGCACCGTTGCCGGGCAAAGCGTGGGTTGCTGAATGACAAGAAACCTGCGATACGTGACATGGTCAGTTATGAACGTGATGTCCCCTCGGGAAGACGATCTGCTACGAGAAAGGTCCAGTAATGGGGATACCCGATGACGTCTTCAGGTTTGCCGCCTGTACGCTCATCAATGACTTGACGCACAGTGAACCCGTAGCTGCGGATGAATGCGCACACGTCCTCCACATCATAGTGATTGACGTGCACATTCAGCCTTACGTCGGGGTCAAGAAATCGATCCCGGACGTAGTGATACTCGGCCCCTTGCTTGAGCGACTCCCTCACAATCAGGCTGCGTCTGGTCATCCGCAACAGACGTTCAAGAGGGCGGTGGTAATTGTCGATGTTGCTCAGCACGTTCAGGCAGACCGTATGATCTACCAGTCCATCGAGATCTTCAATTCGCCAAGGCAGAAGCCGTTCGGACGGTAGACCGTACACGGGAAGCACTGCCCGGCCTATTTCGATCAGACTCGGAGCGGCGTCCACTCCCCAATATTCGGCCGGAATTCCTCGGGACGACAGCGCATGGTAAAAGTAGCCGCTTCCGCATCCGGCATCGAGCAGAGTTTCTCCCGGTTTGATGCGCGAGGCCAGCAGTTCCGCCGCCTGGCGATGAGACGTCATCTCCTCGGCTTCGCGGCGGCACCGCCGCAAGTAGAGATCCCGGACTGTGGCGCTATGCTCCCAGATACAATAGGGTTTCCACCCGTCCCCCCGTATCATGCACGAATACCCGTGACCACAAACGCCGAGGCCATGAAATATCCCCGCCAATCCTCCGGACTTTCCATGGCCAGACTGCCCCGGCGAAACAGATCCGGCGCCAACCGCTCGCAGAGAGGTGGGAGGCAGTGGTAGTGATAAAAGAGCACCCGGACATCCCGGAATCCGACGGCGGCGAACTTCTCCCGGAACACGAGTGGATTGTGAGTCCGGGACAACACTTCGTCGTATCCCGGCTCCCCCGCTTTGCCTCCGCGCACCGGAGGAAGATCGAGCCGGAACCGTTGACCGAGTTCGTCAAGCACCTGGCGGCGCACGCTTTCATCTTGCCCTTCGAACAGTTCCTCTTCGCGGACCAGGTCATTCAGAAAAAACCGTTGTGAATACCGATTGAGGGTAAACAGCGCAAAAAGTTGATTCCGCGCTTCGACCGCGACAAGTCCTCCCGGGCGAACTGCAGCATGCAGGTTGGCCAACGCGGCATTCTCCAGTTCGAGCGGAACGTGGGGAAAAACGCCGACGCAGATGGCTGCATCAAACTTGGCTGACTCCCTCCCCGGCGCACGAAAGGCTGTGGGGTCGGCAACGCTCCCTTCCCAGATGTGGTTCTCAAGCACTCCAAGCGGCGCCATCACCCTGCGCGCTTCTTGCACCATCTCCGGAGTCAGGTCGAACCCAAACAACTCAAATCCTGATCCAGCCAGCCCTCTCAACATCGACGCGGGGCCGCACCCGGCATCGAGCACCCTCTTCACCCCGGCGTCGACGAGCAACTTTCTGATCAAGTCTTGGTGAACCGGAGGGTACGCGGCTTTCTCAGTATAGTAGTCCCGGTGATAGTTGTCGGCCCACGTCGAATAGCAATGCTTGACTGCGGCTTCGACACTTCGAAGTTTCTTGTCCTCTGGCATGCTCAAATAGACTTTCCTGTTGGCGCGAGGGTCATAAACGCCCGAATTGTAAACTTTGTGCTCGGCTCGCGCAGCCGCTCAAGCACTTCCACTCGAAAGCCGGCCCGCTCGGCCGTCATCGCTATGGATGCCGGGCTGAAGGCATGATGATGCTCAATGAAAAACTCTTCCCGCCCGGGCCCCTCGCTTGCAGCCCCCTCGGCATCCGGAACTTCAACATACACAAATCCACCGGGATTGAGATGCCGGGAAGCTTTCGAAAGCATGGCCACTGGATCCTCGATATGCTCGAGGACCTTATTAAAGGTAACCACGTCGAACCTACCAAGCCGGTCCGGCCCGATAGTCATGAAATCTCCCGTGACGGCCTGAACACCAACCACGTCTTTCGCATGGGCGGCCGCGCGAGGATCGGGGTCCAAGGCTGTGCAACTCCAGCCCGCTGCTTTCATGCGATAGGGAAACACACCCAACCCGGAGCCGACATCCAATAACGACGGCTTTTTCCCCACAGGAAAGAAGGAGGCAGTAAACGCAAGCAGTCTGGCCACACGTCCTACATTGTCGGACTGTTCTGGCGGCAGAGCCAGAATACGCTCGAACGTCTGTCGCATCCGAGTTCCATAGGTACTTTCGACGTAGGCGCCGCCGTAGAGATTGGCGAGATCCAGCTTGTGCTCGGCATACCAATGACCGCACAACCTGCAGCGCGAATAGGATCGGCAATAGGTCTGCGCTCCCAGGTCGAAGCGGGTTTCACCGGCCGGCGGTGTGTCATAGGTGAATGCCGGTTCATCGAAGCGTCGGTCGCATGGGCAGTGCAGTGTAGGACGAATCATCTTATGATTTCAGTCTCTCTGCCAAAGTATCGAGGACGCCGGTATTGTCCAGCCAGGTGATCACCGCCAAATTCTCCTGCTCGCAGTACGCGTCAAACAACGGCTCCTTCCCTCGCTCGACCAGCAACACGAAATACCGCCCCGTGCCTCGGTTCTTGATGAGCACGCCCCGCAACCCGAATTGCTCGAGCCGCCCGTTCAAAGAGGGGGTTGCATAGAAACCCCAGTCTTTACGTGCCACGTCATATTCGGCGCCCGCTTCGGTCACGAGCGTGAGCTGTTCGTCGGCATCCAGCGCCAGGGTCCCGCAATCTTTCATGTCGAATTTTACCTGATTGCCCACGGCAAATCGTCTTGGAGGATCTTTCGGCTGAAATTTCACGTCCACCTCCAATCGGGAATGATGAAATCCGGCATATGCCATACCCCGTCACCTCGCCGCTTCCAGATCGCCGGATTCCTGAACCGCTCGCAACAGTCGTCGAACCGTTCGCGGGTAATCCCCGCGAATGAGCAGAACTTCTCGATGTCCTTCAGGGGCTCTTGATTGCCGGTCTTCCGAATGACGTCGATCGCCTGTGCACGCGTCATGCGGCCGTTTCGGATTTCCAGCGTGAGATTATCGAATAGCCTTGTGAATCCGAATTTGTACCATTTGAGCCAGTGGTGAATGGAGATGAAATCGTCGTCGATATCTGCATAGTCGTAGTAGCCGGTCCGCGGACCTGTCGAGTCGCTCCGGAAACCGTGCGCTTGGGCGACTTGTAAACTCGTTTCCGGATCCCAGGGAAAGTAATAGCCGAGAAACACCGCGTGGACACCGCAGGCTTCCAATGCGTCAAGATCCGGCCCGAAGTACCCGCTCAACTCTTTCGCGGTAAGACCGGTTCCAACCCAGTCGGCTGCCGTCGTTCCATGCGTGACGCCGTAGGTTTGGTGCCACGCTCGGTCGAGCTTAAACCCAGTGTGGGCCTCATCCGCGCTGCCATATTCGAATGCGGAGTTCTCGCCCCACACCACAAGCGGGATCTTGAACCGTACAGCAACGGTGAGCGGAATGTTGAACAGGGCCAAATGCATAGGGATGGCCGTGCTGCCAAGCCGCTCCAATGCTTTCAGCATGAAGCGGCTTTCTACCTTCGGATTAATCTGATAGTCGAGATGATCGACTCCAAGGCCGACCAGGTTATCCAAATTACGTTGCCCGATCGTGGTACGCGCAGGCGTCTTCCAGGTCACTGCCAATGGAGTCAGCCCATATTCCAGACACTTGACGACCTGCCAGGTGCTATCCTTCCCCCCACTGACGGGAATCAGACAATCGTAGCCGGCGGCTTGCCCTTTGACACGTTCGGCCAGCGCGTGGAATGCCCGCTCGCGCATGGCCCAATCGATCGTACGCTTCGTTCCATGCGACCGGCAAGCGTTGCAGATTCCTGCTTCGTCTAGAATCAAATTCGGCCGGGTGTCCGGAAGTACGCAGGATTGGCAGTAGCGCATCGCCGCTTGCGCGATGTTGCCCGGAGGGGCCCCGTGCACGCGTCCCATTGCTGTCACGCGGCGAATTCCTCCAGAAACATCTTCGCGTTCACGAAGTAAAACAGGAATTTGCTTTCGCTGTTGGGAAGATCGCGTTTGGCCAGCAATTCGGCGATCTTCTCCCGCCGAATCAAATCGAAGACGGGGCTGTCATCCAGGAGCTCGGCGCGAACCGCTGGATCGGCCGTGTCCAGAAAAGCGAGCACCGGCGCGTTGAAGCCGGTCTTCTTCCGCTCGTTCACGACACAATCGGGCGCCAGCCCGCGTACCGCGTCCCGCAGCACAACCTTGTTGAACCCGTCGCGGATCAAATGCGCCGTGGGAATGGAGTAGCAAAACTCGAACAGCTCGCGATCGAGAAAGGGAGATCGGTTTTCAATCGAGAAATACATCGCATTCAGATCATCCTCATGCAGGATGACGCGAACCGCCTCATGGAACATCTCGTTGAGCATGCGGTTGCGGAGCAACGAGGCCGCGTATCGCTCCTCGACGAACGGCTCTTGAAACGGCCTCGTCAGATAGGCCGCAAAACCGTCGTTGTTCAGAAAGATGTGATCGCGAAACAAGGGATCGTCGACGAACAGGTCCGGATTGCCGAGAAACGGATTGCGCACTTCCGGCTTGACGTAACGCCGCCAGGCATCGAGGGTCTCCTGATAACGCGCAGTGCCTTTGATTTCCGCCAAATGCATGAGGTGATGGTCGTAGTACCCGGTAACCAACTCATCCGCGCCGGTCCCGCTTATGGAGATCTTGTACCCGTAGTCGTGTACTTCACGCATGAGCAGCCATTGCACATAATAAGTAATGGTAAAGACCGGCGCGTCATGATACCGGACCAGTTCGCGGAGGCGCTCCAGAAAACGATCCGGTGTGATAGGAACCGGCGTATGCCGGATACCCAACTCCCGCGCCGACTGCTCGACGATCTCACGCTCATCGTAACGCTCGTCCTCATTGACGATGGTGAAGCCATGGACATCGTAATGACAAATCCGCTTCGCCAGGCTGATAAGCGTATTGGAGTCCACTCCTCCGCTCATGAGAAAAGCTAGCGGCACGTCGCTGCGCAGCCGCAACTTGAGCGATTGAATCAGCCGATCCCGCACGCCGGCCACGGCTTCATCATAAGTCATGCTCTCGCGTGGCCTGTACGCGGGAACCCAGTACCGCAGCTCCGACTCTTTCCCGTCGGCGTCCACCCGCAACAGGCCTGCAGGCTGGACCTCCTCCAGATCTTGGAAAAACCCCGCCTTGGTCTTGTAGATGGACTTGTACCCGTTCACGAGATACCGGCAGAGGTGCTCCCGGTTCACCGCCAACCGGCCGCCCATCAACTCGAACAGAACCTTGGGCTCCGACCCGAAGTACAACCCTTCTACCGCGCGGACAATATACAGCGGCTTTTCACCGAAGCGATCGCGCGAGAGGGTGAGACTCCCGTCAACCTCGTCGTACACGGCCAGCGCCCACATGCCCTCGGCCCGGTCCAGCACGTCCCAGCCCTCGCGGTCGATAGCGGCCAAAAAGACTTCCGTGTCCGAAGAGGTTCGAAACGAAGCTCCGTCCGACAGTAACCGCTGTTTCAGTTCGATATAGTTGTAGAGTTCTCCGTTCAGGGCCATCCACCGCCGACCGACATTGAAGGGCTGATTTGAACGCGGGTCCAGATCAATGATCGAGAGGCGGGTATGCAGCAACACCGCGTGACGTCCGGACGGCGCCGCAAAGCGACGCACCCCCGAGGCATCTGGACCGCGACGCCCCATGAGCTTCAACGTCGCCTGCACGGTCTCATCAGGAATGTACCGAGTGCCATAGAAGCCGGCGATCCCACACATACTCAGCGTGCTACTCCATGATGGTGGAGCACATAGCTCGTCGACACGATGCGAAACCCGAGCTTTTCGTACAACGACAGCGACATGGTATTGGCGCTTTGGGTGCCGGCGCGTAACACCGTAGGATTCCCGCAAGTGGTGACGGCATGCCGGATCATTTCTTCGGCGAGTCCCTGTCCACGATGGTCCTTCTCAACCGCGATCAGATCGATAACCAGGACGCTTCCCGACGCGTTGAGCAACTGAAGAAACCCGGTCACTTGGCCTGCACATTCCGCTACTACCATATAATCGCCCCGTTGCCCGAGAAAATAGTTGCCGACCCACTGAGTCTTGATCTCGTCAGCCAACCGCTTAGGAATATCTGGATCGAGATGGAATCGGGAATAGACAAAACTACAGGCCGCAATCTTCTCAACCGCCGCCCGGTCTTCGGCGCGGGCAAGACGCGCGCGGCTCCCTTCTCCTCCACCCTCCGGTAACCGTCTGGTCTCTAGAGTGATCCCCGTATCGACGACATGAAATCCCTCTCGTTCCAATAGCCGACTCGTCCGCACGTGGTGGGTCGGTACCCGCGCATAGGAGAATCCGGGCCGACCCGTGATCTGTCGCAGAATACGCTGTGCCTGTGACTCGCCGTCTTCCTCGACCGTGCCGCTTACACGATGCACGTTCCGAGACATCACTCCGGCGAGCCACGCATCCTCGACGATCGACAACCCTCCCACCGGCATTGTTTGCTGGGCGCCGAATGATGCGCTAGACATACTCCACCCTCACGGGCACACCGGCGTGTGCGCTGCGCTCGATGGCGCAACATACGGACAGGCTTGCAAACACATCTTCCTCGCTCACGTCAGCCGGGCCTTGGCCCAGAATGGAATTCACAAAGCCGGCAATGAGATCGCCCTTGTGGACACCCGGGTAGTCGGTCCCGATCCGCAACGGAGCTGTTTCCGGATCTCGAGCCGTATAGAGCCATGCACATTCACGGCCATTGATAAACGTAGCCTGCGTGCCGTAGATCTCGACCGGATGAAAGTGCGGCATGACACAGCCAAAGTTAACCCCGACTTTCCCGACCGCGCCGTTTGCAAACCGTACCGCCGCCACGACATTGTCGAAATTCTTAAAGCCCGATCCTGCGCTGACGATTGCGTTTCCAAATGCCGACACTTCAATGATCCGGTCACCTGCGAGCCACATCAACAGATCCGCCACGTGAACACCGCCTCCATGCACCGCCGAATAGAAATCCAAGCGGCCACGCCAGCCTTTTGTAATTTTCTCCAATCGGCCGTAGTTATAGTCCGCCTCCAGATGGTACAGCTGACCGAAATCGCCGCGTCGGATGCGCTCATGCAGATCCACAAACCGGGGCGAGCGTCTTAAAATCAGGTTGGACGACAGCCGGAGGTCTTTGTGTTTTTCAAGCTGCTTCCGCACGGCCCGCGCTTCATGTTCGTGCACCACAAATGGTTTTTCCACAAACACATGTTTCCCATGATCGAGCGCCCGCATGGTCTGCGTGAAATGCATGTCGTCGTAGCTGGCGATGCAGACCAGATCAATTGACGGGTCATCCAGAATCTCGAAATCTTTTTCGACCGCGCGAGCACCTGCAAAATGAGACGCTACCTGCGCCAGCTTTTGGGGATCTTGGTCGCAAAGGGCGACAAGTTCACAGTCGGCGTTCTCAGCCAGCGCCTCGGCATGCTTCTCGCCCACCCCAAGTCCGATGACCGCCGCACGCAGTTTTTTCAAGATGGAAATAACACCATGGCAACGTTCATATCACCATGATGCGTTTCAGGTGGAAGAGGTCTGCAGATGAACCATTGGTGCCATCTTCGGCACTTGGGCAACAGCGGATACCGCGTTGTTTTAGTGCACTAATGACCCGGTCTGAGTAGCAAAAAGAAAGTCCTTCGGGATAGCTGTAGTGAACGCTGCGTACGCCCGCCTTCTCCTCAAGCAGCTTAAGGCTCGTGTTGATCTCCCACTCCAGTTCTGCATCGGGTAAGTGCTCAAGAATCCTGTGGGTATGAGAATGCCCGGCAACGATAAAGGATGGCTCGGCAGCCAGAGTCCCAACCTGATGCCAGTCAAGTTTACGATCGAGGGGATGATCACTCGCATACGTAAGTGGCACATTGAGTTGCTGCTGGATGTCGCTTGCTAAGCCATCGCTGTTAATACTCGAATCCCGTTTAACATAAGTCCGAATCTCGGATAACAATTCCTTACGGCCCTCGGCCCCTTGGAAGGCACGTTCGCCCCAGGGCAGTTTAAGGGAGCCTTGCGGTCGAAGCTCTACGGCGTACTCAATGCGGTCAATCCAAGCCATCAGGTTGGAATCGACCAGCCCCGTCGTTACATAAAAAGTGGCCGGGACTTTTTCCTTTAAGAGTATCGGCGCAGCAACTGTTAGATTGTTCTCGAATCCGTCGTCGAAAGTGATAGCAAACGCCTTCGGTGGGAGAAGTCTTCCATCCTCATAATGCAATCTGATGTCTTCCATGCTGATCGGAGTACCGCATGCCTTGAGGCGTCGTATGACAAACGCAAAGTAATCAGCGTCGAGGTGCTTGCGCGTATAGTTACGTACGCTACAGGCATTGGGATGAGTTACCCCGTGGAATAAGAAGATCGCGACTTCTCGATCGCGCAACCTGTCTTCGTAGTTCATTTCAGACTGGCGCAATAACGCTCAAACTTCTTAACGCACTGTGCTTTCAACACTGCCGGCATGAAAGAGTAGTATCGGCCATTCTGTCGCTGCGCACGACTTGGCATAACACCTGAGCGCGCGAGTTCACCGAGCGCGTCAACCGTAAGTCTCAGTGCACACTCGGTGTTGCGCCTCCGTAATTCATGGAGCTTCATGCCTTGGACGAGTGGGACAGGACGAATTCCAATAATTTTTCCATCATCTAGAATTTCATTAACCGTGTGGAGTGTCGTGACTAAATTCGAGTAATCGCCATGATAGATGGCCCACAAGTGGCTATCCAATCCACGGTAATACTCGGGATCACCGCCATGCAGATTGATCATGTTGGCCCCTGCCGCTTCGATAACAGGTCGAGACAACTTGCGAGTACCGAATACAACCGTGGCCTCCGGGCGCAACTCCGCAATATGCGAAATGCAGTCCGGTTGATTGACATTCTCACAGGTCAACGTTTCTGTTAGCTCGCGCATAACCACTTGTGCACCACCAAACCAGACTTGTTGCTCATAAGAGTCCCGTTCTTCCTCGAAAGGATGGTGCACATCGAAGGGAGGGGACAAACCCGTACTCTCTATGATCACATGAAGTTGCGGATAGAGGGCAACTAACTCGCGAACAAAGAATGAATGGTGTGGAGTATCCGTAGTTAAGACCAGCACCCGCATAATTACTGAATGTCCCGTCTGGAAATGAGCTCTCCCCTTTCAAGATTACGCACCAGTGTTTTCCCTAATATACCGGGCAACTCCCCAGCAGAAATCTCGGTGGCCGGCCTGGCATACATAACATGATCCTGAGTCAGAACGATGCCAGCCGCCAAACTCCGTGCTGCAACAAGTCCCTTACGGATGATTTCTCGCAAAGGGCGCTCGCACTCTTGAACGACTTTTCCCATTGACCCTAAGCTAGCTCGCACCCTACGAACACTTTGAACTAAGGCATACACTTCGGCCGGCTCGAAAGACATTGCATGATCGCGAAACTCGCGACCAGCTTTGCGATCTGTCACATGAATCTCGACCACCTGAGCCCCGAGTGCTACAGCAGCTAACACGGCCTCTGGTTCCACAACATGGTTTGAATACCCGGTCGTCAGGCCATAACGTTCCTTCAGATAGGGAACACTCAACACATTCGCTTGGTCGATTGGGGTTGGATAGGCAGATACGCAATGCATCAGCACCAGATGATCTTCCAGCATCGTCTCCCCTATCTCCTCCCGGCACCAGCCAATCGCGCGATCGATTTCTTCAATGGTCGCATTCCCTGTGGAAATGATCACAGGTTTCCTTGTTGCCGTGGCTGCACGAATAGACGGCTCGAATGTCAAATCACCACTAGCAATCTTTATAGCGGGACACAGCTCAGCAAGTAACGGGACTACATCTTCAGTTAAGGCAGTCGAGAACAATGGTAGGCCGCGACGGTCGGCATGGGCTACCAGGCGACGAAATGCCAGAGTGTCAAGGCTGAAGCGGCTGACTCGTTTAAGCCGCTCAGGGTCTGATGCCGAAGCGTACCGCTCAGGGGTATACGTTTGCAGCTTGACCGCATCGATACCGGACTCGGCGATCAGATCAATTAGCTGCGCTGCCACATCAGGATTACCCTCATGATTGACACCAATCTCAGCAACAACGACAACGCTATTATCGAGATCTTTTCCGAACAACTTCATTATCGCTCTCCAACCATCTTCAAGCGCTTATCCGAACAACGGAAAAATAGCGAGGGTGTTCCTCTGCCAATTGTTTATACCAATCGATGTACCGGACAAATCCCGTCTCTAGGGGATATTCAGGCCGATACCCAAGCAACCGATTAGCCTTCTCGACTGACAGTGTCCCGCGTTCAGGCATCAACACATCGCGCGGTTGAAACTTGACATCAATGCCAGGGAAATGTTGTTGCACGATTTCGATCATCTGCTTCAGCGTCCGAGCTCCCCCGTATGTCAAATTGAACGTCTGGTTACGTGCTTCCTCTTTCGACATACAGAGGACAAGCCCCTGGATCAAATCATGGACATAGGTAAAATCCAGAGCATCACTCCCATCTCCATTAACCGTCAAAGGAATCCCTCGCAATGCGTTTTCTATAAAAGCCTGACCAACTCTTCGACTGACGCAACGTTCCCCATAGAGAGCCGATGGCCGAACGATAACATACGGCAGATTAAACACATGGCCATAGGCTGAAACCAGCTTCTCCCCGCCGTATTTCAATGCTCCGTAGATTCCAAGCGGCTCGCAGCGGCGATCCTCTGTCACTGCCTCCCCGTCGAAATTCCCGTACACCATTGATGAGGAAAAATAAATGAATCGCTCGACGTTTCCTCTCGCGTAGTCAAGCGCATTTTCGAGCGTTCGAAAACTATGATCAAACGTGCTGTACGGATCTTTGTTTGAGCGGTTGGCATGGGCGATGGCGGCCAACTGAACCAAAATCTGCGGCTTGACGTCATTCAGACATCGGGAAAGCGCGTGGTAGTCCCGTGCATCAAGCACATGGAGAGGAATTTCGGCTTCACGAAACAGACGCAGCCGTTCATTGATCATGTGCAGGTACAACACCTTGTTCCGGTCATCGTGGGAATTGGAAAAGGCGCCAAGATTATTGACCTGCAGACCATCGATCACATGTACGTCAGCACCCATCTTTGCCAACACCAGAGCCAGATTATGGCCGATGAATCCGGCTCCGCCGATCAGTGCAATCTTTTTTCCCCGTAATTCAACCACTGCTAACCTCCTTCCAGTCAGCTGATCGTTTTCAAGATATCCGACAACGTTTCCACAATCAGATCGACATCCGCCGGTTCCAGATGCATCCCCAATGGAACCGCCACGGACTGGTCACTGAGCCGAGCGGCATTGGCGAACGATGTCGGATCCGTCGCATACTTCTTTCGGTAGTACGTCATTCTCGGAACCGGTTGAGGATAATAGATGCTCGTCCCGATTCCTTCTGCGTTCAACCGTCTGACGATGTCCTCCCGCTTCGCAGCATACGGTGGATCTAACAACACGCTCACGCAATAATGGCTAGAGGCCGCCCTGGGATCAGCCGAATCAATCAGTCGAACCCCCTTGATCGTTCCCAGCAATCGCCGATACCGTGCGAATAACTCCGCACGTTTAGCGAGCACGTCCTTGATCCGCCGAACCTGCGAACGTCCAAGCGCCGCCTGCATTTCGCTCATTCTGTAGTTGAGGCCAAGACTCGGCACATCGTACATTCCCGGCAATGACCGCTCGCTGTGGGTGCGGTCAACTCCGAACGCACGCAACCGACCGACGGCCTGTGCTACTGCTTCATGCCGGCTGACGAACATGCCCCCTTCCCCCGTCGTCATATGTTTGACCGGATAGAAGGAAAAGCAGCCCGCATCCCCAAATAGACCGACGTGCCGCCCGTCGTAGCGGGCCCCGAGCGCAATGGCGCAGTCTTCGATGACCTTAAGACCTCGGCGCTCGGCCAAGTCGACGATTGCCGGCATGTCGCACGGAATACCGGCAAAGTGCACCACGGAAATGGCTTTGGTGCGCGGGGTCAGCGCTACTTCAATGCCATGGGGTGTCACGTTGCCAGTACGGGGATCACAATCAACGAAGACCGGCTTAGCTCCAACCCATTCGACCGCATGTGCTGCTGCCGAATGAGTCAAGGCGGGAACAATTACCTCATCGCCCGGCCCTATGCCAAAGTGGATATAAGACATATGAAGCGCTGCCATACATGAACTAACCGTAACAGAATGGGCATCGCCGCCAAGGAATTGCGAAAACTCTTCTTCAAATGATTTGCATTGCGGGCCATGCGTCAGAATGTTGCCCTCGAGAACAGCTAGGACCGCCCTTCGGTCTTCGTCTGTGATCCAAGGGCGCGCAAACGGAATTTGTCGCGATGTCGTCATGATAGCAAACTCCTCACTTCTTGTGATGCCATAGAGAGACCAGCTGAAGAGAAAACAGGAGGAACAAATTGTTGAAGTTCGGTCGCCGTGAGAGCTTCCAACCGTCGCAGGTCGTCGACCGTGTCGACCGCCATACTGCTTTGGCTCAGAGTCGAATTCCCCGATTCGACGTTATCGATCCTGTACTGATCGGCATTCCGATAGAAATAGGGCGTGACGTGCTCCGAGTCGTCGGGTGTCAATTCTCGGGTCGCCAACGTACTCAACGTCGTAGAACGGATCAACTCCAAATTTTGGCCCCGGGGAAATGTCCGTGGAGCGATTGTGGTTATGAGGTCGCCCTCGAACCGTGCCGCCTGCTGCAGGAACAGCCGAACCAGCTGTGGCCAGAGCAGCGGACTGTCCCCATTGATGCGTAACACCCAATCGCACGGGTGCTCACACAGACACAACACAAAACGCTGCAAGACGTTGTCCAGCGGCCCACGAAATACGGTGACGCCAAGCGTCTGGAGATAGGAAACCAGCGGATCGTCGGTCACGTGCGTGCTTGTAGCAACGACGACATCCGCAGGGGGGAGCGCGACGGTCGCAGCCCGAACGACATGCCGAATCAACGGCTCGCCACGAAACGGCGCCAGGACTTTTCCTGGGTACCGGCGTGAAGACATTCGCGCTTGGACAAATGCTTTGACAGACGCTCTCACCCCGTCACCCCGTCCTTCAGATTGGCATTCCTGCCACAGCTTCTTGAATAACGCATGCGTCGACTACCGAACAGTTTTCTTCGACACAATTGCATGTGGCACCCCTCGATGCGCGGTATATCACACTCGCATTTTCTCATTGCCATCCGACAAAGTGCGCTAGGCCTGCGCCGAGACTCACCACCAGCGTCAGCTGAGTGGTTCTTCAACGAATCGCCGGCAAGTCTGCTCGACTCCTCGACGAAAACACCCAGCACCTCATCTTGAATTGACTCGCCCGCCGACGGACCAGACTCTCTCACTCACACCTCATCAGATCCACGACGTACTCCGCAAACGGCATCGACGACGTAAATGCGGGGGATACGGCATTCAGCACATGAGTTGATCGGGGCCCTGCTTCGACCACGAAATCACTTAACAATTCAGCCGTTCGCGTGTTGACCAGTTGGGCACGGATGCCAGGAGATTTTCCCGCAACGAGATCCTCCTCCACCAGCCCCTTCGCCAACCCCTGCGCCTTCCGAAAAAACCCAGTCAGCGAAAGATTTTGAAGCTCTGTCCACGCAATTGAACGAAAGTGATCCTTATTGCGCTTCCACAATCTTCCGAGAAACCGGACCATCGCCAAACTGTCGCCCACGGTGACGCCTCCCCATCCCTCATACTGCTCGCGCCCCAACAGCGGCAATGCCGACGGTCCTACCGTAACCTCCCCGTCAGGACGGCGCGTGAAATGTACGCCCAGAAACGGATTGCGCAGATCGGGAACGGGATAGATATTTCCGCGCACATTCACCTGTGACTCTCGACGAAGTCGATAGAACTGACCGCGAAATGGAAGGATTCTGTAATGAGCTCCCACCCCGTAGGCGTGAGCAACCCGGTCAGCAAATAGTCCCGCGCAATTCACAAGATGGCCGTATGCCACAGTGCCCTGTGAGGTTCTCGCTTTGCATGCGTCTGCAGGCTCAACCCACGGGCAATTTAAGCGGAACTCGACACCCTCATTCACTGCATCATTTGTCAGCGACTCCATGACCCTCTCAGGATTGATCACAGCGGTATCCTTGACGTAGAGTGCCTGGCTCACAGTCTTGGCACAGGGCTCGATTTCCTTCAAAGCCCCGGGATCGAGAAGAGTACTCGTTGCGCCGTTCGTTTGCGTACGCTGATAGAGTTCTTGGAGGATAGGAAGATCAGCTTCGCTCCTCGCAACAATAACTTTTCCATGCTCGTTCATCGGAATGCCTTTGGCCCGGCAGTAGTCTTTCATTCGCCGGTTCCCCTCCACACACAACCGCGCCTTTAATGTATTAGGCTTGTAGTACACGCCTGCATGGAGAACACCGCTATTCCGCCCGCTGGCATGCTTGCCCACCCCCGACTCTTTATCTATGACTAGCACGCGCGCGCCATGGCGTCGGCGCAATTCACTCGCAATGGTGACTCCGATGATACCCGACCCTATGACCAGGTAATCATAGGCATTTGGCGCAACCAGCATAGACACGCTTCTAGGAGTTGTCTGGCACAGAATATGGACTTGATCATCAAATCAAATAACCATGGCCTGCACGCCTTATTTCTCGGAACCGGCATCGCTCACCAGCGAAGCGTTTTCTGGTCACAGAAAACACAGAGCCACTCGCATATTTGCCACAGTGTTGCCCCAGTAATGGCGCTCAGTCCTGCCCGCCTCGATGAGGAGTTCGCCGGCGCGCTCCGTCCTGCTTACGTTCTCAATTGGCACAGCTACGTCCGCCGAACCATCAGTCATAACACTCCGCCCGGTCGAACGTGACTCCCTGCCGATCTTTCCCGGAGAGAATCGGTACACCCTCGAGCGGCCATTTGATCCCGATCGTGGGGTCGTCCCAGATGATGCATCGCTCATGTTGCGGCGCGTAGTAATCGGTGGCTTTGTACAGGCATTCGGCGACATCAGACAACACGATGAAGCCGTGCGCAAACCCTTCCGGTATCCACAGTTGCCGCTTATTCTCCGCCGAGAGCACCTCACCGACCCAGCTTCCAAAAGTCGGCGAAGAGCGCCGAATATCGACCGCCACGTCGAACACGGTTCCTTTCACAACGCGAACCAGTTTGCCCTGCGGCTGCCGGATTTGGTAATGCAATCCGCGCAACACCTGTTTGACCGAGCGGGAGTGATTGTCCTGCACAAAGGAGACTCGCCGCCCGACGGCTGCTTCAAATTCTGCCTGATTGAAACTTTCGAAGAAGAACCCTCGATCATCTCCAAAGACCTTGGGCTCAAACAGCACCACTTCCGGAATGGCGAGGGGCGACGCCTTCATCAGAACACGATTTCATTGAGGAGACGCAGGAGGTACCGTCCATAGCCATTCTTAGCCAACGGCTGCGCAAGACGTTCCAGCTGGGCGGCATCGATCCATCGCTGACGATAGGCGATTTCTTCCGGACAGGCGACCTTGAGGCCTTGGCGATTTTCCAAGGTGGCAATGAATTGGCTGGCCTCGAGCAGCGACTCATGGGTCCCGGTATCCAGCCAGGCATACCCACGCCCCATGATTTCAACATTGAGTGCGCCTTGCTCCAAATATCGGCGGTTCAAATCGGTGATCTCCAGTTCACCGCGGGCCGAAGGCTTCAGACTCTTGGCCAAGCCGACGACCTGGCGATCGTAGAAGTAGAGACCGGTCACCGCGTAGTTGGACTTTGGTTTCGCGGGCTTTTCCTCCAGCGACAGCACTTTTCCGCTCGTATCGAATTCGGCCACCCCATACCGCTCGGGATCGTGCACGTGGTACGCGAACACGCTGGCTCCTTCGATGCGGGCCATCGCGTTGTCCAACAGGTGATGAAAGTCGTGGCCATAGAAGATATTGTCACCCAGCACCAAGGCAGACGGAGCGTTCCCAATGAAGGATTCGCCGATGAGAAACGCCTGTGCCAACCCGTCGGGCGACGGCTGAACGGCGTAGCGCAGATCCAATCCCCATTGCGTGCCGTTGCCAAGCAATTGCTCGAATCGCGGCGTGTCTTGCGGCGTGGAAATAATCAGGATCTCGCAGATGCCTGCCAGCATCAGGGTGCTGAGGGGATAATAGATCATTGGCTTGTCGAAGACCGGCAACAATTGCTTGCTGATCGACAACGTCGCCGGGTGCAGCCTGGTGCCGGCGCCGCCGGCCAGAATGATGCCCTTACGTCGAACCGTCGATCCCAAGGCCGACACAGGACTCATTTCTTCTCTCCGCCGTTCGCGCTCACGCATACTGCTTCTCCACCCAACGGCGATACTCCCCACTGGTGACATTGCGGACCCATGACTCATGGTCCAAATACCACTGAACGGTTTTCCGTATGCCACTCTCAAATGTTTCGGCCGGCTTCCAACCGAGTTCCCGCTCGATCTTGGTCGCATCGATGGCATAACGCCGGTCATGGCCAGGGCGGTCTTTGACGAACATGATTTGCGTCCGATAGGACTGGCCGTCTCCGCGCGGCCGCAGCTCATCCAGAATGTCGCACAGGGTGTGCACCACATCGAGATTGGTTTTCTCGTTCCCGCCGCCGATATTGTAGGTCTCGCCGAGCCTTCCGGCTTCCAACACCCGGCACACGGCGCGGCAATGGTCCGTGACATACAGCCAATCGCGGATCTGCCGGCCGTCTCCATAGATCGGCAGCGGCTTACCCGCCAGCGCGTTGTGAATGACGAGCGGGATAAGCTTTTCGGGAAACTGATAGGGGCCGTAGTTGTTGGAACAGTTGGTCGTGAGTACCGGCAGGCCGTAGGTATGGTGATAGGCACGGACCAGGTGATCGCTGGCCGCCTTGCTGGCCGAATAGGGACTATTGGGCTGATACGGATTCGTCTCCCGGAACGCCGGCCCATCGTGATCAAGAGACCCGTAGACTTCATCCGTGGACACGTGAAGGAATCGAAAACCGGTCCTGGCCGATCCATTGAGCCCCATCCAGTACGCCCGCACGGTTTCCAGCAACCGGAATGTGCCGACGATGTTGGTCTGAATGAACTCGTCCGGACCGTGGATCGACCGATCTACATGGCTTTCCGCCGCGAAGTTGACCACTGCGCGCGGCTGATGTTTGTCGAGCAGACCAGCGATCAATTCCGCATCGCCGATATCGCCGCGGACGAACATGTGGCGTTCGTCACCATTGAGGGCCGATAAATTGTCAGGATTCCCCGCGTAGGTCAGCTTATCGAGATTGACCAGCGGTTCTTTTTCCCGGCTCAGCCAATCGAGCACGAAGTTCGATCCGATGAATCCGGCCCCTCCTGTCACGAGAATCATGTTTGAGACACCTGTACGCACCGGCAGCTCATCGGTCACGCCTTCTTCGCAATTACTTCACGTCGCTCCAACTCGCCCATAATCCGGCTCACACAGTCATCGAGACCCGCCTGACCTGTCTCCACGATGATGTCGGGGTGATCCGGCGCTTCATAGGGTGATGAAATCCCCGTAAATTCGGCAATCTGTCCGGCCCGGGCCTTCTTATACATTCCCTTCACATCCCGCGCTTCGCAGATTTCAATCGGCGCATCGCAGTAGATCTCGATAAAGTCCGCATCCGACACCATCTCGCGGACGCGCCTCCGATCCGCGCGATACGGCGAAATGAAGGCCGTCAGCACGATCGTACCCGCCTCCATAAACAGCTTGGCGACTTCACCGATGCGCCGAATATTTTCTTGACGGTCCTGTGCCGAGAAGCCGAGGTCGCCGCAGAGCCCATGACGCACGTTGTCGCCGTCCAGAACGAACGACCGACAGCCGCGCTGGTGCAAGCGCTCTTCGACTGCGTGGGCCAACGTCGACTTGCCCGACCCGGAGAGTCCCGTGAACCACAGGATGACGGCGCGATGTCCGTTTTGCGATTGCCGATGCGCCCGGGTCACGGTGGCATGCTGCCAGACGACGTTGGCTGAAACCGGAGGCCCGGAGATTGGCGCGCGAGAGACAGGCGAGATGGGTCTTACGGACATGGGCGTGCCCCCTCATTGAGGAATCGGGTACTTTGCTGCGTCTTCGCCACCGGGCGACAGCTCCCTTTCATAGACCTAGGTCACGAATAAAACGACGCGATAGCCTCGACGACTTCAGCCTGCTGGGCGGCCGTCAACTCAGGATAGATTGGAATCGCGATGGTCTCATTGGCTGCCCGCTCCGATTCCGGGAAATCCCCTTCTTTGTGGCCCAGATAACGGAAACATTCCTGGAGGTGAAACGGGACTGGATAGTAGATCTCAGATCCGATTCCTTTGGCTTTCAGATGAGCGATGAGATCGTTCCGGTTGTCGACTCTGAGAACAAACTGATTGTAGATATGGTAATGTTTGACGCCGGAATCGCGGTAGATCGCTTCCGGCAGCCGAACCCTTCCCTTCTGAAGCAGCCCGCTCTGCTGAAACAAGGACTGGTACCGATTCGCATTGCCTTGCCGCTGTTTGGTCCACCCATCCAGATAATTCAGCTTCACGTTGAGCACCGCCGCCTGTATCGTATCGAGGCGGAAATTTCCGCCGATCAGTTTGTGGAAATACTTGGGCTGGCTGCCGTGGACGCGCAGAATTTTCATCCGTTCCGCGAGCCCGGGATCGTTCGTCACCGCCATCCCCCCGTCTCCCAGACAACCCAGATTCTTGCTCGGAAAAAATGACAGGCATCCGACCGTCCCCATACTGCAGGCCCGCCGGCCGTCGCGATATTCCGCGCCGATCGCTTGGGCCGCATCCTCGATGACACTCAGGTTGTACCGCTGGGCGAGTTCCATGATCGGCGCCATGTCGGCGCACTGGCCATAGAGATGCACGGGGATGATGGCCTTCGTCTTCGACGTGATCGCGTGTTCAATCCTCGAAGGATCGATGTTGAATGTCGTGGCATCGATATCCACCAGCACCGGCTTGGCGCCAAGTCGGGCCACCACCCCCGCCGTGGCGAAGAAAGAATAGGGCGACGTCATCACCTCGTCGCCGGCTCCGACCCCAAGTGCCATGAGAGCGAGCAGTAACGCATCCGTTCCCGAGGTCACTCCGATCCCGTATCTGGCTTGGCAATAGGTGGCGATTCGTTCCTCGAGTTTTTCCACCGCCGGCCCAAGAATGAAGGCGTTGCTTTGAAAGGTATGCTCCAACGCCGCCATGATTTCTTTGTGAAGCGGCTCGTGATGCGCTTTCAGATCGAGTAAGGGTACTCCCATATTCTCCTCTTTTGACCGTTACCGTTGAACCGTGCCGACTCGTCTTGCTACTTCAATACACCGACATCGTCATCCCACCCGATGTTCGACATACCACCGATAGGTCGCCGCGAGACCCTCACGGAGTGACATCTTCGGCGCCCACCCCAATGCGTGGATACGTGTGCAGTCAAGGAGCTTGCGGGGCGTTCCATCCGGCTTCGTGCGATCCCAGCGAATTTCTCCTGTGTATCCCACCGCTTCGGCCACCATGGTCGCCAAGTCGGCGATTGGAATGTCTTTCCCGGTCCCTACGTTGAGAAACGCCTCCCCCGAATGCCTCTCCATGAGGGTCAGGCAGGCTTCCGCGCAATCGTCCACATGGAGAAACTCCCGGCGCGGACTCCCGCTGCCCCATAACACCGGAGCCTGGCCGGATCCCTTCGCCTCATGAAACCGCCGAATCAAGGCCGGCAGGACATGGGCACTCTGCAGATCGAAATTGTCATGAGGACCATATAAGTTCGTCGGCATGGCCGCAATAAAGTCACAACCGTACTGCCGCCGATAGGCTTGGCACAGTTTGATGCCTGCGATTTTGGCGACGGCATACCATTCGTTGGTTTTTTCGAGTGGCCCCGTGAGCAGCGCGTCTTCTCGAATCGGCTGTGGGCAGTCTCTTGGATAAATGCAGGACGAACCGAGGAGAAGCAATTTCCGCACTTTATGCCGGTAGGCCTGGTGAATCAGGTGCGTTTCGATGGCGAGGTTGTCGTAGAGAAAATCGGCCGGCAGCGAGTCGTTGGCCAGAATCCCTCCGACCTTGGCCGCCGCTACGAAGACATAGTCCGGTCTCGTCTCTGAGAAGAACGCCGCAACCGCCCGCCCGTCCCGAAGGTCGAGTTCCCGGCTCGTCCTGCAGATGAGATTGCGATAACCGCGCTGCTCCAGCAACCGAACAATCGCCGATCCCACCATGCCTCGGTGGCCTGCGACGTAAATACGGGCATCCTGCTCCATCTCAGGCATGGTCGGACGACTTGGGATAGGTTCTGGTGCCTTCGAGCCGTTCTTGCTCCATGCGAAGATCAGCCTCGACCATCATGACCGCCAATTCTGTGAATCGGACCTTCGGCTCCCAGCCCAGCTTCTGCTTGGCGTGGCTTGCATCGCCGATCAGGAGGTCGACTTCCGTCGGCCGATAGTACCGGGGATCGATTTTGACATGCCGCTTCCAATCTAGTCCTACATGCCCGAACACCACGTCGAGAAATTCCTTGACGGTATGGGTCTCGCCGGTGGCAATCACATAGTCGTCGGGAGCGGGTTGCTGCAGCATCAGCCACATCGCCTCCACATAGTCTCCCGCGAATCCCCAATCTCGCTTGGCCTCCAAGTTGCCAAGGAAGAGCTCCTGCTGCAACCCCAGCTTGATCCGGGCCGCAGCTTTGGTGATCTTCCTCGTCACGAAGGTTTCCCCGCGGCGCGGCGACTCATGATTGAACAAAATGCCGCTGCACGCGAACAGGCCGTAGGCCTCCCGATAGTTGACCGTGATCCAATGGCCGTAGACCTTCGCGGCTCCGTAGGGGCTGCGCGGATAAAACGGCGTGGTTTCCCGTTGGGGCACCTCCAGGACCTTTCCGAACATCTCGCTCGAAGAGGCCTGATAAAATTTCGTTTTGACCCCGGACTCCCGGATCGCCTCCAAGAGACGGATCGTCCCCAAGCCGGTCACCTCGGCGGTGTATTCCGGAATGTCGAAACTCACCCGCACGTGGCTTTGGGCGCCCAGATTATAAATCTCATCCGGCTGGATCGTCCTGATCAGCTTATTCAGCGAGCTGGCATCGTTCAGATCCCCATACACCAACCGCAGCCGCACATCCGACACATGCGGGTCTTGATAGATCGGGTCGATTCGTCCCGTGTTGAAGGAACTGGACCGCCGGATGATGCCGTAGACCTGATACCCTTTGGCGAGCAACAACTCAGCCAGGTACGATCCGTCCTGCCCTGTAATTCCGGTAATCAGCGCTCGTTTCATGCTCAGTTTCGTCTCCTGTCCATATTGCTAGATCGGGACCACATCGTTGACATCGATCTCCACCGCCGCCGCTTGTTGAATTAACCGGATTCCCAGGACCAAGCGATGCCGCTTCTCTTTCCTTAGCAACATCCCGTGGACTCCCTGCAGCGGCCCGCGCACGACTTCCACCGCCATGCCCTCATGCAGGTAGGGATGCGGGTCATAGGGAAGGACGCTGGACATGAGCGTCCTCAAGGCCTCGATTTCCTTATCAGGAATCGGTTCCGGGCGGCTGCCGCTGCCGACAATCTCCACCACACCGGAGACCTTTTGCACGGGTAACTTTGCATCTTGCCCAAACCGCACGAAACAATAACCGGAAAACAGCGGCACTTCGATTTCTTTTTTCCGGTCCTTCCATTGGCTCAGCCTCTTGACCGTCGGAAGTAACGGCTCGATCCCCTGTTTGTCCAATTGATCCCGCACCAGCTTCTCATGCCGGGATTTTGTCCGCAGCGCATACCAGTGAGGACTGTTCGTCTGGCTCATATTCGCACCGGTATCGGACACAGCTTCGCCCTCTCACTTACAGTAAGGTTCGCCGGCGGGAAGACCATTCCACCGCCGGAGACACAACCCACCGCCTGATTCGAAACCACTTAGGCCGCAGGCACGAGTGCCAGCACCTTTCTATCCGGAATATGATGCCGGCCCAAATTTTCTTTATGATGCGCAGTGTGATCGAGATCAGCGAGCAGAATCGCATCGAATTCCCACTGCTCCAGCGCGTCGGGCCGCCACACCGGATAGGACAGGAATGACTCCCGCTGACTGTCGTCGACAAATCCCACCAACGTCATGCTCATTTCACGGAGCGACAAATAGGCCATCTCCGCCAATTCACCGGTCCCGTAGATGACCACCCGCTTCATGCCATTCGCCGCCGCATGAGATAAGGTGTGCCTCAGTCGGGCGCGCATATCCCGATAGTGCACCAGCGAATATTGCATATAGAGATAGGTCAGGCGCGATTTCTCAGCAAACCCTTGCGGAGTCAATAGATACCGGACGCGGTTGGACGGAATCGTCGTGATCTTGATGTACCCTTTTCGGGCCAGTCGCTTGAGATACAGATTGGTGAGTCCCAACGCGACCCCTAACTTGGTGGCAAGAGAACGCTGTGTGACGGCAGCATCCCGCTCCAGTTCGGTCAACAGCACAAGATCTCGTTGGCCTTGAAGATTCATAGAGTTAGCACAATCGTGTGACGAAACTTTTCATCGCGTTCAGGATATGAACACAAGTTAATGTGGGAGTCAAGAAAAAAGGCCTCAACAGCTTGGAGTCGTCCTCAAAAGTGATGACAGGCTGGATGAGATCGTGGTCCGAGGACCGGGGAATGCCCTCTATAGGTGAAGCACTGCCAATGGCGCAGGAACCCTGGCCACATGTCCAACCGCTGTCACGACCTGACCGACGGTCAAGCGGTCAAGACAATCCCAATAGGGGCATACGTCGCCGATACATTTATCACAGGTGGGGACATCCGGACGTAATACCAGTCCGCTTCCCAACGGCTTCCACCGAACCGGCAGATTATTCCTCCGAGGATCAAACAGGCTGACCACCGGAGTGCCGACAGCCGCGCCCAGATGCGCCGGCCCTGTTGCACCGGATACGACAACTTGAGCATTGACGATGACCGCCATCAACTCTCGAATCGACAGGCGCCCCATGAGATTGCTGATCCCCGCCGGGACGACCGTGGTGGATAACGTGTGCCGTTCAAACTCGATTCGCTCGCTGTCGTTGCCGGTCAGGACAATACCGTAACCGGTTTGCGCCAACTGAAACGCAAGATCCCGGAAATGTTCAGGCCGCCAACGCCGTGCGGAGCGTCCACCGGGGTGAATCACGACACGCGGGTGAGGCAAGCCGAGCCAACAGCGCTCTCCGGCCATCCGTTCTGCTTCGGTCACACACAGCATGGGCTTGGTCACGGCACGTGGACTCAGCCCAAGCCCTTTCAGCATCTCCACATTGTAGTCGGACTCGTGACGCATGAACTCGCTGCGATGCTCGAACACCCGCCGGTTGGCCAGAATGCTGTACCAGCGAAATCCTGTCGCCACACGAATCGGCACACGCGCCAGATATGCCGCCCACATGAGCCGACGGAACGGCTTGAGAAAGATCGCGGCATCGACTCCACCGGAAAACGCGACGCGCAGGGCACTCAACGGATCTGTGACGCGAACCGTCCGGACATAATCGACATCCGGATGATGTTCGAGAATGGGAGCGGTGATCGGACTGGTCAGAAATCCGATCTTTGCACCGGGAACCGATTGCCTGAGCTGGGACGCCACCGGAAGCGAGAGCACAAGGTCGCCGATGCCATCTGGTCTCACGATCAAGACATTCATCGAGGCGCCTCACTGAGACGGAAGTGAACACAGGGCGCGAATGGCGCGACTAGCGGGAACGGCGAGAATTGCCGGGGAATTATGCGCCTGAATCTTGCCGTTCCTGCGTTTCCCACCTGGTCCGCAATTCTCCCACGTGCGCGTTTCGCGCCTGTCACGCTCGTCTCGCCTGTCGTGCCGCGTCGAGCACCTGACCAGGCTGGACAAGCTGCAAACATTCCAACGGCACAGAATTGTGGCAGACACGGCTGAAACAAGGACGACACGGGACTGCACTGGTCAGCACTCGATGCCCTGCTCCATACGGACCGGTCCGGACCTCGCTGGTCGGCCCGAACAGGGCGACCACCGGAACTCCCACCGCGGCGGCGATATGCATCGGCCCCGAATCGTTCGTGACCATCGCCTCGGCCTCCGACAGGATCGCCGGCAGGCATACACTTGTTCGCTATTAGAATATCGATTGCGCACAAAATGAGGGCCAGTACAGCCCATCAACATCTCTAATTGCACGCCAGTTTCCGATCGGATACCTACGCCGATAAATTCCTATCCCAATAATCCAATAAATCGGACAACGTCCGATCAATAGGAATCTCCGGCTTCCAATCAATGAGAGCCCTGCACTTGTCCACAGCACAGACTTGAACAGGGATGTCTATCGGACGAATCAGCGCAGGGTCTGGTTTCAGTTCGACTCGGCCTTTCAATCCCGATTGGATCAACATTCCTTCAAGAAGCTCCCCAATTGAATAAACAACATCTCCTCCAATGTTGTAGGCTTCGCCGGGAATAAACTTTCCCATTAGATCCGCGTAGGCCTTCACAATATCCCGCACATCACACACAGCCCTTCGACTCGTCAGTGTCCCAACTCGAATAACAGGATCCTGCAATCCTTTCTTAATGCGCACGATCTGATATGCATCTGATGAGATCGAGAATATTTTTCCCCTCCGAGGTCCCGTGTGTGAAAACGCCCTCGTCACGAAGAAGTTCGCCTTGAGGCTGATGGCACGTTCTCGCACATACAAGTCTGCCGCAGCCTTGCTCACCCCATATGGATTCATTGGCGCGATTGGAAAGTCTTCCGTAATGGGAGCCCCCGTGACTTTTGTGACGCCATAGACTTCAGATGTCGAACAGAACATCAGTCGACAGTTTGGTTGATGGCGCAGGAGCGCTTCGACAAGATTCACCGTACCCAATGAATTAACCTCGAACGTCATTTTTGGCTCAGCAAAGCTGATGGGAGGATGGCTCTGAGCCGCCAGATGAAAGACCCCGTCGAATTTCGTCTCACGAAATACTTTCTCAAGGGAGTGCGGATACAACAGATCACCGAAAACAAATTGCGTCTTTCCATACTCCTTATCCGACATAATCTCCCTGATGTCTGTTTCACGTCCGTTGCACGCCCTGGAAAGCCCCCAGACCTCATCCCCACGGGAAAGTAGTAAATTGGCCAGATGTGGGCCGACGAAACCCGTGATCCCAGTGATCAAGTACCTCATAAC
Organism: Nitrospira sp. UBA2082; assembly: GCA_002331335.1. GTDB lineage: Bacteria > Nitrospirota > Nitrospiria > Nitrospirales > Nitrospiraceae > Nitrospira_D. The sequence goes on along the minus strand of DCZO01000001.1, from coordinate 59,337 downwards.
CCCTTGTCCTCCTTGTAATCTATAAGCTGATCGGTTGCCGATTTGGATATAGTATCTGCCTCACCCCTTCAAGAACCGCCTGAGAGCTGATCTCGCTCAAGCACTCCATATGCTTCGCATTATGGCATACGTTCTTTCCACACGGTCGACACGGAATATCCGCTACGAGCACGCGATGCCCTTCCCCATACGGACGCCCACGCGCTGAGCTGGTCGGTCCGAAAAGCGCGACGACCGGAGTGCCCACAGCCCCGGCGATGTGCATCGGAGCAGAGTCATTAGCCAGCACAACACTCACTCGTCGAAATACTGCGCCCAACTGTCTAAGCGTGGTCTTTCCCACCAAATCAACTAATTGATCCGCCACCACGCTTCGGAACCGCTCCACCATCCATCGTTGGTCTGGCGAGCCCACCACAACGATACGTACGTCGTGGTCCTGCGCAAGTTGAGAGGCCACATCAAGAAACCGATCGAGTGGCCAACTGCGTATGCCTGATCGATCCAGCGGGGCAACCGCAACGAGATACTGCCCCTTCTGAATGCCTTGTGCCAGAAACATTGCCTCAATTTTGTCCCGATCCCCAGGCAGATCCGGCAAATGAAAAGAGACTGGAGTCATAGAGACACCGAGGCTGCCAACCAAGGCAAGATTCCGATCGATGGCATGGACCGGCAACAGACGCCACGGTGTTGTAGAATCCCCTGGCAGCACAATCCGATGCGTATACCAGAATCGCGCTCCTTCTCTTGCACGTGCAAACCCAATCCGCCGACTCGCACCGGAGATCAGAGCGATGAGACTTGAACGCAAAAGACCCTGCATATCAATAACTGTATCAAATCGCTCTCGGCGGAGCTTCGCAACCACCGATAGTATGCCACCCAGCGAAAAATCAACCGGGATAATCTCGTCGATATCCGGATTACCGGTAAGAATATCGGCCCACTCCTTCTTGACGAGCCAGGCAATACGACTTCCAGGGAACCCACGTCTCAGGGCTGCTGCCGCTGGCATTGCATGCACGATGTCACCCAACGAACTGGGCTTGACGATAAGGAATCGTTGGGGCTCAGGCAATATCGATTCCCTACGTGCCATACTTATCGACATCCTAGTCTACACTGCTGATGACGTTTCGTGGCTAAGCCAATATGAATACACATCAAGACTGTGGACTATGGTCAGTTCGGCGACATCGCAACTTATTTCTTTCGAAGCGGAGGCAGAACACGGCCATAATCCGTTCAACAGCACCATGCATCACTCTTTGTCGTGACTGATACAGTGGGCGCATACAGGAAATCAAGCAGGTTCTTTCCACCTCCTAGGCTTGACGTTTCGCGCCGTTCGGTCAGCGATCGGCAGAGACGTTGCCACGCCCGCAGATAGGGAAGCGGCGTCAAATGGCGGCGGAGGTTATTGTGCCCATGCACAATTCTGGATACCCATTCGTAATTGCCGGGGATCACGGATTCGTCACCGCTTTCTACCGGCGGCTTTTGGCTCGTCAAACACATCGTAATGTTTCCACCGTCGCGTGAAATCAAATGCCAAACTTCATGTAACCCGTGCTTCTTGGCCAACCGGCGCAACGACACGACGTTGAAGTTATAAAGGTGAGCTTCATGGAACGTGCTGCTCGGCGCCTGGCACGTCGCCTCCACGTTGGGAACTTCCACGACAAGCCTGCCGTCGGACTTCAGCCAGGATCGCAATAGGGCCAACACGGCGCCTGGATCTTCCGTGTGCTCCAGCACATGCCAAATCGTTACGAGATCAAACGATTCAGGAGGAAACGCCGCATCTTGTACAAATCCGACCTGGACTGCCAACCCATATTCCTGGATCGAGTAATCCGCATACCCCTTGTTCGGCTCAATCCCGCTCACACGATGTCCCAGCGACTGGAGCAAATAAGCGAACTCTCCCCCGCCGGTCCCCACGTCCAGAATGGTTTTTTTTCGACCGGAAAGCAGCCGGTCGATTTTCTCTAACCGCGACAGCGCCACGTGGCCCGCGCGTAGAACGTGCATCGGCTTCGGACTATAAGCATTCTTATAGGAGAGGCGATACTCCTCTTCGTAGAACTGCTTCGCATCATGGGGGCGCGGATCGGACCACACAAGCCCGCAGGATCGGCAAATCACCGTCCGCAAAGGCTTTCCGCTCCGGCTTCGATTCGAGAGTGTCGAGACCTCGGCGCCGCCGCAGAGGTTGCAGGGAATCGAAGAAGATTCTGCTTGTTGGCTGATCGCCATATTCCACTCCCGTTCACGACACCGGAACTCGTTCAGGGTCGCTGCTCGGCAGACACACATAGGTGCGCACTCGACCCGACGCAAATGCACAATCGCTCACCGGACTTCTCCTCTTTCCGGAATCACTCGCGAATGCGACACCTCCGATCATCCACATGCCTAATGCGGCTTCTCGCATCAGTCAACAGCCAGTCTACAGCCTCGGCAAGTGAAGACGCCACCAGGTCAGGAACCGACCCCGATGCCTTCAACCCTTCCACCTGCTTCGGAGGAACGGCTCCCGTCGTCACCAAGATGCTCCGCGATCCCACGCGCTTGGCAAGTTCCATGTCGCGCGCGTGGTCCCCGATCAGATAGGACTGCGAGAGATCAACCTGCAGCTCGCGCACAGCTCGATCGATCAGGCCACGATTGGGTTTCCGGCACTCGCAGCCATCGTCGGGATGGTGGGGACAGACGTAAATGGCATCGAGTGGAACGCCAGCCTCACCAAGGAGACGCATGAGTTTTGCGTGAATCGCCTCAAGGTCGCCGATGGAGAACAACCCCCTCGCCACTCCCGACTGGTTCGTTACCACGATCAACCGAGCACCGGCCCGTACCAACTTCGCCAACGCCTGCGCCACTCCGGGAAACAATTCAAACTGCTCCGGCGACCGGATGTATCCGGGATCGGGATTCAATGTTCCGTCGCGGTCCAGGAAGATGGTGTAGCCGGAAAGGACAGCTGACAAGTTTGCAGGTGGACAGGCTGACAGTTTCTGCGCAGAGGCATCCGTCTCCCGACTCATCGGCTTGTCGCTTGTCAGCTTGTTTCCTGCGAGCCTGTCAGCTTGCATCTGTTGAACCGCCGCATCATACACCCGATCCACCGACACCAGCGTCATGCAACGGTGATCAATGGGACATTCTCTCAAGAGACAGGGCGCACAGTCGACCGGCTGACGCACCACTGCCTCCTTATTGCCGAACGGTCCTGTTGTGGTGGAATCGCTGGACCCAAAAATCACAACCAGCGGCACTCCAAAAGCTGCAGCAATGTGCATCGGCCCCGTATCATTGGTAAGGAATAGTCCGCACCGTTTAATAGCAGCCATTAACTCCCTGACTGTGGTCTGTCCAGAGTACACGACGGGCTTGATCTGCATACGTTCGGCTATCGCGGCGCCAAGCTTCTCTTCGCCTCTTGCCCCGACGATAATTACGCGGGCGTGCCGAGGATGCAACTCCCGCTGAAGTCGATCTGCGGCCTCAGCAAACCTTTCCGGAAACCATCGCTTGGCGCTTCCATTCGTTGAGCCAGGATTGAGACCAATCACAAGATCAGCGGGCGTGATTCCTGCCTCTGACAATCTCCTCTCAAACACACGTTCCTCGTCAACTGAAACGACCAGCGCCGGAGCGGACGGTTCGCCGGCCAACCCCAGCGGTTTGAGTAAATTCCAATAATAGCCGACTTGATGCGTAAGCGAATGGGGACCGGGAACCGCAACAGGGTCGGTCAGAAATATGGCACGGCCATCGGTCAAATACCCATACCGGCGCGGGATCCCCGCGAGCCACGTAATGAACGCCGCCTCGAAGGCATTCTGAAACAACACCGCCAGGTCGAAGCGATGCTGGCGGAGCGTCCCCGCAAGCGTCCATTTGCCCGCCAGACCCGCATGCGCTCCCTTATCGTCATACACCAGCACACGATTCAATCCGGTATAGCCGACGAACAGTTCCGCGACGGTGCCTTTTGCCAGGAGCGTGAGTTCCGCCTGAGGGAAGAGGGACCGGAGCCCGCGCAGCGCCGGCTCGCACATGACGGCATCCCCGATCCAATTCGGAGCCCGCACCAGTACACGCCTGATCGACTCCTTACGCACGGGGCACCAAGCCTCGCGCGAATTGCGGGGCAAGCGAGAAATGCGCGACAAGTCTCCCCTGCCTCACCCCTGTCCCGCTCATCGTGCCCGTCCCGCCTTCCTCGCTCATACAACCTTCTCCGGGCATCCCAAAACTAAATTCCGCAGCCGTTCCTCCCCGCGCATGATCTCCGCTCGAATCCGCAGCGCCCACCACGAGTCGTCCGGCGTCAGAAACGGCTCAAGCTTGCCGGCGTCCTTTTCGGTCGTCAGCACCATCTCCGCTCCGGCGGTCTGCGCATCAGCGCGGACCCGGCGGACATCGTCGTCGTGATACCGGTGATGGTCGCTGAACGCCGTCTCACCAATAATGTCAGCTCCCAACGACGCAACAGATCGGCGGAACGACTCACTGTTCCCGATCCCGCTCACCAACCAGGTTTTCATCCCCCGACACCGTTCGAGCGGTTGCATCGTGCCCGCCGATACCGCAACAAGGGATTCGGGTGTGAACCGGATTTCGATCGCATCGGCGACGGAAAGATGCGTCGCCTTCAACCGCCTGCACACATCTTCTACATCCTCCTTGGAGTCAGCCCTGGTGACAACGAGGGCCGCCGCTCGTGCAAGACCCGTGAGGGGTTCCCGCAACCTGCCGGCAGGGACCATCGCATCGAGTCCCGGTCCATCGGTCGCGTCAAGCAGCACCAGATCGACGTCCCGGCTGAGAGCCAGATGCTGAAACCCATCATCCAAGATCATGCAGTCGACGGGATAGTGCGCCAACACCCATCGGCCCAGGGCCGCCCGATCGGCGCCGACCGCCACAATCGCGGTCGGGCAACGCCGCGCGATGAGAAACGGCTCGTCGCCAGCCTCGGACGGATCAGCGAGGAGACGCACTCCATCAGACACGAGACGGTAGGACGCGCCGCTCGCGCGCTTGTAGCCGCGGCTCAACACCGCAACCCGACGGCCCTCAGCCAGCAACCATTCTGCAAGGAGTATGACGACCGGTGTCTTCCCCGTTCCACCCACCGTCACATTGCCGACACTCACCACCCGGCACGGCAATCGTGACGATACGCACCAGCCACGGCGATAACACCACTGCCGCACGCGGATGATGATGCCGTACAGAAACGCCGGCCCGGAGAGCCACGTCCGCACCGGCTGTCCAGGCTCTAACCATGCCATCGTATTACACTAGGATCGCGCCATAGCCAGCCCCGGCGCGGTGTCGGCTGACGGTTCGGAGCGAGTCGGCGAAGGACCCAGACAGGATTCGATCAGTTCCAGACTGCGTTTCAACGCCCCTTGATTGTCCAGTACGACGCGCTTGGCGGCTTGCCCAACCGTGTGACAGGCATCCTGATCGGACAACCACTCCGTACAACACCTGACGAAGTCCTCGACTCCCAGGACCCGGCGGCCCCCTCCCGCTTCATCCAACAATACCGCCATTTCGGCACAGTGATCGGTATACGGCCCGAACAACACAGGCCGTCCCCAGACCGCCGGTTCCAGCAAATTGTGGCCGCCTACCGGCACCAGCGTTCCCCCCACAAAGGCCACGACGGCTTCCCGATAGGCACGGGCCAATTCCCCTCTCGTGTCCAAGATAATGACCCGAGGACCGGCAACCCTCTCGCCGATCCGGCTCTTGCGCTGCACGACGAATCCAGCGCCTCGAATCATCGCCTCGACCTGATCCACCCGCTCGATATGCCGAGGGGCCAGCATCAACACTGCCGAGGGATGCTCGTTCACAATCTGCCCATAGGCGGAAACCAACAGCTCTTCTTCGCCGGGATGGGTACTGCCGGCCAGAATCAACCGTTCTCCTTCGTGAAGCCCGAAGCTCCGGCGCAACGATGTCTCCCCTTCCATGGCAGGCAGCGGCTGGTCAAACTTGATGTTGCCGGTCGTATGGACCGCCTCCGGGTCAGCTCCCAAGGCAACAATCCGTTGCCGGTCCCGATCGGATTGCATCAGACACAGCGTGATCGAGCGAAGCACCGACCGATACAATGCCCGAATCCCTGCGATATCTTGACGGCGGAAGGACCGCGACGACAGCCGACCGTTGACGAGAATGGACGGGACCCGCCGATCCCGGAGCGTCCAGAGCAGATTGGGCCACAACTCGGTCTCGACGAACAGATAGAGCACCGGCCGCAATCGATCCACCATACCCGTGACCGCCCACGAAAAATCCATCGGCGCATACCGATGCTCCGCCACGCCCGCTAATCGTTCTTCGACCACCTCGCGGCCTGTCTCCGTCACGGTCGTGATGATATAGCGATAGTCGGGATGGCGTTCATGCAACGCCTTCACCAGCGGCACCGCCGCCACGGCTTCTCCGAGCGACACGGCATGCACCCAAATCAGCGGCCGGGTATCCCTCACACGGTCGGACGGATGCGCCTGCCACCCCATTCGCTGGAGAAAGCCTCGCCGGCAGCGCGGCTTTGACGCCAACACCCCCGCGATGACAGGCGCGGCAACGAGAAGACCGAGGTTATAAAGGAGCTTCCACATGGTTTTCCTCACCATGCGGGACAGGCGAGAAATGCGCGGCAGGCCGGAGAGAGGGGACGAGCGAGACTCGTCTCTCCCGCCTTTCTCGCTCACCTCGCTTGTCCTGCTAGTCTCGCGCTTCGCGCACGTTATTTACCACCGCATCAGCTTCGTCTGTCAGCCGATTGAGAACCGTCTCCAGTTCCAGGCGGGCTGCTTCGAGTGCCCCGTCATCCGCCTCACGCGGAACCCAGAGCGGATCTCCATAGAGGAAGAGGCCCCGGGAGAACGGATACGGGACCATGTACCGGTCCCAGCTCGCAAAGAGTTTTTTTTTGAGCAGGCGAAGGCCAAGGGCACGATCGGGAGACCTGTCGCCTTGGCCAACTGAATGACGCCCAGTTTGACGACGTGGCGGGGACCTTTTGGCCCGTCCGGCGTCACCACCACGTCCCGGCCTGACCGGCCCAGCTTGATCAACGCGCGCAACGCGCCGGCGCCGCCGCGGGTACTCGACCCCCGCACCGCTTCATGGCCGAATCGCGCGATGATGCGCGCGATGATTTCGCCGTCCCCGTGCTGGCTGATCAGCACATGGGAACCCGTTCCGCGATACCCGATCGGAATCATCAGCTGTTGGGCATGCCAAAAGGCCAGAATAATGTGCCGGCCTTCACGATACAACCCATCGACCGCCTCATGCCCGCGCGTCTCGCACCGCATCGACCGCGCGACCGTTCGAATCAGGCCTGCCGCCACCGGCGGCAGCAGCGAGAGCTTCGCCCACTGTTCGACCCGCTTCTTCAGGCTGATCTGACCCACATCACTCTTCACTCATCACCCATCACTCTTCACTCGTCACGGTTTCACACACCTGTCACATCCTGAAATTGCAACGCGTGCAACCGGTGGTACACCCCGCCACGCCGTAGCAATTCTTCGTGCGATCCCGTTTCGACGATGGCGCCCCGATCCAACACGACGATACGATCCGCGTTTTGAATCGTGGAGAGGCGATGGGCGATCACCAGCGCCGTCCGATTCTGCATCAAATTCGCGAGCGCCAATTGCACGATTCGTTCAGACTCCGAATCCAACGCCGAGGTCGCCTCATCTAAAATCAACAACGGGGGGTCACGAAGAATAGCCCGCGCGATGGCCAGACGCTGGCGTTCACCTCCCGATAACTTGAGTCCGCGCTCTCCGATGACCGTCGCATACCCCTGCGGCAGGCGCAGAATGAAGTCATGGGCGTAGGCCATTTTCGCGGCTTGTTCAACTTCGCCTTGAGTCGCGCCAGTCCGTCCGAACGCGATGTTGCGTTGGATGGTATCGTCGAACAAGATGACCTCTTGCGAAACAATTCCAATGTGTGCACGCAACGAGTGCAACTGGTATGAGGCTAACGGAAGGCCATCGATGAGAATGCGTCCGGCTGTCGGCTCATAGAACCGTGGCAACAAACTCACCAAAGACGTTTTTCCGCTCCCACTGCTCCCGACGAGCGCAATCACTTCACCCGGCTTAATCACGAGATCAATATCGGTCAGGGCAGGAATCGTGTGGTTCTCGTAGCGCAATCCCACACCCTGAAATTCAATGGACTGATTGATACCCATCAAGGGAACTGTGCCGTGATCGTGAGACTGCTCCGTTTTTAAATCCAACACATCGAACACGCGTTCCGCCGCCGCCAACGCCTGCTGGATCAAATTGTTCGATCCTGACAATTTCCGAACCGGCGTATAGGCCAAGAGCATCGCCGCCATGAACGAAAAAAATGCGCCGGGGGTCATCGTCCCGTTGATCACAAGATAGCCGCCATACCAGATGAGGGTGGCGACGCTGATCACCCCGATGATTTCCATGTAGGAATGGCCGATCGACCAGACCTGATTGGATTTCAACGTCGTGGAGAGATAGGCCCGGTTCCGCTCCCTGAATCGCTCCCCTTCCGCATCTTCACGACCGAATGCTTTCACAACTCTGATGCTGGCAAAGGTTTCTTGCAGAGTCGACGACATATCACCCATCTGCTCCTGCCCACTCGCTGCTAATTTCTTCAACCGCTTTCCCACTCGCACCATCGTCAGGCCGGCAAGCGGAAGCACGATGAGCGAGAGGCCGGCCAGTCTCCAATCCTGATAGAGAATGACCCCGACCATGGCAAGAAACGTGAGGACGTTTTGAAAAATGTCTTTCACGACACTCGAGGCCGCATTCGCCATCAATCCGACGTCGTTGACCACTCGGGAGACCAAGCGTCCCGAGGTATTGGAGTCATGAAACCCAATCGGCAGCCACATGAATCGCTGAAACAGCTCTTGGCGGATATCAGCCACCACTCGATTCCCAACATACGCCATGAGATAACCGACCCCGTAGCTGAACACCGCCTTCACTGCTGCAACCCCCAACAAAGCCAAGGGCAGTACCAGCAGCAATCGTTCATTTTTTTCGATAAAGATGCCGTCCAGCACTGGACGGGCGAGCCAGGCATACACACCGGTCAAGAGCGCCACGAGCCCTGAGCACACAAATCCACCCACAAATCTCGCCCGATACGGGCGAACATACCGCATGAGCCGTTTGAATCGATCTACGCCTGACATGCCGCCAACACCACCTCCGCTGCTCTGAATGATGCGCCCGGCTCACCCAGAGCAGCCCGCACGGTCGCCAAGTCTCGCTTCATCGCCTCATACGCCGCTCGATCTTCTAAGATCCGTACTGCTTCTTCACACAGTCGCTCCGCGGTCGCGGCGGACTGGACCAACTCCGGCACCACCGTCCGATCTGCCACCAGATTCACCAACCCGATCCATTTCACTCGAACCACGAACCGCAGCACCACACTCGCGACCCAAAACGTCAGCGCCGTCGTTCGATAGCATAAGACCATCGGCGTGCCCACCACCGCAGCCTGCAGGGTTGCCGTGCCGGAAGCAACCAACACCAGATCGGACACCGCCATGACCTCGTTGGCCTGCTCCTTCACCACCGTGATGGGAACAGAGCTTCGCTGCAAGAGCGGCTGTAACAGATTATCGTGAATGGTGGACGCTTGTGCCAGGATAAACTTTGTTTTGGGGTCCCGGCGTGTCAGCATCTCCGCCGTCTCGATGAGAATCGGAAGCAATACAGATACTTCATGGGCACGACTTCCCGGCAATAACGCGATGACACGCTCGTGATCGGCAAACCCAAACCTGGTGCGAAGTGCGGTCCGATCATAGTGCGGCGCAACCGCATCCAAGATCGGATGCCCGACAAAGGTACAGGGCACCCCCGCGTCGTCGTACAGGGGTTTTTCAAACGGAAGGATGACCACCACATGGTCGACCCGTTGCTTGATCCAACGCATCCGCCAGGGTGCCCAGGCCCAGATCTGCGGCGCAACATAATAGATGACGCGAAGGCCGGCCGCCTTGGCAAAATAGGCGAAACGGAGATTGAGTCCCGGATGGTCGATAAACACCACCGTGTCCCACCGTTTGGACCGGAAGAGCCGCCGCATCGTGACAAATCGTCGGATGATCGGGATCAACGCCAATGGGCCGACCATGCCGATGACATCAAATTTCCCCATCTCCTCTATCAATTCCACCCCGGCCGTTTTCATCGCACGACCACCGATGCCGGACAATGAGACGTGAGGATCGCGCGCCTTCAGCGCCCTCGCAAGATTGGCCCCGTGAAGATCCCCGGAAGCCTCGCCGGTGACGATCAGAATGCGCGGCATAATGAGCTACGACGATACGGACGGGCCCCGATTCCGGCTGGATCGCCGGCCTCCGGCCCCGCCCATGAAGCGTTCGGACGAATCCCAGTCATGAACGCCGTGATCTAGGAATTGCGTTGCACGAACGAATCGATTGCGGCCAGGACTTGGTGCGCAACCACGAGTGCCGCCGCCCCGTCTTCACCCGATACGATCGGACAGGCTCCGGTTCGGACTGCGTGCAAGAAGGACTCAAGCTGCAATTTCAGCGGCTCCTCGTCCCCCCCTTTGAACTCCTCAATCGCGAATCCCGGTGTCGCCCCTCGGTCGCCGGATCGACGTCCGACAATTCCCTGGCGGGATTGTAAATCCATCGAGACGTAACTGTCCCGTTGAAACACGCGAAACCGGCGCATCTTGCCAAGGGAAACCCGGCTGGCGGTCAAGTTCGCGACACAGCCGTGCTGAAATTGGATGCGCGCATTGGCGATATCGATTTTCGACGACAGCACCGGCACCCCGGCCGCCCGCACCTCTTCCACCGGACCTGGATTCAGGGACAACACCAGGTCGAGATCGTGAATCATCAAATCAAGGACGACATCGACGTCGGTTCCTCGCTCGCTATAGGGCCCCAGACGATGGCTTTCGATGAACGCGGGCCGGTGGATATGGGGCCTCATCGACCGCATGATCGGATTGAACCGTTCACTGTGCCCGACTTGCAGCTTACAGCCCTTGGCTTTGGCAAGCTCGACGAGTTCCTCCGCTTCGTCGGGCAAAACCGCGATCGGCTTCTCGACCAACACGTGCTTGCCCGCTTCCAGACAAGCCTTGGCCACGGCATAGTGCGACGATGTCGGGACGGCCACACTGACGACATCGACCGTCTTCAATAAATCCTGCGCTCGCTCGAATGTCTGCGCGCCATGCCGCTCAGCGATCGTTCGAGCACGACCCAGATCCTGATCGGTCACACCGACCAGTGTCGAATCCGGGAGCGTCGCATAGAGCCTCGCGTGGTGCTGCCCCAAATGGCCGACACCGATGACTCCGGCACGAAGTGTCGTCATGCTCGTCTACACTGGTAGGAGTTGCACGTGACAAGTTCCAAGGTACAGGTTTCATGATGAACCGAGAAACCTGAAACACAAAACTCGAAACATGAAACGTTCGGCTCGGTTTGCGTCACGCGTCACGTTTCATGCTGTCCGCCGCGATTCCGATGACCGCAATCCCCGCTCGTTCGGCTTGGCTCACGAGTTCGCCCCGGTCCAACACGACGGTGCGGCCCGCCTCCACCGCCAGCACGCTTGCCTTGACCGACGCCATCACGTCGATCGTTCGAGGCCCGACGGCGGGCAAGTCGAAGCGCATGTCCTGCTGCGGCTTGCTCCGCTTGACCACCACCGCGCCTTCCTTGGCCAGTTCGCCACCCCGTTTGATCGCGCCGTCGGTCCCTTCAACCGCTTCCACCGCCACGATCACCCGATCTTTGACCACCACACATTGTCCGATATCGAGACGTCCGGTCTCCCGCGCAATGTCCCAGCCGTACCGTATATCGGCCCATTCTTTTTTGGACGGCTGCCGCGACGTCAGCGGCCCCTCTTCCACGAGAATCCCTTCAAGGCCGAACGTCGATTCACAGATGACGATCCCATCCCGCTCGAGTTCGGCCGCGATTTCCCGAAGAATATCGTCGTCCTTCCACAAGGCGATGCGGGCCGCCAACGCCAGCGCGCGAAAATCCGGCCGCACCGTGCTGTAGACATGGGTCTTCTTGATCCCGCCCAGCATCACCACATTGCGGACACCATCGCCCTTGAATGCGTTGATCAGCTTGTTGAGTTGCCCGATCCTGATCCAGTGAATCCGATCAACGTGGCGTTCGAGTTCCGGATCCGTTTCCCCCTCGTGCGCCACCGCGGACACGTACAGCCCCAGCTTGCGCGCGTTATCCGCGAAGATGATCGGAAACCGCCCGTTGCCGGCGATCAAGCCGATACGCCCGTCCGCTATAGGCATGGCTGGAGTCATCGTGGCTGCCATCATAGCTGGTGATCGGCCTCGCGCTCGAGATCGAGGTGGACCGCCCGCGAGATTCCACGTTTGGTCCCCTCCATAAACGTGAGAATCTTCGCGACATCCTCCTGCCCTTTGAACTCCTTTTGGGCCAGTTTGATGGCCTCCGCCGTCCGATGGCCTGC
>DCZO01000001.1:21801-46658 GCA_002331335.1 Nitrospira sp. UBA2082 | reverse complement strand
GCCCGATACCCGCCGGCGGCAAACGTAAATGGCGGGATATCCTGGCCGATTGCACAACACCCGCCGACCATCACATAGTCTCCGACTCGCACAAACTGAAGAATGCCGGTTAACCCTCCGATAACGGAATGATCTCCGATCGTAATGTGTCCGGCCAAGCTCGCCGCGTTTGCCATAATGATATGGTTCCCGAGCCGGCAATCGTGCGCCACGTGCACATAGGCCATCAAGATGCCCTTGGACCCAAGAGAGGTCACCCCGCCGCCTTGTACCGTCCCGCGATTGATGGTGACATATTCACGAATCACGTTGTCGTCGCCGAGCACGACTTTCGTAGGCTCTCCACGATAGCCGAGGTGCTGCGGCGGGCCGCCGATCGAGGCAAAGGGATGCACCTCATTGCGCTCGCCGACCTCGGTCCATCCGTCGATGGAGACATGGGATAACAACCGGGTCCCCTTCCCGATCGTGACGTGCTCGCCGACGACGCAGAACGGCCCCACTTCCACATCATCGTCAAGTTTCGCCTTGGGATGGATAATCGCTGTTGGATGTATCTTCACGCTGCCCCCTTTACTAGCGTCACCGCTCACCGGTCCTTTTTACCGGTCATGGGTTCATCACCACATCACTGTCAGGCTGACATCTTCACCGTCCGCTTCAGCGAACGAGCACCGATCAGTACCATCTACCGTGTTTCCGTTTTCTCTTCCATCACCATCGCCGTTACCACGGCTTCGCAGGCAACTTCGTTGTCTACATAGGCCTTCCCTTGCATTTTCCAGAACGGAGGACGCTTCTTGAGGACTTCGATCTCAAAACGGAGCTGATCGCCGGGCACCACGGGTCGGCGGAACTTTGCCTCCTCGATACCCGCTAGATACATGATGGTTTTCCCGACCGTCCCTCCGGACTTGAACACCAGGACGCCGCCGGCCTGGGCCATCGCTTCGACAATCAACACTCCGGGCATCACCGGGCGCCCGGGAAAATGTCCTTGAAAAAATGGCTCGTTGATCGTGACATTCTTGATCGCGGTAAGCCTCTTGCCGGGCTCAAACTCTTTCACCCGATCCACCAGCAAGAAGGGATACCGGTGAGGAAGTAATGCCTGAATCTCCTGAATTTCTACCTGGTCGACCTTCGCCATTCGCGCCGCCTCCTCTCCGCTTCAATTGACTCGCCGTCTCAGTTCTGCTGCCGATCGAATTCCTTCACGACCAAGTCGGTCACATCCAGCGCCGGCTGGTGGTAGAGCACGATGCGGAACATCGACTCATTCCCTTTGTCGAGGACGGCAACAAACCCCTCCTTTTGTGCCACCGCCTGGGCGGCATCCGCGATCTTCTTCGAGTACTCCGCGGCCATCTCGCGTTGCTTCTGCTGGATCTCACGGTTGAAGTCTTGTAGCCGCCGCTGATAGGCCTCGACTTTTGATCGAAACTGTTCCTGCTTCTCTTGTTTGGCCGCTTCACTGAGCTTGCTATTCGGATCCTGAATGGCCTGCTCAAGTTCTTTCAGCTCCTGCTCGTCGGCCGTGATAATCTTCTGCCTGGTCGCCTGATAGGTCTTGACCTCCTCAAGTGCCGCCTTGCCTACTTTGGACCGTTCGATCACGGCCTGTTGGTCCATCACGGCAATCTTGATCGCATCGGACGCGTTCACTGCTGCCGCCCAGCATGCCAAGAGGGCACCGCCCACAGCCATCACGATTCCTACACGTCTCATGTCAACCCTCCACAGCCCTACGGATGCTCTCGATTGAATTCCTCGATCACCTGACTCGTCAGGTCCAGCCCCTCCTCACTATAGAACGTGGGGCCGCCTTTGCCTTTCTCAATGACAACCTGCAATCCGAGGCGCTTGGCCACCTTTCCGACCGCGCCATCCACTTTCACCCGAAAACCTTCCGACACCTCACGCCCCTTTTCCTGGATCTCCCGATTCAATTCCATACTCTTCTGCTGATACTCCTCGAAGCGCTGCTGTAGTTGCTGTTTGCGTCGCAGAATCCCGTCAGGCTGGAAGGACCGTGACTCTTCAAACCGCTTCAGGTCCTCTTGCATGCGTTGCAACTCTCGCGCATCAGCCTCAAGCAACGCCTGCCGGTTTTTCTGGTGGGCACTCAACGTCTCTTTCAGCTTCTTGCCCAAGTTCGATTCGTTCCACACGCGCGAGGAGTCAACAAGCCCCATTTTGCCTTCGATCTTGTGCCCGTCGACCCTCAACCCACTTGGCGTACAGCCCACGGTCAAGAGACCGGCCATGGCCATGGCGAAGAGGATCGGAGACTGTTGACGGCCTATCGGCATACGAACCAGATCGTACGCTCGTTGAGCCACAGCAAGAATCACACACCGGATGGTACGAGAAAACTCGTTTAGGGAACGTGTCACAAGCCAACTTTCAGGATGACAGAGAAGCCGCCCTCGCGCCGTCCAGGAGGGATACCCCTTTGAATAATTTGTGCATTTTGCCAGAAAGCGCGCAGGAAGGATAGCCCTCCGTGATGAATGTGAGCGGCGTTGCGGAGTACCCTGACATCACGCGCTGTTTTCAGATCCTCATGGCCTCAGCACGGTCATTCATTCAGAAGATCGATCCGATCGTAAACTCGAACACCCCGCTTCGCTCGCCGGTCCTGGGTTCGAGATTGATGCCGTAGGCCGCGCGCAACGGACCAAACGGCGAAATCCAGCGCCCCTCAAGTCCCGCCGTTTTCCTGAGCTCAAAGATCGACAGACTTTCATCCTCACCAAATCCTCTCCCGTAATCGAAGAAGAGCACGCCGTTCAGCTTCGCGTCGGCGGAGATCGTAAAGATGAGATCGGCGTTGAAGATGAGCTGCTTCGCCGCACCGAGCGTCGTCTTCGTCCGCTCCACAATCGGGCCGGCCCGGCCGAAGACAAACCCGCGCACGGTATTGATACCGCCGACATAGAACCGTTCACTGAGCGGGACCGGACTCCCTCCGAACGCATCCACGGCCCCGAACCGACCACGGATCGACAACCGCATGTCGAAGGGCAGCGGGGTCACCTTGATCACGTCGGCGCTGTACTTAATGAAATTATTGGTACCGCCCATGAGCGGAGTTCCGATGTCGACCCCACCTCCGATCCGCCAACCGGACCGAGGATCGAGATAATAGTCCCTTGTGTCCCTGAAGCCATTGATCCGAAATCCAGTGGATGACTGATGGCCAAGCAGCTGATCGCAAAATTCGGGAACGGAGTCGCACACGCCCCTGGCCGGGCTTCTGTAATTCAATTCTTCTCCGAAGATGCTGATAGACCCCGAATTGTATTCCGACAACCAGCGGCCCACCGTCACACTCGCGCCGGTCCGCGACTCGAAAAAGGTCAGGTAGTTCGTCATGCTGCGGTAAATATCCAACTGCAGCGACGTCAGCGAATCGTTCACATAGGGATTACGCAACGTGATCGATCCCAGGCTCCTCCGCTGGCCGAGTTGGCCGCTGACTCGCCCCATGATGCCATATCCGCCGATATTCCCTTCCGTGATGTTGGCAATCGCCATCAGTCGATCCAGCGAGCTGAACCCTCCACCGAGGCTGAACTGGCCCGTCGGCTTCTCCTTCACCCGAACGTTCAAATCCACTTTGTCAGCAGACACTTTGTCGGGCAAAATTTCGACGGTTTCAAAAAAATTGAGATTGTTCAACCGCTGGAAACTCCGCTTCAGGGACTGGGTGTCAATGACGTCTTGTTCATCCACCCGGATTTCCCGGCGGATGACGTTGTCGCGCGTCTTGTTGTTCCCGAAAATGTTGATTTGCCGGATGCGCATCATCTCCCCTTCTTTGATGCTGAAGATGACGCTGACTGTCCGTTCTTCGTTGTTCGGAATGGCATTGGGTGTGACTTCGGCGAACGAGTAGCCCTTCCCCCCATAGAGATCCGTCAGGCGGGTGATTTCATCACGCAGCTTTGCGCGCTGAAAAATTTCCCCCTGCTTGATCTTGAGTCCTTCCCGAAGCTCGAGGTCTTCGAACACCGTATAGCCCCGGAATCCTACCTCTCCAATGGTAAAGGGTTCGCCCTCGAAGATGTTAAAAGTCACGGTGAACCACCGCTTGTCCTCGGTCAATTCAATGGACGAGAGACTCACCCTGGCGTTGAAATACCCCTTATTCAGCAGCACTTCCCTGATCCGTTCCACATCATTCATCGCTTCTTCCCGCTTCAGGACGCCGGCATCGGAGATGAGCGACGGCAAGGTGAATCGCGTAAACAGCCCATACCACGGCACCCATTCGCGGGTCGACACGACCTTAAACATCTCCGCCTTCGTCATGGTCCGCAAACCGTCGAACGTCACCTCCTTGATTTGGGCCTTGTCCCCTTCGGTCACGAAAAACGTCAGGCGCTTGCGCTCTTGGTCCAGCGCTTGAACGACCGGAATCACCTGGCAATTGTGATAGCCGTCTTTTTCATAGGCCAAACGGATATTCTCGGCGCTGTCCTTGACCTGCTGTTGATCAAGGAAGGTTTGGCTCTTGATGAGGGTTTTTTCCTTGAGCTTGTCGTCGCTCAGATGCTCATTCCCGTCATACACGATTTCCGTAATGAAGGGTTTTTCCCGAACGACGAAGACCACGGCCGTTCCTTCGGGCACCACGTCAGTTTCGACTTGGACATCCTCGAAGAAGCCGGACTCGTACAGAATCTTGACCTGCCCGCGAACCGTCTCGGACGTATAGGGATCATTCACCTTGAGCGTGAGGCGTCCGAGAATGGCGGGAACTTCGATGCGCTTGTTGCCCCGGATGTCGATCGACTTGACCTTGGAGACCGTCGTCTGCTCAACCGCTTCACACCAGCCGGACAAGACAGAGATTGCCACGATCAGCGCAACGAGCCATCGAGATCTGTGGATGAGCGTCACGATCGCCAAAGAGTACTCTCGCGCGAAAATCACCCTGACCGTGGCAACGTCCCATCATCGCCCGGAGGCCGGGCAGAGATGAGCCGACCCCATCACGCCTGACCCGCTCCGATGTGCAGACTTGAGGGAACACGGTTGCCGCCCATTCGCCCACGGCTCGCAAAACTGGTGGATTATATTGACGCCTCCCTGCATTGTAAAGGACTCGCCGACACTTTCTGACGATCGGCCGCGGCTCATCCGCAGTGATTACTGGGAACGTCATCTCGTGCACAGTGTTGCCTATCGTGGCCCGTGCGTCGTGTCCCGTCATGAATGATATGGTGTACGAAAAGTTAGAAATACTTGCACATGAGACGGCCTGTGATAGAAACGGTCGAACTGAACTGACCCTGAGAGAGCCAACCATGACAGCACAGGAGAGAGAATGGTGACCAGGCAGAGACGTCGTCGGGAGTCCATCAGTGCATCGCCGATCACAGAGGGAGTGAGGCCAGCGTCAGCGCGATTCGGTCTGCTGGCACTGACAATGGTCCTGGCCTGGCTCAGTCTGGTACTCCCGGCATTCGCTACCCCCGATCAACAGATCTTCGGCCCCAAACAATATGTGCGCATGAGTGGGGCGCCGAATGAGTACACCGACACCATCACGGTCCCGGCCCATGTGGGCGAGCCGGTTGTGCTCCACATCGTCAATGGGCAGAGCAATGGCCAGAATCGCATCTCTTCTGCCTGGATCACCGTCAACAATGTCCAAGTCGCCGGGCCCGCGGACTTTGGCCAGAACGTCGCGATCGTCGACCGCACCATCACTTTGAATCCGGGCACGAACCAACTCACCGTCAAAGTCGCAAGCACCCCGGGGGCGTATCTCACCGTCTCCGTATACGGCACCAAGATTCTCCCGACGCCGACCGCGCTGAGCCCCAATCCCTTGAACCTGACCGCCGGGGCCGCCGGCACCCTGACCGCCACGATTGCCCCGGCGCCGACCGTGGCCGGCAGTCTGACCCTGACCAGCAACAATACCGGCGTGGCCACCGTGCCGAGCAGCGTGAACGTTGCCGTGAATCAAACGAGTATTGGGATTCCGGTGACGGCGGTGGCCGTGGGCAATGCCCAGATTACCGCCACGTTGAACGGCGGCTCTGTGAGCGCCACCGTCGATGTGAGTGCCGCGCCGCCGACCATTGCGAGTCTCCAGCCGGCCTCCAAAACCATCACGCAAGGCGGGACCGGGGATCTGACGGTCCTGATCAGCGCGGCCCAAAGCAGTCCGACAACGATCACCCTATCCAGCAGCACCTCCAGTATCGCCTCGGTCCCGGCTTCAGTCACGGTCCTGGCCGGGCAGACCAGCGTGACCATTCCGGTCTCCGCCAATACCCCTGGGACGTCCATCATCACGGCGAGTCTGAATGGCACGAGCGCGACCAGTACGATTACGGTGACGGCCAATCTGCCGACGATCGTCTCGCTCGTCCCAGCCACCACGAGCCTCAATCTCGGGGCGACCGGCACGCTGACGGTCACCATCAGTGCGGTCCAAGCGAGTGCGACCTCGATCCCGGTGACGGTATCTCCGACCGGCATCGTCACGGTCCCAGCCACAGTGACCGTGCCCGTCGGCCAGTTGACCACCACGATCCCCGTGACCGCGGCCGCGCTTGGCACGGCCATGGTCCATGTGAGTCTGCATGGCTCAATGGCCGAATCCGCCGTCCAAGTCACGCCGCCGCCGCCCGCGATCGTGTCCTTGTTGCCGTCGCCCTTGCCCGTTGTCATTGGGGCGAACGGGACCTTAACCGTGACGCTCAACGCGGGTCAGCTCACGAACACCGAAGTCAGCCTCACGGTCTCGCCGGCCGCGATCGTGCAAATCCCCGCAGTCGTGACGGTCCCGGCAGGCCAGACCAGCGCCGCGTTCACCGTGACCGGCCTCGCCGTGGGCAGCGCCACCGTCACCGCCAGCGTGAACGGCACCACGCAGAGCGCGATCGTGCAGGTCCAGCCGCCGCCGCCGGCCGTCGTCTCGTTGCTGCCCAACCCCTTGCCGCTGCAACAAGGCGCAACGGGAAGTCTGACGCTCACGATCAACGCGGCGCAGGTGAGCGAGACCGTCATTCCCCTGACCAACAGTGCGGCGACAATTGTGCAGGTGCCTGCCTCGATCACCGTCCCGGCCAATCAGTTGAGTGCGGTGATACCAGTGACCGCGTTGCTGGCGGGGAGTGCCACGATCACGGCCGCGATCAATAGTTCGACGGTCAGCGCGATCGTGCAGGTCACGCCGCCGCCGCCGGTGGTCAGCAGTCTCACCCCCCTCACGCAGAGTGTACCGAAGGGGCGTCCGGGCATCGTGACCGTGACGCTGAGTCGGGCTCCGACGGATGTGACCGTGGTCACCCTGACCAGCAGTGCGCCGAACGTGGCCCAGGTGCCGGCCTCCGTCACCGTCGCGGCGGGTGCGCTCTCCGCGGACTTCCCGGTGAACACCGTGGGAGAGGGCACCGCCACCATCACGGCCAGTCTCAATGGGGGCAGCGCGACGGCGACCGTCACCGTGACGGCCCCCGAATTGGTGCTGCTCACGCTCTCGCCGCAGGACTTGACGCTGTTCGTGGGGGAGACCCAGCCGATGACGGCGACGGCGACCTTGACGGATGGGACCCAGCAGAACCTGACGACGGATAGCCGCCTCGTCTGGGCGTCGACCAACCAGACAGTGGCGACGATTGCGAGTGATGGGGTGGTGACGGCGCAGGCCGTCGGGGCCAGCACAATCCGCGCGACCTTCACGCCCGCGACCGGCACCCCCACCATCGTGGAAACCAGTCTCACGGTCCTCACGCCCCCGGCGCTGACCCTCACGGCTACGCCGACCACCGTCGCGGTCGGGCAAGCCCTCTCGGTGACCGTCACCAGTGCGCGGATGGCGGACATCGGCGGCCTCACGGTCACAATCACGTCGAGCGGCACGGGGGCCGTGTCACATGCGACGACCGTCATCATTCCGGAGAACCAGACCACCACGACCGTGATCGTGACGGGGGTGACGGTGGGCACAGTCACGCTCACCGCGACCGCGCCGATTCGCACGCCGGGGACGTTGGCATTGACCGTCAATCCCAGTGCGGCGCCGGTGGTCCTCGGTCTGACGCCCCTCAGCGGCCCGACCGGCACAGTTGTCACGCTCACGGGTCTGAATTTCTTTCCCCAGGCGACTGATACGGTGGTGCGGCTCAACGGTCTGGCTCTGGCGCTCACAACGGTGAGTCCGACGCAGGCAGTCTTTACGGTGCCGGCCGGCGCCACCTCCGGGTTCATCACGGTCACCACGCCGCTCGGCACGGCGACGACGGCCCAGGCGTTCGTCATCAATCGTCCGCCGGTGCTCGATCCGATCGGCAATAAGACCGTGGCGCTCGGCTCCACCCTCACGTTCACCGCGACCGCCGTGGATCCTGACGGCCAATCGGTGACGCTGGCCGCGACCCCCATGCCGCTCATGCCGCATGCCACGTTCAACACCCAGACCGGGCTCTTTGTCTTCACCCCGGACGCGACTCAAGTGGGGACGTTCCCGCTCACGATCACGGCGAGAGATGGCCTTATCACCGTCTCCGAATCCATCACCATCACTGTGACCGGGGCGCCGCCCGGCGGGACGACGGGTCTCTCGGGTCGCGTGGTCGATGGCTCCGGGCAGCCGATTGCAAATATGGTGGTGACGGTCAAGGCCACCGGGCAGGCTGGGACCACGAACACACAAGGAATCTTTACGATCAACGGCGTCGCGGCCACGGGCCGCCAGGTGCTGCTGGCGAACGGCGCGCCCTTGGGCTATGCGATTTTGGCTGCGCCGGTGGACCTGATTCCGAATGTCATGAACACTCTGGGCTCGGAGTTGCGGGTCCCGGTGGTGGATACCGCGCACGCGGTGACGGTGAATCCGGCGGCCACGACCGTTATCAGCAATCCCACCTTGCCGAACACCACGGTGACCATTGCGCCCGGCACGGCCAAGAATCCGGACGGCACCAACTTTACCGGTGCCCTCTCGATCAGCCCGGTCCCGGAATATGGCCGGCCCGAATCACGCCCCGTGGAATTGAAGCCGGGGTTCTCGATTACGATTCAACCGGCGGGGATCACGCTGACCACCCCGGCGCCGATTACCTTGCCAAATACGGATAATCTCCCACCCGGCAATCAATTGGATCTCTGGTCCCTCTCCCCAGACACCGGGACGTTCTATGTCGCGGGCCGGATGCGCGTGAGTGCCGATGGGAGCAAGCTGGAAACGATCAGCGGCGGGGTGCGCAAAACCGCCTGGCATTTTGCCCTGTCGTTTGTGGCGCAACTGATCAACGATCTCAACCGCATCATCGGCGGGTGTACGACGTGCACGATCAACTCTGGCGGGGACTTGACCGAAGGCACGCTCACGCAGGACATCACGATTCCCGGCGTGCGCACACTCGGAATCTCCCGCGACCTCACGCTCCAGTACAACTCGACGACGGCGGATGTGCAGCCGATTCTCCCGATTGCCGCCACATTAGACGTGCGCGCGGCCGTGCCGGTCACGTTTTCGGCGGATCTCACCGTCGGCGGCCTAAGGCAAGGGACGCGCGGCGTCTGGGACGCGTCGGTGATGGCAGAGCAAGCCACCTCCAGCACCCGCATGGGCGTGTCGTATGACGGCGCCGCCTTGCCCACGGGCCGCTATCCGTATGAATTGGTGACCTATTCGAACTATGCGCAGTCCTCGGTGGGCGCGGTGACGAACGGGGCTACGGTCCTGCGCAATGAACAAGCCAGTCCCTTTGGGGCCGGATGGGGACTGATGGGTGTGGATCGGATTGTCCTCTCGTCCGGGCTGGCGATCCTGGCGCAAGGGACTGGTCAGACGATTCCCTTTGCCAGTGCGCCGCTGACGGGGCTGGTCAGTTGGTGGCCGGCCGAAGGCACGGCGCAGGATCTACAGAGCGCGTTCAACGGGACGCTCCAGGGCGGGACCACGTTCGGGAACGGCAGCTTGGGCACGGCGTTTCACTTCGACGGGATTGACGATTTTGTCTCCATCCCCCACACCGCCGCCCACACGACGCCGCACCTGACGGTCGGAGGCTGGGTCTTCATCACCCAGGCACCGGCGACCGGCCAAGAGTATTATCTGATGAGCAAATACGATGGAAATTTGAGTGGCTGGATCATCCGCATGGATGCACTCCAGCAGGTGGCCCTCTCCGTGAGCCGCCCGCCCGACTTGGCCGTGCATGCGATTTCTCGGCCCAATCTGCCGTTGAATACCTGGGTGCATGTGGCCGGGACCTATGATGGGACCACCGCCAACATGTACATCAATGGGGTACTCCAGGGGACGGCAACCCTGGACGGGGGGTACAGTGGGGCGACGGTACCGATGGTCTTGGGGAAGGCCAGCTGGGCGCAGGCCGGGTTCGTCAAAGGGCACCTCGATGGCGTGGAGGTGTACAATCGGGCGCTCTCGAACATGGAGATCAATGATCTGTACACCAGCGGGGGACGGCGCGATCTGACCGCGCAGTTCATCGCTCCGCCGAGTGAGTCGTCCACCCTCACCCGGAATCCCGACGGCACCTACACCCGCCGGCTCAAAGATGGCACCGTCTACCAGTTCAACGCCCAGGGCTATCAGACCAGTCTGGCCGATCGGAACGGCAACACCACGACCTACGCCTACAATGGCAGCAATCAGCTCACGACGATCACCGATCCTACAAACCAAATTACGATGTTGGCCTATAGTGGAACCCGACTTGCCACGATCACCGATCCCGCCGGCCGGATCACCACGTTGACCCACGACAGCGCGGGCAATCTCATCGCAATCGACGCGCCGGACCAGACGCGCACCTCGTTCAACTATGATGCGCAGCATCGCATGGTGCAGAAGCGCGACGCGCGGGGGCAGGTCTCCGCCTATCAGTTCGATTCCGCCGGGCGGCTCAAGAAGGCCACGTTAGCCAATGGCGACAGCCGGGAGATTCGTCCCACCGACCTCACGGGCGTGCCGGATCTGGCCAATGGCAGTGGGGTGTTCGGCAATCCCGCGACGATCCAGCAACCACCGGTGATCCAAGCCACGTTCAAGGACGCGAAGGGCCAGACGACCACGTTCGAGACCGATGCGATCGGGCGGGTCACCAAGCAGATCGATCCGTTAAACCGCACCACGCTGATCGAGCGGGACCCCCAGGGGAATCCCACGAAGATCACCCGGCCCAACGGCGCCGTCACGACCATGACCTACGATGCGAAGAACAATCTGCTCACCAGCACCGAGCAGAGCATTGCGGCTACGACCACGTTTGTTTATGAGCCTGTTTTCAATCAGGTGACGCGCATCACGGACCCGAAAGGCAACCAGACGAACATCGCCTACGACGCGAAGGGGAATCCGATCACCATCACCGACGCGGATAATAAGGTGACGCGGTTCTTCTACAATGCGCAGGGTTTGCTGACTGAAACCAGGGATGCCCTCTATCCCACGAACCCCGCCACCACGTTCACGTATGACACACTGGGGCGCCTGCTCACCACCACCGATCCGCTGAACCGCACAACCACGCTGACCTACGACAGTGCGGGCAACGTCGCCACGTCGAAGGATCATCTGAATCGAATCACATCCTTCGAGTACGACGCGAAGAACCGGCTGAAGAAGGTCATCGATCCGCTGCTCGGGGAAACGGTCTACACCTACGACGGCAATGGCAATCTGCTGACGGTGAAGGACGCGAAGAACCAAGTAACCACCTTTGCCTACGACAGCCGCAACCGGCTGATCTCAACCACCGATCCGCTGGGCAAAGTCGAGACGTACGAGTATGATGGCAATGACAATCTCACGAAACGACACACGCCGAAGGGCGATGACATTCTGTTTGCCTACAACGCGGTGAATGAACTGCTGAGCAAGACGCTGCCGGGTAACGTTGTGACCAGTTATACGTATAGTGCCGTGGGGAACCTCTTGACGGTGACCGACCCGGACAGCGCGTTGACCATGACCTACGATCAGGCCAACCGGCTCCTGACGACCAGCACGGCGGGCTCCTCCAACCAGCCGAGCGTGACGTTGACCTATACCTACGACAAGAACGGGAACCGACTGACGCTGAATGGGGGCACGGCGTCCCACACCTACGTCTATGATGTGTTGAACCGGCTGACATCGGTCACGACGCCGACAGGCGCGGCAACGTTCGCCTATGACCCGTTGAGCCGACGTACGTCGCTCACGCTGCCGAACGGGACCAGCACGACCTACACGTATGATCCGGCGTCGCAGGTGACGAATATTCTGCATCAAATTACAGCGAGTGCGACGCAGATCAACAAGGCGGACTATCTCTATAACGGCGTGGGGAATCGGACTTCGCTCACGGACAGGAGAGGGGCTCAGAGCTTCGGGTATGACAATTTAGATCGGCTCACCTCCGCAAGCCATCCGCTGCTCGGCACGCCGCAGGCGTTCACATACGATGCAGTCGGTAACAGAACCACGGTCGGCAATGTGACGAACGCGGGAAATCAGCTCACCGCCGACGCGACGCACAGCTATCAGTACGATGACAATGGCAATCTCACGAGAAAGACCCTCCTCGCGACGGGCAACTACACGCAGTATACGTACGATGCCGAGAATCGGCTGACGAAGGTGGAAGACTTCGTGGCTGGTGCGAGTACGCCGGCGTTCACGAGCACGTATCGCTACGATGGATTGGGACGGCGCATCGAGAAGGTCGCCAATGGCCAAACGAAACGCTACATCTACGATGGGGAAGATATCTTGCTGGAGTACGACGGGACAAACTCACTCGTTGCTCGCTACACCCACGGGCCTGGCATCGATGAACCGATTGCAGTGACGAAAGGCAGTAACACCTTCTTCTATCATCAGGACGGCCTCGGCAGCGTCACCGATCTCACCGATTCAGCCGGCGCCACGGCCAAGTCGTATTCATATGATGCCTATGGGAATATCTTGGAATCTCCCGGCACCGTCGAGCAGCCGTATATGTACACGGGACGAGAATTCGACAGCGAAAGCGGGCTGTACTACTACAGAGCCAGATACTACGATCCGAGCACTGGGAGATTCTTGCAGAAGGATCCGGTCGGGCTTACAGGCGGGATCAATTCATACGGATATGTCATTAATAACCCCGTTAACCTAATCGATCCATTTGGACTCGCACCGTCCTTTATGGATTGTTTTATTCGTTGCGTGTCGGAACATTATGGAATCGAAGAAGCTCTTTTGCGGACGATCGTGGGAATTAACGCCATCCCGATTCCGAAGAGTGGGATAGGGGTGCCTCGCCTTGGTGGCACGAGCGGCGTTACCAATTTATTGAGCCGGTTCGGTCAGAGATTCACGTCCGACCCGAAGCTTGGCACTCAGACACTGGGAACCAACCGGCTCTTTGGTCTCTTGGGACGCCTCAATCTCGCACTCGGTGTAGGCCTGCTCACCTATGACGCGGTTTCGATTGGCCTATGCATAGATGATTGTATGAACGAGGAGTCTTGCGATGTCGACTCACAATCGAATCCCTGATGACCAAACCATTGAACGGGTTATATTTGAGGTGCTGAGAGAACGCTGGGGACCACCACTTCTTGACTGGTTCAAAGAACGGCTCCTCAACAAACCGCGACGGGAGCCGCAGAGGACGGACAGGATCATTGGAGATGTGTGGCGAGATGGTGACGATGCTGGATATTTTGCCCTAGAAGTAGAAAAGCGTTTGAGCATTGCTATTCCACGTGATGAGTGGTCAACGGTCTATACAATCCAAGATGTTATTGATTTGTTCAAACGTCATCGTGATTGCGCTGTCTGAGTTCTTCAAGCCCTCAGCCAACAGATCAACAAGACCGATACATTGCAAGTCGTTTCTTGGCTCATCTTCAATCTGGTCACACGGTTCTTCTACAATGCGCAGGGCCTGTTGACCGAAACGCGGGACGCGCTGTATCCGACGAACCCCGCCACCACGTTCACGTACGATACGCTGGGACGGCTCCTGACGACGACCGATCCGCTGAATCGGACGACCACGCTCACCTACGACAGTGCGGGCAACGTGGCGACGTCAAAAGATCACCTCAACCGGACAACCAGCTTCGAGTACGACGCGAAGAACCGGCTGAAGAAAGCCACGGATCCGTTGAATGGGGTCACTGAGTACACTTACGATGGGAACGGCAATTTACTCACGGTGAAAGACGCGAAGAATCAAACCACCACGTTTGCCTATGACAGCCGGAACCGGCTCATCAGCACGACTGATCCGCTGGGCAAAGTCGAGACGTACGAGTATGATGGCAATGACAATCTGACGAAACGCCACACGCCGAAGGGCGATGACATTCTGTTTGCCTACAACGCCGTGAATGAACTGTTGAGCAAAACGCTGCCGGGTAACCTCGTGACCAGTTATACGTATAGTGCCGTGGGGAACCTCTTGACGGTGACCGACCCCGACAGCGCCCTGACGATGACCTACGACCAGGCCAACCGGCTCCTGACCACCAGTACGGCGGGCTCCTCCAACCAGCCGAGCGTGACGTTGACCTATACCTATGACAAGAACGGGAACCGACTGACGCTGAATGGGGGCACAGCGTCACACACCTACGTCTATGATGTGTTGAACCGGCTGACATCGGTCACGACGCCGACAGGGGCGGCAACCTTCGCCTATGACCCGTTGAGCCGACGCACGTCGCTCACGCTGCCGAACGGGACCAGCACGACCTACACGTATGATCCGGCGAGTCAGGTGACGAATATTCTGCATCAAATTACAGCGAGTGCGACGCAGATCAACAAGGCGGACTATCTCTATAACGGCGTGGGGAATCGGACTTCGCTCACGGACAGGAGAGGGGCACAGGCGTTCGGCTATGACAACCTGGATCGCCTCACATCAGCGTCACATCCACTCTTGGGGACTGCTCAAAGTTTTGCGTACGACCCAGTTGGGAATAGAACCACCAGTGGCAACGTCACAAATGCCGGGAACCAGCTCACCGCCGACGCGACACACAGCTATCAGTACGATGACAACGGCAACTTGATCCGGAAGACGCTGTTGGCCACGGGGAACTATACCCAGTACACGTACGATGCCGAGAATCGGCTGGTGAAGGTCGAGGAGTATGTCGCAGGCAATCCAACCGCTGCGTTCACCAGCACGTATCGCTACGACGGGCTAGGGCGGCGCATTGAGAAAGTTGCGAATGGCCAAACGAAGCGGTACGTCTATGACGGAGAAGATATTCTCCTCGAATACGACGGCAGTAACGTCTTACAAGCCCGGTACACCCACGGCCCTGGGATTGACGAGCCGATCGCGGTGACGAAGGGCGGGAGCACTTACTTCTATCACCAGGATGGGCTGGGCTCTGTGACCGATCTCACGGACAGTGCGGGAGCCACGGCGAAGAGCTATAGCTATGACGCGTACGGAAACATCGTGGACCAGACTGGTACGCTCGACCAGCCGTACACATATACGGGAAGAGAGTTCGACAGCGAGAGTGGGCTGTATCATTACAGAGCGAGAGCTTACGATTCGACCATCGGAAGATTTTTGCAAAAAGATCCAATAGGACTTGTCAGTGGTGATCCAAATCTGTATCGCTACGTTTTCAACCGGCCTCTGACTCTCAGGGATCCCAGTGGATTCGCCTCTTCTGACTTTGACTGCTTCAAGTCGAACTTTGAGTTTGCCTTTGATACTACCAACGACTTCTTCTTTGGTGGTTTCACGAGATTGGCGCGGACCGGTGTCGGCGCCATCACAAGCGGGGCAGTAGCAAGAAGCACCGGTTTCACAACAATTGGCATGGCTTTTAGGCCCCTGCTCGCTGGTCAAGGTGTGGCCAATCTAGGTGTGGCTGGAACCATTGCATCTGTAGGTGCTAATGCCGTGGCTAATGGGGCCATTGCTACTATCGCGCTCGAAACGGGTGTGATAGCTGGATCTGCTTTAGATGCGGCGGTGAAAACGTTTATCTTTGGTGCTTGCCCATCAGGGCCTTGTGAGGAATAAGGACTGATCATGCCTGCACGCTCTTGGATTGGAAGTACCGGTCAGATCTGGAAGTTGGGGCTGTTCTATTTCATGATGCTAACAACTGTTGCGTTGATAGTTGCTTTCATCCTTGCAGTGAATGGGGCCATGATCTCTAATTTTGTCGGACGATTTGAACTCGCAATCAGCTTTGTCCTACTCGGAGTGGTCTCCCTGGTATGGTTGAGCTTATCAATCCGCTGCCCGAAGTGTGGAAGTAGACCGGTATGGCGAATGCTCAGGACCGTTGATATCAACTCCTGGCTCGTCAAACTCCATACCATGAACTGCTGCCCCGAATGCAAGCAATGAACATGACGTGAAGACCTCCCTCTACGATCCGGCGTCGCAGGTCACCCCGGTGCTGCACCAGGTTCAAGCGACAAGTGCGCAAGTGAACAAGGCGGAGTATCTCTATAATGGAGTGGGAAATCGGACAAGTTTGACGGACCGGCGAGGCAGTCAGACGTTTGGGTACGATAATTTGGATCGGCTCACGAGTGCGAGCCATCCACTCTTGGGGACTGCCCAATCGTTCACGTACGATCCGGTCGGCAATCGGACCACTGCCGGCAATGTGACGAATGCCGGCAATCAGCTCACGGCGGATGCGACGCACAGTTACCAATACGACGACAACGGGAACCTCACGCGGAAGACGCTGCTCGCCACTGGGAACTACACCCAGTACACGTATGATGCGGAGAATCGGCTCACGAAGGTCGAGGAGTATGTCGCGGGCAATCCAACCGCTGCGTTCACCAGCACGTATCGCTACGACGGGCTAGGGCGGCGCATTGAGAAAGTTGCGAATGGCCAGACGAAACGGTACGTCTATGACGGAGAAGATATTCTCCTCGAATACGACGGCAGTAACGTCTTACAAGCCCGGTACACCCACGGACCTGGCATTGATGAGCCGATCGCGGTCACCAAGGGCGGCAACACGTTCTTCTATCACCAAGACGGCTTGAGCAGTGTCACCGATCTGACGGACAGTGCTGGCGCCACCGCGAAGAGTTACAGCTACGATGCGTATGGGAATATCCTCGAATCTCCCGGCACCGTGGAGCAGCCGTATACGTACACCGGACGGGAGTTCGATAGCGAAAGCGGGCTCTATTACTACCGGGCGAGGTATTATGACCCGAGCACTGGGAGGTTTTTGCAGAAGGATCCGATTGGGTTTGCTGGCGGGGATCTAACCCTCTATCAGTACGTCTCCAACAATCCTCCGAACTGGAATGATTCGAGCGGAACAGGACCGCTCGGGACAGCAGGAGCTATTGCATGTGGTCTATATGATATCTACGATGCCCTGAACACGGCGAAAGAGCTTAGGGATCTCGCTGACGAGATTCATAGAATTAGCGAACAAATTAAGGTGTTAGAGGAAATATGTGCATCTGGACAAGGCTCCGATGAGGACTTTGAGCGGTTGCGTAAACTTAGGTTGGAAGGACTAAATAAGATAAATGAGTTTAACAGAAGACAGTTAGTTGGCTACCTCCCAAATATAGCGATAGGATTTGGATGTCTGGCCTTAGCAGCGTCCCCGTTCTAATCGAGAAAGAATATATGAATGAGCCGGGACTATTTATTCGTATTGCTGATCTAGTCGCCATGGTCTATGGAGTCATGTTAATTGGAGTCGGTATATGGGCATTCAAAGGTAGGGTGCCCACTGCAATAAAGACGAAGTATTCAAGCCAAGTGATCTCGATGAGCCAGTTTCCTTTTGCGTACCAATGGCGGCAGGCTGTGTGTCAAGAAGACCTTCCTATATTCGAACGAGCTCGAGTTCGACAGCAGGTGTTCTATATTGTAATCACGGGAATTGTGCTCCTAATTCTTATTTACGCGTATCTGAATGCCGCAGCAATGCTTCATCTTTGCCAACTCCGAGGAGCCGGTTTGTGACGCCCCGCGCTTGTAAAGCTCTCCGTTGCTGCTACAATTCCGTCTCATGCCGGTCTCCTCACCCTGTCCGCCACGTATGACACATCGGGCTCGGCCCTTCACCTTGTCCCGTCCGCACGTCCGTTAGAGGTTTCAGGTCCGACTCGCTGCTGATTTTTACCGCCTACGAGCCGATTGTCTCCCGTTGACCGATACGATTCCTCCAGCGACTCTCGGATTTTTGGGCTGTCCGTCGGATTGTTCGCTCAGAATCTGCTGAATTCGGCGATTTTGGACACACCTCGCCGGACAACCGATCCCTGACGCTCACCGTTCCCCTTCCCTCTCCCCCCTTCATGGTGAGGCCGCCCAGACTTCCGCTGGCGTCCGCCCCTGCAAATGGTCATGGGGGCGGTCGTGGTTGTACCAGGTCCGAATGCTTGTCAGCCTGTGCTCGAACTCCACGCCGCCTGTCAGCGCCTCTTGCCTCAATTCCCGCTTGACCGTTCCGATGAACCGCTCCACCCGGCCGTTCTGCCAGGGGCAACCCGGTTGGATGCGCTGCTGACGGATACCCAAGAGCCACAGGCCGAGTCTGAAGAGACGTGACACCAAAACCGCCTCGTTATCCGTTCGGATGAACTGCGGCCGACCGTAGCGCTTCACCGCCTGCACGAGTTCTTGGAGTAGCCGAAGCGACGACTTATCCGCCAACTGCTGCAAGCGCAGGCAGGCCCGGCTGCCATAATCCAAAATCGCCAGGGCGAGATGTGTGCGGCCATCGGAGTCCGTCTTCGCGAGCAGATCACAGCTCCACACGCGGTTGCGCCGCATTGGTTTCGGCACACGATGTTTCAATCTTCGCCGCGCATGGAGGATTCGGTACTGCTCT
This sequence comes from Nitrospira sp. UBA2082, assembly GCA_002331335.1. Lineage (GTDB taxonomy): Bacteria > Nitrospirota > Nitrospiria > Nitrospirales > Nitrospiraceae > Nitrospira_D. The sequence continues at coordinate 27,821 of DCZO01000001.1, read as the reverse complement.
TTCCGGCAGGTGTCCGCCACATAGGTTTTGCTCACCGTCATCTGTCTGCGTGCTCTCCAGCGCCGGTTGAACGTATGGGCGATCATCCGGCACCCCGCCTGCGGCATGAGGGCTTTCATGCGTATGATGTCGTTCCGGACCCACATGGGCTTGGGTTGGGCGAAGACGCGGCGCGGCGGCGAGCCTGACCGACAGGGGAGCCATCCTCGTCGACGTGTTGGTTGGCACAGCCAGGAGAGGAGCCAGCGCCATGCGTGGACACACCATGCCCAAAGTGTGTGTCTCCATCGACGCATGGTAGTCTCCTTTAGAGATAGAGGAGTTGGTTGGTGATCTCCTCGGCGGTGAGCGTGTCGCGCACGATCATGATGTGTCAAGCGAGTTCGGAGTCGGAAGCACGGCATTCGCAATCAGAATGCCGGTGTCCCGTCTACCTGCACATGAAGATCTTGACATCTTGCCTGCCTCAAACCTGTTCTCGTTTCCGCCGCTTCACAAGGGACGTGCGACGCGCTTTGGATGCGGTGAGTTCGACCATTTCTTGACATCACCCTACCCATCACATAGTATCCGATTCATGTCGCGGCTCACCGTCAGAAAGGCCGTCATTCCCGCAGCAGGACTGGGCACGCGGTTTCTCCCCGCGACCAAGGCCTCGCCGAAAGAGATGCTGCCGCTGGTCGACAAACCGCTTATCCAGTACACGGTGGAAGAAGCGGTCGCCTCCGGGATTGAAGACATTATCGTGATCACAGGACGGGGCAAGCGCGCCATCGAAGACCACTTCGATCGCTCGGTGGAACTCGAAGAGAATTTGAAAGGGACCGGCAAAAACCAAGTCCTGCATCAGATCCGGCAGATTTCGAATCTCGCCAACTTCTGTTACGTGCGTCAGCCGGAAGCCTTGGGCTTGGGACACGCTGTGCTCTGTGCGCAACACTTGATCGGCGATGAGCCGTTCGCCGTGATTCTCGGCGATGAAATCATCGATGCCCCGGTTCCAGCACTCGCCCAACTGATCCATGTATACAAGAAACGTCATGGCGCGGTTCTGGGTGTGCAAGAGGTCCCCAAGCAGGATGTCAGCCGATACGGCATCGTCGCGCCCAAACGCGTGGCGAGCGGTCTGCATCGCGTTCTAGACATGGTGGAGAAACCGTCGCCGGCCGATGCCCCCTCGACACTGGCCGTCATCGGCCGGTATGTCCTGCCGCCGGAGATCTTCCCGATCTTGAGAAAAACGGCGCCCGGAAAGAATGGGGAAATTCAGCTGACCGACGCGCTCAAAGAGCTGGCGAAACGATCACCGATGTTCGCGCAAGAAATCAAAGGCCAACGGCACGACGCCGGGGATAAACTGGGTTTTCTCATCGCCACGATCGAATTCGCCCTGAAGAGCCCCTCATTGGGAGCAGATTTCGCTGAGTATCTTGTCTCACGCGCGCAGCGACTTTCGAACGACCGACGAAAATAGATCGTTCCTCAACCCATACGACCACACCGTGCCGCCGGACGAACCGTACATTCATCCGAGTCGGCATTAAAGAAAGCGGCCTCCGATGACAGACCAGAACGAGCAGGAACTTCAGCCCCCGCAGAACGTCGAGATTCCCGCCCAGCTGCCCTTGCTGCCCGTGCGTGACATCGTCGTGTTTCCTTATATGGTGCTTCCGCTCTTCGTCGGACGAGAGATGTCGATCAAGGCGATTGAGGCGGCCCTCGCCGGCAACAGAATGATCTTCCTCGCCACACAAAAAGCGCTCGACATGGAGAATCCAGAGCCCAACGACATCCATGAGATCGGCACCGTCGGCATCATCATGCGTATGCTGAAGCTGCCGGATGAACGCATCAAGATCCTCGTGCAGGGCGTCGCCAAAGCCAGAATCGCCAAGTACATCCAGACCGACCCCTACTATTCCGTCCGCATCGACAAGCTCCCCGACACCAAGCCTTCGGGAACGACGCTCGAAGCCGAAGCGGTCATGCGCACGGTGAAGGAACAGATCGAGCGGATTGTCAGCCTGGGCAAAGTCCTCATCCCCGACGTCATGGTCGTCATTGAGAATCTGGAAGAGCCCGGACGGCTCGCCGACATGGTGGCGTCGAATCTGGGATTGAAAGTCGATGTCACCCAGTCCGTGCTGGAACTCGTCGACCCGGTCCAGCGTCTTCGCCAGGTCAGTGACATTCTCGGCAAGGAAATCGAAGTCCTGTCCATGCAGCAGAAGATTCAGGCGCAAGCCAAGGGCGAAATGGACAAGACCCAGCGCGAATACTTCCTGCGCGAGCAGCTGAAAGCCATTCAAAAAGAATTGGGCGAATTGGATGAACGGGCGGAAGAAGTTACTGAATTCCGCAAACGCATTAAAGACGCCAAGATGCCGGAGAAAGTGCTCAAGGAAGCGGAAAAACAGCTCAAACGCCTGGAAAAGATGCACCCCGACACGGCCGAATCCGCCACGGTCCGCACCTATCTGGAGTGGATGGTGGAACTGCCCTGGTCCAAACGGTCGAAGGACAACCTCGACCTGAAGGCCGCGGCCAAGGTTCTGAACGAGGACCACTACGACCTGGAGAAGGTCAAGGAACGGATTCTGGAGTATCTGGCCGTCCGCAAGCTGAAAGAGAAGATGAAGGGCCCCATCCTCTGTTTCGTCGGGCCGCCAGGCGTCGGCAAGACCTCCTTGGGCAAATCGATCGCCCGTGCGCTCGGGCGCGAATTCGTGCGCATCAGCCTCGGTGGAGTCCGGGACGAGGCGGAAATCCGTGGACACCGACGCACCTACGTCGGCGCGCTGCCCGGTCGGCTCATCCAGGGCATGAAACAGGCGGGAACGGCCAATCCCGTCTTTATGCTGGACGAGGTGGACAAGGTCGGCATGGATTTCCGTGGCGACCCCTCCGCGGCGCTGCTTGAGGTGCTCGATCCCGAACAAAACAACGCGTTCACCGACCATTATTTGGGCGTCCCCTTTGACTTGACGGAGGTGATGTTCATCACCACCTCCAATCTGATCGATCCGATCCTTCCCGCGTTGCGCGACCGGATGGAGATCATCGAAATTCCGGGATATACCGAGGAAGAAAAACTGGGCATCGCCCAGAAATACCTGATTCCCAGACAACTCGAAGAACACGGCATCACGAACAAGCACGTTCGTATCGCGGAGCCGGCCATCAGACAAATCATCGCGCATTACACGCGCGAAGCCGGGGTGCGCAATCTCGAACGCGAGATCGCCAACGTCATGCGGAAAGTGGCCAAGAAAGTCGCGGAGGGCAAGGGCCAGGGGTTCCCGGTCGATGTCGCGAACCTCCAGAAATATCTCGGCGTCCCGAAGTACGTGCCCGAAGCGGAATTGGAAAAAGACGAAGTGGGTGTGGCCACCGGCTTGGCCTGGACCGAAGCGGGGGGCGACGTCCTCCACATCGAAGCGACGGTCATGAAAGGCAAAGGCCAGCTGACCCTGACCGGCCATCTGGGCGACGTGATGAAAGAATCGGCCCAGGCGGCGCTCAGCTATGTCCGGTCACGGGAAAAAACGCTGCGGATCAATCCCGACATGTTCAGCAAGCAGGATCTGCACATTCATGTCCCTGCCGGCGCGATTCCCAAGGATGGACCTTCGGCCGGCATCACCATGGCCACCGCCATCGCCTCGGCCCTCTCCGGCATCCCCGCCAGACGGGATCTGGCCATGACGGGAGAAATCACCCTGCGCGGCCGCGTTCTGCCGATCGGTGGATTGAAAGAAAAAATCCTGGCTGCCAAGCGCGCCAAATTGACCACGGTGATTCTGCCAAAGCGGAATAAAAAGGACCTTGAAGGCATCCCGAAACACCTGCTGAAGGGTATCCACTTGTCCTTCGCCGACACGATGGACGACGTGATGAAAATCGCCCTGAGAAGAACCGCGACCACCCGATCGGCAGCGAAAAAAGCGTCGTCCCCCGCGACGGCTGTTCCTACATCGGGGCACACCGCAAGACGCAAGCGGGACAGCCGCGCACGGGAAATCCAGGCCACGCTGTCGCCTGTCCCGGCTGCGCGTCATCGGTAGAGTGGCATCGTGGCCCTTTCAAAGGCCCCACCCCGCATCCGAGAATTCGCCCTGATCCGGACTCTCGCGCGCCGGTTCGCCCGCCACAACACACAACTCATCCGAGGCATCGGCGATGACGCCGCCGTGTTGGCGGCACCGGCACCGGGATGGTGGCACGTCACGACCGATTTGCTCGCGGACGGTATTCACTTCGATCTGCGCACCGCGTCTCTTGAATCGGTCGGATACCGGGCCGCCATGGCCAATCTCAGCGACATCGCAGCCATGGGTGCGGTGCCGCGCTACGTGCTCATCTCACTCGCCGTCCCGTCTGAATTCGGCACGAGGCAGGTGGTTCAGCTATACACGGGCCTCATGCAGGCTTGCCGGCCACGTCATGTCGTTCTGATCGGAGGCGACACCTCCGCCTCCAAGGCCGGACTCTTTGTGAGCCTCACCCTCCTCGGAACCACTGAATCGGGGCAGGCACTGTTCCGCCACGGAGCCCGCGTGGGCCATCACATTTATGTGACGGGGACATTGGGAGACTCACTGGCTGGCCTGCAACTCCTGGCTCACACCGCATCGAAGCGACCGGCGCATCGGCCCTTCTCCCCGCTACGCACCACTCACAAAAACTATTTGATCAATCGCCATCTCCGCCCGACCGCCCGTCTTGCCGAAGGACAATGGCTCAACCGCGCGCGAGTGGCGACCGCCGCCATCGACCTGTCAGATGGCCTCTCCGGCGACCTTCGGCACCTCTGCGAAGAAAGTCGCGTAGGCGCGGAGATCGACTTGAGCACCCTCCCCATCTCGGCGGCGTGCCGTGCCTATGCCGAAAGCCGCCGTCTGGACCCGGCGGTGATGGCGCTCACCGGAGGCGAAGACTACGAACTCCTGTTCACCGCTCCCCCGGCGAAACAGGGAGCGATCGCTCGGCACGCACGCACACACGGGTTTCACGTCACACGGATCGGCACGATCCGGCCACGTCAGTTCGGGATGCGGATGAATACTCCCAATGGCGCGATGAAACCGATTCCCAACACGAGTTACGAGCATTTCCGCTGATGAGCGCTCAGATCACGCCAGAGCGGCACACGCGCACGCGCTCGTTCCGTGCGCTGCTCCGCCAAGTGCTGCACTTACAGGAGTCGCCCCAGCGTACCGCACTGGCGTTCGCCATCGGGGTCTTCATCGCCTTCTCCCCCGCCTACGGCTTGCACACTGCAATGGTGGTGGTCTGCACATGGCTCTTCGGCCTTAATTTTGTGGCGTTGTTGACCGGCGCGTTCGTCAACAATCCTTGGACCATTGTGCCGATCTTGGGTGCGACCTATTGGACCGGCGCCTGGTTACTGGGATACACGGAGACCCCGACATTCAATTGGACCGATCTGAGTTTCAGCGGCATCTACGAACAGGTCGCTCCCTATCTGATTCCATTTGCCTTCGGTGGATTCGTTCTGAGCGTGATCGGATCCCTGCTGGCCTACCCCGTCGCGTATCTGCTCATTCTCCGATACCGTCCGGCTCTGGGCCCACCCCCCTCCCATCCATTGCCGCCTCCCGACCAGGTGGGCTAAGATGCACCCCACCTATGGTTCCCTCGAAACGATTGAACGCCCCCTATGATGGATCGGCGCTGATTGCTGATCCCATCCACCGCTACGTCTCGTTCACCGTACCCTATGCCGTCCCGGATCCTCACGAGCAAACCGAGAAGGACCTCATCGACTCACCCTGGGTCCAACGGTTGCGGTATATCTATCAGCTCCAAAGCGCCCGCTGGGTCTATCCCTCGGCGGAACATACCCGCTTTGTCCACTCGCTCGGGACCATGCACGTGGCTGGGCGATTTGCCCGTCATCTCTATCCGTTTCTCAAGAAGTCCGTCCCCGATGTGCCCTCGGCCAACTACGTCGAAGCCGTGCTGCGCATTACGGCGCTGGTCCACGACATCGGCCATGG
>DCZO01000001.1:0-21768 GCA_002331335.1 Nitrospira sp. UBA2082 | reverse complement strand
CCGTTTTGCCATTTCTTCGACGAGAACTACCTCCACGGCTTTCATCTCACGCACGAAAAGCTTGGGCAGATCATCATCCGTGAGCACCTGGGACCCATCATCCGGAATATACGCCGGAGCCCGTCCGGCCCCTTCGCCACAGGCGAGGAGCTGGACCCCAACCAAATTGCGCATCTGATTGTGAAGGAAAAAGGGAAAGACAACTCCCGCCTGCCTCGATGGTTGAACATGCTCCAACCTGTCATTTCAGGCAGCTATACCGGAGACAATCTGGATTATGTCTTGCGGGACTCCTACATGTGCGGTGTGGCGGTCGGACCCGTCGATCTCTCGCGATTGATTCACTACACCATCATCACCGACAAAGGCTTTACGATTCACAAGACCGGACTTCCGGCTCTGCAGATGTTCCTCAATACCAGAATGTATCTGTACTCGAATGTCTACTTCCACCGCACGACCAGGGCCATCGACATCCACTTGCGCGATATTTTCGGTGACACCATGAAGATGCTCTTCCCAAAAGACCCGCGGACCTGTATGGACCGGTACCGAACGCTCACCGACTGGTCGCTGTTGGAGGAAGTGCGGGGATGGACACGCGCCAGCCAGAAAGCGCGCCGCCGGCTCGGACATGAATGGGGGCGCATTCTCAACCGGGACATCAAATGGAAGATGGCCTACAGCACCACGCTGAAGGAAAAAGGCCAGGAACGGGGGATGGCCTTCCCCAGCCATGAGCAGTTCGCGCAGCAGATCGCGAAAGAATTGCCAAAGGAGTTGCGTGGTCTGGAGTTTCGCGTTGATATGGCGCCGCTGGACCCTCGGCCTGACCCAAAAGACCGGCGCGGAAATCCGCTGTATGTCTACGATCCAGGCACCAACCAGGTGTCAACCGAGCCGCTCGAAGAGTTCTTGGACCTGTTGCCCACAAGGCTCATCCAATTCCGCGTCTATTCGCACGACCATACGCACGACGCCGCCCTCTCACAAGCCGCGGCAACCGTCCTCAATAAGACGCCTTCCAGCCTCGAATCGAATTACTGACATGCCGACTTATGCCGGGACTTTTTCCGGCTGGCTTCCGAGCAGGTGCGATTTCCGCAACTTCATGATGTTGCGTTGCTCCGCCGTCGGAAAATGGAGGCCACGCTTGTTGGTGGGAAACCGTGTTTCAAATCGCTCGATGAGCGCCAGCGCCTCATCGTTGTCTCCGGATCGGACCAACAGCAGCGCAAGTCGAAGGTACGCGGGAACAAGCAGGAGGAGATGGCGGACTTCCTTGATTTCCTCGACCGCGTACCGATAGCCGGTGGTCGACACCGCTCGGTTGATTTTCTCATAACAGGCCGCTTCGATCATGTGCACGCCCAACCGGTCCGTCTCGGCACTGATGCTCATCTCCCATTGCCCGTTCACCAAGGCCCGCAGTTCTTCTTGAGACAGTTGGACGCCGTTCTTCTTTGCCTGCGCACGTGCGCGTTCCACAACTCCCCGAGCTTCCTGCCACGCGCCATATAACCCAATCAGCATTCCCGGACAAGGCGTGGGATGCTGGCACTGACCGTACCGAGGCGAAAACCCCTTTCCCGCGATCTGAGAGGGAAGAAACACCCGCCCATTCGACCCGGCGCATACGGGACAGATCGCGTCGTCATCGGGGACGACATAAATGTACATCCGGACGCCTGAGCGCTCAAAAATATCGACCGCCATAATACGCCCGGCCATGATCTGCATTTGATAGTACTGCCAGACGACCAACAGGCCAAGCACCGCCACCAGATACGGCGTCACCTCTGCGAACTCCCACTCGCCGAACATCTCTCACCTCTCCGGTTGCACCCTCGTGCGATTCCAAGAGTAACAGTCATCCATGTCAACACCAAACGGATTCTCGATTCCTACCGGCCGGGGGCTGCGGGAATATGGACGTTTTTCCTGTGCACAGATCGAGACCGTCGACATAATGGAGTTACGACCGATCAGTCACTCCATCGGTGTGAGCGTGAAAGGAACCTGCTCCATGTACAGAACAATTGCCCTGACCCTATCCCTGTTGACGCTGACAATCATCCCTGCACATGCCCAACTCAGCGGTGGACAGCACGATGCCGCCACGATCCTGAACAGCATGCCTCCCGATGTGTTGGCCAAAGTGCAGGCCCTCGCCCAGATTCTTCAGCAGGGCGTCAAAGAAGGCAGACTGACCGATGACGAGATACGACACGACATGCCGTCGGGACGGCTGGCAGAGAAGATCAAACAGCTGAGTCCTGCGGCGAATCAGCTGCTTCAGGACATCAGCAGCGCGACACAAGAAGGCACTGGGCCCGGCCAAGAAAGTATCTTGCCGTTGCTGCAAGGACTGGGCGGCCAGCCGAACTAACGCGTGCCGGTGGTGGGCCGATCATCGGCTGTGCGGGAGTGACTCATCCACTCCCTTGTTGCCTTCGGCCGGAGCCGGAGGCTTCGGCTTGCGGCTTTCGTGCTGTTCATGAAAAACAATCGCCGCGATAAACAACTGGATGCCGATCAGCAGGAGAAATAAACCGCCGATGTCGTAGCCGACGCTCTCCGTCAGATAAAACCGTCGACTGGCAAGCAGGAACGCCAGCGCTGAGAGCACACCAAAGAACATTCTCATCCCGGCGCCTCGTTCTCAGGACTGCCAAGAGAGTACGCCCGATGCGGGGGAAGTTCAACGGGAACGAAGCCCAGAATATGCTCCTGACTTCACAGCCCAGGCCATTGGAGAACACAGGAAGTGGAGACGACACCCTAAAGATATCCGACGCCTGAAGTCCACCCGATGGTCTAGAGCGCACACTTTTCAGGGCCACAAACCAAGCGTGATTCGGACCGTTTCATTGACGGCTGCCAACTCATCCTGGCTGAGTGTTTCAATCCTGGAACGCAACCGAGACTTATCCAGCGATCGGATCTGATCCCCCAAATCACGCGACCAGAGTCACGAGGGCGTTACGGAATACACCCGCTGGAAACACCGGAGAGAGGCAACTACGGCGCCGGGGCGCCCGCTGCGGACACCGCGTCCGGGTCTGGCGACAAGATCGCCGGCTGTGTCTCGGATTTGAACGGCAGGTCCAGCAGCGCATAGGGATTCACGCGCGCACCGTTGAGTTTCACACCCCAATGGAGATGAGGCCCGGTCGCGCGTCCGGTGGCCCCCACTTTACCGATGATCTGTCCGGTTTTCACCGCCTCCCCGTCCTTGACCAACACGTCGGACAGATGGAAGTACATTGAGTAGAACCCGAGGCCATGGTCCAGAAAGATGCCTTTGCCTGAGAAAACATGATCGACGGTAAGCCGCACGACTCCGTCGTTTGTCGCCACCACATCCGTGCCGGTCGGCGCACCGATGTCTTCTCCGTTATGGGGATTGCGGGCTTGGCCGTTCATGATGCGCACGCTGCCGAAGATGCCGGTTCGTTTCCCGCTCACCGGCTCGACAAAACTGGGCTGCCACAGTCTGCTTTGGGAATCAGTTGCGAGGGCCTCTTTCACTTGCTCCTGCTCGGCCTTCCATCGGGCCAGGCCCTGCTCGTCAAGATCGACCTTGTCCTTGGGCAGCTTCAGGTGCTCGACACGAAATTTCTCTTTGACCACCTCGACACGGTAGGTGAGCGACCGGCTGTGTCCCGCGTTGGTGACCTGAATGGCCAGTTCGTGCGTTCCCGGTTCATCTTGCAGATCGATGCCGAGCAATCCCACAAACCCTTTGGGCTCACCCGGTCTGGTCTCCGAGAACAACTGCACCTTTCGCCCCAAGAATGTGCCCTGCACACGGGCGGTGTCCTCATCCGTAGGAACCTTGATCACGAGAATTTGGCCCTGCTTGCCGGTGTATTTCCCGTCGAGCCCGATGGCCGACCACGAGCCTGAGAATCCATCGACCGGAAACGCGGCAGCCAGGAGAAACAACGCGAGACCGATCACCCTCCCAGGCTTGATCATTCTCAACTGACGATACGGGGTCATCGGTAAAATCTCCCTCCCGACATTTGCGATACCAATTCTTCAACCCGCCGATTGGACGCACTGAAGGGATCCATGCACAGAATCGTTTCTTCCCAGTAGCCGTTCAGCTTCAGATAGGTCCAGTCCACCGTGTAGGAGCGGTTCTTCGCCCTGGCGAACCGGATGAAGTCGCCACGGACCTTGGCCCTCGTCGTTTGTGGCGGTGTAAACATGGCCCGTTGGACCGCGTCCTCTTCCACAATCCGCTCGATGAGTCCGCGGGATTCCATCAGATAGTAGAGCCCCCGCGTTCGCTTGACGTCATGAAATTGAAGATCGAGCAGGAACACTCGCGGGTCGTCCCACCCACACCCTTTCTTGTCCACGTAGCTCTGGATCAGATGTTTCTTGGCCACCCAATCGATGTGATGCGTGAGCTGCATGGGGTCGTCTTCCAGTCTGGCAAGGACCGTCTCCCACTTGGCATAGACGTCATCGAGAATCGCCTCGTGCGCCTGCTGGTCCAGATACTCCTTGGCACGCTCCAGATACATCCGCTGGATTTCGACGGCCGTCAGCAGCCGGCCGTCGTCGAGCCGCACTTTCTTCTTGAGCGTCGGATCGCGCGCGATCTCGCGGATTGCCTTGACGGGATCCTCCAACTCCATCCCGTGCACCGCATAGCCCTCCTCGATCATCGACAGGACCAGCGCCGCCGTGCCCACCTTGAGATAGGTGGCAAACTCCGACATGTTGGAATCGCCGACGATGATATGAAGGCGGCGATAGCGTTCGGCATCGGCATGCGGCTCGTCGCGGGTGTTGATGATGCTGCGCGAGGAGGTGGTCGATGACGACGTCTTTTCATGAATATGCTGGGCCCGCTGGGAAATGAAATATTGCGGCTTGCCGGAGACCTTGAGCACCTTCCCCGCCCCACTGAACACCTGACGCGTGACGAAGAACGGGATCAGCTGCTCCGTGACTTTCCAGAAATCGACGTCGCGCCGCATCAGAAAGTTTTCATGACAGCCGTACGTATTGCCCAGCGAATCCGTATTGTTCTTGAAAATATAGATCTCGCCTGACAGTCCTTCCTCGCGAAGCCGCTCCTCTGCAGCCGGCAGGCAGGCTTCCAGCAGCCGCTCACCGGCCTTGTCATGGATCACGAGATCGAGAATGTTGTCGCATTCCGGCGTGGAGTATTCCGGATGGCAACCAGTGTCTTGATAAAACCGTGCCCCGTTGACCAGAAATGCGTTCGACGGCCAACTGTTCGGAATGAGGCCCTCGAAGATATACCCCAGCACCTTTTCCATCGGCAGATAGATCCGGCCGTTCGGCGAAAAGATCAGGCCGTACTCGTTCTCTAGGCCGAAGATGCGCTGTTTCATGGGGCCTGGATACGTCATGGGTGTCACAGTCAGATTACACGGCCATCCGTCGTTCTTCAACAGATGGGGAGGATTGAGCGGGACGGATCAGGCGGAGAGGAACTGACGGATGTCGCTCACCGGCACACGGCGGAATTTTCGGCCCACGCGGCGGCGGTCCAAGACGGCCACTTCGAGCCCTTCTGGGGACAGCTTGAGATTGGCGGTCTGCTCCAGGGCCGAGACACAGCGGGACAACGCGGCGGCCAAGGACGGAGGCTCGCTCGAGCTTTTTTCCTTCAACACGGCCTGGACGGCGTCGGATTTTCCGCCGATCACTGAAAAATTCTTCTCGTCAATGATGCTCCCATCGAACGAAATCCGGTAGATTTCATTCGGCTGAGCGTCGGCGCCGACCTGTACCACGAGAATTTCGACTTCCAGCGGTTTGGCTTCCTGGCTGAATACCGTGCCCAGGCTTTGGGAATACCCGTTCGCCAGTGATCGGCCGGTCACATCCTCGCGGCTATACATGAAGCCTTTCAAATCGGCATGCCGAATGCCGGCTTTCCGGAGATTCTCAAATTCGCTGTATTTGCCCGCACCGGCAAACGCAATACAGTCGTAGATTTCCGATACTTTGTGGAGAGACGCACTGGGATTATCCGCCGTCAGCAGGACGCCCTCGTCATATTCCATCGCGATAATCGAACGGCCTTTGGCGATGCCTTTTCTGGCATACTCCGCCTTGTCCTGCATCATCTGTTCTGGAGAGACGTAGTACGGCAACGGCATGGTTACGTCTCCCTCGATCGACGCAGGTCCATCATGCCGTCGTACACCGCGCGAATCCGATCGCCCGGCACATCGGCGATGCCTTGCGCCGTCACGAATTTGGCCGTGGGATAAATCCCGCGGACGAAATCCGGACCGCCCGTACCTACATCATCGTCGGCCGCATTGTACAATGCCGTCAGCGCCAATCTGAGCGCATCCGCCTCCGACAGATTCTTTTGAAAATGCTCCCGCATGGTGTTCCGGGCATCTTTGCCCCCCGAGCCGATCGCGTGGTAATCCGACTCTTCGTACCGCCCTCCCGTAATGTCGTACTTGAAGATGCGCCCTTCCGTACGCGCCGCATCATACCCGACAAACAGAGGCATCACGACGAGCCCCTGGAACACCATCGGCAGGTTGGCTTTGACCATCTGGCTCAACTTGTTGGCCTTCCCTTCGCAGGACAGCGGCATGCCTTCCAATTTCTCGTAATGTTCCAGTTCGGTTTGCAACAGCTTGGCCATTTCAATACATGGCCCTGCGGCACCGGCAATCGCCATGGCGGAGAAGTCATCGATCTTAAATACCTTTTCAATGCGGCGATCGGCGATCTGAAATCCCTCCGTTGCCCGTCGATCGCCGGCGATGACCACCCCCTGTTGATATTTGATGGCCAACACCGTCGTGGCCTGAGGCACCGCCAGTGAAACACCCGCGCGATCCGGCTGATTCGAGAGCATTGATCCCTGGCCGCCCGGCATCAACCCAGGATGGTGCTGCGACACGAAGTTGAAAAAGCTGGAGTCGTCGTGATTCGGGAAATACGGCAGTTTCATAGCGTATCTTGAGTTGGGATCTCAGGCCTTCAGCTTCTCAATGAGGGCATCAACCGTCTCAACCGCATCGAGCAATCCACCGGTCAAAGCCTGTGTGCCGCGATGGGGATCCATCAACGGGATTTTCTTGATGGTCGTGTTGCCCGCATCGAACAACACCGAGGTCCAACTCGCGCCGTACAGTGACGCAGCGAACTTGGCGGCGCAGCGGCCCCGGAAATACGCCCTGGTGCCGGGCGGGGGCGTAAATTCGGCCTGCCGGATCTCCGCCTCCTCCACGATCCGCTCAATATGGTCGCCGCGCTCCAGTGTATAGAAGAGCCCTTTCTCAGGACGGACATCATGATACTGAAGGTCCATGAGCTTGGTGCGAGGATCGTCCCACCCGCAACCTTTCCGATCCATGTACGACTCAATCAGATGGCGCTTGGCCACCCAATCCAACTCCCTCACCAACAGCCGCGGGTCTCGTTCGAGCTTGCTCAGCACGTCCTCCCAGCGGGCGAGCACTTCCTGCGTCGCCGGCGTTGAACCGCGCGCGGCGTACGAGGCCGTCGCAGCCGCGAGATACGCGCGCTGAATCTCCAGCGCCGTCGTCGGACGCCCGCCGGCCAGCTTGATCGTTTGCTTCATCTCCAGATCGCGCGAAACCTGTTTGAATGCCCGAACCGGCTCCTCCAGTTCCACCTGTGGTAACTCAGCACCGGCTTCCAACAGTTCCAGCACGATGTCCAAGGTTCCCACCTTCAGATAGGTGGAGACCTCCGCCATATTGGCATCGCCCGCAATGACATGGAGACGGCGAAACTTGGCGTAATCGGCATGCGGCTCGTCGCGTGAATTGATGATCGGCCGCTTGACCATCGTATTCAGATCGACCAGGCACTCGAAAAAATCGGCGCGCTGGGAGATTTGATACTCGGCTGGAGCGGTCTGATTCTCCGCGCCGACCTTTCCGGCCCCGGCAAAGACCGGCCTCGTCACCAAAAACGGCGTGAGCACCCGGACGATCTTTTCGAACGGCACCGCCCGCGAGACCAGGTAGTTCTCATGGTACCCGTAGCTATTGCCCTTTCCGTCGGAGTTGTTCTTGTACAAGAGATACTGTTCGCTCCCGCGCACCTTCGCGAGTTCCTGAAGGCTCTGCGCCAGGATCCGTTCTCCAATCCGCTCGAACGCCACCACCTCCCGCGGAACCGAACACTCCGGCGTGGAGTACTCCGGATGGGCGCCATCGACGTACAACCGCCCGCCGTTGGCGAGGACTTTGTTGAGTTGCCGGTTGTAGTCAGGATTCGGCCGCTCGCGCTCCCCGTCGACTTCGAATCCCCGGGCGTCTACGAGCGGATTTTCGTTTTCGTAGTCCCAGATCGCGTTTGGGGCAGGCAGTCCCCGATAGTGCCCGATGACGGCAATGGAGGCGGTCACGGGATCCGCCGCAGCACGCTCCTTCGCCGCGATGCCGAACTCCGTTTCCGTACCCAGCACTCGTGCGCGATTCGTCGAGGTCTGTTCCTGCATGAGATTAAGTTAGAGGTAGTGCCCGGTGGTGACGGTTTCGATCTGGCGGGATTCGCTTGGCCCGCCGCTGATCGTCCGAAGATGCACGATCTTCTCGCCTTTCTTGCCGGCGACCTTCGCCCAATCATCCGGGTTGGTTGTATTCGGAAGGTCTTCGTGTTCCTTGAATTCTTCACGGATGGCCCGCACCAGATCGTCCGACCGGAGGCCCTGTCCTTCCTGGGCGATTGCCCGCTTCACGGCAAATTTTTTCGCACGTGACACAATGCCTTCGATCAGCGCGCCGCTGGCGAAATCTTTGAAATACAGCACTTCCTTCTCGCCGTTGGCGTAGGTGACTTCAATAAATTTGTTTTCTTCACTCGGGGCATACATGGTCTCCACCGTCCTCGCGATCAGCCGATCCACGAGCGCCTGCCGATCGCCTCCATAACGGTCCACCTCGTCCTGAGCGAACGGCAGATCTGCCGACACATACTTCGAGAAAATGTCCCGCGCGGCGGTCGCGTCCGGGCGTCCGACTTTGACTTTCACATCCAACCGCCCGGCGCGGAGCACGGCGGGGTCGATCAAATCCTGTCGGTTGCTCGCCCCGATCACGATCACGTTGCGCAACCGCTCGACCCCGTCGATCTCGGAGAGGAACTGCGGCACGATCGTCGACTCGATATCAGATGAAATCCCCGTGCCCCGAGTCCTGAAGAGCGCGTCCATTTCATCGAAAAAGACGATCACCGGATGACCGTCCTCCGCGCGCTCTTTCGCTTTCTTGAAGACCTCGCGCACTTGCCGTTCAGATTCGCCGACGTACTTATTAAGCAATTCGGGCCCTTTCACGTGCAGGAAATAGCTGCGAATCTCTTTCCCCGCGCGAGAACCCAATTTCTTGGCAATCGAGTTGGCAACGGCCTTGGCAATGAGCGTCTTCCCGCAGCCCGGCGGCCCATAGAGCAGCACGCCTTTGGGCGCACTCAGTTTGTATTCGGCAAAAATGTGCGGATGGAGGAAGGGCAATTCGACTGCGTCGCGGACCTGCTCCAATTCTTTCTGGAGGCCGCCGATGTGTTCATAATCGACGTCCGGGACCTCTTCCAATACGAGTTCTTCCGCTTCTGACTTGGGCAGTTTTTCAATCACATACCCGGAGCGAGGGTCGTACAGCAGATGGTCGCCGACGCTCAGCCGTTCGACGAGCAGCGGGTCGCCCAGTTCCGCGACTTTTTCCTCGTCGAAATGGAGCGTCACGAGTGCGCGCCCCCCCTCCAGCACGTCCTTCAGGCGGACGACCTCCCCCTGGCTGTCGAACCCCTTAGCCTCGATGACGTTGAGCGCCTCGTTCAGGATGACTTCCTGCCCCTTCCGCAGCTGCGCACTCTTAATGGAGGGATGAAGGCTGACTTTCATCTTCCGTCCCGACACGAACACCGTGCCCGTGCCGTCTTCGTTGAGGCAGGAAAAAATCGCGTACGCAGACGGCGGCGCCGTCAGCTTGTCCACTTCGGCGCGCAAGGCTTCGATCTGGGCCTTGGCTTCGTGCAGGGCGGCAACGAGCTTTTCGTTCTGCTTATTGGCTTGTTCGAGTTGGTAGCGTGACTGATACAGCCGGCGGATTTCCTCTTCCATCGACTGGATTTGTACGCGCAGCTTATCGACTTCCCGCGCATGCTCGTCGTTCTTGTGTATCATGTCCGCGTCACCATCGGACAACTGTTGCGTGATTTTCTTGACGGAATCCCGAAGAGACCGAAATCGGTTCGACCGCCCCTTGCTGTCTCCCATGCCTCCACTCGGCGATTCGCCCATAACGGCGGTGAGAGCACATTGTGCATCCGTGTCGGATTCTAACACCCGACCTAGGGGTGGTCAACTAGAGTGCGCGATCGTGCGCGAGACAATGCAGAGATGCAACGAACTGTTACGACATCAACGACGCCAGCATGTCACGTGTCGCCGCAGCAACATTGTCGCGAGTCAGAATCGCCCCGATCACGGCGACACCATGAGCGCCGGCCCGGCGGACATCGGGCACCGATGCACTTGTTACACCGCCCACGGCGAACACTGGAATGGCCGAACGACGGCATGCTTCGGCCAGTTCCCCCAATCCCAGCGGAGGCCCAAACGACCGCTTCGACGGCGTGTCGAAAATCGGACCGAACAGCACATAGTCCGCCCCATCCCGATTCGCTTGTTCTACCTCGCCGATGGAGTGTGTCGAGACACCGACGAGACGATCGACTCCGACCAACCGACGCGCAACGGACACCGGCAAACTGTTTGCCCGCAGATGCACACCGTCCGCGTTCATGGCCAACACAAGATCGACACGATCGTTCACAATCAACGGAACCGCGCGCGGCGCCGTCATCGATTGGATCTCGCGCGCCCGCGCAAGCAATTCGCCTGTCGACAGATCACGTTCCCGAAGTTGGACGGCCGGCAATCCGGCGTTGACCGCTTGTTGAATGAGAGCTGAAAGGGATCGACCACCCGTTTGAGTCCGGTCGGTAACGAGGAGCAGACGGAAACTAACGGACCGCATTTGAGAAACAGGTAAGGGGTGAAGAGAGAGGCGTGAGGCGTTTCACGAGTGCCAGCAGGATGGTCAAAAAGCCCGCCGATCTCACCCGCCCAACCCCGGCGCGCCAAGACGCGCCACGCCGCGGGCTCAGCCGCAGCGAGCGAAGAGGCGAGGCATACTGTGAGTCGTATGTTGAGCCTCTGAGCGACGCGAGAACAAAGCTGGCGGGCTTTTTCACCATCCTGCTAGAGCATGCCTTCGATCGGGCTACTGGCCGTCGCATAGAGTTTTCTGGGAATCCGACCGGCCTTGTAGGCCAATCGACCTGCCCACACGGCGTATTTCATGGCTTCCGCCATCGCAAGCGGATTCTGCGCACCGGCAATGGCCGTGTTCATGAGCACCGCATCGGCCCCATATTCCATCGCCAGCGCCGCATCGGACGCTGTCCCGACGCCGGCATCGACGATCACCGGGACCGTAACGGACTCCATGAGGATTTTCAGGTTATACGGGTTTCGGATGCCCAGTCCGGACCCGATCGGCGCGGCCAACGGCATGACCGCCGGACATCCAATATCCACCAACTTCTTCGCCACGATCGGATCATCATTGGTGTAGGGCAGCACAATAAATCCTTCTTTAATGAGAATCTTCGCCGCCTCGATCAGACCTGCCGTATCGGGGAACAAGGTTTTCTCATCGCCGAGCACTTCCAGTTTGATCAGGTCGGAGACACCGGCTGCGCGGGCCAAACGGGAATATCGCACCGCATCCTCCACCGTGTAACAGCCGGCCGTGTTGGGCAGGATGGTGTACTTCTTAGGATCGATGTAGTCGAGCAGATTGTCCTTGGAGCGGTCGGTAATGTTCACACGACGCACCGCCACCGTCACGACATCAGCACCGGACGCTTCGATGGCCTTTTGCGTTTCGACGAAATCCTTGTACTTGCCCGTTCCGACCCAGAGCCGGGACTTGAACTCACGTCCTGCGATCACCAACCGATCGTCTGCCATAGTATCCTCTTTAGAATGATCCCCCGCCGATGAAGCTCAGGATTTCCACCCGATCCCCGTCCTTGAGAGACCGCTGCCCGAACATGGCGCGATCCAGAATTTCGAGATTCAACTCGACCGCCACTCGCTCGGCCTTGATGTCTAACTCCCGCAACAGATCGGCGACCGTCGCGCCGCCACGCCAATCCTTCGCCTCGCCGTTCACCTGGATTCGAATAGGCGCTTGCATAGACCGACATCCTATGAGACGCGAATTCACCTTGTCAATCAACGCCCCTTGCCCAAACGGCCGGGAACATCGCACAATGGCCCCATAGGAATGCCGATGACGCACACACATAATCAGCAGATCGCGGAGCTCTTCCGAGCAATGGCCGACCTGCTCGCGACTCAACGGGCAAACCCGTACCGCGTTCGTGCCTATCGGCGTGCTGCGGATTCGCTGCTGGCCTTGGAGGACGATGTGGCGACCGTCGCGCAGCGCGGAGGCCTGGAAGACATCGAAGGGGTTGGAAAGGACCTCGCCCAAAAGATCTTGGAGTTTCTTGAAACCGGAACGATCCGCGCCTACGAAGAACTGAAGACCCCGCTCCCGCCGGAGGTGAAGGACTGGTCAAAACTTCCGGGGCTTTCGGATTCGCTTGTCACCTACCTGTACTTCCGGCTGGGCATCCGCACAGTCGCCGACCTGAAGCAGCTGATCGAATCGCACCTGCTGCGAACGCTTCCGGGCTTCTCAGGTTCGGAAACAGCTCTGCTCGAAGCCATCCAGAAGCTCGACGAAACTATCTAACCGTCTAACCGTTACGACGGTTTCATTTCCTTGAAGATCTTCCAGCTCTTCAGCAACTCAACCGCCTTCTGCAACTGGGCGTCCTGTTCAATCGACGGTTCGCCCAGTGCCTCGGCGGACGGAGCCGGCGGAGGCGTCCCATTCTTAGCACCCGCCTCGTCCGGAGGCTTGACACCAGCCGGGGGCGCGTCTTTCCCAGTGGAGGGCTTGACAGATTTAGACTCCGCTTCTTTCTCACCCGGTTTACCCTCACCGGCCTTCGCGGTGGGCGGCGCAGGGAGCTTCACCACGATATCAGGGGTAATACCAGTCGACTGGATGGTCCGACCCTTCGGGGTGTAATACTTCGCGGTCGTCAGGCGAAGACCCGATCCGTCTCCAAGCGCCAAAATCGTCTGGACTGATCCCTTGCCGAACGACGTGGTCCCGACCACCACCGCACGCCCCCAGTCCTGCAGCGCACCCGCGACGATCTCCGACGCACTCGCCGAACCTTCGTTGACAAGCACAATGACCGGCAAATCTTCCAGTTGATCTTTGGATTTGGCGAACCATTCGTCCTTCTTTCCATCCCGGCTCTTGGTATAGACCACGAGCTTCCCGCTTGGAAGAAACTGTTCGGAGACATCGACCGCCGCCGTCAGAAGGCCGCCAGGGTTGTTCCGCAAATCCAGAATCGCGCCTTGTGCTTTTTGTTCTCTGAACTGCTTGATTGCCTTGGCCAAATCTCTTCCCGTCGCCTCTTGGAATTGCGTGAGCCGGACATAGCCGAGGTTGTCGATCATCTTGGATTTCACGCTCTCAATCTTGATGGTGTCGCGCACCAAGGTAAAGACCAGCGGTTCCGGCGTGCCGTCCCGTTGAATCGTCAAATTCACCTTGCTGCCTTTCGGCCCGCGCATCTTCTGGACGGCATCCATCAGAGTGAGGTCTTTCGTCGTCTCATCGTTCACTTTCACGATGAAATCGCCGGCCTTGATGCCGGCCCGGTGCGCCGGCGTACCTTCGATCGGGGCGATGACGGCCAACCGGTTGTCTTTCACACCGATCTGAATGCCCACGCCGCCGAATTCCCCCTTCGTCTCGACCTGCATCTCCTTATACATTTCGGGGGTCATGTACGCAGAATGCGGATCCAGCGTGGCCAACATTCCGCGAATCGCCCCTTGGATAAGGTCCTTCGCTTTTGTCTCGTCTACGTAATGTCTTTGCACTTGATTGAGCACCTCGGAAAAGGTCTTGAGCTCCTCATAAGTTTCACTGGCGTGGCCCGTCCGCTCCCAGCCCTTGCCGATCACGACCCCGCCGAGGAGCGCGATCGCAATCATCGGTCCGACCACCCAAGACTTTCGCCGCGGCTGCTGATCCATCATCGTCGATATCCCTTCTTTGCGTTTAACCTTCCGGTGGCAAGTGGCGCGGTTAGATTACCGCTTGACCAGCCATTGGATCGGGTCCACCGGTTCGGCCCCTTCGCGTAACTCGAAGTATAAAGTATTTTCTCCGGTCACGCCCGTATCTCCGGTTTCTCCGATCGGGTATCCCTCAGCGACCTGCTCGCCGACTTTGGCCAGAATCCTGGCGGCATGGGCGTAGAGGGAGAAGAACCCATTGGCGTGGTCCAGGATTATAACGAGTCCGTAGCCTTTCAACCAGTCCGCATAGACCACGGCACCGGGCATGACGGCATGGATGAAGCTGCCCTCTTTCGTCCTGATTTCGATACCTTTGCGCTGCACATAGGTATTAAAGGTCGGATGTTTCTGCCGGCCAAAGTACGACACAACCTGCCCGTCGGCCGGCCAGGGCAGAGCACCTCTGACCCCGCGTGAGGGAGCCGGCACCGCCTGAGGCTTGATCGCCAACGCTCGGCGGCGAGTTTCCAACTCCTGCAGTAAATTGTCTACTCGGGCCGCCGACCGTTCGAGTTCCTCGACTGTTCGATTGTATGCGTCTTTTTCTTGCGTGATCTTCGCCAAGTAGACTTTTTTCTCTTTTTGGATGGCACGGATGTCGGTGAGCTTCTTTTCGATAGTCTCCTTGAACGCCACCATGCCGGCCCGCGCCTCAGCCCGTTGGCGTTCGGCGTGCTCCATGCGGGCCATATCCTCCCGAAACCTGCTCAGCAAGTCATACTCCTTTTGGGACAGCGTAGAAACGTACTGCTGGCGACGCTGAAAGTCCGCATAGGAGCCCGACGCCAACAACGCTTTCACATACCCAAACCGGCCTTCCATATATTGCACGCGAAAACGCGCCAGGATGGCATCGCGCCGCTCTTCAATGCCGGCGCGTATTACCCCGATGTGCTCCGTGATGTCATCGATCTCCCGGTCCTTCTTGCGCAGTTTCTTCGTGATCTCCTGGTGATCATGGCGATGGCGAACCAGCCGTTCGTCCAACGATTGGATGCCTTGCAGCACCGATTCTCGTTTCTTCTCGACTTCCTCCGCCCGCTTCCGCTTTTCTTCGATTTTCCCTTTCAATTGCTCGAGCGTTTTACGTTCTCGCTCGATCTTTTCAGCGATGGGATCATTGGCCGCGACGGCGGCAGACTCCCACCCGCTCCACACCGGGAGACACCAGACGATGGCCGCAAGCCACAGCCTCACCCTCGCCCCTCCCCGAATCGGCGCAGGGAGACCATGCTGCCGGCCACCCCCAGCACCATTCCCACAGCCACAAACGCCACACAGATGGACAGCGGGAGAAACGCTACCAGGTTTTCAATGCCGCGGAAACGGCCGACCGACCCGATCTGCTGCCGGAACAACTCAAAGCCCAGCTTCAGAATGCCCAGCGACAGCGCGCTGCCGCAGACACCCAACACGGCTCCTTCGATGAAATAGGGAATGCGGATAAAGGCGCGCGTCGCTCCGATGAGGCGAAGGATTTCAATTTCCTCCCGTCTGGCGAACAGCGCGAGCCGAATTGTGTTTCCGATAATGGTGACAGCGGCCATGGAAAGGATCACCCCCACACTGATCGCGGCCAGCTCGATATATCGAATGAGTCCGGCCAATGCGTCGATCCACTCCTGATTGTAATCGACTTTCGCCACCCCGGCCATCGTTTTGACCCGTTCAGCCCACCGATTCACTGCGTCCAGCGACCGATAATTCGGCGCCGGCGTGACGACGAACGAGGCAGGCAGCGGGTTTTCTCCCAGCCCTTCGAGCAGATGAGAATCGGACGGAAATTGCGCCCGAAATTCGCCGAGTGCCTGCTCTTTCGAAATATACAGAAGGCCCCCCACCATTCGATCAGCCTTGAGCGTTCCTTCGAGATCTTGGATCACGTCCTGCGAGAGCCGGTCCTCCAAATAGACGATCACCTTGATGTCTTCTTGCAGCCAATCCGCCGCATGACGAAGGTTCACATAGGAGAGCAGAAAAATGCCCACGCAGGCCAATGTGAACGCCGTGGTCACAATGGCCACGACCGTGGTGGTGCGGTTCGTCCGCAAATTTGCCCACGCTTCACGGAAGAGATACACGAGCCATCTCATACCCCTACGCTGTCGCCTCCCTGCCGCTCAGGCATGAGAACCCCCTGCATCAGCGTGATCACACGCCGGTTGACCAGCGACATCACATGCGGGTCATGCGTGGCGACCACGACAGTCGTTCCTCGTGCATTGATCAATTTGAACAATTCGATAATCTCCGCGGTCCGTTCAGGGTCGAGATTACCGGTTGGCTCATCCGCCAGAAGCACAACCGGTCCGTTCACGATCGCCCGCGCAATACAGGCCCGCTGCTGCTCCCCCGTCGAGAGGCTGGCGGGTGACTGGTCTTTTTTATGCTCGACACCGACCGCCCGCAACGCTTCCGTGACCTTGCGGCGGATATCCGCCGTCGAAGACCGTTGCACGATCAAGGGCAGCGCGACGTTTTCAAACACGGACTTTTTAGGGAGCAGGCGGAAGTCTTGAAAGACCGTCCCGATCTTGCGCCGAAGGTAGGGCACCTCCGACTGTCTCAACTGGCCGACGTTTTTGCCCTGCATAAAGATCTGCCCCTGATCCGGCCGCTCCTCGCCGATCAGCATGCGCAACAGCGTGGACTTCCCCGCTCCGCTCGGCCCCATGAGCAACACGAACTCTCCCTTCCCGATTTCCAGCGTGAGGTCGGACAGAGCGACACGGCGGTCATAACTCTTCGACACATGGATCAGCTGGATCATCGTTTCCTTCGGATGACGTTCCCTGCCAACAGTCTAGGACATCCCTCGTTCGTCGGCATCGAACGCATTCTGGAGATGTTCGATGCGGCCCAGCGAAGACGGGTGCCCCTGCACCACCACGACATCGAATCGGCACGATCGATCCGACAGGTGGCGCTGGGTAAGATATTGAGACGCCAGCCGCACGAGTTTGGCCTGTTTTTTTCGATCCACAGCCAACACCGCGCCACCGAAAGCCTCCGTCGCCCGGGCTTTCACTTCGACAAAGACCAGCACTCCGCGGTCTTCGGCCACGAGATCCAGCTCGCCCAGCGAGGTCCGGAGATTGCGCGCCAAGATCCGATAGCCTTTGGCCTGTAAGAATCGCTCCGCCAGCAATTCGCTGGCTTGTCCGAACTGATGGCGGGGATCCCTCGAATTAGCCCTGCTCATGGAGATCGGTTTGGTTACCCGGTCGACCCCGCGAGGCTGAGTTCGGCGGTCCGTGCCGAGAGGATCGTGTCCCGCACCGGCGCAAACGTCCGCCGGTGGATGGGGCAGGGCCCGAAACGCGCCAGCATCCGTAGATGTTCCGCCGTACCATACCCCTTATGCGAAAGGAAATTATATTGCGGAAATGTCTCGTGGAACGCCACCATCAGACGATCCCGTGTGACCTTGGCGATGATCGACGCTGCAGCGATTGAGAGAGACAGCGCATCGCCTTTGATGATCGGGCGCAGCGGGATATGGACTGCCGGGAGCATAACGGCATCCGTCAGGAGATAATCGGGAGCGGGATCCAAATTGGCGATAGCCCGGCACATGGCCAAGCGGGACGCTTCTAAAATGTTGAGGGCATCGATCTCGCCGGCGTCGGCCGACCCAATCCCCACGCCGACCGCTTTGTCCAGGATCGCGTGATAGAGCCGTTCCCGTTCAGCTGCGGGGAGTTGTTTCGAGTCGTCGACACCGGTCAACCTGGCGTGGATGGGCAAGATCACCGCCGCCGCGACGACCGGACCGGCCAACGGCCCGCGCCCCGCTTCGTCGATGCCGGCAACACGGCGATACCCGCGCCGCCGGGCTTCTTGCTCGAACTCATCGGCAGGCCCCATCAGGCTCGCTCCCGATCACGGCTCTGTGTGAGACAAGCGGCCCCTGCACACGGGGAAACCGGGGCAACCGGGTGTCTAGGCCTTCGCGGGCGCTTCCGGAGCGGGTTGAGCGGCGGCCGGCTGGGCGGACGACTTACTCTCCCCGACGAACTCGCGCTCTTCCACTTTGGCGAACCGCCCCTTCTTTCCGCGCAGGTAGTAGAGCTTCGCCCGCCGCACACGCCCTTGCCGGACGACATCAACCTTCGAGACAATCGGCGAATGCACCGGGAAAATACGTTCAACACCGACGCCATAGGATAACTTCCGGACGGTGAACGTCTCCGTATTCAGGGATCCCTTGCGGGCGATCACCGTTCCTTCATACACCTGGATGCGTTCCTTATCCCCTTCGACGACTTTGACGTGGACTCTGACGACATCCCCGATTTCAAAGCTCGGCGGTGACTTTTTCGTCAAGGACCGCTGAATGCGCTCTAACTGATTCATCGACTTATCCCTCCTCCCCGCTACGTACGGGCGCCATCGAAACGCCTTCGTTCATCAATTCATTCAACAACCGCTGATCTTCGTTCGTGAGCACTCGATCCCTCAGGAGATCGGGCCGTCTCAGATAGGTGCTGCGCAACGCCTGCTTCCGGCGCCACAGTCGGATCGCTTCATGATGCCCGGATAAGAGTATTTCCGGAACACCCAGACCACGCACCTCTGCCGGTCTGGTATAGTGCGGATACTCCAAGAGAGAATCCGAAAACGATTCCTCAACCATGGACTGGGGATCGCCCAACACCCCCGGGACCAACCGAGCCGCCGCATCGATCAAAACAAGCGCCGGCAGTTCGCCACCGGTCAACACATAGTCGCCGACGGACACCTCTTCCGGTGCCAGGGCCGTTCTGACCCGTTCATCGATCCCCTCGTAATGGCCGCAGAGAATCACCATGCGACGTGCTTCGCCCGCCAGACGCTGCGCATACTCCTGCGTGAAGGGCCGGCCATGGGGGGACGGAAACAGCAACCGGATGGTCTCACCATAGGCCTGAGCTTCTCCCCTCAGCGCATCGACCGCGCGCAAAATCGGTTCCGCCTTCATCACCATTCCGGCACCGCCGCCATACGGCACGTCATCCGCTACCTTGTGGCGATCATCGGTGAAGTCGCGCAGATTGCGCACTGTAACATGAAGCAGCCCCTTTTCCTGTGCGCGCTTGAGCATGCTCTGTCCCAGGACGGGAGCCACCATGTCCGGGAACAATGTCAGCACGTCGAACCGCAACATCTTATTCGTCCATCCCACCCAGTATACGAACGGTCATCCTCCGGCGATCGAGATCGACGGCGGTCACCCATTGCTTGGCCGCAGGAATCAAGGTTTCCTTGGAGCCCTGCCGAACGACGAAGACGTGGTTACCCGGCAGGTCCCAAATTTCTTCCAGCACACCGAGCGGCTGCCCTTGGTCCGAGTGCACGTCCAGACCCACCAAATCACATTCATAGTACTGTCCGGTCGGCAAGGCCGGTGCGATGCCACGAGCAGCCTGTACCAGCCCACCGGACCAGACCTTCGCTTCTTCCGGCGTCGTCAGGCCCGCGAATCCCACGATCAATTCCGTTCCCGCACGCCGCACAGTGGTGACGCTCGTGTCCAGCATCCGACCGTCCTTCGCCACCAATTGTACGTCTGTCAACGCCTCAAATCGGCCGGGCACGTCACTCAAGGGCCGAACCTTGACCTGCCCCTTGACCCCAAAGGGCCGCCCGATCCGCCCGACTGTGACCGTCTCAAGCGAGCCGACCATCATCCACGTACGTTACTTCGCGGCGGCGCCCTTTTGTCCGGCCTTCTCCGCCTCGAACTGTTTCCACAAGCCGGACCGGCGAAGCAAGGTTCTCACCGTCACCGAGGGCTGCGCGCCCTGCCGCAGCCAGGTCAGCACCCGCTCCTGCTTGAGTTCCGGCACGCCGGCTTCTTTCAACGGATCAAAGGTTCCAAGAATTTCAAGGAACCGTCCGTCCCGCGCTTTCCGTGAATCGGCCGCCACCAGCCGATACATGGGGCGCTTGTGTCTTCCTGTCCGAGCAAGTCTCAAATGAACAGCCACACTCTCCTCCTTGGATAATTAGGCAATCCGCCGCCAGCACCCAGCTCGCAGCTGACTACCGCTCTCTACATCGACCGCATGAGTTGGGCCAACTGCCGCCGTCCCCCTGCGCCGGTCATGGCTTTCGCCAGTTTCTTTGCCGACAAGTACTGCTTAATCAACCGATTGACATCCTGCACGCTGGTGCCGCTGCCGCGCGCGATCCGCTTTTTCCTGCTGCCGTTGATAATGGTGTGATCGCGGCGTTCGCGGATCGTCATTGAGTCGATGATGGCGGCCACCCGGCCCATTTCCTTCTCCGGTTTGTCCCCTTCGATCGCGTTCTTGAGCTTTTGCCCTCCGGGCAGCATACCGAGGATCTGGTCCAATGAACCAAGACGGCCCATTTGTCCCAGCTGGGCTCGAAAATCCTCCAGCGTGAACGTGTTACTCGTCAGCCGTTTCTGCGCCGCTTCGGCCTGTTCCCGAGAGAGCGTTTCTTGTGCTTTTTCGATGAGCGACAGCACATCGCCCATACCAAGAATGCGCGACGCCATGCGGTCCGGGTGAAACACCTCCAACGCATCCAGTTTTTCCCCCACACCGAGAAACTTGATCGGTTTGCCGGTGACGGCCCGGATGGACAACACCGCGCCGCCGCGCGCATCGCCTTCCACCTTCGTCAGAATGACGCCGGTCAAACCGATCTTCTGGTCGAACTGGCCCGCCATCGTGACGGCATCCTGACCGGTCATCGCATCGGCAACGAGCAGCACCTCTTGCGGAGCCACCGCCTCTTTCACCGCGACCAGCTCCCCCATCAAGTCATCGTCGATGTGCAACCGCCCGCCGGTGTCTAAGACCACCACATCAAACCCCTGCGCCTGGCCTTTTTCGACGCCGTCCCGACAGATGCGCACGACATCCGACTGGGAAGCCTGCGCCTGATCCGCGCGGTAGACCTCGACCCCAAGGTCACGCCCCAGGGAACTGAGCTGCTCACCGGCCGCAGGCCGGCGCGGATCGGCCGCCACCAACAGGACACGTTTCCCCTGATTCTTGAATAAGCGGGCCAGCTTGCCGCAGGTCGTCGTTTTGCCGGCTCCCTGCAATCCGACCATCATCACCACGGTGGGCGGACGGGAGCTGAGCACAAATCCCGCGCGCTCGCGCCCCATCATCTCGCTCAATTCTTCCCAGACGATTTTGACGACCTGATGGCCTGGGGTCAGGCTCTGCATGACCTCCTGGCCCACGGCCTTCTGACGGACCCTCTCGATGAAATCTTTGACGATCTTGAAATTGACATCGGCTTCAAGCAGCGCGAATCGCACTTCCTTGAGCGCCTCGGCGATGTTTTGCTCCGTGAGCACACCCTGCCCTCGAAGCCTCTTTAAAATATTCTCGAACTTGTCGCTCAGTGCATCAAACATAGGACCACAAAGAAAGAGGCCATCGAAGCCTTACGCCAGATCTCCGATCGCCTCGAAAAATCTAGAAAAAGAGTATCGTGCAGTTTATAGAACCGTGGTAGCCAAGTCAAGAATGGGGAGGCCTGGGTAGTGGGTCAGTTTGATTTAG
>DCZO01000028.1 GCA_002331335.1 Nitrospira sp. UBA2082 | reverse complement strand
TACGACGCCATGAAGACCGTGATATCGAGGGCGATCGTCCAGAGGCGGATTGCGTGCCGGTAGGCGTCGAGATCGAGTGAGCCGTCGGGCTTGAGGAAGGTGACGAGGTTGAGAGACGCAAGGTTACATGAGGTATCGTCATTTGAAAGAAATTCTGAGCAGTTGTGCACGACGAAGCCGTTCGCGACGAAGTGCTGCGTGGCGGGTTCCGTGAGGTCATAGACGATCGTTTGCGCCGCCCATTCCAAGCGCTCGAACTTCGTGGTCAGCGTGTCTTGGTAACACTCCACCTCCTCATTCAACTGGCGCAGCCTCGCGGCCTTCGGGCTGTCCGGGTGGAAGCCGATCTCTCGCTCAAACAGCAGGCGAGAGGAGCGTGAGATGCGCAAGGAATACATCTCTTTGACGACGTAAGGGCGGTACGAGCCCTTGCCGCTCGGCAATTCGGCGATGGTGCTGCCTCCACGTCGATCGCGGTACAGCTTGGATTTAATTCCAAAGGAGAGCAGTAGCACCTGCACTTGCTGCAAGAGCGTGAGCGAACAAGAATCGAGGGCGATGTACTGCGATTTGTCTCTATAGTTGGCCACCGTGCCGTCCGCGGTGTAGAGCCCTCTCAGCACCTGGGCAAGCGATGGCTTGTCCAATTGGAACGCTGTTGGCGTAAACCGCTTATTGTCCGATCCTTCGTCCAAAATGGCATATGTCGAGAAATCTTTGATTACCGCCGGTGCGCCACATGTCACGCGAGACGTCGTTGGGACGTGGGACACTGAGATGGGTCGAGGAACATAGCGGCTTTGACAACGAGCCAGGGCATAGTGCAAATCCTTCTGGCGTTGGATGCCCGCCGCCGCCGTCGCGAGAACTGGTGCTTCGTCATGATGCATGGTCAAGGTGAGGTTCGAGCGGCGTCCATACTTGGTATCGAAATGCGACACACACCCATCCCCCACGGCGAGTCCGATGGCAAAGGCCAGGTTGGGTTCGACTGATCGTGCCCCGAATTGACCAGCAGAGAGGACGAGAATATCGCCATGCTCAAGCTCGCCCACGGGAACATCGCCACGATTCTTGGTCGTGACCAGGTGATTGATCGTGGCTTTGAGTTCATATCCGTCGGACGTGCAAACCCTCCACACGTGCTCGAAGCCGGTGATGAAGCTCCGATTGATGGGATGCAGGTGTCCATCGCTCCCAATGATCTCCGTGTCACTGGCGATTTCCTCGATTCGACGCCAGCCTTTGACGGTCGCGACAAGCGTATCGCCCGTGACACAGGGGTTACTGGCTGTGATTTTCCCTTGTGCCGGCGTCGTGTGCCATTCATTGATGATGTCATCGTATTGAATGCCGGGGTCGGCGCATTGCCAGGCGGCCGCGCAGATCTGATCCCACAGGTCCCGCGCGCGCACGGTCTTGGCGATCCTGTCATCAGTTCGATTGGTGAGATTCCAGGTCGCATCGGACTTGACGGCATCGAGAAAGGCTTTGGTCAGGCGGATGCTGTTGTTGGCATTTTGGCCGGTGACGGTCTGGTAGGCTTCCCCTTCCCATCCGAGGTCATAGACGGAGAAGGCAAAATTCCGCTGGCCTTTCTTGGCAAAGCTGAGGGCTCGTTGGATGTACGTTTCCGGGATCCGGGCAACTCGTGCAGCGCGGATGGCTTCATTGAGACCTGTGTTGAATTTCGGGTTGGGTTGGACGAACTCGCGGCCTTCTTCCGTGATCCAGGCCGCCTGCATGATTTTATTGAGATGCGTGGCACACAGATGGGACCCGACAACCAGGGCAGCGACCTTCTGCTCTTCTTGGACTTTGAGATTGATGAAGGCTTCGATGTCGGGATGATCGATGTTGAGGATGACCATCTTCGCCGCGCGGCGGGTGGTGCCCCCGGATTTGATCGCGCCGGCGGCGGTGTCCCCAATTTTAAGCCAAGACATCAGGCCGGAGCTCGCGCCGCCCCCGGAGAGGCGTTCGCCTTTCCCGCGGAGCGCTGAGAAGTTAGTTCCGCTGCCCGATCCGAACTTGAACAGTCGCGCCTCGCGAGTCCAGAGGTTCATGATCCCGTTGTCGTTGACGAGATTGTCTGCAATGGACTGGATGTAACAGGCACTGGCCTGCGGACATTCGTAGGAATCGCGGACTTCCACGGTGTCCTGTTGCTGTGGATCCCAGCGCCATAACCCCTGCGCTGGGCCTTTGATGCTGTAGGCGAGTGAGAGCCCGGTGTTGAACCATTGAGGGGAGTTGGGCGCGCCGATTTGGTGGGCCAACATGTATTGCAGTTCGTCGTTGAAGGCTTGCGCATCATCCCCTGTCAGGAAGTAGTTCCCCGCTCGGCGTCCCCACATCGTCCAACAGTCGGCCAGACGCCGGAAGACTTGCCGGGCATCGGTCTCTCGGCCTACCCGGTCAGAACCGGGCTGGGGGACGCCAGTTTTGCGCATGTATTTTTGCACCAAAATATCGACGGCGGTTTGTGACCAGCTGCGTGGGGCCAGCACAGTGACTGCGGTGGATTTGCCGGGAGGCTGTGACGTCCGTTCGACGTACGTTTGGTCGGCGTAGGGATCCGATTGACGTTTGGTATAGAAGCGGGCGATT
>DCZO01000009.1:75477-89115 GCA_002331335.1 Nitrospira sp. UBA2082 | reverse complement strand
CCGATCCCCAGCATCGCCAACCACCCGATCTTCACCGGCCGGGAATCGTACCACTGCGAGATGTCGTACCCTCGCCCCGAACTGTCTGCAGCCATGTTACCTACCTCCTTCGGTTAGTTATGGATTATGACTACGACGACCCTCTCCTCAGGAAAGATTATGCTGTGAATAGCCCCGCCCATTCATACAAATGTGTGAAGGTTTCCCCCTCTTCACCGGTCAGAAGTATCCGACAAAGCTCCGCCGTGAGTCAAGAAAAATATCCGGCTATCTGGCATGGAAACATCATCAGGAGAACCGAGTGGGAAGGGGCTCAAAACGGCGCATGTATACGCCTGTATACGAATGATGTCAAGTGCTGGGGAGCGGTGGAGTGGTCACTCAAGTCACAGAAAGCTTAGGACTTTTTCAGATCAGCAAGGGGCATCCCAGATGTATGGGTTGGGTCAGTGAACGTGGTCGCCCGGAGGAGGCAATAACTCTCCTTCCCGGTTGAGCTGCTGAATCTGCTGCAGCAGGAGATCGAGATCTGCCCACCCGGGGTTTTCCCCTTCGGGAATCCAGCGCGCCCGTAAAAAACCGTATCGGTCGAAGAGAAACTCCATGTGCTTCGGCAAGGCCCCTTCTCCGAACAAGTCCGGCTTGGTGATCGTCCGCCGGAATAAGGCATAGCTGCGGGTGATTTCATTCGCGCCTTGGGTGACGATCGGGAGAGGGAGATAGGCTGACAGGGCTTCTGTGTCATCAGGATTGAGGTCGTTGACGGGTACAGCCAAAATCGCCGTATGAGTGCTGCTGATCGTGGAATAGGCCGTTCTAAGTTGTGTGAGCCGCTCCTTCGATTCCGGCCAGGAAAAGAGCACCAGGAGCACCGATTGTTTGCGGCGAAAATCTTTGAGGGTCCCGCTGGAACCGTCTTGGGTCGAATAGGAGAAATTGGGAGAGACCATGAACGGCTGGCCAGGGAGGATACGGGAGTTGATGATGCGAGCCTGATAGCCGCGGGCGTTGGCATGGAGGAAGTTCAGCACATCCCACCGCTCTTCTTCGGAGAATTTCTCGCCGAAGGCGGGCATGACTCCGTTGAATCGGCCGTAGGTCAGCCAATGGAAAAAGTCGCCTGCGGTATGCATGGCGGTATGAGGCTCGGTCAGGAGATCGACCGGCTGTTTCGGCAGGGTCTTGGCAAGGACTCCATTGCCCTTGGCTTGCGGGCCGTGGCAGGGGACGCAATTCGCGGCAAAGAGGCCGGCTCCGTTAGCGATGGAAATGGCGTCAAACGGAACAGGAGTTTTTCGGTACGTCTCGGGGTACGATTGGACAGCGATGGGATAAAAGGTCGAAGCGATTCCCAAGATACCCAACAGGACCGGAATCACGATGCGCCGCAGCACCCCCCACTGCCTGGTACGGCCAAGAACGACCATGGTTCCCGTGAGGATCAGCAGGGCCACGCCGATTCCGACGAGCGTTTGCACCAGCCAGTCGTCCCAGGTCGCATCGATCGAAAATCGGAACGGGTACGGCCAGTGATCGATGGTTTCATGCTTGGCGGGCACGGCGTTCGCCAGCAGGGTGGCGACGATGACAAGCAGCACTGCCAGCGAGAATTCGATGGTTAATTTGTTTCGTATATGATGCGAAGCCGGGGGCGCCAGGTGCCCGGTGCGCTCGAGCGACGGCACCCACACGAAGTGCGCGCGCGCGGCGATCGAGAGGATGACAACCAGCAGCGTCAGTTTTGTGTTGAGCAGCCACCCATATGCCGTGGCGAACAACGCAGCATAGTTGCCGCCCACCATCCGGTCGGCAACCACAAGGCCGGTGGCCACAATGACGACCATCACCGGGAGTGCGACGGATGAAAACTGCTTCAAGAGCGTAACGCCGGACCGCTCCATCGATTCGTTCTGGTGTGTTTGGGCGGAATAAAGCAGGACGGCAAGCACGCCGGGCAATCCACCGAACCACACGCTCGCTCCGATGAGATGCAGCGCATAGGGGAGGATCGCGACAATCGACTGTTCTTCGGCTGCCGGGTGGCTGGCAAACGAGCCGATGGCAAGCGTCAGGGAAGCTGCGATCGCACAGGCTACGTAACGCCACGATGCGCCGAGCGACGTCCGCGCAAACCAGGCGAGCCCAAACACCACAAGCGCGCTGGTTTCGCGCAGGGTCCAGATGAAGCCGATCCTGGTTTTTTGGAGAAAGTCCAGCCAGGCTCCGGGGTGCCAGAGGTTTTCAGAGACCCCGGTCGCTTGGGCCGTCGTCGCCGCCAGCAACCCCAGCAACCCCAGGAGAACCGTCGCGGCGAGCCACGGGAGGGCCCGTTTCAGTCGGGTCAGGTAGGGGTTATCGGAAGAGAGACTCTTCCCCTCGGCGATGGCCAGAAAGACGCATCCGCCGATCACAGTCATGTTGGAGGCGAGTTGTAGGAAACGGAACAGCGCCTCGGCGGCCTCGATCATTTCCCTTGCACTTTGCCCTTCACTGTAAAGTCGAAGGCGGAATCGACTACATGGCCGTCGACCGACAGCACCCGAAACTTGACGGAGTATTTGCCGGGCGCCAATTCCGGCAGCGGGAGGACGATGGATTTCGGGTCATCCGAAACAAGTGTTGGTTTGGCATCCGTGACGGGATGTTTGTCCGCGTCGAGCACCGTCAGCGATGCATAATCGCCCTCGATGTCTTCGTTGAACCAGAGCCGCACCTGCCCCGGCGCTTTCGCGAGTACGGCGCGCCGTGGAGGCTCCGCTTTCACCAACATTGAGTGGGCCAGTGCCGGCGGAGTGGCGGAACCCAACGCGATCAGTACCCCTGCCGCGGTCACGACACTCCGTAGGAACGTACGAATCGTCGACGGCCTCATCCTCACATCTCCTCATGCCAGGCCGTGCGCGGAGGTCCGTGCCCGGCTACGTGGACGACTATTCCGGCGCAGTGACTCGGTGCGCCGGCCGGCCATGCCTAGGAAGAAACAGTTGCTGCGGAAGGTTTGCGCCGATCACGAAGTCCGTAGAACACCACAACGGCGATGACTACGGCGAGCGGCACAATGATCATGAGGTAATGCGTCAAGTGCGACACGGTTCCCGTCTCACCGACCGAGAACCGAAGTCGGGACAGGTGCTCCTGTTTGTCCCCGATCGATACCAAACCGATGAACTTGCCGGGTTTATCGAAATTGTGTTTCACGTCGATGGACCCAGTCGGATACACCTTTGCGGGAAGGTGCACGACGGTGACAGATTCGAGATTGCCCTCCGAGCCGGTGTCTTGGATGATCCGTACCTCGACCGGTATAGAGCGGAGTTCCTGCTCGACATAGTCGAACACCAAGACCGTATTTCCGGTGCCAGGAATTTCCTGGCAGAACTGCTGGTCGTAATACGCATCGGGCTGGTAGCCATTGAAGTACATTTTATAGGGGCCTACATGGAGCACGCAGGTGTCCGTCGCCAGCTCGTGCCCGTGTTGGGCTTGTGCCGTCAAAGGAGTGCCCAGGGCGAACGGGACCAGGCAGATTGCGACACGAATCAGAGATTGAAAAGACATCATGAGTTCCTCACTTCTCTCCTAACCCGAGCATGCCTGCCGCAGTACGACGGGCATACGAATCATGAACGGCGCATGGCCTAGGACGCGACAGCTTCCGACGGTTTCCGGCGGTTGCGTGTGAACAGATAAATCACGCCGACGATGGCGACCGCCGCAACTGGCACCATATAAATGTTCAGGACTTTGGAAAAGACCTTGGGATCTCCGACGGAGAACGGAAAGCGCGAGATATATTCGCCTTTTTCTCCCACGATGACCATGCCGACGAACTTGCCCGGTTCCGAGAAAGTGTGCGTGAAGTCGATCGAGCCAGTAGGATACACCTTGGCCGGCAGGTGCAAGACCGTAATGGCGTCAAGGTTTTGCTCGGCGCCGGTATCCCTGATGATCCGAACCTCGGCCGGAAGCGAACGGAGCTCCTGCTCAATATAGTCAAGGACGACGATCGTCTGGCCGGTGCCCGGAATGTCCTCGCAGAATTGTTTCTGTTGTGTGTTGGCCGGCTGATAACCCGTGAAGTGCATCATGTACGGCCCTACTGTGAGCTTGCACATATCTTCTGCCATCGACAGACCGCCATGGGCGTGGGCCTGCGTGGCCGCGAACGTTCCGCTGACAATGACTGCGCATCCGACCCTGAGGGCACTGCGTAGGAAAGACGTCATGACGATCCTCTTGTTATGAATGACAGGATTGATGGGTGTGCGTGTTCGCGGCGTGAACCCGCCCCAACAGGTTGTTCGAATGACAATCGAGTACGGCTATGGCGCGGTGCGGCGGGAGGCCCACCAACGGCGCATTCGCCCGGACTTTGAGAGTTCATAGCCAACCAAGGCCAATACTAACAACACCATCAGCGGCCCGACCGCCTTGCGGCCGATGTTCGAATAGTCAACTTGCTGGACCCGCAACAAATAATACGACGGGCTCAAACCCTCCGCTGTAATGATCAGCCTGTAGAATCCCTTTTCGAGTTTGGCTTCGCCTCGTACCACTCCGTCCGGGTGAGAAACCGGTTTCCAGTAGGCAACCGTTTGAGCCTCTTCTTCCTGACCACCCTCTGCCTGTCCCTTGACGATCCGCACACCCAACGGCAAATTCCGCAGGCTCTGATCAACGAGATCAACGACTAAAAACGTGTCGCCGACTCCGGGGATTTCCGTGCAGTATTGTGCTTTGGGCTCGTATTGCGGCTGGTACGCGCTGAAATGGACCAGGTTGCCGCCGAGGCGGCGCACGCAGATGTCTTCGTCAAGCGTCACGTTGCCATGGGCCATCGCCGACGCCGGGAATAGACCACCGATCAGAAGGCACAGGGCAGCAGTTCCTTGCATGATGCGTTGGGTCATAGCTCTACCGTAGGGGAACCAACCTCGGTGCTCCTGGCCATACACAACTCTAGCCGACGTAATCCGAAATCAGCCGCCTAATCCGTACAACGACTGTGCGGGGCAGGACTGACAGGTCACGCGACGAAAAGAAATCTACCACTCTGGAACAGCACGTTGCAAGAGTGCTGATCACCGCGTAGGTCAGATTGAAAATCGTTCTCGGCGACACTGAGAAACAGGATCATATACGCACAATCCGGCAGTTGACGGAAGGCGACCGTGCGACAATAATGGGCTTGCATAGTCGTGTGAAACCGATAAGATGAGGGGACCTAGAACGGTCATCTTACTTGAGGCGAGGAGGCGACACATGAAGGCTAAAGAAGGCGTGGTCAATATCCTGAACAAGGTCTTGACGGCGGATCTTACCGCCATCAACCAATATTTCGTTCACGCGAAGATGTGTGAGAATTGGGGCTATGAGCGTCTGTACCACAAGGTTCGCGAGCGCAGCATCGACGAAATGAAGGACGCCGATGAGATCATCGGCCACATCCTGTATCTTGAGGGCGTCCCGAATGTGCAGCGCATGAATTCCGTCCATGTCGGCGAGACGGTGCCGGAACAATTGAAGCTGGATCTCAAGGCCGAGCAGGAAATGCTGGCGCTGCTGAGCGAAGGGGTCGCCCACTGTACGAAAGTCATGGACTTTACTACGCGCCATATGTTCGAAGACATGGCGAAAGACGTCGATGCGCATATCGACTGGATCGAAGTCCAATTGGAAACAATCAAACAGGTCGGTCTGGAAAATTACCTGGCCGAGCAGATCAAGAAAGAGGCTTGAGGCAAACGATGAAAGCCAAAGACGGCGTGCTCGAATTGCTCAATCAGGTGTTGAGGGCGGAGTTGACGGCGGTGCACCAGTACTTGCTGCATGCGGCCTTGTGCAAGAATTGGGGCTATAGCCGGCTGCATGAGCATTACAGCCATCTGGCCCAGGAAGAAGTCGGCCATTCATCCGGCCTGATGGACCATGTGCTCTACCTGGATGGTACGCCTGACGTCGAACATCTGGATGCCGTCGCGCACGGAAAGGACGCGGCGGCGCTGTTTGCCGCCGATCTGGATTTTGAGCGGGAGGACGCGGAGTTGCTTCGGAAGGCCATCGCGCACTGCGCCAAGGTCGGAGATTTCACCACCAGGCACATATTCGAGCACATGATCATCGACACCGAAGAACACATCGATTGGTTCGAAACACAACTGCGGGTGATCAAACAGACCGGTCTCGAAAACTACCTTGCCGCGCAGATCAAGAAGTAGCGTCCGTCGCACCTCTTTACTAAGTCATGATGTGAAAATAGGGGATAGGGGGCGGCGGGTTCCTCGGGAGGCTGCTGTGAGGATCCCGCCGCTGAAGTGGGAGGGGTATCTTCCCACTTCAAAGCCGGCGAAGGGAGCGCCGGCAACCATCCGACTCTGTTTGTCCCTCCTTCATTCGTAGTCCTCGTTCAGCGATTTCAAAAAGGCTACCAGCGACGAACGGTCACTCCCGGTGAGGGCGATGCCCTGCAGCTGGGGAGCGCCGTTGCGCAAGGTGCCTGCACGGGCCTGCTGGGAGGCATCGCGATAAAATTGCACGATGTCCTCCAGGCTGTTGAACTGTCCATTGTGCATGTACGGCGCGCCGTGTCCCAAATCGCGAAGCCCAGGAGTCTTCACGCGGGCGATGGCCCGGTCGAGCACGATATCGTCTGACAAGGGACAGGCCTGTCGGCCGTCACACAACATCGCCCGGATGATGTTTTGGGGTTCCGGCATGTCCGGATTGGCGAAGATATTCCAGACGCCGAGATCCGCCAGATTGGGATTGGCCAAACTTGGTATCGTCCTGAACGGCTCCTGATAGGACGGATGGGTGTGAGTCGCCGGGAGGTACAATTCGGGGTGGGCGCTCCGCTCCGCCAAGGAGGGAATGGCGAGTTGGGTGAACTGTCCTGCTCCATGTAGATCGTCATACTCTTTTTGCGCAGTGCCGGTGTTGTGCAGAGCAAAGTCCGTAAAGTTCGGCGCGGCGTGGCAGGCCACGCAGTTGCCAATGCCGCCATTCGTCAGCTCTGCCGGCGTCGGCGGCATGGTAGACGGCTCGGCGAGGAACAGCATGAGACCGGCCAATTCTTCAGTTCCAAAGCGGAACTCCTGATCGTGGAATTGGAATCGGCCGTCCGCTGTGTTGGGGTTGCCGCTGACGAAAACGAGCGTGCCGGCTTGCTGGCGGGTAGTGAGGAGCGAGCGCAGGCGCCGGCTGTAGTCGAGCGGCGATTCACCGGGCTCCGGCTTGCGAGGAAGCCCGTTGCGGGTCAGGAAGACGTCGTAGGGGGATAGGGTAAAGGCGCCGGTTGTATCTTGGGCGAAAGCCAGTTGCTCCACATAGGCGGCGACCAAGCGCACGACGCCGTCAAAAATCTCCTGATCGGTGGCTCTGGCCACATTGACCCGGAACGCGGGTGGCAGCCGGAATTCGTTCGGGATGGGCCGACCGCTGCCGGTGAGCATCACGGCCAAGGGCAGGCCGCCGAATTCTTGGGCCAAGACGCCGGTTCCATCGTCTTCCCGTACAATGCGCGCGACATGCGCAATGGCCTGAGTGTTTTCACCGGGCCGCCAGCCGAAATTACGGCCGGTGAAGGTCGCCGCTGTCAGCCTGGTCATCGTCGAAAATTCGCCGTCGAAATGGAACAACGTGCCGCCGCTCCGCGCAAGCGAGGCGTTGACGAGTGGCGGAGAGTTTCGCGGCGCGGTGATGTGGTTGTCTTCCACGCGGGCCGGGATCGGGCTGCGGCGGGCAAAGTCAGCGTAGGTGCGCATACCGCCCCCTGGCGTCCCCACATGCTCATCAACGAGATGGCACGCGCGGCAATTCATGGAGAGGCCGGCAAAGGGGCCAGGCAGGCCTTGCCCAGGAGTTGTAGTTTCCGTCAGCATCATGACGGGATCACCGGCCGGCAAGGGAGTATTAACCCGTCCTCCTGCATCCACATAGGCCTTGAAGAATTGCGCGAAGCGTGTTTCTAGAAACAGCCGTTCTCCGTTGGTGACCTCCGGTGGATCAAAGGTGCGGGGGCTGTTGGAAGACGGATGGGCGGCGGTAGGATCGCCACCGCCGCTGCCGGAGCAGCCGGCGAACGAGAAGGTCGCGCAGAGTAGGGCGGAAAGGACCCAAGATGCAGAATGATTCGGTTGGTGTGACATGGTAAACCTCTTATTGTTCAGTTGAAACGGAGTGGAACAGGTCCGGCACGGACTGACGGCACAATAAATTGACCAAGTTCGGATCGAATTGGGTGCCCGAAGCTACCCGCAGGATTCTGAGCGCGATGTGGTTGCGCAGGGCACGATCCGGCGTATTGGGAACCTGAATCGCTTCAAACGTGTCGGCCACGGCCAGGATTCTGGCGCCGAGCGGAATGAATGTTCCCCTAATGCCGTAGGGATATCCTGAGCCATCCCACCATTCGTGGTGATGCGCGATGAGGACCGACGCATTACGCAGAAACGCGAAAGGCTCCAAGAGGTTGGCTCCGAGGCGCGAATGATTCTGGATGGCTACGTACGATGCGGGGTCATGTGCTTTCCCGCCCTGCCGAAGTTCAGCCGGCAGCATCAGGAGTCCGATGTCATGGAGCAAGGCGGCAAGCTTGAGGTCGTGCAATTCCGAGCCGTCTAACCCCAGCCATTCGCCTATGAGACCGGCGATGGCGGCGGTGCCGGTGCTGTGACCGGCCTGCCAAGGCAGGGTACGATCGATCTCCATGCTGACTTGACGCAC
Organism: Nitrospira sp. UBA2082; assembly: GCA_002331335.1. Taxonomy (GTDB): domain Bacteria; phylum Nitrospirota; class Nitrospiria; order Nitrospirales; family Nitrospiraceae; genus Nitrospira_D. Next base: position 80,391 of record DCZO01000009.1, on the reverse strand, counting down.
CAAGATGCTTTCGAGGTCTCGGCGGGAGGCTGCCGGAAGTCGGAGACGATCGATTTTGCCGAGCAGCCCTTGAATGGTCAGGACTGCCGGCTCGATGTGTTCTACAACATTCGTGCGCATATCATCCCTCCCACGACAATAAAAAAGCCCAGGACCATCGAGATGGTCCTGGGCTCTGGGTGTAAACCTCTGGCCGCTGCTGGCAATGAACGATCGGTCAGTTCATCAGTTTGTCCGGAAAGCCGGCGATGCGTGAAAACGGAATCGTGACGAGTTGCCGGCATCGTTTACACTTCAGCTCGATGCCTGTGTCGACCATACGGGCAAGGAGTTGCCCGCACAGGCACCGCACTTGTTCTGCTGACCGTTCCGTGTGCGCGATTGAATCGGTGTGATGCTGTTTCATGGTGAACCTTCTTGACAGGCGGACGGTCTTCCGGCCGTCCGCCTGCCGGCTTGCGTTAGAACGTCCACTTGGCTCCGGCTTGCCAGAGGGCCGGCAGGCCGGGATAGATACCACGGGTGCGGTCCATGATGACGTCATGGTCCAACATGTTTTTACCCGTGAAGAAGAAGGTCGTATTGATCTTCTTCACATGCTGGTTGACCGACGCATTGAGCATGCACCAGCCCTTCACGAGCCCGCGTTGTCCGTTGGGTGTCGGAATGACCGTATTCCGATCATCGGCGAATTGATCGCTGACACACTGGGTTTCCACGCGTGCGTTGAACGGCCCGAGACTGAAGCCCCGATTGGCATACCCGATACCCGCTGAAATGAGATGTTCCGGCGAGTAGGGGAGGCGGTTACCGCTGACATTGAAGGTGGTCGATTCTCCTGGTAACAAAGCTGATGTTCCTAGGGAGCTGTTGCGGGTGCCTTTAAAATCTGCCTGGGCTACCCAGGTATAGTTGAAATCCAGCGTGACGTCTTCCTCATCGTTTCGGCCTGTCACAGCGTCCAGCAGATCGATCCGGGTCGCCACTTCGGCGCCGCGGTGTTGCGTTCTGCCGGCGCTGGTCAGAGTGGAACCGACTCCGCCTGCAACCGATTGGGTAATGATCTGATTGTCGAAGTCCATCTGGTAGCCGGTGATCGCATAACCGGCCCATGGAGTGAGATTACCTCTCGCCCCAAATTCGTACGTCCAACTCAATTCTGGTCCCAGATCATTGACAACTGTGCCTGTGGCGAGAGCGACTGCATCGGAGACCTGCGGCGGTGACATGCCGCGGTGGGCGCCAAAGAACAACGTATGATCTTTGAACGGCGAATAGGTAATGCCGGCTCCCGGCAGCACTTCCGTGAAGTTGGTCTTTCCGTAGTTGCCGGCGCCGTTGTTCGCCAATCTGTTGGTTTGATCATAGCTGATATGTTCGACCCGGAACCCAGGCGTCAGGGTGAATGGACCAAGGAACAACCGTTCCTGGGCAAAGAAGGCATAGGCGTTGGTGGTGCGCTTATTGTTTTCCCCCAAACAAGTAGCTCCGGCCACGGCGACGACGCAGCTTGAGGGTAAGCCGGTGCCTGAGACGGTATTGAGCAATTGCTTGCGGTCCGATTGTTCGAACATGTAGCGGCCTCCGAAGTCCGCTTCCGCCCTGAGTCCCAGAATAGAATGAGAATAGTGGAAGCGAGGCTCAACTCCCCAGACCCAATACTCGCGCTCGTTGGTGAAGCGCCGGTTGGCGGGAACGACACCATGGACCTCTCTTATGGGAGGGCCCGGGGTAAAGTTCGGGATACTGTTGCCGTTTTGTATGCCGCCGACCGGATTGCCGTTGACATCCACCCCTTGTTGAGACTGGCGGCTCCAATCTCGTTGAATAAAGTGGCCAAAGAGGTTCGTCGTCGATGTCAGATTGGCGGTGAACATGTGATTAACCGCCACATGATAGCCGAGCCGCATGAAATCGAAGTGGTCGTTGACGAACGGCGTCTGTCTTTCTTCGCCGCGTGTGGCCCATTCGGCTTGGGTTAGACCCTGGTACCCGATCCCGGAGTTCTCGCGGTAGTAATTGAACTTGGCCATGATCTGAGTCCGGTCGCTCAGTTCCTGAACGGTTTTGAACGTCAGGTCATCGATCTTCGCGCGGATGTTGGTAAACCGCGGGGTGTCTATTTGGGAATGGGTGTAATCGACCAAGTACCCGCTTTTCCCCCACGTACCGCCGTAATCGAAATGCGTATTGAGATAGTTCAAGTTGCCGCCCCAGACTTGAAAGTGACCTTCGGGAGTGGCCGACGGCATGCGGGTGATGAAGTTCATCACGCCGCCGATGGTCTGCGGGCCATAGAGGAGCTGCCCGCTGCCCTTCAGCACCTCGATGCGATCGAACCGGAAGATGGGCGGGAAATAATACGAGGATGGGTCGCCGTACGGCATGAGCATGATCGGGACGCCGTCCTCCATGATGTGCACTTTCCTGCTCCGCGTCGGGTCCAGCCCGCGAATGCCGATATTGGGCCTAAGGCCGACTCCGTCCTCATCCCGGACATGAACTCCCGGAACCTCGCGCAACGCTTCATTGATCGTGAACCGATGGTTCCGTTCGATGCTCTCGCTGGTCACGACCTTCCCCGACCCTGGGATATGATCTAGCGCTTCCGGGGCGGTGCCGATGACTTCCGTCAATGGGATTTTCAGCGCCTTTTGTTCAGCCGCTGCAGCCTCAGTCTGCTGGGCATTTGAGTCTGGCGGTGTCACGGTTTTGGACGGCTGCGCAGCCGGCGCCTTTTCAGCCGCCGGTTCCTCGGCGATCGCCGGAAGGCCGCCTGCATGTCCAAGGGCCATCGCGAGCCCGATCATTATAAAGCTAGTTCTTATTCTCATTCTCAATAACAAAAACCCAGACATCACTCTTCTCCTTCTGAAAGGGCTCTGATGGCCTCTATGGTTTAGGAACGAGCCCTGGCTATGGGGAGCCAAGAGGCAGATGCAGATGCGGATGGGGTCGTGTCAACATGGAACAACTTCCTTGTGCGCCATCTAACGAAGCGAATAGCTGATCGGCATCAGGATCGCGACTTGAGGTTTTCCCAGGGGCTGCTCCAGTTTTAACGGCGACGCCCTGCGAAGCGTTTCCATCGCATCGTTATCAAGAATGGAACGGCCTGAGCTTTCCTGCACATCGACCATAAGCACTTGTCCGTCATCCTTGATGACGGCCCGGAGCACGACCTTGCCTTCCCAGTGGTTCATTCGCGCCATATGCGGATAGTTCTTGAGCTCGTTGATCCGGCTCAATAACGACTTCATCAGCCATCCATAGTCGGCCTTGATTACAGGTGCCGTGGTCACCACGGTTGCCGGTTCGGCGGCGGCCTGCTGAGGCGCCGGTTCTGCAGCTGGCTCCATGATGGGAGGGGTAATGGGTTCTTGTATCGAGGCGATCTTGGTTTCGACCGGCTCTTCTTCCGGAACAATCTTGTCCCGCGTCACAATCGGCTCACTGACTTCCTCACGTTGAACGGTTTGGGGAATGAACGTCGAAGCCGTGTGATTGACCGGGGTGATGTCTTCAACCGGTTGCACGACCTGCCGCTGAACGGGTTTCATGACCGGCTGAATCTGCTTGGGCTGCGGCTTGATTTCCGGGACAGGGGTTGTTGCCGGTTGAGGGGCCGGAGATTGCACCAGCGCGACATTCCATTTGAAGGAGTCCGGTTCAAACGACGGTGTCAAACTTGACGCCAGAGCGAACGCGCCGGTTCCCATCATCGTATGGAGAAGCACGGAGTAGATCCAGCCCTGCTTGTGCCGGTGTGCGGTATCCGGACAGTGATGGGAAAGCGTCATCACGATTTCACCACTTCCAAGCTGACTTGTCCGAAGCCGAGGCTGCGTACTTCATCGACCACCTGGACGAACCGTTCCAAGACCGTCACTTTGTCGGCGCGGACGACGACCAGCGATTCCCGGGGATGCGATTCGAGTACGATCCGCAAACCGTTTTCCGGGACAGCGGAGTCGTTCAGGTACATGTGTCCTTCCGCCGTCAGCGTGATGACGACCGGCACGTCTTTGCGATCCCCGGCCTCGGTCGCTTTGGCCAAATCTACAGGGATCTGGCCGGTGCTGATGAAGGTGGCTGTCGTGAGGACGATCACCAACAGAACCAGCATGACGTCAACCAGGGGGATGACGTTGATTTGGTTCAGCTCACGATCCATGTTGGTGTTGTGCCTGGTATAGCGTAAGAAGTTCGGTGACGCGCCGCCGGAGCGCGTTGTTCATGACCACGCAGGGGATGGCCACCAGCAACCCCACGGCCGTTGCCTTGAGCGCCAGACTCAGGCCGACCATGATGGAGCTGACGGCGATCGTCTTGGAGGTTCCCATCGTGTGGAAGGTCAGCATGATACCAAGGACCGTCCCTAAGAGTCCAATGTACGGAGCATTGGCCGCCACGGTTCCGATCACCACTAGTCGTTTGGTCAGGGCGATCTCGAATAGCTGCCGGTTGGGATAGTGAGCGGGGTCGATGTGTCGATAAAACTGCCATCGTTCGACGGCGACCGCCACCGCCCAGACACTTAAGGCAAGCAGAAGGCCGATGACCCCATAATCGATGATATCTTTCAGCGCATCCATGGCCAGATTTCCTCGTCTCAAATCTTGATAATGCTTCTCAATACCATCCGCTGCTCGTCGATGTCAACAGGAAAATTCAATCCGGCTTGGTCCCCGCGCGGGAGACCGGAAGGCCTATGTGCCCGCCTGTTTGAGGGGAGAGCAAATCGGCTGGGAACAGCACCGTGTGTGTCGCTGCGATCCGCACCTCGACGGCTGTCCCTTCGTGATACACGCTGGTCGAACTTTCGCTGCTGTGGATGATTTGGCCGGAACCGAGCCGGACGGTGTACAGATTTTCCGATCCTCTGAACTGCCGCGCGACGATCCGTGGTTCGGC
>DCZO01000009.1:58094-75415 GCA_002331335.1 Nitrospira sp. UBA2082 | reverse complement strand
TCCCTCGGCGCTGCCCAGCGTGTTGGGAAATCCGCCCAATTCCGTCTGCACGATACCGTGATGGACGCGGCCGGTGACGAAGTCGGCTTGTCCAACGAAATCCGCGACGAAGGGCGTGGCGGGAAGATGGTAGATCATATCCGGCTTGTCCAGTTGTTCCAATACCCCATGATTCAGCACGGCAATCCGGTCGGCCATCGCAAAGGCTTCGTCGTGATCGTGGGTGACCAGGATAGCCGTTGTCTTCGTCCGGCGCAGCAATGCGAGAAGATCCTGCTGCATCCGCCCGGCCATATCGGGGTCGAGATTGCTGAACGGCTCGTCCAGGAGCAGCACGACGGGATTCTGCACCAAGGCCCGCGCGAGTGCCACGCGTTGTTGCTGTCCGCCGGAGAGTTCGTGCGGGTAGCGGCGTTCCAACCCTTCCAAGCCGGTCAGTTGTAACATCTCCTGAACCCGCTGTTCCCGTTCAGGCCGAGCGAGGTGGCCGAGTCCGAAGGCGATGTTGTCGGCGGCACGCAGGTGGGGAAAGAGCGCATATTCTTGAAAGACCATGCCAATACGCCGTTCCTCCGTCGGAATGGTGTCAGAGGACGAAGACACCAGGCGGCCCGAGAGGAAGATTTCCCCCGATCGCACCGGCTCAAAGCCGGCAATGGCCCGAAGAATAGTGGTCTTGCCGCAGCCCGACGGTCCGAGCAGGCAGAGGATTTCCCCTTCCCGTGCCGAGAAGGAAATGTTGCGAACAGCCGGTCGATTCGGCTCGTACGCACAGGATACGGCCCGCAGTTCCAAGATCGGAGAGACGGGCGTATACAGATCGGCTTGGTTGCCGAGCCGGTCAGTTTTTGCACGGGGTGACTGTGAATCGGCGGCCATCGTCGAACCTAGGCCGTGCGCCAGTCACGTGACAATAGAAGCGCCAAAGCTGGCAAGCCTACGAGTACAATGAGCAGCGCGGACGGCGCCGCCAGTTGATAATATTCTTCGCTGGCTTCCTGCCATACACGAATCGCCAGCGTGTCGAAACCAACCGGCCGCAGAAGCAACGTGGCCGGCAGTTCCTTCATTGCCTGCAGGAACATCAGGACCCAGGCGGCGATGAACCCGTTACGGATCAGCGGCAGCGTCACACGGCGCCAGGTGTCCCGAACGCCCATGCCCAGCGTGCGGGCTGCTTCTTCGAGGTTGGGGGTAATCTGTTGCAGCGCTGGTTCAAGCGATTGCAGGCCGGCCGGAAGAAAGTGCAGCACATACGCGAGGACGAGGACGATGGCGGTACCGTACAAGAACGGCATGAGATTGAGCACAAGGACCAGAACAGCCAGTGCCGCCACCGGCCCCGGCAGCGCGTACCCGGCATAGGCGGCCTGCAGGCACCCGAGATTCAGCCACGTCGGTTTCCGGCTGGCAAGATAGGCCAGCGGAAGGCCGATCACCAGACCGGCAGTGGCGGCGAGAGCCGACAGTACGGCGCTGTTCCATACAAAGCCGAAGAAACGAGTGTCCACGATCGCCTGAGCCTCCGGAGAGAGGCTCCATTGGATGAGCAAACAGGCCGGAATACCGAACGAGGCGCCGACGACGACGGCAAGGTAGGCCGTGACCCAGGATGTCGTGAGCCAATCGCAGGATATGCGCTGAGGTGTCCGATAGCGCCCCGTCGTTTGATAAAACCGGCTCTTGTGGCGGAACCACCGCTCCGTCAAGAGGAACACCAGCGCGAGCGCCACCAGGAGGATACTCAGAATACTTGCGGCGGTATTATCGGACCGGCCGGTCATCTGCTGGTATACGGCATACGTCAGGGTTTGGTAGCGGAGCAGAGACACGGCGCCGAAATCGGAGACGACGTACAGAATCACCAACGCGGTGCCCGCTACGATTGAGGGGCGCAACAGTGGTACGGTGATGAGGAACATCGTACGCCAATGTGAGACGCCGCAGGTCCTGGCGACTTCCTCGAACGACACATTCAAGCTCAAGAGCGCACCACGGGTGAGGAGATACACAAACGGAAACGTATCGAGTGCCATCACCAAGGTGGCGCCCCAAAAGCTTTGCGGCGAGAAGATCCTCGCGTGAGGCCCCGCCACTGACTGCCAGAGCTGTTCCACCGGCCCGCCGAATCCCAGAAGGTAATTGAAGACATACGCCAGGACGTACGTCGGCATGGCCAGCGGCAACACGAGGGCAATCTCCCAGAGCCGGCGTCCGGGAAAATCGAATCGGGTGACCAGCCAGGCGGTGGAGACTCCCAGCACGAGCGTCAGCAGGGAGACGGTTCCCGCCAACGAAACGGTATTGAGTAACAATTCCGGGATGCGTGTGGCCCAGAGGCGGTGCCACACGGCAAGATCGGCGGACAAGGCCAGGGCCGTGACGTAGCCGAGCGGCAGAAGAATCAGCGCGGCACTGGCCAGCGAGACTATCTGAAGGGGGTTGGCGACATGGGGCCGTGCAGTGGTCACAAGCAGGCTCGTATGTTACCGAAGGCCAACCTGCTCGATCAGCTGCATCGTCGGTTCGCGCAACTCGGCCAGCTTGGTCAGAGGAACCAAGGCAGCGCGAAAGCTTTTTCGATCGATGAGCGCCGGATCGGCTTTGACCTCGGGATGCAGCGGATATTCCTTGTCGAGTTCCGTGAACAACTTCTGGCCCGTCGGGGAGGCGAGGAACTCAACGAGGAGCTTGGCGCTGTCGGCACGGGGACTGTGCTTGAGGATGCCGATTCCCGCGACGTTCATGATCGCGCCTATTCCACCGTCCTCTTGGTCCGGCATCACGATGGTGAGCGGCGCGGTCGGTTGTGCCGCGAGGTGCCGATAGACATAATAGTGATTCACGACACCCAGAGCGACTTGGCCCTTGGCCACCGCCTCCACAATTTGCGAGGTCTTCTGATAGACCTGGGTGCCGGCGTTGTCCCGAAGCCCCTGCAAGAAGGGTTTGGTGCGTTCGTCACCGATACTCGCGCGAATGACGGAGACGCCGGCCTGCAAGTATTCGCTGCCGGCGTTGGGGACGGCGATTTTGTCTTTCCAATCGGGATTGGCTAGCTCAAGGATCGATTTGATTTGGCCGGGTTTGACCATCGTGGTGTTGTAGACGACGATCCAAAAACGGCCGGACAAGCCGACCCAACTGTTGTCCGCTGCGCGGAATTGCGGCGGGATGGCTTGATCGATCTCCGGTGCGTGTATCGGCCGGAACAGCCCTGCGGTGCGGGCGACCTCCAAGCTGCCGGCGTCATTGGTAATCAGGAGATCGGCGGGGCTGCGGGCCCCCTCGACTTTCAGCCGGTTGACCAGCTCGGTGGCGCCGGAGGAAAGCAGGTCGATATGGATACCGGTTTTGGCCGTGAAGGCATCGAAGACCGGCTTGATCAACCGCTCGGCTCTCCCTGAATACACAGTCAATTTGTCCGTTGCTGCTACGGTCTCCGGAAATGCCAGCCAGGCAGCTGCAAGGACAGTGCTGAGCGAGAGGCACGAGATGATCAGCCGGTGGCTGGTATAGGAGCGTAACGACGAATGGTCAGCAACGTGCCGCACAGGGTAATTCCTTTCCACAGATTTGAAATTGATAAACCATCTCAAAAAGAATACCAGAAGGATGAAGCAGGGGTCAATGACGGCAGCGGGAGCAGAGGCCGTACAGTTCGAGACGGTGGGTCTTAATCGTGAAGCCGTTGCGTGTGGCGACTTCTTCTTGAAGGCGTTCGATGTCGCAATTTTCGAACTCCACGATCTTGCCGCAGTCGGTGCAGATCAGGTGGTCATGATGGCCTTTGTGAGAGATGTTGTCGTACTGGGTCTGCGTCCCGAAGTGCCGGGCCTGCGCCAGGCCCGCTTCGCAAAAGAGGTTGAGCGTTCGATAGATGGTTGCCAGGCCCAAGTGCGGATCTTTGCGCGCGAGCTGATGGTACATCTCTTCCGCCGTGATGTGCTCCTGTTTGAGAAAGGCGTCGAGGATCAGTTCGCGCTGGCGGGTGTACTTCAGTTGGTGCTTCCCGAGGTGCTCTTTCAGGACGCCCATTTCTTTTTGATGCTTCGACATGGTCACCGGCCTCGTAAGGTAGCCATTAAAGACGAAACGGATCGGAGGGTCAAGAGCGATTGATGGAGCGCGATGGGCACGGCGGGTTTGACGATCTTTCCCCTGCCTGTTTATAGTGCAGTGGAGTCGTCAGTCGTCCAGCGCACACATGCGAACGCCGAACCAGATTACCGTCGATCGAGCCCTCCTGCTGTATGTTCTGCAACTGGCCGAGCCGCACGGGCTGTTGAGCGACGTCAAGCTCCAGCAATTGTGCTTTCTCTGCGAGCTTCAAACGTTCGGGAAAGGCTTCAAGGGATTCCACTTCGAATTCTTCCGATTCGCGTACGGCGCGTTCAGCAAGGATCTGGACAACGACCTCCTGTCGCTCCGTCGTAAGGGGCGAATCGAGAATTTCACACTGTCGGATCAAGCGAAAGACGACGTCATCCCACTCCTCATGACGGCGATCGAAGGAGCGGAGGCCAATGAGAAAGTCAAAGCGATCATGGACGCCGTCGTTGCCACCTATGGCCCGCAGAGCATCTCGGCCATCACCGGATCCGTTGAAGCCGTCGAGCTGAGCACGCCCCAACAGCCTGAATTCAAAATTCCCATCCGGGACATCGTCTTTCACACGACCTTGCTGGTGCCGGATCGGATCGAGGTACAGGCAGAGTTTGCGGTGGCGCCTTCATGGCTGGCCAAGCTCAACGCCGCCATGGGGTATGACGGCAAGACCGTGCCGATCGGTCAGAGTTGGTAAATCTCGCCGTATTTCTTTTCCACATAAGCCAGGAACGGGTCGGGACTGATCGTTCCGCCGGTCACGCGTTGCGCCAGGTGATCCGGTGTGAACATGCGGCCCCAGCGGTGGATCTTCTGCTCGAGCCAACGGCGCAGCACCATCAATTGTCCCGCCGCGATTTCGTCGTCCAGGTGGGGAATTTCGAGCTTGGCCTGCTCGAAGAATTGCACGGAATAGAGGTTGCCCAGGGTGTAGGTCGGGAAGTAGCCGAACGCGCCGAACGACCAATGGACATCTTGCAGCACGCCTTCCGCGTCGGTGGTGGGAACGATGCCCAGGTAGTCCTCCATTTTCCGATTCCAGATTGCGGGCAGATCGTCGGGCTGGGTCTTGCCTTCGATGAGGTCCTGCTCAATCTCGAAACGCAGCATGACGTGCAGGTTGTAGGTCAGTTCGTCCGCTTCGACGCGGATGAACGACGGCTTCACGCAATTGATCGCGGCGTAAAACTGTTCGACATCCACCCCGCGCAGCTGATGATGAAACGTCTGTTGGAGAATCGGGTAAAAGAAGCGCCAGAACGCGCGAGAGCGGCCGACGCAATTCTCCCAGAGGCGCGACTGGCTCTCGTGGATACCGAGTGAGACCGAGTCTCCCAGCGGTGTGCCATAGTATCGTTGGTCCAGACCCTGGTCGTAGAGTCCATGCCCGCCTTCATGGATACAGCTGAACAGGCAGGACTGGAGTTCGTGTTCGTGGACGCGCGTGGTCACGCGCACGTCGGTCGGATGGAACGACGTTGTAAACGGATGAGCTGAGAGATCCAAACGGCCGCGCTCGAAGTCGTAGCCCATGGCGATTAGCACGAGCCGCCCGAATTCAAGCTGTTGGTGGTGGTCGTAGGACTGGCGCAGGATCCCGTCGTCGATGCGAACCCGGCTCTGGGTGATCTTCTTCAAGAGCGGAACGAGGCGGGCCTTCAGTTTGGCGAAGACGGGCTGGAGCGCGGCAATCGTGGATCCGGGCTCGTACACATCCAGCAGCGCATTGTAGGGCGACTCCTTGTAGCCGAGGTACTGCGCCTCTTCGCGTTTCAGCGACAGCACGGTGCGGAGGTTGGGGAGAAACAGGGCGAACCTGTTCTGTTCCTTGGCCTCGGCCCACACTTGTTGAGCGAGCGAACATTCGCGGCTCAGCTTGATGACAAAATCGGACGGCAGCTTCTTGGCCCGGCTGAAATCCCGCCAGACCTCCCGTAACAGCGAGCGGGACGGCTCATCCCACAGGTCGCCGGGTTGTTCATAGGCTAAGCCCGTGGCTGGATCGACCCATTGCGAGAGGAGCTTCTCAATTTCCGGGGATATCAACTTCTGATGGGCCACACCCTGCAGCACGGCGATTTGCTCGGCCCGCGCTTCGCCTCCGCCTGCCGGCATATAGGTCTCCTGATCCCACGACAACACCGAAGCGGCACTGTTGATGCGCTGGATTTCCAGCAGTCTCGTCGTGAGGGGTTCCAATGTCGCAAGGGTCTTCAAGCCGGGCCTCCTCTGTCATTCGCGCGCAGGTGACGCGAGGCTGATGTATGATGCCTCGCAGTGTACGCAACCAAGCCTGTTGTTTTCAAACCGGCGGAGGAACCCCATATGAAATCACTGGTCCCTGCGGAAGTTGAAGCCTATGCCCAAGCCCATTCGAGGCCGGAGTCCGACGTCCGCCGGGCGCTCCGAGAAGAGACCGAGCAGACGATGGAGTATGCGCAAATGGTAGTCGGTCCTTTGGAAGGGGCCTTTCTCCAGATGATGGCGCAGCTGGTGGGAGCCAAACGGGTGCTGGAAATCGGCATGTTCACCGGCTATAGCGCGCTCTGCTTTGCCGAGGCGCTGCCGGAGGATGGCTTGGTGATCACCTGCGAAATCAACGAGCAATCAGCGGCTATGGGCCGCCGGTATGCTGCGCGCTCTCCGCACGGAAGCAAAATTATCGTGCGCATGGGACCGGCGCTGGAGACCATGCGGACGCTCACCGGTCCGTTCGATCTCATTTTCATCGATGCCGACAAAATCAATTACCTGAACTATTACCGGCGCGCGCTGGACTTGCTCGCTCCGCAGGGCGTGATTCTGATCGACAATGTCCTCTGGAGCGGCGATGTGCTGAAACAGCCGCCGCCGGATGCGTCCACCGCCGCGATTCAGGAGCTCAATCGCACAGTCGCGACCGATTCGCGCGTGACCGCTGTGCTGGTCACCATACGAGACGGGGTGCTGGTGGTCAGGAAAGCCGAGGCAGAACGACGTATCTATGACTAATGCGGTTAGGCCATTACCAAATTCTGTTCCTCGGCCTTTCCCGACATCACGCTCGGCTGGTCCGGTTCCGGTTGATGTTGTGCGGCGATCAGCGAGTAAAACACAGGCACGACAAACAGAGTGAAAAGGGTGCCGACCGTCATGCCGGTGACCAGCATCATCCCGATGCTGTTGCGGGCGGCCGCTCCTGGCCCTGTCGCCAGGACCAGCGGCAGATGGCCAAAGACGGTAGCCGCCGAAGTCATCAGTACCGGCCGCAGCCGGGTCAATGCCGCCTCATGCACCGCCGCCAGCCGCGAATGTCCGCGTGCTTGCAATTGATTCGCGAATTCGACGATGAGAATGCCGTTCTTGGCGATCAGCCCGACGAGCGTGATGAGGCCGACCTGGGAATAGATATTGATCGTGGTCAGGTCGAGAAAGCTGACGACCAGCGCGCCGGAGACGGCCAAGGGCACCGAGCCGAACAGGACGATTAACGGGTCGCGGAAGCTCTTGAACTGGGCGGCCAGCACCAAATAGATGAGAACGACGGCGAAGCCGAGCGTGACGGTCAGCGCCGAGCCTTCCTGGCGCAGTTGCCGCGATTCGCCGGCATAGTCGAGGACCATGCGAGGTCCGGCGGACGCCGCGGCGGCTTCAAACACGCGCAAACCGTCTTCCTTCGTCACGCCCGGTTTGAGGCCGCCGAAGATGCGGACGGCGTTGCGCTGCTGGAAGCGGTTTAAGGAACGTGGCGCGGTGCTCGTTTCGATGTGGGTGAAGGTTGAGACCGGAACCAACTGCCCGCCCTGTGTTTTGATCTTGAGGTCGAGCAGGGGATCGACCGTGGCGCGATCCCGGTCACCCAGTTGCGGGATGACCTTGTAGCTGCGGTCGAAGTAGTTAAACCGGTTCACGTACGCCCCGCCGAGCAGCGTGCCGAGTTCGCGGCCGACCCCGGCCAGATCAAATCCCAAATCAGCGAGGCGTTCACGATCCAGCACGACACGGGCCTGCGGCAGGTCGATCTTCAAATCGGTGTCGACGTATAAGAATTTACCGCTCTGCCAGCCGGCACCCAGCACCGCCCCAACCGTATCGAGCATCTGTTCAGCCGGCGCCTCGCTCTGGAGGATCAGCTCCACATCGTACTGGCCCGGAGTCGGCAACGGAGGGTCCAGGCGCGGGAACACCCGGAGTCCCGGCACCTGCGACACCGCACCGAAGACGTCGTCGTACATGTCCTCGGTCGAGCGCGCGCGGTCATGCCAATCCTTCGCGACGATTCCCCCGAAGCCGCCCCATGCGGTCGTGAGCGACCAGGTGTAATCGGTTTCGGGGATGGCGGTAACCGCGTTGACGATCTGGAAGTGTTGGCGATTGGTGGCATGGACCGTCGAGTCCGGTGACGCTTCGAAGAACAGGCTGATGTGGTTCTGATCCTCCACCGGCGCCAGTTCCAGGCGCGAGAAGTGATAGAGCGGCCAGGCAGCGACCGTAATAAGGAGCGCTGTCACCACGAATCCCCACCGCATCATGAGTGCGCCGTTGAGCAGCTGGGCATAGAGCCCACGTGCCTCCTCGAACCGTCGATTGACGAATGCGGTCAACCGACCTTCTTTCCCCTGTGGGTGCACGAATCGTGAACTCATCACCGGCGAGAGAGTGATCGCCACGATCCCGGACAAGACCACGGCGACGGCCAGCGTGATGGCAAATTCCAGGAACAAGGATCCGGTGAGTCCGCCTTGGAAGCCGATGGGAGCATAGACGGTGGCGAGGGTGATGGTCATGGCGATGATCGGGCCCAGCAACTCACGGGCGGCGGCCTGTGCCGCCTCGATGCGGGATTTCCCCAGCCGCACATGCCGCTCCACGTTTTCAACCACCACGATGGCGTCGTCCACAACCAGCCCGACCGACAGCACGATGGCCAGGAGCGTCAGCAGATTGAGGCTGAAGCCGAACGCGGCCATGAGGAGGGCTGCGCCGATCAGCGAGACCGGGATGGCGACAAGCGGGACGAGGGCCGTGCGGACCGATCCCATGAACAGGAAGACCACCAACGCGACGATCAGAATCGTTTCCGCCAACGTCTTGGTGATTTCCGTCAGCGCGTTCCGGATGAACATCGTGCTGTCCCAGACGAGCTTCATGTCGATATCGCCCGGCAGGGTCGGCCGGATTCGTTCGATCTCGTCGCGCAGCCGGTGGCCCACGTCAATTTCGTTGACCCCGGGCACCGCCCAGATGCCGAGGTAGACGCCTTCTGTCGCATCGTACTTGGCGATCATGTTCGCTTCTTCGGCGTCCCGCTCGATCCGCGCGACGTCCTTGAGTCTCACGATGGCGCCGCCCCGGTCGGCGACGATCAGCTCTTCGAATTCGACGGTCGAGCGCAGATCCGTGTTGGCGAGCAGGTTGACCTGGACAAGATTGCCCTTGGTACGGCCGACCGCTGCCAAGTAATTGTTCCGCCGGAGCGCACCCTGGACGTCGCCGGGGGAGAGGTTGAGCGAAGCGAGCCGATCGGGGTCGATCCAGATCCGCATCGCCATCTGCCGTTCCCCTTCGAAGGTGACCCGTTGGACACCGGACAGGGTCGAGAGCCGGGGCTGTAACGTGCGCAGCAGCCAATCGGTGACGGCCGGGACCGTCCGTTCCGTCGAACTGAAACTCAGGTAGAACGAGGCGTAGGGCCGGTCTGCCCGCTGAATGTCGATCGCGGAGGGTTCGGCTTCCGGCGGCAGCTCCGACCGTACCTGTTGAAGTCGGGCTGTGACTTCCGCCAGGGCCGCTGTGCTGTTGTGGTTGAGCTTCAGGTGAACGGTCACGGTGCTGACACCGGCCCTGCTGGTCGATTCCACGTAATCGACGCCGCTGATGGCGGAGACCACCCGTTCGATCGGCGTACTGATAAATCCACGAATGGTCTCGGCGCTGGCGCCGTAATACACCGTGGTGATGACGACCAGCGAGTTCTCGAGCTTGGGATACTGTTGCACCGGCAGGGACGTCAGGGCCCGCCAACCGGCGAGCAGGATGACGAGGTTGACGACGATCGCCAACACGGGATGCTTGATGAACAGATCCGTAAACGAGGTGTGAGGCGTGTCGGGGGACATGGTGATCAGGTTACGGCCTTCCGACCGCAGGATGGTCCGTCGGCGTCTGTTCAATCGTCTCTGCGACGGCGACGAGGATGCCGTCGCGAAGCTTAAAGGAGCCCAGCGCGGCGATTCGTTCCCCGGCTGTCAGCCCAGACTGAATGACGATTTCGTCGCCGAACATGGCCCCGCTTTCAACCTGGCGGGCACGCACTCTGGTGCGGCCATCTTTGTCCGCTGCGACCACAAACACCTGGTCCCCTCCAGGCCCTTTGCGTAAGGCACTAACCGGTATGGCCACGGCCTTATGCATGGAGCCAACGGGAATGCGGACGCGTACGGAGGATCCTGGCGCCGGTGCGTGACGGGTGCCCTCGATCCTGGCACGCACCATGGCGTTCCGAGTCGTCGGGTCGACGCGTGCGTCGAGGGCCACGAGCTTAGCCATGACAACAGGGGAATTGCCGGCCGCGAAGACCTCAACCGATTCTCCAACCCGCAAACTCGCCGCGACCTGTTGGGGGACGGAGAAGTCCACGTGCACTGCATCCCCGAGGCCTTGCAGCGTGGTCAGGAGTGTGCCCTCATCCAGGTATTGGCCGGGATGGACATCTGCGATGCCCACCCTCGCTCGGAATGGGGCGCGGATCGTCTTTTTCGCAATGACCGCCTTGGTGCGAGCCATCTGGGCCTGTGCCACATCCAAGTCAGCGCGCGCACGATCCACTTCTTCCTGTGTCGTGGCGAGTTCCTCGCGGAGGCCCTGTCGGCGATCAAGGACCGTCTTGGCCAGGGCTGCTTGGGCTTCTTGTGCCTTGAGTTCCGCTTCTTCGACGGAGACGTCGAGGGCGACCAATAAGGTGCCGGCTTCCACAATCTGCCCGGGGACGAGCCGGACGTCGCGGACTGTTCCAGCCAGCTCGTTCTTCAGTGTCACTGAACGTAATGCGAGGACCGTACCGATCGACGTGGTGGTCGGGCGATGGTCAATGGCTCGCGCGACGGCGACCGTGACGGACTCCATCGGCTCGGGCTGATTTGCCGCCGCCGCCTGTTCGGCTTGGATGGAGTCATATTTCCAGGCGGCCAGGCCGACACCCAGTAAGAGGACAAACAAGACGAGGAAGATCGATCCGATCCAGTTGTGACGATTCATGGCAGAGCTCATCCGGCCATGTTACCAAATTCTGGTCCTCCATGGCTCGGGGGAGCCAGGTATGGGGCCCACCGCTACTGATACAAGTAGTGTCACAAGATAAAGGGATGAAGAAGTTGAGAAGGAGAACTGCGGAACGGAACGGTGTAGGAGAAACCGCTCGGCCGGCCTAACCTTCCCTGGCCGAAGCGGCTCCGCTCTGTGCCCATTCTCGCTGGAATTGCTCGTAGGGGAGGGACAGTTTGTTGCGCATGGCCGCATCCAGCGTTTGTCCGGTTCGCAGGAGATTGATGACTTGCCTGATGGAATACACGCTGTACCGATCGATCAAGGTTTTCGTGGCAGATTGCGCTTCACGGTAGGCCACGGCAAGTGCGTCCTTCTGGAGATGTGTCCATTCTTTCTCCAAGGATGTAAGAGGAAGCAGCGTGCCTGCTTGCGGTGTGACTGCTTCTAGATCCGGCCAGGGATCTTCAGCGAGATGAACGGCGAGCCCCTCGATAAGCCATGTCGGAACGTTCGCGCCGTTCCCTTGCAAATAATCAAGGAGCAGGGCATGGGCGAACTGATGGCGCGCCACCCGGCTGAACAGGCCCAAGTCTTCCAGCGCGCCGATGGTCGGGATATGAATTCTGCCGGTCGCCCGATCGAAGAGAGTGTCGGCCCAGTGGGGAGTGCCGGCTGCGTCGAGGAACTTCTGATTGGTGTGCAACACGACGGTGATCGGCTTCGATAGAACATGTCCGAACTTCTGTGACAGATCGCCATGGGCATATTCCAGAATGGCCCGCATTCGGGTCCACGCCGCCGCATCCGCCGGTCCGTCGAACTCGACCGTAAAACGATCGGTGCCTAATCGGCGGGTATGAGGCGTTTCGACAGCCGAGATTGCCGGACGTGGCGGTTCGGTTGGTTGAGCAGGTGTGGAAACAGGGCGAACAGCGGGAGGAGCCGTCGGGTGCGCGATGAGAGAGGGGGGCGATGGAGGAGCGGCCGGTCCACCGGCCGCCATCGGTGCAGGTTCGATCGCATTGGCCCTGGCCGTCAGTTTTTGAAGGTAGACCTGGTAATTCGGATTGTTTCTTACGCGAAGCCGCGCGTGATCCACATGTACAGCCGCGAGGGCCGCGTTTCCGCCGTCCAACAGCACATCGGCAAGGGCCAAATGAGGAAATGGATCTTCAGGCGCAAGACGAATCACGGTGTCCAAGAACTGTGGGGTCATCGCAGGATCGCGGAGTTCCCAATACGCTTGCGTGAGATTGAGGTGAGACAGGGCATTTTGAGGGTCCCAGGAGACCGATTGCGCGAATGCCTTGACGGAGAGGGAGGTCCCGCCGAATTTCTCCTGGTGAATCCCGAGATTGTTCCACAATGCAGCAACATACCGGCGTGTGGCGGTATGTGTGAGCCTGTTCTTCGACAGCGCTTTGAGGCGCCGTTCCGCCTTCTCGTAGTTGCCCTTCTCGATCTCATCGCGGATGGTGCCCAGACTCTGATTGGGGGGGGAGCCCAACTCCGTCAGTCGGGACGGCGGCACGTCCCATGATGGATCTGACTGGTCCGTAGGCAGAGTGGACTCCGGCGGAGAAGAAGGGAGTGATGCATGTGACTCGCTCTGCAAATCGGGATCGGGGACTGAAGCCGCGGGCTTCAGCCATACCTGATAGCCGATGAAGACCGCAAGTCCGAGAACGAACAATTTGAGGGTGTGGGAGATGTCGCGTTTGTAGGTCACGAGTCATCCTCTCATGCGCGCCTATGGCGGGTCGTGGCGCTATCGGCTGCGAAAGATGCTGGTGCCCGGCTTCATCGTCTTCCAGAGCGTGGTGTCGTGGCACCGGTCGCATTGCGGGCCGAACGTGCCCTCATGCTTGTCGTCTTTTTTGTGGCAGGCAACGCAGGCCGATGACGCGCGCACCTTCCTCTCCATCCGTTCGGTGTGACAGGCATAACAGCCCAGTCCCTTGTGTCCGCCGTCCAGCTTGAAGCGGGTGCGCATGTCGTGATCGAAATCCCACAGCTTCCAGTCCCTGAGGCTGTGACAGTCCTGGCATTCCGTGCCCAGCTTGCGCCGATGCACGTCGTCGCCCTTGTGGCAGGCGTAGCACGTGTTGGGCGTTTTGTCCTTGAAGAGTTGCCCTTTGTGGCAGCTGTGGCATGTCACTATACGGTGCTTGCCGAGCAACGGATATTTCGTATCACGATCATGGTCGAACGCAATCGTCTTCCAGTCTTGCTCTCCATGGCACTTCTCGCATTTCTCGCCGAAGTTGGACTCGTGAATGTCATCCTTCTTGTGGCAAGCATAGCAGTCGGTCGGTGTCTTGTCTTTGTACAGCACGCCGGTGTGGCAGCCGTCGCATTTCGTCCGCCGGTGATAGCCTTTCAGCCGATATGTCGTGTCACGGTCGTGATCGAAGAGCGGGATCGTCCAGCCCCGTTCGGTGTGACAGCGCTGGCACTGCTCGCTGAAACGGCCCTTATGCTTGTCGTCCTTCTTGTGACAGGCATAACAGTCCGCCGGCGTTTTGTCGTGGTACAGATTCCCTTTATGGCACGACTCGCACTTGGCGGTCATATGGAGTCCCCGCAGCGGGTATTTGGTATGGAGCTCATGGTCAAAAGTGATCGCCTTCCAATCGCTCTCCGCGTGGCAGGTGTCACATTTAGCCCCGTAGGCTCCTTTATGTTTGTCGTCCTTCTTGTGGCAGGAAAAGCAATCCATCGGGGCGTCCTTAAAGGCCGGCGTCAGATGGCATTTCTTGCATTCCACCTGGGCATGCTTTCCCATCAGCGGGAAACGAGACTTGTTATGGTCGAACGGCGTCTTCTTCCATGACCGATCATCGTGACAGTCCCCGCATTTCGAGCCTTCCTGCCCTTTGTGCTTATCGTCTTTCTTATGGCAGGAGTAGCAATCCATCGGCGTGTCTTTGAAGCGATCGTTCGCATGGCAGTCTTTGCACGGCACCTCTACGTGCTTGTTGCGAAGCTTGTAGCGGGTCTTGTCGTGGTCGAAGCGGATCTCCTTCCAATTCCGCTCGACATGGCAATCGGCGCAGGCGCTCCCGACCTTCCCTTTGTGTTGGTCGTCCTTCTTGTGGCAGCTGTAACAATCAGCCGGCGCGTCGCGATATTTGGTCTTGGGTTTGTGGCAAGACTTGCACTCGACTTTCTTCGCATCGGCATGAGCGCCGCGAAGGGCGAAATCGGTTTGCGCATGGTCGAAGGTCTGTTCGTTGATCGGGGCGATATTTTCGGCGCGCCCCTTATGCTCCGTGTGGCATTCCTTGCACTCACGCTGTTCCTTGAATCGCCCATGAAACCCCTGCCTTCGATCGACGTCCTTGCGGACGTCTTTGTGGCAATCGAGGCAGAGCACCGTCTGCGCCGCCTTATCGAACCGTTTGTGGCATGTGGTGCACGTCTCTTCCCATTTGGCATGCCCCTCGATCACTTGGCCCGGCATCAGGGCCGTCTCAATGCTGTCGGCCCAGGCGGTGCCTCCCGCAAACGTCCAGATTCCGAGGGCGAGACATGCAAGGTGGCGGGCGTGGGTGGTCACGGACACCAATCCAACTCAGTACATATAGACGGCGATGACGTGGAAGATCGCGCTGGCCGCCAACAGAAAGATGAGCGGGATATGCAGGACATGCCACAATGCAAAGATCCGCTCGTAGGCTGTGAACTCGGCGATCCGCTCGGCTTCGCGAAGGTAGCGGCGAGCAAGGCAGATCGCCTCAGAGGCTCCGCCTGGGAATTCGGGATGTCGTTCCTTCCGCAAGACCCGCCGCAACTCTCTGGTGCAACGGAATGAGCAGACGAGTCGCTTCCATCGGAGCGACAAGAAGTGCCACCACATCGTGACGAGTGACGGTTCCACCAGGCCGGCGGTCTGGGCATAGGCCTTCAGCCAGTGCTCAACGTGGGGAGCCATGTGGAAACGGGATTTCATCTCATCGGATTGCCCCGCGAATTCCTGTTGCACCCGCTCAAGCGTGGCGCGAATTCCGTACAGCCCATGGTGGATTCTTGTATAGACGAAGCGTCCGATGATTCCGCTGGCCACCACGATCAGCATGCTGGTCAGCGCGACGGTCGCATTCAGCGAACGGAGATGAAACGTCGAATGAAAGAGCACAAGCGTGGGCCCGACGATGCCCATGACCATGTGCCAGCGGAACCAATGTTTCAGCGCGCCCCACCCCTGCATGAAGCGCAGCCGTTTCCGCAACGGGTAGGTGAGCATGGCGACCATCATCAACGAGCCGGTGACGCCCAGATAGAAGCCGACGTTCGACCGAGGGGTGTAGTACTTGCCCGTGGCAATCTTGAAGGCGATCAACAGTAGCAAACCCGCGAGTGCGCAGATCGTCGCCCGCTTAAGCCAATCCGGGGAGTTCAGTGCGGCATCCGTTGCCGAAGTGGGGGCAAGTCCTGCCCTGACAGCTGCAGGTTTCATCTTCAGCTCTCGGGCCGGTGCTACAGGCTCTGCTACGGGCATTTTGGGTCATTCCTCATTAATTTTGGATAGAAGGTGAAATTCAATTTCACCGGGACAAGGGAAAAGTCTTGGAATTCCAAGCAACTGTTGCGCCAATGTCTCGACGTTGAATTTCCGCGTAGGTCTTGGACATTTTACATATGGGACAATTATCCCATGCTCAATGTTGTAGGTTGGCAGATACATTCAGTACAAAACATGTGCGGCATCTTCTAATCAATAGCCCGTCAAATGTCAGTCTTGTCCTGCGAAATCAAGCTCTTCGTTGTGAGCAGTCTGCATGGTACATCAATTGCGTGTGCCTTGGGACAAATTTCCCATTCTAATGTTTGCCGCCAAATCAAAAGGAATGCCTTAAGTCTTAATGAGAGTGGAAATGGGATGGGATTAAGAAGGAGCCGGAAGGGCGCGACGAAGGATAATTGATTGGACTAACTAGGCGAAGGGATGAGAGCAGCATGAAGACAATGCTGGGACAAGAGACGCGGCGGAGGATTGCAAAGCTCCTGACGAACTCGACGATTTTCTGCATGCTGCTGCTCATGTATGGACTGGTGTTGCCGGGCGAAAGTCAGGCCCAAAGAGGAAATCGCACGGATATCGAAATCGATCACACCGCGACGGGGTTCCCCTTGAGTGGGGGGCATGCCCAGGTGCCCTGTGAACGGTGTCACGTACAGGGGCTTTTCCGAGGCACTCCCACACAATGTATGCAATGCCATTCACCGGGGGGGCGCGTAGTCTCCACGTTCAAACCAGCCAACCATATTCCGACGACGATCAACTGTAATAGTTGCCACCGAACGACCGGGTGGATGCCGGCATTCTTCACCCACAACGGTGTGAAGCCGGGGACCTGTTCATCGTGCCATAACCAATCAACGGCGGTCGGGAAGCCCGTCACACATATTCCGACGACCATGGCCTGCGACAGTTGTCACAAGACAGTGAGTTGGATGGGAGCTGCCTTCAAACATCAAGGCATCGCTCCCGGATCCTGTATGGCCTGTCACAATGGAGTGCAGGCGAGAGGAAAACCGGCCAGCCATATGTCAACGTCGGCATCGTGCGATTCCTGCCACCGTATGGGAGCGGCAAATTGGACGTTGGTGAGCGGAGGTTACAACCACACAGGGGTCGCCCCCGGCACCTGCGGTAGCTGTCACAACGGAACGAAGGCAACAGGAAAACCAACAAGCCACATTCCAACGACGGCGGCTTGCGACTCCTGCCACAAGACCACCGGCTGGATTCCGGCAACTATGAACCATATGGGCGTGGCGCCAGGGACGTGTATGACCTGTCACAATGGGACTACGGCTCGTGGGAAGACCACCAACCATATTCCGACCACGGCGTCCTGCGATGTGTGTCACCGAACCACGGCCTGGACTCCAGCTGTAGCGTTCAACCATACGGGGGTAGCGCCGGGGACCTGCGCGACGTGCCATAACGGGACGACAGCGAA
>DCZO01000009.1:57795-57916 GCA_002331335.1 Nitrospira sp. UBA2082 | reverse complement strand
GTGCCGACGACGCAATCCTGCGATGTGTGTCACCGAACCACGGCCTGGATCCCCGCGACGTTCAGTCATACGGGGGTGGTGCCGGGGACCTGCGCCAGCTGCCATAACGGGACGACAGCGA
>DCZO01000009.1:57336-57505 GCA_002331335.1 Nitrospira sp. UBA2082 | reverse complement strand
GTGCCGACGACGCAATCCTGCGACGTGTGCCATCGGACCACCGGATGGACGCCGGCGACCTTCAGTCATACAGGGATAGCACCGGGGACCTGCGCGACGTGCCATAACGGGACGACAGCGAAGGGCAAGACGGCGACGCACGTGCCGACGACACAATCCTGCGATGTCT
>DCZO01000009.1:44887-57046 GCA_002331335.1 Nitrospira sp. UBA2082 | reverse complement strand
CTGTCATCGGACCACGGCCTGGACTCCGGTAACGACGTATACTCACAAGAACGCCGCGTACAAGGCGCACCGGTCCAGTGTGTTGTGTCTCGACTGTCATAAGAACAACAACGAAGTCATTGCCTGGCCGAATGCCGCCTACAAGCCGGATTGTGCCGGTTGTCATGCCAATGACTACAAGCAGGGCCCCCACAAGAAAGTGGACTCTCCAACAATTTATTACACGGTTGCGGAACTGAAAAACTGCTCAGGGAGCTGCCACATGTACGCCGATGCGACGATGACCCGTATTACAAAGAGTCGCACCGGCGAGCATCAGCCTACCGGAAGTTTCTAGACCAACAAAGGTCCTCGCTGTTCATGGCGAGGACCTTCGCCACCATGAATTCCTCGTGGATAGGAGCGTGCATTGGGTGTCAATTATGTAAGCAAGTTGCGGATTGCGGTGGGGAGCATTCTTCTGGCGGGAGGGATCTCGTTGATCGGTCTGGCGGAGCCCGATTCGGTCTCGGCGCAGGTTCTTGACCGAATCGAGATCGTTGAAAATGCTTCAGAGGCGGAGATCCACATTGTCTTCAATACCCGTGCGCTCTACCTTCGGCACACCCCTTCCGAGAAAGGCGACCTCATTCGGATCTTCTTGGATTTTCCAGACATCGATCGTTCGAGCCGGTTCTCACGGGAATTAGCGGCGTCTCCGCCCAGCGACCTGGTGCCGAAGTTCAACGTGATCTTTCCGGACCAGACAACCAACGGGCTGTCCATCCAATTCGCCAAGCCGGTCCAGTTTCGAGTCACCCAGCGCGATATCCGGAGCGCGAGCCGAATTGTGGTCACGGTCAAGGTGGAGAAGCCGGTTGTGCCTCCTCCTCCCGCGCCTGAGGTGAAGCTGCCGGTTCCGAAGCCTGCCGTTCCCAAAGGACCGAAAATGGCCATCGAGATTCCTCCGTTTCGTCCAGGGACCGACGTGGAGACATACGCGGCCGCTCTGCAGAAGCTGGGGGCCACCGCCTTGGATGCGGAAGACTATGAGAAGGCCATAGAAATTTACAACGCCCTGCTGAACCTCCCGCCGAACAAGCAATCCCAACAGGCGCAGGAAATGGTCGGCGTTGCCCGTGAGCGCAGTGGAGAAATCGCCAAAGCTAAGGCTGAATATGAGCACTATCTACGGAGCTATCCAAACGCCGAGGGGGCGTCGAGAGTGAAGCAGCGATTGGCGGCGCTGCAGGAAATGAAGGCCCCTTCCGCACAGGAACGGGCAGCGGCCCAGCCGAAAAAAATCGACGAGATGCAACTCTATGGAAGCGTGTACGAGTACTACTATGGCGGCTATTCCCAGACGACGATCACGGACAAGGTTGCCAATACGACGACGAAGCTTCAGAGCCATGATCAATCGTTGCTCCAATCGGCGTTCGACATGACGGGCCGTTACCGGAAGGACGAGTACGATACCAAGGCCGTGGTCCGAGGAACCCATAGCTACGATATGTTGACGGATGAGGAGATCCGGCGAAACATCAGCCGTCTGCGGGCCATGTACTTGGAACATTCGAAGAAGGACACGTACTTTCTCCGCGTCGGGCGCCAACCGGGCAATACCGGCGGTATCCTCGATTTTCGTTTTGACGGCGCCTGGTTCCGGTACACGGTTGTGCCGCAGTTGTTGAACATCAACGTGGTGGGCGGCCAGCCGCGACAGTTCAGTTTGCAGACGGCCTATGTGCCGGACGATCCGCGGAACTTTCGAGCCGACCTGAAACGGTATTTCTACGGGATCAATTTCGACATCGGTCCCATCGGGCAGGCCTGGAGCGGGAACGTGTATTTCCTCAATCAGATGGTCAACGGAATCGTCGACCGGCGCGCGATCGGGACGGAAGCCCGCTACTCGTCCAACGGCATCAATGTGTTCAGCCTGGTCGATTACGACGTGTCCTACAATGTCCTGAACGTCGCCATGGCGAACGGCACGTGGGTCACGTCGGATACCACCTATACCTTGCTGGTCGACCATCGGCGAACCCCGTACTTGCAGACGACCAACGCCCTCTTCGGCACGCCCAACGCGAGGCTCGATCTGATCAATTCGGCCAACGAATCTCTGTTGCGAGATCAGGCGAAGACCGTGACGGCGACAAGCAATCTGTTTCTGGCCGGGGTACTGCACTCGGTCAGCAAAAATTGGCAGCTCGGCGGGGATGTGCGCCTCAATCGGATTTCCGGGACGTCGGCGTCGAATTGCTTGATCATTCTGCCAGGGACGAACACCCTGTTCATCAACCCGAACGCGCAGACGGATTCTCTCTGTTCATTGCAGGCACTGCCGGGAACGGGCAACATCTGGACCTACACCGGGCAAGCGATCGGCACGAATGTGCCGTTTGAGAGCAACACGGTGGTGTTCAATGCGAGTTATATCGACAACAATGCCTATAAAGGCCAATCGGTGTCGCTCAATACGCTCACACGGTTCGGTTCCCAGCTGCAAACCAATGTATTCATCAATTTCTATCACCAGACCGACAGCCAGGCTGTGGAACTCTTTCGGGTGACGCCGACGCTCCGGGTGGACTACCGCTTTTCGAACGGGTGGACCATCGAAGGCTCGGGCGGCATCGAGAAGACGACCACGAGCAGCCAGACGCAAAAAGATTCGACCCTGCGGGAATTCTTTTTCTTCGGCCTGCGGTGGGATTTTTCGTAGCCTGCAAGTCGACGGTCAGGGGAGGGGGCGGCTGATGAATAGCCGGACAGCCGTGATTGCGGCGACTTCGATCGTCATCATTGCGATCGGGGGATGGTGGTATTGGAAATCGGGTGATCTGCCGGGGGCCGGTGATGTCCGGCCAGGCTCGACCGGGTATGACGCGCGTCCTGCAGTCGACGCGGCTCTGTCGGAACGGCTCAAGAAGCTGGAGCAGGCACCGGGCGACGGCGTGGGATGGGCGCTTCTGGCGCGGTCCTATGCGGAGGCGGGACGGCATACCGAGGCCGTGCCGATCTATGAGCGGGCGATGAAGCTGATTCCCGACGACCCTCAGTTGCTCGCCGATTTTGCCGATACACTTGGAATGCTGCAAGGCCGCAAGTTGGAAGGAAGGCCGCAGCAGCTGATTCAGCGGGCGCTCAAGATCGATCCGAACCGGGTCAAGGCGCTGATGCTGGCGGGGACCATGGCGTTCGATCGAAAAGAGTTTGGACAGGCGGTAAAGTATTGGGAGCGGGCCGGCGCCAATCTGCCGGTAGAAGGAGCGGAGGCGCTTCGGCGAGAGCTGCTCGCCAACATTGCTGAAGCCAACGGATTAGCCGGTGGGCCATCAACGGAGGTCAAGGCCCCGACGGTCCCTCCGCAGAACAAGGGCGGCGGGCGAGCCGCGGCGATCACCGGAACCGTGACCATGGCGCCGGAGCTTTCCGGTAAAGGAAACCCCGCGGACATCCTGTTCATCTTCGCGCGTAGTGTGAGCGGCCCGCCGATGCCGGTGGCGATCGTGCGCGCGGCGAAGCGGGATTTGCCGTTCACGTTCCGATTGGACGATTCGAACAGCCCGATGCCGGTCAGAAAACTCTCGGAGGTCGGTGATGTGGCGATTGTCGCCCGCCTCTCCAAGTCCGGCGAGGCGATGCCGAAGAGCGGCGACCTGGAGGGAATGAGTCGAGTCGTGAGGATCGGCGCAGAGAAGGTCACGGTGGTCATCAACCGGGAACTGCCGTAGAGGAGCGCGTGTTATGTCGATGTCATGGCAAGGCTGGTACTATCTTGCTCCGTTGCTCGTCGTGCTGCTGTTCTACCTGCGCCGGCACCGAGAGAGAGAGTCCCATGCCCGCATCAAGCTGGAAGAAACCCAGAAGTCGAACATTCCGGAGCCGCTTACCCTGCATCCCGTCATCGATCCCAACAAATGTCTTGGGTCGGGGGCTTGCGTGAGAGCCTGTCCTGAACGCTCGCTCGGGATTGTGAAGGGCAAAGCCATGCTGGTGGCGCCGGATCACTGTATCGGACACGGGGCTTGCGCGTCGGCTTGTCCGTTTGAGGCCGTGTCGTTGGTCTTCGGGACCGAGAAACGCGGCATCGACATTCCGCAAGTGAAGCCGACGTTTGAAACAAACGTCCCCGGAATCTTCATCGCCGGGGAGTTGGGCGGCATGGGGCTCATCAGGAAAGGCGTCGATCAAGGGCAGCGAGCCATCCAAACCATCGCCAAGAAGAAAGGGAAGGACGGGCAACTGGACGTCGTCATCGTGGGCGCCGGTCCGGCGGGATTTTCCGCGTCGCTGGCGGCCAAGGAGGCGGGACTTCGGTTTGTGACGCTGGAACAGGAAGACGGCATGGGCGGCTCCGTCTATCATTACCCACGGCGCAAGCTGGCGATGACGGCACCCATGCAGCTGCCGATCGTGGGTAAGTTCAACCGACATGAGATCAGCAAAGAGGAACTGCTCGAGTTCTGGAACAAGACGATCAAGAAGACCGGTCTCAAGATCCATTTTTCGGAGCGGATGGATTCTCTGCAAAGAATAAGCGGCGGCTTCATCGTAAAGACTCCCAAAACGGAGTACAAGGCGGCCAATGTGCTGCTGGCCATCGGGCGGCGCGGTACGCCGCGGAAACTCGGCGTGCCGGGAGAAGAGCAGCCGAAGGTCGTCTATCGCCTGATCGACGCCGAGCAGTATCGCGGGCAACATGTCTTGGTGGTCGGGGGCGGAGACAGCGCGGCGGAAGCGGCGCTGTCGATCGCGGCGGAGCGAGGCACGACAGTGACGGTGTCCTGCCGCGGAGACGAAATTTTCACCCGCCCTAAAGACAAGAACCGCCAGCTGCTCAAACAAGGGGTCGAAAAACAAAAAATCACGGTGTATGTGAACGCCAATGTGAAGGAAATCGGCACCGACACGGCGACGATCGTGCATGACGGCAAGGATATCGTGCTGAAAAACGACGCCGTCATCGTCTGCGCTGGGGGCACGCTTCCAACGCCGATGCTGAAAGAGATCGGAGTGCTGGTCGATACCTATTACGGACAGGCCCTGCCAACGTAACCGTCTTCGACGGGGTGCGCGGTCGGGAAATCAATCACACCATCAGCTTGAGGAGAGGCACATACCTATGCTCCGTCTACTTCTGCTTTTCGCGATGACCGTATCGGCCGCGTCGTGTGGAACGACCGGGTTACAACACACCGTCAACACCGTATCGTCGGAGGGGGGGCTGCCGGTGCAATCCCGGGAGAGTGGCGAAGAAATGACCGATCCTGAAATTCGATCCAGGCTCGCTCTCGCAGAACAGGGAGACGTCAAAGCGCAATTTGCCATGGCCCGAGCATATGCGCAGGGCCTGGGGGTGCGGAAGGATTCGGCCCAAGCGTTGCGCTGGTACCGGCTGTCGGCGGCTCAAGGCGATGTGTTCATGTTGTTCCATCTCGGCAGCCAGTTGTGGGAGGGAGTCGAGGTGCCGAAAGACGAGAGCGAGGCGCGGTGGTATTGGACCTTGGCGGCCGAACAAGGATTTCCTCCTGCCCAAGCCGCTCTGGGAACGGTATTGTTGACGGGGAGTCAGGATATTGCGGTGGATAAAGTCCAGGCCTATGTCTGGCTGTCGCTGGCTTCCGCGCAGGGCGACGAAGAGGCGGCGCAAAGACTGCGCACACTCACCAAGCAACTAAGCTCGGCGCAGATGGCCAAGGCCAGACAAGCGCTCACGCAATGGAAGCCTGCCAGGGTCGTGTCGGTGGTCAGCGCGAAGTCACGATGAGACCGTGCTCGCAGTGAGACCGTTCCCGCCGACAGAGTCCCCGATTCGTCAGTATGTGCGGTACCAGGGCGAGCAGGAGACGGGTCAAGCGCAGCCGACCTGCATGCGAGGGATAGGACAAATCCAGTGTCCCCGAAACAATTACCGTAAGCCAATGATCTGAGATGAAGTGGTTTCCCCAATGGACAGCCGCTACAGGAGGAGTAATGCTTTGACGAGTCATTTTTTGCGGATGAATGACCCAGGCTTGACTTCCTTCCACAGAGTGGCTGAGTGACAATGCTCGCATCGGGGGCCGAACCCTCCCTCGTGTCTATCGTCTTTCCTGTGGCAGCCGATGCAGGTCTTTGGGGCGACGACTTTCTTCGGCATCGGCGCTGAATGGCACTCGTAACAGTCTAGTTTTTGGTGGGCGCCGTCCAGCGGGAACGAGGTTCGCCTGTTGTGGTCGAAGTCCCAGACCTTCCATGCTCTGGCGGTATGGCAGGTTTCACACTGTGAGCTGAACCGCTGCTTGTGTATGTCGTCCTTCTCATGGCAGCCGTTGCAATCCGACGGTGTGTCCTTGAATCGCAGCGTTTTGTGACACGTAGCGCATTCGATGAGGTTATGCCGCCCGCGGAGCGGGAACCGGCTCATGTCGTGGTTGAAGCTGACCTCCTTCCACGATGTCTCCCGATGGCACGTGTCGCACTGCGTTCCTTGCTGTCCCTGGTGCTTGTCGTCCTTCTTATGGCAGGCGTAGCAGGTCGTCGGCGTCTTTTCTTTTGACACCGGAGCCGTATGGCAACTTTCGCATTTGGCGGTCTTGTGTTTCCCCAATAACGGGTACGTGGTGTCTTTGTCGTGATTGAAGGGCGAGGTTTTCCAGTTGTGTTCGTCGTGACAGGTTCTACATTGGGGGCCGAAGACGCCCTTATGCCGGTCGTCTTTTTTGTGGCACGAGACACAATCCGTCTTGAGCGGATCTTTGTAGACGTGGCCGGCATGGCAGCTCTCACATTTGGCCGTGCGGTGTTTGCCGGACAACCGGTATTTCGTATCACGATCATGGTCGAATATGATCTCCCCCCATTTGTTTTCCGTGTGGCAGGGCGCGCACTTCTCCCCGAAGTTGGTTTTGTGCCTGTCGTCTTTCTGATGGCAGCGGTAGCAATCGGACGGTGTGTCACGATATTTGATCTTCGGCTTGTGGCAGGCTTTGCAGTCGGCTTTCCTCGGATCGGCATGGGCGCCGGTGAGCGAAAAATTTGTGCGGGAATGGTCAAAAGTCGATTCGTTGATCGGGGCGATGTTCTCCTTTCGCCCTTTATGGTCCGTGTGGCAGGCCCTGCATTCACGTTGCGTCGTCAACCGACCTGGAATCTCTGCTTGTCTTCGAAGTCCTTCCTGATATCCTTGTGGCAATCCCCGCATAGACGGCTCTGCGCGGATTTATCAAACCGCTTGTGGCACTTTGTACAGTCCTCTTCAAATTTTGCATGCTCCTCAATGACTTGGCCAGGCATCAACGCCGATTCAAGGCTGTCGGCCCATGAGTGCCCGACGCTCCAGGTGCAGATCACGGCGATTCCGGCGGCGAACTGAAAAAAGACAACAAGCGGCCTTCTTTGAGAAGATGATCGGCAGCAAGACGAGGACGAATGGAGAGGTGTGGTGGAGGACAAGTGCCGGATTGGAGCAAGCATGCTGCACTATGGCTCATTCCGGTGCGACGCCGATGCTGAAGGAAATTGGAGTGATGGTGGATGCCTATTACGGAACGCCGGTGGCCGGCTAGCCTGAAGTTCTCCTTCGGATTCACGCGCGGCTATCGTTTGAGACGCGCGCTGGTCCAGGCGACCGCGGTACCCGTCCAGGTACCTTTCAAAGAGACTTTACGGCCGGCTGCAAGGCCCTGGAAGAATGCCGACCGTCCGATTACCGTCCCGTCGGTTCCAATAAATCGGTTGTCGGGGATATCGGATGTATCGATGGTGGTACCGGCAATAATCAATGTTAGGGCCGACACCGACCGTACCGGCCCTTCTATCTTTACTCCGGTGGCCTGGCCGCTTCGTTCGATCTCGGTGGCTAAGATGTCTGCGCCGCTGGCGCGTCCATGAATTTTGAGATGATCCCCGACGGTAATTCCCTCAAAGGTGCGCAGATCGCCCTCTCCACTGATTGCCGTGTGATCGTCGATGCGCACGGTCATGCCGGAAAGCCCTGCCAGGGTCAATGATCTGGTTGGGACATCAATCGTCTCAACATTGGATTCCAGCTCAAAGTTGCCTTCGAAGGAGATCTTCTCTGCGATCAGGATGCCGCCTGACAACCGGCCATGGGCGCGCACATGGACGTCGACAGCCAAATCGTTGAGAGTCCCTTTCTCATAGACCGTGGAAGGGGTCGTTTGAATGCGGAGGTTGTTCACGACGACATCCCCCGGCCCATTGACCTGTAGGATAAATCCCTCCAGTTCTGCCTCCGCGCTGTCTTCAACTCCGAGCCCAATTGGTTTTACGCGTGTCGCGGTTAATGTCGCGCCATTCGGGCCGGCCCCTCCGTGGCTCCATTGATCGCCTCGGACATGCACGACGAGTCCATCCCATGTCTGAGAGGTTGGCGGCATCTGGCTGATATCGGCGGTCGAATAGTGGACCTCAAGCGCACCGATTCCGAATGTGTGTGCGGTGGCATCGTGATTCTTGATGGTTCCTTGCACTTCATAATGCGGAGGGTCGGTATGCATCATGATCAGGGTAGCCAATATATGGCCGTCGCCCACCACAAACCCGCTGACCTCGATACGATCCTGGTCGATCACGAGATTGGCAATGGATTGTCCGGGGATGCTTGCATCGATAATGGTCTTTTGGTCGAGATGGATGACTTGCCCAAGGACAGTCAAGCTGAGCCCGTCTGCGGCGATCGACTGCACCGTGCCTTCGACAGCCTCTTCAAATGTGATTAGGTCGGCAATGCGAGCCACCGTTTGATTGCTGGAATACTGTTCGGTTGTCCTGCCATTGACGAGCACGATCATGCCGAGTTTGAGTTTGTTCACGGAGCTACACGGGTCCTCGTCGATACAATAGGTCGTATTGGAGTTGTCATATTCAGTCCCCGACACGTAGACACTCCCGAATTTGGTGACGGGTCCTGACGAGACGGTGGCGACCGAACCGGTGCCGCCGATCCCGCCGCCTGCCTGAGGGACGGGACCGCAGGATGCCAGCGCGAGAAAGAGACCGATAAGGCCCAGAGTTTGCCTGAGAAGGGAGCTGGTCATAGACGCTATTTCCGTTTCTTCGAGTCCGTAGATTCGTCCGCCCAGCGGTCCTCAAAATGATAGATGCCGATTCCCGTTCGGACTCGCCCGGTGCCTTTGCTCGCTGGATTCACGTCACGATCGCGGTTCGACAGCCAGCGGTCCAGAGCTTCGAGCAACTCCTGCCCGCGGGCCGCTGCGATCGCCTCGAATTTCTGTCCCGCTTCGACGGGCACATTGTCGTACATCACCTTGCGTTGGAATCGTGGCTTGTGAGGTGCCACATAGGTGTTATGGTCGATAGTGGCGATGAGATCGGCCGTATCGGTACCGAGGATATGGAGTTTTTCCGGGGCGCTTTTTTGTGGAATATAACTACGGGTGCGGAGGCAGATCCGGCCGTCCGTAATAAGTTGTTCGACGGCTCCTACGTGGAGCAATTCGTCCAGCATCGCACGGACGGGAATATCTCCGCTATAGGCTTTCACGAGCGCTGTGAACGATCTGCGCTTGCCGGCTAACGGCAGGGGGGCAGGATGGCCTCGGCCATCGCCGAATTGAGGGTCTCGGAGCCAGCCCGCGATGACTCGCGCCGCCCGGTTGTATTCCTCTTCCTCTGCCGAACCGTCATCGGGTGAGGGATTGGCTAGGAGTGCCTGGACTTCTTTTCTCGTCAGACCCGTAAGAATCGCAATCCTGGAGACTGTCGCCTTCTTCCCCTCAATGCCGAACTCCTTTTGGGCTAGATCCACATAGACTCGCTTAACGAGGTCATAAAAGGACTTGGCCGCCTTGCCATTCCGAAGGTAGATACGAATGAGGGGGACGAGCAGCCGGCGGGTGGCAACGAAGAGCGCCTGAGCGTGCGTCGACTTCATCCGTGGGAAGCTATTCCCAACAAGTAGCTGCTGTCAAGACCTGGAGCATCTACTAACCCGCATGGTTCACGAACTTTCGATCCGTCCGAGCACGACAAACTCCCATAGTATGCACCTAGTCCTTGACGTCGGCCTCCCAGGACACGCGGGCCGGGCACCATTGCCAGATGCCCAGGGTG
Organism: Nitrospira sp. UBA2082; assembly: GCA_002331335.1. GTDB lineage: Bacteria > Nitrospirota > Nitrospiria > Nitrospirales > Nitrospiraceae > Nitrospira_D. The sequence continues at coordinate 46,978 of DCZO01000009.1, read as the reverse complement.
ATGATGCGGGTGAGCCCTGCGGGGATGCAGCCGATGCGGTTGACGGTCACCTGCCGGTTGATGAGCTTGGTCGAATCGCCGCAACGTTTCAGATAGTCGTCGGCCTTGATGTCGTGGAAATTCACATGAGGCACGACGAAGGCGACCAACGGCACGGGCAGAACGGCGATTGAGGAGTCGTCGGAGGCCTCCGATCCTGAGCAGTGCGCACCGGTGTGCGGATACTTGACGTCGTCCTTCACCAGATCTTTGACACAACCGGTGAGCAAGAGCGAAGCGATCGATAAGACTGACATCCACACCCGGAGTACCTGCTTTTGACGCATGACCTTTCCTCCTTTTGTAGCCGGCCTTGTCTGGTTAGACGAAGACTACGCAGAAACGTAAACGCCGTCAAATCATGAATCGTCGCGAAGATAGTCCTTGACGGTAGTTGGAAAGGGCGGTATGTCCGATGCCCATGACACAACCATCCACTACGGTGGCCTACGGGTCCGTTGTGCTCGCGGCGGTGCTCTGGGGCGGCTCGATCGTGGCGCAGAAGATGGCCTTGGGGTCATTTTCCGCCGTAGAGGCATCAGTCCTGCGCGACATCGGCGGATTGGCGATTCTCCTGGCCACCTGGTGGTCGCAAGAACGGGGCACCTTCCGCATCAACTGGTCCGACGCCCGGCTGCTGAGCCTGCTCGGCCTCGGTGTGTTGGGAAATCATCTGCTGATTCTCATGGGGTTGAATTACGTGAGCGGCGCAGTGGGCGGTGTCATCATCGGGGCCAGCCCGGTCGTGACGACGCTGCTCTCGGCGATGTTGATTCGCGACGTGCCGTTGCGCGCCGTATGGCTCGGGGCCCTGCTCTCGTTTGCCGGTGTCGGATTGGTGTCGGTCGCGGGATTTCAAGCGGCCGGTGAACAACCGTTGCTCGGCGGCACCCTCGTGTTCCTTGGAGTGGTTAGTTGGGCGCTGTACAGCATCGGCAGCCGGACCATCATGGAGCGGGTATCGGCGCTGACCGTCAACTGGACGACGCTGCTGGTCGCGACGGTTTTACAAATCCCGCTGCTCTGGACCGATCGAAAAATGCTGGGTGCGGGCGTTGCGTCGGTGACCATGTCCGACTGGCTGGCGCTCGGCTATCTCGTCGTGTTTGCGACGGCCGTGGCGCAGCAAGCCTGGCTGTTCGGCGTGAAAGGAGTTGGTCCGTCGCGGGCCTCGGTCCTGGGAAATCTCACACCGGTCGCTGCCATCGGATTGTCCGCGCTGATTCTGAACGAATCAGTCGGCGTCACCGAACTCCTTGGTATCGGCCTCATCTTAGCCGGTGTCTGGGTGGTCAATCGCCAATCAGCCGAGGCCCACGGCTAGCACCTGGCTTTCAGGTCTCGATCCCGGCCCCTGTAGTGGAGTATCATAGGCCCCCTGGCGACACGGTGTTGTGGCTCGGTCGTCCAGCTCTCCTCGAATCTGCGACCATCGTGTGTTGCCGGAGCACGGACGGTCATGAACAGTAAATATGCCCAGATACTGATTCCGTTGGTCATGGCCGCGACGATCATTATCGACGCGATGATCCCAATCGGTTACGAGGTATGGGTCGGGTATGCCTTTGCCGTGCTGTTGTGCCTGTGGATCGAACGACCGAGCGCTCCCTATATCGTCGCGGCCATCGCCACGGTGCTGTTGCAAGTGGGATTTATGCTCTCTGCGTCCAGCAGTGCGCCGGACCTTGCCGTGTTCAACCGCATGGTGGGTGCCGCGCTTCTCTGGATCACGGCCGGACTGGTATGGCGCGCAAAACTTGCCAAGCTCGACGATGCCACCAGGAGACTGGGGGCGATCGTGGAGAGCAGCAGCGATGCCATTCTGAGCGTGACTCCCGACGGGTTTGTGACCACGTGGAATGCGGGAGCGGAGGGGATGTTCGGGTATGCCGCCAGCGAAATAATCGGCGGGTCGATTCTCACTCTCATCCCGCCGCATCGCCAGAAGGACAAGACGTGGTTGCTCTCCACGGTGCGGGGCGTACAGACGATTCATACCTATGATGCCGTGCGGTTGACCAAGGATGGCCGGTGCATCGATGTGTCGGTCAC
>DCZO01000009.1:43974-44818 GCA_002331335.1 Nitrospira sp. UBA2082 | reverse complement strand
ATCAGCGAGCAGAAGCGCGCGCAAACCCTCCTGCGGCAAGCCCACGAGCGTCTGGAGATCAAGGTGCAGGAACGCACGGTCGAATTAAGCGGTGCCAACCATTCCCTCCGGGAACTGTCCAGCCGGCTGATGCAGGTGCAGGAGGAGGAACGAAGCCGGTTGGCCCGCGATCTGCACGATGAAATCGGACAATTATTGACCGCGCTGAAAATTGATCTGCAAGAAGTCCAGCATGGCGAGGTCGGGCAGGCCCATGCCGGTGCGCTCACCGACAGTCTTGAGTTGGTGGACCATCTGCTGACTCAAGTACGGACCCTGGCTTTGGACCTGCGGCCGTCCGTCCTCGACGATTTGGGCTTGGTGCCGGCACTGCGGTGGTATGCGAACCGGCAGGCAAAACGGAACGGATGGACCCTCTCGCTCTCGGTGGAGGGCATGGCCAAGCGGGTGCCCGTCCCGATCGAGGTGGCCTGCTTTCGGATTGCGCAGGAAGCGCTCACCAACGTCGCGAAGTATGCAAGGGCAAAAACCATTGATCTGACGTTACATCGGCAGGATCAGGACGTGACGCTGGTCATTCAGGACGACGGGGTGGGTTTCGACGTCATGTCCGCGCGGCAGCGAGCCCAGGAAGGGCAATCCATCGGGTTGCTTGGCATGGAGGAGCGGGTGAGGCTGGCGGGCGGCATCTTGGAGATTTCTTCGACACCGGGCCGAGGGACGACGATCCTGCTTCGATTCCCACTCTCGGAGACTGAACCTGCCGAGCGGCGCCGTACGGCTGAGGTGATGTCCACATGAGCCGACTTCGAGTGATGATTGTCGAGGATCATGCGTTGGTTCG
>DCZO01000009.1:29552-43907 GCA_002331335.1 Nitrospira sp. UBA2082 | reverse complement strand
GCCGTGGGAGACGGTTGGGAAGCCGTCAAGGCCGTGCAAACCGACGCCCCGGATCTGGTGCTGATGGATATCGCGATGCCGGAATTGAACGGACTGGACGCGACATCCAGGATCGTCAAGGAATCTCCGGCCACCCGCGTGATATTGCTGTCGATGCACGCCAATGAAGAGTATCTCCAACAGGCGCTCCAATCGGGTGCGTTGGGTTACCTGTTGAAGGGCGCTGAGTTGGCTGAACTGGAGTTGGCCATCAAGACGGTGAGCAGGGGCGAATCCTACCTGACCCCGGCGGTAGCAAAGTATGCGATTGAGGCCTATCGGGAAAAGTCCGATGGCCCCACCGGCCCATTGGCCAAGCTCAGCATGCGTCAACGCGAAATCTTGCAGCTCATTGCAGAGGGCCACACCACGAAGGATATGGCACAGCGCCTGAACGTGAGCGTCAAGACCGTCGAAACCCATCGGGCCCACCTGATGGAGCGGCTCGAAATTCACGATGTGCCTGGGCTTGTCCGCTTCGCGGTGCGCGTCGGGTTGATTCAGCCCGATTCGTAACCGTGCCATCCTGCATTCCGCGGCCCCTCCATGAACTTAGCCATCTCCCTCAGGGATCTTTCTCCCTGCCTTAAGGATTTCCCTGATTGGGTACTCTTATCGCTTCTGACATGCTGAACCCATAAATAAAGGGTAATGGCGGAGCGTGGGACACTACGGCTGGAGGGGGTCGGGCAAAGCTGACATGGAGGCGTACCAATAAATACCGGAAAGGAGCAACCATGGATTGTGAACGTTGCAAGGGGAGGATGATGCCGCAACGGTGTATCGACCACAGCGCTCAGGAAGAGCAAGTTCGAGAGCGGCCCTGGCTCTGTATGAACTGCGGGAATGTCGTCGACTCGGTCATTTTACAGAATCGAACCGTGCAACACACCATGCCCGTACCACAAGGCCGACGGCCGCATGGACCTCCGATGAGACGCTTTGATCCATGCCGAGTCTTTTAAAGGGGCCTGAAGAGGCCCCTTTGGAGAGAGGGGGAGAGCCTATGTATGTCAAGGGGTTTATCATCGAAGACGACCAGGGAAGGGAAATTGTGGCGTTGTGCGAGCCACCCTATGCGCAACCCGCGAAAACGTTTTCGATTCGAGGCTGGCAGCGACTTCGGCTGGTTCCGCTGCGGCATACGAACCGGGAATATCGCCAAATTGTGGGGGGGGTGGAGGCCACGCTCCATGATTTATTGGACCACCTCCCGAGGTTCAGTGAGGGCGAAGAAACTCCCTCTCCCGACAAGGTAGGCGCCGCAACGCCTGCTTGAAGAACGTTAGGGAGAGCAGCGGGAAATCCCAATACGGCGCCTGTGTCCCCATGTGATCCTGGTGTGCACGCACCTGTTTCCGACCGAGGGATGTCTCCCGACAGCCTTCAGGCATAGAGCGCAGAATATCGCCGTCAGCAGCCAGTTCCTTAGCCTGCCGGTACATCGCGTCTCATTGATACCCGTCAGAATTCTCCTCGCCCAACCCGGTTCGCTTACAGTATGATAGCGCTCCCTTGACCGGGAGGACCGATGTGTTGACCCAGCGTATCGAGGAAGTCACCGAATCCAACCGAAGATTCTACGCCGCGTTTGAGAGTCTCGACATTGCCAGAATGGACGAGGTCTGGGCACATCAGGACCATGTCACTTGCATCCATCCTGGCTGGACCATTCGGTCGGGATGGCCTGCGGTTCGCGATTCCTGGGTGCTGATCTTCAACAATACCTTCTCTATGAAATTCGAACTCACCGATGTGATAGTGCAGGTGGCGGGGGATATTGCCTGGGTCATCTGCGTCGAGAATCTGACCGCCCAGCAGTCGGACGAACCGCAGCAGGCGAAGGTGCTGGCGACGAACCTCTATGAGCGCATCGGCGACGAGTGGCTGCTGATTCATCATCATGGGTCGGCTGTTATGGGATGAGACGGTCCTCTCTCTGTGCTCGCGGATCGCGCGCCCTAAGAAGGGCCTCGATCGACGCGCGCAGTGGAGAGAGGAGCCGTCCCATCCCATATGTATTGGGAGGGGAAGAAAAGGCCTGCTCGATGCATGCGCGCAGGGGGAGGCATTCTTGTCGAGAATCGCGCTGATCTCACTAATGGCGCAATGAGCTTCGTAAAGGCCGGTTATGAGCCACTGCGTGCGTCGTGCAACGCTTGCTGATCTCGATCGGCTTGTGCCGCTCTTTGATGCCTATCGCCAGTTCTATAGACAGCCGTCCGACCTGGCAATTGCTCGACAATTCTTGCACGATCGCTTGGCTCGCAGTGAATCGATCGTCTTGATCGCGGAAGATCATGACAAAACGGCCATCGGATTTGTTCAGTTGTTCCCCACTTTTTCATCGATCCTTGCCGCACCGATCTCTATTCTCCACGATCTGTTTGTTACCCCTGCTGCTCGCCGCCGAGGGGTCGGCGTGGAACTTCTAAAGTCAGCTGTGGAGACGGCTCAGGCTGCAGGCGCGGTGCGCCTTGAACTCGCGACGGCGATTACGAATGATCCGGCTCGGAGGCTGTACGAGAAATTGGGCTGGAGGCGAGACGATGAGTTTTATGTGTATGATTTTCCACTCGTGGGCGAGCGGACCTGAGGCCTGCATGAAGAATGCGGGTCAGAGGAGTTTATGATGAGAATCGTGTCGCTATTGCCGAGTGCGACGGAAATTGTGTGTGCCTTGGGCCTTGACGATCAACTCGTCGGCGTCTCGCACGAATGCGATTACCCGCCGAAGGTACAACGGCTGCCCAAAGTCACGCGCACCCTCATACCGACTGATGCCGCCAGCGGCGAGATCGACCAGTTGGTGAGCGAACAGCTCAAAACAACGAAGGCGCTGTATCAGCTCGATCTGCCGCTTTTCAAAGAATTACGGCCCGATGTGATCGTCACGCAGTCGCTGTGCGATGTCTGTGCGGTATCGCCGAACGATGTGCAGGCGGCTCTGGCGCAGTTGCCAGGCAGGCCGCGCATCGTCAATCTTGAACCGCAGTCATTGGACGGCCTGTTCGAGGCGATTCGGCAAGTGGCTTCTGCTGTCGGCGTTTCCGCCGATGGCATCATTCGACATTTGCGAGACCGAGTTGAGACGGTGGCAATGCGGTCGGTTGGAGTATCCGAACGACCCCGCGTTACGTTCTTAGAATGGCTTGATCCGCCGTTTTCAAGCGGCCATTGGAATCCGGAACTGGTTCGGATTGCCGGCGGTATTGAGGGACTCGGCAAAGAAGGGCAGCCATCGAGGCGGCTTCGTTGGGAAGAGGTATATGAGTGGCAGCCGGAGGTTATCGTCATTGCCTGTTGCGGGTTTACCGTGGAACGGACGCGGCAAGATTTGGCGGGGCTTCAGTCGGTTGCCGGGTGGGATACATTGCCAGCTGTTCGAGCCGATCGGGTGTACGTGGCGGATGGGTCGCAGTATTTCAATCGGCCCGGTCCCCGCCTTGTCGACAGCCTTGAACTTTTAGCCCATGCGCTCTACCCGACAATGCATCCCTTGCCGAACGGCTTGTCCGCGCTCCATCGGGTGTCGGAATTGAACGGAGCTTGATCAGCTTACGGGTGTGACTTTGTGGCGGCCGGCACTTCGTCCATGCGGATGGTCTTGATCCACTCGGCGGCGATGGTGTCGCGTTCTGTCATCGTCATCGCCGCATATTTGTGAAACATCTGCGGGCCTCGGCGGCGGCGCCAGGTCAGAAAGTTGAGGAAGTGATCTTTGCAAACCGAGCGGGTGCCGGCTGGGGCATAGGGTTTGGCTTTGCAATCAGGAATACAGCAGATGGAGTCGTGCATTGCGCGATCCTCGTTGAATGGTGCTCAGTATGCGGTCGGCTTTCGGGATTTTCAAGGCCTCTCCGACTGCAACCTCCTCAAACCGGCATTGCGCTTGACCTCTTATGCTCAATACGATAGGACGTGTTCCCATGCATCGCGTGTGGTTTCTGCTGCCTGTCTGCCTGCTGGCGGTTGGTCACATCAGTTGCGTCTCGCCGTCGCGTGAAGGGCTTCCTCCAAACAGCCCCTTTGGAAACGCGGTTGTCTTAGCCACGGACCTGTTGCCTCAAGGCATTGGGGTGGGTGATGTCAGTGCGACCAGTGCCTTGCTCTGGGTACGGACCGACGGGCCGGCGACCGTGCAGGTGGAGTGGGCAACGCCCGCTATGTGGGACATGGCATCGAAGCTGGCGACCGCGATGGCGCCGGTGCCGAGAACGGTGGAACTGGCGGCGACGGCAGACACGGATTATACCCTGTCCATACCCCTCACTGGATTGACTCCTGCAACCCGTTACCGCTACCACGTGTTGATCGCGCGTGGCGGAGACTCTCCACATTCAGGTAAACCGAAACTCGCGGCGAGGGGCGAATGGAGGACGTTGCCGGAAGCCGGCACCTCGGCACCTGTCACGTTTGCCTGGAGCGCCGATCTTGGAGGCCAAGGCCGGTGCCGGCAGGGGCCTGATGGGTATCCGATTTTCGATGTGATGCAGCGACAGAATCTCGACTTCTTCTTATTTCTGGGCGATACGATCTACAGCGACGATTCCTGCCCCGCGCCGCCGAACGAACCGGGCGCGGACTTCGTGGCAACGACGCTCGATGAGTATCGCGCGAGGCATCGATACCAGCGAGGTGCCGCTGCGCTGCGCCGCTTTCTGGAAAGCGTTCCGGTGTATGTGACATGGGATGACCATGAAGTGCGGAACGATTTTTCAGGACCGTTCGACCCACGGATGCCGGCCGGCCGCCAGGCTTTGCGGGAGTACTGGCCGATCTCGACGCATGCGGACGAGCCGCATCGGTTGTATCGCTCCGTCCGGTATGGAGCGGATCTCGAATTGTTCATTCTGGACACCCGGCAATATCGAAGCCCTGATACCGACCTGGATGGTCCGGTCAAGACCATGCTGGGGGCCGCACAATTGAAGTGGCTGCTCGATGGACTCGGTAATTCAACGGCGACCTGGAAAGTGATTGCGACGTCGGTTCCGCTATCGGTTCCGAAAGGGGGGGCGGGCTATAGCGATGGATGGGCTTCCGGACCCAATGCCCCGGGATTTGAACGGGAGCGGCAGGTGCTGGTTGACGCGATTGTCCAGCGGTGCATGAAGAACGTGGTGTTCTTAGGCGGCGACGTGCATTACGTGCAAGCCAACGCGTACGACCCGAACCGAGACGGCACAATCGACTTCCATGAGTTTGTCGCAGGGCCGCTCTCTGCGAGACCCGGTCGGCAAACCCCTGCCAGTGATACCTTGCATCCCACGCGGCTGGTTAACGAGGGTGGGTATCAGAATTTCGGCCTGATCCGAATCACAAAGACCTCATTAGAGGTGATGGTCGTGGACGAGACCGGCGCGACACGATTTGCCCACCGCATGACAGCCCGGTAACTCGCAGGTCCTCCCGTCAACCCCTTGCAATCCTTGCCGGGGCCCGGTTACGGTACGGGAGTTTGCGCCATATTCATGGAGGGAGAAAGAGGGTATGCCAGGATTGATGTCAGTTGATGACGTGTTCTCGAAAGTCGAAGCCGCGGCGGTGGCTGCCACGGGGCCTGATGAAAAGGCGTTGCAGATTGATTACTCGGCGTTGAAGGCCAACATCCGCGCGGCGCTGGGCGATCGAAAGGTCGCACTCTGCCACGTGAATAAATTCTTGCCGGAAGGCTATGAGGATCAAGGGCGGTTGAATCTGGTGTTGCTGACGGCGGGCAACGTCGTGTTCGACATCGTGATCGGCGATTCCTATTTCCGGTACGATGTTGTGTCGGTCGGCCAGTTGGACAAGGTGCAGCTGATCGATGCGATGTGGGACAACCGGGAAAAGCGGCGCGAGGAACCGTTCCTCAGCCTGCGTCTGATGCATGGCGAAGAGGCGCATCTGCTGCTGGCCCTGGATGACGAAGAGCGCGCCAGCCTTTTGAAGTTCGCCTCAGCGGTGACCGCAGCGAGAAATCCGGAGCGCTGAGCGGACACTTGAGCCCGGGGCCACCCTCCGTATTCTCATTGTGGGTCGTTACGTATCGGCTTACACGACGATCAGATTTCCCCCGCGTTCACTTGCCGGACTCGTTCCGCCGGAACGCTGAGGGCGGCCAAGAGGTAGTCCTTCAATTCGGCGCTGAACGGTTGGACGGCCAGGGCTCGCTGCATGCACAGCAGCCAGGCATCGCGTTCGTCGTACCCAATTGGGAACCGTTTGTGCGCGCCGGGAATGCTGATCGGTCCATAGTGCTGCTGAAACAGCCGTGGGCCTCCCAGCCAGCCGCAGAGGAAGTACGTCAACTTCCTGCGTGACTCAGCGAGATCAGGCGGGTGCATCTCTCGGATGACCTTGGCTTCCGGCAACGTATCCATATTGAGGTAAAACTCATCCACCAATTTGGTGATGCCGTTGAGTCCACCGGCTGCTTCGTAGGGGGTGATCTCGACGCTTTCTTCCTGTTCATTGCCCGTCATGTGAGTCCTTGAAGATGTGTGCAGAGAAGTCGACAAGGTTCGATGGGTTGAAGATACCCTTGCGGGGTTTTTCTTTTCAACCTCTGGCAGTGGTGAGTCTATGATTGCGCCACGCGCGATCGGCACAGGGAGGGGTAGAGAACGATTGACGTAGTGCAGAGGTACGGAACCCCCGTTTGTCTGGTTCCATGCCTCGTTACGTAAGAAGGTCCCGCGCAAGGCGTCCCCATTGGCGGGATACTCACCGGAGACGGATTTTGCGGTTGATTGGTGGGGATGTGATAACCTCGGTCTGTCCATTGGGGCGTTGAACCACCACGCGCACCACCTGCTCGCAATCACCCAACCCGAAGCTGAGTTCCGGTGTTTGATCCGTCAACATCCCAGCCGGGCCAACTATCGCGCGAGTTTCACTCTTCCCCTTGTCGGTTTCGATCGTGATGTTGGTGCCGATTGCCGCGACTGTGTCGGGGACCGTCATTGTCACGTAGTTGGCTCGAGTGGTATTCAGGAATGCCCGCGCCGGACCGTCGATATTGAGCCACAGGAGATCTTGTTTGCCGTCGCCATCCAGATCGACGATCACCGGCGATTGGCCGAAGTAGGGATTCTCCAGGCCGAGAGCCGGGGTATGGTGAAAGACCGGTGTGCCAGACTCGGTCGAGTGCAGATAGGTGCGTCCCGAGAGCTTCAGAAATCTGTGGACCGGCCACTTGATATAATTCTGTGCTACCAAGAGGTCCAGCTGACCATCGAGGTTGAGATCCTCAAACACGGCGCCCCAGGCGAATCCTTCACCCGAGAGGCCATAGGCGTTGGTGACATCGGTAAAGTGGAAGTTTCCATCATTGCGCAGGAGCATCCAGTCGTGCGTGTGGCGTTGGTCTTTGTGGAGATCACCTGTGGTCAAGAAGAGCGGAATCGATCGTCCCACGTTGGTGAAAAGCAGATCTTGGTCGCCGTCGCGATCGATATCGCCGACAGCCAATCCCATCCAAAACCCGAAGATCGAGCTGACAGTGACTGGCTGAAACGTCCGGTCCTTCATGTTACGAAAGAACTCCACTGCGCCGGTATTCTGGGACACAACCAGGTCTTGCCAGCCGTCGGAGTCCAAATCTACAAACACGGAAAGAAAGGTATTCTGTTTGCTGGCGGTACCGGATGAGACAGTGATATCTGTAAAGGTGAGGTCGCCGTTGTTTAAGAGCATGCGATTCGGCTTGGCATGGGTTGGATCATTGAAGGTCGCGCTGCGAAAGTTCTTTGCATTGACGAAGACGCTGATGTACAGATCGCCGTCGCCGTCGTGGTCGATATCCGCGACGGCGACGTGGAACGGCACCGAGTCGACCGGGAGATCCACGGGTATCCGCCGTTCCTGAAACCTTCCCCTGTCATTGAGATAGAGGAAGACACCGTCTTCCCGTGCCACAAGCAGATCCGTATCCCCATCGGCATCGAGATCGATAGCCGTGCTCCCGTAAGTGGTGCTCTCTTGCGAGAGCCCCGTGCCTGGTTCGATGTTCACCAGGCGGCCGCCACGGTAGCTGAGCAATGCATCCCGCTGTCCTGCCCCACCCCCGACGAAGATTTCGAACGTCCCATCACCATCGATGTCGATCACGGCTGCTCCAGTAAATGGGTGGGTGCCCTTGGCCCAGGCATGGGTAAAGTCCACCGGCACCGGGGTAAACGGGATCGGCGGAGAAATGGTGGTGGACCCTGATGCACAGCCACTGAGGACAAACAGACTCACCATGAGGCTGAACATTGTCATGATGGGACCCGTGTGACAGAGCCGGCGTTGTCGCATGTCAGTCACTCCTTTACAGCGGCCAGTGCATCCGGGCTTGAAAGGATTGAATCGTTATTGGAAGGTGATCCACCGCCAGAACTCCACGTACCAGGGCGTTCCGCCATCGGCCACGATGGTCTCCACCACGAAGGGCATGCGATGGCCTTCAGAATCGCCGACGTCTATCCGGAGGACATTCCCCTGTCTATCGGCCAGAATGAAGTTGTCTTTTGTAATGATTGGCGCGACCATGGCGTAGGTCTCACCAGTCGGGGTCACGAGGGCCTTCGGCGCCAGATGTTCGGTATTCTGCAACCTCATCGAGGCATTCGCTTTCCTCTGTAGATCTTCCGAAGAAATCACCGTGCCGCCCAGCTCCGCATGCAAGGGCTCGGGATTGCCCGTGGTGGCGAGTGTGACCAAGGCATCTGAGGCTTTCCCGGAGAGGGTAGCCGGGAGCTCGGCCGAGTAGCTTGGTCCGACCACGGCCAGAGCCAGTGCGGCGATGATGGAGCCTTTGAGAGTTGTCCGTGAGTCATTGTTGATCGTTTTCTGTATCATGATGGTTCTCCTTCGGTTAGCGGCCCATTGATGATTGTGAGTTCCTCTTGTGACAAGTACCGGTTGTCTGAGCGCGCTTTCCTTCTGGAAATCAGCAGGAGGAGAGGATGCTTCTGATCCGGTTACATGAGCTGTAGTCTGTGCCTGTGTGAAAACCTTACAGAGGCATCTTGAAACCGTCAGCCCACGGGTCAGACCGGCGCGGTTTCTGAAAGTACCAAGGCTAGACGACCCGCTGTTGAGAGCAGAACTCTGGGAATGTGAGGGTGAGCATCACAAAGCGGTCGGCATCGGTCTACAGTTCCGCTGGGGGTTTGAGGATCCTCAGAAAGTTCTCCAGGTTGGTCAGCCCCGCGTGGCTGGCCGAGTGCTTGGCGTGGTGCGGTTGAATGCCTGCGACAATCCACGAGGGGCTTTCTTAACCCTTTGTGCGGGAACGATTGGATTGCCCTTTTCGGTCAATGGGCTGTGGCCGGGAGGGTTGTCGAACTGAGAAAAGTGTCAAGATGGAAAAGCCTGCCCCCGTAACTCCTGCCCCGTATGCCTTGGCAGGCAGAGTGTGCTCAGAGGGTTTTTTACCGCTGGTGCGATGGCCCCGGTCCTCTACGCCGTTCTTCCCTCCTGTACTGGAGCATGTCGTTCACGATGGAGGACAGGGCCGCAGTCCCCAGCGCTGCATGGAGCCCAAACACCGTCCAGAAACCATAGGGTGTCAACCGAAGCGTCCAGGTCGTAGGGAAGGTCCCCCAGAAATCGCGGTGATCCCAGAAGTAGGCGACGATCGTCAGAACCCATCCCAGCAGAAATCCCACCAGCGGCCCACTGGTTCCGCTTGCTTTCTTCCCGGTGCGCTGTGCCTCCCGCATATTCGATGAGGCGCCGGCACCCCACACCAGCATCCACATCACGAACGTAAACGGCAGGAGCCCCAGGTATCGCATGCCACGAGTGTATGCAGAGGAAGGCGATGCGGCAAGCAATCGACGCGTTTACCGCAGGAGGGAGTGATCAATGGAATCTTTTCAGGCCGATGGGCTGTGGCTGGGAGGCTTGGCGAATTGAGGAAAGTGTCAGGACTCAAAAGCATGACTCTATAGCCTGATTGTGTTGTTGCTTACCCGAGGTGTCAGACTACTTCGATGAGAGTTTCTCCAGCGGCAAGACGCTGCACGATCTCAGGAAGGAGCGGTGCCAGCCAGTTTTGCAGCATAGCGTTCGTGGCGTTGCCGATTCGCACCCACACGACTGCAGCCGGTTTGTCGCCGAGCGTCGCGAGGGCGGCAAAGTCTTCATCCTTCGTTGAGAAATGTCATCTGGCCTGTGCCGACATGATCGTATGGTCCAAGTATGCAGCGGCGTAGGTGATCGCGGCTCGAATGTCGTCACGCTCCAAGTAGGGGTAGTCGCGCAGGATCTCTTCTTCGGATATGCCGGCAGCCAGCATATCCAGGATGTCCTGGACACGGATGCGCATGCCGCGGATGCAAGGGCGGCCGCCGCACTTGCCTGGTTCAATGGTAATACGCCGGAGAAGATCGGTCTTCATGATCGTCAGCTTATACAGCATGCACGCTGGGCGGCTTGTTGATGAGCAATAAACGTCGGGAACCCATCCCGGTGCTTCTCCATAGGGATGTCAGGGGAAAGAATAGAGGGAATGGGCAGGGGTGGTGTGACCGGGGGACCGGTTTCTTCGGTTACACGCGGCTGTAGAAAGGTAATGCGTGCACGGTGGCGGCGTGGCGCGTGCCGTCGATCTCTACGGTCAGCGCTGTGTCGGGTTTGCTGAAATCCCGCAGGGGGAAGCCAAAGGCAATCACGTGATTGAGTTGTGGGGAATGGACGGCGCTGCTGATCCAGCCGACTTCGCGATCGCCGCTGAAGAGCTTGGCGCCTTTCGGCGGGATGGCCGCATCCTTCAAAATCAATCCGACGAGGTGCCGCCGGACGTTTCCGTAGGTGTCCATCCGGGCGACGACTTCTTGCCCGGGGTAGCAGCCCTTGCTGAGGCTGAACGCCTTCCCTTCCAGATTTGCCTCAGGCGGGACGATGTCTTCATTCAAATCAGGACCGGCTTTGGGAATGCCCGCTTCCATTCGCAAGGCTTCCCGCGCATGGGTTCCAACTGGCTTGATCCCGTATTTCGCACCGGCTTCCAAGAGCGCGGTCCATGCCGGCAGGAGCCCAGGAGCGGGAATCAAGATCTCGATGTCGATTTCGCCTGTTTCCTCAGTGCGGAGGACCAAGGCATGGCTTCCGCCGATTTGTGCCGTGACAAAGTTCACGGGCACCAGATCGGTCACATCAACACCGAAGGCCGATTGGATTACCTGGCCGGTCTTTGGTCCGCTGACCAGGAGCAAGCCCCAGCTCTCCGCGCAGTTCTCCATTTTGGCTTTCGTGCCGTAGAGAAGGAACTTACGCAGGGCTTGAAATGTCATCTCGCCGATTTCACCCACGTCTTCCAGCATCACGGCATCCGGTTGCATGTACAGTCGGAAGTAGGTGAGCATCTTCCCCTTGTGGGTTAGGAAGCTGGAGTAGCGGCCCTGGCCCGGCGTGAGCGGGAGAATGTCGTTACTGATGATGCTTTGCAGCCACTTGACGCGGTCATCACCTGTCACTCTGATCTTGCCGCGATGGGAAAGGTCGGCGATCCCCACGGCCTGCCGCACGGCACGATGCTCGGACGCGACGTCGCCATAGTGGGCAGGCATGTTCCAGCCGGCCGTTTCTTCGAACGAAGCGCCCAGCTGTGTGTGGAGGTTGTGGAGGGGTGAATGTTTCATCGTGAGTCCGTAAGGGGTGAAACGTGAGGCGTGTGGCGAACGGTCCGGTCAGTCAGAACCCCGTTCATGTCTTACCCCTGACACCTAACGTGATCAATTCATCCACCAGGTCTCTTGTGCGGGCGGAAAATTCATTTCGTGAGACGATCTTGGTCACACCGAGCGCCCTGGCTCTGTTCCACGTGTCGACTTCTTCATGGTTCGCGTAGGCCAAGACCGGAATAGAACTGAAACGCGGATCGGCTTTCAATGTCTTCAATGCCTGAAATGCATCGACGGTTCTGTCATTCATATCGAGAAGCACCAGGGCCGGATTGCCGCTCGACGTCTTTTCAAGAATGTCCTGCTGTGCCCGCGCTTTCTCCAGCCGGTAGCCGTCAGGAAGCAACGCGTCGCGGACCTTCGTGTAGAAGAAGATATCGGTGATGGCAACGAGAATGGTCTTATTCATAGAGTTGCTCATGGGCTGACAAGAAACAGGCTGACATGTGTCCGAACCAATAATGAACTCTTCAACCCCTGCGGCCACTTGTCAGCGTGGTAGCTTGTTAGCCTGTCAGCTAATTGAGCGAACTAATCAACCGTCCCAGCGCTTTCTTGGCGAGGGCATAATTCGGGTTCAGGGCCAGGGCCTGCTTGTACGAGTCGATCGCCTCCGTCCATTTCCCTTTGCGCTCATAGACACGGCCGAGATTCAAGTGCGGGAACGCCGGGCTTTCGTAGCGCTTGGCCTTCATCGCTTTCTGGAACCAGGTGATGGCCTCGTCAAACTCGCCTTTCTCGATAAGGTACGCGCCGATGTCATTGTAGGGGTTGCCGAAGTCCGGATCTTGCAGGATAGCTTTGTGACATTCCTCGATGGCCTCGTCGAGCCGGCCCATAAAGCTGTAAGTCCATCCCAAAAAGGTGTAGGCCTCGGCGGTGGGATGCGTGGCCAACGATCGCTTATACAGATTGACGGCTTCTTCCAACTCGCCCTTCATTTGCCGCTCATAGGCCTGCCGAAAGAGGGTCCAGGCCTCTCGCTTGTCTTCTTCGTGGCCTTCACCCTGTAGTAAAAAGTCCTGAACGTCCACGACCATTACCAATGGTTGATGGCTGATGGTCGATGGTTCATGGGTTGAATGACAACCTCTTTGCACTTATCCATCGACCATTGACCATTGCCCATTCCCTTACTCTTGTTTCAGCTTCTTCTTAATCAGTTCCGCGCCGTAGCGTCCGGAGAGCAACATTGAGCCGAACGCCGGACCCATTCTCGGCGTGCCGTACACGGCGGCGACAGCCAATCCGATGACAAAGCAGTTGGGATAGACTTCACCGGTCCGGTCCATCACTTCTTCCTCGGAGCGCGAGACCCACATGGCCCCGTTTCCGGGAACCGGTGTATAGAGGTTGCGTTTGTGAAGCAACTCCACCACGACGGCGTCGTGGCCGGTGGCGTCCACCACGATTTTGCTCTCCAGCGCGATAGGATCGACATGGATCATATCATGGCCGGCCATCTCTGCAGTGGTGTTGTTGACGACGATGCCTTCGAGGATGCCGTCTTTTCTCAAGATCAGATCGACCACACGGGTCAGGTTCAGCACCTTCGCGCCCCCGCGATAGGCAGCGGCAACAAGCGCGCCGGTGGCGTGGGGAGGATCGACCATGTACATGCCCTCGCATTCTTTGATCTTTTTGCAGGGCACGCCGATCTCTTCGAGGATCTCATTGGCCGGTTCGCAAATCGTGGCTTTGTTCATCAAATAGCCGCCATGCCAGAAGCCACCGCCGAGCGCAAGACTCTGTTCAACGACGAGGGTGCGGAAGCCCATCTTCGCCAGATCATGCGCGCAAATGAGTCCGGATGGCCCCGCGCCTACGATGATCACGTCGCTTTCGATCAGCTGATCGAACTCTTTGTAGTATTCCCGCGCGATGTGGCGGGTGATGTCTCGTTCTCGTAATGGTGCTGGTCGTGGTTTAGCCATGCGACACCTTCTGCTTAACGGTAAATCTCTGCTCCTGTCTTCTTAAACTCTTCCGCTTTTTCTTTCATCCCGATTTGGATCGCCTGCTGTTCGTCGATGTGCTTCTGCGCGGCATAGTCGCGCACATCTTGCGTGATCTTCATGGAGCAGAAATGCGGGCCGCACATCGAACAGAAGTGTGACACTTTCGCGGCATTGTCCGGGAGGGTCGCGTCGTGGAACTGTTGCGCGGTGTCCGGGTCGAGCGACAGGTTGAATTGATCCTCCCAGCGGAATTCGAACCGGGCTTTCGACAGTGCATTATCCCGGATCTGCGCGCCGGGATGACCCTTTGCCAGGTCCGCGGCATGGGCGGCGATTTTATAGGTGATGACGCCCGCCTTCACGTCTTCCCGGTCGGGCAGGCCGAGATGCTCTTTCGGGGTCACGTAGCAGAGCATGGCGCAGCCGTACCAGCCGATCATCGCGGCGCCGATACCGGAGGTGATGTGGTCGTAGCCCGGCGCAATATCGGTGGTCAGCGGCCCCAGCGTATAGAACGGGGCTTCATGACAGGCCTTCAATTGCTTTTCCATGTTGACCTGGATCATGTGCATGGGGACGTGGCCGGGCCCTTCGATCATCACCTGCACGTCATGGCGCCAGGCGATTTTGGTCAGTTCGCCCAACGTGTCGAGTTCGGCAAATTGCGCCTCGTCATTGGCGTCGGCGATCGAGCCGGGCCG
>DCZO01000009.1:29153-29545 GCA_002331335.1 Nitrospira sp. UBA2082 | reverse complement strand
GGCCGGAGGCCGTCGCCCAGGCTAAAGGCCACGTCATAGGCCTTCATGATCCTGCAGATCTCCTCAAAGTGGGTGTAGGCGAAATTTTCCTGGTGGTGAGCCAGGCACCATTTGGCGTGGATCGAGCCGCCGCGGGAGACGATGCCGGTCAGCCGCTTGGCGGTCATGGGGACGTAGGCCAAGCGGACACCTGCATGGATCGTGAAATAGTCCACGCCCTGTTCGGCTTGTTCGATCAGGGTATCACGGAAGATTTCCCAGGTCAGGTCCTCAGCTTTTCCGTGGACCTTCTCCAGCGCCTGATAGATCGGCACGGTGCCGATGGGGACCGGCGAGTTGCGGATGATCCACTCCCGTGTTTCGTGAATATTCTTGCCGGTCGAGAGGTCCAT
>DCZO01000009.1:28100-29036 GCA_002331335.1 Nitrospira sp. UBA2082 | reverse complement strand
AGGAAGTTGCGGCCGATGATCATGGGCTCACTCTCCGGGTGGTTGATGTTCGAAGGAATAATTGCGCGGCCTCGGGCCACTTCGTCGCGCACGAACTCCGGGGTGATCACGGATGGAATGCCGGCCCCCCAGGAGAACCCGGGATGCTGGGCTGTACCGCCGTGGCCGTTGCGTGAAGCCAGTTCACGGGCGACTTCACGCGACTGGTTTTCGCGGATGGCGATGAATTCCATCTCCGGCGTCACGATGCCTTTCCGCGCATAGTGCAACTGGGTCACGTTCTTGCCGGGCCTCGCCCGCAGGGGGTTGCGGATGTGTTGGAACCGGAGCTCCGCGAGTTTCGGATCGGCGGCACGCATGCGGCCATACATCGACGTGACGGCCGAAAGTTCTTCGACGTCCTGCCGGCTCAGGACCCAGGCGCGCCGCAAAGGAGCGAGTCCCTGGCGCACGTCGATCGAGACGGCGGGATCGGTAAAGGGTCCTGACGTGTCATAGACCGTCACCGGCTCGTTGGGAGTCGGCGCCCCGCCGTTCATCGATTTCGTCGGAGTGAGGGTGATCTCGCGCATGGGGACACGGACGCCCTCATTGGCGCCGTTGACATACACTTTGCGGGAGGCGGGGAAGGGTGTCGTGCTCAGTGTGGAAGTCGGCACACCGTGCCCGTTTCCATTGCCTTTTCCATTCTCGACCATATGGATATCCATAAGGAGATCCTTTCTTGCTGAATGAGCGATCAGCGTCCCGCGTTCAGCTGTCAGCAACCGATCCCTGTTTACAAGCTAATAGCTGAATGCTGATCGCTGACCGCACGTTCTCACAATAAAAAAGCCGCACCCCCGGCAAGAGGTACGGCTGAATCCTCACAGTATCCGCTGTATTCCGGCTTCCCTACGCTGGTATTACCCAGGTCAGGTTGTGAGGGTCGTCCGA
>DCZO01000009.1:0-28085 GCA_002331335.1 Nitrospira sp. UBA2082 | reverse complement strand
TCGGACTCTCAGCCGCGGGGGCTCCCCTAGCAATTAGGGAGGATCATATGCTGCACAACAAAATGAAGTCAATCGGCCATTAGACCTATTGTTCACCACGCTCTTCTATATGTAGGGGGGATCCGAGTGTAGGGCTTCTCCCCTCGAGCGGTTCATTGAATGTGCGGGAGGGCTATCGTAGAATGTGAGTCCTTATCCCCAGGAGGGATGTGTGACGATCAGTACGACAGTACCGAAACCGATCGCTGACTACCAGGCGCTGGCGGCGGACGAATTGTTCAGCCGGACGGCTGCCGCTAAGCAGGCGCTCGGCCAACGCGTGATGATTCTTGGCCACAATTACCAGCGGGACGAAGTGATCCAGCACGCTGATTTTCGCGGCGACTCCCTTCTGTTAGCCAAGCTGGCCGCCGAACGGTCCGAGCGGCCCTACATCGTGTTCTGCGGTGTGCATTTCATGGCGGAGACCGCGGACATCCTCAGCCGATCCAACCAAACCGTGATTCTGCCAGACATGGCGGCCGGCTGTTCGATGGCGGACATGGCGGCCATCGAGCAAGTCGATCAATGTTGGGAGGCGCTGGGTCAGGTGATTCCGGTTGAAGAGGCCGTCATCCCGGCGGTGTATGTGAATTCCGCGGCGGTGCTCAAGGCGTTTTGTGGAGAGCACGGCGGGATTACCTGCACCTCCTCGAACGCCAAAGCCGTGATTGAGTGGTGTTGGGCCAGGCGCGAAAAGATCCTCTTCTTCCCCGATGAGCATTTAGGCCGCAATACGGCCAATAAAATGGGTGTCCCTCGTGAAGAAATGATCGTCTGGGACCCCTATCAGCCGAACGGCGGAAATACGCGGGATGCCATCAAACGCGCCAAGCTCATTCTCTGGAAGGGCCATTGCAGCGTCCACCAGATGTTCCAACCGGTGCATGTAGACCACTTCCGCAAACAGTATCCGGAAGGCAAGGTCATCGTCCACCCGGAGTGCCACGAAAACGTCGTCAACAAGGCCGACCTTATCGGCTCAACCGAGTTCATCATCCGCACCGTCACCGCCGCGCCGGCCGGCACGGCCTGGGCGGTCGGGACCGAATTGAATCTCGTCAATCGCCTCAAACGCGAGCTGACCGACAAGAAAGTGTTTTTCCTCTCCTCGACGATCTGCCAGTGCGCCACCATGTTTCGGATCGACGCCGCGCACCTCTGTTGGGCCATGGAGAACCTGGCCGACGGCCAAGTCGTCAACCGCATCGTTGTCCCGGAGGACGACAAACAGTGGGCGAAGGTGGCGTTGGACCGGATGATGGCGATCAGCTAGTAGCCATCAGCTTTCAGCTGTCAGCCTGTTTCCGACTCTGGAAGAATGGGCTGGTGCCGTTACCCTCCCTTCCGGTATATTCCTCAGCACGTTAGGCCAAAATTCTCCACGCCTGTACTATTTCCACGAGCTGCTGATCGCTGAAGGCTGACAGCTACGACCTGAGACACCATGGACTACAAATCGACCCTCAATCTGCCCAAGACCGATTTCCCGATGAAGGCCAATTTGCCGCAGCGGGAGCCGGAGCTCCTGGCCTGGTGGGAGGAACAGAGGCTCTATGAGCAAATCCAGGAGGCGGGCAAGGGGCGGCCTCGATACGTCTTGCACGACGGCCCTCCCTACGCCAACGGCCGCATTCATATCGGCCACGCGCTGAACAAGATCCTCAAAGACATCATCGTGAAGTCCAAGACAATGGCGGGCTATCACGCGCCGTACGTGCCGGGGTGGGACTGCCACGGCCTGCCGATCGAACACCAAGTCATGAAGGAGCTGGGCGACAAGAAAAAAGATTTGGACGTATCGGCGATCCGCACACTCTGCCGAGACTATGCCGAGAAATATGTGAAGATCCAGCGGGAAGAATTCCAACGCCTCGGCGTGCTTGGCGAATGGCAGAACCCGTATCTCACGATGACACCGGCCTATGAAGCCACGATCATCCGCGAGTTCGGGTCGTTCGTGGAACGCGGTGGTGTCTATAAAGGCCTGAAGCCGGTTCTCTGGTGCACCCAAGATCAGACGGCACTGGCTGAAGCTGAGGTGGAGTACGACACCCATACGTCACCGTCGATCTATGTGAAGTTTCCGGTCGTGACGTCCCCCGCAGTACTCACCCGCACCTTCCCCGGTATCGCGTTTCCAACCGGCATCAAATCGGTCTCCATCGTCATTTGGACAACGACGCCGTGGACGCTGCCGGCCAACCAGGCGGTCTGTTTGCACCGTGAGATTGACTATGCGTTCGTCCGGATCGGTGATGAGTTGCAGATCATGGCGGAGAAATTGGTGGAGAGTGTCGCCAAGGCCTGTCAGTTCGACGACTATCGTGTCGTCGGCGTGAAAAAGGGTGGAGACGGGTTCGAAGGACTGGAAACGCAACGCCCGCTCTCCACCGGCTTGTCTCCCATTCTGCTCGGCGATTTCGTGACGCTCGATCAGGGGACCGGTTGCGTGCACATTGCGCCGGGCCACGGTATGGAGGACTACATTCTCGTCCTGGATCACAATGCGAACGCTTCTCCAGGAGAAAAGCTGGAAATTCTCGCGCCGGTCGACAACGGCGGGCGTTTCACGGAAACAGTGAGGGAATTTGCCGGTCAGCATGTCTTCAAAGCGAATCCGAAGATCGTGGACTATCTGCAGGCCAACGGACGGTTGTTGGGTCATGGGTCGTTGAGTCATTCCTATCCCCATTGCTGGCGCTGCAAGAGTCCGGTGATCTTCCGTGCGACGGAGCAGTGGTTTGTGTCGATGGAAACGAACGAACTGCGCCGGGACGCGTTGGCAGAGATCGAACGAGTGCGATGGATTCCGGCCTACGGACGGGACCGGATCAACGGGATGATTGAAAATAGGCCGGATTGGTGTCTTTCGCGCCAGCGCGTCTGGGGCGTACCCATCCCCGGCTTCACGTGTGGAGCGTGTCGCACCGTGTTGGCCGATCCCGCCATCATCGATTATGTTGCCGGTCTCATCGAGTCAAATGGAGCGGACGTCTGGTTTGCGCGAACGGCGTCAGATCTGCTTCCCGCTGGAACCGTGTGTGCGAGGTGTGGCGGGAACGCATTTGAAAAAGAGCGGGACATTCTCGACGTGTGGTTCGAATCCGGCGTGAGCTATGCGGCGGTCTTGAAGCCGAGGAAGTGGTGGCCGGCGGATCTCTATCTCGAAGGGTCCGATCAACATCGAGGCTGGTTCCACAGCGCATTGCTGGCGGGAGTGACGACGGACCGTCGCGCGCCCTACAAGGCGGTGCTGACGCACGGGTTTGTGGTCGACGGGCAGGGCAAGAAGATGTCCAAGTCGGCCGGCAACGTGGTGGCGCCGCAGGATGTCATTAAACAGTCGGGGGCGGAGATCTTGCGTCTCTGGGTGGCGGCGCAGGACTACCGCGAAGACTTGCGTATCTCGCAGGAGATCCTCAATCACCTGATTGAAGCCTACCGGAAGATCCGCAATACCTGCCGGTTTCTGCTGAGCAATCTCTACGATTTCGACCCGACACAGCACCGCGTCCCGTACGCGCGGTTGCCGGAGTTGGACCGCTGGGCCCTGATGCGGCTGGGAGAACTGATCCCCAAAGTCCGGCAGTTATACGACGACTTTGAGTTCCATGCGATCTTCCATGGGTTGAACAACTTCTGCTCGGTGGATTTGAGTGCCGTGTATCTCGACATTCTGAAAGACCGGCTCTATACGTTCCGCAAGGACGCCCCTGAGCGTCGCAGCTCACAGACAGTCTTGTACGATATCCTCGTGGCACTCACGAAGCTGATGGCGCCGGTCTTGAGCTTTACCGCCGAGGAAATCTGGAGGACGCTCTCGGCGCAGATGCCCGGCTTGTCGGCGGCCAAGAGCGTCCATCTTGCGGCGTTCCCTGATGTCGATCCTGTATGGATTGATGCGCAGCTTGCTGCAAGATGGGAGACCCTGCTGACCCATCGCAGCAGGGTCCAAGGGGCGTTGGAAGCCAGCCGGCGGGAGAAGACGATCGGTTCGTCGCTGGAAGCGCACGTCCGCATCGAAGCCGGCGCGGACGACTTCCGATTTCTAACCTCCTATGAACAGGATCTCAGCACGGTCTTTATCGTGTCGAAAGTCACGCTGGTCCAAAGTGCCGGCAGCGGGGAGGGAGTGGGGGTGACAGTTTCGAAAGCGCAGGCGGGAAAATGTGAGCGGTGTTGGAACTATCGGGAGGCCGTTGGCCAGGATGCCGCGCACCCGACACTCTGCGATCGGTGTCTGGAGGCCATTCGTTGAACAGTTCCCTGCTGCGCAATTTCCTGTTGGCCTCCCTCACGGGCGTTGTCATCGTGGCGGACCAGGTCACCAAGCTGTACATCATGCAGACGATGCGGCTGCATGAGTCCATTTCCATCATTCCCAATCTCTTCAGCTTGACGTATATCAGAAATCCGGGCGCGGCATTCGGTCTCCTGGCGGGCAGCAGCAACACCTTTCGCATGGTGTTCTTTGGGCTGACGTCGATTTTTGCTCTCGGCTTGCTGGGTACGATCCTGCTCCGGATGCCGGAGCGCGATTGGATGGGCCGCCTCAGCGTAGCGGGGATTTTGGGCGGGGCGATCGGGAATTTGATCGACCGGCTACGGTACGGGGAGGTGATCGACTTTCTCGACTTCTATATCGACAGCTACCACTGGCCGGCCTTCAATATCGCCGATTCCGCCATCACCGTCGGCGTGACCTTCCTCATCATCCACTTCATGTTTGAGAAGAAAGAAGACCCGCCCCTCGCCTCGGAGACATCCAAAGTCTCATAACGCGGCACACGTATCTCCTGTAGCGTCCGGATTGGGAAGCGAGATACGAACTACGAACGACGAGATACGTGCAAGCTACGCCGGCATTGGTACGATAAACCCGCCCTTTTCTTTCACTTGCTTCTGCTGCTCCGCCGAGAACATGAAGAGCGGTTCGCTGTGACAGAACTGGCATTCCCTGGTGGTGACGGTCGCAGTCGGCTCGCCGATGCTGACGAGATATTCCTTGGCCAACTTGAGCGCCGTGGCTTCGTCCGTGGTCATCACGTCGAAGTGAATGCGGCCTTTCTTGCCGGTCACCCAGGTGTCGTAGACATGAATCGTATCTGAGGCCATTCCGAATGCTCCTTTCAATGGAAGACCAATAAGACAATCACCCCGAGCATAATACGGTAGTAGGCGAAGACCCGCAAGGTGTGCCGTTGGACGTAGGTCAGAAAAGCGGCGATCACGGCCCAGGCAACCAGGAACGACACGAGCATGCCGATACCCAGGGCCAGAAAGTCCTGCTCGGTAAATGTCGCCCTGGCCTTCCAGGTTTCGTACACCGTCGCGGCGATGATGGTGGGAAGGGCGAGGAAGAACGAATATTCCGTTGCCACTTTCCGGTCCAGGCCGACTAACAAGCCGCCAATAATCGTCGAGCCGGATCGCGACATGCCGGGGATCAACGAAGCGCACTGTGCCAGGCCGATCCAGACGGCGTGCAGGGGAGAGACCTGTTCCAGGCTCATGACGCGGCCGGTTCGCCTGGTTGCTTCGACGGCGAGGATGATGATGCCGCCCAGGATGGAGGTTGCGGCCACGGTGTGAGGTGTGAACAGGTGGGATTTAATCCAGCCATGCGCCGCCAGGCCGACCACCGCGGCCGGCAGAAAGGCGAGGCCCAGGCCCAAGATGAACCAGAGATTGGGATGAGCCTTCGTGGACGCCGTCAGGCAGGCGGCCCAGGTAGGGTGCCGACCCTGTTGTACAAATGATCGGAACTCCGTCTGTTCCTGCCAGGCACCGGAGAGGAGCCGTCCGATCTTTTCACGCTCGAAAACGATGACGGCGAGGATGGCACCCAGTTGGATGGCAATCTCCGCATTCGCTGCCGCGTCGCCGGTGAACCCGAAGGCATGGCCGGCCAGGATGAGATGCCCGGTGGAGGAGACAGGAAGAAATTCGGTCAACCCTTCAACGATGCCGAGGATGATGGCAAGTGCGGGGCCCCATTCGTTCACGTCTGCTCCGTCAAGTGAGGTCGGGTCCTGATGCGCGATTGATTGACGAGCGATCATCACAGAGGAGTCAGGATCCGTCAAGCGTCGGATCGATTGCCGTACACGTGCCTCGGCTCAACAGCCCGGTACAAATTCAAAAGTGTTGACAAAGGCCGAGTGTTGGCATAAACCAACAATAAAGTAGAGAGACGAGCGTGTCGCTGTGAGGCACCTCGATCTGATCTGATCGTTGGACAGTGGGTCGGGGTATTTCATCAAGCGCGGGAACGAGGGAGGGTCGTATGAGGCGGGAGTGGATGGCGGCCATGTTGGCAGGTGTGGTGATGACAACCGGATGTGTGTCCAACTCCAAGTATCAAGAGGCCTTGACGGAGGCCGATACGGTCCGCGAGGAACTGGACAAAGCTCGTCAGCAGAAGAGCGCCATGGAGCAGCAGATCAGGACCTTGAAGGAACTGAATGTGAAGTTGAACAACGATGCGCAGGCCGCGCGCGATGAACTGCAACGCATCGAGCATGGGCGGGACAAGGAGCGCGGCTCGGTCGAGGGGCGGACGAAGGACCTGGAGGAAAAGCTCAAAGCCTTGTCGGCTCAGAATCGTAGCGTGCGGCAGGAATATCAGGATGTGAAGCGCCACAATGACACACTCAAGTCGCTGGTTGCCCGGTACCAGAAGGAACTCAAAGATCGGTCCTCGGCCTTGCCCGCGACGCTGGTGCCCGCAGGATCCATACCGGCTCCTTCAATGGGCGCGCCGGCTCCAGCCTCAGGCTCTGCGGCCATGAACATTAATAAAGTCTCGGCGAACGACTTGGTCCTGCTCTTGGGGTTGAAGCAAGAGGAAGCGGATCGGGTCATCAGCAATCGCCCGTATCGCGTGAAGGGGGAGCTGGTGGCGAAGAACGTGCTGCCGAAGGAAACGTTCGACTTGATCAAGGACCGGATTTCCGTCAGCCAGTAGGTCGGGTCCAACAAGCTGTTGCAGATGAACGGGCCGCTCTCCGGAAGGAGGCGGCCCGTTTCCATTGGAGAGAAAGGACTTTCAGTGGATCTCGTTCGTTCCGTTCCGTGACATCTCGGACACAGCAGTTCCAGAGTCCGCGACGATATCACCCAGTGAGCGGAAACCGAGCTTCAGTCCCTGACAGACTTCGACTTGCCGGTCGAACCGGTTCTTTGTGCGGATCATCCTTCCCAACGTTCCAAGCCCCACACGTCCCCAAGCAGCCAGATGTGAAACGGAAAGCGGGTAGTCCGTGCCGAAGAGGAGCCGGCAGTGGATCTCCGGGTAGCGGCGCAGATGCAGCAGCATCCGAAGGCGATTCGGGAGTGTCAGCGCGGAGATGTCGGCATAGAAGTTGACATAGCGTTTGGCGAACTCATGCAGGATCGGAAGAAACTTCTCATACAGTATCAGGCCGTAACTGCACGCATGGGCGGCAATGACGGTCACGCCTTCATCCAGCGCCAGGCGGAGCCGGTCAGGATCACCGAGCGATTGATCCTTGCCGATGAGACTGAACTCGTAGCCGACATGGCTTAAGAAGGGCAACTTCCGCTGGGCCATCGCACGATAGAACGGGGTGTACTTCGGATCAGCAGGATTGAAGTGCTGGGCGTTGGGCAGCACCTTAATCAGTACGGCACCGGCATCGGCGCAGCGATGCACTTCGTCCACGGCGTCTTCCCGTTGCGGATTGATCGAGGGACCAGCCAGGAATATGTCGTGATGGGCCCGCACGGTCTTGAAGACGTAGTCGTTACTGATGAGAAAGTCCGTGTGCTGGCGATTCAATAGGCCGGTGTGGTCGTAGAAGCCGTCCATGCCGAGCAGCACCGCCTTCTGAACATGCTTTGAAGCGCGCAATTCCGTGATCAGATGGTCGAGATAGCGCTGATTCGCTTCACGCGGCTGGGCCGGCGAGAGCTCCTGTTTCCACAGCAGGAATCGGAACAACGGGCTTTTCAGCAGTTTCGGGGAAATAAAACAGCCGTTGTCGCTGTCTGGCAATGCCGCCAAATGCACATGGCAATCGATCAGGGATTTCCGGGCTGTACCTCGTGAAGCGTCGCTCGTGAAGCGTCCTCCGGAAAGGCTCATGAGTTAGCCCCTGGCCCTTGTTTTCGTCGTTTGTATCTCACTTAAAGTTCGAGACGATTCACGAGATACGCTTCACGGTTCACGAGATGCGAGTCTCTCCAGCGCAATCTGTTTGATCCCGCGCAGGTCGAGCTTGCCGGTGCCGAGCACCGGCAACGCATCGACCTTTACGAATTGATGTTTCGATGGAATGAACAGGTTGGGTAGGCCGCTGGCCGACACCTTGTCTAAGATGGCGGGGATGCGGGATTCGTCCAGCGTGTGAAGCACCGCGAGGCGCTCACCCTTTTTCTCATCCGGGATTCCCGTTACGGCAAAGATTTGGGTGTCGGCCTCGGCGGCCAGGTGCAAGGCTTCTTCGACCTTCCCGTGCGGGACCATTTCGCCGCCGATTTTAGAAAAGCGCGAGAGGCGGTCGGTGATCGTGAGAAACCCGTCTTCGTCGAGAGTGGCAATATCGCCGGTGACATACCAGCCGTCGCGCATCACCTGCGCCGTGAGATCCTCGCGGCCGAGATATCCGTTCATCACGTTCGGCCCCTTTACCAGCAGCATGCCGGCTTGGCTGGGCGGAAGGACGGTCCAGGTGTCGGGATCGACGATACGGACGGTGACACCCGGAAAGGGTTGCCCCACCGTGCCGCGGCGCGATGCCACTTGGTAAAACCCCGACGCGCGGAAATCGGGACAGTTGGCGGAAATGACCGGCGCGCATTCCGTGACCCCGTAGCCCTCGACGGGAGCAATGCCGAACTTATCCTGAAAGGCCTGGAGGAGACGCATCGGCAATTTTTCCGCGCCGGTAATGACCACGCGCAGGTTGCTGAATTGCTCCGGCGTGCACCGGCGGTAATAGAGCTGCAGAAAGGTCGGGGTGGTGACCATCAACGAAATTCTGTAACGGTCGCAGAGGTCTCCGATGGCAGCCGCATCGAGCGGGGTCGGGTGAAAGACGACGCCGGCGTTGTATCGTGTGTAGAACCACAGCAGCATGTAGCCGAACGAATGGAAGAACGGCAGAATGCCGAGGGCGCGATCGGCTTGTCCGATATGGATGACTTGAGCGGCGCCTTCTACATTGGAATTGATACTGAAGTGGGAGAGCATCACGCCCTTCGGCTCGCCGGTGCTTCCGCTGCTGAAAATGATCGTCGCCAGATCGTCCATGGTCGTCTTGCGAATCTGGCCGCACGACCGTTCGATGAGGCGAATTGGAGCAAGGATGGCCAGGATTGCCGCCGACAGCTTCTTGCCGGCCGTGATGGTTTTGGCGAGGTCTTCCAACCAGAGCATTGTGACGCCCTGTGGAATGTCGAGCTTGGCTTTGTCGACGAAGAGTCGGCTTGTGAGGACGGTCTTGAGTGACGCGATCCTGACGGCCGATTCGAGCCCGGCCCGGCCTACAGTGTAGTTCAAGTTCACGCTTGTTTTGCCCGTGAGGGCGGCCGCCACATTGACCAATGCGCCTGCAACGCTGGGTGGCAGGAGCAGGCCCACGTTCTGCTGGCCTTCCCAGTGCGGCTGGAGCGTGCGCGCCAAGACAATCGTGCCGATCAGGGCTTGTAGCCCTGAGACCTTCGGTCGGGAGGCATCGGCCATAGCGAACGTGAACGGGTGCCGGCGCCACGTCTTGATGACGGTGCGGTGCAACGGTTCCTGATCCGATTTCCGCTCATGCCACGCGATCTCGCCCAATTCACGCACCAGGCGGCGCAATTCGTGCGCCGGGGTGTCGGACGGTTGCGGGGAGCCGAATGACACCGTCACGGGATAGGGCACACGCTCCGGTCGTTTGGTGATGAACCGACCGCGCGAGAAACTGAAGATGCTGCCCCAGATGCGGTCGAGATGGACGGGAATCACCGGCACAGTCCGTCCCTTCACGATGCGCTCGAACCCGCGCCGGAACGGGAGGAGCGTGCCGGTTCGGGTGATCTGGCCTTCTGGAAAGATGCAGACGAGCTCCCCGTCGTCGAGCGCCTGTCCCGCGCTGCGCAACGCCCGGAGAATCATGCGAGGATTGCCCGCTGAAGAAATCGGGATCACCCTGAACATCTTCATAAAGGGCTTGAGGAGCGGGTACTCCGCGTAGTGTTCATCGACCACGAATCGAACGGGACGATCGAGGCTGGCGATCAGGAGAAGTCCGTCTACGAACGAAACATGGTTTGGCACCAGGAGGGCTCCGCCTTCCCGGGGCACGAATTCATGTCCAATCACGCGCAGTCTGTATAACAGACGGGGGAGAAGGGCCACCGCAAAACGGAGAAGGCTGTCCGGCAAGAGCCGGAGGACGATGGCGGTGCCGATCAGCGAGATCGCGGCGCAGGCCAGCAAAATGTCGGTGGCTGAGAGGCCTATCTGCGACAGGAATCCGGCACCCAGCGAGCCGGCCAGGATGCCGCCGAACATAAACGTGTTGCCGAGCGCAATCACCGCGCCGCGCCGGTCGGCCGGGGTCCGCCATTGGATGAGGGCATTGATCGGCACATTGATGAAGCCGCTGGAGAGCCCGAGTACGGCCATCAGCATCAGCGCACCGGTCAGGCTTGGCGGAATGAGGCCCAGCGCCAGCAGCCCCGCGCTCAACCCCACGCAGCCCGGCAGGATCAGGCCGATTTCGATTTTTGAGGCTGAGAGACGGCCGGCCAGCACGGCACCGAGCCCGATGCCGATGCCCAGGACGGCGAGTGGGAGCCCGGATAATTCATCGGAGAGTGCCAAACGGCTCTTCGCATAGATGAGCATATCCTGGCCGAACAAGCTGGCAATGGTCCAGAACATGATGTTGATGCCGATGGCGATCTGCAACAGGCGGTCCGTGCGGAGCGTCGCCCAGGCGATGGCAATCGTGGTGCCTACGCCGCCTTCCGACCGGGAGGCCGGCACATGCGGGATGGTCCAGGCGGCGAGCAACCCGATCATAGAGAGGGTGGTCAACGCGAGCCCTGCCAGCCAGGGGCTGGCGCTGGACAGGCCCAGAAACAGCCCGCCCGCCGTCGTCCCGGCGATGATGGCCAGGAAGGTCCACATTTTTAGCAACCCATTGCCGAGCGAGAGCTGCTCGTATGAAAGCAGCTCAGGCAGAATGCCGTATTTGGCTGGACTGAAGAACGCGCTGTGGACACCCATGGCCCCCAAGACGACAAGGGCAGGCCACCCGCCTGTGGGATCTCTCCAGAGCGCGACGGTTCCCACTCCCATCAACGCGACCTCGACCGTCTTGAAGGCGATAATGACGGTCCGTTTGCTCAATCGGTCCGACAACACCCCGGCTACGATCGAAAACAGCATGAGCGGCAGGTTGAAGACGACAAAGGCGATGGTGGCTTGTGCTTGAGAGGCGGCTTCGAACTCCGGCCCCGATGGGCCAACGGCAGCCGTGACCTGCCGGATGGCCAGCAGGGCGACCATCAGTTTCCAGGCATTGTCGTTGAATGCGCCAATGAACTGGGCGGTCAACAGGCCTCGGAGAGGATGTGGAGAGGGATTACTGTCTGGCGACTGATGAGAGATACGGCCTCCTTGGTAATACGTGCACGAATCGCATTCTGCCAGTCTTTGCCACGCCGGGCAACGGTGCCTTATTGGAGAAGGACATCGTCACGGAGTTTCCAAAGGCAGAGGGCTATCAGCAGCTAGCCCTTCCACGCTTTCCTTTCCAGAATTCCGCTCACTACCAAGGCACTCAGAAGAGTCTAGCTTGTGACTTCTCTTCAGTCGAATCAATGTGGCTGAAAGTTGCTAGAGGTTCACGCTGTGCCGAATCACATTGATGTGGAGCCAAGGGGCGAGGTTGATCAATGACCAGGTGCGATCATTCACGCATCCTTCGTCAAAAGGTTTGCCAGGGTAATGAGGCCTGTTCGGCTCGTAGTTGATGGAAGAGAATCCCCAAAACCACTCGAGCGCTGATTATAAGAACGGTCTCAGTCAGCGAGTTCGTCCCCGCGGGGTAGTCCGCGAGATAGTTGTAGGGTGGAAAGGGATTCTGGAAACTCTGTGAAATTCTGCGTCTGGCTCGGAAAAGACTCACCGATTCGCTGTCTAAGACATTGATGATGCTTTGTCCCGTCCTCTCGTCGTGGCTGTACCGATAAACCGGGTCGAATCGGTCGGGTACCGTTGTGGGGGATGTTGCATGCTCATGATGAGACCAGTCAGTTGATCGAACAAATGGAAGTGGTCCGATTGCACTGCCCTGAGTGTCGCCGCTTGATTCGCTGCAGTAGCCGTAGAGCGGGAGCAAGTCGTACACGGTGCGGGCCTCGTCACGCTCATGGCGGTACAACAAAAGCACGTCGAAGTCCGTTTCATCATTCGCGAGGTCATGTCGGTACCGGTAGAGCGGAAACAGCCGATGACTGCGTTCTTCCGACGAGGCTACCCGTTCGAAGAGGGAGAGTGTTGGGAACTTGGACAATCCTTTGGCCGGGGGGAAGCCGAGCATGGTGAATCGGTGGATGTTCGCCGAGGAATCGTCGGTGCGGCCGTACGGGGGAAACAGGAACTGAGCTGTTTCCGTCGGGCCGTCAGACGAGCCATAGAAGGGTAGGATATAGAGATAGGATCCGCTGCTTCCCCAGTTTTCGGGGGACCGAAAGAGCGGCGCCACCCGTGTATGTGACGAATCGCGATCGGCACGATGATGGACCAATGGGAAGAGGAGATCCCAGTCCAAGACCTCGCGGCGCGAATCGCTGGTGCTGATGAAGACAGGCTCCAGAATGTAATTGCTTGCGTACAGAACTGGTTTCCCTTCTGCAAAGCCTGCCATTGAAACGAGCAGCCCGGATAGCAGCAAGAGTCCTCCAAATATCCAGGGATGGCGCGGTTTGATCATGGCGGCGCTCCTTCGTGGGATCGGTCGATGCTACTCTCCTGATCAGCAAGGGATGTGCCGCAACCTCGCTACGAGAACGCAGCCCAGGAAATCGTGAGTAGGGCGCGAAAATTCACGGATCATGTTCTCCCCGGCTCGTGGCTGACATATATGCATAGGCGGCTGGCCTATGGCGACTATGAACGGTGGTTCAGGGCACCTGAACGGCTGTGCGCAGCAGGGGGAGGCAGGAAGACCGTTCAAAGTGGAGATTTGGAATTGGATGGTGGAAGGATGAGGTTCAGAGGAAAGGGACATCCCGGAGCATTTGCAGGCCATCAGAGCCGACAACACCAGGATGTCCTTCCCTCACCGAACCGTCGGCAATGTCATGCCGCCCCATTTTCTTATCGTCAGAGGGTCACCCAGAATAGTTTAGTTCGTGTCCTTTCGCCGGTCGAGTCTGATCCGACCAGCCCGTAGAAGAGATCCCACGAACTCCCGCCTCCCATTTCGGACCGGTAGCGAAAACCAGGGAGGATCGGATTGAATTCGAGTATCGATGCTTCCGGGGACGTCACGCGCTGAATCATTGCCATCCTCGAACCGCCAAGGGCGTGGAAATTCGAATGGGCCTCATCGGGCCGGTCATAGGCAATTAGCCACCACAAGAGGCTGGCGGAGGTCAGGCGCCCGTGTTGGCTCTGGTACTGTGCGAGCGGCCAGAGGACCGAGAGTTCGGCCTGTCCGGTCTCATGGTTCGACGCGTAGTTATACAAGGGGAAGAGCCGGTCGCTGGTTGTGCTCGGTCCGCTGTCATGTTCATAGAGCGACAAGCTTCCGATCCCCAGCGCGTTGAACCGGCCTTCTTCACGGTCGGTTCGGCGCTCATAGTGCCACAAGGGATAGAGCGCATCCTCCGCGTGGTTCGGCGACCTCTCTTGCTGATAGGCAAGCAGTACATTGAGCAATGAGGCATCTTGCGCAAGGTTGTGGTGGTACTGGTACAACGGGAACAGTCTGTGACTGTGCTCGGTTGGTGTTGCTTCGCTCCGGTAGAGGGCCAGGTTGGAGATGCCGCCGATCGAGAGCGTCGTTCGATTTTCTTCCCTTTCATAGTCATACACCGGCGCAAAGAAGCCTTTGGCGTGATCCGGCCCATGGCTGTGGCGAATCCAGCTGACGGGAATCGCCGGGTCGAGTCCGATCAGCGACCAGGTATGTTCACCGGCGACATCATTCGTTGACCAACTGGTCAAGGGGAAGAGACTCGTCCGACTCATGGTCGGCGATGACGTCTGCCAGAAGAGCCAGAAGGCCGAGAGCGACCGTTCGTCCTGTTGGTGATCCTTCGCGTAGCTGTAAATGGGAAAGAGGCGATGGTGCTGCATGAGCGGCGTATTCGAAGCATGGTACAGGGAGAGGGTTGGGAGCCCAAGCGCTGACATTTCTGTGCTGTCCGTATCCCGGTGGTATCCATACAGTGGGGTGAGATGATGGGAACTTGTTGCGGGAGTTGCGTGGTAACGGAAGAGACTGACCGGTTCCCACCCGGCGACGTTGATCGTTATGGCATTCGTGGCGACATCATGGCTGCGCCGGTAGAGAGGGAACAAGCGCTCGCTGGTCATCGCCGGTGAGCTGGTCCGTTCGTACAACGCCCAGGCGGGCGCGTCCGCAATAGGCGGAAGTCCGAGAATCGATAAGCGGGAGCTCCCGTCCGCCTGTGTCCGGAGGCCGTAGAGCGGCAGCAAGTGATCTGCGGTCGCCTGCTCGGACTTCCGGTGATAGTAGAGGGCCGCTGCATCCATTCCGAGGAGGCTGAGACTCCAGGCATCGCGCTCTCTCGATGCCGCATAGTCCCACATCGGCAGCAGCCGATCGGCCACTCGAGTGGGAGTGGACAGGTGGCGATAGAGCAGGAGTGCGTCATACTCCGTCTCATCCGACACCAGATCATGGCTGTACCGGTAGAGAGGAAAGAGGCGGTGACGGGATACCGACGGGTTTGATTCCTGTCGGAACAGCGCCGTTTCCGAGACACCGAGCAAGGACAGGGCACTCGAATCTCCGTGGCGAAAATAATCGTGGACCAGCAGCAGCCGGTCCTCGGTGAGTTCTTCCTGGCTGCGGTGCAGGTAGAGGGAGGCCCGGCGACGGCCGGCGAGCGAGAAGAACAGGGAGCCGTCTCCGCCCCGCTCGTAGTCATACAAGCCAAGTAAGTGATGTTGTGCGTGGGCTGGGCTATCGTCATACCGGAACCACGATGCGACTCCGTAGCCGGCAAAATCGAATTCATGAGTGTGCGCCGCCGCATCGCGCCGGTATCGGTACAGAGGGAAGAGGCGGTCGAGCGATCCGGACGGGGAAGACTGATGCCGATGGAGGAGCAGGGTATCCACCGTGCTGGAGCCGTCGTTATCCGATGCATAACGATAGATCGGAAAGAAACGGTGCGTGGATCCAGCTGGCGATGCCGCGGATTCAAAAAGCGAGAGAGTCGGTGTTCTATACGCTCCCTTGAAGGGCGGCAGCCCCAGCAGAGCCAGCTGGCTGGTGTGCTTCGCCGTGTCGACATCGGAGCCGTAGAAGGGGAACAGGAAGTGGTAATGCCGCGTCTCGCTCTCGGCCGAACCATGGAAGGGAAGCAGGTAACGATAGGATGTGCCGCCGATACGGTCTTCGCCTGACCAATAGATCGGCGCCACCCGTGTGTGTGACGAGTCGCGATCGGCGCGGTGATGAACAAGTGGAAATAGAAGGTCCCATTCAAAAAGATCACGGCGCGTGTCGCTGGTGCTGATGAAGACCGGCCCCAGAAGGTAATTGCGCGCATAGTAGTCGCCGATGCGCTGGCGGCTGACGAGTGGGAACAGATGACGCCATGATACGTCGCCGTCTGTGGACGCGAGGTACAGCGGGGTTGCGAAGGTCCATTCGTGCCCGGGTCGCTCGGAATGCCAGTAGAAGGGGACGACATGCACCCATGTGTAGTCAGCTCGGCGGTCATAGGTTCCCAGTGGCCAGAAAAAACTCCGGCGCAAGAGATCCCTGGTCGGATCTTCTTCCATCGAGTAGAACGGGCGGATGGCCATCCGGGAGTAGCTGCCTCGTTCTTCGGAGGAATAGAGCCACAACAGCCCGTCAACTGACCTGCCTCCCGCAGATTGCTCCGTGCACCATAAGAGTCCGATGCAATGACGGTGACTCTCCTGAGGGGTGTGCTCTATATCCGCGTAGACCGTAAGTGGAATAGATAGGGTAGAGAGGCAAAACAGCCCACGTAGTATCCATGCATGGCGAATTGTATTCATGGCGGCGCTCCTTCGTGAAATCAGTCGGTGCTACCCGTTTGATCAGCAAAGGATGTGCCGCAAGATCTGGGCGAAATTTCAGTCTGTCAAATTTGGCGTAAAGTCTGGCAATTGAGATGGAGACGCGCTTCTCAGTGTGCAAGTGGTTTACGTGGGCGAGTTGCTGGGCCGCGGCGACTATGAACGCTGGTTCAGAGCACCTGAACGGCTGTACTTGGGGCACTGAGGTGAGGAGACTATTCGATGGCGGGGTCTAAGTCTGAAAGAGCGGAGAGGGAAGATGGATCTCCGGGTATCCTCGTCGTCCATCTCGCCCCCTCCGTCTATGTGCGGCCGACTCTGTATGCTTACTCAGGACGTATGCGGACTGCCGTGCCGGATGCAGCACAGAAACGTTCTGTAAAACCTCCTCCTGCGAAGGCTAGAGTTTCTTTCACCGCTGGAATCGCGGCGCCGAGAGTGAGAACTGAGCCGTCGGCGCCGATCTGCCCCACCATCTTCGCGCCGGTGAGCGTGTACGACTGATCCGTCGCGGTGAAGGTTCCTTCTTGAGTGAAGCTCCCGTTACGCTTCACCTCATATGTCAATTCGGCCGTCTCCTCGAAGCTGACTTGAAATGGGCCAGGGAGAAAGATCGTGCCGCGTTCGGTGAGCTTCGCATGGCCGTCGCCGTCGTAGGTCGTAGTCCCAAGGAAGTGGAGATGAACCGTGGACCCAGTCGCGGTGTCTGTGCAGGTCTTGCTCGTACTGAAGCGGTATTTTCCCTTCAGCATCTCATTATAATTGGACCCGTCGGCCAGGGCGGGACCCGCGACGAGCAAGGTGAGATAGCCTGCACACGTAAATGCGAGGGACCAATGGATACGCATAGTGAACCTCCTTTGTTTGCGCGGCTACGTTTGGGCAGAGAGGATAGCCGCAGTGTCCCCTCTGTGGACCGGAAAGAGTTGGGTCGAGTCCGATGAATGTCCCTCTGCTCCCCATCAGTGATCCAGAAGGTCATTGCTGCTCTTCCGTTGGGTTGAGCGGAGTGGCCCGTTTTCGCGTTCGACGGGAGCAAGTTCGAAGGACGGTTCCCCTTGCGCGAAACTTTGGCCACCAGGAGCGGCGGACTCCTCTGGCCCCGGCCCGCAGGCAACCAAGCCGGTGGAAAAAAGCAGAGTGATGAATCCAATTGTGAATGATCGGCTGAGACATCCTGGTTCAATGATGTGTGTCATGATTGTTTCCTCGCGTGATCGGCTGAGCGGAAGATCAGCCCGGCCGGTTTGTGCCGTGGCTCCGACTGTTATGGAGCGTAGGCGTAGATCGCTGCATTCAAGATCACGGCATAGCCGGCGTCGTTCGGATGGACACAGTCGTCTGAGACGAGCGCATCCGGATACAAGTAAAACGGCAAGAAGGTATCGATCACCTTTGCGCCGTGCTTGTGGGCCAACTCGCGCAGGCGATCGTTCATTCCCCGTTCCAAACGCGGCGAGGGACTGCCTTCCAACACGGCATTGGCCAGCTGAGCCAGTGGGAGAGCCGGACCTCCGCAGGCCGCCTTGAGCAGGGGGTTGTATTGTGTTCTGACATAGAGGGGAGCGTCAGGGCCTGCGGTTTCCCTCAATTCACGTAGTGTCTGATCAGCCGTCTGTTCGAACTCATTCAACAAGGCATTGAGACGAGCCAGACAGCTGACATTACCTTTCATGCAAGTAGCCGCCTCCGGAGACGCAATGAAGTTCAGCAGGTCGTTTCCTCCACCGCCCCACGAAATCACGCGTGAGTCGTGGATGATGGTTTCCGCGCGAGCCTGTGTGAGTTGGCCCTGCTTGATATCCCGCGCCGTGGCTCCAGGCACCGCTAAATTGTGCAGGTCCGCCTTCTGCTGAAAGAAAGTGGATTCGAGATAGGCATGGAACTGCGGGACATAAGCTTTATCAGGCGCCGATGCGCCGATGCCGTAGTCGATTGAATCGCCCATGACGATATAGCCGCGACCAGTGTCGTGGGCCGAACTGGACTCGACGAAGGCAAGTGAGGCACAGAGCACAAGGCAACCAATTGCAATGGGGGCCATGGGCTGTGAACGATTCATAGAACACCTCCGGTTGAAGTTATGAGAAGTTGACGATGTCGGTGCCATCAGCAAGGAGAGTGCCGCAGATGATGAAGAGGCTTCTGGCAGCGTCGATGTGCAATTATCGGGGGAAATACATGAGGCGGGAATGAATGTAATGGTGCCAGTGCAGCTCAGCAACGGAAGGAAAAAGCAGAAACTATGAACAGTGGTTCACCAACCTGAATGTTCTTTCACAGGTCAAAGCGCGATCCCTGATAACAGGGCGAGGTGGGGCGAGCGTGCAGCTGTCTGTAAGAGGTGTTGGAAGAGAGGCGCGCTGTTGGTATCCCCGCTGCCAACTTCTTTGGCCAGCGGTAGGTGCGGCCGACGACTTTGGCCGCGAGGCCTTTATTGCTGCCGTGTTCGTCTAAGCACGGCGGGTGGATGGATGCGTGATCGGTTGCGACTAATCCAGGGGCTTTGATGATTTCGATTCAAGCATCTCTGCTTCCAGTTTCCGCAGCCAGCGATAGGTGCGGCCGAGGACCTTGGCGGCGCGACTCTTGTTGCCGCCGTATTCCGTTACGGCGCGTCGAGTGATGGTCCATTCGAGATGATTCAAGAGTCCGGTCAGGGAGCCGCGGGTCTCCAACGATTGGAGCATTCTGTTCCAGTCGATCCGGTCAACGAATTCGGCCAAGTCGAGCGCAGGGGCCGGTTGTGTTGTTGAACGGAGGACAGGCGGAAGGAGGTCGGGCGTGATCCATTTCTTGCCCTCCGGTGTGAGCGTGACTGCGCGCTCCATCACGTTCTCCAGTTCGCGGATATTGCCGGGCCACTTGTATGCTAAACAGAGCTGTAATGCCTCAGCGGTCAAGCCCGCGATCGGCTTTTCCATCTTGCGGGCAAACGATTGGGCGAAGTGATTGGCCAATTCCGGGATGTCTTCCGTTCGTTCGCGCAACGCCGGGATATAGAGCTGAATGACATTCAGCCGGTAGAAGAGGTCCGATCGGAATTGGTTCTGTTCCATGAGCGCCGTCAGATCCCGATTCGTGGCGGCAATCAGCCGGACGTTGGCCTTCAGATCACTCATGCCCCCGACCCGCTGAAACTCCCGCTCTTGGAGCACGCGCAAGAGTTTCACTTGAACCGCGGGGGAGATATCTCCGATTTCGTCGAGGAAGAGCGTGCCGCCTTCTGCGAGCTCGAATTTGCCCTTCTTTTGCGCCACCGCGCCGGTGAATGATCCTTTTTCATGCCCGAACAATTCACTTTCCAATAATGTTTCCGGCAGGGCGCCGCAATTGACGGCGACGAACCGGCGGTCTTTACGGCGGCTCAGACGGTGGATCAGCCTGGCGGCGAGTTCCTTGCCCGTGCCGGTTTCGCCCGTGATCAGGACGGTGGTATCGGATGGCGCGATGGTGTGAATCAGGGCTAGCAGTTCCTGTAATGGTGCGCTCTTCCCGACGATGCCGCCGGTTTCCTGCTGCGCAGACAGTTCCTGCCTCAGCTGGACATTTTCCTGTGCCAGCTCCACATTGCGGAGCAGCATGGTCAACGTGTGACGGTGGGTCGTTTGCAAGTTCTTCAGATGAGTGAAGAGGAGGCCCGCGAAGACGCGTCGATCTGTGATCGAGGCAGTACGTGCCACGGCGGCTGGGTCATTAATATGGTTTGGACGGGTGCTCCAATGTAGCCGATAGTGAGTATAAGGAGCATTATAGATGGCGCCGGATTTCACCGTCGTGCTGAGCGAGCCGTGCATCAGTACTCCGCCTCGTTCGATCCGAATCGCGGTGCAGGCTACGTGCGTTTCGGAAGGGTGTGTCTTGTGGCGGTGTGGAGGCTCGATGACCGCCCAGATCGGGATGGTGCCACCCTCGTCAGGTTTGACGATGAGCTGGTCTTCAGGAGGTTCTATGAGAGCTTGCTGGTCCTGCTTGATCGGAATCGAGAATTCGGCCATGGGCAGGGTGCGTCCGGTAATGACCACTTCACCGGTTGATCGGCGAACAACACTGATTCGGTCTCCCTTCGATGTCATGCCGTATGCGTCGCCGAACTCATGCACCAGTGTTTCCAGTCGGAGCTGTGAGTACAGTTCTTCGCAGGTGACTGTGCTGACGGAAGGATCCAATTTGGCAATGCCCTCCAAATTTCCCAGTACGAGCCGCAGATTTCCAAACACGGGCTCGACAGGCGGCAAGTACTTGGACAAGATGTGCAACGTTTGAGACTCGCCGGGACATCCGAACGACTGAAGTTGCAGGTAATTCGTATAGGCTGAAGCCCAACTGCCGATCGGGTGAAAAACCGACTCGATATCGTTGAGAAGCAAGACGATGGTTTCGAGGAGTGTCGGGGTCCCGGTTTTGACGGTTTCGTAGTAGGCCAGCGCTGCATAGTAGGTGAAGTCTTTTTCGCCGGAGGCCAGTTCGCAGGCCTTGATCAATTCTAGAAAGACCGGGATGGGAATCCAGTTGCTCGGATCGGTAAGAAACGCTTTGGCGTCTCGGATCTCCTGGAGCGATTCGGCTGACCCCATGATTCGTTGGAAGTCGACCGCTGCAGCCTGGTCCGGATAGCAAGTGTCAAGATGGCGGATGAGCATTCCGCTTTGCAGGCAGGTGACCCAAGGGCGGAGTGCCGTCATACAGCAATCCTTCCTTCATTGATCGACCAGGGGGCCTGATTCATAGCACAGCTGCGGGCTGAAGCCAATCATCTCTGCTATGGCCGGGCGATCGGGACAGTGAACGAAAAACGGCTGCCTTGGCCGAGGATGCTCTCAACCCTGATCGTGCCGCCGTGCAGTTCGACCAGATTCTTGGCGATGGCCAGCCCCAATCCGGCACCGCGGGCTTCCACGGGAGCCGACTCGCTCCAGTAGAACTTGTCGAAGATCTTCGCGATGTCATGAGGAGGAATGCCATTCCCGCTGTCCGTGACACTCACCTCGACAAGCCCGCCATCACGCACGTGTCCTTCGACCCGGATCTCTCCCCCCTGCGGCGTGAACTTGATGGCGTTGTGGACGAGATTGATCAGGACCCGGCTCAGCTTGTCCGCATCACCCATGAACCTGGGCAGGGGCTGAGGGAAGACCGCCCGAAGGACGATGGATTTCTGGCTCGCCGCAGCCTGATAGCTCTCCACGACTTCCTCTACCACCTCCGATAAGGCAACCGGCGCCAAGGTGAGGTCCAGTTTATTTGCCTCGATCTTGGAGAGATCCAACAGTTCGTTGATCATGCGGGTCAGCCGTTCGACGTTATGCTTGACCCGATCCAGAGAATAGGTCTGTTTGTGCGTCAATGCGCCGGCCAGGCCGTCGAGCAGGTTCTCGACATAGCCCTTGATGGAGGTCATCGGGGTTCGCAGTTCGTGCGACACGACCGACACGAACTGCGATTTCAGGTGGTCCAACTCCTTGAGTTTTGCATTCGCGGCTTGCAATTCGCTGGTTCGCTGGTCAACCCGCTGTTCAAGCGTCCGGTTGAGCTGCTCGAGCTCCTGATAAGCCTGTTTCACCGCGAGGTCCCGTTCCCGTAATGAGACGGTCATCTGGCTGAAGACCGTCGTGAGCTGTCCGACCTCGTCCCGTGTCATCGGTGCGACCGAGGCGGTCAGATCTCCTCCCGCCACTTGCCGTGCAACTTCGACCAGATTTTTGAGCGGTGTGGTGATTCGGCGGGTCAGCCACACCGCGGCGAGGATGCCGCTCATGATGACCGCGACAGTGATCAGGATGACGTTGACGATCATTCTGCTAAGCGCTTCGTGCATCCTTTCGCCGGTCAACCCGATTTGGACGACCCCGTAGATGCGTGGCGACGGTTTCTCTGCCATGGCAGACTCGTCTTGAGACTCATCGGATTCGAAGGACAATAACGAGAAGGGAGCCTGGCGTTCGTCCCCCCGACGGACCGGCACAGCAAAATCGTAGAGTGCTTCGCCTCGCCCGCCGTCCGCCGCGGTAAACGGCGTGATCGTCACGTCATGGGTGTCGGACCCGAATAGCGATTCGGCGATGGTCTGGCTCGGATACACGTTGCGCTTGCTCTTAACAGCCAGCCGCTTTCCGTCGGGTCCCGTGAAGACAATGTAGACACTCTCGTCGACGTCCATGACGCCGGCGATCAGCTGGTCGAGCAGGACCAGATCCTTCGCCACCAACCCGTACCGACTGTTGTGGGCCAGGTTTTTCACCAAGATACTGCCCGAGCTGACCAAGGCGCGGGTCATCCCATCGGATTGCTGCCGGATAAAGTACCAGCTGAGGCCGGAGCAGACGGCGATAATGACGAGGCTGATGAACAAGACGAATTTCGTCCGCAAACCGATGAATGCTGGGGACGGAGGGTAGGTCTCGTGTCTGTTAGGCATGTCGGCTCCAGTCAGTACGCCTCATCAACCTGACTCTGTACCGCCGTCGGAATGGCAATACCTAGGTATTCCGCCGTTCCAAAATTTAACGCCATACGCTGCTTCGGCTGAAACGATTTTGGTGGAGGGGCTGTTGAACCGGCCAGGATTGTTTGTGCCACATGGGCCGCTTCTCTGCCGATATCAACCGAGTCGACCCAGAAGCTGATCAAGGCGCCTCTCCGGGAGAATTCCGGATCGAATCCGATGACCGGCACATGCCGGTCGAAGGCGGCGCGCAAGAGGAACGTGAAGGACTCATCGGTCAAGACCGTGCTGTCGGAGATAAGCCAGAGCGCCTCGACATCAGGCAACAACTCTCTCAATGCCGTCGGTACCTGCTCGGCGGTCCGCACTTGACGGTCGATGAACGTGATACCGAGCTGTCGTGCCTGGTTCAATGCGTCTGCCGACAGCGGCGCGGTTTTTTCCGGGTCGTACAGGTATCCGATCCGTTTCAGATTCGGCAGGAGACTACGCACGGTGTTGAGCTGTTGCCCGATGGGGGGTTTGACGGAAACCCCGACCATATTGGCGGCCTTGAGGTCGTACTTGGCCGGATGGAGGACCATGCTGTAGACGACAGGGATATCGAAGATTTCGA
Source organism: Nitrospira sp. UBA2082 (assembly GCA_002331335.1). Lineage (GTDB taxonomy): Bacteria > Nitrospirota > Nitrospiria > Nitrospirales > Nitrospiraceae > Nitrospira_D. The sequence continues at coordinate 4,718 of DCZO01000009.1, read as the reverse complement.
GTTTTGCCGCGATGGCCGCCTTGGCTCCCACCGCCAGCACGAGATCGGCGCCGGAGGCGCGGGTCTTCCCGGCGTAGATCCGTCCGGTTTGTGGGTCGCCTTTGAGATCGTACTCAGTGAAGGTGGTGTCGCTTGGCATGGAGGACTTGAAGCCGGCAATCGCTTGATTGTAGGGAGCGATGTTGGCTGATTTCAGAATGACGACTTCATGGGCGTGGAGCGGGCTTGTCACGATGGCCTGACTCAGGACGAAGGAGAGACACAGGAAAACGTTCCGGACTACCGTGAGCATGCGAGGGCAAACGGTCAGCCAGCCGCCATGATCCGAGTGCTTCAGCGCAGGCAGTGAGCTCGAAGCGTATTCGCCGTGAGGCGCTTGGTTGGTGTTCATGATCGGCTCAGTCGGAGTCCAGCCCATCCGGCATCGCATTGGAGCCATTAACCCGCATTATTCATGGCGGTTGCAGTAGAAGCGTTCATGAATAATGCGGGTTAGAGTCTGAGCGTCAACCAGGCCATGATGCGCCTGCTGATCAGGTCGCCAAGTGGATGTTCCCGGTGGTCGTCGAATACGTTGAACACCGATACGGCGATTTCAGCCGACTGTCGATATCCCGCAGGGGCATCCTGTTCCCAGATGCGGTAACCTGCTCGAAGGTTGAGCAGGGTATACGCGTCCACTCCGCTACCGGGAGACACCCCGAAGATGTCAAACGATTGGGCAATGGGATACTGGGCCGAGCCGACATGATGCAGCACGATGTCTCCGCTGAGGCCGTTGTCCCATTCCCCGTGCAGGCCGGCGTTGACTTTGGATTGAGGGGCGCCGCGCCTGGCGTGCCCAATGGTGTTTTTCTCGATTTCCTGGATTGAATAGTTGGCGAAGCCGGTCAACCAGGAAGTGGCCTGAAACTCGACGCCCACCTCCGCTCCGTAGACCCCCGTTTTCCCGCTGTTCACCGTTCGGACCACGGTCGGCGTTGATTCCTGGCCGATCAGGTCCCACGTGCGGTTGAAGAAGAGATCGGCTCTGACTCGGACGCGGTGGCGAAAGTACCAGCCCTGGTAGCCGAGTTCGTACGAGAGAATCTCTTCCGGTTGGAGATTCCGTGATCCCAGGACGGGGTTGGAGACGGGGAAAAATGGGTTTGAAACAAGTGGGGTGATGCGTGCGTCTTGGTGCGATTCGAACAGCGTCGGAGGCCGGTAACCGACGGAGGCTTGGGCGCGGACGGTATGGCCGGGGATCGGTGTATAGACAACGGCCAAGCGGGGGCTGTAGGTCGGGTTAATTTGTGAGTGGAGATCATACCGGAGTCCTCCGATCACATTGACCGTGGGAAAGACTGCCCACTCACCCTGGACATAGAGCCCCAGACGGTGTTCATCGCCAGCCGTGGACACGCAGTTGCAGGAAAAGGTGTTGTAGCGGTAGTTGATTCCATAGGTCACCCGGCCTGATTCACCGATCGCTGTCGAGTGTTGTCCCTCGACATTGTAGGTGTTGCCCCGGAACCGGAGATCCGGATTCCCGGTTGGGTCGGTGACGGTCACGAATCCCTGCAGCAGCGGATGAGAGGGGGCGGCCGTATCGGCGAAAAACCCGTTCCAATAGGCGCGAAGGAAGAAGCCCTGATTCTCATAGGACAGGTTGGCGTACGGCAGTTTCACGGCTGGATTGAGAATGCTGCTGCCTGCTCCAACCATTGGCCCATCATGGGGATTCAGATAGACGAGGCCGCCTGAGAGTGAGGCTCTTGAGTGGTCCGATAGGACATAGTCGGTCTGGCTGTTGAACTTGTAGGACCGAAAGGCGAGGCCGTCACGATCGCGCCACTGGTGATTCTGTTCATACCCGCCTGAGATGCGGTACTTCAGATTTCCTCCGGTTCCCGCGTAAACAGCCGAGGTCGAAACGGTTCCGATCTCGCCTCCGCCCACTTGCAGGGTCGTGCCTTTCATTTCTTCCGGCGACTTGGTGATGATGTTCACGACGCCGTCGAAGGCGTTGAAGCCGTAGAGGGCGGCAACGGGCCCTTTGATCACTTCGATCTGCTTGATTTCCGGAAGCGTGACGGGAAGCCCTTTCCAAAAGACGAACCCCTGCACATCGATGTACACGGAGCGGCCGTCGACCAAGACCAGCATCTTATTGGCAAATAATTGATTGTTGCCGCGCACGCTGACATTAAAGTCCGCTCCGGTGACCTGCATCACTTCCAGGCCGGGGATGCGGCGGAGGATGGTCGGCACGTCGGGGGCGCCCGATTGGCGGATGTCTTCCGCGGTAATCACGTAGACGTTCGAGGGGGCTTGAGAAATCGGCTGTTCACGGCGAATGGCGGTGCTGACCGTCTCTTCTTCAATGAACGAAAACACGCCGGGCGGGCTCGTTGAGCCGTTGGGAGGCTCAGGAGCGGCAAGAGTGGGAGCGGACCAGCCGAGCACGCACAATCCAAGTCCGTAACCGGTGATGCCCGCACGAAGGCAGCGTGCCCATACAGCCGAGACTGATGTCCGCTGTTCGGCTGACCGTTGCGTGGTCACACGCGTGTCCCCTGGTCGAGCGGGCAGCTGAACCACCGTTCAACCACATGCTTGATCTGCGCCTGGTCGAACGGCTTAAAGAGGCACGCTTGGGCCCCGGCTTGGATGGAGGCGTTCGCCAGCTCTGTGGTACCGGCTGCCGTCACAATGACAACCGGGATGGTCAAGGAGCGGGCTCTGATTCGAGTGAGCACTTGGATTCCATCCATCCCAGGCATGCGGATATCCAGGAAGATGCCGCTGAAGGTCAGGCGCTCCAGCTGTTCGATCGCGGCAGGTCCATCCGCGGCGGTTTCGACGAGATATCCGTACGACTCCAGGCGCTCTCGCAGAATGTGTCTGATGTCTGGGTCGTCATCCACGACCAGGATGTAGCTCGGCATCGTGCGGTCCCTCGCCCGGCTCAGCCCAAATTCATCACCCCCTTCGGCCCACTGCTCCGCCGTCGTTTGTGCAAGAGCTGTGCATAGAGAAAATGCGCGGTTTTCTCGCGGGCAATGTGTCGATGTATCCCAAAAAGATACGGTTTCAGAACAAAACGATACACCTTCTGCGAGGAAGTGTTTGAAGATAAAGAGAGACCCGTTGGAGGCGGGTCTCTCGAAGACAAGTGGAGATGGTGCATTGCCGTTGCAAGCTCACAGACAACAAAACGACGTACGAGTTGACAGGGAATCAGCAATTGATAGGGTGGACGCAGCTTCGAGTCTATGGCGGGGAGGAACCGCGATGATCAATCGACGGGCGTTTCTGAAATTGGCCGGGGTGGCCGCGCTGATGCCGTGGGGGTGTGTGCCATACCGTCCCGGCTCGGCGGGTGTGCTGTTGAACGATGTGCATTCCGGTTTGAACCCGACCACCGTCCGTGAGCTGGTCGCGGTCCGGTCGGTTCAAGACATCCACCGAGCCGTTGAGCGGGCGGCGGCTGATCGTCTCGCCATCTCTGTGGCCGGAGGCCGCCATGCGATGGGCGCGCAGCAGTTCGGGACGGACAGCCTGCATCTCGATACCCGATCGTTCAACCGGGTGCTGAATTTGGATCCGGGTTCCGGCTTGATGGAGGTTGAGGCGGGTGTGCAATGGCCGGAATTGATCCGGGCGTCCTTGGCGATGCAGGCGGGGAGTACGCGGCAGTGGGGGATCGTCCAGAAACAAACCGGTGCGGACCGGTTGAGCATCGGCGGGGCCTTGTCGGCAAATATCCACGGGCGCGGGTTGACGCTGAAGCCGTTTGTTGGAGATGTGGACTCATTCACGCTCGTCATGGGGGATGGGCGAACCCTGCAGTGCAGTCGCTCGCAGAATGCGGAGTTGTTTAAACTGGCGGTTGGAGGGTACGGCCTCTTTGGAATCGTCTCATCCGTGACGCTCCGGTTGATGCCGAGGCGGAAGCTCCGGCGCGTGGTTGAGTTGGCTACAATCAGTGATGTCATGAGGCGATTCGAGCAGCGGATTCAGGAAGGATTTCTGTTCGGCGACTGCCAGTTCGCCATCGACCCGGCCTCCGACGATTTTCTCAGCCGCGGCATTTTTTCCTGTTATCGGCCGGTCGATCCGGCCACGCCGATCCCGGACAACCAGCGGGAAATTGCTGAAGACCAATGGCTGCGCCTTCTCTACTTGGCCCATGCGGATAAGGCGAAGGCGTTCGACGTTTATTCAACCGAATACCTGGCGACCGACGGCCAGCTCTATTGGTCTGACACCCACCAGATGAGTTATTACCCCGATGGATATCACCGGTCACTGGATCAGCGGATGCGGGTGCCCGCACCCGGTTCGGAGATGATCTCGGAGCTGTACGTGCCTCGGTCAGAATTGGCATCGTTCTTTGCCGACATGCGGGAGGACTTTCGCCGGCATGGAACGGAAGTAATTTACGGGACGATCCGCCTGATCGAACGGGATGACGAATCGTTCTTGGCATGGGCCAGGCAGCCCTGGGCATGCACTGTGCTGAATTTGCACGTCTCACATACGCCGGATGGCATCGAACGGGCGGCGGCTGCATTCCGCCGATTGATCGATCTGGCCAGGAAGCGGGGCGGCAGCTATTTTCTCACCTATCACAAGTGGGCCGCCCGCGAGCAGGTCCAGGCCTGTTATCCGCAGTTCCCGGAATTTCTGAGGCTCAAACGGCAGTTTGACCCGGAGGAGCGGTTCCAAAGCGA
>DCZO01000002.1:16198-16330 GCA_002331335.1 Nitrospira sp. UBA2082 | reverse complement strand
TTACGCTAAGATTTCCGTGACGACGCCGGAGCCGACGGTCTTGCCGCCCTCGCGCACCGCGAACCGCAACCCCTGATCCATCGCGATCGGGCTGATCAATTCCGCCGTCACACTCACGTTGTCCCCCGGCAT
>DCZO01000002.1:15433-16071 GCA_002331335.1 Nitrospira sp. UBA2082 | reverse complement strand
ACGTAGATCTCCGCCTTGAACTTGGTATGCGGCGTGATCGTCTTCGGCTTGCAGAGCACCATGCCCCGCTCCACGTCCTCTTTCTTAGTCCCGCGCAACAGCACGCCGACATTGTCCCCCGCCTGCCCCTCGTCCAGCACCTTGCGGAACATCTCCACCCCGGTCACGATGGTGGTCTGGGTCGGCCGTAACCCCACGATCTCGATTTCATCGCCCACCTTGACGATGCCCCGCTCGCACCGCCCCGTCACGACGGTCCCGCGCCCGCTGATCGTGAAGACGTCTTCGATCGGCATCAGGAAGGGCTTGTCGATCGGCCGCTGCGGCGTCGGAATATACGAGTCCACGGCGTCCAGCAGCTTGAGAATGCTCGGCACCCCCAACGGCCCCTGATCCCCTTCCATGGCTTTCAAGGCACTGCCCTGCACAATGGGGGTCTTGTCACCCGGGAACCCGTACTTACTCAACAGCTCCCGCACCTCGAGCTCGACGAGATCCAGGAGTTCTTTGTCATCGACTTTGTCGGCCTTGTTCAAGAACACGACGATGTACGGCACCCCGACCTGCCGCGCCAACAGGATGTGCTCGCGGGTCTGCGGCATGGGCCCATCCGCTGCCGACACCACCAGGATGGCGCC
>DCZO01000002.1:0-15386 GCA_002331335.1 Nitrospira sp. UBA2082 | reverse complement strand
TTGACGTAGTCGGCGTGGCCCGGACAATCGACGTGGGCGTAGTGCCGCTTCTCGGTCTCGTATTCGACGTGGCTGATGGCGATGGTCATGATCTTGGTGGCATCCCGGCGCCCTTGGCTCTCGCTCGCCTTCGCCACTTCGTCGTAACTGATGAATTTCGCCATGCCCCGATCCGCACAAATCTTCGTCAACGACGCCGTCAACGTGGTCTTCCCGTGGTCCACGTGCCCGATCGTCCCGATGTTCACGTGCGGCTTCTTCCGCTCAAATTTCGCCTTCGCCATACGTCTCTCCTCTACGTCCCTTATTCACCCCGATACTTGGCAATGATCGCTTCAGCGATCTGTCGCGGGACCTGCTCGTACCGATCGAATTCCATGCTGTACGTTGCTCGGCCTTGTGTGCGCGAGCGAAGATCAGTTGCATACCCAAACATCTCACTGAGCGGCACAGATGCGTCGATCGCCTGCGCACCGGCACGCACCTTCATCCCCTGCACTTTCCCACGCCGCCCGTTCAGGTTACCGATGACATCGCCCATGAAATCCTGCGGAACCAGGACTTCCACCTTCATGATCGGCTCAAGCAAAACCGGATCAGCCTTTTTGCATGCATCGGCAAACGCCATCGACCCGGCGATTTTGAAAGCCATTTCATTCGAATCGACATCGTGATAGGAGCCGTACGTAAGAGTCACGCGCACATCGCGCAAGGGATACCCGGCGACAACGCCCGCATCCAACCGCTCCCTCACACCCTTTTCGACTGCCGGGATAAATTCCTTCGGAATCACACCGCCGACAATTTTATTAACGAACTCGAAGCCCTTACCGGACTCTAACGGCTCAACCGACAGCACGACATGGCCATACTGACCGCGACCACCCGTCTGCTTGACATACTTAGATTCCGCTTCAGCCTTTCGGCGAATCGTTTCACGAAACGCCACTTCCGGCTTACCTACATTGGCTTCGACCTTAAACTCACGCAACATCCGGTCAACGATAATCTCGAGATGCAGCTCACCCATGCCGGCGATAATCGTTTGCGACGTTTCCTCATCCGTACGGACCCTGAACGAGGGATCTTCCTGCGCCAACTTCTGAAGCGCGAACCCCATCTTCTCCTGATCCTGCTTTGTCTTAGGCTCAATCGCCATCGCAATAACCGGCTCGGGGAATTTCATGACTTCAAGCAATACCGGCTGCTTCTCATCGGCCAACGTATCTCCGGTGGTCGCGCCCTTGAGGCCAACGGCGGCCACAATATCCCCCGCGTATGCGGTATCGATTTCTTCACGCTTGTTGGCATGCATCTTCAACAGGCGGCCGATACGATCCTTGGTCCCCTTCGTCACATTGAGCACCGGCGACCCAGTCTTCAGCATTCCGGAATAGACACGGAAAAATACCACCTGCCCCGCAAATGGGTCGGTCATCAACTTGAAGGCAAGCGCCGCAAACGGCTCGCTGTCAGACGGCTTGCGCAGGACCTCTTTATCCGTATTGGGATCAATCCCCTTCACAGGCGGAACATCAAGCGGCGATGGCAGGTAATCCACGACGGCATCCAACAACTGCTGGACACCCTTATTCTTAAAAGCAGACCCGCAGACGACCGGAATCACTTTCATTGCGATCGTCGCGGCCCTGATCGCCCGACGCACTTCCTCTTCTGTTAGCGGATGGCCATTCAAATACCTCTCCATGACCTGATCGTCAAACTCCGCAACAGCTTCCAGCATTTTCTCCCGATACTCTTTCGCCTGCCCTAGGAGATTAGCTGGAATTTCATCGATCTTGTACTTAGCACCAAGCGTTTCATCGTCGTAAAAGTAGGCCTTCATGCTCACGAGATCTACTGAACCTCGATACTCCGCTTCCCGCCCGATCGGAATCTGGATAGGAACTGGGTTTGCCCCAAGTCGATCAATGATCGACTGCACGCTGGCATAGAAGTCCGCGCCAATCCGATCCATCTTGTTCATCCAGGCAATGCGCGGGACCCCATATTTATCGGCTTGGCGCCAGACCGTTTCCGATTGCGGCTCAACACCCTGTACGGAATCGAATGCAGCCACCGCCCCATCAAGCACACGAAGGGACCGCTCAACCTCAATCGTGAAATCGACGTGGCCCGGCGTATCAATAATATTGATGCGGCGGTCTTTCCAGAAACAGGTTGTCGCGGCTGCCGTAATCGTGATGCCACGCTCCCGCTCTTGCTCCATCCAGTCCATTGTGGCGGCGCCCTCGTGAACCTCGCCCAACTTGTGCGTCAGTCCCGTATAAAAGAGAATACGCTCAGTTGTCGTGGTCTTCCCGGCATCGATGTGCGCCATGATGCCGATGTTTCTCGTATGCTCTAACGATGTTTGCCGCGCCACGTGAGTCCTCTAAAAACACCTGTGCTGCACGTCAAGCCGAATCATGCTGCTGCGATGAAGGGGCGCCTACGTTTGCGAATCGCAGCACGGCTTAACGGCAGCACAGAACGACGTTACCAGCGATAATGGGCGAAGGCCTTGTTTGCCTCCGCCATCCGATGCACGTCTTCCCGCTTCTTGACTGCGGCCCCTGTATTGTTTGAGGCATCCAGCAACTCGGCGGCGAGCTTTTCTCTCATGCTCTTTCCGCCGCGCGTCCTCGCCGACTGCGACAGCCAACGAAGCGCCAACGACACACGCCTCGACGGCCTGATCTCGACCGGAACTTGATACGACGCACCGCCCACGCGGCGCGACTTCACTTCCACGATCGGCTTTACATTGTCGATGGCGGCCTTGAACACTTTCAACGGATCGCCGCCGGTCTTTTCCTGAATGACGTCAAATGCTCCATAGCAAATCCGCTCGGTCGTGCTCTTCTTCCCACCAGACATCAGCGTGTTAATGAACTTCCCGACAAGCTTGTCGCGATACCGTACGTCGGGGAGCACTTCGCGTTGACCTAAAAATCTACTACGAGGCATCTTACTCCTACCCAATCACTAGTTGATGCGCCATGGGCACAGACCCACATACGGCGACGCGAACCTATTTCGGCCGTTTGGCTCCATACTTCGAACGGCTTTGCTTCCGATCGGCCACTCCTACGGCATCGAGCGCACCGCGGACCAAGTGATACCGAACTCCCGGCAGGTCCTTCACGCGGCCACCGCGCACCAGGACTATAGAATGCTCCTGCAAATTGTGTCCGACACCGGGAATGTAGGTCGTCACTTCCATCCCATTCGTTAACCGCACACGCGCCACTTTCCGCAGAGCCGAGTTTGGCTTCTTCGGCGTCGTGGTATAGACACGAAGGCACACTCCCCGCTTCTGCGGACAGGCCTTCAGCGCCGGGCTCTTCGTCTTGGCCTTGACGAGGGTTCGGCCTTTCCTGACCAGCTGATTGATCGTTGGCATTCCACGCAAACCTTTCCAAAAACGTCAAACACAACAGCCTGCCCACTGCGCAAAGACGTGGGATTATAGTGATGTCGCCTCTCGCTGTCAAGTAGAACCACTACTCTTCCGACTATGACAGCGTGCCATCGCCTCCAGCCGCTGCTGGAGCCTCGGAAGCGACTGCCGCAGTCGCCACTGGAGCTGCCCCGACGACCACCGCTTCAGGCTTCTCACTAATCACGAACGTATCGCGATACTCCTCAAAGCCAGATCCGGCCGGAATCAATCGGCCCACGATGACGTTTTCCTTGAGCCCCAACAGATTATCTTCGCGCCCATTGATGGCCGCTTCCGTCAACACACGCGTGGTCTCCTGGAACGAGGCCGCCGAGATGAAGCTGTCGGTCGTCAAGGCCGCCTTCGTGATACCGAGCAGAACGGGCTTGCCCAAGGCAGGCGTACCGCCCTTTTCAAGCACCCGCTGGTTTTCAGCCTCAAACGCGCTCTTGCTGACCTGGCTGCCCGGCAAGAACTGCGTATCACCCGGATCTTCAATCCGAACTTTTCTAAGCATTTGCCGCACGATGATTTCAATGTGCTTATCGTTGATCGAGACACCCTGCAATCGATACACATCCTGCACTTCATCGACAAGATATTTTTGCAGCTCGTTGGGACCAAGCACGTCGAGAATGTCATGCGGATTCGCCGACCCGTCCATCAACGGTTCGCCGGCCCGCACCCAATCCCCTTCGTGCACATTGACGTGCTTGCCCTTGGGAATGAAGTATTCCTTCACATCACCCAGTTTGTTATCCACCAGTACCTTGCGTTGGCCCTTGACGAACCCACCATAGGAGACTTCGCCGTCGATCTCGGTGATCACAGCCTGCTCCTTCGGTTTCCGCGCCTCAAACAGCTCAACCACGCGCGGAAGACCTCCGGTGATGTCCTTTGTCTTAGTCGTCTCGCGTGGAATCTTGGCCAACACGTCGCCAGGGTGAACCATCGCGCCCTTTTCGACGAAGATATGCGCCCCCACCGGCAACAAATACCGTGCAACGGTGTTGGAGCCGCCGGAAACCTTTGCCGTCTTTCCAGCCTCGTCCTTGATCGACACGCGCGGACGCAACGTTGCGCCGGCGTGTTCGATAATGACCTTGCGCGACAAGCCGGTCACTTCGTCGAACTCTTCCTTCATCGTGACGCCTTCGACGATGTCTCCAAACGCCACCTTTCCGCCCACCTCCGTCAGAATGGTGAGCGAGTAGGGGTCCCACTCGACCAGCTTCTGTCCGACCACTACGGGATCCCCGTCCTTAATCTTGATTTTTGCTCCATACACGACCGGATACTTTTCGCGTTCACGGCCGCTGTCGTCGACGATCGCAATCTTCGTGTTGCGGTTCATCACGACCCATTCGCCTTCCTTGTTCCTCACCGCGATGCCGGCGTTATGAACATCCGCGTTCTTTTTCGCATCGAAACTCATGAATTTGATACGCCCGGCATGCTTGGCCTCCAGCACGGTTTGCTCGACCACTTTGCTGGCCGTCCCGCCGATGTGGAACGTCCGCATCGTGAGCTGTGTGCCGGGTTCGCCGATCGACTGCGCGGCGATGACGCCCACGGGCTCGCCTTTCTCTACCAGACGACCTCGCGCAAGATCCCGGCCGTAGCAGGCGCGGCAGACGCCGCGGGCCGATTGGCACGTCAGTACAGACCGAATCTTGACACGATCAACTCCGGCCTCGACGATGGATTTCGTCAGCTCTTCGTGAATTTCCTCATTCCGTGACACAATGATTTCTCCGGTCACAGGGTCACGGATGTCTTCCGCGGCCAAGCGGCCCAGCACGCGATCCTCCAGCGGCTGGATGATCTCTCCGCCTTCAACCAGCGCGCTGACGATGATGCCGTCGTGCGTCCCGCAGTCGATCTCGCTGATGATCACATCCTGCGCAATATCGACGAGCCGGCGGGTCAGATAACCGGAGTTCGCCGTTTTCAGCGCGGTATCGGCCAGACCTTTGCGGGCTCCGTGCGTCGAGATAAAGTACTGCAACACGGTGAGCCCCTCACGGAAGTTGGCCGTAATCGGGGTTTCGATGATTTCTCCTGACGGCTTGGCCATCAGTCCGCGCATGCCGCCCAGCTGCCGAATCTGCTGCGAGCTGCCCCGCGCGCCAGAATCGGCCATCATGAAGATGGGGTTGAAGGATTCGGCTTTGCCCGGATCGCCTCCGGCGCCCAGCTCCTTCATCATCTCGTTGGAGACCTGCTCGGTCACATGCGCCCAGATGTCGATCACCTTGTTATATCGCTCGCCGTTGGTGATCAGCCCTTCCGAGTATTGTTTTTCGATTTCATTCACTTCCCGTTGAGCTTTTCCGACGAAATCTTCCTTCTTGCTCGGGATATGCATGTTGTCGATGCAGATCGACAGTCCCGCTTTGGTGGCGTAGGTGAACCCGATATCCTTAATCTTGTCCAAAAACTCGACGGTGTCCCGATGCCCGGTCTGCCGATAGACCGAATCGATCAGTTTGGTCATCTCTTTCTTGGTCATCAACCTGTTCGCGTGAGCAAACGGGAGGCTTGCCGGCAGAATCTCGGACAGCAACACCCGACCGACTGTGGTCTGCACCAAGTTTCCTGCCATCCGAACCTTGATGCGTGCATGCTCCTCAATTTGGCGCGCATCGAATGCAATGCGCACCTCTTCGGGAGAGCCGAACACCTTACCTTCGCCCTTGGCGCCCAACCGCTCCTTGGTCAACCAATAGCAGCCGAGGACCATGTCCTGGGAAGGCACGGCGATCGGTTTGCCGTTGGCCGGCGAGAGAATGTTGTTGATCGACATCATCAACACCCGCGCCTCGACCTGTGCCTCGACGGACAGCGGTACGTGGACCGCCATTTGGTCTCCGTCGAAGTCCGCGTTGAACGCGGCGCACACGAGCGGGTGCAGCCGGATCGCCTTCCCTTCAACCAACACGGGATCGAAGGCTTGGATACCGAGCCGGTGAAGAGTGGGCGCTCGGTTCAGCAACACCGGATGCTCGCGAATCACTTCGTCAAGCACATCCCACACTTCAGGCCGCTCCTTTTCGACCAGCCGCTTGGCACTCTTGATCGTCGTCGCCGCACCACGTGCTTCGAGCTTATGGAAAATGAACGGCTTGAACAGTTCGAGGGCCATCTTCTTGGGCAACCCGCACTGGTGCAGGCGCAGCTCCGGACCAACGACGATGACTGTACGGCCTGAGTAATCGACTCGCTTTCCAAGCAGATTCTGCCGGAACCGGCCCTGCTTTCCCTTGAGCATGTCACTCAACGACTTGAGCGGGCGCTTGTTCGGCCCACGGATTGCGCGTCCTCGACGCCCGTTGTCAAACAATGCATCGACCGCCTCCTGCAACATCCGCATTTCGTTCCGGATGATGACGCCGGGAGCTTTCAACTCCATCAACCGCTTGAGGCGGTTATTCCGATTGATCACACGCCGGTAGAGATCATTCAAATCAGACGTGGCAAACCGGCCGCCGTCGAGGGGAACCAACGGTCGCAATTCTGGCGGCAGCACCGGAATGACGTCTAAGACCATCCACTCCGGCTTGTTGCCTGACTTGCGGAATGCCTCGAGCACTTTGAGCCGCTTGGCATATTTCTTTTTCATGGCGGACGATGTCGAGGCCTTCGCCTTGGCCTGGAGCTCGTCCCACAACGAATTAATGTCGATCTTCCGCAGCAATTCCCTGATGGCCTCCGCGCCGATGCCCACCTTGAAGCCCGTCGATCCGAATTCAGACTGCAAGGATCGCAACTTTTCCTCCGACACCAATTCTTTTTCCGTCAGATCGGTTGAGCCGGCATCGACACAGACGTAGCTCTCAAAGTAGAGAATTTTCTCCAGGTGCTTCAGGCTCATGTCGAGCAAGGTCCCGATACGGCTCGGCACGCCCTTCAAGAACCAGATATGCGCTACCGGAGCAGCCAGTTCGATGTGCCCCATGCGCTCCCGGCGCACTTTCGATTGAATCACCTCGACGCCGCACTTATCGCAAACGATCCCTCGATGTTTCATGCGCTTGTACTTGCCGCAGTTGCATTCCCAGTCCTTGATCGGGCCGAAGATCTTGGCGCAAAACAACCCGTCTTTTTCCGGTTTGAACGACCGGTAGTTGATCGTTTCCGGCTTCTTGACTTCACCATAGGACCAGGACCGGATTTTCTCGGGCGAGGCGATGCGAATGCGCATCGAATCGAACGACACCGAATCCCGCTGTTTTTCGAACAATGTGTATACGCCTTCCAAGGTAGTGACCTCCTCTGATGCCGGCCTTGAGCCGGCACACAAGCGGTTAGTCTTGCGTCTTGACCAACTCGACGTCGAGCCCCAGACTTTGCAGTTCTTTGACCAAGACGTTGAACGACTCGGGCAATCCCGGTTCGAGGAACGGCTCCCCCTTCACGACCGCTTCGTACATGCGCGACCGCCCAGGCACATCGTCTGACTTGACCGTCAGAAACTCTTGCAGCGTCGAGGCGGCGCCGTATGCCTGCAATGCCCACACCTCCATTTCACCCAACCGCTGGCCTCCGAACTGAGCCTTGCCACCCAGAGGCTGCTGCGTCACGAGCGAATAGGGGCCGATGGATCGCGCGTGGATCTTGTCATCGACCAAATGGTGCAGTTTGAGCACGTACATATATCCGACGGTCACGGGGCTGCCGAAGGGCTCACCCGTTTTGCCATCGACCAGCTGGCTTTGTCCGCTCGGCGGCAGCTTGGCTTTCTTGAGCAGATCCTTGATTTCTTTTTCCGATGCCCCGTCGAACACCGGGCTGGCCACCTGGATGCCCAGGGCTTTGGCGGCCCAACCGAGATGCGTTTCGAGAATTTGTCCCACGTTCATACGCGACGGGACGCCCAGCGGGTTCAGTACGATCTCCACCGGCGTTCCATCCGGCAAATAGGGCATATCCTCTTCCGGCAACACTCGCGACACGACACCTTTGTTCCCATGGCGACCCGCCATCTTGTCGCCGACCTGAATCTTACGTTTCATGGCGATGTAGACTTTGACCAGCTTGATGACGCCGGGGGGCAATTCATCTCCCCGTTTCAAGCGCCCGACCTTTTCGTCATAGAGCGTCTGAAGAATTTCGATTTGCTCTTTCGCGCGCCGCTCGACGTCCTCGAGCTCCTTCTGCTCGTCCGGATCGCTGAGGATAATGTGGCGCACGGTGTCGTCGGGCAGCCGCTTGAGAATCTCCGCCGTCAGTTTGCCCTTCTTCTTCAGAATAACGTCGCCGGTGTCCGGATCCATCAAATCGCGGCCCACCACTTTGCCGAGCAACAGCTTACGGATCTTCTTGGTCTTTTCTTCGTCAATGATCCGCAGCTCCTCATGATGGTCGCGTTGCAACTTCATCTGATCGTCGGTCTCGATGCTCTTGGAACGCTCGTCCTTGTCGAGGCCTTTGCGCGAGAAGATCTTCACGTCGACCACAATGCCTTCGACACCTGGCGGTACGGTCAGCGAGGTATCTTTTACATCGCCGGCCTTTTCGCCGAAGATCGCGCGGAGCAATTTCTCTTCCGGCGTCAGCTGAGTCTCACCCTTGGGAGTGACCTTGCCGACCAGAATGTCGCCCGGCTTCACCTCGGCGCCGATGCGGATAATGCCGCTTTCGTCCAGATTTCTGAGCGCTTCCTCGCCGACGTTGGGAATGTCGCGTGTGATGTCTTCCTTGCCCAGCTTCGTGTCGCGCGCTTCCACCTCGAACTCCTCGATGTGAATCGAGGTGAAGGCATCTTCGCGGACCAATTTTTCGCTGAGCAAAATGGCGTCCTCGAAGTTATACCCACCCCACGGCATGAACGCCACGAGCACGTTCTTGCCCAACGCGAGCTCTCCATGGTCGATCGCCGGGCCGTCGCCAAGCACCTGCCCTTTCTTGACCGGCTGTCCGATGCGCACCACCGGTGTCTGCGTGATGCAGGTATTCTGATTCGACCGCTGAAACTTGATCAGGTCGTAGACGTCGAGCCCGGAATCTTTGCCTTTCCTTCCATCCTTCGAATCACCCCGCACCACGATGCGGGTGGCATCGACGCTTTCGACAACACCGGACCGTCGGGCCTGAATGACATAGCCGGAATCGCGCGCCACCACCGCTTCCATTCCAGTGCCGACCAGCGGAGCTTCAGCGGTCAACAGGGGGACCGCCTGACGCTGCATGTTGGACCCCATGAGCGCGCGGTTTGCATCGTCATGCTCCAAGAAGGGCACCAATGCCGTCGCTACGCTGACAACTTGTTTCGGCGACACGTCCATATACTCGATCTTGTCCGGTGTCGCCGTGACGAAATCGCCGCCGTGGCGACAGGACACTGTTTCCGACACCATTCGACCTGAGCTATCCACCTTCGAGTTGGCCTGAGCGATGACATACTTGTCACCCTCGATCGCCGACAGATACTCAATCGTATCGGTGACTCGCCCTTTGACGACCTTGCGGTACGGCGCTTCGATAAACCCGAACTCATTGATCCGGGCATAGGTGGCAAGCGACGTAATCAATCCGATGTTCGGACCTTCCGGTGTCTCAATCGGGCAGATGCGGCTGTAATGCGATGGATGCACGTCCCGCACTTCGAAACCCGCCCGTTCTCTGGTCAGGCCGCCTGGACCGAGGGCCGAGAGCCGCCGCTTATGGGTGATTTCAGCGAGCGGGTTTGTCTGATCCATGAATTGCGAAAGCTGGCTGCTGCTGAAAAACTCCTTCACCGCCGCCACGACCGGCTTGGCGTTGATCAAGTCATGCGGCAGGACAGTTTCCATATCGAGGAGATTCATCCGCTCCTTGATGCTCCGTTCCATACGGACGAGCCCCAAACGGAACTGGTTCTCCAACAACTCGCCGACCGATCGCACGCGGCGATTGCCCAAGTGATCGATGTCGTCGATCTCGCCTTTTCCCATCTTGAGATTGACGAGATAACGGATCACTTCCACGATGTCCTGCGCCGTCAGGGTCCGCTGCTCGAGGGGCAGGTCCAACCCGAGTTTCTTGTTGAGCTTGAGGCGCCCGACGGGAGACAAGTCGTAGCGTTTGGCATTCAAGAATAGATTGTCGAACAGCGCCCGCGCGGTCTCGACGGACGGCGTTTCCCCCGGACGGAGCCGGCGGTAGATTTCCACCATCGCTTCTTCCTTCGACCCGATCTTTTCCATCTCCAAGGTGTCGAGGATGACGGGTGTGGCCGTCGCCATATCGAGATAGATGACCTTAAACTCCTCCACGTCGCTCTCGACGATCGCTTCCACAATCTCGGCAGTCAGCCGCTGATTCTTTTCCGCCAATTTCGTTTTTTTGGAATCGACCAATTCCGTGAGCACGGCCCGGCCGATAAGCTCCGAGGGTAGCATCGGGATTTCCTTGACGCCCGCCGCTTTCAGCTTGGCGATCAGCCCCTTGGTCAGCCTGGCGCCTTCCCGCACCAGCGGTTCCTTGCCGCCCTTGTCCGTGACTTCCGCCGAACACCGGAGCCCATGATGAATTTCCGCATCCAGCTTCCGATACATCTTCCCCTTGGAAACCCGAATCTCCTCGACGGGGTAGTACATCTTGAGCAAATCGTCACTTGAGAAACCGAACGCCTTCAGGAGAATCGTGGTCGGCATTTTCCGGCGGCGATCGATGCGGACATAGAGGATGTCCCGGGCATCGAACTCGAAATCGAGCCAGGAGCCCCGATAGGGAATGATCCGCGCGCTATAGAGCACTTTGCCACTCGCATGGGTGCGCCCCTTATCATGCGTAAAGGACGCGCCGGGCGACCGGTGAAGCTGGCTGACAACGACTCGTTCCGTCCCATTGACGATGAACGTCCCCCGCTCGGTCATCAGGGGCAATTCACCGACGTAGACCTCTTGTTCGCGAACATCGAGCACCTTCTTCCGAGGACCCTTGTCCTCCTTGTCGAATACGACCAGCCGGACTCGCAGCTTGAGGGGCACCGCGAAGGTCATGCCTTGCTCGAGACATTCCCGCTCGTCGTACTTGGGCGTCCCCAGCGTATAGCTGGAGAACTCCAACATCGCCGTGTTGTTGTAGTCCGGAATCGGAAATACGCTCGCCAAGGCCGCCTGCAACCCGTGATCCTTCCGGCGCTCCGGCTCCACTTCCAGCTGCAGAAACTCTTCGTACGAGCGCTTTTGAATCTCGATCAGATCGGGAATATCGATGTTGGTTCGAATGCGGGAAAAATCCTTCCGCTCCACGAACTCTTGCAGAGTCGTTTCGGACATTCCTAGTTCCTCCACGTTAGTGGTGAGTGCCGGAGGTCACAAGATACACGGCGGCCATCGGTGCCCGATGGCCGCCCCATGACAAGAGACCAATGACGCGGTTACTTCACTTCGACCTTGGCGCCGCTCTCTTCGAGCTTCTTCTTCATGGTGTCGGCTTCTTCCTTGGCCACGCCGGTCTTCACCGGCTTCGGCGCGCCCTCCACCAGATCCTTCGCTTCCTTCAGACCAAGGCTGGTCAACTCGCGCACAACCTTAATGATTTGAATCTTCTTGTCCGCCGGCGCCGATGCCAGAATGACGTCGAATGCCGTCTTCTCTTCGGCCGGCGCGGCTGCGCCTCCACCACCGCCCGGCGCGGCGGCTACCGCGACCGGCGCAGCGGCTGTCACGCCGAAACGGGCTTCCAATCCCTTCACCAGCTCCGCCAAATCGAGCACACTCATGCCCTCGATGGCCTTGATCAACTCTTCCTGCGACAGTTTCGTGGTTGTGGCTGACATGTCTCCCTCCCCTTTCCGTTTATCTTGAATGGCTGCAACGACTCTCACAAATTTCGACAAGACCGCATTGAGCGTATACACCACGCCACGGATCGGCCCCTGCATGGCCGAAAGCAACATGGCGATGAGCACTTCTTTCTTCGGCAGCTTGGCGACCGCCGCCAATTCGGCCGGTTGGACGACTTTGCCCTCCAACACTCCGACCGTCATGCGGATCTTCTCTTCGCGTTTTTCGGCACCGATGAAATCCCGCAATACTTTCGTCGGCAACACAGGGTCGTCGTATCCGATCACGACTCCCGTCGGCCCCTTGAGATGCGCCTTGAGGCTGGCCAAAGCCGTCCCCTCCGCGGCGCGGATGGCCAGCGTATTCTTCACCACCCGATACTCAGCCTTTGCGCCGCGAAGCTGTTTGCGCAACTCCGTCACTTGATTGACCGGAAGCCCGACGCATTCCGTGAGAATGGCCAGCCGCGCACGGCCAAACTTCTCAGTCAATTCCGCAACCGCCGTTGCTTTTTGTTCCTTCTTCATCCCTCTCTCCCTTTCTCTACTCCTGCGAGGGTGGCGCCCATCCGGGAGCCCGACCGCCCGCAGCGGGGCCTACACACCGCCCCTCGCACTCCTAGCTCCATTGCTTCATCAACGCGATCGCGTCCAGCTTCACACCGGGCCCCATTGTGCTGGAAATCGTAACGCTCTTGAGATAGCGACCCTTGCACGACACCGGCTTGGCCTTAATGACGGACTCAATGATGGCCGACGCATTGTCGAATAACTTTGCGGCATCAAACGACACTTTCCCCACCGGGACCTGTACGATACCGGCTTTTTCCACCTTGAACTCGACGCGGCCCTTGCGAATCTCCGCCACCGCCTTGCCGACCTCGAAGGTCACCGTCCCGGTCTTCGGATTCGGCATGAGCCCGCGAGGCCCCAACTGCTTGCCGAGTTTTCCGACGGAAGCCATGAGGTCCGGCGTCGCGATGGCACAGTCAAAGTCCAGCCAACCGCCCTTGATCTTTTCCATCAAATCATCCGCACCCACAAAATCGGCTCCGGCCTGGCGCGCCTCCTGCTCCTTTTCCCCCTTCGCAAAAACCAACACGCGAACTTTCTTTCCTGTTCCATGAGGAAGCGAGGTCGTCCCCCGGACCATTTGATCGGACCGCTTCGGATCGACACCCAGCCGGAGCGCCAGATCCACCGATTCGTCGAACTTGGTATAGGCCGCCTGCTTCACGGTCTCGACCGCCTCGCGCAATCCATAGACACGCGGTTCGACTTTCCCTAACGCCGCCTTCATCTTCTTTCCCATAACGACGACTCCTTCTCGCTCACGCTTAACCTTGAATGACGATGCCCATGCTGCGGGCGGTGCCTTCGATAATCTTGGCCGCTCCTTCAACATCGGCGGCGTTCAGATCGGCCATTTTCTTTTGGGCGATCTCGTTCAACTGCTTTCTGGAGATCTTGCCGACCTTGTCTTTCTGGGGGACACCGGACCCCTTGATGACCCCGGCCGCCTTCTTCAAGAGGTCCGACGCCGGCGGGGTCTTCATGATGAAGGTGAATGTCCGGTCCTTGTACACGGTAATAATGACCGGGATGATGCTATCCCCTTCCTTCTGGGTTTTGGCATTAAACTGTTTGCAGAACTCCATAATATTGACACCGTGCTGACCGAGCGACGGGCCGACCGGGGGTGCCGGATTGGCTTTCCCCGCCGGAATCTGCAACTTAATTTGCGCCGACACTTCCTTGGCCATATCTGCTCCTTACCTCAGCACTCAGCACTCATCGCTCAGCACTGTTTAGATCCGTTCAACCTGCAAAAATCCTAATTCCACCGGCGTCGATCGACCAAAGATGCTCACCATAAGCTTCAGGCGGCTGTGGTCCTGATCGACTTCGTCCACCAAGCCGTTAAATCCAAGAAAGGGCCCATCGATGATCCGAACATTATCGCCCTTGATGAACTTCACCTGCTCCCGAGGCTCGGCCTGCCCCGCATCGACTTGCTTCAGCAAGGACTCGACCTCCTCTGAGGTCAGCGGCATCGGAACGGTTCCTCCCCCGACGAACCCCGTCACCTTAGGAGTCTCCTTGATCATTTGCAGCGTTTCATCACCAAGCGGGGACTCCAATTCAACCAGCACATAGCCGGGGAAGAATTTCCGCCGGGACGTCCGCCGCTTACCGTCCTTGATTTCGATGACATCCTCAGTCGGCACGAGCACCTGGCCGACTTGTTCGACCAAGCCCATCTGATTCGCACGCTCCATCAAGCTGGTTTTCACGCGTCCCTCAAACCCCGCGTACGTATGAATGACGTACCAGTTCTTCATTATGCGCCACCCCTAAGGTCTCAGAGCCCCTCTATACCAGACAGTTCATCGATCACCGGTTGCCTCAGATCACCCTGCCGACCAACCACGAAAGAAACGAATCCACGACCGATAGGTACAACGACATCAAAACGCAAAACACAATCACGACAGTCGTAGAGCCGATCGTCTCCGCTCGGGTCGGAAAAGACACCTTCTTCAATTCTGCCCGCACATCTGTGATGAACAACCGAATGGAATCAGTCATGCGCTTGAACATCGGTGACTCCGTTTTCTCCTCAGTTCCGCTCCGCACTCACCATCTCAAACCAAAACCCACGGGCGGTGGTTCATCTGCTCAACAAGAACTATCGGAAGCTCCGCGGCCGAGCGAGCTTTTCATAAAATGACAACCCCACTTAAGGCATCTATCCCGTCGCGCCCATAATATAGCGCTCCGGGTCGAGCAAGCTCTGTATGGCAGGGGCACTAGGATTTGAACCTAGACTCTCGGTTTTGGAGACCGATGTGCTGCCATTGACACCATGCCCCTACACCCAGTGCTGAGCTCTGAGTGCTGAGGCATCGCCCAAGAACTACCCTACGCTCAGCCCCGCGCACTCAACCCCCAACACGCTATTTCACCTCTTTATGAGGCACGTGCTTCCGGCAGAACTTACAGAACTTGTTTCGCTCCAACCGATCAGGATCGTTTTTCTTGTTCTTGTTGGTCGAATAATTCCGCTGTTTGCAGGCCGTACAAGCCAGGTCGATAATTTCGCGCATCTCAACACTCCCGAGCTGTCAACCGACAGCTATCAGCTTTACGCTAAGATTTCCGTGACGA
>DCZO01000015.1:230151-247396 GCA_002331335.1 Nitrospira sp. UBA2082 | reverse complement strand
CCTGAAGCCGCGGCGCTGATCAGGTGCAGGAGGCGGTCTAAGGTAGAGATGGTAGAGTAGGGCGACCTGATTTCACAAAGCTCTTCCCGCGTCGGTTCCATTGCATTTCCCTTCTATCACGAAGAATGAGAGGTTCTAGCGCGCCGGCGCATCGGCCGGTTGTGCAACAGAAGACGTGGTGACCGGCGGATCGCCGCGTTTGGGACCGGGGTGCCAGCCCATGACTGCGAGCAGCACAAAGAAGCTGATGACATACGCGACCGCGACATGCCAGCCGTGATACACCCAGCGACCGACGTTCTTCGCATCCGGATACATGTTGGACAACGCCACGCCGGCCGACGAGCCGAACCAGATCATCGAGCCGCCGAACCCCACCGTGTAGGCGAGCATGCCCCAGTCATAGCCGCCTTGTTTCAGCGCGAGCGCGGTGAGCGGGATGTTGTCGAACACCGCGGAGATGAATCCGAGCCCCATGGCCGATGGCCAGGAGGCGGCCGGCAATTTTTCCACCGGCATCATCGAGGCGCAGGTGACCAGTGCGAGCAGAAACATCGTCCCTTTGGTCGCGCCGGGTAACAGACTCCAATCCGGTTTGCGTAACGGCGCCGAGACCAGGATCGCCAGTGCCACGGCCACGCCGATGAATGGGAAATGATCGGCGATCTCGGGGTGTACCAAGTTGATGTACACGTTGGTAGAAATTGCCGCCACCAAAATGAACGCCACAATACCGACGCGGCCCCAGTCCACATGCGCGCCACCGGGCTCATAGGCCATCAACGGGGAATACTTGTTCTGCTGCAGCGCGGCCGGGATGCCGAACAGGACCAGTGCGACCACCGCGGCGACATACGCGTGGATTACGTCAACCGGGCTTACCCCGTCGATCCACATCATCGTGGTCGTGGTGTCGCCCACCACGCTGCCCGAACCGCCCGCATTGGAGGCGGCGACAATCGCGGCGAGATACCCGATGTGGACCTTGCCGCGAAAGACGATGTGTGCCATGGCGCCCCCAATCATCGCCGCGGCGATGTTGTCGAGAAACGAGGACAACACGAACACCATCGCGAGCAGCGCGAACGCACCCTTTGCTTGTCCCGGCAGGTACTTCGGCAGCACCGCGGGAACATGGCTGTCCTCGAAATGCTTGGACAGCAATGCAAAGCCCAGCAACAGGCACAGCAGATTGGAAAGAATGACCCACTCATGGGCCAGGTGGCTGACCAAGCCCGACACGCCATCGCCGGTCTTGAACCCGGTGAAGGCCAATTTGTACAACGCGATCGTTCCGAGTCCAGTGAGCGCCACCTGCAGCGTGTGGTGGTGGAACAGCGCCACGCCGAGCAGCGTGAGGGCGAACAAGATGAAATCAAACGGGATGCCGAACGCGGTGGGTGGGTCAGTCGCCGCGACAGCGAACGAGGGGGCGAGCCATAACGCGAACGCGGCTCCGGCGATGCCCGTGCGCGACAACGGAATCTTCTGCTCTTCAAGGCGCATGACGCTCCCCCTGCTTCGCGTTGATCATAGCGATGCGAAAGAGCGAGCCCGCTACCATCGCAAAGCGGTCGTCGTGCAAGCGCCCGATCAGGCGACTGTCGACGAGAAGGGTGTTGAATTTCTGGGGGCATGGAATGGCGGTTGGAGTCCCATCCCCAACGTTGCTCCGAACCCCCAACCCCCCATCGTTAGCTGAGAGAACGATTGTTCGTTTTACGGTGGATCGGGAATTGTCGGACGGGGATCGTCAGTGTCCCGCCGAATGAGAGATCCAGAGGTCGTGGTTCGAAGTGACAACCGGACGATCCAGATACACCGGAAATCCAAACGAAGCCAGAAGCTACACAGGCAGATGAGTGAAAATCAAGGCAAACTTTCCACGGAGCATGCGTCGAAGACAACTCGGTGAGATTTCCGGCCTGCGTTTCACTGATGATGCAAGGGGGACATCACCATCACCCGGTTATCCGTTCAATGAGCGCGATTGGCGTGAAATGTTGCGTCGAAACCCGAGTCATTTGACCAGCGTGACGGGGACCTGGGTCAGATGGACGACCTTGGTGGTGACTGAGCCCATCACGAGCCCGGCAATACGCCCGAGTCCACGCGATCCCATGACAATCTCGCCGGCCCCAACTGCCTTGGCGCACTCCACAATCTTTTCGGCGGCATCGCCTTCCGCCGTACTGCTAGCGAACGCCACGCCCGACGAGCGCAGCACTTGCTCAGCCGGTTCGAGAATCTCGCGATTATACTGCGCTGCCATTTCCGCTGCTTTCTTGTCGCCCACGTAGACCTGGATTTCGCCGTAAACGCGTAGCGGGGAGTGCACAGTCACGAGATGCACGCGACCTTGTGGTTTTTCACGTGCTCGCTCAACGGCAAAATGTAGTGCACGCATCGCGCTCTCTGAGCCGTCGACCGGAACCAAGATTATGTTAGGCATAACGGCCTCTTTCGAGCCAGTGGCGACCAGTTAAAGCAGATCAACACATTTTATATCTCGCGGATTCAAGTAGCCAGTGCATAAATTCACCGACGGCGTGGTTGTCCCGGCCCTCTTACAGCAGTTCTTTGCTCGGAGACTGCAGACGGGCGAGACGTTCCGGGCAGGGCTTGTCGCAGCCGGCATCGCACTCCAGACCAAGGCGGTCAAGACCGCCACAACTCCCGCCGATCGGACGGCGGCCGACCAGGACACCCACCGCCATAGCCAGGATCGCAATACCCATGACAAGAAAGGTTACCAGGAAAATAGTCATGACAGCTCCTGTCTCCGGTACCGTTGGAAGGCACAGCAGACGCGTTCCTCGAATTGTCCATCACGTTCGATGACGAAGAGGACGGGAAGGTTGAGCCGTTCGGCTATGGCCATGCCACGCTCAGGCCCCAACACCTGAAATGCGGTGGCCCAGGCGTCGGCTCGCATGCTGGTATCCGCCAGCACCGTCACCGACACCAGATGATTATCGACCGGCCAGCCGGTGGTCGGATCGATGGTATGGGAATAGCGTCGTCCGGCGATTTCAAAAAAGTTCCGGTAATTGCCCGAGGTGGCGAGGGCGATGTTGCTGAGCGCTAGCATCGTCTGCACCGAGCGTTCGCCCGGCAACGGTTTCTCAATCGCGATCCGCCAGGGTGTCTCATACTCCTTGAGCCCGCGTACCCGTATCTCGCCACCGATCTCAACCATATAATGTTCAATGCCGTGCGCGGTCATGAGTTCAGCCACCCGGTCCACCCCGTAGCCCTTGGCGATCCCGGAAAGATCCAGGAAGACATCAGGGCGGTGCTTGCGTATCGCCGGTTGAGCGTCACGGAGCGTGACTTTATCGAGACCGCTGCGCATGCGCGCAGCGGCGATGTCGCGTTCAAGCGGGATGCGGTCCGGATGCAACTCAGGGCCGAAACCCCATAAATTAACCAGGGGGCCAACCGTGATGTCAAACGCCCCTTCGCTTTGAGTTCCGATCTCGAGCGCGGCCTTGAGCACGGCAAACAGCGAAGCGGATGTGGACACCCAGTCGGTGGTGCGCAGACGGTTCAAGCGCGACAGTTCCGATTCCGGGTCATAGGTGGACATGGTGTGATTAATCTCGGCCAGCAATGCGTCAACTTCGATCTGCATCGCCTTCAGCGTCGGAGTGTTCTGGGTGGGACGGTATTTCACGTTGTAGGTGGTACCCATAGTCCGACCACTCATGTGCAGCTCTGTGACAGGAGGCTCAGGGCGCAACAGGCTGAATCCGGCACCGGCAGCCAGCAGAGCAATCAAGGCAATCAGCGCGCGGGGGCGTGGAATGGATGGATGCATGAACGGTCATCCTCCGAAGTCATCGAGCATGATGTTGTCCCGCTCGACACCCAGATCCAACAGCATCTTGATCACGGCGGCATTCATCATCGGCGGTCCGCAGAGATAGTACTCACAATCTTCAGGCGCCGGATGGGTCTTTAGATACTCGTTATAGAGCACGCTATGGATGAAGCCGGTATAGCCGCTCCACGCGTCATCTGGGAGTGGATCGGACAGGGCGACATGCCACTTGAAGTTGTCATGCGCTGCGGCCAGCTGGTCGAAATCGTCGACATAGAACATCTCGCGCTTCGATCGGGCTCCGTACCAGAAGGACATCTTGCGCGTGGTCTTGATGCGACTCAGCTGATCGAAAATGTGCGAACGCATGGGCGCCATCCCTGCACCACCGCCGATGAACACCATCTCGTTGTCGGTGTCACGAGCAAAGAACTCGCCGAACGGCCCGGAGATCGTGACCTTGTCGCCCGGTTTCAGTCCGAACAGATAGGAGGACATTTTACCCGGAGGCACATTGTGGCTGCGCGGTGGGGGCGTGGCAATGCGAATATTAAGCATAATGATGCCACGCTCCTCAGGGTAATTGGCCATGGAGTAGGCGCGCTCGAGGGGCTCAGTGACCTTGGACACAAGGTTCCAGAGGTTCAGCCGGTCCCAGTCGCTGCGA
This sequence comes from Nitrospira sp. UBA2082, assembly GCA_002331335.1. Lineage (GTDB taxonomy): Bacteria > Nitrospirota > Nitrospiria > Nitrospirales > Nitrospiraceae > Nitrospira_D. The sequence continues at coordinate 242,906 of DCZO01000015.1, read as the reverse complement.
AACTTTTCTTCGATGTCAAAATCCTTAAACGAGTGCTCATACGGAGGGCAGAAAATCTGGATGTACCCTCCGGCACGGAAATCGACATATTCATCCTGGGGAAGCTCCAGGACCAGTTCTTTGATGAAGGTCGCCACATTGTGGTTGGAGCGGACGGTACATTCCCATTTCTTGACCCCGAACACCTCATCGGGAATCACGATCTTCATGTTCTGCTTGACCGCCACTTGACAGGAAAGACGGTAGCCCTCGCGCGCTTCACGCTTGGTGATATGCGAGGTTTCGGTCGGTAGAATCACCCCACCCCCTTCGAAGACCTTGACCCGGCACACGCCACAGGTCCCACCGCCACCGCAGGCGGAACTGATGAAAATCTTGGCGTCGCCAAGGGCGCCGAGCAACTTGCCTCCAATCGGAGTCTCGATAAATTTCTTGTCGTTGATCGTAATCTTGACATTGCCGCTGGCCACCAGTTTCGATCGCGCACTCAGAATGAAGACGACGAGAAGGAGGACGAACCCGGTGAAAACACCGACTCCCAGTATGATCTCGATCATACGCGGCCTCTCATCAGACTCAGCGGGATGCTGAAAAAGTCCGCCAGCATTGTTCTCGCGTCGCTCAGAGGCTCAACGTACGGCACAGAGTACGATTCGCCTCTTCGCTCGCTGCGGCCTCGCTGGACGGCCATTTTGAGCCTCCCGCATGGATAGTTGGTGTCGTTTCGCATATCGCTCGTTACCATGGTCCGGGAGGTCCAAATGAGTTTTTCCAGCCTGTTAGAGTTGAATGCCGGAAAAGGCCATGAACCCGAGGGCCATCAACCCCGCAGTGATGAATGCGACCCCCAGTCCTTGCAACCCAGCGGGGATATCGGAATACTTGAGCTTCTCACGCACCCCTGCCATTGCCACGATCGCGAGCGCCCACCCGGCACCGGAGCCCACCCCATAGGTGACGCTCTCACTAAAGTTATAGTCACGTTCGACCATGAACAGACAGCCTCCGAGAATGGCGCAGTTGACGGTAATCAGCGGCAAAAAGATCCCCAGCGAGTTGTACAGGCTCGGAACGTATCGGTCGAGAAACATTTCCAGTACCTGTACAACCGCCGCAATGACGCTGATGTAGGTGATGAGCCCGAGGAAATCCAGACTCATCTCAGGGAGCCCCGCCCATGCCAGCGCGCCATCCTTTATCAGAAACTGGTAGATCAGATTATTGATCGGGATGGTCAGACTCTGGACGACGACCACCGCGATGCCGAGTCCGAGTGCCGTGCTGATTTTTTTTGAGACGGCCAGAAACGTACACATGCCAAGAAAAAACGTCAGCGCAAGATTCTCGACGAAGACTGCTTTGATAAACAGATTGACCAGGTCAATCATGAGGCCACCTCCGGACGAGGCGCGTGATAGATCCGGTATTCTGGTTGCTCCACTTGTGCCGGCTTCCAGGAGCGCACCACCCAAATGATCATGCCGATCAGGAAAAATGCACTTGGAGGCAGGAGCAACAAGCCGTTTGGTACATACCACCCGCCATCTCGATCAAGAGGGAGAATCGGATACCCGAACAAGGAACCGGACCCCAAGAGCTCGCGTATGGTCCCGATGACCATTAAGAGTGCGCTATAGCCGAGGCCGTTGCCGAGTCCATCGAGGAAGCTTGGGAGCGGGGGATGTTTCATCGCATAGGCTTCAGCACGTCCCATGACGATACAATTGGTGATAATCAACCCGACGAAGACCGACAGGTCCTTGCTGATGGTGAACGCATAGGCTTTGATGAACTGATCGGTGACGATGACCAGCGACGAAATAATGGTCATCTGCACGATGATGCGGATGCTGCTCGGGGTATGATTGCGGACCAGACTGATGGCGGCATTGGAGAAGGCGGTGACGACGGTCAGCGCGATGCACATCGTGATCGTGGTGGAGAGCTTCGATGTCACGGCCAGCGCCGAGCAAATCCCCAGGACCTGCAGGATGACCGGGTTATTGTCAATGATCGGGTCCAAAATGATTTTTTTGTGTTGGTACGACATGAGCGTTAGCTCCTTTCGTGACGCAAACGGGCAAGGTACGGCCCGTACCCTTTGTCGCTCAGCCAGAATTTCAGCAAATTCTCCACCCCTCGTGAGGTGATGGTGGCGCCGGCGAGGGCGTCAACCTGATGTTGAGCCTCAGGGGTGGAACTGTCAATCGCAACCTTCGTTATTTCAACCTGAACCTTCCAGTTCTGATCGAACAGGACTTTGCCCGTCCATTGGGCGCGCCACTTGGGATTGTCGATCTCTCCGCCTAATCCAGGAGTCTCGGCATGCTGATAGAATCGGAGGCCCTGAACCGTCCGCAAATCCTCTTCAAGCGCGAGAAACCCGTACATCGTGGACCAGAGGCCGTAGCCGTACACCGGCAGAATCAGTTTCTTCATGTCACCGTTGGCGCCGATAATCCGATAGACCGGGAGATAGCGCGGTTCGCGCCTGATCCCCGCCACATCCTCTCGGCGGGTGAGTTCGGTGGAGATCTCGGGATCCTTTCCGGCCTTGACGATATTAAACGTGTCAGGATCGATCCCCTTCACCTCGTCACCGGTTGCCAGTTCGACCATGCGCGCGTCGATCCGTTTGAGCGCTTGTGCTTCCGTCAGGCCCTCCTTGAGGAGTCCGGAGACCGCGACCACATTCCGTATGAGATCGGCTTTCTGATTCTTTTCCTGGATTGGTCGAAGGAGCACCGCCGCACCGGCGACAACCACCGAGCAGACCAGACAGACGACCAGCGTCATCTGCAGCGTCCTGCTCCCACTCTCAGCGGGAGCAGCGGATACGGCGGAATCTGGTTCAGGCGCGGACATGGCGGCGGAGCCTCCGTCGGATATTCAGCTGGACGACCGCATAATCGATCAGGGGCGCGAACACATTGGCAAACAAAATCGTGAGCATCACGCCTTCAGGAAACGCCGGGTTCGCCACACGGATCAGCACGGTCATGGCCCCGATCAGAATGCCGAAAACCCAGCGCCCGGCACTCGTCATGGCGGCTGACACCGGATCGGTGGCCATGAAGACCATGCCGAAGGCAAATCCGCCCAGCACCAGGTGCCAGTACCAGGGCATCGCCACCATGGGATTGGTATCGCTGCCGACCACATTGAACAGGAGCGAGGCCCCGACCATTCCCAGAAAGCACCCGGCGATAATGCGCCAGGAACCTACTCTAGTATAGATCAGGAACGCCGCGCCGAGCAGACAGGCGAGGGTAGAGGTTTCCCCCATGGAGCCCGGCATCAGGCCGATAAAGGCATTCCACCAGGTTGTGCCCCCGCGGACGATCTCCTCGACGCCGCCCACTTTTCCAAGGCTGAGCGCGGTCGCGCCGGAATAGCCATCCACCGCCACCCACACCCGGTCACCGGACATTTCGGCGGGATAGGCGAAAAACAGAAACGCCCGCGCGGTCAGGGCAGGATTGAGAAAATTCTTGCCGGTCCCGCCGAAGATCTCTTTACCGAGGACCACGCCAAAGGTAATTCCGATGGCGACCATCCAGAGAGGCATATTGGGTGGCAGCGTCAGCGTGAAGAGCATGGAGGTGACCAGAAAGCCTTCATTGATCTCTTTCTGGCGGACCGTGGAAAATACCACTTCCCATACACCGCCGACGATCAAGGTCGTCAGGTAGATCGGCAGAAAATACAAGAAGCCATGGACCGTATTGGCCAGAATACTGCCGGCATCAAAACCGATATGGAGTGCCGCCAGCAGGTCATAACGCCAGTCTGTCTTAGCCATGCCCATCTTGGCGAGTGCCAGATTGGCCTGGTAGCCGGTGTTGAACCAGCTCCACAGGATGCAGGGAATCAGCGCCACCACCACGTACACCATCAATCGTTTCAGATCGATGCCATCCCGCACATGAGGCGCGTTGTGCGTGGTTTCGGGAGAGGAATACAGAAACGCATCGACCATCTCGAAGACGGGATAGTACTTTTCATACCGGCCGCCCTTGGCAAACAGGGGCCTGAGACGATCAAGATAGCGTTTCAAACCTGCCATCAGCCTTCTCTCTCAATCTGGCTCAACACGCTCCGCAGCACCGGGCCGTAGTCGTTCTTGCCCACGCATACGAAGGAGCACAAGGCAAGATCTTCCTCATCCAGTTCCATGCAGCCCAGCTGTTGCGCCATGTCGGTGTCGCCCACCATCAGGTAGCGCAGCAGCTGCGTCGGAAGGATATCCAGGGGCATGATATCCTCGAAGTTGCCGAATGGCACCATGGCACGCAGACTTCCGTTCAGCCCGGTAGTCAACCCAAACTCCTCCCGGCGGTGGCGGAAGAGACTCGACAGCATGACGTTGCTCTGGGAGAAGGTTCTCCGCCCGGGCGCGAACCAGCCCATGAACGTCCGTTCGGTGGCTTCCTGAAGCACACAGACCTGTAAATGATGGCGCCCCAGATAGGAGGACCAGTTGGCTGCGTGACGCCCCGACAAGATCGAGCCGGAGATGACGCGGCTCTCACCGTCCTGAAGCTCACCCTCGATCAACTCCTCGATACAGGCGCCGAGCCTGGTCTGCAACAGGCGTGGCTGTTTAACCTGAGGTCCGCCAAGCGCAACGATGCGTCCGGTCGATAACCGGCCGCTGGTAAACAGCTTGCCGATCGCAATCACCTCTTGGTAGTTGAGGTGCCAGACCACCTTGTTGACGTCGACCGGTTCGAGAAAATGAATGTGCGTCCCCGGCAGACCGGCTGGGTGGGGGCCGTCGAAACTGGCCTGGCGTATGTGGCCTATACCCTGTGGCAACGGCAGTTCGGCTGCGGGTGACTTGCACACCCACAGCGGCATGGTACCCAGGCGCGACAGCACCGTCAGGCCATGGCTGAACGACTCAGCCTCTGCGGTAATAATTGGAACAGGATCGGCGGCCAACGGGTTGCTGTCCATCGCCGTCACGAAGATGGCGGCCGGACGGGTGGTCGGGTCGGCGATCTTGCTATAGGGACGCGTGCGTAAGGCTACCCACAGACCCGATGCCAAGAGATTGTCCACCACCTGCGTCTCGGTCAGGCCGGCCAGTTGGTCGACAGGGTAGGCCGCAAATGTCTCCTCGTCTTCGGTTTCGTCCAGCCGGATGACGACTGACTGGAGCAGGCGTTGCGCTCCACGATGAATCGCACGCACCGTGCCGGCACCCGGAGCCGTGATGCGTACGCCGGGTAACTTCTTGTGCTCGAACAACGCCTGGCCGAGCTTGACCTTGTCCCCTTCGGCGACTAGCATGGCGGGTTTGAGATCGATATGATCCACGCCGAGCACGCCGACGTGGCGGACAGGTTTGGCGACATGGATGCGCTGCTCCGGTTTCCCGCTGATCGGTAAATCCAGCCCTTTTTTGATTCTGATAACCATGGCAGTTACGGTGCCATTAGCGCCGTCGTGATGGGTCGACTTGCTATGGGTAAGAAGTGCCCTATTGTCTATGCTGCCGGATGAGCGTTTCTTTTTCGTCGATCATGAGTGCCGACATATAAAACGGCAGTAAATCATAGGGTCAAATTGCCGCAGTACAACTGTTTGGACATCTTGTTGTCAAGCCTTGTCTTAGGTAAGCATTTCAGATGGCCCGACAGGGGGTTGCCCCTGAATCAGAACGGACCTGCTGTCATCGATGAAGGTGAGCAAGTGGCGAAATCCGAGAACGTCATGGTACACAGAAGCATGACTCGACGCACCTTGGAAACCCTTGCTTTCGACAATACCTATGCCCGTCTGCCTGAACCCTTCTACGCCAAGCTGAACCCGACGCCGTTTCAGGCGTCCCCCTACCTTGTTCATGCGAATTCTGAAGCCGCGGCGTTGATCAGTCTCGATCCTGAAGAAGCGGCCCGTCCGGAGTTTGCTCAGGTCTTCGGTGGGAGCATGCTTGTACCGGGCATGGAGCCGCTGGCGATGCTGTACTCCGGCCATCAGTTCGGCGTGTATGTACCGCAGCTGGGCGACGGCCGCGCGATTCTGTTGGGAGAAGCGACGAACGAGCGGGGCGAGCGATGGGATTTGCATCTCAAGGGCGCCGGCTTGACGCCTTTTTCGCGTGACGGCGATGGGCGCGCGGTGTTGCGCTCGACGATCCGCGAATATCTCTGCTGCGCGGCTATGCAGGGCTTGGGCATCCCGACGACGCGGGCGCTCTGTATTGTCGGGAGCGACCACAAGGTCTATCGTGAACAGGTTGAAACCGGTGCCATGCTGGTCCGCATGGCGCCGTCCCATGTGCGGTTCGGCACGTTCGAAATCTTCTACTACCGCAAGCAGCATGAACACCTGAAAGTCTTGGCCGACTATGTGATCGCCCAGCATTATCCGCACCTTACGGCCGTTCCAGACACGTACGTCCGCTTCTTTACCGAAGTCGTTGAGCGGACCGCCAAATTGATTGCGCAGTGGCAGGCGGTCGGTTGGGCTCATGGGGTGATGAATACCGACAACATGTCGATCCTTGGTCTCACCCTGGACTACGGCCCCTACGGGTTCATGGACGACTACGACGCCGGCTTCATTTGCAATCACTCTGATCACAACGGCCGCTATGCGTTTAATCAACAGCCCTATATTGGTCTCTGGAACCTGAGTTGTCTGGCGCAGGCCCTGTTGCCCTTGATTGAGAAAGACGCGTTGAAGGCAGTGCTTGAGACCTATCAACCCTTGTATGAGCAAGCATATCTCACCCACATGCGGGCGAAATTGGGATTGGTGAACGAGCGCGCGGAAGACGCCCCCTTCATGCGAGACCTTCTGGACCTGCTCCAGGAGAGTCATGCCGATTACACGATGGTCTTCCGGGAACTGAGCGCGTTCTCTTCTGCGGAAGGGGCGGCAAACGAGCGGCTGCGCGAGCTCTTTCTCAACCGCGATCGGTTCGACGAATGGGCGATGCGGTATCGTGATCGGCTGCGGAGCGAGCAGAGTCGCGACGGCGAGCGGCAAGCGCGCATGAACCGGGTCAATCCAAAGTACGTGCTCCGGAATTATCTCGCACAGGTGGCGATCGAGAAAGCTCAGCACAAGGACTTCTCTGAGATCGAACGGTTGTACACCCTGTTGCAACATCCCTACAGCGACCAGCCGGGCATGGACGCCTACGCGGCACCGCCCCCCAACTGGGGCAAGCACTTAGCGGTCAGTTGCTCGTCCTAGGTCGCCGCGTATACCTCCTAAGAAGGGTTGTTCAGGCTGGCTGTCATAGTTGAAGATACAACGCCTTTTGCCGAAGCCCATCAGCGCCTCCGCAGTTGGGAGGCCAGATCTCGCAGGGGTTCGGACTCAGAAACTCACTGTCTTGAGAGCGGATTGAGATGGGAGCAATTGAACGACTGGCCAGACTTTCGCTCCCGTTCTTTTTCCTTGCACTGACTTCTTGCAGCAGCGGCGGGGGAGAGCCTCCACCTCCTGCTGCGTCTCCATCCGGGACCGTAACCCTTACGGGGACCGTCTCCGGGACGGTCATCTGGGTGCTTAATGCCACAACAGACCAAACCGTAGTTCCGCGCTTCGACACAGCTATACTCAATCAGCCGCCGAACTTCCCTTTTAGTTTTTCGAATATTCCGATCGGAGTTCCCCTCAGAATGTTCTTTGTCACAGGCGGAGCCGTTTACCCCTTCTATGTCGGAAGCACCAATGTGTTCACCTTTACCAGCAGCGGAACGGTCGATCTGGGCCTCGTGACGACCGACGTTGCGAGTGGAAGAGCCACGCCCGAATTTTCACCCGTCAATATCTTGAATGGACAGGAACACACACCCATTCCGCCGTTCGTGATTCCTCCAACCGCCTCGATCTCCGTGACGAACCCGATCCACCAGACACAAGTCCAAGGGCCGGATGTCTCTATCTCCTTTGCGGTTCAGAACTTCACGATCGGGAATCAGAATCAGGCCCATCTCCATGCGTATCTCGACGGCGATCTAAACAATCCACACGAATTTCTGAGCGGGCCTCCGGTGCTGAAGAATGGCGTGCCTGCTCTTAATGCACAATGGGTCTCCAGCAATCAGATTCGGATCTTAGGCCTTTCGAGTAACAACGATACCCATACCGTTCGGTTCAGACTCTCCACGGCGTCGCACGTGGAGCATGTGAATCCAGAGGCCGCTACCTCGGTACAGTTCATCGTTACTCCACCTCCATCCAATCCGCCAACGATAAGCGCGACAACTCCACAGGACAACCAACTCCTATCCTTTGGGCCGGTCGTCGTCTCGTTCAATGTGGCGAATTTTGCGATTCAAGGACCGGGACAGCCCCAGTTACATGTATATCTGGACGGGGTTCTCTATCAGTTCTTGAGAAATCCCAACAGAGTTCTGCTCAACGGTATTCCTGCGACAGGCGTCGATCAGGTGATGGATTCGTCCTTCCGCTTCGTGTCGCTATCGGCAGGTTCCCATAACTTGCGACTTGTGTTGGCGAATGGCGACGCAGCCGGCACAGAACTCATGAATTCGTCCGCCACGGACGTTGTCAACTTCACCGTTGATGCCCCATTGGTCCCGACAGTGAGAGTGACTAGTAACACCGTCTTTCCGTCAAGCCCAGTGAGGGTTGCGTTTGAGGTCACCAACTTCACAATCGGTCTCCCGGGGACTCCGCATCTTCGGCTCTCGATCGATGGTGGTGCGCTCCATGATTTCTATAACGGTACCGGTATCAATTCAGCTAACGGCGTACTTCTCAACGGTGTCCATAATCACGCTGTCCATTGGACATCGACAACGTCCTTCGATCTGTTTGGGCTAGCAGCCAGGGCATATCAGGTTCGCCTGGTCCTTGTCGACGGCTCAAATGCAGAATTGCCGGGAACGTCAGTAATCCACAACGTCACTGTTCAACAGCCCCCAACCGGGGAACTCCAGCTGGAGCCGGTGCTCGGAGGTCTTAGCTTGCCGTCTGCGCTTCAGCAGGCTCCCGACGGGCGGATTTTTTTGAATGAGCGCATTACGGGCAACATCCGAGTTGTCAATCAGGCGGGATCGACGTGGCAATTGAATCCCACCCCATTTTGCACGGTTCCGGTCGAACAGAATGGCGAAGGGCTTCTTGGGTTGGCGTTGGATCCGGCATTTTCATCGAATGAGGCTGTGTATGTGTTCTACTCATCCGCATCGGGTAATCGTGTCTCGAGACTGACCCGATCCGGTGTGAGCTGCGTAGAGACCCCCATCCTCGACGCCCTTCCGACAGCCTCCATTCACAATGGGGGCATCATCAAGTTTGGGCCTGACGGTAAACTGTACGTGGTCATCGGGGATGCCGATAATCCGACGAATGCCCAGACTCTGACATCTCTCGCAGGGAAAGTGCTTCGTGTGAATTCCGACGGCAGTGCTCCGTCGAATAACCCGTTTTTCACCAATGCCAATGCGAATGCGAAGAAGGTTTTCAGCCTCGGCCATCGAAACAGCTTTGGGCTCACGTTCCATCCGGACACAGGGGACTTGTGGGAAACCGAAAATGGACTGGACGATTTTGACGAAGTGAATCGAGTGATCGGGGGAAGAAACTATGGATGGGACAGCAGCCTACGGAGCGGCTTCTTGAATACAGCAGGCCGTGAAAACCCAATCGTGGCCTTCCCCATCATCGCTCCCACCGGCATCATCGCGGTTCCCGCAGCGTCAGCGATCTATCCTCCGGCTTATCGCAACAATCTACTTGTGGCGGCCTATATCGACGGCTCGATCCGATTGGTGGTGCCGAACTCCTCGAATCCCAGCGGGCCTGGAACCACGAGCGTGGCCTATCCAGGAGGGCAAGGAGGCTTGGTCGGCATGATGCTCGGGAACGACGGCTATGTCTACGTATCTAACCATGATGAAAGCAATCCGGTGAGTGGCAGCAGCATATTCCGGGTCATCCCTCATTAAATGCCTCCTGAGATGTGAGTCCTTGTGCACGGCAGATACGGTTCTCCTCCGTGTTCTCTTTACTCATCATGAGCGCATTACGCCAAATCTCGCCAAGTGGGTTTCCGTAACCGACAACGATCGCACGGATCTCATCGGCTGTCGCCCTGCTGCATAATCCCTACAGCGACCAGCCGAGAATGGACGCCTATGCGGCCCCGCCCCCCAATTGGGGCAAGCACTTAGCGGTCAGTTGCTCGTCCTAGAGTGAACCATCTTCGGGCACTCTTTATGCTCTAACTCATCCATAGCCTCCCAGTGGGGGGATCGCTCGACTCACTGTCCTGGTGGGTTCGTAGAGCGATCCCCTCCTTTCTCCTGCTGGATACAAAACTGATGCAGAACCTCGGACGCATGAACGGCTATACGATTCTCGCGCGCTACCGCGTCATAGCGGCATTGGTCTGCGCAGGGCTCACAGGCTGTATCGACAGTGGATCAGGAGGGGGCGGAACGAGTCCTACAGCACAGACAGGAGTCTCCATCAGCGGGACCGTGTCCGGCACCCGTATCGTAGCAGTAGATCCAAGCGATCAAGTGCTTGCGCAGGATGACACTGCAGGGCGAACGCCGAACTCACAAGGGCAGTTCGCCTGGTCGCTCGGTAATCTGCCGGTCGGTGCGAACATCCGGATCTTCTTCATCACCGGTGGGAACATCTATCCCTTGTATTTCGGAAATCCCAGCACCAACGTGTTTGCCGTCAACAGCGCGGGATCAATCAATCTGGGCCATGTGACGACCTCGGGCACTCAGGCAACACCGCAGATTCCCCCGACCGGTGTGACTCCCGGTCAACCCAATCCCGGTCTGCCGCCAAGTGTGGCCCCAATCCTCACGATCAGCAGTCCGGCGAACAATGCCAGTTTGCCCAACGGTTCGGTGACCATCACCTTTGCCGTGCAGAATTTCACCATCGGCGCAGTGAATCACCCACATCTACACTTCTACCTCGACAGTGATTCAACTCCCTACCACTTCTTCAGCGGTTCGCCCGGCCAGGTGCTGTATGGCAGCGCCGTAGCTGCGAATGTGCAATGGCAAAGCAACAGCCAAATCCGTTTCCCAGCTTTACCGCCCGGTACACACGAAGTGCGGCTGGTACTGGCAAATATTACAGACGGTAACCTGTCCAATCCAGATGCGACGAAGACGATCGTGTTTTCAGTTGGGGCTCCGTCCGGTAATCCTCCGACAGTCACGATCACTGCTCCGGCACAGAGTACTACGGTGCCGGTCGGCCCGGTCACAGTCTCGTTTACGACCCAATTCTTTCCAATCGGCTTGCCGGGCCAAACGCATCTCCACTTCTATCTCGACAACGACCCCGTGCCCTACATGTTCTACAATGGGACAGGGATTAACGACGACAACGGGGTGCAGTACAACGGAGTCCATACGCATTTCGTCCATTGGAAGACAGCCCTGTCGTTCGACATCTTCGGTCTCTCGTCCGCTCAGCACCAGGTGCGTCTGATACTGGCCAACGCCGACCACACGGAGCTCGCCAATTCGAACGCGGCCAAGACGTTGACCTTCACCGTCAGTCAGCCACCGAGCGGTGATCTGCAGCTACAATCAGTCCTAACCGGTCTCAATTTTCCCGTGGGCCTGGCGCAGGCGCCGGACGGCCGAGTGTTCTTCAACGAGCGTCTGACCGGACGAGTCAGAATCATCAATCAGCAATGGCAGCTCGTCTCGACCCCGTTCTGCCAGCTGACCATCGCAACGAGCGGAGAACAGGGTCTCCTCGGGCTGGCGCTCGATCCGGCTTTCGCAAGCAACAAATTTGTATATGTCTTCCATACGGCCTCGCCCCCGTTGCGCAATCGTGTCGTCCGTTATACGGATTCGAGCGGGATATGTGTCCAGGAAACGGTCATTCTCGATAACCTGCCGGCCAGCACGAACCACAACGGCGGCATTATTCAGTTCGGTCCTGACGGCAAGCTGTACGTCATCATCGGTGACGCAGAAAATACGGCGAATTCCCAGAGTCTCACCTCGCTCGCTGGAAAAGTGCTGCGCGTGAATCCCGACGGCACGGCTCCGTCGGACAATCCATTTTTCTCCAATTCCAATGCCAATGCGCAGAAGGTCTTCAGCCTGGGGCATCGGAACAGCTACGGTTTTACTTTCCATGGGCACACGGGGCACCTTTGGGAAACGGAGAACGGGCCGAGCGACAATGACGAGATCAACCGCGTCGTATCGGGCGGTAACTACGGCTGGCCGACGGTCAGAGGGGTCGCCAACAATCCTAATTTCATCAACCCTCTGCTGGCCTACGTTTCGGTTATCGCCCCGACCGGAATTATTTCGGTTCCGGAAGATTCCACTGTCTACCCTCCGGCCTATCGCAACAATTTGCTCGTTGCGGCGTGGAATGACGGACGGATTCGCCGCATCATTCTAAGTGGGGCAAACCTGGCCTCGCTTGGTTCCGCGAGCGCCAGCTATAACGGGGGGAATGGAGGTCTCCTCAGCCTCATGCTCGGCGTAGACGGCTATGTGTACGTGTCAAACGCAAGCGCCATCTTCCGAGTCGTCTCCCAGTAGCATTCCGCCTGCCATTCCAGCTCTGCACCTTCGCCGCCGGATTTCACACACCTTGTAGTCTCGGCTTCACTCTCCATAACCTCCTGTTGTAGAGTGACGGCGCCGGGATGGGGGAATCCGGGTTCCCTGCACGCACCGGCAAGTAAAGGCTATGGCCAAAAAGCAGAGTGATTCCAAGATTGCAGTGGCGGGGGCGTTGGCGCTCGTGATGGCGGTGGC
>DCZO01000015.1:202656-230092 GCA_002331335.1 Nitrospira sp. UBA2082 | reverse complement strand
TCCAGATGGATCCCACCACCGGCGAACGGACGGTCAGGGCCAGGCTGTGGGAAGATCCGATTGCCGCGGTTCAGCGTGGTCTCAAAGACAGCCGAGCCGGCGCGCCCAGCGGTTCGGACCGGTCCCTGATCCAACGGCTCCAGCCGCTGCGGCAGGCCCTTGCCGATCGAGTCAAGGCAGGGGAGCAGGTCACCGTGCTCCTGGTCACGACCAGCGGGGGGCCGTACGTCGAGAGCACGGAATCCAGAATTCGCGACCGGTATGCGATCGGTACGGCGCTGGGGGTAGCCTGCTATGTACCGGAGGATGAAGGGACCCTGGCGTTCGTCGAGTGGGATCACCAAGGATTGAAGTCGGCCCTGCCCTACGAATGGTATCGGCTGAGGAAGACGCGTGTCTGTGGAGCGGAGGGATCTCGTTCACACCATGTCCTGGTGGTCTGGTTTCCTGATGAAGCGCTCATGCGAGGGTTTACGGCCACCCTGGCGTCCTTTTCGCAAGCGCTGGTGTGCACGGCGTCTCCTCAGAAGAGCGCCTGCCTGGTGAATCGGGACAGGCGCAGATTGGTCACGATTGATCCGTCGTGGCAGCAGGCAGTGACCTTCAAGATCATCGGGCCTCGCAATGCCTCGGCGATGCGGGCCCTCCTGAGCGAGTCCGGCGGCGCCGGTGAAGACCCGCGTGCGGGAGCCGGGATCTGGCCGAATCCAGATGGCTGGATCGAGCTCTATTCGCCGTGGAGCACCGCCATGAAGGGGCTCCTTGCCTACGGGCTCACCGCCGAGTCCGGCAAGGGGGCGGCCTGCACGACCTATGAATCCTGCGACCGGGAGTACTATCGTCGGCTGGCCCGGGCGAATATCCGGCTGGTGTACGATATCGGATCGGACGACCGGCTGTTCCACACGTTGGTGGCTGAACTCGAGCGCCGGCAGGTTCGCCTCGGGTGGGATGCGGTCATCCTGATCGGCGAATGGGATTCGTTCTACGGCCGCACCTTGCCCATCGAGTTCCGGGCCGCCGCGTGCGCGAAGATCGCAACTTTTTCGGAAGCGGACCTCCACACGATCCTGGTGCCGACGGCGATCAAACAGTGGTGCCAGACCGTTGCCCAGGCGATCGATCTGCAAATCCAGCGTCCTGCCGACTATGAATCGCTTTTGCTGAACGTCTTTCGTTACAGCTACCTCAGCGGTCTCGACGGGGAAGTGCCGGGAGACGATGGAGCCAGGGCCGCTCGTGCGGCCAAGGCCACCGCCGGAGACCCATCAAAAGACACGGCCAGAGAGCGTCCTGAAGGGACCAGTCAGATCGATTACATCCGGGCGTTGGTGACCCGCATCCATGACGAAGGAGAAGGCGCGAGGGCCATCGGCATCATGGGGACTGACCCCTATGATGCACTCCTCATCATCAAAGCGCTTCGGCCGTATTTCCCGCACGCGATCTTTTTTACCGTCGATCTCGACGCCAGGCATCTGCATCCGAGCGAGTACAAATGGACGCGGAACATGGTAATTGCCTCCCCGTTCGGGCTGCAATTGGAAGGCGGCCTGCAACGGGATGTGCCGCCGTTTCGCAGCAGTTACCAAACGTCGACCTACTTCGCGGTGTTGCAAGCGGTTCAGCATGTGACGTGCCGTCCGGAAAGTCTTCGTGAGGGGGCGAACGGGACTTGCGCGACCGGGTACCACATCTCGCAGACGCCCGAGGACCGTCTCTATGACGCCGCCCAGCATCCGAGGCTGTTTGAAATAGGACGGACCGGCGCTGTGGACCTGAGTGTCGTGGAGCAGGAGGGGGTGCGGACGATCCATCCCTTGCGATCGGACCTGGATTACACCGAGCAGTATGGTCAGTTGAAGCAAGGTGTCGGATTCGACAATGCGGCGGTGGCGGCGGCAGGAGCCGTCGGTCTCTTTGTGTTGACGATCGTTGCCTGGTGCAATCAGCGGCTCTGGTCCTGGGTCCAACGACATCCGGGAATGTTGGGGGCCATCGTCGTCTTTCTCATGGCCTCGTTTGCAGCCTTCGTGGCGTTCGGTGGGGCAGAGTCGCTGCTGGCCGGCCATGACGAGGGCGAACCCTTCTCGTGGACCAATGGCGTCAGCATTTGGCCGAGTGAACTGCTCCGGCTGGCGGTGGTGGTGCTGTGTGTGATTCTGCTGGCGAAAGGCGCGCGGGATCTGGCGAAGAACAGTGAGGATATCGGCAAGACGTTTCGCTTCGAAGATCTCTCCGGGCACCGCCGATTCTCACCCGGCACGTTCTGGACGAATCTCCAGCGCGTGTACCATCCGATTGCGACAAAGTCGTCCACAACCGTGGATCAGGCCTGGGCTTGGTACCATGAAGCAAGCCGGCCAGCCCAGTGGCTGGCGCGCACGCTGGTGCTCTTCGTGTTCTACCTCGGAGCCGTGGGGGCGCTGGGCTATTTTGTCTTCGACGATGAGTACATCCATCCCTGCCGCGGGACGCTGAGTTGCCGAGTGGATTGGCTGATGACGCTCGGCAGCGCAGGCCTGGTGGTGTGTCTGAATTTGGCGGTGTTCGATGCCGTGATGCAGTGCCGACGATGGATCGGGTGGCTGACGGTATCCACCGGAGGCTGGTCCGATCAGGTGCAAGAGGAGTATTTGCAGGCCTATGGTTTGGGCCATGCGCAACGGGCTGAGTTCGATAAATTGAAATACCTGGCGGTCGTGGATGTGATCGCGCGGCGGACGGAGGTGGTCAATCGGCTGATCCGGTATCCCTTCATCACGCTCCTGGTCATGATCGCGGCGCGAAGCGAATACTTCGATATCTGGAATTATCCGGTCCTGCTGCTGCTCTCGTGGTCGGTCAACGTTCTGTTGGCCTTATTGGGAGCGTTCTTGTTGTATCAATCCGCCAGCCGGGCCAAAGCGACCATGCTGGCCGGATTGAGCCGGCACATGATCCAGACGCTCGGAATCGGGAAGGATCATGAGGTTCGCGCGAAGCAAATCCAGTACCTCATCAACGAAGTGGAAGCCAACGAGCAGGGGGCCTTCGTGCCGCTCTATCAGCAGCCGGTGGTCGAATCTTCACTCTATGGCCTCGTCGCGTTGCTCCAGTATCTGTATTTGAAATAGCGAATTGGTCATGGATGAAACGACTTTGGGCGGACTGAAAGTCCGGCTTGCCGGCGGCACCGATGGGCAAGGAGGCGGTACCGGCCCGCTGGTCATCCTGCTCCATGGGTTCGGTGCACCGGGTGACGATCTGGTGCCGCTGGCGGAGGTCGTCGATGTTCCGGTGGGCACGCGATGGCTGTTCCCGGAAGGGCCTCTGCCGCTCAGTCTGGGCTTCGGCGATTCGCGGGCCTGGTGGATCATCGATTTCGCGCGTATCCAGGCGGATCGTGATGCCGGCCGTGTACGCGATATGTCGACGGAGGTGCCGAACGGCCTGGCCCTGGCAAGAGAGCGTCTGGCGAGGTTTCTCAACGAACTGCCTCGGTCTCTGCCGGTCGAGTTCAAAAACACAGTGATCGGCGGATTCTCGCAAGGGGCGATGCTCACCTGCGACGCCGTTCTCCATACCGACTATCCCTTTGCCGGGCTGGTGCAACTGTCCGGCAATCTCCTGGCGCAACCGGTCTGGAGCCCGCTCATGCCCAAGCGCAAGGGTCTGCCGGTGTTTCTGAGTCACGGCACAGATGACGATATCCTGCCTCATATCGCCGCCGAACGGCTGCGCGATCTGCTGGCGCAATCCGGCCTGGCCGTCGAATGGCACAGTTTCCGAGGCGGTCACGAGATTCCGGAACCGGTTCTCCGGCGACTCGGCGTGTTTCTCGCGAAGGCTCTGACGAGATCATGAGCGGGCTCAAACCGTCCTTTCTCGCCGGCCCGGACGGCAAGCATATTTGCGGCGATCAGGCTGTGGGACAGGGCCGCCAGATCCTCTTCATCACCGGCTTTCTCTCCAAACGCCGGGGCAACAAGAGTCAGGCATTGTCGCAGTGGTGTCACGAGCAGGGGTGGGGGTTCTCTTGCTACGATGTGCGCGGGTTCGGCGATTCCGAAGGGCGGTTTACCGATTACACCCTCTCGGACTGGATCGCTGATGCACGGACAGTGATGAAATCTATAGAGACTGGGCCACCCGTCACAATCGTCGGCAATTCGCTCGGCAGTTGGATCGCGTGGTTGGTGGCACAGGAATTTCCCATCGTCGAGGAACTCATCCTGATCGCACCGGCGTTCAACATGATGGGTGAGCGAGCCAAGACCATCTCGAAGGACCGGCGTCATCAGTGGCATACCGCTGGCTGGATGCCCTGGGATGATGATCCGTTACACAGGGATTGGCCCTTGTCCTGGAAATGGGTGGAAGAGAGCGAACGGTATTGGGTCAGAACCTTCGATGTCACTCGTCACGTGAAGACGACGATTCTGCATGGTCTGCAAGATGCGGTCATCGATCCGGAAGGCAGCCGACAATTCGCAGACGAATTGCGTCGCCGTGTTCCGGGGTTTCCACTTGACCTTCGGCTGATTCAGGGCGACCATCGGCTCAGTAGTCCGGAGCATCTGGAACTGTTCCGACGATTGGTGATCAGAGAGGTGTAATGCTGGTTCTCATTCATAAAGAATGTGGCGGCCCGGCGCTGGAAGAGTCGCCGGTCGGCGAAGTCTGTGCCATTCCCATCGATCGTTTCCCCTTCCCGTGCTTTACCTGCCTGGAAGATATTCTCGACGAATCCGAAGTGCGGCTATCGGAAGAATTGGGAATTTAACCGAGACTAGTTCAGCCCACCGGCGTCCGCACATGCTCAGGCCGGACCCCAAGGCCGATCATCCTGGCGGGTATGCGGCGGAGAAAGGGGAATCGTGCAAGCAGCCGAAGGGCATAGGGAGGCTGAAGCGGACCTTTGCTGTCGAGCACACGGCTGATCACACGGTTCTGGACAGTGAGCTGGACTCGTTGCGTCATCTCGGTGGGCCAGGTGCGGCGGGCTTGCACCTTGGCCAAATCCGATTCAGTCACGCGCCCGTCACGTAACGGTTGTGCCAACAAATTCGCTGTGGCCACCGCGTCCTGAATTGCCAGATTGATGCCGACACCGCCGACCGGCGACATGGCGTGGGCCGCATCTCCGATGCAGAGGAGTCCAGGTTTATACCACTGCCGCAACCGGTCGACTTGGACGGTCAGGAGTTTGAGCGCATCCCAGTCTCGCAGTTCGTGGACGCGGTTCGCAGCAAACGGGGCCAGCTTTGCCACGCTGTCGCGGAACGTCTGTAGGCCTTGTGCCTGAACGTCATTCAGCGATCCTTTGGCGATCACGAAGCCGCATTGCCAGTAGTCGCCCCGATTCAACATGATGAAGATGCGGCCGGCATCGAAGCGGCCCATGGGGTCGGCCGGATCGTTCGACGTGCGTGACAACCGGAACCAGAGCACATCCATGGGCGCGCCGAATTCCTCTACCACCAGCCCGGCTCGCTTGCGGACAACCGAGTGCCGGCCATCGGCTCCCACGACGAGCGGGGCACGGACTTCCACCGGCCCGTCGATCGTGTGAGCGCGAAGTCCGACAACCGACCCTCCACTCTCAATCAAGTCGGTCACCTCCGCAGTCATGCGTATCTGAAAGGCCGGATACCGGCTCCCCGCTTCGACCAGAAAGTTGAGAAAGTCCCACTGCGGCATGAAGGCGACGTAGCGGCATTGAGTCGGCAGATGGGAGAAATCCGCGACGGTAAACGCAAAATCCCCGAACTGAGCGTTGATCCGCGACACTTTTTGATGGGGTAATTGCAGAAATTGTTCGAGCATTCCCAACTCGTGCATGATCTCCAAGGTTGAGGGATGGAGGGTGTCGCCGCGAAAGTCCCGAAGAAAGTCCGCGTGTTTTTCGAGGACGAGTACGGAGACGCCGGCCCGCGCCAGCAGGAGACCCAGCATCATCCCGGCCGGCCCGCCACCGGCAATGCAGCACTGAACTGAAATGGTGTTCGGCATCATGTCTCCGACCATGTGTGGAGAGAGCAGGCAGGGGATTATAAGCTGATCGCTGTCCTCGCTCCACCTGCTTGGAAGACAATCGAACCCCCCCTTCGTTCAGGCCGAGGTCAGGACATTCCCGCTGAGGACCGCGTCGCGGCTTGGTTGTGATCGAAAAGGGTTGTCTGGTATGGTGCCAAATTCAACTGCGTGAATCGAGAAAATCAGGGAGGAGAAGAGGGCCCATGGCAACGAACGACAAGCAAGTCATTTTCTCACTGGTCAATGTCGGCAAGGTCTATCCGCCGAAGAAGCAGGTCCTGCGCGAAATTTATCTCGGCTTCTACTACGGCGCGAAAATCGGTGTGCTGGGCCTGAACGGCTCCGGCAAAAGTTCTCTGCTCAAGATCATCGCCGGTGTGGATCCCAATTATACGGGCGAAATCACGAGATCAAAAGGCTACAGCGTCGGCCTGCTCGAACAGGAGCCGCAGCTTGATCCGAATAAGACGGTCAAGGAAGTTGTTGAAGAGGGCAAGAAGGAGCTGGTTGCGCTGCTGAAGGAATATGAGGACGTGAGCAACAAGATCGGCGAAGCCGATCCCGACACGATGGAAAAGTTGTTGGACAAGCAGGCCCAATTACAAGAGAAGATCGAGGCGGCGAACGGGTGGGAGCTGGAGAACGAGCTGGACATCGCGATGGATGCCTTGCGCTGCCCCCCGGCTGATCAGAAGGTCGGGAGTCTGTCCGGCGGCGAAAAACGGCGCGTTGCGCTCTGCCGTCTCATGATTCAGGAACCGGATATTCTCTTGCTCGACGAGCCGACGAATCATCTGGACGCCGAGTCCGTCCAATGGCTGGAGCAGCATCTCCAGCAATATAAGGGCACGGTCATCGCCGTGACCCACGACCGCTATTTCCTCGACAACGTGGCCGGCTGGATCCTGGAACTGGATCGCGGCCACGGGATCCCGTTCCAAGGGAATTATTCCTCTTGGCTGGAACAGAAGAAAGACCGGTTGGAAAAGGAAGAGAAAGCGGAGTCGAAGCGGAAGAAGACGCTCGAACATGAGTTGGAGTGGATTCGCATGTCGCCCAAGGCACGCCAGTCCAAAGGGAAGGCGCGCTTGAATCGTTACGAGGAACTGGTCAACCAGCGTCAAGAAACCGTGGCGGAGGACCTGGAAATTTACATTCCGCCAGGGCCTCGGCTGGGCGATGTGGTGGTGGAGGCCAAAGGAATCGCCAAGGGGTTCGGCGACAAGCTGCTCTATGAACAGGTGAATTTCAGTCTGCCGAAAGGCGGAATCGTCGGCGTAATCGGGCCGAACGGCGCCGGCAAGACGACCCTGTTCAAAATGATTATCGGAAAGGAAAAGCCGGATGCGGGATCGATCAAAATCGGCGAGACGGTCAAGCTCGGCTACGTCGACCAGGACCGCAGTTTGGATGGAAACAAGACCGTGTACGAAATTATTTCCGACGGCCAGGAGACGATCAAGCTCGGCAAGGCCGAGGTGAATGCCCGCGGCTATTGCGCCCGGTTCAACTTTGCCGGGACTGATCAGCAGAAGAAGGTCAAGGATCTGTCGGGCGGCGAGCGCAATCGCGTCCACCTGGCCCGCATGTTGAAGGAGGGCGCCAACCTCATCATCCTCGACGAGCCGACGAACGATTTGGATGTCAATACACTCCGTGCCCTCGAGGAAGGCTTGGAAAGCTTTGCCGGTTGCGCGGTGATCAGCAGCCACGATCGTTGGTTTCTTGACCGGATCGCCACGCACATCCTGGCCTTTGAAGGCGACAGCAAGGTTGTGTGGTTCGAGGGCAACTACAGCGAGTACGAAGCGGACCGCAAGAAGCGGCTTGGCAAAGAAGCCGACCAACCTCACCGGATTCGGTATCGAAAATTGACGCGCAATTAGGGGTTTACGGGGCCGGAGCATCCCTTGCGGGGCGTCGTTTGAATTCCGCTCTCCCGTAGTATCTCTCGAGATCTGCTCAGGTCGAACAGCCTCGTCAGTGTTGGGCTCCCCCATTGATTCTGCTCAAGGTCCCTGCTTCACAAACCGATACGAATGGACAGGGGAGGGCTTTGTCGAGCCCTCCCTGACGCGATCCATCATCCCGGAGATTGCACGAGCAACGGGGCCTCATCCTGAATGAGAATGGTATCCTCATGACCGATCGGCAGCCGGAGAGAACAGGCGCACGCGCCGCTCGTATCAGCGAGGGGGACTGGGCCGCTGTGCTTGAAGGTAGCGGCATGGGTCTCTGGGAATGGGACGCGACCACAAATAAGGTCCTCTTCTCCGACGCGTGGCAGGCGATGCTCGGGTATGCGCAGGATGAAATCGGCGACAGCCTGGATGCATGGTCATCCCTCGTCCATCCGGACGATCGCGTGCGGGTCATGGCTGAGCTTCAGCAGTACTCGTGCGGTGAGACTCCGACGTATTCCACTGAACACCGCATGCGGTGCAAAGACGGGTCCTACAAATGGGTGCACGATCGAGGCAAGATCAGTTCGCGGACGCCGGATGGCAGACCTCTTCGTCTCCTCGGTTTCCAAGCCGACATCACCACTCGCAAACAGGAGGAAGAAGAACGACTCAAACGGGAAACACTCCTCTCGTTGATGCTCCAGACGGGCCCCGGGTGTATCAAGCGCGTCGCATCGGACGGGACCCTGTTACAGATGAATCCGGCCGGGCTCCGCATGATTGAAATGGACGAAGAGGATGCGATCGGATGCTGCGTATTCGATGTGGTCACTCCCGAGCACCGGGCCTCATTCATCGACATGCACCAGGCGGTGATCAAGGGGGCATCGCGAACGCTCCAGTTCGAGATACAAGGATTCAAGGGGACGAGGCGATGGATGGAAACCTTCGCAGTCCCGTTCCTCAATCCGGTCACGGGTCACACCGAGCATCTCGCCGTGACTCACGACATCACCGAGCGGAAGCGGGCGGCGGAGGCCGTACAGCGCACGCAATTCGCGATGGATCACGCCGTGGATGCGGTGTACTGGATCGATCAGCACGCCAACATCCTGTATGCCAACGACGCGGCCAGCGCCATGGTGGGCTATTCCCGCGACGAGCTTCGGGCGATGACCGTCCACAACCTGAACCCCGATTTCCAGGCCGACGTCTGGCCCGCCTTCTGGATCGAATCCCGTCAGCGCAAGTCCATGGCGTTCGAAACAGTCCATCGGACCAAGGGCGGCCAGATCATTCCAATCGAAGTCCATGTCAACCACCTGGCCTATGAAGGCCACGAATTCCACTGTGCGTTTGTCCGGGACATCAGCGCGCGCAAGCGGGCAGAGGAAGCGTTGACTCGAGGCCACGACTTACTTCGATCCTTTGTCGAACACACGCCCGCCGCGGTGGCCATGCTGGACAAGGATCTCCGCTACCTTGCTGTCAGCCGTCGCTGGTTGCAGGACTACCGACTTGGGGACCAAAGTCTCATCGGCAGATTTCATTACGACGTGTTTCCGGAAATTCGAGAGTTGGAAGAATGGCAAGCGATCCATCGGCGCTGTCTGGGCGGCGCCGTGGAACGTCGTGAAGAAGATCGGTTCGTTCGCGCAGACGGATCGGAAGATTGGCTCCGATGGGAGGTACGCCCCTGGCGGGAGGCCACGGGTGACATCGGCGGCGTCATCATGTTTACGGAGGTCATCACCGAGCGTAAGCAGGCGGAAAAGGAACTCAAACTATTTCGGGCCTTGCTGGACCAGGTGACGGATTCCATCGAGGTCATCGATCCCGCAAGTGGACGATTTCTGGACGGCAATCGGCAGTCGTACGAGAGCATCGGTTATACGCGCGGGGAATTGTCCGGGTTGACCGTGCCGGATATCGACCCGCTGGTCACGCGACCGGTCTTTCAAGAGCATATGCGGAATTTGCGGGAGGCTGATGTTCCCTTGCGCATCGAGAGCCAGCATCTGCGCAAAGACGGCACGACGTTCCCCGTTGAAGTCAGCGCACAATTGCTTTACCACGATCGGGAGTATCTCGTCGCCATCGTGCGCGACATCACGGTGCGTAAGCAAACTGAGCGGCGACTGACTCTCCAACATGAGGTGGCCAACGTGTTGGCCCGCGCCTCAGGGTTGGACGACGCAATCTCGGCGATCCTGCAACCGGTTTGTGAAACATTGGGATGGAATGAGGGGCTTCTGTGGATGGTCGACGAGTCAGCCCAGAAGTTACGATGCCACTCGATTTGGAACACACCGGGAGGGGCCTTGGATACCTACGGCGCCGCAAGCCGAGAGTACACCTTTCTCTGCGGTATCGGGTTGCCTGGGCGGGTTTGGGCGGACGCCAAGCCGGTATGGATTTCAGACGTCACCCATGATCAGAACTTTCCGCGAGCGGCTTTCGCCGAACAAGCAGGATTGCATACGGCTGTCGCCTTTCCCGTCAGCCTGGCCGGCCGCGTCTATGCGGTGCTGGAGTTTTTCCATCGTGAGATCTTGCCGGAGGACCCCTCGATGCTGACGGCTTTTCAAGCCGTAGCCGATCAGCTCAGCCAATTCTGCGCGCGTAAGCGGATGGAAGAGGAACTTCGGAAAAGCGAGGAGAGATTCCGGGCGATCATCAACAAATCCCCGGTGCCTTTTGCCTTGAATGATAAGGCACAGAACATCACCTACCTGAATGAGGCGTTCATCAAGACATTTGGCTACGACCAGACGGACATTCCCACACTCGCGGATTGGTGGCCGCGCGCTTATCCGAATCCCGGATACCGTCAATGGGTAGCCGACGCCTGGCGTATGCGTCTAGACAAGGCAAAAAAAGAGCAGACCCCTTTCGAGCCCATGGAATTAGTCATTTGCAGCAAGGACGGGACCATGCGGACCGTGTTGGTCGGAGCCGTTTCCCTTTCCGGGGCATTTCAAGATCTTCACCTTATCAGTCTATACGACATCACGGAACGCAAGCAGGCCGAAGAGGCACTCCAGGCCAGTGAACTTCGGCTCCGGTGTACGCTGGATGTTGCCACCGACGGCTTGTGGGACTGGAACCTCTCGACGAGGCAGGCCTATTACAGTCCAAGCTGGATTCGGCTGCTGGGCCTTGAAGACCAGGAAATACCCCTCAATAACATCAACGATTGGAAAAGCCGAATTCATTCGGAAGACCTCCCTTGGGTCGACCAGGCGCTGAGTGAACATCTGGTAGGAAAAACCGCCAGCTATATCATCGAACATCGAGTCCGCCACCGATCCGGTGAATGGAAATGGTTCTCGATGCGGGGGAAGGTCGTGCAGTGGGATGAGCAGAGCCGCCCGCTCCGCATGATGGGTACGATGACTGACATCACCGAGCGTAAGTTATCGGAGGGTGCGCTGGCCGCAGCCACACGTGATCTTGAAAAGAAAAATAGTGAGCTGGCGGAGGCTCGGGATAAGGCCCTCGATGCCGCGAAGACCAAGGCCGAATTTCTCGCCACGATGAGCCATGAGATTCGGACGCCGATGAACGGCATTATCGGCATGACCGGGTTTCTGCTCGATACGGCGCTTTCCGACGAACAGCGAGAGTATGCCGACATGGTGCGTCGATCCGGCGAGCATCTGCTGGACGTCATCAACGACATTTTGGACTTCTCCAAAATCGAAGCAGGCAAACTCGATATGGAGCACCTCGACTTCGATGTCCGCACAACCGTTGAAGACACGGTCGCGCTGGTCGCAGAACGAGCCTATGCCAAGGGTCTCGAACTCGCGTGCCTCGTGCAATCCGACGTGCCGACCAGGCTCCATGGCGACCCCGGCCGCCTACGCCAGGTCCTGGTCAATCTGCTCGGCAACGCCATCAAGTTTACCGAACGCGGCGACGTCGTTCTCACTGTCGCTGTTGGGGCTGACGACGAGGCTGGCGCATCAGAGGACCTCTTGGTGAAGTTCGAGGTCACAGACAGCGGGATTGGGCTCACGCCCGGGCAGCAGGCAAAACTCTTCCAGCCTTTCATCCAAGCCGATGGGTCGACGACACGCAAATACGGAGGCACCGGCCTGGGGTTGGCCATCTGTAAGAAGCTGGTGGAAATGATGGGCGGACAGATCGGGGTCAACAGCACAGCCGGAGTAGGCAGCACCTTCTGGTTCACTGTCCGGTGTGTGGCTCGCCCCGAGGATGTCCGCCAGGCAGCTCCAAGCCCGGCGAGCCTCCAGAGCTGCCGGATGCTCATCGTCGACGATCATGCCTTGAGCCGTCAAACGCTTGAACATCAGCTGCGCGGAAAGGCGCTCGCCTGCGAGGGCGCAGAAAGCGGGGCCCAGGCGCTGGATCTTCTGCGGAATGCGGCGGAGCGGGGCGAGCCGTTTGATCTGGCCATTTTGGATTTGCAGATGCCTGACATGGATGGCCTGGAATTGGCACGCCGGATCAAGGCGGAATCGCCGATCAGTTCCACCCGCTTGATCCTCCTGACATCGTTGGGCCGGCGCGGCGATGCCAAAGCGGCTCAAGATGCCGGGATTGCCGCTTACCTGACGAAGCCGATTCGGCAATCTCAGCTCTACGATTGCCTCAGTCTCGTCATCGCACACTCATCCCAGGCCGCAGCGGGGACTGCGCAGTCTCCTGCGCCCCTGATTACCCGCCACAGCTTGTCGGAAGTTCAGGCGCAGGCGCGCCGGCGCATTCTTATTGCGGAAGATAACCCCGTCAATCAGAAAGTGGCGGTGAAAATGATCGAAAAGCTCGGTTACCGGGTCGATGTTGCCGGGAACGGGCGCGAAGCCATCGAGGCGCTCGAACGGATCCCGTACGCCATCGTCTTCATGGACTGCCACATGCCAGAGATGGACGGGTTTGAAGCCACACGCGCCATTCGTTGCCGAGAAGCCGGGGGGCGGCGCACGCCGATCATTGCCATGACGGCCAACGCGATGCAAGAGGACCGTCAGCAGTGCCTGGCGGCAGGGATGGACGATTTTCTCAGCAAGCCGGTCGCCAGTAAAGCACTGGCCGCAACACTGAATCGATGGCTACCACAGGACACGGTCGCCTGTGAGGCGGCATAACAGATACTGCGGTCATGAAGGGGCGTGCAGAACCCTCTTGGCCATCCGGATGACCACGCCCGTCACGACGCCAGACCTTAGAACCCGCCGGAATCGGTCCTCCGCCTAAAGGATCTTCCAACTGACCGTCTGACATCGTACAATCCCCTTCCATTCTCCCGGATGCGCTTCAATGGCGCAGTATTTGTGTCGGTAGGCTGCCAGCAGCTGATTGAGGGGAAGGTGTGTTCGCCGGAAGGAGTCCTTGGGCTATGCCGCGCCTCCATCGCCACGCCGATGCACTATGAAACCGCGTGTGTTGGTGACCGGAGCAGCGGGATTGATCGGGCAGTATGTCATGAGGTCCGCCCTTCGATGGGCACCCGGTTGGGATGTGCGGGGACTCACCCGCGCGGCGCTCGATCTCACGGATCTCGCGGCTGTCGAAAGAGCCTGGTCATTCCTTCAACCCAGTGCCGTCGTCCACTGCGCGGCCTTGAGCCGCACGAAAGACTGTGAGCAGGACCCTCACCTGGCCCGCCGAGTCAATGTGGAGGCGACGGCGCATCTGGCCCGGTTGTGCCACGAGATCCCTTTTGTGTTCCTGTCGAGCGGTGAAGTCTTCGACGGCCGGCGAGGGTGGTATCAGGAGGACGATCGCCCAACACCGATGAACGTCTACGGCAAGACCAAGGTTGAAGCCGAACAGTACGTGTTGCAGAATCCGCGTCACACCGTGGTGCGGATCGTCCTGACCGCTGGGACATCTCAGCACGGCGATCGAAGCTTTGTGGAGGACATGTGCCGGACAGCACAGGCGGGGAAGAATGTGACGCTGTATGCGGACGAATTCCGCTGTCCGCTTCCGGCAGGGGTGATTGCTCGGGCCGTGTGGGAACTTATCCAACGCGATTGTCAGGGGCTCTACCATTTGGGCGGGAGCGAACGGCTCACGCGCTGGGAGATTGGAGAAGCGGTGCTGCCCTGGTATCCCGAACTGAACGGGCGGCTGGTCAAAGGGTCTTCACGGGACCATCGAGGCGCCCCGCGTCCCGCGGATCTGTCGCTGAACTGTGAAAGGATTCAGCGCCTCTTGTCGTTTCCCATTCCGGGCTTCCGTGGATGGCTGGCCGGTCGGATGCGCCGAGGCGCCGATCTCTGGGACTATGAATCCGAATTTCGTGAAGCCTGATGTGTAAGTCGGAGGAATGATGGATCCACAAAGTGGGATGATGGCATCCGATCCGCTGCCCCTCGTCCTGACCGCGTATCTGGTCATGGCGGTCGTAATGGGGCTCCTATGGGTGGTGCAGCGGAGAACCAGGAACGCGGCGATCGGAGACGTCGGCTGGTGCATGGGACTCATGGGCTCCGTGCTGTGGTACACCACCGAAGCGGACGTTGGAATCGAGCGAGTGCTGCTCACGGCGATGTTGGTGGTGCTCTATGCGGGGCGGCTGGGGCTCTACATCCTGTTCGAACGTGTCGTGGGCAAGCAGGAAGACGCCCGCTATCGCCATCTGCGGGAAGAATGGGGCGAGTCCGAGCCGGTCAAAATGTTCGTCTACTTTCAACTGCAAGCTGTGGCCGTTGCGGTCTTCTCCCTTCCCTTTCTGGCGGTGCTCTGGAATCCACGGCCTCCGTCCGCGCTGGTCGAGCTCATCGGGTTGCTGATCTGGAGCGTGGCAATATCCGGCGAAGCCAAGGCTGATCGGCAATTGGCCCACTTCCGCGCCGATCCTCGGAATCAAGGCCGGGTGTGCCGGGAAGGGTTGTGGCGCTATTCACGGCACCCAAATTACTTCTTCGAATGGCTGCACTGGTGTTCGTATGTTGTGATGACAATGGGAGCGCCCGACTGGCCGTTCACCTGGATCGGGCCGATCGGCATGGGATGGGCGCTGCTCAAAGTGACGGGGATTCCCCGGACGGAAGCGCAAGCCGTGCGGTCGCGGGGAGACGACTATCGAGAGTATCAGCGGACGACCAAGGCGTTCTTTCCCTGGTTTCCCCAAAAGGCGTAGGTCGGCTACTTCAAGTCTGCCAAGTGAGCTCGCGCGAGTTCTGCTTCTTTGCTGGACGGATGGGAACGTACAAGTTCTTCGTACAGCTCTTTGGCGTGGGGAATATTCCCTTGGTTTTCCTCGAACGCAGCGGTCTCGAACAGCTCCTTGGCCTTGTCGGAACAGCCCAGCAGCAGGAGGAATCCAAGCACGCACACCATTGATCGCACGGATATCATGACCATATACCGCTCCTTTCGGGCGATATCCTACCCGCTCGAAGGACCGCTGTCTAGTCGTTCCGATCCTCCCTTTCTTGAGTCGATACCGTAGCGGGGAGGCGTGACGGCTTCACTGCGGCATGTCGGACAGCGGCTGGGCCTCGTCAGTTTTGTCCGGTCGCGAAACACGAACCCACAGTCGGAACAGGCGGAGGGGTCCAGCACGAATCGACGCGACCGGTCCCGCGCCATGGTTTTCACGATATGGGGCAGATGCTCTTCAACTTGGCGCTCCGGGATGCCGAGCAGCTGCGCCAACTGGTGGGACGAGAGGCGGGTCTCGGTCAGCAACTCGATGATGCGCTGGCGTACCGTGCGCTCCGGCGGCAACATGGGGGCATGGTACGGGAGCACGGACAAAAATGTCACGGGGGCAGCTCCCCGCAGGCGCTTCTAAAACGTCTCCGTCTTTGGTAGGCTGAGCGCCATCACGTGTGACGAGTTGTCTTAAGAAGGGCCAAGCGAACCCGCCACCCCGGAGGTGAAGATGACGATATCCACGAGGTTCTTCGAGATGCTTCGCATGATCGGCCGCTTGTGGCACGACCTTCCCCTGCTGGTCCGCCTACTCAGAGCGTGGAAGAAGGGCAGCTACCCAGGCCTCTCCGTGCGCACCCTCGCGTCACTGGCCGCGGCGCTGCTCTATCTGCTGAGTCCCGTAGATCTGGTGCCGGACTTCATTCCCGGCATCGGGTTGATCGACGATGTGGTCGTCCTGGCGCTGCTGCTTCAGGGTCTGGCGCAGGATCTGGCCGCATTTCGAGCGTGGGAACAGAACCGCCGCTGAGTCCGGCAGCCGTTGAACGTCAAGGCGCGACTGCTCGGCGCGTGTGCGATCAGCAGGCTGCTTGATTGCAAGACCCGCCCCTCAAATTCGGTGGTCCAAGTTTTCTTTCAATTCCTCCCCATTCCGCGGTTCAGGGTCCAGGCTTTATGGGTTTCTACTCTCCATGTACTGCAAATGAAGCGTATGTAGCGTGACCGATAGCTTCCTCCTGGGGGATAAGGTGCACTAGACAAGAACGACGAGCTCAGAATGTCAGTATCCGTTTGAGAACTGGCCGTGAATCTATATCAACCACCTATGGAGGAGTAAGCGGCGGGTTGAAGGTTAGATGAGTTTTGACTTTGAGTTATGGAATGCGATCCACACCGTCACTCTTCCTTATTACACGGATCCGTGAATCCTGGTTCCTTGATGAGCTAGCTTGGAGTAATTCAGATTTGTTTGACCCAAACCAGTTAATCCCGGACGAGTTGGGCTGTACCGATTTAGATGTGGGAAGCCACTCAGAAAGTAGAGGCCAATATTCGTCACCAGGCACAACGGGCAGAAGTTGAAGCCATGATTTAAATGTGCCCTCCTGTATCAGGACTGCCGCAAAATAGATTTTCCCACCCTCAAGTTCGGCATCGATAAATGAGGGGCCAAACCTAGTCACGTATCCCATAAAGTGATGCGTCCCGGGAGTTGTCTTGTATACGAAATGTGTATTATTGGTTAGCATCGTCAAGAACTTGTCCCCGTCGAGAACCGTTGCCGTATAAAACGGGAGCACGGGTCGCAGGAAGACAACATACGCGGACTCAGGTGAGAGAGTTGTGATTGGGGTTAGCCCCGCCTTGGCCGCGTAATTTAGATGTTCGCTGTTGTGAACTTTATAGCAAGCGGAGAGCTGGACACCAATAATGAGAATGGCCATCGCTGCCAGAATATTCCGAGGGATTTTGAAGGAAGAACGGATTGATGGTTTTCGCATTCTTGCTCTCCCTTTCTAACGGGAATGTATACTGCTGGTTGAGAGGCTGTGGGGTTGGCCTGGTCTTGTATTCACCTTCATCGCATCCGACGAGGACATTTCATCTGGGCGTGGGAAAAGACGTAAGGAACCATTCCCGGCCACAGGTGTCCCTTCCACGCTCCCGATCCGTACAGAAAATGGTTCCCGACACCGTGTCTTCTCACCGTTGTCTTCTCGATCACGTTACTTCGCGATCGTGATGCTGGGGACACCCACGCGCGGGACTTCGCTCACCGTCATCTGGAATAAGAGGTACAGCAACTGGAACCCCTCGCGGTTCCAACGGGCCAGCGGTCCTGTGGTCTTCACCGCGTAATGTTTTCCGTGGAACTTGATCGACAGGTCGGCGTCAGACGGGGAACTGTCCGACAGCACAAGTTCCATCGTGTGGACGGGATTCTCATGCACGGGCGGTGTCCGTGGATCCTTTTCCACATGATATTCGGGGTCTTCTTCCAGCCCGCGTCCGAGAAAGTTGAGAATCGTGTTGAAGCTCCGCAGCCGGAAATCGCCCTTGAGCGGGTACTCTCCGCCGAGATGGCCGGGACGAATGTCGAAGGACACATCGTTCGAGTGGCTGTCCTCCCTCATGTTGATCAACTGTGCCCGTTCATCCGGTGAGAGGGTGTTGGGGTCATAGTTGGTGATCAGAATGCGTCCGGTCACCTGCTTCTGGAGTGTGTAGGTGTTGTCCTTCTGGTTGTAGGCGACAAGATATTCCTTTTGCAGCGACTGGAAGCCTTCGGCGGTGACCGAGTTGGCGGGGATCGTCCAGGTGCGCTGGGAGACGAGCGGCTCGGCGTAGAGTTGGTTCTGGTCCTGAATGGCCGAGAGATGCGTCACCACGCGGCGGAACATTTCATAGCCTGGCTTATCAGCCGGCGTATTGCGATAGGAGACCTCCCGGCCGTCCTGCTTGATCCGCAGTTCCTGCGCCATCAATCGGAGCAATAGGTCGATATCGAACCGCTGCCGGAGCAGAAGCGTGAACTTGGTTTCCTGAAAGGGAGTCAGCAGCCGCTTCGTGAACTCTTCCCCTTCGATGGGCACGATGCTGATCGTGGGATTCTCCGCGACGCTGCCGCCGAAGACCGGCAGGAGCGCCTTGCTGGCCTCGCCCGTCAGCGCCGGGGTCGCTCCGGCATTCGCGCGGAAATCAAACGTCGCAGCGATATTCGAGACGCCGGTGAAGTGGATGGGTTGATGCCGATGGGCGCGGGCAATGTTGATGAGTAGTTGCTTGGACACGGCATCCGTCACCGCCTCATCATAGGCCGTCACGGCGCGAGTCAGCGTGATTGGCGACAGACAGCCGGACAGCGTCAGGCTACACAACGCCCCGGCCAAGGTGAGCCGTGCAACCGATGTGAAGCGGAGAGTCGTCGTCATGGAAGTATTCACCGAAGCGCACGCCATTATATAGCGGGGGTGTAGCACACCTGAACAAGAATAAGGGACAGGCTGCAGTCGGTTAGTGGCCTCCCGCCGCTCCCTGCCACAGCATGTCGTACCCCAGCTCTTTGGTTTCGGAGCACATGGCGGCCAGCGCGGCGAACTTCTTATTGAAGACTTCGTCCGCATGGGAGCGTTCATGTTCTCCGAACGAGCGCCAATAGGTGACAATCACATAATGGTCGTCGGCGGTTTTGGATGCCGAGAGGGAGCCCTTATCCGAGACGAAGCCGGAAAACTTGAACACTTGTCCGGCAATGAAGCCGCCTTTGTCCCCTCCGTAGGTTCCCTTGACCATGGTACAGAGCTCTCCAACGGCCATCTCCACATCCTCAAATGTGACGCCCGGCTTAAGTGTGACGGTGTTGAACAGCATCTTGGCTCCAAAGGGGACGGTGATGGGTCCGAACATAGACATCCTCCTGTCTGCAGTCACTTCGACGCCAATGTATCGTGAAGGACGCCACCTCCTCAAGAACGCCCGGCTCTTCTTGTTTCTTTTTCTCCGCGTTGACAGATCTTTCCATCGCCCAGTAGGCTGCGGCCTTCTTCCTTCTCCCACGGAGGCTGCTATGCCCACTGTCTCAGAGATTGCGCCCGACCTGTTCCGCATTTCGATCTACATGCCGGATTTCGATCTGCAATTCAATCAATTCCTGGTGCGTGACGAAGAGCCGCTGCTGTTCCATACGGGCCCGCGGGCAATGTTCGCGCAGGTGCGGGACGCCGTGGCGAAGGTGTTGGATCCGGCGACGGTCAGATGGATCGGCTTCAGCCACTTCGAGTCGGATGAATGCGGCAGTTTGCCCGAGTGGCAGCAGTTGGCGCCGCAATCGACGGCGGTGTGCAGTGTGGTCGGCAAGTTGGTGAGTGTGGACGATTGTATGGCCCTGCGCCCGGCCCTGGGAATGACGGATGGCCAAGTGTTGAAGACCGGCAACTATCGATTCCGGTTCTTGAGCACACCCCACGTTCCGCATTGCTGGGAGGCGGGACTGTTGTTCGAGGAAACCCAACGGACGCTCTTATGCTCGGACCTCTTTCATCAGAACGGCGACGTGGAGGCCACCACGCTGTCGGACGTGGTGGGTCGTTCCAGACAGGTGCTCGTGGAGTATCAACAGGGGCCGTTGGCCAACTATCTGCCCTACTCGACACTCACAGATCCCACGCTCAAGCGGCTGGCTGAGTTGCAACCGAAGACGTTGGCGACGATGCACGGCTCGGCCTATGTCGGCGACGGCGCCCGCGCACTCTGTGACCTGGCGGTCATGTTCAAAGAGGTCTTAGCTCCGGGGTCGTGACAGACGGAGGGACCCCCCTGGATGACTTGAACCTTGTCGCTTGTTCCTCATTGGGTACGGGACCGTTCTGCTTGAACCTCGGCGATTGTTCTGTCAGAATGCGGCCCCGCATACCGTTTTTCGCCACGAATATCCGGTCGGCCGGTCCGGTATCACGATCCGTCCGCAGCGACGGTCTGGATTCAGGCCATAGGTTGTGTAGACGAGGAGGGTTGAGGGCATGAAGTTCCTCGCGGTTCATCCTGGTCCCCTGATGTATACGAAAATCTATCTTCGTCTGGAGCCGCTCGGGCTCGAGATGGTCGCGCAGGCGGTCCGCCAGGCGGGGCACGATGTCCGCTTGATCGATCTGCAAGCGGATACCTGGAAAGACTACGAAGCGCTGATTACAAGCTGGAAGCCTGACACTGTGGCCTTCGGCTGCAACTACCTGGCGAATGTCCCGGAAATCGTCGATCTGGCGAAGCTGACGAAGCGCCTGCTCCCACATGCATTCGTGTTTGTCGGAGGGCACAGTGCGTCTTTTGTGGCGCAGGACTTTTTGACGCACGGCGACGGCGCGATCGATTGTGTGCTCAAAGGCGAAGGCGAAGTGGCCGCCCCCAAACTGTTGGAAGCCGTGGAGCATGACCGCAAGGCGATCACGAAGGTTCCCGGCGTCGTGACCCTCGACGGGGAAGGGCCCCCGGCGCAATTCATCGAAAATCTCGACGATGTCCGTCCGGCGCGCGATCTGCTTCGGAACCGGCGCAAGTATTTCATCGGGGTCCTGGATCCCTGCGCGTCGGTTGAGTTCGCCCGGGGCTGCCCCTGGGATTGTTCGTTCTGCAGTGCCTGGACTTTCTATGGCCGCAGTTATCGGACAGTCAGTCCGGAGAAGGCCGTAGAAGATCTGGAGCGAGTCGAAGAACCGGGGATTTTTCTGGTCGACGACGTGGCGTTCATTCAAGGCAAGCAGGGCATGGAAATCGGTGAAGGCGTGGCGCGGCGGGGCATCAAGAAGCAGTATTACATGGAGACGCGTGGCGACGTCTTGTTGCGCAATAAGGAAGTGTTCCAATTCTGGAAGACCCTCGGGCTTCAGTACATGTTCTTGGGCGTGGAGGCGATCGACGAAGAAGGCCTCAAGATGCATCGCAAACGCATCTCGTTGGGCAGAAACTTCGAGGCGCTTGAGTTCGCCCGCTCGCTCGGCATTAC
This sequence comes from Nitrospira sp. UBA2082, assembly GCA_002331335.1. GTDB lineage: Bacteria > Nitrospirota > Nitrospiria > Nitrospirales > Nitrospiraceae > Nitrospira_D. The sequence goes on along the minus strand of DCZO01000015.1, from coordinate 209,035 downwards.
CGTCGCCATCAATTTGATCGCCGACCCCGATTGGGACCGGAAGCGATTCGAAGTCATCCGGCAATGGTGCTTGGAGATTCCGGAAATCGTGAATATCAGTGTCAATACACCCTATCCCGGCACCGAAAGCTGGCACACGGAGTCGCGTAAGTTCCAGACGCGGGATTATCGCCTGTTTGACATTCAACATGCCGTGCTGCCGACGAAGATGCCGCTGCCTGAGTTCTACGAAGAGCTGGTCAAGACGCAGCAGGTGCTCAACAAGAAGCATCTCGGCTGGGCCGCCCTCAAGGGCACGGCCAAGATCGCAGCCGGACATCTCATGCGCGGGCAAACCAACTTCATCAAGATGCTCTGGAAGTTCAACAGCGTCTACAATCCGAAACTCCAGATTGCCGATCACCAACGCTTGCCGAAGTACGAGATGACGCTGCCGTCGGGGCCCCAGGAAAGCAAAAACCTGGATGCCAAGCAGCTGTTCATTCTTCCGGCCAAGGGGCGCCGGGGGCGTGCGCTCGACGAGTCGAGCGAGCAGTTTGTGGAGGCGACCCGCACGGGGACCAGCATCTAGCTGCGTCCCCTATGGGCAAATCCTTCTCAGCCACCTTTCCCTTTCCACTCCTGTTATACTGATCCCAATCTGTTCCCCCGGAGCCAGCGCCCATGGGGACTCCTACCTGGGACGAACTCGCCGAGCTTGCACTGAGACGTATCACCGCGTCAGGCGCGGAGTACGGCGATGTGCGCATCCAACACAGTGTGACCGAGGCCATCCACGGCGAAGACCGCCGCATTGCGTCCGTCAGCAATATTGAGGACAGCGGATTCGGGGTGCGCGTGCTCTATCACGGCGCCTGGGGATTCGCCGCGAGTTCGATCCTGTCATTGGAAGAAGTTCCCCGCGTTGCGGACCTTGCCGTGGAGATTGCCAAGGGTTCGGCGTCGATCGCCACAGAAAAAGTCCGGTTGGCCGAGGAGCCGGTGCATCGTGACCGTGTTGTGACCCCGTGTCGAATCGACCCGTTCAGCATCGCACTGGAGAAAAAAACCGACTTGCTGCTGAACACGATGGACGCCTTGCACCGGCAGGCCGGGATCGTGCGCAGCAGTGCCGGTCTGTGGGCGCGCCGAGACAGGAAGTTGTTTCTCTCCACCGAAGGCACGCACCTGGAATTCGACCTGTTGGCGGGGCAAGGCGACTGTACCGCGACCGCGCTACATGACGGCCGGTTTTCATCACGCAGCTTCAATACGCCACATCTCAGGACAGGCTATGAACTGATCGAGGAAGCTGACTTTCCGAGAGAAGCGCCGCGTGTGGCCGGCCAGGCGGTCGAAAAAGTTCAGGCGCCGGCGGTCGAGGCCGGTCTGTATGACCTCATCCTTGACCCGGAACATCTGTCCCTCACAATGCACGAATCCTGCGGCCATCCGAGCGAGCTGGACCGCGCGCTCGGATACGAAGCGAACTACGCCGGCACGAGTTTTCTGACGACCGACAAGCAAGGATCATTTCGGTTCGGTTCTCCACATGTGACGCTCGTGGCGGACAACACCGAGCCGCAGACGCTCGCCGCGACCGGCTATGATGACGACGGCGTGGCATGCCAGCAATGGGATATCGTCCGCGACGGCATCTTCGTCGGGTACTGCACGAATCGGGAAGTGGCCCCCCAAATCGGTGAGACCCGGTCGCGCGGGTCCAATCGGGCGGACGGATGGGGTAGCGTGCCGATCGTGCGCATTGCCAATATCGGGCTGGCTCCCGGCGCGGCCACGCTCGATCAGCTGATCGGCGACGTGAAGCGCGGGATCGCCATCGAAGGACACGGGTCCTACAGCATCGATCAACGGCGCTATAATTTTCAGTTCGGCGGCGATGCCTTCTGGCTGATCGAAAACGGCCGGCGTACCCACATGCTGCGCGACGTGATCTATCATGGAATCACGCCGGAATTCTGGAACAGCTGCGACGGGGTGGCGGACCGGTCGTTCCGGCGCCGGTACGGGTTCATCACGTGTGGGAAAGGACAGCCGGGCCAGTCGGGGTGGATGACCCATGCGGCCTCGCCCGCGCGGTTCCGACAGGTCGCCGTCATCAGAGGAGAGGGCAGATCGTGACCGGCTCCAGTGTCAAATCCTGGCCTAAAATGACGAGCCGGGAGGAGTTTCGCTTCCTCGCCGATCTTGTCCTGACCCGGTCATCCGGCGACCACACCATGGTGAAACTGCATGATCTGCATTCCGGCACCACCCGGTTTGCCAACAACCAAGTCGTGCAGAACGTCGATACACGGCGAGGCACGCTGGCCGTGACGGTGGCCTTCGGACGACGGCACGGCACCGCCTCGACAACGGATTTTACAGCTGGCTCGGTCCAAGAGACGCTCAAGCGGGCTGAGCGGATCGCCCGTGTGTCACCCGACGATCCGGAATATCTTCCACCCCCGCGATCGCAGTCGTTTGCGGCCTGTGAAACGGCCAGACCGGAGACGGAGATCGCGGGACCAGCGCGCCGCCTCGAGTACGCGAACGAAGCCATCGGCCAATGTCGTATGGAGAATCTTCTGGCAGCCGGGATTGTCTCGTCATCGGTCACGTCGGTGGGCATCGCTGCCAATAACGGGCTCTTCGGCTGTGAAACGCGGACGGATGCACGATTCAGCCTCACGGTGCAGGCGGGTGAGGCGACGGGCTGGAACGCGGCGGCGCACCGGTCGATCGATCATCTCAAAATTCAAGAACGGACGCTGGCCGCCATTCAGAAGGCGAAACGCGGGCGGGAGCCAAGTGAGCTCCCGCCGGGACAGTATCCGGTGGTGCTTGAACCAGCTGCTGTAGCGGGACTCTGGACCTGGTTGCTGTGGTCACTCGACGCCAAATCGTATCAAAAGGGCACGAGCCCATTTGCGGGCAAGTTACGGGAACGGATGGTGGACAAACGTCTGACGTTGGCCAATGCTCCCGGCCATGCCGATCTGTTCGGCGTGGGGTTTACCGCCGATGGATTACCGAGCGGGCCCTCGACATGGATCGACCATGGTGTGCTCACGCAACTGGCGTATGACCGATTCACGGCCCAGGCTCAGGGGGTGCAGGTGATTCCGACGTTGGAGGCTCCTGTCTTGTCAGTCCACGGCGCGGCCTGCGGCACCGTACAGGACCTCGTCAAACGGACCGACCGCGCCATTCTGGTCACGAATTTCTGGTACATCCGGTCCGTGAATCCCACCAATTTGACATTGACCGGGATGACCCGCGACGGAACATTTCTGGTGGACAAGGGGGAGATCGTCTGCGCGGTCAAGAATTTCCGGTTCCACGACAGTCCTCTTCGGGCCTTCCAGCAGATTGACGCCTGGACGACGCCGATGGAGGCGGTCACGGCGGAGACGGGGAAGATGCTGGCGCCGGCCATGGTCCTGCCGCAGTTTCATTTTTCAAGTGTCACCAGATTCTAGAAGTTCATAGGAGGCCCGCCGGCGGCCTACGAGGCTTCTTAGAGAAAGCCATTGACTCTTTCTGTCGGCAGGAGTAGACAACAGAAGCGCTCTGCATAACGCGGTAAAACGCTGTGTGCATGAGCGTTTCCAGGCAAACAGAACGGCGTGTCACACGAGCGGGCGGTAGAGGACGGCCAGGAGAGAGGTCATGGGACGCCGATTCAATGATGAACCGATCAATTTGATCCGCCGCATTCCCTCTCCCGAACAATTGGACGCGGCTCGTCCTGCCAAGCCAACGTTCGGTCAACTGCTCTCTCAGAAGGGAGCGGCGTTCGTCCGTTCCGCGATGGAAGCGTTTTCCTCTCCGGCACAAACGGAACGGCAACCGGATTCGCAGGATGACAACGTCACGTTGCACGACCGGTTCAGTGAAGAGAGAGCGTGTCTTGCGCGGGAATCAGAGTGCCGTCAGGATGAGGAATCGGAGGGGGAACACGCAGCTCAGCCACAGGCGCAACCCCTGGCCGCGCGTTCTCAATCCGCCGAGGCGGCGATGTCTCCCCCGCGGCCCGCGTCCGGTGTGTCCTACGAGGAAGAAATCGGCGAACTCAGGACGTTTCTCCTGCGACAACAACAGGACATCGTTCGTCTCGCCGCACAAATTCAAGAATTGAAAGCCATCGTCCTTGCTCAGCAGCAGGTCCTTCTGTGCTTCGAGAAGGAATCGGAGATGACGTCCGCTCCTTTCAGGGAGGAGCGAGTCGCGTCCGCCGTGACAAAAGGGAATACATTGATTCGGATTCGCCAACAGCCGGTCGTGAAAGAGAAGGCGATGGCAGAGAAAGACAAGCCCACGCGGGCGTCGCTCAATCTTTGAGGCTCGACCGGAGTGCCGCCGGGTGTGCGATCGTTCCATCCCCGGCCCCGCCGCATCCGCTCATCTTGGAACCCATGACAGACCGTACAGTGCGGGCCAGCCGAATGCTCAGCGGATGTCTGTTGTCCGTCGCCGTGTTCCTCGGAGGATGGAATGGTGCGATGGTGCACGCGGCCTCTCCTTCTGACGCACGTTCCTCCGTCCCGCTCTTCGACAATCTCGGCACCCTGCATCACCCCATCACGACGTCCTCCAGCCTCGCCCAACGCTATTTCGACCAAGGCCTTCGGTTGGTCTATGCCTTTAACCACGAGGAAGCCGTGTTGGCGTTCAAAGAGGCGGCCACCCTCGATCCTTCCGCCGCCATGGCTCATTGGGGTATCGCCCTGGCGCTGGGTCCCAATATCAACGCCGCCATGGACAAGCAACGGGAGCGCCGCGCGCTAGAGGCTCTCCACCACGCACAGGCGCGGAGTTCCCACATCAGCGTCCCAGAGCGACGGTACATCGAAGCCTTGGGGAAACGGTACGATGCCAAGGGCCGCACGCGCGGCGCGCTCGACAAAGCGTATGCCGATGTCATGCGATTGTTGTGGCAAGAATTCCCCGATGATCCGGATGCCGGGGTGTTGTTCGCCGAGGCCTTGATGGATCTGCGCCCCTGGGACTTGTGGACCTCCGAGGGACAGCCTAGACCCGGAACGGAAGAAATCGTCTCGACGTTGGAATCGATCCTCGCACGGCATCCCGATCATCCCGGAGCCTGTCATTACTATATCCACGCGGTCGAAGCTTCACTCACACCTGAACGGGCCCTGTCCTGTGCAGAGCGGCTCCCCACGCTGATGCCGGGCGCCGGCCATCTGGTGCATATGCCGGCCCACATTTACATGCGTGTGGGCAAGTACCATCAGGCCGCGGAACGGAACGCACATGCGGCCCATGTCGATCAGGACTATCTGGGTGCGCGAAAAGTCGCGCAGGACTATGCCGGCGGCTACTACCCGCACAATCTGCACTTCCTCTGGGCCGCGTTGGCCATGGAAGGGCGGCGTGATGAGTCGCTGAAGGTCGCCCGTGAGCTGGCCCGCCTGATCACGGCGGAAGAAGCGCGGACAGACAAAGGGAAAGAATCCTATCTCCTGGTGCCTCTGTGGTCGATGATTCGATTCGGGCAAGGGCATGAAATGCTGCGGGAACCGGCGCCGCACAAGAGCCTCCGCCTCCACCAAGGTATCTGGCGGCTGGGGCGAGGATTGGCGCTGGCTGCTACCGGCCGTCTGCCCGGAGCTGAAGGTGAACATACCGTCTTGGCCGGGCTGGCGAAGCGATTAGGCCGCGACCGCACACCGGAGGAGAAGACGGAACGGGCCTTGCTCAAGATCGCGGAACGTCTGTTGGCCGGAGAAATCGCCGCCCGTCACAGAAAATATGATGAGGCCATCACGTGCTTCAAGGAAGCCGTCAGATTGGAGGATAGCCTCCCGTATATGGAGCCCCCATTCTGGCCGATTCCGGTCCGCCATTATTTGGGTGACATCCTCTTGGTTGCGGGACGACCGGCCGATGCCGAAATGGTCTACCGAGCGGATCTGGCCAAAAATGCCGACAACGGATGGGCGTTCTTCGGGTTGATGCAGAGCCTTCGCGATCAGGACAAAGGCAGCGAGGCGGATGCAGTCGAACAGCAGTTCAAGGCGGTGTGGACCTACGCGGAGGTGACGTTAACGGCGTCTCGTTTCTGACACGTGGCGTGAGGGAATCAAGGGGGAGCCATGCGGTTTATCGTGGGTGTGATGGGGCCGGCCAAGGCCAAGAAAAAAGATCTCGATAATGCGCGGACGCTGGGAGAGCTGATCGCCCGGCGCGGATGGGTCGTCCTGACGGGTGGACGTGATGTCGGCGTCATGGATGCGGCATGCGAAGGCGCCAAGCGGGTGGGGGGAAGTTTAACGATCGGAGTCCTCCCGACCGCCAAGGACAAGGTCTCGCGCCATGTCGATGTGCCGATCATCACGGAAATGGGCAGCGGCCGCAACAACATCAATGTGCTGAC
>DCZO01000015.1:180377-202584 GCA_002331335.1 Nitrospira sp. UBA2082 | reverse complement strand
AAAGGCGGGAGGCCGGTCATCCTGGTGGATGCCTCGCCGGCGGATGTGGCGTTCTTTCGCAAGCTGGGCAAGCGATTGGTCGCCGCGGCCGCGTCGCCGGAAGAGGCGATTGTGCTCATCATGAAACAGGTGGAAGGGCGCCATCGGCAGGCGCGGCATGCAGCGTCCAACCAGTATGATCCACTGCCCTTATGAGACAAGGCTAACGGCCGGTCGGTCGAGCACATATTCCTGCTCGGCAAGCGTTTAGGTATGATGTAAGAGTGCTCCGCTTTCTGCGACAGAGTGTGCAGGGGAGGGCGCGTCCATGATTTTCATTCGTCATTCCGTCTCCGTTGTGGTGAGTCTCTGCTTGTTGGGCAGCCTCACGCTCTGGTCGGGCAACATGGAGGCTAGGGCGACGGTTCCGGCCAAGGCCTATTTCGCCGGAGGCTGCTTCTGGTGCATGGAAGAAGCGTTTGAGCAAGTGGAGGGAGTCATCGAGGTCGTCTCCGGCTACATGGGCGGAACCGTGGCCAATCCCAGTTATGAACAAGTTTCCGGGGGAAGCACCGGCCATGCCGAATCCGTCGAAGTCAGCTATGATCCGGCCAAGGTCAGTTATCAGAAATTACTCGATGTGTTCTGGCGCAATGTTGATCCCATTACGCCGAATGCCCAGTTTTGCGACCATGGAAGCCAGTACCGGTCCGCGGTGTTTTATGGGACGGACGAAGAACAGCGGCTGTCGGCAGAGTCGAAAGCGGCGATCGAACGGTCCAAGCGATTTTCTGCTCCGGTCGCCACGCAAGTGGTCAAAGCGTCGGTGTTTTATCCGGCTGAGGACTACCATCAGGACTTCTACAAGAAGAATCCTTTCCGCTATAAGTCCTACAAATTCGGCTGCGGCCGAGCGCGACGATTGGAAGCGCTCTGGGGCAAGCCATAGTCCAAACTTCGGTCAAAATTGAACAGATCAAAAATGGCCAGAACTTGTGCCGAGTGGTGTCGATTGCATAGAGGCATGAATGACTTTCCCGTGTGTTGTCATACTGTTATGGAGGCACAGCTCTTGAGATAGATAGGCGTGACCCGGGTTCTTCCATGAAGAATGGAATGATCAGGTCACGTTGTGGCACAGACAAAATGGACATGGCCGATCCGCACAGCGGCTCTTCTATCACGCTGTTTCCTCATCTTCCTCCTTGCAGGCGTGATGGTTGCGGCCTCTCCTATTCCAACCAAGCCGGATTTTGAAGATCGAGTCCGCTATTCTCAGCAAGAAATTCGCCGCGCAATTACGTTCTACGCCAATCGGTACCGCCTCGACCCGGCATTGCTGCACGCCGTGATCAAAACGGAATCGGATTTCCGCCAGAATGCCGTGTCGCGGAAGGGAGCCATTGGGTTGATGCAGCTGACCCCGGATACAGCGGCGACCCTGCGGGTCGCCGATGTCTATGATTCCCTCCAAAACATTCGAGGGGGTGCCAAGCAACTGCGCCACTTGCTGAACTTGTATGAGGGGGACCTGCTCCTGGCACTCGCCGCGTACAACGCCGGAGTGCATCGTGTAAAGGGGGGAAAGATTCCGCGGATCCGTGAAACGCGGTTGTATGTGCGGAAGGTGCTGCGGTATTACGAACACTACCGGGAACCCCGCCGATGCGGGCGTTCGGCTCCGCCGATACCGTGTCGATCGGCTGCTGTTCCTCACAGGCCGAAACAAACAGACCCGGTGCTACCCAAGGGTGCGGGCGAATCGAGATACGGCCCAGAGTCCGGCTAGCGCCGTGTCATCCTGATCAAGGCTCTCATGCGTCCCCGTTGCGCTAAGGTGAATCTCCGCGAACTCCAGTCCGAATTGCTTCCCGCCGCCCCAGCGCACAACGGCCTCTTTGACCCGTAGCGGCCACGAGGTGTCGATCCGCCATCCGCGGGCCGATAATGAGCATTCGAACGTCATAGGCGACGGTACGTATCCTTGAGCTTCTTTGGGGGGATCTTGACGGGTATCTCTTTGTTTGCGAGAAAGGATGGCTTCAACCAAGAGGGAGACCCAGAAATGACGGCACGGACGATCAGCCGACGGATGGTGAATCTGGCTCAATCGGAGATTCGGGCGATGACACAGGCTTGCGCGAGCGCCAAAGGGCTCAACATGGCTCAAGGAGTCTGCGACACACCGGTTCCTCCCATTGTGCTACAGGCCGCTGAGCGGGCGATCAAGGACGGGTACAATGTCTATACCCGCTTTGACGGACTGTCGGAATTGCGGCAGGCCATTGCCGGAAAGCTGGCGCACTACAACGGGATCAAGGCCGATCCCGAGAAAGAAATCATTGTCAGCGCCGGGGCGACCGGAGCCTTCCATTGCGCCTGCGAAGCAGTCCTGAACCCTGGCGATGAAGTCATGCTGTTCGAGCCGTACTATCAGTACCACATCAGTGCCTTGCTCGCGGTTGAGGCGATCCCGGTCATCGTGGAAATGAACGCGCCAAGATGGAGCTTCACCCTGGCTCAGCTGGAACAGGCGATTACGCCGAAGACGAAGGCCATCATCGTCAATTCGCCGGGGAATCCGTCCGGCAAAGTGTTCGCGCAAGCAGAGCTGGAGGCTGTCGCGGAGTTTGCGTGCCGGCACGATCTCTTCGTGTTCACCGACGAAATCTACGAGTACTTTCTGTACGATGGCCGGACGCACGTTAGTATGGCAACGTTGCCGGATATGGCCGAACGGACGATCACCATCGGGGGTTATTCGAAGACTTTCAGTGTGACCGGATGGCGCATCGGGTACTGCGTCGCGGCTGAACCGTGGGCGCAGGCGATCGGGGCCATGAACGATCTGCTGTACGTGTGTGCCCCCGCTCCGCTTCAACTGGCTGTGGCTGTAGGCATCAACGAGCTGTCCGATGACTTCTATCGAGATCTGGCCCGCTCGTATCAAGGAAAACGCGATCGATTCTGCGCGACATTGGCCGACTCCGGGCTGACACCATCGATTCCAGACGGCGCCTATTACGTGTTGGCGGATGTGTCCAGGTTGCCAGGCTCGACGGGGAAGGCTCGCGCGCTGTACCTCCTGGACAAGACCGGCGTAGCCGGTGTCCCCGGAGAGGCGTTCTTTTCAGGTTCAACCGGAGCCGGTTTCATTCGCTTCAGCTATGCCAAAACCGACGAGGACCTCAATTGTGCCTGTCAACGGCTTCAGCAGCTCAACCGGTAACGTCATACCGGCCATCCCGCTATCCGGAGCTATGTCCAGAGTTCGAGAGGCCCATGGTTGGCAATCCCACGCAGCAGATCGTGCGTCGTCAGAATGCCGACAAGGCGGCGATGGGCATCCAGGATCGGAACTGCGTGAATTCGCTCGTCCAGCATCAGACGGGCTATGTCTCTGATGTTCGTGGTGGGAGCAGCGGAGACCACTCGTCTGGTCATGAGGTCGGCCAATTTTCGGTGAGTGGCTGGGTTGAGTGAGGTCGTGACTGTCAGTTCCGGTACCTGACGCAGCAAATCCCGGTCAGAGATGATTCCCACGAGTATGCCATGGATAGACGTGACGGGGAGGTGACGAATACTCCTCCGCGTCATTTCTGCCCAGGCCTCACTTGCGGTACTCTCCGAAGACAGCGTATGGACCGGTGAGGACATGAGATCGCGGGCCAGGAGAACCGGCTTCGCCTGTATGTCTTGCTCGGTCTGCTGCTGATAGGCAGTGTGCGCAGCTTTATGTGGGTGGTCTGGCAGGGGCGGATGGTGGCTCTGGTCTCCCTGTGCCTCGACGGATTCAACGTGTGCCGGCCGCTGAATGGTCGGCTTGACCGGATAGGTCTCCACGATCCCGCTGATTGCCGGAACGATGGGCATATGGTGGTTCCTCAACAAGGGTATCGGAAACTCTGAGAAATACTTAACCCCGTCTCGACAGTCGTTCTTCAAACGGTTGCACTGACCGGCAAGACCGGTGTAGCGTAAGCACCATGACGGGTATCCTGCCTATACGCCGACTGCTCGCATTGAGCGCGCCACGCGTGGTTCGCGCCGTCGGACTGCTTGTCCTCGGCGGTGTCCTCGGCGCATGCCATGCCCCGGGGTGGGATGGCTATTTCTCTCGTGGCGTCGGCCAGCTGACGCAAGACGAGGTCCGAGACAGATTCGGTCCTCCCCACACGGCGAAAAACCCTGTCCTGGGCGGGGACAGTCTTTGGACGTACCGGATCGCGTTGGGTGAAAGTGATCTGGCTCGCTGGAATCCCAACTTCCTGGTGGAGGCGTCCCAATCGATGGGTGCGCTCATGGGAAGACCGAACGACCGGGAAAAGCCTACGCTCTACTGTTATCGGTACACACTGATTTTCAGCGAGGCGCACATCCTCAAGGATTGGAAGCGTGACGAATGTGTCCCGGGCACGAGGGATTTGTTGAATGCCCAACAGTAGGGATCTCCCAAAGAATGCCGGCGGGATAACCGCGATGTGTATTCGCGCACGACCGAAAGGGGCGCGAATCGGTTGCTTCCCTTTTCACCCCTATGATATAAGTCGGGCCTTATCGGCTATCGATAATAGGTCCGCGAAGAATTTGAAATCATTCGAGGCTGCCAGGGATATCATCCGCTCGGCATAGGCGGTGCTCGGCGGCAATTACAGTCTGTTTTTTTCTTAGGGAGGTTGGGAATGGGTAAGATCATGAGTGCGGTCCTGGTAGGTCTTGGAATGGTGGTGGCCGGAGTATCGGTTGCCCACGCGCTTCAGGCCGGCGGCGTTGAAGTCGGCGATCTGGAAACCGGATCGGTCGTCGGCCAACCGTTCAAAGAACTTGATGTGGATGCTTCATTCTATGCAATCGAAATTGGCACGATGAAGACCTGGTACCCTCCGACGACGGTCATTGACTTCAAGGCTCGTCCTGGTGCTCCAGTTTTGCTGAAGGTCACGAATAACGCGACAGCGGAACATGGCTTTCAACTGACTGCGGCCGTGAATCAATCGGCGCCGACGGTTTTGGACACGAAAGTGGTGCTCAAGCCAGGTGAGACCAAATATATCGGTGTACCGACCAGCGACCTGTTCTATGCAGCGGGCAATGTGCTTACGTATCGCTGTCATCTACATCCAGGACATGTGGGCGGCAAGTTGCTGATGCTGAAGTAGTCGCAGGCGACGAAGAAAGAAAAGTCCCATCGCAGATTCACGGCCTCAAGGAGATGCTCCTTGAGGCCGTCGTGTTTTCTGGCGGTCTGGGAATCGGCCACCGCAGTGTTCGGTAGACCTCAAAATGCGGAAGGCCTTGGTTCTTCTCAAAACCAAGGCCTTCCTTCAATGACAGGAACAGTGGTCGAATTAGTTTCTGACGCCGCTCCACACTTTCGCGGGATCGATTGCTTTATCGGGGTTCAACGTCTTTGCCCTTTCCAAGAGAACCTCCGTCGTCTCCGGATAGAGGGGGTCTGAAATGCAGCAATTGTCGACCGGACACACAGCCGCGCATTGGGGTTCATCGAAATGGCCGACACACTCGGTGCAGCGGTCATGTGCAATGACATAAATGTTGTCGCCGACTCCTTGGCCATCGCCCACGTGATTGCCTTTACCCTCGGCGTCGCTCCTGGTTTCGAAGATCGCTTCGTTGGGACATTCCGGCAGGCATGCCCCGCAAGAGATGCATTCATCTGTAATCAACAGTGCCATGACCCACGCCTCCTTCTCACTCCAACAGTCAGCCAGACGATATTGACAACATCGCGCCGCCCCGACCATAGTGCGTAGGGCCGCGCAAAACAGAAGCGCATTCTATTCTGTGCCTCTTTTCCAAGTCAACAGAATGGAAACGGAGCAGAAGGCCTAGGTGGTTGGCCGATAGAAATGGGCCGATGGGCCCATCGCGAACAGGAGCGGGGCATCCACGATGGAGTCGAGTCAGAGCCGATCGAGCGGGTGGGCGGGCAAGAAAAATCGGATCGTCATGATGATCCTGCTCGCTATCCTCATGATGAGCCTCTCGGTATTTGTGGGCGAGCGTAAAGAATCGAGCATCATCGTTGTCCGATTTCCAAGCGGTGCCGAGATCGAGGCCGAGGTCGCGGATACACCGGAGAAGCAATTGTTTGGGCTCGCATTCCGCGACGAGTTGCCTCCGAACGGGGGGATGCTTTATATCTTCGAAGAAAATGGACTCCATCGGGTGCGGACGAAAGAATATCGCTTCCCCATCGACATCCTGTGGGTGGACGAAAGCCATCATGTCGTGCATATGTTGGAGCACGCAGACCCCTGCGCCAAAGACCCGTGCCCGTTTTTCGGCCCGCCGCCGGAAGCGGCCCGGTATGTCATTCAAACTGAAGTAGGATTTCTGAAGAGATCCGGAGTCGCAAAGAACGACGAGCTTACCTACACGCTTCGGATGTAAGTGCCGCCAGTCAGTGTGTAGTCCCGAATCGTAGCAGGTCGGCCAAGGGAGGAACGGAGGAGGAAGCATGGAGGGGTTTCAGAAGGTGGCGCAACTCGATGACCTCGCTCCGGGGCGGTCGAAGAAAGTGACGGTCAATGACCGGGTGATCGCTTTGTTTAATGTCGACGGGAAATTCTATGCGATTCACAACAGCTGCCCGCATGAAGGAGGGCCGCTTGCCGAGGGACGCCTCAAAGGCTATGTTGTGGCCTGCCCCTGGCACGACCTTGCCTTCGATATTCGGAACGGACAAGGCACAGACGGAGGAGGCTATTGTGTCGGAAGTTACGAAGTGCGGGTGGAGGGGACCGACATTTGGGTGGGTCCTCGGCGGAAGATCTGAGGAACACACCCGCGAGACCTGATCCGGCTTGCGTAGTCGAATCGGACAAGGGGCGCATGACAACGTCCAAGACGGATATTCGTTCCATTCCTGAGTCTCACGATTGCCGCACGATGGCGACGACGGTCGGTCGGCCCTTCGTCATTCATTTGTGGGAGGATCGCACCAGAGGCGAATTATGGGTGCCCTCCTACGAGGCCACATCGCTGACCCTGCTCAGCGACGAATTCCTCCGCATCGCGAGTAATAACGCGGTGGACAACGGACAGCGCACCTTCGAGTTCAAGGCCGTGACGCCGGGAAGTCATCGGCTGGTGTTTGAAAAGCGCATGGGGTGGAAATTCACCGCCGAGGACCGGCGCGTGTTCCAGGTCGAGGCGGTGAATCCGCCGGGGAGCTGAGTATTATGCCGGACATCGCCTTCATCAACGGCCGCTTCCTTCCATGGAAAGACGCTGTGGTTTCGATCGACGACCGTGGATTCCAATTCGGCGACGGCGTCTACGAAGTGATCAGGACCTATCGTGGCGCGCCGTTCGAATTGGCGGCGCACTTGGCGCGGCTTGAACGGAGTACAAAGGAGTTGAACCTTGTCCAGCCCTATTCCCGAGCCCAATGGACCCAATGGATTCAGCAGGGGCTTGGCCAGGCCGGGTATCAGGAAGCCAAGGTCTACATCCAAATTACGAGAGGGACGGCTCCTCGCGATCATGCGTTCCCATCGGGAGTTTCACCAACTGTCGTCATGACCATCCGGGAACTGCATCCCTTGAGTCTTCAGCTACGGCAGGACGGAGTGACGGCGCGGACGTGTGACGATCTTCGCTGGAGCCGCTGCGATATCAAGAGCTTGAATTTGCTCGGGAATGTGCTGGCCCGTGAAGAGGCCAGAAAAGCCGGCGTGTTCGAAGCGATTCTGGTCAAAGACGGGTTGGTGACGGAAGGTTCGCTCAGCAACGTCATGGCCGTGCGGTCCGGAACAATCGTGACCGCTCCCGAGGGACCTCGCATTCTCTCCGGCGTCACCAGGACGGTCGTGTTGGAATTGGCGCGGAAGGAAGAGATCCCAGTAGAAGAACAGTTCCTCCCGCTCGATGCCCTGTATGGCGCGGACGAGGTATTTTTGACCGGAACTACGCTGGAAGTCTTGGGGGTGGTCCGGATCGACGGGAAAACCATCGGGTCCGGACGGCCCGGCCCGATCACCAAAACGCTCGCTGCACGCTGGTCGATCTTGACCGGGTAACGCCTCTTGCTTTGCACGGGGGTGCGTGGTATTGTGCTGCCGCTGGAAGTGGGCTCAGGCCCACTTTTTTGTTTGAGCCGGTGCCGGTCGTTGCTAGGGGAAGAGGGTTGATCATAGGGGAACGTAGTGTGCAGTCGGTCGTTGACCGGGTGCACGATGTCATTTCGCCGATCCTCTGGGCGCTCGGGTTAGAGTTGGTCGAGGTGCAGTGCGTAGGGCAGGGGGCTCGCACCGTCGTCCGCGTGCTGATCGAGAAGCCCGGCGGCGTCACCGTCACAGATTGCGAACAGGCGCACAAGGCGCTGGGGCCTGCGTTGGACGTCGCAGATCCGTTTCCCCACGCCTACACCCTTGAAGTGTCATCGCCCGGTCTCGATCGGCCCTTCAAACGTCTTCAAGACTATCAGCGAGCGATCGGGAAAGAGGTAAGCCTCAAGCTGCGGCAGCCGCTGAACGGCCAATGGCGTGTGAGCGGACGGCTCATGGAAGTTGGTGAACAGGCCGTATCGGTGGCCGTTCCGGCGGGCAAGGCGGAGCCGCAGACATTGCGATTGGATCGGGAGCAGATTGCAGAGGCCAAGCTGGTCGTGAAAATATAAGCGGCAGGAGCGCGCCCGTGGCCGTGGAGAATCCTATGCAGGAGCATGACGCATGAACCGAGAACTGATCAATGTCATCGACGAAATCGGTCGTCAGAAGGGAATCGACAAAGCGCGAGTGATCGGCGCCATCGAATCCGCTTTGCAAACCGCCGCCAAGAAACGTTTCGGTCAGGCCGAGAACATTCAAGTCGAGATCGATCCGAAGACGGGAGAAATTTCCGTCGTTTCCAAGAAAGTCATCGTCGATCAGGTCAGCAATCCAAAAGCGGAGATTTCTCTTCAGGAGGCCCGCCAATACGACACCGAAGCGGAGATCGGCGATGAAATCGGATCGTTGATCGAAATGAACGAGCTCGGGCGGATTGCGGCGCAGACGGCGAAGCAAGTCATCTTTCAGAAAGTCCGTGAAGCCGAATGGGAGGCAGTGCAGAAGGAGTATTCGACACGCCAGGGCGATCTGGTGAACGGCATCATCCTCGGCATGGAGCGCCGGAATTACCTGGTTGATCTCGGCAAGACGGAGGCGGTGCTCCCCATTCAAGAACAGATTCCCCGCGAGACCTATCGCCGGGGCGATCGGGTGAAAGCGATGCTGCTGGAGGTGCGCCGCACGCCGAAGGATGTTCAAGTCATTCTTTCCCGCAGCCATCCACAATTTGTGGCGAAGCTGTTTGAACTTGAAGTCCCGGAGATCATGGAAAAGATCATCGAGATCAAGTCGGTGGTCCGTGAGCCGGGCGACCGCACGAAAATTGCGGTGGTGTCGCGGGAAAAAGCCGTGGATCCGGTCGGCGCCTGCGTGGGCATCAAGGGCTCGCGCGTCCAGGCGGTTGTCCGCGAATTACGGGGGGAGAAGATCGACATCATCACCTGGACCCAAGATCCGCGGGTGTTCATCGCCGAAGCGCTCAACCCGGCCACGATCGAAAAGGTCGGTATCGATGAGGAAAAGAAGTCGGCGCTGGTCGTCGCCGCCGACTCTCAGCTGTCGTTGGCCATCGGCAAGAACGGGCAAAATGTCCGACTGGCCGCGCGGCTGACCGGCTGGAAGATCGATATCATCAGTGCGACCGAGTACGAGAAAGAAAAGGTCGAACGGGATAAGGAAATCAAAGCCGCCCTCGCGGAAGAAGCCGAAGCCCAGCGGTTGCAGGAAGAAGCGCGGCAGGCGGCCAGGGCCGAGGCCGGGGAAGAGACCACCAGCTAGCCGACCAGGATCTCAGATGAGCATGCGCGTTTACGAATTGGCCAAGAAACTCGGGATAGAGAACAAGGCGCTTTTGCCCGAGCTCAAGAAGATGGGCGTGTCCGTTGCGTCCCATAGCAGCGCACTGGACGACGATGTGGTGCAAAAGGTGCTGGAGAAATTTCTCCCCCACGCCAAGGGTGAAGGCAAAGCGGGTGAGAGACAATCAGAACAGGGAGTGAAAGTGCATGATACGGCCCACACCAAAGCCGGAGTGATGAAGAGTCCGGTTATCGAGTCGTCTGCGAAGCCTGACAAGCGACGTATTTTGATCAAGCGGAAGAAGGAGGACGAACCGGCTGAAGCCCTTGCCTCCGCGCCGGCCGTCGACCTCGAGGCACCCGCTGCAGCTTCTCAGCCGGCTCCTGCGCCGAGTCCAGTCGTTTCGTCGGTTCCGCTGCCCACCGTGGAAGCCGAGCGTGTTCATCATGCGGAGGAGGCGCCGCCCATCCAGCCAGTCCCATCCACACCGCCGGCTCCTGCTCCGATAGCCCCGGTGTCAGGAGCCATTGCTGCCAAGCCACCGGTGGGTGCCCCGCCGAGCGCAGCCGCGACGGTGGAGGCGGTTGCCGGCAAGAAAAAAAGCATGGCGTTCGAGGCTATCGAGGCCGAGGGACAGAAAGACAAGCTCAAGAAGGCGAAGAAGCCCGGTCGGGTTAAGGACGACGAGCACGACGTCAAGTTCCGTGAAGATGCCGCCCGCTGGCAGGATCTCCGAGCTATTCCCGTGCAGCGGCGCGACGACCGCTCGAAACATCTGCATCACAGTGCGCCGAGCGAGATTACCAAGCCGCGCAAGAAGAGCGTCAAATTGACGGCTGGAATCACGGTCAAGGAGTTTGCCGAAGCGATCGGGCAGCGGCCGGCGGACATCGTCCGCAAGCTGATGGAGATGGGGCAGATGCTCACCTTCAATCAGCCGATGAATCTGGACGCCGCCTCGATGCTTGCTGAAGAGAGCGGCGTGAAGATCGAGGTGGCGGTAGAGAAAGGCGGCGAGGAATTGCTGCAAGATGTGATCGACACCAGCGGCGAAGACCGGCCGGAGCCGCGCCCGCCTGTCGTCACGATCATGGGCCACGTCGATCATGGCAAAACCTCGCTGCTCGACGCCATCCGGCAAACGAAAGTGGCCGAAGGGGAAGCCGGCGGCATCACGCAGCATATCGGTGCCTATACGGTGCCGGTGCGCGGGAGGCAGGTGACGTTCCTCGATACGCCGGGCCACGAAGCGTTCACGTCGATGCGCGCGCGCGGCGCGAAAGTCACCGATATCGTCATCTTGGTCGTGGCTGCGGATGATGGGGTCATGCCGCAGACGGTCGAAGCGATTCACCACGCTAAAGCCGCCGGGGTGCCCATCATCGTGGCGATGAACAAGATCGATAAACCGGAGGCGAATCCCGATCGGGTAAAGAATGCGCTGTCCGAGCACGGGCTCATTTCCGAAGCCTGGGGCGGTGACACGATCATGGTGGAAGTGTCCGCCAGGCAGAAGACGGGACTTGATACCCTGCTTGAGATGATCCTGCTGCAATCCGACGTGCTGGAGCTGAAGGCTGATCCTCACCGGCCGGCCAAGGGGACGGTTGTTGAAGCCAAGGTCGAACGAGGCCGAGGTCCCGTGGCGACCGTGCTGGTCCAAAGCGGTACGCTCAAGGTCGGTGACGTGTATGTCGTGGGAACCTACAGCGGGCGAGTCAGGGCGCTGATTGACGATCGGGGTGCGAAAGTGCAACAGGCCGGCCCCTCTATCCCGGTGGAGGTGCTCGGATTGCCGGGCGTGCCGTCTGCCGGAGATGTCTTCCAAGTGGTGTCGGACGAACGGGTCGCCCGGGAGATCGCCGAAGAGCGGGCCCAGAAGCGGCGGGCTGCCGAGCTGGGTGGTCCTGCCAAGGTGTCGCTCGACGATCTCTTCGCGAAGATTCAAGAAGGATCGGTCAAGGAACTCTCCATCGTCATCAAGGCCGATGTGCAGGGCTCGTCCGAAGCCTTGGCCGGCGCGGTGGAAAAGCTCTCAACGGACGCCGTCAAGCTGCGCGTCATCCATAACGGCGTGGGCGGCATCATGGAGTCCGATGTGCTGCTGGCCGCTGCATCGCGTGCCATCATCATTGGGTTCAACATCAGGCCTGAGCCGAAAGCGGCTTCGCTGGCGGAGCAGCAAGGGGTCGATGTCCGACTGTACACGGTTATTTACGACGCCATTGCCGACATCAAGGCTGCGATGGAAGGGCTGCTCGAGCCGACGCTCAAGGAGCGCACGTTGGGGAGGGCCGAGGTGCGGCAGGTATTCATGATTCCCAAGGCGGGAGCCGTGGCTGGGTCGTACGTCATCGACGGAACGATTTCCCGTGCCAGTGCCGGCGTGCGCGTGATCCGGGATAACGTCGTGGTCTACCAGGGGAAGCTCGGCTCGCTGCGGCGGTTCAAGGACGATGTGCGCGACGTGCAACAGGGATACGAGTGCGGCTTGAGTATCGAGAACTTCAACGATGTGAAGGTTGGCGACATCGTCGAGGCGTATGCGATCGACAAGATCGCGACGAAGCTCTGAGCGGATGCGGGACGGACATGGTGGTCGGCGTCTGCACCGTCGAACTCTTGATCGCGGGGAGCCAATCGCTCAAGGATAAGCGGCAGGTGCTCCATAGCGTGAAAGACCGACTGCACGGAAAGTTCAATTTGTCGGTAGCCGAAGTAGACGGACAAGATTTGTGGCAGAAGGCGGTGTTGGGAATGGCCTGTGTGGCGAACGAGGGCAGCCACGCGAGTCAGGTGTTGGAACAGGCGTTGAACATGATCAAGAGCATGCCTGTGGTTGAAGTCGTCCGAACCAGGTTAGAACTGTTGTAGAAGCGGCGTGATGCTCGTCACCGGCCTTATTGAAGCAGCGGATCAGCGCATGTCCAAGACTACCTACAAGCGGGCCGATCGGGTGGCCGATCAAATCCGGATGGAAGTTGCGGATATTCTGATGCGGAAGATCAAGGACCCGCGTGTACATTCGGTGACGGTGACGGGGGTCGAGGTGACGGCGGATTTGCGCATCGCCCACGTCTTTGTCACGACGATGGAAACGGGACAGGCCGAGCAGGAAGTGTTTGCCGGGCTGTCCAAGGCCAGCGGATTCGTGCGGGCCGAATTGGGGCGGCGCCTCACGTTGCGGTATCTGCCCGAAATCATTTTCAAGAAAGATGTCAGCGGTCTGCGCGGCGACCGCATCTTGCGACTCTTGGACGGGTTACACGAGCCTGTCGAACAGGTCGGCACCACACCGCAGTTGAATGTTCCGGATGCTTCGGATAGAGCGGGTTCGGAATCATAGGCCGATATGGGTACCGTGACGCACATGAGCCGACGAACCGCCGTGGCCGAGGGAGTGCTCGTGGTGAACAAGGAAGCGGGCTGGACCTCTCACGACGTCGTCGCCAAAGTACGCGGTCTGCTGGGCGGAGTGAAGGTCGGCCATGCGGGTACGCTGGACCCGGCGGCGACCGGTGTTTTGCCGGTGCTGGTCGGGCGCGCGACGCGCGTGGCGGAGTACTTGGTCGATTGGGATAAGGAATACCGTGCGGTCTTGCGGTTGGGTGAGACAACCGATACACAAGACGCAACCGGCAAAGTGCTCACACAGGCGGATCCGAGTGTGGTTCGCGAGGAAGCGTTGCGTGAGGTGGTCGGACGGTTTCGTGGCCCGCAACGGCAGGTCCCACCGATGTATTCGGCCGTGAAAATTGGAGGCCGGCCTCTCTACAAAGCGGCGAGAGCCGGGGAAACGGTCGAACGGGCAGACAGACCGATCATCGTGCACGAACTGGATATTCTTGCCGTTGATGGCCGGGATGTAACTCTGCGCGTGGTGTGCTCAAAAGGCACCTACATCAGAACCTTGTGCGCCGATATCGGTCAGACACTAGGAGTCGGGGGACATCTCGCTGCGCTGGAGCGTCGTCGCGTGGGCCCTCTCTCCATCGAGCAGGCGCTGACGGTCGATCAGGTGGCCGATCAAGTGGCCATCGGGACATTGCATCGGCATCTGGTTCCACTGAATCAGGCGCTAGACTGCTTGCCGGCCATGACGGTGACTGACGAGCAGGCCCGGTTGGTCCTGCACGGGGGTGCGGTGTCTCCTGCTGGAATTGAGCGGTTACCCTGTTCAGGTGGGCCGGTCTCAATCCGATTGCAGGATAAGGACGGGCGCTTGCTCGCGATCGGCATCCATGGCGGGACGACAGCCGGCATCGTCAAAGTACAGAAAGTATTGGCGGAGAGTGAATCGCTGAATTGAACCAGGAAGAGGAGCAGACCCATGGCGTTACTCAAAGAAGCGAAGACCGCATTGATCACGCAGCATCGGCGTCATGAGACGGACTCAGGGTCGCCGGAGGTTCAGATTGCGGTATTGACCACCCGCATCACGTATCTGACCGAACACTTCAAGACGCACAAGAAGGACCATCATTCGCGGCGCGGATTGCTGCAATTGGTGGGACGCAGGCGGCGGTTGCTGGATTATCTCCGTGGTATCGACGATGCGCGGTATCGGGCGGTGATCGATCGCCTCGGTATTCGCAAGTAAGCCGAACGCACGCGGCGCATGTGCCCGTGTGCGGCGCGGGAATCACCCGTCACACAGGTGAACACGGACATGGGCTCATCAAGAACAGTTGTGAGGACTGAGGTATGGATGGTTTTCGGACGAGTCAGCACTCAGGACTCAGCACTTCTTGATGAGCCTATCTCTGTGGGCATCTGTGGGACTCACGAGAAGGAGACCATAGATGGTACATACTGTTGAGCTTGATATCGCGGGGCGAACGCTCCGGCTGGAAACCGGTCGCATCGCCAAACAAGCGGACGGGGCAATTTGGGCCTCGTACGGCGAAACGGTCGTCTTAGCGACCGCCGTGTCCGCGCAGACGGCAAAGCCGGGGACCGATTTTCTTCCGCTGACGGTGGACTACCAGGAAAAAACCTACGCCGCCGGCAAGATCCCAGGCGGGTACTTCAAGCGGGAAGGCCGGCCGTCCGAGAAGGAAGTGCTCACCAGCCGGCTGATCGATCGCCCGTTACGGCCTCTGTTTCCGGAAAACTACTACTTTGAAACACAGGTGATTGCGTCGGTACTCTCCGTCGACAAGACCGGCTCGTCCGATGTGATCGGCATCACCGCGGCGTCGGCTGCGTTGGCGATCTCGAACATTCCCTTCCAAGGGCCGGTGGCCGGCGTCAAGATCGGTCGAGTGAACGGACAGTTCGTCGTCAACCCCGATCTTGAGACCATGGACAAGAGTGAATTGCATCTGGTCGTCGCGGGCACCGCGGATGCCGTCATGATGGTCGAGGCGGGCGCCAACGAGTTGTCGGAGGCCACGATGCTTCAGGCGCTCGAACTGGCGCATGCTGAGATCAAAAAGATCGTGGCCAAGATCGATGAACTGGCGAAGAAAGTCGGGAATAAAAAACGAGAGGTCAAGGCTGAACCGATCGATTCCGCTCTGGCGGCGCAGGTGAAAGCCATGGTCGCCCAGCCGATCCGCGATGCAATCATGATTCCCAACAAGACGGCGCGCCAGGAACGGCTGGACCAGGTCTTGTCGGAGGCGGTAACGAAGTTCAAGAATCCGGATCAGCCCACGAGCGAGCGGCATATCAAGATCGTCTTCCATGGTCTGGAATACACGGAAGTCCGGAACATGATTCTGGAAAAGGGGTCGCGCGCGGATGGGCGCGGACCGGCTGACATTCGGCCGATTACCTGCGAAGTGGGAGTGTTGCCGCGCACCCATGGCTCCGCACTGTTCACGCGCGGGGAAACGCAGAGTCTCGCCGTCGTGACGCTGGGTACCACTGACGACGAACAGCGCATCGACGCGCTGGAGGGAGAATATACCAGAACCTTCATGCTCCATTATAATTTTCCGCCGTTCAGCGTGGGTGAGGCGAGGCCGCTCCGGTCGCCAGGCCGACGAGAAGTGGGCCATGGGGCGCTGGCGGAACGAGCCTTGAAGCCGGTCATTCCTGGGAAAGACACCTTTCCCTATACGCTCCGTCTTGTGTCGGAAATTCTGGAGTCGAATGGGTCGTCATCCATGGCGACGGTCTGCGGGGGCACACTGGCCATGATGGATGCGGGTGTGCCGATCAAGGAGCCGGTCGCCGGCATTGCCATGGGACTCATCAAGGAAGATGAGCGGGTGATGATCCTGTCCGACATTCTCGGACTCGAAGACCATTTGGGCGATATGGATTTCAAGGTGTGCGGGACCAAGAACGGGGTCACCGCGTTGCAGATGGACATCAAGATCGGCGGCATTACCACGGCCCTCATGCAACAGGCATTGGAACAGGCTCGCTTGGGCCGTCTCCACATTTTGGGTCATATGGCCAAGGCCCTCACGGGCGCGCGGACCGACCTGTCGCCGTTCGCGCCTCGGATCTATACGATGAAGGTCAAACAGGACAAAATCCGCGACATCATCGGCCAGGGCGGGAAAACCATCCGCGGCATCCAGGCCGATTGTGGCGTCAAGATCAATGTCGAGGATACGGGGATTGTCACCATCGCCTCGTCCGATGGCGTGTCGCTGCAGAAGGCCAAAGACATCATCAGCCGGCTGACCGAAGAAGTCGAGGTCGGCAAGGTCTATATGGGCACGGTCAGGAAGATCATGGATTTTGGTGCGTTCGTCGAAGTCTTGCCGGGCACCGATGGATTGGTTCACATCTCCCAACTGGCGCATCATCGGGTCAAAGCCGTGTCCGACGAAGTGGCCGAAGGTGATCAGATTCTCGTGAAGGTGCTGGAGATTGACAGGCAGGGCAAGATCAGGCTCAGCCGGAAGGACGTCTTGCCGGCGCCGGCCGCCGGTGGGGCGAAGGATCACGCGGAGGGGTAATCCCCTTGTACCGCAAAATTATTCTCGACAACGGCGTCCGCTTGGTCACCGAGCAGATTCCGACGCTCAAGTCCGTCACAGTCGGCATGTGGGTTAATGCCGGCTCCCGGGACGAAAGTCCTGCGCAAGCGGGATACTCCCATTTCATCGAACATATGTTCTTCAAGGGGACGGCCACCCGGTCGGCCACGGACATCTCCCGCGAGATTGACGCGCTCGGGGGCGAGATGAACGCCTTCACCACGCGCGAAACGACCACATTCTACGTCAAGGTGCTCGACCAGCATTTGCCGAAAGCGCTGGATCTGCTCTCGGATCTCTTCCATCACTCCCGTTTTGGGCCGAAAGAAATCACAAAAGAAAAGCAGGTGGTGCTCGAAGAAATCCGCATGGTGCAGGACGACCCCGAGGACTTGGTTCAGGAACTTCATACGGGACTGGTCATGGGGCGGCATCCTCTGAGCCGGCCGATTTTGGGCCAGACCGAGACGATCGCGCGGCTGCGGCGGCAGGATCTCCTGGACTATATCGAGACGCACTACCGCCCGCAGGAAATGGTCCTCGCCGTCGCGGGCAACTTTGATCAACGCCGGCTCGAACGGACAATGGCACGAACGTTCGGCGCCCGTCGATCATCCTCAACCGACGGGTCTCGCACGCGATGGCCGCCGGCCGTGTGCGGCGGCGTCAGGCTGAAGCAGAAATCGTTGGAGCAGGTCCATCTCTGTGTGGGGCTCAAAGGCATTCCCGCTGGCCACAAAGATCGGTATGCGGCCTATGTGCTGAACAGTGTGCTGGGAGGGAGCGTCAGCTCCCGCCTCTTTCAGGAAGTGCGTGAAAAGCGGGGCTTGGCCTACTCGATCTATTCGTTTTTGTCCGGCTATTCCGACGGCGGCACGGTCACGATTTATGCGGGCACCCGCGCGCGGGAAGTGGAGCGTGTGCTGGATCTGATTCGGCGTGAGATCAGGCGGATGGCGGGGCGTGGCATCAAGCGGGAGGAACTCACACGAACCAAGGAACAGATGAAGGGCAGTCTGATGTTGAGTTTAGAAAGTTCCCACAGCCGCATGAACAAGTTGGCGAAGGACGAGCTGATTACCGGAGCTCATACAACCCTGGAAGAGATGCTCGTGGACATCGATGCCATCACGGAGCAACAAGTCGCCCGGGTAGCGCAGGAATTGTTTGCGCCGGGAACGATGGCGATCACCGGGTTGGGCCCGCTCTCGTCTCGTCAGATGGCGGTTGTAAAGGGAATGCAATAGCCCTCTCTTCCTGCGGTCAGATCATCACGTAAGGCCTGAGAGACGAATCGGATGGCTGTTCATGGCACAACAGGTTGATTTATATAATCATCTGGCAGTATAGTGGGGCCGTTACGAACGGGTGCCAAACATTTTCTTGACATAAAAGAGCCGTTTCAGTACCGTTTTCTCTCTATCGACGCGATTGATTGGTACTGGAAGCCAAGCGGAAGGCAGAAGTAAAGGAATTCGCGCTGACGATTACGATGCAATAAATATTGAGCACGATGTGATTGGTCCATTGACTCTTGTGATATACAACATCCCCGAGTGGGTTCAGTCCAGCTCCTGGGATGTCGCTGTTCTCTCACTGACATTTGTAAGGAGGGACGAGATATGAAGGGGAAAGTCATTCTAGCCGCCGTTGCCCTGGTTTCAGTCGTCGGCTTACCGGTGGTTGAGTCCGCCTTGGCGGCCGGTGGCGGGGAACTCATGGGTCTTGCTGATGCGATCGTCGGTGGGAAGCCACTCAAGGCTGAAGCGACAAAGACGCTGCAAGGCCGCGTCTGGTCGCAGTGGGCCGATAATCCCGACCATGAGCTGTTGTTTGGCATTCAATTCTGGAATTCCGGGGAACCAGCGTCCGGAACCTCTGGCGGACGCTCGTCCACGATGCTCGATGTCAAGCCGCCCGATCCTTTGCTCACGTGCTGCGCGTGGGGATTCACCGGCGGAACCGAGAAGAACGGTGCTTATTCCGGCTGGTACCATGCCGCGACCACTGTCCGTCTTGCGGTGAAGGATAAGGCGTTGATGGATCAAATCATCAAGGCCTCCCAGGAACTCGTCGCCATGGAAGTGACCCTGGATGGCCGAACCATCACCGGTTTCAAGGTGATCAAGGAATAGCCCCATCAATTTTCACCCTCGAACGTTGTTGAAGGAGGACGTGATGATGACGCTGCAGAAACAAGGTGGGATCGCCCTCGCAGCCCTGGCGCTGGTTGCCGGTGTGGCTTCCACTGCGTTGGCCATTGAATCGTTTCAAGAGCGGTTTGAATGGGGGGACATGAGCAAGCCCACTACCATTCAAGGGCGTGTGATCGTACTGGACCCCTACGATGAAGCAGTCTGGATTAACGTGTCTGTATTCGGTGGGAACGCCGAGAGTGGTTTGTATTGGCAGAAAGTGCATCCCGGCAAGAATCTGAAGTTCTACGCCGAGAAAGGCGCCTGGGAAGAATTGAAGAAGATGGGCCGCCCCCATGCCGGACCGGCTGCGGCTAAAGACGTACCTCCGGGCAGCACCACGGATCTGATCGAATTTGTCGCCGTGGAAACAGAGCAGAACCATCGGGTGATTTCTTCGGTTAAGAAACTTCCAGAAGTCTCCGGTTCTATGGGCAAGCCGCTCAGCATTTCCGGGCTTCGACTGAAGGAATGCGCCGGGAAACACGAATTTGATTCCGCTTGCGAGAAAGCCAAGCAGGGACTCAACTCTTCACCGGTCGCGCCAGATGGGCATGATATCGGCATGCAATACGATGTCATGCTTCCGGGCGGAAAGACCGTGGGTGGCCTGATTCCCTGGACCGCCCAGTATAATAAAGCGCAGGCTCACTAGGCCGGGCTATGCCCCGTATAAGAAGGCGGTCAGCACGAAGCTTCGTGCTGACCGCCTTTGTGTTTATTCTCGACCGTCTATCGTCGAGACGGAGAATGTCCCGTTCCGCACTGGGAGCTAATTCTCGTCGGATCGAACCTTGCGCTGCAATTCGGCCAGACGGTTGAGGGCATCGAGGGGTGTCAATGAAAACAAATCGATCTGTTTCACCTCTTCGATCAATGGGTGAGGCTGGGGAAGGGCAGGGGATGGGGTCGATTCTTTCGACTGATCGAGAAGGGGCGCTCTGAGTGCGGACTCCGGTTGTTCCAACTGGGCCAGCACTGCGGTCGCCCGTTCAATGACCCCGTCAGGAATCCCCGCCAATTTCGCGACGTGAATGCCGTAACTGCGATCTGCTCCGCCTGCCACGATTTTTCTGAGAAACACGATTTCCCCGTCCCGTTCGTGGACTGAGACCCGATAGTTCTTGATGCCGTCGCGTTGTCGCTCCAACTGCGCCATCTCATGATAGTGTGTGGCGAATAGCGTGCGGGCGCCGATCCGCGTACGATCATGAATATGCTCCGCTACAGCCCACGCAATACTAAGCCCGTCGTAGGTGCTGGTGCCACGCCCGATTTCATCCAGCAGAATCAGGCTACGCGAGGTGGCGCTGTTCAAAATGTTCGCCGTTTCCACCATCTCCACCATGAAGGTGCTGAGGCCGCCGGCCAGATTGTCGGAGGCTCCCACGCGGGTGAAGATGCGGTCGACCAGCCCGATCCTCGCCTCGGATGCGGGGACAAAACTCCCGATTTGCGCCATCAGCACGATCAGCGCGACCTGCCGCAGGTAGGTGCTTTTGCCCGCCATGTTGGGACCGGTCAAGATCACCAGACGCTGGAGTTCGATGTCCAGCTGGGTATCGTTCGGCACGAATGCGGTATCGCGGAGCCGTTCGACCACCGGATGTCGGCCATCAAGAATGCAGAGTGTACCGCTTTCATCCACGACCGGTCTGGTGTATTGATTGAGCGCGGCGGTTTCCGCGAGGCCGGCGGCGACGTCAATCACGGCGAGAGCCTGCGCGATGGCGTCCAGGCGATGGACTTCTCGGGCGAGACGATTCCTGATTTCGGCGAAGACCTCCTGCTCGAGTGCCAGCAGCTTGGCTTCGGCTCCGGTGACACGCTCTTCGAGTTCTTTCAACTCGGCGGTCATAAAACGCTCGGCATTGACGAGCGTTTGTTTGCGGATGTAGTCGGACGGGACGCGCGCCAGATTGGCTTTCGTCACTTCGATGTAATACCCGAACACCTGGTTGTAACGGACTTTGAGTGACTCGATCCCGGTGCGTTCACGTTCTTTGGTTTCGATCCCTGTGATCCAGAGTTTCCCTTCCTTGGAGGCTTTGCGCAGCTCATCGATGCCGGCATGGTATCCCTCCTTGATCAGGTTGCCGTCACGCACGGCAAGAGGCGCGTCGGGATGAATGGACTGCTCGATGGTCTCGAACAGATCGCGGCCGTCATCCCACGACGAACGGATCTCGGCGCACAGAGCATTGTCAAGCACCTGGAGATGGGTCCCGATCTCAGGCAACGCGGCAAGGGACTGTTTCAATGCGAGCAATTCGCGCGGTCCGGCATACCCCAAGACGATACGGCTGCCCAGCCGCGCCATGTCTTGCACGTTTCGCAACGCCGTGCGCAACCCAACTCGAGTCTGCAACCGGTCTTTCAGCTCTCCGACCGCGTCCAGCCGCGATCGGATCGGCGCGCAGTGAATCAAGGGCCTGACCAGCCATTGTCGCAACAGCCGGCTGCCCATAGCCGTGACCGTACGATCCAGCACGGACGCGAGGGTGGCGGACTGCGACTCCGTTCCAGCATCGGCGGATGTCATCGGCTTCAAGATCTCAAGATTTCGGATCGTGACACCGTCTAGATGCATGGTCTCGCCGCGCTGACGAACTCGGATACGGCGGATATGATCAAGTGGTGCGGCCGGCTGGGTTTCACGGAAATAGGCGAGCACCGCCCCGGCGGCCTCGAGACCGACGGTGAGGCCACGACATCCGAACCCATCGAGAGTCTGCACGCGCAACTGCCTTTCCAGAGCCTGTCTATTCTTCTCGTACTCGAACGAATCAGCCGGACGTTCGCACAGCCGAGGTCCTTTGATCCGGTCGAGCCATACGGTGGTGTGCGGGGGCAGTCCGACGGAATACAACAGCTCACGTGGATCGAGCCTGGCCAACTCGTCGAGGACCAGTGATTCTGCCTGTGAACCGCTGAACTCCATCGACCAAAACTCGCCCGTCGAGACTTCGAGCGCAGCCAGTCCGATCAGGGCCGGTCCCGCTGTTGGTGGACGGAAAGACAGGGCCGCGAGGTGGCTGGATTCTGCCGGAGACAGGAATTCCGTCTCGACAAGCGTGCCTGGCGTGTACAACCGGATCACTTCGCGGCGCACCAACCCCTTGGCAAGCTTGGGGTCTTCGACCTGTTCGCAAAGGGCAACGGTTCGCCCGGCTTTGAGGAGTTTGGCGATATAGCCGGTCGCGGCGTGATAGGGGAC
>DCZO01000015.1:130350-180308 GCA_002331335.1 Nitrospira sp. UBA2082 | reverse complement strand
GCGAGGCTTCCTGGGCGTCTTCATAGAACATTTCATAGAAATCGCCGACACGGAAAAATAAGATAGCCTGCGGATATCCACGCTTGATATCCCGATACTGGCGCATGAGGGGGCTCGCGTCCTGACTAGTCATCGGCGAAACTCTGTGGTGATTCGGATGATGCGGGCACAGCGGCTCGGTCGGTGATTTTTCCGAGTGACTGGCGGAGCCGTTCCAGGTCTACATCGGCTTCCTGCAGCGCTTTTGTTTTGCGCCGCAGTTCAATGCGTCCGCGGATCCACGGAGGAAAGAGCAAGATGCCCGCGACCAACAAGCCGACGACGAAGCCGGCCATGATGGGCTTGTAGACGGGCGTCGACGCTTCCAGCAATCCGAAGAAGTAACGGAGCGTGACTTCCTGTTCCTGGTTCTGAAGAAAAAATGCCAGGGAGAGGAGCAGCAGAATGCCGACGAGAATTAATCGAATCATCGAGCCGGAGCCTTTCTCCGAGCGGGGCGCGCCGGTTTCAGCGACACCGGTGCGCGTTGGACTATCCTCCAATTCCGTGCAATGCGGGTCAAGAGCGCGGACGATCGGGGGCCCTGTGCCGTGACCAGTACGTCCCTTGTTGCCGGGCTTCGATGGGTCAACTGCACCTCCAGTCGGTCCTCAGGGAGCCATTCTGGAAAGCGTTCAGCCCACTCGATGGCGACCACTGCCGAGCCGGCAAGATACTCGTCCAACCCGATCGATTCAGCTTCCGCGACGGTACGTAACCGGTAGAGATCGATGTGAATCAGGGAAGCTCGGCCGTTATATTCATGGGCCAAGACGAAAGTGGGACTGCTGACAGATTCCGGCGGCACGTCGAGGCCCGCGGCAATGCCTCGAACCAGGGCGGTCTTGCCGGCGCCGAGGGCCCCGATCAATGCGAGTACTTCTCCACCGGTAAGCAAAGCGCCGATGACATGTCCAAGGCGTTCGGTCTGGGAGCGGGATGAGAGGACCGACTCGAGGCGCTCGACAGACGGAGGGCGTGACGTCTTTGACAGCCGTGCACCTTGAACGGTGCCGGAAGCAGGTTGACTAGGCCTGTTGGACGGTCTTGAGAGCATACGGTATCTGCTCAATCACATCTCCGGCAATGAGTCCTGCCTGTCCTTTGTCAGCTGCGGCCAGGTCTCCGGCGCACCCATGCAGATAGGTGCCCGCGCAGGCGGCTTCCCAGGGTACCAACCCTTGTGCCAGCAAACCGACCATCATCCCCGTCAAGACGTCGCCTGTACCGGCCGTTGCCATACCGGGATTACCGGTTGGACAGATGGCCGCGGCTCCATCCGGCCTGGCCACGACCGTCCTGGCACCCTTCAGCACGACAAACGTGCCTCGTTCCCGTGCAAACCGAACAGCGGTTCCGATACGATCCGCGTTGATGCTCTGGGGGGTGGCATTGGCTTCCAGCCGAGCCATTTCGCCCGGATGAGGTGTGAGGATCGGAGGGGTCTTGCACGCCGTCAACACCGAGGCACGTCCGGCCAGTGCATTCAGCGCATCGGCATCCAGGACGGCCGGCCGATCGAGATCTTTCATCAGCGCTTGCACCAGTTCCACGGTTTCCGGGTGGGTGGACAATCCGGGGCCGATCGCCACGGCGGTTCTGGCGGCGATGAAGGTTTTCAAGCGGTCCAACGCCGACCGGGAAAAAGTCCGCGCCTTCGTGTCCGGCATCGGGATCGTCATGGCTTCCAACAGTTTCGACTCCAACACGTCATTGACACCGGCGGGGACGGCGACGGTCACGAGACCAGTTCCAATACGAAGCGCGGCCTTGGCGGCCATGGCCGCCGCGCCGGTCTTACCGACGGAGCCTGCGATGATGCCGGCATGGCCGAACGTGCCTTTGTGGCTTGCCGGCCTGCGGGCGGGCAGAGCGGCGTGCACGAAGGCCGGTGTGATCAGAGTCGTGTGGCTCGTGACGGCCTCGATGTAGGCCTGAGGAATGCCGATATCAATGAGGCTGACCGATCCGGCAAGATCGACCCCATGGCTCTGATACAGTCCCAATTTCGGGAGGCCGAATGTCACGGTGAGCGACGCTCGGACAGCTCGACCGAGAATGGCACCGGTATCGGCATGGAGGCCTGATGGAAGATCAGCGGCTACGACCGGGCGTCCGGCCTCATTGATACAGTCGATCGCATCGGCGTAATGCGCGGTGACATCGGAGGAGAGGCCGGTTCCCAACAGCGCATCGATGATGAGGTCGCTCTCACGGAGCAGCGAGGACACGAGGCTTTTTGAGGTATACAGGTGCACGGCCGACTTGCCCGCCGTGCGGACGAATTGCCGGTACATCACGGCGGCGTCACGACTCAATTCCGAGGCGGGTGACATCATGAGGACCTGGACCTGTGTCCCGCGGCGATGGAGCAACCGTGCCGCGACAAATCCATCGCCACCGTTGTTGCCTTTCCCGCAGAGGATGATCACGCGCTTCCCTTGCGTGGAACCGAAGGCCTGTTCAAGAGCGGCCACCAGGCCGGAGCCGGCCCGGTCCATCAGCACTCGTGCCGGGATGCGGGCTTCTCCGATCGTGCGGCGATCCAACTCCTGCATCTGTGTGCCGGTGATGATCTTCGTCATGGTGAACCGAGGATGGTGAACAGGCAGACCCAGTGGCCGGCAGCATTAACCGAGCAAGGATTTCATTTCTTTCACGGCCTGCTCGAGGCCGACCAGCACGGCCCGCGCTATGATGCTGTGCCCGATGTTGTACTCGACGATCTCAGGAATATGCGTCAGGCGTTTCACATTGCGGTAATTCAATCCGTGGCCTGCATTGACGCCGATTCCCAGCTTGTAAGCGAACTTCGCCGCCTGGGTGATGGCTTCAAACTCGGCGTCAGCCTCTTTGGAGCGGGTCGCATTCGCATAGCGGCCGGTGTGTAGTTCGACGAAATCAGCGGACACTTTATGAGCAGCCTTGATCTGATTGAGATCAGGTTCGACAAAGAGGCTGACGGGAATCCCGCCGTTGTGCAGCAACGTGATGATGCCCTCGATGCGATCACGCTGGCCGGCAACGTCCAGCCCGCCTTCTGTCGTGAGTTCCTGCCGTTTCTCCGGGACCAGCGTGACGAGATCCGGTTTGACCGTGAGCGCGATCTTCGCCATGGCGTCGTCCGCCGCCATTTCCAGGTCGAGTTTGGTGCGGGTGATTTCACGCAAGAGCCGGAGGTCCCGGTCTTGGATGTGCCGGCGGTCTTCGCGCAGGTGGACGACAAGTCCATCTGCCCCGGCCAGTTCGACGAGGATGGCCGCCGCCAGGGGATCCGGGTCGTTCCCTCCCCGTGCCTGCCGCAACGTCGCTACATGATCGATATTGACGCCAAGCCGGGCCACTGATTCTCCCTTCAGCTCTATATGGGTGCTGAGGAAAGCGGGGCAACGAGATGATGTGGTATTGGGATCTATTACTAACAGAAAGCCGTGAGGGGGAGCAAGGACGAACTCGCCGGTCGTGAACCGAAGAGGTCGCGAAGACGACTGAGAGCATGGATTCAGAACCCCACAGAATCACAAGGTAAATTGACTCAGCCACAGGCGTCAATTTAGAATAGGATCTTCTTGGGGGCTCCTCCTGATAGGCGCAATCAGAAGCAGGGTGCCGAATTCAAACTATATCGCGCATCACACACGAGTCAGGAACATTTATGGGGTTGGGCGACGGGTTTTACCGAATCAAGCGACTTCCTCCGTATGTCTTCGCGCAGGTGCAATCGCTCAAGCTCGACGCTCGGCAGCGCGGCGAGGATATCATTGATTTCGGCATGGGGAATCCCGACCAGCCGACGCCGCCGCACATCGTCGAGAAGTTGATCGAAGCGGCCCGCAAGGGGAAGAATCACCGCTACTCCGCGTCGCGCGGGATAACCAAGCTACGCCATGCAATCTGCGGGTGGTATAAACGCAACTACGATGTCGATCTGGACCCGGAAACGGAAGCGATCGTCACGATCGGATCAAAAGAGGGCCTGGCACACTTGGCCTTGGCCATGATCGGTCCCGGTGATGTGGTGTTGACTCCGACCCCGACCTACCCGATCCATATGTACAGTTTCATCATCGCGGGCGGCGAGGTCCGTGGGATCGAACTGCGCCAGGACAGCGATTTTTTCGAAGATCTCCTGCGGGTCTACCGGCAGACGTTTCCACGACCGAAGATCCTCGTCATCAATTTCCCGCATAATCCGACGACGGCCGTCGTGGACCTGGAGTTTTTCAAGAAGATCGTGGCCTTTGCCAAGGAACACAACGTCATCGTCATTCATGATCTGGCCTATGCCGATCTGGTGTTCGACGGCTATAAGGCGCCGAGTTTTCTTCAGGTGCCCGGCGCGAAAGATATCGGAGTGGAATTCTACACGCTCTCCAAGGCCTACAACATGCCGGGATGGCGGGTGGGATTCTGTGTGGGCAACCGGGAGGTTGTGGGTGCACTGGCGAAGATCAAGAGCTATCTCGACTATGGTATCTTCCAACCAGTCCAGATCGCGAGCGTGATTGCCCTGAACGGGCCACAGGAATGTGTCAAGGAGACAGTCCTGCGCTATCAGAAACGGCGTGATGTGCTCGTCGGTGGGCTGAACCGCATCGGTTGGAATGTCGCCAAACCGCTGGCGACGATGTTCGTGTGGGCCCGCATCCCACTGCCGTATCGCCACATGGGTTCGCTGGAATTCTCAAAACTGCTGCTCAAGGAAGCGAAAGTCGCGGTTTCGCCGGGGATCGGTTTTGGCGAAGGCGGTGATGAATTTGTGCGCTTCGGGTTGGTGGAAAACGAACATCGAACTCGCCAGGCGGTCAGGGGCATCCGGAAAGCGCTCAAGCTCGACGGAGCCGAAGAATGAAATCACGTATCGGAGTCGGCATCATCGGGTTTGGCACAGTGGGCGCCGGAACGGCGAAAGTGTTGCTCGATCACACCGCGCTCATTCGCCGCCGTGTCGGTGTGCCGGTTGAGCTGATCCGCATTGCGGATCTCGACGTCACGCGAGATCGCGGCCTCTCGCTTCCCCCCGGTACATTGACGACCGACGCGAAAGAGGTGCTCAACGATCCCGCCGTCGATATCGTCATCGAGTTGATCGGCGGCTACGACACCGCCAAGCGGGTCATCCTGGACGCGATCGCCGCCGGCAAACAAGTGGTCACGGCCAACAAGGCGCTGCTCGCGCTTCACGGAGAGGAGATCTTCGAAGCCGCGTCGCGCAAGGGTGTGGACGTGGGATTCGAGGCCAGTGTGGGCGGGGGAATCCCCGTCATTCGGGCGCTGACGGAAGGGTTGGCGGGCAATACACTCCAATCCATTTATGGCATTATCAACGGCACCTCAAATTATATCCTGTCCCGAATGACTCATGAGGGCCACAGTTTCGAAGCCGTGCTCAAAGACGCGCAGCAAGCCGGATACGCCGAGGCGGACCCCACATTCGATATCGGGGGTATTGATTCGGCGCACAAACTCGCCATTCTGGTGAGCCTCGCCTACGGCACGCCCGTCAATTTCAAAGAGATTTACACGGAAGGGATCACCCACATCACGCCGACCGACATCGCGTATGCGAAAGAATTCGGCTTTACCATCAAGCTGCTGGGCATTGCGAAGCTTGTGGACGGCGAAGTGGAAGCCCGCGTGCATCCCACGATGCTGCCAGCGCACTCCCCGATCGCGCAGGTTGAGGGCGTCTATAACGCGATCCAGCTGGTCGGTGATGCGGTCGGGGACGTGGTGCTCTATGGGCGGGGGGCCGGCTCGATGCCGACCGGAAGCGCTGTGGTGAGCGACGTGATTGCGATCGGACGGAATCTGCTCAAGAGCGCGGTTGGACGAGTACCTCCCGCGTCGTTCCAACAGGACCAGCGGCGGCCCCTGCGCATGAAACCGGTGGAGGAGATCAGTTCGCTCTACTATCTGCGGTTCATGGTGGTGGACCGTCCCGGCGTGTTGGCGCAGATTGCCGGTGAACTCGGCCGCTGCGGAATCAGTATCTCGTCGATGCTGCAGCAGGGACGCCGGGAAGGGCAGACCGTGCCGGTGGTCATCAAGACCCACATGGCGAGAGAGCGCGACGTGCAAACCGCGCTCCGCGAGATCAACCGAAAACCCTTCGTGTCCGAACCGGCGACGCTCATTCGGGTGGAAGGCAAAGATGAGTGAGAGTGGAGTAATCGGATGACTCGCTGGCGCGGCATCATCGAGGAGTATCGCAAGTTTCTTCCGGTGTCGGAGAAGACCCCGGTCATCAGTTTGGCGGAGGGGAACACGCCGCTGATTCGCGCGGCGCGGCTGGCCAAGGCGATCGCGCCGGGCATCGATTTGTATCTCAAGTTCGAGGGGATGAATCCCACCGGCTCCTTCAAAGATCGCGGCATGACGATGGCCATGTCGAAAGCGGCGGAGAACGGCGCGCGGGCCGTGATGTGTGCCTCTACCGGCAATACGTCTGCTTCGGCGGCCGCCTATGGGGCCCGCGCCGGGCTGGCCGTCTATGTCTTGATCCCGGCCGGAAAAATCGCGATGGGGAAACTCTCTCAAGCGATGATGCACCAGGCCACGGTGATTCAAATCGAAGGGAACTTCGATCAAGCCTTGTCGCTGGTCAAGGATCTTTCGGCGTCGTATCACATCGAGTTGGTGAATTCCCTGAATCCCTTCCGCATCGAGGGACAGAAGACCGCCGCGTTCGAGGTCTGCGATCAGCTCGGTGACGCCCCGAACCTCCATGTGCTGCCGGTGGGCAACGCCGGGAACATTACCGCCTACTGGAAGGGCTACCGCGAATATCGCCAGGCCAATCAAATTGCCAAGCTCCCCCGCATGATGGGATTTCAAGCGGCGGGGGCGGCGCCTATCGTACTGGGCCGGGTTGTCGAGCAGCCGCACACCGTTGCCACGGCGATTCGAATCGGCAATCCGGCCAGCTGGTCCTCGGCCTTGACCGCGGTCCAGGAATCCTCCGGCGCCATTGATATGGTGACGGATGAAGAAATTCTTCAAGCCTATGCGGCCGTGGCGGCGGCGGAAGGCGTGTTTTGCGAACCGGCGTCCGCCGCATCGGTCGCGGGCGTGGCGAAATTGCACCGGGTGGGTGCGCTGCGGGAAGGCGACACGGTGGTCTGCACGCTGACCGGGCATGGCCTGAAAGACGCCGATACCGCCATCGGTGTGTCGAAACCTCCGTTAACTGTCAAGGCGACACGCGAGGATGTCGCCCGGCTGTTGCAGATATGAGCGTGGTGCAGTCCAGATGAAATATGTGATCGTGCATGCCGGCGGAATGGCCGATCAACCCCGGCAGGAACTCGGCGGGCGCACTCCGCTCCAAGCCTCCGTCACGCCTCACCTCGACCGTCTGGCGCAGGCCGGAGAACTCGGCCAGCTCGCGATTTCCTCCGACAGCGTCGCGCATGGCAGTGGGTTGAGCGGTACGGCCATCCTCGGATACGACCCCAAAAAATACTATCACGGCCCCGGTCCGTTGGAAGCAGCCAGTTTGGGGGTGTCTGTCACGGAGCATGACGTGGTGTATCGCTGCACAATGGTGACGTTGAAACCGGAAGGCGGGAAAACGGGGGGCGATATCAAGAAATTGGGCCCGCATGTCGTCATGGACGATGCGACGGCCGGCCTGATCGAGACTGAAGAAGCGCGAGAATTGATCGAGGCGATTAATGAACAGCTCGGATCCGAGACCATCCAATTTTATCCTGGATCCGGCCATCGTCATCTCATGGTGTGGGTGAACGGAAAACCGAGAGCCCTCTGTGTTGATCCGCAAACGGTGCTCGGCCGGTCCATCGCGGACGCCTTGCCCAAGGGGGACGGGGCGGATATCCTTCGAAAGCTCATGGATGCCTCGCACCTGATCCTGCGCGATCATCCCATCAATGATGAGCGTCTGGCGGCGGGGAAAAAACCTGCGAACTGTGTCTGGCTGTGGGGTGAAGGGCGGGCCGTCCTGTGGCCGAGTTTGCCGGAAAAGTACCGGATCAAGGGCGCAGTGGTCGCCACCAGCGATGTGCCACGCGGCATCGGCATCTGCGCGGGACTTGATGCGGTGGACCCCGAACGGCTGGCCGGTGGAGACCTCCGCGCGAAGGCGGACGCGGCGCTCGCGGAATGCGCCAAGAAAGATTTCCTCTACGTGCATGCAAGCCTGACGGACGACGTGATTCACAGCGCCGATATGAACGCAAAGGTGCGGGGCATCGAAGCGTTTGATCGAGACCTGGTCGGGCCCTTGCTTGAAGGATTGGAGAAGCAGGGACCGTATCGGTATCTAGTGGTGAGCGATCAGGGGAAATCGGAGGGGTTGCCCATCTATGCCTTTGGAGAAAGCGGCAAGCAGGGCTCTGCCGCCGCTGGTCGGCGGTTCACGGAGTCCGACGCGCAGGCCTCGAACCTTCCTCCTCGCGATGCCACCAAGTTCGTCAACCGGCTTTTTGCGAACGGGTGAAATCGGTGGCCTTGATCGTCCAGAAATATGGGGGTACGTCCGTCGGATCACTCGAACGGATCCACCGGGTTGCCGACCGGGTGTCGCGGACGTTACAGGACGGGTATCGGACCGTCGTCGTGCTGTCCGCAATGAGCGGCGAAACAGACCGCCTGATCAAGCTGGCCCAGCAAGTGACGCCGACTCCGGACGAGCGGGAAATGGATATGCTGCTCTCCACCGGGGAGCGAGTCACGATCGCGCTGCTGGCCATGGAGCTGCGCGGGCGGGGGATCAATGCGCGGTCCTACACGGGCCGGCAAGTCGGCATCATCACCGACAGTGCCCATACCAACGCCCGCATCGCGCGGGTTACGGCGGATCGGATTCGCGACGCGCTGGAGGAAGGAGTCGTCCCGGTCGTGGCGGGTTTTCAAGGCATCAACGAGCAGTCCGACGTGACGACGCTCGGGCGCGGCGGGTCCGACCTGTCTGCCGTGGCGCTGGCCGCGGCGTTGAAAGCAGACCGGTGCATCATCTACACCGACGTCGACGGCGTCTACACGGCGGACCCCAACATTGTGCCGGCGGCGAGACGTATCGACAGGATCTCCTACGAAGAAATGCTCGAAATGGCCAGCTTGGGCGCCAAGGTACTCCAGACCAGGTCGGTGGAGTTTGCGGCCAAATTCAACGTGCCGGTGGAGGTGAATTCGAGCTTCAAAGAAGGGAAGGGAACCCTCGTGACGAAAGAAGATACGGATATGGAAGCAGCGGCAGTGGCCGGGGTCACAGGAGACCGCAATCAGGCGAAGATCACGATCGTCGGGGTGCCGGACAAGCCGGGTATTGCTGCCAGGATTTTCGGCACCGTGGCGGAGGCCCATATCAACGTCGATATGATCATTCAGAACATCAGCCAGACCGCTGCGACCGATCTCTCCTTCACCGTTCCCAAGGCCGACTTGAAAAAGGCTGTGTCGATCATTCAAGGCGTGGCCAAGGACATCGAGGCCAAGTCGGTGTCGGTGACTGAAGCGATCGCCAAAGTCTCGCTCATCGGAGTCGGCATGCGATCCCATTCGGGTGTGGCGGCGAAAATGTTCGAGGTGCTCGCGCGCGAGGGGATCAACATTATGATGATCAGCACCTCGGAGATCAAAATCTCCTGCGTGATCGACGAAAAGTACCTCGAACTCGCCATGCGCTCGCTGCATTCCGCATTCGGCCTCGACCAAACGCAGTCCTGAAACGGCCCGGCCAAGGCCTGCCGCGAAGGGCCATCTGTCCCGCGAGTTGTCAGTCCTCCGAAACCGCCAGTTTCAAGTAATAGCCCCGCAATTCTTCTTGCCAATTCAGTCGTTTGCCATAAGCGATAGGTCATCAGCTCCTCGTCTTCTGGCGTGATTTCCAGATAGGAAACGGGTAAGCTTCAACGCTCCAAGCGCTATCCTTTGGTTGGCGAGGCATGATCACAGAAGCCGACACCTGCCGCAAATATGTGCTACCCAAACTCGTCCAGTCAGGATGGGACAACGATCCGCACTCATTCACGGAACAGAAGACCTTCACCGACGGCCGTATCGTCCCGATCGGCGAAATGGTCCGGCGACGGCCGCAAAAACGCGCCGACTATCTGCTCCGATACACTCGTGATTTCCTCATTGCCGTCGTGGAAGCAAAAGCCGCGTACAAGTCGCCGGCCGACGGATTGCAGCAAGCAAAAGACTATGCCGAAGTGCTTGGCCTCAAATTCGCGTACTCGACAAACGGGCATGGCATCGTCGAGTTCGATTTTCTCACGGGCCGGGAGCGCGATCTTGAGACATTCCCGACTCCGCAGGAACTGTGGGGCCGATTTCGAGCCGGGGAGCAGTTACAGGACGACACGGCGTCTGAGCGTTTGCTGACCCCCTACAATCATCTCTCCGGCAAAAACCCCCGGTACTATCAGGAAATCGCCATCAACCGGACGGTGCAGGCAATCCTCCAGAGACAACGCCGAATCCTCCTGACCATGGCCACGGGTACCGGGAAGACGGTCGTGGCCTTTCAAATCTGTTGGAAGCTCTGGCAGGCACGGTGGAACCGCACCGGCGAATACCGGCGCCCGAAGCTGCTCTATCTGGCCGACCGGAACATTCTGATCGACGACCCAAAGGATAAGACCTTTACGCCGTTCGGCGATGCGCGTTGGAAAATTGAGAACGGCGAGGTCAACAAGGGCCGCGAGATGTATTTCGCCATCTACCAAGCCATTGCCAAAGACGAACGGCGGCCCGGGCTCTACAAGGAATACGCGCGAGACTTTTTCGACCTTATCATTGTCGATGAGTGCCATCGAGGGAGTGCGAAAGACGACAGCGCGTGGCGAGAGATTCTCGACTATTTCGAACCGGCCTATCAGCTTGGCATGACCGCCACGCCGCTGCGCGAAGACACCCGCGATACCTACGCCTACTTCGGCAATCCGCTCTACACCTATAGCCTCCGGCAGGGGATTGAAGACGGGTTTCTTGCCCCCTATCGAGTACACCGTATCGTGAGCACCTGGGATGCGGCGGGCTGGCGGCCGAGCAAAGACGATCTCGACCGGTATGGGCGTCCGATTCCCGACGACGAATATCACACCAAGGACTTCGAGCGGGTGATCGCGCTTCGCGCGCGGACGCAGGCAATCGCGCGGCACCTCACAGAATTCTTGAAGAAGACGGATCGTTACGCCAAGACGATCGTGTTCTGCGTCGATCAGGAGCATGCCGCCGACATGCGGCAGGCGCTGACCAATCTGAACGCTGATATAGCCCAGCAGTCCGGCGACTATGTCTGCCGGGTCACGGCGGAGGAAGGGGACATCGGTCGTGGGCACTTGGGGCGTTTCCAGGAATTGGAAACCACGACGCCGGTGATCCTGACCACATCCCAACTCCTGACGACCGGCGTGGATGCCCCCACGTGTAAGAACATCGTGCTGGCGCGAGTGGTGAATTCCATGACCGAGTTCAAGCAGATGATCGGACGGGGAACGCGCGTGCGAGACGACTACGGCAAACTGTATTTCAATATTCTCGACTACACCGGCTCCGCGACCCGATTGTTCGCCGATCCGGATTTCGACGGCGATCCGGTACTGATCACGCAGGAGGAGATGAGCGAAACCGGAGAGCCGCAGGCGTACCGGATTGTCGATGAACAGCCGGTGATGGCTGAGGCCCAAGACCAATTGCAGATCTCACATAGGCAGATCTCAGATGACAGCGAAGGGAAGCAGCGGAAGTACTACTTCGACGGCGGCCAGGTTGAGATCGTCGCTCATATCGTCCATGAGCTCGATCCGGACGGCAAGCAATTGCGCGTCGTGAAGTTCACCGATTACACGGCGGAGAAGGTCCGCACCCTGTATCGCAACGCGTCAGACCTCCGTGCGCAATGGGCCGACCCGGAGCAGCGAGCAGACATCATTCAGCGATTGGCCGAGCGGGGCATCGACTTCGACGATCTCGCCGACGCCACCGGCCAGCCGGAGGCTGATCTGTTTGATCTCTTGTGTCACGTCGCCTTCAATGCCCCGTTACGAACCAGGCGGGAACGGGCGGACCGACTGAAGAAGGAGAAGAAAGACTTCTTTGACCAGTATGGGCCACAGGCGAAGGGCATATTGAATGAACTGTTGGACAAGTACGCGGAATACGGTTCCGCGCAATTTGTGATTCCTGATGTCTTGAAGGTGCCGCCGATTTCCGAGAGGGGCAATGTCATGGAAATTGCCACATTCTTCGGCGGACCGGACCAGCTCCGCACAGCGGTCCATCGGTTGCAAACATTACTCTATGCTGCCTAAAGTAAGCGTCCATGAAGTATAAGTCTTTCGAAGACCTTCCGGTCTGGCAAGCCGCCATCGAGTTAGCCCGCCGCACATATGCCATGACGGAGCACCAAGCCTTCCGCGGCCATGCCGGCTTGCGTGATCAGTTAGAGCGTGCCGCTCTGTCCGTCTCCAATAACATTGCTGAAGGTTTCGAACGCGGCAGCACGAACGAACTGCTCGCCTTTCTCTACATCGCCCGCGGCTCATCGGGCGAAGTCCGATCCATGCTCTGCCTCCTGGAGCGTGTGACGGCTTTCTCCCCTCTGAAATCTGACATCTGCGATTTGAGATCGGCTGCCGCGAGTATTTCCAGGCAGCTCTACGGTTGGATCGAGCAACTCAAGAATTCCGACATCTCCGGCCAGCGGCACTTGAACGAGACCGTCCGCGCCCGCACCGCTGTGAAGAAAGACCAGGCTGCATTTTTGGAGGAACTCGACCGCATCCGCCAATCCGGCACAAAACCCTCTGACATCTGAGATCCGCCATTTGAGATCTGAGATGTGCGTTTGAAATCTGAAATATGAAATCCAAGCCCCC
Source organism: Nitrospira sp. UBA2082 (assembly GCA_002331335.1). GTDB lineage: Bacteria > Nitrospirota > Nitrospiria > Nitrospirales > Nitrospiraceae > Nitrospira_D. Next base: position 167,421 of record DCZO01000015.1, on the reverse strand, counting down.
CATGACCACCGCCCAGCAACTTGGTTCTTTGATCAAGTCCGCGCGCGACATCATGCGCAAGGACAAAGGGCTCAACGGTGATCTCGACCGCCTCCCCATGCTCACGTGGATCCTGTTTCTCAAGTTCCTGGACGATCTGGAGCAGATCCGCGAAACCGACATGAAATTGGCCGGCAAGCGGTTCCGGCCCGCGATCGAAGCACCCTATCGCTGGCGTGATTGGTCCGCCAAACCCGACGGCATCACCGGCGACGAGCTGATCAAGTTTGTGAATAACGACGAAGCCATCGGCCCCGACGGCAAGAAAGGCCCCGGCCTCTTTGCTTATCTGCGAAGCCTGCAAGGGGCCAACGGTGGCGACCGCCGTGATGTGATCGCCACGGTCTTTCGCGGCACAATCAACCGCATGATCAACGGCTATCTCCTCCGCGATGTCGTCAACAAAGTGCAGGGTATTCACTTCTCCTCCAGCGATGAAATCCACACACTCGGCCATCTCTACGAATCCATGCTCAAGGAAATGCGCGACGCCGCCGGGGACTCCGGCGAGTTTTACACGCCGCGCGCCGTCGTGCGTTTCATGGTTGCCGTGACAGATCCTCGATTGGGCGAGACGGTCCTTGATCCTGCCTGCGGCACCGGCGGCTTCCTCGTCGAAGCCTTCGCTCATTTGGAGAAGCAATGCAGGACCGTCCAGCAGCGCGAGATTCTTCAAACGAGAAGTCTCTGGGGCGGCGAGGCCAAGCCGCTCCCCTATCTACTCGCGCAGATGAACCTATTGTTGCATGGGTTGGAAACGCCGCAGATCGACCCGCTCAACAGCCTGCGGGTTCCCTTGAAGGAAATCGGCGACAAAGAGCGGGTGGATGTGATTCTGACCAATCCGCCATTCGGCGGCGAAGAAGAGCGCGGCATCCTCTCCAACTTTCCCGAAGACAAGCAGACTTCCGAGACCGCGCTGCTCTTTCTCCAGCTCATCATGCGGAAGCTCAGACGCCCGGGCGCCCATCCAGGGATGGGCGATGGCAAATCTCAGATCTCAAAAGGCGGCCGAGCCGGTGTCGTGGTTCCCAACGGCACCCTTTTCGGAGACGGCGTCTGCGCCCGCATCAAGGAAGAATTGCTGAAAGACTTTAATCTGCACACGATTGTCCGCTTGCCCAACGGCGTCTTCGCGCCCTACACGAGCATTCCGACGAATCTCATGTTCTTCGATCGTTCCGGCCCCACGAAAGACGTCTGGTACTACGAGCAGCCGCTCCCAGATGGTCGGAAGAACTACACCAAGACCCAGCCGATTCAATTCGAAGAGTTCGCCGACTGCATTGCCTGGTGGAAGAAGCGGAAGGAGAACGATCGGGCCTGGAAAGTCCCTGCCGCCGAGATTCTCAAGAACGGCTGTAATCTCGACATCAAGAACCCGCGCGGCAAAGTCGATTTCGAGCATTTTCCGCCTGAGCAGCTCGCCGACGACATTCTGAAGAAGGAGCTTCGCATCACCGAGATCATAGGCGAGATCAAAAGTCTCCTGAAGGGTAGCGCATGAGCAAATGGGCAAGAGCACATTTCGGTGACTTTGCTAAGGAGGTATCCAGGCCAGTTTCTCTTCATCCCGGCATTGGGTATCGATCTGTTGGTGTGAAGTGGTACGGCGAGGGGGTACATGTTCACGAAACTCGTGATGGTATTAATTTCAATGCTGAGAGATTTGAAATCCGAGCAGACGATCTTATTTATAACGATATGTGGGCGCGCCAAGGTTCTGTGGCGATCGTTCCCTCAGATCTTTCGGGTGCAGTAGCCTCCTCACATTTCCCAACTTTTGAGCTGAACCGGGACCTTGTTGAGCCACGTTACTTGTCGTGGTATTTCAAGACGCCATCATTCTGGGATGATTGCGAAGAGGCTTCGCGCGGGAGTACTGGGAGAAATCAAATAAAGCGCCGTACCTTCTTTGCAATTCCAATCCCCCTCCCCCCGCTTCCGGAGCAGCGGCGGATTGTGGCTCGGATTGAGGCCCTGGCCGCCAAGATTGAGGAGTCTTCTTCGCTGCGTGCCCAAACCATTGAAGAAGTCGAGGGGCTGGTTCGCGCTAGAGCAAGAGAAATTCTGGCTACAATCACCGAACCGAGAACTGAACTTCGGGGTTGGCTTGATTCATCTCGTGAAGGTATCCAGACCGGGCCGTTCGGAGCGCAACTTAGTTCGCATGAGTTTCAGGAATCTGGGGTGCCGGTGTTGACAATCGGTAACATCCAATATGGTGGACTCGAAGTTGTCGGGTTGAAGCATGTTTCTGAAGAGAAGGCTCAGCAGTTAGACCGGTACGCAATTCGAGAGGGAGATATCTTATTTGCCAGAATGGGCACGGTTGGGCGATGCTGTGTGGTCCCAAAGAAGGCGGAGGGCTGGCTAATCAACTATCACGTTATTAGGGTTGCCCTTGATCGGCATCGAGTGGACCCGCGTTTTATTCACTGGACTATTAGATGTTCAGATGATGTGGAGCGGTACCTTGAGGACAAAATCAGAGGGGCAACACGCGAAGGTGTAAACTCTGGGATTGTAGGTTCTTTGCCATGCCGTATTCCTTCACTGCCTGAGCAGCACCGAATTGTCGCCTATCTCGATGGTTTACAGGCCAAGGTGGACGTGCTGAAGAAGTTACAGGCCGAGACCGCCAATGAACTCGCCGCGCTTTTGCCCTCCATTCTCGACAAGGCCTTCAAAGGGGAGCTGTAGGTACCTTGGAATCAGAGGGGGCGGATTGAGCCGGCCCGACCGGGAAGCCCTAGACCTTTGACGGCTCGACAGGGGAGCCCCTCTCCTGATACCCTTTCTCCCCATGGCTAGAAAGACCAAACAATCGCGTACTTCCCACGCTGCCCGTGAACAGGCTCCGGTTTCTGTTGTCAGGCCGCCTGCCGACCGGGTGGCATCATTGGAAATCTACGATACGACGCTTCGCGACGGCGCACAGGCGGAAGATGTCAGTTTTTCGGCGGAGGATAAGCTCCGCGTCGCGCAAAAGCTGGACGAGCTAGGCGTCCATTTCATCGAAGGCGGGTGGCCCGGCGCAAATCCCAAGGACATCGAATTCTTCCGGATGATCAAAACGGTTCCGCTGAAGCATGCGACCGTCATCGCCTTCGGGTCGACGAGAAAGGCGAGTCATTCCGTCCGCGAGGACCCCAATCTTCAAGCATTGCTCGCCGCAGAAACCAAGACGATTACGCTTTTCGGGAAAACCTGGTCGTTGCACGTCACTGACGCCCTCGGCATCTCCCTGGCCAAAAATCTGGAATTGATCGGCGATTCCGTTGCTTATCTAAAGAACAAAGGGCGTCGGGTGTTCTATGACGCCGAGCATTTTTTCGACGGGTATAAAACCAACCCAGAGTATGCGCTCAACACCATTAGAAAAGCGGTGGAAGCTGGAGCGGAGCGGGTGATTCTCTGCGACACCAACGGCGGGACCATGCCCTGGGAAATTCGGGAGATCTGCGAAACCGTGCGGCGCGAGTGTCCGGTGCCGTTGGGTATCCATGCGCACAACGATTGCGACATGGCGGTGGCGAACTCGCTGGTGGCGATCGAAACGGGGATCGTGCAGGTGCAAGGGACGATCAACGGTATCGGCGAGCGGTGCGGCAATGCGAATCTCTGTTCGATCGTTCCCAATTTGGAATTGAAGATGAAACGGCCGGCGCTGACCGATCGGCTCAGCCGCCTGAAGGAAGTCTCGGGATTTGTCACGGAGATCGCCAATCTGATGCCCAACAAGCACCAGCCCTATGTCGGCGATTCAGCCTTCGCCCACAAAGGCGGGGTTCATATCCATGCCGTGCTCAAGAATCCGGCGACCTATGAGCATGTCGATCCGGCGCAAGTGGGCAACCGGCAGCGGGTGTTGGTGTCCGACTATGCCGGCCGCAGCGGCCTCCTGGACAAGATCGAAGCCTTCGGCATCAAGCTGTCGAAGGATCACTCCAAAGTACACGAGTTGATCAACACCCTCAAAGAACGGGAGAGCCAGGGATATCAGTTCGAAGGAGCGGAAGGCTCGTTCGAGCTGCTCATGCGGAAGGCGATGGGGAGCCATAAGCCGTCCTTCCAACTGTTGGGGTTCAGGGTCATTGTTGAAAAGAAGCAGGATAACGGCGCTCCGCTGTCAGAGGCGACGGTGATGATCAAGGTCGGCGACGTGGTGGAACATACGGCGGCCGTTGGCGCAGGGCCGGTCAGTGCGTTGGACCATGCGTTGCGCAAATCCCTGGAAAAGTTTTACCCGCAACTCACGGAAGTCAAATTGCTCGATTACAAGGTGCGGGTCCTGGCGGCGAATCAAGGCACGGAGTCCAAAGTCCGGGTCTTGATCGAATCAGGCGATCACAAGGACAAATGGGGAACAGTGGGGGTCTCGGAGAACATTATCGAAGCGACGTGGCAGGCGCTGGCTGACAGTATCGAATACAAACTTCTTGCGAAAAGGTGACCCCCGAAGGCGGAGAGAGCTGGTCCGCACCAAATTTATTCTTGACAGGACTCATAACCTTACGTAACTTAAGCTAAACTCTCCGCATGAAGGTCGGGCCTCTCGCAATAGGCCATGGGGATGGCAGTGGGTGTCTAAGGGGGATGCATGAGGAAGGCTGATATTGCGAACGAAATTTTCAAGCAGGTCGGCATCTCAAAAAATGAAGCGGCCGACATCGTCGAGCTGGTCCTCAACATGTTGAAGTCCGTGTTGCAAAAAGGGGAATCGGTCAAGATCGCGGGATTCGGCAATTTTGTCGTGCGCAGCAAGGGTGCCCGCAAAGGCCGGAATCCTCGGACGGGAGAAGAAATCGGCATTACGCCCCGTCGTGTCGTGACGTTCCGCCCAAGCCAAGTGTTCAAGAAGTACGTCAATTCGTAGCAGAATGCTGATCACAACCACCCGCTTCTTTCTCGCATCCCTCATTGGTATCATAAAGCCCGCTTCGCCGACTCAGCGAGGCGAGTGCGACTGAGGGCCGGTCATGGGAACTGAGCCCAGGCTGGGAAGCAAAATTTTCTATAAAATCGGGGAAGTGAGCCGGATGACCAAACTGCCGGCCTATGTGTTGCGGTTCTGGGAATCCGAGTTCAGTTTTCTCAAGCCGAAGAAAAGCAGAGGGAATCAGCGGCTGTATGTGCAGCGCGACATCGAAACCGTGTTGGAAATTAAGCGCATGCTCTATGAGGAAGGACATACATTGGAAGGGGTGAAGCGCTATTGGGCCAGGCGCGGGCGGGCTGCCTCCCGGCCGTTGCCACCGAAGGAGATGGCAAAAAAGCTCAGGGGCGATTTGCAAGCCATTGTGAAAATCATTGAGTCGCATGCCCGGTAGGGATGCACCGAACCTTCCCATTGCCTTTCCATAGTGCCGCAAGGGACAATAGCATTAATATTGATTGAGAGAGAACACGTCGGGGCGTAGCGCAGCCCGGTAGCGTACTCGCTTGGGGTGCGAGTGGTCGTGGGTTCAAATCCCGCCGCCCCGACCAACAATAGGACGTGCTGAGACCGACGAGCTGATTGGGCTCGCTGTTAGGTACCGTGCGATGAGAGGGAGGAGCTGCGCTACGCAGCTTTTTTTATGCCGCCCAGCCGCATCCGGATTCTCGTGACCAATGACGACGGCATCCAGTCCGCCGGCCTGGCGGTCTTGGCGTCCGCCCTCTCAAAACTCGGAGACGTGTGGGTGGTCGCTCCCGACAGAGAGCGCACGGCGGTCGCGCATGCCGTGACGCTCCATAAGCCGCTGCGGGTTCATCAAGCAGCCAAACGAACCTATTCCGTCAACGGCACACCGGTGGATTGCGTCAACTTGGCGCTGCTCAAGATCATGCCCCAGCGTCCGCATCTGCTCGTGTCCGGCATCAACAAGGGAGTGAATCTAGGTGATGATGTGCTGTATTCGGGTACGGTGTCGGCGGCGGTGGAAGGGACGATACTCGGCGTGCCGTCGATGGCGGTTTCGCAAGAAGGGCGGGAGCGGTTTCGCTTCGCCGTCGGCGCGCATTATGCCGTCCGGGTGGCACGCCTCATTCTCGAACAAGGCTTGCCGGAAGAGACGCTGCTCAATCTCAATATCCCGGATCAGCCGTTGGGTGCGACGAGCGGCGTGCGTGTGACCTGTCTGAGCCGACGGCGGTTCGAGAATCCGATCGTCGAAAAAGTAGATCCCCATGGGCGCAACTACTATTGGATCGCCGGGACCCGCATTTCCTGGAGCCGCAGCAAAGATGCGGACCATGAGGCCATTGCCGACGGCGCCGCGTCGCTGACTCCCATCAGACTCGACAGCACGCATTACGGAGCGTTGGATCGCTTCAGAGCGTGGGAGCCTGGGCTGCGGGCCAGGCGCGAGAAGGCGGCCGGAGGATCCCGCGACCGCTCAAAGGACCGGCGATGAGCATGATTGGGAACGTGATCGAATGGATCATCACCGAGCTGAGCAAGTTCGTCATCAGCACGATCTCCTTGATGGGCTACAGCGGCATTCTGCTGACGATGGCGATCGAAAGCGCCTGTATTCCGTTGCCGAGCGAGATTATCATGCCGTTTTCCGGCTATCTGGTGACGACCGGACAGTTTACGATGCTGGGGGTCACGTTGGCCGGAGCCGTGGGCAATGTGCTCGGATCGATCGTCGCGTACTATGCGGGCGTGTGGGGCGGCCGCCCCTTTGTCGAGCGGTACGGACGGTATTTCCTGGTTTCTCATCATGATCTCGATGTCGCCGACCGGTGGTTCGCGAAGTATGGAGAAGCTGCCGTCTTTTTTGGGCGGATGTTGCCGGTCGTCCGGACGTTTATTTCGTTGCCGGCCGGGATCGCCAACATGAACTTTCCCCGATTCGTGATCTTTACCTTTATCGGAGCCCTGCCGTGGTGTTATCTGCTGGCGTACATCGGTGTCCGTATGGGTGAAGAGTGGGACAATCTGCGGGGCTACTTCCATCAGTTCGATATCGTCATCGGGATCGTACTTGCGCTGGCCGTCGGGTACTTCCTCTGGTCCCACTGGCCGAGACGCAGTCCCACACCTCAATAGTGGTCGCTTCGATGCTCAGGATCTACAACACCCTCACCGGCAAGAAGGAACCGTTTGAACCGCTGGCGCCGAAGACCGTGCGGATGTACGTCTGCGGGGTCACGGTCTATGACTATTGCCATATCGGCCATGCCAGGAGCGCGCTGGTGTTCGATGTGATTCGCCGGTATCTCGAATCCTCCAAGTATCGTGTCGAGTTCGTGAAAAACTTCACCGATGTTGACGACAAGATCATCAAACGGGCGAATGAACAAGGAGTCGCCTGCGAGGCCATTACTACGAAGTACATCGATGCCTACCACGAAGATATGGGAAAGCTCGGTGTGCGTCCGGCCTCGATTGAGCCCAAGGCTACAGAGCACATAGCCGACATTATTGAGCTGGCCAAGATGCTGCTCGCGAAAGGCCTGGCCTATCAGGTCGATGGCGATGTGTACTTTGACGTGGCCAAGTACCCAGAGTATGGGCGCCTTTCGAAAAGACGGCTGGATGATCTACAGGCAGGGGCGCGCGTGGATGTCGATGAGAGAAAACGCGATCCGATGGATTTCGCGCTTTGGAAAAGCGCGAAGCCAGGTGAACCCGCGTGGCCGAGTCCGTGGGGGCAGGGGCGTCCTGGTTGGCACATCGAATGTTCTGCGATGTCTATGAAACATCTCGGTGAAACATTCGATATCCATGGCGGAGGAATGGATCTGATCTTTCCGCATCATGAAAACGAAATCGCGCAGTCCTGCGGTGCCACAGGAAAAGAATTCGCGCGCTACTGGATTCACAATGGGTTCGTGCAGATCAACAAAGAGAAGATGTCCAAGTCGCTGGGGAACTTCTTCACGATCCGTGAGATTTTTGAGAAGTCGGAGTGGCCGGAAGACATCACGGGCGAAATCCTTCGATACTTTCTCCTCTCCACCCATTACCACGGGCCCCTGGATTTTTCTGACCAGGCCCTGAATGAAGCCAAGAATACTTTGAATGGGTTCTACGATCTTCTGGTAACGCGGTTGGCGGAGCCGGACCAAAACTCTTCTACAGATAGGGAGCTCGGGGGAGCAGTCGAAAGATGCAAGCTGGCCTTTCAGGCAGCAATGGACGATGATTTCAACACGACGGGCGCTCTTGCAGCATTTCAGGGTCTGAAGACAGATATCAATAAACTACTGAGCAAGGGCTTGTCGACTGAGGCACGGAAAATTGCCAGACAAGCGTTTCGCACGATCGGCAATGTGCTCGGGCTGTTTCAGTTGGACAAGTGGCAGTTTAGCTCAACCTCAAAGATCACGGCATTCAAGGAGGTTTCAGTTTCAGAATCTTTGTCGGCAGGAATGGAAGAGTCTGCTGCGGTCCTGAAGAGCGAACAATTACCTGATACTGAAATCGAAGCAAAGATTGCCGAACGAGCGGAAGCAAAGAAAAAGAAAGATTTTAAACGCGCCGACGCGATCAGGAAAGAACTCAATGCGCTGGGGATTACGATCGAGGACAAACCTGATGGCACCAGCCGGTGGAAGCGATAAGCAGCCAGAGATTCTCTATGGCCTGCATGCAGTCCGCGAGGCGCTCAAAGCCGGTTCTCGTCCGCTTCAACGTCTCTTAGTCCTGCGGACCGATCGGCAATTCGGGGATCTCGTCCAGTTAGCCAGATCGAAGCGGATTCCGGTCCATGTCGAACCCCCTGCCGCATTCGATCGGCTGGTTCCCCATGGCAACCATCAAGGTATCGTCGCCTTTGTTGCGGCTAAATCCTACAGCTCGACCGATGAGATTCTTGAGCGGGCCCGGAAACGGGGCGAGTCGCCGTTCGTCTTGATCCTGGATGGAGTCGAAGATCCTCACAACCTCGGCGCAGCCCTGCGGACCGCTGAAGCGGCTGGAGTTCACGGGGTGTTCATTCCGGAGCGCCGCGCGGCGGGGCTGACGTCGGTCGTGGCCAAGGTCTCGGCCGGTGCCATCGATCACATGCTGGTCGGACGGGTCGTCAACTTGACCCATCTCATTGGAGAACTCAAGGAGCGAGGTCTGTGGATCTACGGAGTTGAGCCCTCCGCGGCACCGGTTTATACGAGCCTCGATATGACAGGGCCGATGGCCCTCGTGTTCGGGGGAGAAGGCGAGGGGGTCAGACCAGGCGTGCTGAAGGCGTGCGATGGGCGCATCAGCATTCCGATGAAAGGGCGTGTTGAGTCCTTGAATGTATCAGCGGCCGTGGCGGTCGTTGTGTTCGAAGCGGTCCGGCAGCGAGGCGAGCCGAAGCCTACCGGATCTTGAGTGCCCCGCTCTGGATGGCGGTCTTGAGCAGCTGGGCGGTGTTCGAGACCCGCAACTTCTTCATCATATTTGCCCGGTGAGCTTCGACCGTCTTCACGCTGATCTTCAGTCGCTGGCCGATTTCTTTGTTCTTGAAGCCGGCCCAGATCAATTCCAGAATTTCCTGTTCACGTGAAGTCAGTGACTCCGGCCGCTTGGCGCGTGGGGGCGGCTCAAGGTCCGCCAGAGACTTCCTGGCCTTGGGCTTTACAGCTGCTTTTGCCATGATGCTCGCTTCTCCTTTGCTTGGCAGGTAATTCAGGTATACTGGCAGTCTGCTGTTCGCGACCATCGATGATGGGAAACGAGGGCCACATTATAGGGAGATTCGCTAAGAAATGTAAATGGAGGGCGTCGGCCTGCATCAGGGCCGGAGTCATGAATCAAACGGTTCAGGAAACTCTCAACCAGTGAAAACGGCAAACTGGTTTCTCTGCGTGGGTATGATCGCATGCTTGCTGTCTATCTGATCGTCGGCTTGTTCGGTGCGCTGATCGGTAGCTTCCTCAATGTCTGCATTTACCGGCTGCCTCGGCGCGAATCGATTGCGTGGCCCGGCTCCCATTGCCCGAGCTGTTCTCATGCCATCGCCTGGTATGACAATATCCCGATCATCAGCTATCTCGTGCTGGCCGGACGGTGTCGGCAATGTCAGACACGCATCTCTTGGCGCTATCCCGCTGTGGAGCTTCTCAACGCACTCGGCTACGTGGGACTGCTCTGGTTCTTCGGACCTGACTGGTCCACGGCAGTGTATGGATTGCTCTATTCAGCCCTGCTCGTCGTCGCCGGGACAGATCTTTCCCACAAAATCATCCCCAATGTCGTGACCTTTCCTGGCATCGTGATCGGTCTTGTCAGCGCCGCGACGGTTCTTCCGCTGGGTCTGCTGAACGGACTCATCGGGCTTCTTGTCGGGGGAGGCATCTTATGGCTGCTGGCGTGGGCCAGTCCCTATCTGTTCGGCAAAGAAGGGATGGGTGGCGGCGATATCAAGCTGTTGGCGATGATCGGCGCCTTTCTCGGCTGGAAACCTGCGTTGATGACGATTATGGTGGGATCATTCCTCGGTTCCGTTGTCGGAGTCACCTTGATTGCCGCTCACGTGATCAAACGGGAAGACTACATTCCCTTCGGGCCGTTCCTCGTGTGCGGAGCACTCGTCTCGCTGTTCTTCGGGCAGCCCCTTCTTGATTGGTACCAAGGCCTGCTGGCCGGTTGATCGTTTCGCCCCCCTACATTCTTGGTGTGTGAGTCCCTCTGTATCTCTTCCTCACAGCGTTGTATCTCCTGGGATGTCAGTCATCGTACAAGTATTGATTCCCCGGGGCGTATTCAACCGGTGAAGCGTCGCGATCGCCCGCCGAATTTGTTTCGCTGAATCCATCACTTCCAATCGTGTACCGAACTGCTTGGATGCAACCCCTTCCTGCCAGAGAAGCGATTCCCGCGCGGCACAACTTTTGAGATGCGATGGAATCGTCCGGATTGAGGCAGGGTCGACACATCTGGGGGAGCGCAGATGAGACAGGCAGGCCACACACTCCTGGAACTGACGGTGACGCTGGCGGTCATCGGTATCGTTTCGGCATTGGCCATTCCCAGCTTTGCGTCGCTGAACTCCCGCATGCAGATCCGTTGCGCGACAGAGGAGATCGCATCGGAGTTGCGTCTCGCCAGGCAATTGGCCATGACCCATCGAGGTCGGGTCCGGCTCTCCTTCGATTTTGAACAGCAAGCACTGGTCGCGCAGTTTGTCGATGGCGGCAGGACGCATCACGTCTATCGGTATGGAGACAAAGGCATCGTTGTCGATGAGTCGAGTGCGGGACCGGAAATCCTGTTTCATCCGAGCGGGCGGTCCGCGACGGGGACGACGATCCGACTGCAGGGCAGGGATGGGCGCCGTGCCACATTGACCGTAGGACTGACAGGGAGGGTGTCGGTGTTATGAGCCGAGATCCGCGCCAAGAGGGCATGACACTGGTTGAAGTGATCGTGGCGATGGTGATTTCCGGTATCGCCCTGCTGGGGGCGATCGGGGCGGTGCAGGTCTCATCAGGCTCTATCCGGGATAGCGGGCTTGCCACGAAGGCGCTGGAGCTGGCCCAGTCTCGGCTGGAATCCAAGCGATCAGTTCGCTGGCAGTATCTCCTCGAAGATGATGTCGATGGCGACGGCATTCCTGAAACCCTCATGAAGGATGATGGTCAGGGTGACGATGTTGCGGCGGGCGACGGCATTTACACGGCCACGCTGGAGCGCGACGGAGTGACGGTGGTGTGGACTATCGAGGCGGATAACCGAAAGCCGCTGAGTGCAGTCGGCATCATAGCGATTGGGGCGGTGTCCTCCTATATCGGGCGAGACGGCAGAAAAGAAGTGCAGGTTGCAACCCTCCGCGCGAATCCGGTCTTTGTGGGGCGCCAATGAGTCAACTCTATCCGGTCTTGCAGGACGCGAAGAGTCTGCAAAGAGTCTCTCGTCTCCATTTGACGAGCGGTGTCTGCCTCACCGAAGTGATGATCGGACTTGCCGCAGGGACGATCGTGCTGGCCGCCACGCTGGGAACCTTCAACATCATTCACCACCACGTCATCGATCGGCAACAGGTCGTGGCCTATCAGCAAGACCTTCGCCTCGGGCTGGAAGTCTTCGAACAGGAAGCCCGTCTGGCCGAGGCGGAGACGATTACCGCCGCCACGCCCGACGAATTTCAGTTTTCGGCAAACCTGAACGCCCAGCGGACCTCGACGACCGTCGCTGTCGCCCCTGGGCAAACCGTGTTGACGGTCCAAGACGGAAGCGATTGGGGATCAGGAAAGACGGTGCTCCTTTGCGGCCCGCACGTATGCGAAACGCACCACCTCGCTCGTGCGGGGCAGCGCCATCAGCTCGTTGTGGCGGAGCCGGTCGGGTCGATGTTTTCAATCGGCGCCTCGATCGAGGTCAACAACCACGTGCGTTACTACACCCGGCGCGATGAATCAGGAACGGTACGGCTCATGCGGATGGTGGATGGGGGCGCGTCCACTCTGATCGGAGGGAACGGGGCGATCTGCTTTTCCTATCGGGACAGCAGCGGCCGTGCCACGTCTGTACCGGCGCTGGTCAAGCGCGTAGTCGTCGACATCGGGTCGGATCGCCCGGCTCGTCGGGCGGTTCGTGAAGTCAGCCTACGCTCATAGAGCGGAAGGGATGTCGATGACGACTCATGAACAAGGCGTTGCACTTCTGGGTACCCTGGTCTTGATTCTGATCTTGTCGCTGCTCGGTGCGAGCATGCTGGATCTTGCCGGACGGGAGGCTGTCAGCGCCACGGTGGGACAAGAGGCTGCGGTGGCCCAACAACTGGCCGATGGGGCAGGGGAATTGGTGGTGTCCTGGTTTCATCATCCGCAGAGCTCCTCGGTCCCGTCGTCGATGTATTCCACCGTGTCGAAAAAGTATCGTACCGCCGATGAGGTTCCGTCCTTCTTTGACACAGCGGGACGTTCACAATTTGTCGGGAGCGTGAGCCAACCGGATCTGCGCTTGGATGCGGACAACACTTTAGATAACTCTTTGCTGAATGATCCGCAAACCGGCCTGTTCCGCGCCCTCCATCATCTGGGGCAGGTTGAAAACCTCAAGGTCTATGCGCCTTCGACACCGGGACTGTTGTGTACGGTCGATACGACGGTAGCGACGCGGACGGGCAAGCCGTTCAGACAGTCGATTCTGATGCAACTGGGGGCTGTCGATCTTCCACCGTTGCGTACCGCTGTGCACGTGAACCGGAACCTCGGACTGTTGCAGCCGGGCGGTCAAGCGGCCGTCGGTGTTCACTGGGGCGATATCCGAATCGGGGGCGATTGGATTGTCGGTCGAGTTGAAGAAGTCCCGATCAAGTCTTCGCTCGCTCCGGTGACAGGTGCCGGATACGACGAAATGATTCAACGGGAAGACCGATGGGTGGTTGCTTGGATCGGCGGACTGGTGCGCACGTTGCAGCCGTCTTCTGGAGAACAGGCAGGTCTTCCGCCCAACGTCCATCAACAACAGAGCCTAGTTCCAGGTCTGCGTGTCGATCAGTGGGATTATGAGACGGTCAAAAAAGCGGCGAAGCGCCATGGCAGCTATTTCGCCATCGATCGGGAGGGGGTGTTATATCCCGATGGAATCATACAGCCGGGGAAAGGCATCTCGCCGGATGTGGCGTTGCGGTCGACGGAAGTGGGGGATCAGCGCGGCCTGATCTTCATCGATACGTTGGATCAAACCGCACCGCGTGCCGACAATCTTGGCGTCCTCACACTTCGAACGGCCTACGTAGAGGGTGTTGTGGTGATGCAGGGCCATGTCGTGCTCGCCCCATCGGGAACAGGGCAATCGATCTCCACTCTCAGCCCTCCAGGCGTCGCGACGGGCAGTCAGGCTTCACGGGTTCCGGTCCAGCTTGCGCGGGTAAATCTCAACGGTGTTCTCTGGGCCGCAGGCGATGTCACGATTGCAGGGAATGCCAGAGTGTATGGAGCGGTGGCCGTAGGCGGCGCGATGACCTCGATCTCAGGCGGCACGCTCGAGGTCTGGTATGACTCCGATATCGGCGAGGGCCTGTACCGTGGTGTACCAGTGGTCTACAAGGCGCCCGGTGCGTGGCTGGCCCACTATTGATCCAGTTGGCTGGAACAGGGAGACCATCATGGCCATGGCAGAACTCGGGGCACGGGCGACTCAGAAAAGGGAAATGCCCACAGCCGGGGCAGCGAAGGCAGCCGTGTCGCCACAGTTCAGACAGACGTGGGAACGCAGTGTAAAAGATTATCTGATCTTTCGCAGCATGGTGAAGCAAGTCGAACTGGATATGGCGATTGAACAGGTCGTCGCCCAGGGCCTTGATCTGGAGTCTGTGCTGCTCCATCAGCAGCGGCGGTCTCGGCAAGAACTCGGTTTGGCTCTGAGTCAATTCTACCGATGTCCGTTCTTGGCGTTCGATGAGCGCATGGCCCTTGAACCGAGCCTCTTGAAGAATCTGAGCCGCGATTATCTGAAAGCCAACGCCTGGATTCCGATGCGCCGAGAGGGGAACGAGATACATGTGCTCAGCAACGATCCGGACGATCTGGAGAAGAGACGTGATATCCAGCAAGCCTTCCCCGGTGCCATCATCAAGCTAGTGGTCGGACTGCGGTGCGACATCGAGATGTTTCTAAAGCATGCGACGTGCCGGTCAGGCGGATCCCCTCTGGCGGACATTCTGGAGAAGCTGGCCGAAGAGGCCGGACAGGAGAGAATCAGCCAGGTCGACCTGATCGGAGTGAATGAGAACGATTCCATCATCGCTCAGTTGGTCAATCATGTCATTGCGGAGGCCTACCGGTTGGGGGCGTCTGACATTCACGTCGAGCCGTCCGCCGGGCACAAAGATACCACGGTGCGATTTCGCGTCGACGGTACCTGCTTTACACCCATGCGCATTCCCGCGCCGTACCGCCGGGCGGTGGTCTCACGGATCAAAATCATGGCGAACTTGGATATCGCGGAAAGCCGGAAGCCGCAAGACGGGAAGATCGCCTATCGGCCGACAAAGGACCGGGAAATCGAGCTCCGCGTCGCCACGTTGCCCACCTCAGGAGGGATTGAGGACGTGGTGCTGCGTTTGCTGACTGCAAAAGAGCCGATGCAACTGGATGGGATGGGGCTCGCCCCGAGCATGCGTGACGCCATTGGGACGATCGCCCAGAAACCCTATGGCATGTTCCTCTGCGTAGGACCGACGGGATCGGGCAAGACCACCACGCTGCACGCGGTGCTCCAATCCATCAACACCGATGAGCGGAAGATCTGGACGGCTGAAGATCCGATTGAAATCACGCAGGACGGCTTGCGACAAGTGCAGATCCATCCAAAAATCGGACTGACGTTTGCGTCGGCGATGCGGGCGTTTCTCCGGGCCGATCCGGACGTCATCATGATCGGCGAAATGCGGGACAAAGAGACGGCTGATGTGGCCATCGAAGCCTCGCTGACCGGACATCTGGTGTTGAGTACATTGCACACCAACAGTGCGGTAGAAACTGTCGTGCGGCTGCTGGACCTTGGCTGCGACCCCTTCAATTTCGCCGACGCCATGTTGGGAGTGCTGGCACAGCGCTTGTGCAAGCGGCTCTGTTCCGGCTGCAAAGAAGCGTATCCTGCATCACAGCCGGAGCATGACGAACTCGTCCACGGTTATGGAGCGGATGGATGGTCATCGCTGAGACTTGAAGAAGCAGGGGCGGTCCGGCTCTATCGAGGACGCGGGTGCGACCTGTGTAATCACACCGGATTCAAAGGCCGTGTGGCAATTCATGAATTGTTGCTGGGCTCGGATGACATGAAGGGCCTGGTGCAAGGCCGGGCTAAAACCTCGGTCCTCTTTCAGCAGGCAAGGCAGGAGGGGATGAGGACCTTAGTGCAGGATGGCATTCGAAAAGTGCTGCAAGGCGACACCACCTATCGGCAAGTGCGGGCCGTGGCGTTGAAATAGTCGAGGGATAGGCATCTCAATCGTGTTCAGCTTAGGAGGTCTCGGCGTGGCAAGCCGATGAGTGATCTGAGTTCTTCGGTTGGGGACGGGCAGGCACTCCATCGTGGGAATGCCTGCCCTGGTTAGAGACTCTGGCACGCAGCCAGGGGGAACCGCTTAGAAGCCAGCGGAAGGACTGGTAGCTCCCTGGAAGCTTGTAGCATTCAGCCAATTCGCCGATCTGATTCTCCCACCCAAGACGGCAGAAGAGATTCCACTCGCGGTGTTGTTTTCACCGCCCACGACTGAGGCGTACGTGCCGGTGATCTTGTTGCCGACTCCGAAAACCAACCCTCCATAAGAGCTGAATCCGTTCTGGCTGCCTCCTACAAGATTGTGCGAGCCGGTCCGCACTTGCGCAGGGGCGGCTTCGTTGTACCCGATAATCAGATTCCCCAAGCCCGACGTTGTATCAGCTGTCGTGTCAGCACCGCTTTGCACATGAACGTTCACGCCACGAAAGACAATATGCGGGCCCTTCACTCCATTCATGTCATTGGTATTGACCGACACGTACTTTTCAAGTCCCGGAATCATCTTCTTTTCAAGGTCGCTCATCTTGGTTTCTGCCATCAAAGTCTTGCCATCGAGAGTGGTCACCTTGCCGTCCAAAGTCAGGACTTTTCCATCCAGGGTCGTAACTTGGTTCTGCAAGGATTGCATGGCTTGGAGCAAGGTCTCTGGGTCGAACGAAGCCATATTCGCCACTTTTGTCTCTAGTGCGGCGACCCGTGATTCCAGATTTTGGACGGAACCGGGCACCCCGCCGCCATTGTGCCTCTGGTCTTTCAGTTTCTCCCGAAGGTCGGCTACCTTTTCTTTCAGGTCTTGAATACGTTGTTGATTGATCAGACGGTGTTTATGAGAGTCGCCTGCCCAGCCCAGGCTGGGTGCGGCGAAAAGTGCCAGTGCCATGCAACTCACGAGGATAGCTTGTCGGCAACGGCCGCTGCCACGTTTCTTCACGATGGTCACATGCGAGGCATCGAGTGAGATGTGTGTAACCATGGTCAATACCCCTCCTGGTTGTTAAGTAAGGCTCCGTTCTCTCGCCAACAGTCTCTCTGTCATCCTGCGCAAACGGAATGTAGCCAGTTCTGGTTGGCTAAAGCGCAAAGGCTATGCCGTCTCGGTATTACAACGGTTTGGGGTGGTCCGATTCCTGCTCATGTTTGAGGATCAAGGGACAAAAGGGACAGAAAATGTGCCCATTCCTGCCAAGAAACGACCAATTTCTAGACTTCGGATGGGCAAGCATTCCATGCAAGGGATGTTGACCTGGGAGCGCTCAGGAACATGTGCTCCAACGGCAAAGAGGTCTATCAAATACTCCGTGCTGTGCAGTCAACTAAGAGGAGATCAAGCGGGGCCTGCCATACTCTGATCCATCCAACATTCCACGGCCTTCCCGCTCTGTCTTTTAGGGAATGAAAGGGCAGAGCAGGTACAAGAATCGTACAGTCCGGCCGACGAAAATTGTCGTCGGTTTGCGCAGAAAACGGCCAGACTTGAAGGAGGTAATGCATCAGTCGTGTTATGAAATCATGTGGTTAGAGCGTGGCGGGACCATGTCGATGTCGGCATGCCCCTTGCTTTGTCACTAGTCGTAACTTTGTGTCAATTAAGGATAATTCTGAGATGCATGCGAGTCAGCTGCCGGATACAAGAGGTTTTACCCTGATTGAAATGATGATTGTCGGGGTCATTCTTGGCATCACTGCAACGATCGCTGTGCCCTCAATTAGTCAATGGATGGCAAGATATCAAATGAAGCAAGCCACGACGGAGTTGGCGGGAAATCTGAACCTCGCACGCGCGGCATCAATGAGCAGAGGGGCTGGCATAACGGTGACGACCTCGATGACGAATGGGAGAGCCACAGTGGCGTTCGGAGGCATATTTCCTCCCGTCACACTCAACCAGAGCATCTCAAACATTACAGCGGCCACGGTTGGCTTCAACACATTCGGGTTGCGAGCGGGCGGCGGTGCGACCAACACACTGATCGCCTTGTCCCAAACGCAAGGCACGACCTATTCGGTCGTGGTGACTCCTGCGGGAAGGGTCGATTGGTGTGCCACGTCGACCTGTCCGTAAGGTCATCGCAGAGGATAATGGTTGTCATGAGACATCTGGATACGATCGAAACTGAGTGCGGCTTCACGATGGTCGAAGCGTTGATCGCTGGAGCGATTCTGACCGTCTCGCTCATGGGGCTCGCCGGATTTCAAGCAGTCTCTTTAGCAAGGAATGCCGAGTCGAAGGAAAAAACCGGGGTAACGAATTTCGGAGTCGAAATGGTTGAGCGGATACAGAGTAATCGGCAAAGGGTTTTAGACTACCATAACATTAACACAGCAGCCTCAACACCCTGCCCACAAACGACCACGGCGCAACGACAGGCTCTTGCCGATTGTCAACAGTGGCGCACGGCCCTGACGGCGTCCGGCATCAACGGTGTGCGGGGCACTGTGACGGCCGTCCGAATCGACCCGGATCCGACCACGGGGGTGCCGTCCTTAAATCGTCTCGATGTGGTGGTCACGGTGACATGGAATGCGTCAACGGCGGGGGGCACGTCAGTTCAGTCCAAGAGCGCGACCTTTCGGACCGTTATCGCTCCAGAGTGATCGTAGGGGGAGATTCGATCGCATGAAAACTGACAAGGCGCCTAGAGGCCACATTCACCATGAATCCGGTCTGACGCTCATTGAGTTGATGATCGCCGTCTCCGTAGGGCTGGTCATCATTGGCGCGGCGTTTTCCATGCTGATCATGAACCAAAAAGCCACCACGGTGAACGACCAAGTGGTCGAGACTCAACAGAATGTCAGGTTGGCGATGGAACTGCTGGCTCAGGATGTGCGGCTGGCCAGCTATAACTATGTGGCGAGTGCTCCTGGTGCACCGACAGTCGGAGCGTGCAGCATTCCGAATGGGACGGTTTCCCGCCCGGCGGGAATTCGCCCGATGGATCAGAATGCCGCAGGGGCTGATACTGGCCCCGATAGTATTTCGATGGTCGTGCCGGTACTCGCCGATGTGGTGACACCCTGGGTGCTCTCGGCCAATGTAGGAGGAACAGGGATTGACCCGGTTCCCTTTAATGCGCTGCCTATGGCCGCGGCGGCCATCACCGACATGGTCAGTCAAGGGTTAGTCGTCGGGTCCGTGGTCTCAATCGGTGGAGGCGGGGTCAGGGCTGTGTCCGCGGTCAACGCCACCTCACTCACGCTCTCCAGCAACATTGAGGGGAAATTTCCCGCGGGGTCGCGGGTGTTCTTACTGCAATGCGTGACCTATGCGGTGTCTACCGCGGCGGCGACTTGCGGAACTGGAAACACGCCCTGCTTGACCAGGAATGGAGTGGTGTTAGTCGATGGAATCGAGGACATCCAGTTCTCATACGGATGCGACGGCTGCAGTACGGCCGCGCCGAATCCGCTGTCGCCGGATGGTCTGGTCGATGAAATCGATGGTGTCAATCCGACGAGCGGGCCGTCGATCAATGACTTTGTCACGAACAGCGCCTGGAATCTGCCACCGATGTCGCCCGAGACCATCAAACAAGTCCAGGTGAGCGTGGTGGGTAGGCAGATGATGCAGGACCAAGGATTCAGTGAAATCAATACGCCGGGAGTCAATAGTGGACCGGTGATTGTCAGCGACCACAATCCTTCAGCCGATCCCGGGTATAACGCGTCGGACTACTCAAAGGTGAGACGTCGGGTCGTGATGAGAATTCTTCAGCCAAGGAATATGTGAGGGCATGGATGATGGGGTCAGCAGAAAATAGAAGTGTGCGGGCAGCGAGTCACGACGCGGCAAGCGAGCACGGGATGGCGTTGCTGACCGTCATGATCATCATGCTGTTGATGGTCGTGCTGGCGATCTCCGCGATTACGGTCACCGGGATTGAGACGCGAATGTCCGGATTCGTCGCCACAAAGGAAGCGATGTCGACGGCCGCAGAGTCCTGCGAGGGGACGGCGGTGAACATTATTCAGCAAGCGCTGTACTATGGAGAGATCAAGCCGGAGTTTCTCAGCAACGCGACTCCCGCGGGACCGATTCCGGTGGCCAACAGCGCCACCCTCTTTAGTGAAATTTCCGGTCAGCCGCTTCCTTCACCCGCCCCTCCGAACACGATTGGGGAAAATTATGCTGATACCGCGGCATCGGCTCCAAACCTGCAAATCACGAGCATTCCTGGACTGACGGTGAACGGGGATATCGATCGCTTGTTCAAGCGACGCAAGGAAGGTTCGGGGGAACTCAAAGAGATCGTCTACCGCATCACGTGTGTCGCCAGCAACGCCGGGGCAGGGACTTCGAGCACGGTCACGTCCGTCTATAGCTGTACCGTGGGTGAAACCTGCATGAAACAGATCGGTGCGTCCTAGGAGGTGAAGTGATGATCACGGCAAGACTGCGTAGGGGATCTGTGATCGCAGCGTTCGTTCTAGGGGTGTCCTGGCCCATCGTTGCGCCATCCGTAGGAGCCGAGATGTTGCCCGCCGCCCTCCTGGCAAGCTTCAAGACGGGAAAGGTCGATGCCGTGTTTACATCGTCGATTAGGATCAGCGGGACGGAATACCGAGTCCAGTTTGACGCGAAGATCATGGACCACAAGGGGCAAGAACTCGCTCTGGAGGAAGTATTCCTGCGATCCGATGCGCAGTTTCACCTTAGCAAGACCGGCGATATCGACATGCTGGTTGTGATGAGGCCTCAATAGAGGCCGCGAGCCCAATATGAATTGCGAGACCGGTTTTCTAAACCTTGCGCCTGCAACGTTGACACAAGGTGTGCGGCTGAGCAGTAGGAGGACGACATGACACAACGGTGGACCATCAAGACGTTTGCGACCCTGACATTCGTCGTATGCGGAGCCTGGTTCGTGCCGAACGTTGTCCAAGCGGTCGTGCCCGTGCGCGTCAACGCCGACTATACTGCCTCGCCGCCGTTCGTCTCAAACATCGCGACGCCGAACATCCTGATCGTGATGGACAATTCGGGAAGTATGAACAACCGGGCCTGCGAAGCCGCGAGCTGCGGACTGTTGTCGGACGGGTCGACATCCACGGTCACGACCTTCGTGGCCACCACCCGGTACAACGGGTTTGCCGATCCCCTGCGGTGCTATGTCTGGGACGCCACCGACAACCGGTTTGAGAACGGTACAGTGAAAGCCGCGCTCAATACTGCCTGCTCCGGGACGGAATATGACGGCAATTTCATTAACTGGGCTACCTTTCGACGCTTCGATGCGGTCAAGAAGGCCATGACGGGCGGCAATTGCTGGCACCCGACCGCGTCGCCGGTCCGCAATGCGGATGGGACCTGTAAGCCCTCCGGCACCCCCTCGTTGCCGACCGTGAAGGCGCAGAACCTTGGTACCAGCGTTGAGACAACACCGGCAATTCCCTATGCCGGTGGCACCGGCAGTACGACGTATGTCGGGCGAATCCCGACCACGACGCACGCCACGAATCCAGCGAATCTCTTCATTCACTACGAAGGCGACGGCGATATGTGCATCGATGATGAGAACGGGACCACCTGCGGCAACCCTGGGTTCTCGGATGGAGATGCCTTCGTCGAAACCGAACTCAATGAAATCGCCTTCGCCATGTACAGTGAACCGACCGGGGTGATTCAACAGATCGGGGGCAAGGCCCGCTTCGGTCTCGCCGTCTTCAACGGCTCGGCGACCAACGATGGTATCAAGATATTGACCGGCATCGGCTCACGACAATCGATCAATTACAGTGGCACCACGGTCGAAACATTCAACACGAACACGGCGGCCATGGTGGATTCAGTCGATGAATCCTTCCCGGACACCTACACCCCACTCGCGGAAAGCCTGTACGATGCGGTTCGATATGTGGCCCAGATCAACTCGGCCTATTACCCGACCAGCTATGTATTCCCTATCGCGTTTTCCGGAGGGAGCTCGAACGGCGTCGCGTTTCAAGGGACCGGTGTCGGGTCGATCGGGGCCAGTGAAGTCTCCGCATTGATTGGGACAGAAAGCTGTCCGGCCGGCTACATTGCCAGCGCCTGCGGACGCGATCCGTACTTTTTCGGGGCCAATCACACGCCGGCCTGGGCGAGCACCTCCCAGGTCGTCAATTGCTGTAAGACCTTCGTCCTCATCTTTACAGACGGAGAACCGACGGAGGATCAGAACATTCCGGCCGGATTGCGGGACAACCCCCACAACGGTGTCGACTGCACCGGCAGTGATGGTGCTGCCCCTCCCCGTCCGGTTGACGGGACTTGCAATACCCATATATTGACGCCATTCAGTGACTTGTTAGGAGAGCATAAGACCATTTACCCGACCAATGGCAGCGGCTATTTGGACTCCGTCGCCTATTGGGCGCACACCAACGATATGCGCCCTTGCAGCGGGACCGGTGATGGGACGATTGCCGTGATCGGTGTCACCGGCCATTGCTTGCCCGGCATGCAGAACGTGACGGTGTATACCTTCTTTGCCTTCGGGACTATCAATGGGCGCAGTATCCTCGCGCAAACGGCCAGATTGGGTGCATTTGAGGATGCCGATAATGACGGCGTTCCAGACGCCGGTGAGTGGGACAAAGAGAACAACTATACCGGAGCGTCCGGCGCGGATGGCATCCCCGATGCCTATTTCGAGTCGTCTGATGTGGACGACATTCAGGATAAGATGCTGGCGACGCTCTCCAGTATTATCAGGAAGAGCACGTCCGGCGCGGCGGTTTCTGTCTTGGCCACCTCCAGCACCGGTGAGGGCGCGCTCTATCAGGCCTATTTTTATCCAAGCACTTTAGAGAGCCTGACGAACAAAGACGTAACATGGACCGGGTACACCCAGAGTCTCTGGGTCGATGGGTTCGGGAACTTGCGGGAGGATACGATCAGTGACGGGAAGCAGGATTACAAGCTCGATCTCATCGTAAAAACGCGCCTTGATCCCTCAACCAGTATTGTGTATGTCGATAAGTACACAGACGCCGATGGGAACGGGATTGCGGACGATACGAACTCGGATGGAGTCATTACGCAGGCGGATTGCACGATCTGCAACCAACTGCTCAGCGATATCAAGCCGATCTGGGAGGCGGGGAAACAACTGGCGCTGAAGGACGCGAGTGCAAGGACGATTCTGACCTGGGTCGACACGGATAATGACGGCGTGGTCGACGCCGGAGAGGAGATGGCGTTCAGCACGGCCAACTCCGCAACGCTGGGTCCGTATCTTCGGGCCGGAGCGGCTCCCTACACGGCCGATGCCATCATTAACTTCGTCCGTGGGTGCGAAGTCGCCACGTGCGCGGAACAGGGGGCGTTGCGGGATCGGCTCCTACAGGTTCCGGTGTCAAGCGGGACACTCAAGGTCTGGAAGCTCGGCGATGTCGTTGATGCTCCTCCGACGATCGTGGCCGCCCCAAGGGATCGCTATGACATTATTGAGGGAGATCCTAGCTATACGGCGTTCTTCGTCAAATATCGAACGCGCCGGCAGGTGGTCTATGTGGGCGCCAATGACGGGATGCTCCACGCCTTCAATGCGGGCTTTTACCATCCGGGAGACGATCCGAGCACCACGACAACGACCGAACACGGGTGGTTCACCCGCACGCCGACGAACAACAGTAGCGGTCCGTTACTGGGCGAGGAGCTGTGGGGATTCATCCCGTACCAGCTGCTCCCGCATTTGCAGTGGTTGACGCGGTCGGACTATCAGCATGTGTACTATGTCGATATGCCGCCCGTGGTCAAGGATGTCAGGATCTTCGCCAATGATACGGACCATCCAAACGGATGGGGCACAGTGCTGATCGGTGGGTTCCGCCTAGGCGGCAGTTGCGGGGCCTGTACGCCCGGAGGCGGCGGCCCGCCGATGGGTGTGACCATCAGCGGAACCGACCGGTATTTCTACAGTGCGTACTTTGTGTTGGATATTACCAATCCGGAAGCCCAACCGAAACTGCTCTGGTCCTTCTCGGATAGTACGCTCGGGCTCACGACAAGCGTGCCGACGGTGGTGCGGGTTAATCCCTTTACCGACTATCACACGAACAATGCCAATGCCAAGTGGTATATGCTCGCCGGGTCGGGGCCTACCGGATACGATGGCCGTGCTACGCAAGCCGCCACGGTATTCGCGGTCGATATGCAGACAGGGCCAGGGAGCGCCAATAGCCTGGTCACCAGCTTTCAGACCGGGTCGTGGGCCTCATTCATCGGCGACATGACTGCGTTTGATCGGAATCTCGATTACCGGACCGATGTCGTATATTTCGGCCGTGTCATCAATGATGGAAGTCTTCCGTGGAGAGGCAAGGTCTATCGATTGACCATGGGAGCGGCTCTTCCGTTTGGAGGAGAGACGGCGGCTGCTTCCTGGGGGATCAATTGGGGAGGAAACCAGGTACCGACGGAAATGCTTGACGAAATTGGATTCTCTACGCCGGTCGAGATGGGCCCCGTTATGGCCGCACCGACTGTTACCGTCGATGATGCAGCGAGGGCCTGGGTCTTTGTCGGCAGTGGGAGGTACTTCGGGGCCTCGGACAAAACCGATAAAACGACGCAATATTTTGTCGGGATGAAAGATTCGGTCATCAACGGAGATTGTGTGCAGTATGACGTGGCGGATTGCCACGATAGCAATCTGGTCGACGTGACGACGGCACAAATCTGTATCGTGGGATATGGGAATTGCGGGCAAACAGCCGGGACGAACCAAGTGACCGGTGTGACCGGTGTGAGCACCCAGGCACAGCTGATGAGCCTTGTCGGTTCCTCAAGCGGATGGGTTACCAGGCTTGTGCCCGCGTCGGGGCCTGGAGTGGGTGAACGGGTGCTGAGCGCCGCCACGGTGTTCGGCGGCATCGTGTTTTTCCCCACATTCACGCCGACGGACGATGTCTGCGCGTCATCGGGAAGCAGTAACTTGTATGCGCTCTTTTACAAGACGGGTGGTCCTCATACGGCGCCCATCGTCGGGACGACGAGTGGAGCCGGAGGAATCGTGAATGTGAATAAATCCACATCCCTCGGTTCAGGGTTGGCGTTCGGGGCGGTTCCGCACGTCGGTTCTGGTGCCGACGGGACTAGTCCGTACAAGCTGTTCATCAATACCAGCAGCGGTGCGTTGGATGGAAGGGATGTGAACTTGGCGATCGATCCGAGAGCGCATTTCGCTTCATGGATCAACATGTAACCAGACAGCGCGTCTTGTGCAAGGCAGGGGGGGAAGGTTCCCTCTCTGCCTTAGTGGATATCCCCGCAATGTACTTTGTGCTCTTGATGGCGTTGATCACATTCTCCGGTTGTTCACGACATGATGACAGGGCTCCTGGACCTGTCAGTCGGCAAGCTACCGGCCAGCCGTCCTTCCCCGGAATCAGACACGTCACGATCGTTCCAAACCCAGTGGCCCGAACCGCACCGTTGACCGTCTCAATCGAGAAGGATGGGGTGCACGGAGAGACGTCATCCTATCGGTATCAATGGTTCCTGAATAAAATCGCTGTGCAAGGCGCGACCGCGGCATCCTTCGATCCATCTGCCCTTCGCCGGGGCGATATGATCCACGTGGTCGTGACGGTTCCCGATGCCACGGGAGGCGGTGCGTCATACCAATCATCACCGGTGGCAGTTCCGAACGTGCTGCCCGTCATCAAGAGCGTCGCGTTGGAGCAGGATTTCACGTTGGGGGGCCGCCGTCTCTTGGCGAAGGTGGACGCGTTCGATGCTGATCAGGACGACATCCACTTCGGGTTTCGCTGGTTGCGGAATGACAAAGTCGTGTCGGAGGGGCCGGACAATGTTTTTGACATAACGGATGTGGCCCAGAACGATATCGTTACCGTCGAAGCTACACCACACGATCGGGATGGAGGCGGTATACCGGTTCGTGCGAGGCCGCTGGTCTCCGGCAACAATCCTCCCAAAATCCTATCGACGCCATTGATGATGGCCAATGCGGAATCATATGAATATGCGGTTGAAGCAAAGGATCCTGAAGGCGACGTGGTGGCCTTCGAATTAGAGACAGCCCCCAGCGGGATGAGCATCGATCGCTCCACGGGGCGCCTCACCTGGAAGCCTTCTCCTGCCATCCAAGGAACGCATCATGTAAAGGTCGTGGCTCTCGACGGAAAAGGAGGAAGGACGTGGCAGGAGTTTGACCTGTCCGTCCCGACGAGCATGCAGGCTCCGCAAGAGAATTCAGGCAGCGGTAACGGCTCGTGATTCGGGACCTGCCTCAGATCAAAGCGCGACGGTTCTTGCCAGATCTTCCGACCGTTTGTTAGAATTCTCGCAGTTGTCCTAGGGGGGCGATCCAACGTCGCACTCGTGCGCAAGCTCAAACTACGAGAAGGCACCAATACCGCCGCTCTGTTCGGTCATCATGACCGGCATTTGAAGTTGATCGAAACAGAACTGGGTGTACGGCTGTCGGCGCGCGGGGAGGAACTCACTCTGGACGGTCTCCCCGAAGCCGTTCGCCAAGCGGAACGCATTCTTCTCGAACTCGCCTCGCTGACGTATGACGGTGTCACGCTGCAGGCCGAAGATGTGACGCAGGCGCTGAACGCGTTACGGCATAGTCCCGATGCCTCTGTGAAGGACGTGCTCGACAGCCAGGCGGCGATCGTCACGAACAAACGGTTCATCGGTCCTAAAACTTCCACACAGAAAGCGTATATCGACGCGATCGAACGGCACGATGTTGTCATTGCCATCGGGCCTGCCGGAACGGGCAAGACCTATCTCGCCATGGCCATGGCGGTGAGCGCGTTGATGAAAAAAGAGGTGAGCCGGATCATCTTGGCCCGTCCGGCGGTCGAAGCCGGAGAGAAACTCGGCTTTTTGCCGGGCGACATTTACGAGAAGGTGAACCCCTACCTGCGGCCGCTCTACGACGCGTTGTTCGACATGATGGACATGGAACGGGCCAACCGCCTGATTGAACGGGGCGACATCGAAATCGCACCGCTGGCGTTCATGCGTGGACGTACGCTGAACGATTCATTCGTGATTCTGGACGAGGCGCAAAACGCCACCGCGGAGCAAATGAAGATGTTTTTGACTCGGCTGGGCTTTCACTCAAAAGTCGTCGTGACCGGCGATATCACACAGGTGGATTTGCCGAGTGATCGCGTCTCCGGGCTCATCGATGTCAAGGACATCTTGAGCGATATCGAGGGCATCGCCTTCGTCTATTTCAACGAAACGGACGTGGTGCGCCATCGGTTAGTCCAGGAAATCATCAAGGCCTACGATCGCCATCAGCCGGACGCCGGCAGCGCCCCCAGGCCAGCCGGACGACACGGGGTTTCCTCCATGACCCGCAAGTCGTCTCCACTCAATCCACCGCACCGAGACTCCTCGAGCCAATCTCACTAATGGCTGTCTATCTCCGCGTACGGCTTCGGCGATTTGCGAAGCGGCAAGCCTCGTTGTCGCGCGCGGCGGAGTCCATATTGGCCTCCGTCGGGGAGTCGCAATCGGAACTGAGCCTGGAACTGGTGGGCGACCGCCGCATGCGCCGATTGAACCGTACGTACCGCAAGAAGGATCGAACCACAGACGTCCTGGCGTTTCCCATGCGGGAGTCGCATAATCCCTGCCCGACGCTGCTGGGTGACGTTGTCATCTCAGTTCCAACGGCGCTTCGCCAAGCCAAAGAGTCCGGACGATCAGTGAGTGACGAACTGGCCGCGTTGCTGGTGCACGGGGTGTTGCACCTCTGTGGGTATGACCACGAACGGAGCGCGCGAGAGGCGGTGCGTATGCGCCGTCGCGAAACAGCGATCGTCAAGATGCTCAACCCTTTGCCGCGTCTTGTCATCCGCCGCGCCCGCCGGCGTCCTCGGAGGCCCTAAACGTGGGATGGTTCCAGCGACTGAATGAGGGGCTCAGCAAGACCCGGTCTGCCGTGCGGCAGTCGCTCGATCGGTTCTTGGGACGCACGCCGGAACCGGCGCTGCTTGAAGAACTCGAAGCGGCGCTGCTGAGCGCCGATCTGGGCGGTCGCGTCGTCGATCGGCTGATGCGGCAGGTCAAGGAGCACGCCCGTGGCGAGCATGCGGCAACCGTACAGGCACTTCAAAACGTCCTGAGCCGCAGCCTGTACGACATTCTCACACCGGTTTCCGGTCCTTCATTCGAACAGCTGGTCGAACAGGGCCCCAAGCCGTTCGTCACCTTGGTGGTTGGAGTGAACGGAGTCGGAAAAACCACGACTATCGCCAAGCTGGCCCAACGCCTGACGCAGCGTGGACGACAACCGCTGCTAGTGGCCGGTGATACATTTCGCGCGGCGGCGATCGATCAATTGCAAGTCTGGGCGGATCGGGTCGGGGTTCAGGTTGTTCGCCAGCGTCATGGGGCTGATCCGGCGGCGGTGGCATTCGACGGAATGGCGGCGGCCAAAGCGCGATCGGCGGACATCGTGCTGATCGATACAGCGGGGCGTCTGCATACGAAGGCCAATCTGATGGATGAACTGCGAAAGGTCAAACGTGTGATTGACCGCGAACTTCCCGGGGCACCGCATGAAGTCCTGCTGGTTTTGGACGCCACGGTCGGGCAGAACGCATTGGCGCAAGCCCGCCTCTTCCATGATGCGGTGGGCGTCACTGGACTGGTTTTGACGAAGCTGGATGGGACCGCGCGAGGAGGCATTGTCGTGGCCATTGCCGAGGAGTTCAAGATCCCTGTCCGGCTTGTCGGGGTTGGCGAGGGTATCGACGACTTGCAAGATTTCAACCCCGAAGCTTTCGTCGCGGCACTGTTTGGGCAATCCCCAGCCGGATCCTAACCCCGCATTTTGCTTTTGGCTTTCACGGGTCCATGCTATTCTTGTGCCGTCAGGGCTGGGCCGGCTGGTCTTTCGGCCTCGGGTAAGCGAAGGAAACGTATGGCGATGTTTACGATTTTGATTGTCGATGACGATCAAATGAACTGCGATTTACTCCAGAACGTATTCACCCGCCACGGGTATCGTGTTCTTTCGGCCACAAGTGGGATTGATGGGCTGAATCTGTTTCGCAAATATACGCCGCGAGTTACCCTGTTGGACTTGCGCATGCCAGAAATGGACGGCTTGACGGTGTTGAAAGAGATCCGAGCCATTGATCCCCATGCGTCGGTGATTGTCCTTGGCGGCGGGGCTACGGAGGTCCAAGAGAACCAAGCGCGGGGTTTGCGCGTCACCGATTTTATCCGCAAGGGGTTGTCGTTGGATGTCCTGGTCGAGGCCGTGCACCGAGTCGCACAGCTTCCAGCGCGACCGAGTACGGCATCGGTTGCGTCAGGCAACGGCCATACGATGAAGCCGACCGATGAATCGGTGCTCGTGATCGATGATGATCCACTGGTGTGTGATCTGCTCGTCCAATTTTTAAGTTTACGCGGCTACCGCGCGCTCGGCGTCAATGACGGGCAAGACGCCCTGCGCATGGCCGAAGACGTGTCGCCCGACGCAATCCTGCTCGATCTTGTGATGCCGGGCATGTCGGGGGTGGACGTGTTGCGTGCCTTGCGGGAGAAAGAATTCTCCGGTGGCATCATCATCATGACTGGGAGCCACAATGAAGAGTTGCTGGAAGAAGCCTGGTCGTTAGGCCCTCAAGAGGTGTTGCTCAAGCCGATCGACCTCGAGCGTCTCTTAACGGCAATCCAGCTTGTACTCGTCTGCCGCGAGTGCTAAAAGTTTCCCGATGTCCTTCGGGAAATACTGTATCCCCGCAATTGTCGCCCTCATCCTCATCGGCCCCGGCACGGCACGCGGCGTGGCTGCGTTGCCTGCTGAGGAACGTCCCCTGATTCTCAGTCACGATCTTGTCGTCGAACTGCTGCCCGGCACCCATGAGTTGCTGGCGAGAGATGAGATCGTCGTCGAGGCCCCGATCGGGACGGCGGGGCTTGCCTTTACACTTGCACCGTCGTTGCACGTCGAATCTGTGACAGTCCTGGCTCCGACGGAGCAGAGCACGTCTCGCCGTTCGGATTCGACAGTGACCTTTACGACGGAGCTGTTCGCGCAACAGTCCCGCCAAAGAATCCTCGTCACACTCCCCAAGGCGCATGAGAGGCGTGTGACACTGGTCTGGAAATACCGAGGCCCCATTGACGACCCGCCGAAAGAGCCCCGCCACTTGCGATTCGTGACGCCCAGCGAGACCGCCGGACATATTGGGCCGGAAGGGGTGTACTTGGGGGGCGAAAGCCAATGGTATCCGGATATCGAGGGGTCGTACAGCACCTACCGGCTCACGGTCCAGGTCCCTCATGGGTGGATTGCAGTCACGCAAGGGCGAAAAAAGGAAAGCCGAACGGATGCCACAGGAGTGTTCTCGACGTGGGTTGTCATGGACCGCTCCGAGGCGCTGACACTGGTCGCCAACAGGTTTGTGGTCAAGTCGCGCGAATGGACAAGCCGTGATGGGCAGCCTGTCGAACTGGCGACCTATTTCTTTCCCGACAATGCTCATCTGGCGGATGAGTATCTGGACGCCACGGCCGCATATCTCGACGCGTACATTCCAATCTTGGGCGCGTTTCCCTTCGACAAATTCGCGGTCGTGGAAAACTTCTTCGCCAGTGGGCTCGGTATGCCGTCGTTCACCCTTCTCGGCAGCGGCAGTATTAAACGGCATTACGTGCAACCCTATGCGTTGGGGCATGAAATTGTCCATTCGTGGATCGGCAATTCGGTTTTCAATCAAGATGGCTCAGGAAATTGGGTCGAAGGGCTCACGACCTATCTGGCGAACTACTATTGGCACGAATTGAATCATGACGACAAACAGGCGATCGAGCAACGGCGGATGATGCTCCAGGGGTATAGTGTCTATGTGGCCCCGGACCAAGATTACCCGGTGGCGCAGTTTGTCAGAAAAAGCGATGAGAGGGACAATGCCATCGGCTATCAGAAATCCGCCTTTCTATTTCACCTGCTACGGCGCGAGATTGGCGACGAGGCATTCTGGGGGGCATTGAAGACGTTCGTGGGCCGGTATCGCGGTCGTCCCGCTGATTGGGGAAGCATCGAGACCGTTTTTACGCAAGAGAGCCGACGGGATCTGCGGTGGTTTTTCGAGCAATGGGTTGAACGCTCCGGCGCGCCGTCCTTGTCGTTTGGTGAGGCCGATGCCTATCGGGCCACCGACAAAGACGGCAAGAGTCTGTGGCAGCTGACGGTGCGTGTCCAACAGACCGGGAGGCCGTTTCGAATGACGCTTCCTGTCGCCATCGCCGCCAAAGGGACGACAGAAACCAGATGGGTGTCGCTCGACCCGTCACCGGAAACAGCAGCGGAGGTGACCGTGTCAGATCAGCCGATACTGGTGCGGCTTGATCCGGACTTAATGGCATTCCGCCGGCTGACACGTTCCCAATTACCGCCTATGTTGAACGGCTACGTGACAGATCGGGACAGGGTTGTGGTGCGGGCATTTTCTGATGAGGCGTCACCATTGCAGCAGGTCATCGTCCGCGTGGCCGATCAAGAGGCACCGTTGCCGGACTCTCAGAAGACCAAAGTGCTGCGTGGCGCCGGAGAACCGCTTCCGTCTGCCGGGTCGGTGCTGGTATTAGCGGGAGCGGACAACGCACGAGCCGTCCAACAGATCGTGGAAGAGTCGTGCGGCGATCTGGTTTCATTGCGGAAGACAAGCTTTCAGATTGACGGCCGGACATATGACGGGTCGGAGATGGCGGTGTTGTTTTCCTGCCATCGGGCACATGTGCCGGGCAGCGTTGTCACAGTCTTGTATGGCGCAAGCCCCGGAGCGGTCGCCAACGCCTCACGGTACTTATTTTATTACGGGTGGCAGAGTTATGTGATCTTCAGGGATGGAGCTGCGATCACACGCGGCGTATGGCAGAATCAGCCGGAGACGAAGGAGGTGCGGATCGATGCGACTCGGTAAGTCTGTGAAGAATCTGGCATGGAGCTTCTGCATCGTGGGATGCCTGCAGACAGGAGCATGGGCTGCCGAGATGCCGAAGGAGCCGTCGAAGGCCGTCTCCGGTTCCGCCGAGCGCCATCTGGCTAACATTCGCCAGTTGACCGTCGGCCGCCAAAATGCCGAGGCCTATTTCTCCTTCGACGGTACCAAGCTGATTTTCCAATCGACCAATAAGTGGGCAAAAGACACGCCCGCCTCCACGCGCAAACCGGCCGAGGCTGGGCTGGGCTGTTATCAAATGTATGTGATGGACGTGGACGGCAAACAGGTGCAACCGGTCAGCACCGGCGAGGGCGCCACCACCTGTGGCTACTTCTATCCCGGCGATCGCCGCATCCTCTACTCCTCGACGCATGCGGCCGGGCCCAATTGTCCTCCTAAGCCCAAACGAGACGGCGCCTACCGATGGGCGCTCGATGATTACGATATCTATGCCGTGGACCTCGACGGGAGGAATGTTCAGCGATTGACGACGACACCCGGTTATGACGCGGAAGCGACCATTTCGCCGGACGGGAAAACCATCGTGTGGACGTCTGTGAGGGACGGAGACCTCGATCTCTACGCGATGAATCTCGACGGGACGGGGATCCGTCGGCTCACCGACGACGTGGGATATGACGGCGGCGCGTTTTTCTCGCCGGACAGCCGGCGAATCGTGTATCGTGCGGCCCATCCGACCGACCCCACGGAAATCGCCCGCTATCAAGAGCTGTTGGCGCAACGGCTGGTCGAGCCCGGCCAGCTCGAAATCTTCGTCATGAATGCCGATGGGTCCGGTAAGCAACAGGTGACGTCGAACAATGCCTCGAATTTTTCCCCATTTTTTCATCCCGACGGCAAGCGGATCATCTTCTCATCCAATGTCGAGACCAGGGGAGAAGGCGGGCGGCCGAGCTTCCATCTCTATCTGGTGAATGACGACGGAACGGGGTTGGAACGGCTGACTCTGGAAGGGCGATTCAACAGCTTCCCGATGTTTTCTCCGGACGGGAAACGCCTGGTCTGGGTTTCGGACCGCAATGCGAAGGAGCCGGGTGAGTTCAACGTCTTTCTGGCCGATTGGGTTCCCTAGGGGAGTGATCCGTGACGAGTCATGAGTGATGCGTGAAGAAGCAGATCAAGGCCTTTCCCGTAGTTCGACGACGGATCACCCATTACCCATCACCCATCACTGGATGGGAATCGCGTTCCTAGCCTGTTCCTGCCTCTCGCTGGTGATCACCTTTCTCGGATTCTCCCAGTTCGATCTCCCGATTGTCCGGTATGTGCGCTCGGTCACAATCCATCTTCCCTGGAATCAACTCACGATTCCCTGGATGGCCTTCACCAGCGATATGGGAGATTGGATCGGCGAAGGCACGCATCTTGTCGTCTTCAGCCTGGTGCTGGTGGGAGCCGGGTGGCTGTTTTCAAGCGCGGCTGTCCGACATGCGGGGATTCAGACCCTGCTGGCGCATGGCCTTGCAGCATTGCTGGTCAATGGGCTCAAACATCTGATCGGCAGGCCTCGACCCAAGTTCGCCCATTCCGGTGACTGGGATGTCGCTCCCTCGTGGGTGTCAGGGTTCGACTCATTTCCTTCCGGGCATTCCGCGGCCAGTTTCGCCGTCGCAACGGTCCTGGCGAAACGATTCCCCGTTTTCGGTCCACTGTGTCTCGGAGTTGCAGCCTTCGTGATGCTCAGCCGTGTCCTTCGCGGATCCCATTTTCCAACCGACGTCGTGGGCGGCGCTATTGTGGGCGTGCTCAGTGGTGCGATTGCCGCGGCGCCATTGAAGGAGTGGCGCACCTCCCTTCGCGATGGGATCGGACAATCGGCTGTTGGAGCCGTCGTGCTGTTGGCTCTCCTCTGGTCTTTGGCACGCGGTCCTGAGGAAGGCATCGTCGGCATGCTGTTGAGCGCACTCGGCCTGGCCGCTATCGCGTCCGGGTTGTGGCTGCGGAGAACCCAGTGGACCGGCTCCGAACGATCAGGGTCGAGTCGGCATGCCACGATGTCGTCGATGTTGCTGTGGTACGGCATGGCGTCCATGACCACGTCGCTGTATGTCGTCGCGGCAGCCGGATTGGCCTGTTTGGCCTACTGGCTTCACCAGGCCGGTTCGCTGGGCGAGCAGACCCGTGATCTTAGATCATGGCGGATGGCACGCGAAGGTGTCTTAGTGAGCGGCGTCGTCCTGACCTTGTTCATGATGTATGCCGGTCGGGGAGTCCTGCCGTTCCGGTAACCTGCGTCGTTCGGAAAGCGTGTCCTCTGACGCGCGGGACTTGTTCCGCGAGACGCGAGATCTGGGAGACGGTCGGTGCTAGTGGCCGAATGGTTTCGGTGGAGAGGCTTGGGACGGAGCCGTCGCGCGTTCAGGGATTGACACGATCGGCTGGCTCGCGAGGAGAATATAGCCGTACCGTGCGAGGACTGGCTGAAACGTCGCTGTTTCCGGCGGCAAGGTATCCCGCATCGCTTCGGGCAAGAGAATCATGGTTCGGCCGGGATGGCTCAGGGCCGCCCGCAGCCGGTCGACTTCACCACGGGGAACGAACAATACCTTCCGTCTGGAATAGAAGGCGATGGAAGGCCTCGTGGTGCCATACGCGATGAATTGGTCGCTTGGATCGAGATTCAATCCCGCCGCATAGGCCAATTCCTGCGGAGGAGCAATGGCATAGCGGTTGAGGCCGGGAATGACGGTGAGAAGGGCCAGCAGAAACACCGTGGTCACGGCGGCTCCCGCGATGCCGAAGGCGATTCCCCGCCGTTCCTCATTCAGTCCGAAATAACTGACCAGCCCCATCCCGATCAGGACGACCCCGGCCGCGACATAAGGACCGATTCCCAAGTCGAATTGAACAGCTACAGGAAATTCCTTCACCAGTTTGCCGGCGAATGTCCCGTAGAGTGACGGCAGGTAGGCGAATCCGATGGCCAGGAGATAGCCCACGCCGGTCATGGCATGAATCGAGCCTCGTATCCACGGGGTGGAGGGGTCTTGCACCGCTCGCGACCAATAGAGCGCCGCCAGCAACGAAGCCGCCGGGAAGAGCGGGCCGATGTAGTGGGGCAAGCGGGTGGATGACAGGGTAAAAAATACGAAGGTGCCGACCAGCCAGAGGGCCGCAAACCATTCCAGCTCATTCCCGGACTGTTCCGTATCATGAGAGGTTGGTGACACAGCATCGGTTTGCGCCCCGCGCCTCCAGTCCCTCCAACTCTGATAGGCCCGATAGAACGAGGCAGGCAACAACAGGCTCCAGGGAAAGAAGCCGAGGAGCAGCACCGGAACATAAAACCAGAAGCCGACTCCATGGCCTTCCATCGGAGCGAGGAATCGCCCCACGGTATGGACTTTGGCTTGCGATCCGTAGGCGTCGCCGTGGATGAGGAACATGGCGGCGTACCAGGGGCCGGCAAGTACAAGAAACACCAGCATTCCGGCTATGGGGAAGCCGCGTTGCCAGAAGATCCTCCAGCGACGCGTTGCCGTCAAATACAGCCCGGCGGCAAGTGGAGGAATCAGGAACCCAACCGGCCCTTTGGTCAAAGTCGCCAGGGCCATGCCGACGTAGAACCCCCATATCCAATGCCGCCCTGCTCCAGGCTCATGCAGGCCCAGCCAGAATCCATAGAGCGACAGGGTGGTGAAGAAGATCAGCACGCTGTCGGTGATGGCCATGCGCCCCAGCGCGAGCATCTCGATATTCAACAGCAGCATGAGCGCGCCGAATAGCCCGACGGTGGAGCCCCGCAGCCGGGTGAGAAACAGATAGTGCATGAGGATCAATGCCACACCGAACAGGGCGGAGGGGGCGCGGGCTGCGAATTCGTTGACTCCGAAGGCGTGATAGGACAGGGTCATCAACCAATAGACGAAGACCGGTTTGGCGACGCGCAGTTCGCCGTTGAAGGTGGGCGTGATGAGATCGCCGGAGACGAACATCTCGCGGCCGGCTTCCGCGTTCCGCCCTTCATCGCGGTCGGTGAGCCCCATGTCGCCGAGGCCGAAAAACAAGAGCAAGCCCGACAGGGCCAGGAGCACCGTCACTGTCGCAAACTGGTTGGGCTGTCGGTCAGCAAGCACAGGATGATCCTACGGCGTGTGCAATAAATGCATGAGCGGACAGTTGAACGGTCGAACCATCATGACTGTTGGGCCGGAGGTCCGGCTGGGCTGTCGGCTTGGTTTGCGCGGCGGATCAGCATCAGGTTGCGAATATAAACGACGGAGCCGACACTTTGTCCCGCGATGAAGACCGGGTCCATGCGGTAGATCGCATAGGCCAGTGTGATGAGCCCACCGATCAGGCTCATATACCAAAACGAGACGGGAACCTGGCTTTCGGCTCTTTTCTCGGAGGCGATCCATTGGACCAGCCAGCGACCGAAAAAGAGAGCCTGGCCGAAGAAGCCGATACCGAGCCAGATGGTTTCCGTCGTCAGCATGAGGCGTGGAGGGCGATCAGTGATGAGCGGGGATCGACGCTTGGATAGACATAGCGGATCGAGGTGTCCGGTTCCATTGGAGACGAGCCACGCTGTGTCACGCCGATTCTCTAACTTTGTAGCGCAACACCCGATCCATCATCCAGCGCACGGCGATCAGATCGTAGAGCGACTTGAACAGCCGGTTGCCCATGCCGTACTTCGAGAGGCCGTGAATGCGCGGATAGTGCCGGACCGGTACTTCGGTGACGGTGAACCCATGCATCAGGGCGAGCGCGGGGAAAAACCGGTGCATACCTTCGTACAGGCGGATACGCTCCAGCACGGGCCGCCGGAATACTTTCAGAGGGCATCCCGTATCATGGACACCGTCATGAGTGAAAAAGTTTCGCACGCGGTTTGCAATCCGGGAGGAGATCATCTTTACGATGCCGTCCTGCCGCTGCTGTCTCCACCCGCACACGAGATCGTGGGTGGCCGTGAGGGGGAGGAGCTTCAGAATGTCTTCACTGTCCTGCTGGAGATCGCCGTCGATCTGGATAATGATCTCGCCCGACGAACGGCGGAATCCCGCGTCCAAGGCGCAAGTCTTGCCGTAATTCCGGTCGAAGTGAAACACCTTCACCTGCGGGTGGAGCGTCGCCAGGCGGTCGAGTTCCTCGCTGCTGCCGTCGCTGCTGCCGTCGTCCACCAGGATGATCTCGAA
>DCZO01000015.1:100062-130292 GCA_002331335.1 Nitrospira sp. UBA2082 | reverse complement strand
CGCTCATCCTTGATGGGGATGATGACGGAAGCCCAGGGGGTGGACGGCGTCATGACAAACAAATACTCCAGCAGAAATCTGCACAAGGCGTAATTACGCGCGCATTCTAACGGATGGTCGAAGGAGCGTCAAACAAGACGGGGGATGCACGCGCCGTCCGTATCACGGCTTCGCCGCCCCGATGGTGAACCGCATCGCGCCCATCAAGCTCATCTCGTTGACTTGCTCGCCGGCGTGGATCTCCACTTTGTAGCGGCCCGGACGCCAGCCCCCGGAAGGAGGTGACAATTTGAGATAGCCGCTTTCATCCTCCAAGGCCACCTGCATGACGTCCTCGGTCACCACCCTGTCCGGCGCCAGGCCGGCCACGGACTCAGGAAAGCAACGGCCGAAGATTTTAAACCCCTGATAGTGCTGATGGAGCGCAAAGACGATGAACACCGCTGGGATGTTGACGGCGAACCGGTCGGTCGGTCTGACCGGGACGATCAGGTGGGTGCGAAGCGGGCCGATCTCTTCTTCAAAGTCCTCCGCCGTGACAATCGAACGGAAGAACCCTTCCGGCGGTGCATCGAAATCGTACGGCTTGGTGTCCTGGGCGCGGTTTTGAAATTCCGTGACCGGCAGGTTCTTGGTCAGAGGCGGGTTCTCGGCCCAGCCTGCCGGATGTAGTGAGAGCATCGTCGCCCATGCCGTGAAAGCGGCCATGACCCGATATTGTCTCGTTCTTTGTCCCATGGGCGTGTGGTACAACGGTCCGACAGACACTGTCAAGGAACAGCGGTACTGAGACAGCATTGCGAGCTGATGGCTGACAGCTGATCGCTCCTATATCCCGTTGCGGCAGGTTTCACCCATTTGCTAGGATTTCGCGGTTCTTCACAGCCATCCATCACGAACGAGAGTCACTGATGTTGCAAGATGCCGATGCGCTTCCCCAGCTGATCGGGGACTTCAAGCCGATCGATCAATGGCAAACCCATCTCAACCGGCTCTTCTATGGGCTGCGCGGGGACCGGCTGCGCTCGTACTATCAAACCTTTGCCTCAGCCGATTATCGGCTCGCCCATGCGTTGGCGGCTGACTATTACGAGCGAGTCATGAAGCGCGAGAAGGGCGCGAAAAGCGGGAAAGGCGAGACGACTTCGTCGGGCCCATCGGATTTGTCGCGCCAGTCTCGCTCGTCCAGCGAGTCTCGCCTCACGGTTCTGGAGCTGGGGCCAGGCAACGGCAATCTGGCCGCCTGCTTCCTCAGCCATCTCAAAGTTCTCGATACACACGAGCTGGTCTATCCGCGGGTACGCTATGTCATGGTCGATTGGGAACAGCCGGTGTTGGACGGGGCCCTGGCATATCCTGATCTGGCGGCGCATCGGGATCGCCTGGTCATTCAGTGCAGCTCGATCGAGCACCTCGCGGGAATGGCCGACGGGTCCGTCGACCGCATTCTGTGCAACGAGCTCTGGAATGACCTTCCCACCAAGCTGATGGCGAAGAATGCCGGCGACATCGAAGAAGAATATATCCGGCCCAACTTGAGCGAAGCGCTGCATGCCAAGATTCAGGATTGGTCCGCCTTCGTGCGCGCATTCGAGGCCCGGGACTTCGACGTGCTGAAGACGGTTCCGCCGTTCTTGGACGATCTTGTGTGGGAAAAGGAATATCGGAAGGTCGAATGGAAAGACGTGCCCTTCCGGAAAATCATCACGGAGTTTCTCAAGACGATCGACGAACATGTGTTGCTGCCTGTCAATCTGGGTGCGTTTGCGGTGTTGAAAGAGGCTCAGCGCCTCCTGGGGCCCGATGCGGTCGGGCTCAGTGCTTTTGATGCCGGGACCGCGGACAGGCAGGTCTTGAACGATCCGGAGAAGCCCTGTTATGGCCAGTTCGGGGGGCAATATAGCTTCATGATCAACTTCGCGCTCATTGAGGCCGTGGCCAAGCATCTGGGGATCATGCGCACGGCACTGGAGCCGCAGCGCGAATTCGTCGGCCGATCATTGAACACCAACGTCCTCACGCTTATGGATCTGCTGGCGACCCATCCTTCCGCAGGGCCGACGCTTGAGCCCTGGGAGCAGGACCGGCTTGTCCTGAAAACCATCAAGGCGCTGAACGAGACGTATGAAAGCCCCTACCGCCGTCGGTTTGAGTTTCCCTTGTCCGCGAACATGCCGCCGGCTGAGCGGGAAACCTTGGGCGCGCTCTTGCGATCGTTGAAACACAACGGTGTTCCTGACACCGTAGCCTATCTGACCGAAGAAGAGCTCAACGCGGCGCAAAAAGATCTGGAAGCGATCGGCTACGACAGTGACGCGATCAAGATGGCCCTCGGCGCGCCTCCCAGTCCAATTGAGTATTGTCACTTCAACTGCCGCTGACACGAGGTGGGGCGGTCCGCCTGGCCCATCCACGCCTCGATCGCTGATCGTCGTTGCCAAGATCAAGTTCTTGGAAGATACTGGGGGTCAATCGAAGCCCAGCGACATGCGCGTCGACAGTCGCGCCAATAGGCGGAGGAGCGATGAAGGAAAAGACCAGACAGAGCGGGGACGAAGAACAGACGCGTCAGAGACGCGGAGGAGGCGACCCTTTTCAACGGCTGCTCGGACTGATGTTCAAGGCGCACCCGTGGCACGGCGTGTCCATCGGAGAGGAAGCGCCCGATGTCGTGACGGCCTACATCGAAATTGTCCCCACCGATACGGTCAAATATGAAGTGGACAAGAGCAGCGGTTTTCTCAAGGTGGACCGGCCTCAGCGGTTTTCAAATTTCTGTCCGGTCTATTATGGCCTCATTCCCCAGACGTACTCCGGAGAGCGGGTGGCCGGCATCTTCGCCAAGCGGGCCCGCCGCAAGGGTATGGTGGGGGACGGCGATCCGCTCGACATCTGCGTGTTATCGGAGAAGAGCATTCCCCATAGCGACATCTTGCTGACGGCGCTCCCGATCGGCGGGTTGAGTCTCGCCGACGGCGGCGAGGCCGACGACAAGATCATTGCCGTGATGCGGGACGATGCCGTCTACGGGGATTGTACCGACATTGCGCAATGTCCGAAGGCGCTCATGGATCGTCTCCGGCATTATTTCCTCACCTATAAAAGTGCGCCGGGAACAACTCAGCATAATAAGGTGGAAATCACCGGGGTGTACGGACGCGAGGAAGCGCTGAACGTCATCCGTGCCAGTCATGCTGACTATCGCGAGAAGCATCCGGAGCTGAGCTCCTTGTGGCCGAAGCATCTGTGATGCTGCGGGCGAAGCACCTGAATCTCTCAACTGTTTGCCAGCCCGACCTCGTCACAAGGATGAAAGCATCCGGTACATGTTCACTCGCACAACGTCGAAGTTGTGGAGGGCTCACGGTTGTGACCTGCCGCGGCTCGTTGACTCATCAGGATTCCGTTTATATACTGACTCTCAATCGGAGGCAATCGAGATGAAAGTCGCGATAGGCGGGCTTGTCCTGATCGTCGTGCTCGTCGGCCTCATCTTCGCCCTTCCCTTTCTCGTTGATCTCAATACGTACCAAGATCAATATAAACCGCTCATCGAAGAGGCGCTGAACCGCAAGGTGCAGCTGCAAGACATCCGTCTGACGATCTGGCCGCGGATAGGCGCGCGCGTGGCGGGGTTCGCCGTGTTCGACGATCCCGCCTTCGGATCGGGCCCGTTCGCCTCTCTCTCTTCCCTGGACGTGGGCGTGAAACTCATGCCGTTGCTGAGCGGCAAGGTCGAAGTGGAGGAAGTCACTCTTCGCGAGCCCGTCATCACGGTTATCAAGAACAAGCACGGGGTTTTGAATGCGTCGACCATCGGACGTAAAGGGGTGGCCATGCCCGAGACGCCTTCGCGCGCGCCGATTCCTTCGACCGAGGGACCGCTGAAAATCCTGGCGCTGTTAGCGGTCGATCAAGTCTCAATCGCGGGCGGGAAAATGACGTATCGCGATCTCTCGGCGGCGAAACCCACCGAATATGTCTTGCAGGATGTTGATCTGCGCCTCCAATCGGTTCGCCTCGGCCAAACCCCCAGTCTGCATCTCGATACGGTCGTCCAACCGCTCAATCTGCCGGTGCGGCTCGACGGCACCTTCGGCCCGTTGAAGGAAACGACCGACATCGATGCGATGAATTTCCAGCTCGCCTTAGGCAAGACCGAATTCACCATTACAGGAAAGGCTTCGGGCCAGAACGCCACAGTAAACATCGGCTCATCTGCCATCAACACCGCCAATCTGCCTATGACGCTGCCGTTGGCCAAACCGGTTGAGATCAAGAATGTCCAGATTGCGGCGGAGGTGAAAGGACAGGAAGCCAAGCTGAACAATCTGGCATTGCAATTGTTCGATGGGCAGGTGAAGGGCCAGGCTAAGCTCGTGACCGGGTCTGAGGCGCCACCGTTCACCAGTTCACTGACTGTGCAAGGGGTGCAACTCGGTCCTGCTCTTGATGCCGTTGCGACGACGAACCTCTCCGTCAGCGGAACGGCGGGCGCCGATCTATCGCTCCAAGGCCGAGGCTTCGCCATGCCGGACCTCACCAGGGCGCTCGAAGGCACGGGCCACGTCGGAGTGAAAGACGGGAAGGTTGAGGGGGTCAATCTGCTCCAGGAAGCGCTTGCCATCCTGAAAGTGGCCGGCCTCTCCCTGGGCGATCCCAAGGCCACGGTGTTTTCGACAATCGAGACGGATCTTGCGATCAAACAGGGAATCGTCACCGTGCAGCGGCTCTTGATGGACAGCCACGATTTCCAGGCCACCGGTGGCGGTACGATCGGGTTCGATCAACGACTGCATCTGACTGTCAACATGAACCTTTCGCACGCCTTGAGCCAAAAGATCTCCGGGTTGTCGCCGGTCGCCAAACTTGCCTTGAAGGAGGGCCGCTTGAGTCTGCCGCTGACGATCGGCGGCACCGTCCAACAGCCGGCCTATGGGCTCGACATGAAAGGCGTGACCGGGGCCGTGCAGGAACAGGTGAAAAAGAAAGCAGAAGAGGCGATCGGTGGGCTGCTCAAGGGCACAACGAAGCCCCAGGACCTCAAGAAAGAGGGCCAAGAGATGCTGAAAGGGTTCTTCGGCCGTTAGGACAAGGTGGCTCCAATGAATGTCATGGACATGCTCACTCAGTATGCCTTGCAATACGGGTTGCAAGCTGCCGTCGCGCTGGGCATCCTCATTGCCGGCAGTATGGCATCAGGCTGGGCCGGGAATTTTGCCCAACAGGCGCTTGAAAAGCAGAGTCTCGACCCACCGGTTCGTCTGCTCCTGGTTCGCATCGTCAAAATTGTGGTGCTGCTCTTCACCGCGATGATCGCGCTCCAAACACT
Organism: Nitrospira sp. UBA2082; assembly: GCA_002331335.1. Classification (GTDB taxonomy): domain Bacteria; phylum Nitrospirota; class Nitrospiria; order Nitrospirales; family Nitrospiraceae; genus Nitrospira_D. The sequence goes on along the minus strand of DCZO01000015.1, from coordinate 124,960 downwards.
CGGTGTCCCCATAGCCCCGCTGATCGCCGGTGTCGGAGTTGCCGGCGTGGGTATCGGCCTGGCCTTGCAGGGAGTCTTGAGCAATGTCATGGCCGGCCTTTCGATTATCTTCAGCAAACCCTACAAGGTCGGTGAACATATTTCGCTGCTCGGTGTTCGCGGGGATGTCATGGTGATCGATATCTTCACGACGACGCTGATGCATCCGGACCGCTCGCGCGTGATTATCCCGAATCGCAAGATCGTCGGGGAAATTCTGCACAATTTCGGCACGATTCGCCAAATCCATCTCACCGTCGATGTCGCGTATCGGACAGATTTGGATCAGGCGCTGGAAATTGTGCGCGACGTCGTTGCCGCGCATCCGGAAGTGCTGAAAGATCCAGCCCCTTCCATCGGAGTCAGCAACCTCGGACATCCGGCTATTACCATCGCCGTCGAACCCTGGACGGCGGTCGCACACTATGCCAATACACAAGGCGAACTGAATAAAGCGATACTCGAGCGGCTGCGCGCTGCGCAGATTGAGTTCCCCCCTTCGTTCCTATCCGCCGCACGATAAGTACGTTTCAATAGCATTACCCCCGTGTTTTGATAGGATAGCGTGGCGAGGCAGTCAGCCTGGCTCATCCCTGTCGGTGTGTGAGCGGCGGTGACGACCATGAGTGAAGAAAAACAAAATCGCCGGATTCTGGTGATCGATGACAATCGGGCGATCCACGAGGATTTTCGTAAGATCCTTGAGACGAACATCGAGGAGAAGCACTATGATCAGGCGCGGGCCGCGTTGTTCGGCGGCCCACAGCCCGCAAGGGAACAGGAACAGTTCGAACTGGACTATGCCGACCAAGGGCAGCAGGCGATTGCCATGGTGCAGTCAGCGCTGAAAGCAGGCCGGCCATACGCGGTGGCATTTGTTGATATGCGGATGCCGCCTGGATGGGATGGGCTGGAAACCGTCGAACATCTCTGGAAAGAGGACCCGCAGCTGGAGGTGGTGATTTGCACAGCCTTTGCGGACCAGCCCTGGGTTGAAATCAGAGACCGAATCGGCCGCAACGACAAGCTGCTGATCCTCCAGAAACCCTTCAACAGCATCGAAGTCCTTCAGTTGGCCATCGCCCTGTCCCGGAAATGGAACCTGGCACACCAGGTGGATCAACAACTGAGCGAGCTGAGTCGGCGAGTCGATGAACGGACCGGAGAACTCCAACGTGCGAATGATCAGCAAAAGCAGCTCCAGCTGCAATTTCAGCAGGCCCAGAAAATGGAGGCGATTGGGCGACTGGCCGGCGGCGTGGCGCATGATTTTAACAATCTGTTAACGGTGATCACAGGCTGCAGCGCGATACTCATGGAGCAAGTCCGTCCCGAAGATCCGATGCGAGTGCTCATCGATGAAATAGGGAAGGCAGGGGAACGGGCTGCGACCCTGACACGGCAACTCCTCGCTTTCAGCCGCCAGCAGATGTTGAAACCCCAGCGCGTCGATCTGAATGAATCGCTGAAAGCGATCGCTTCGATGTTGAAACGACTGATGGGCGAAGACATTGAATTGGACGTCAAATGCGAACCGCATCTTTGGCCGGTTCATGTCGATCGCGGGCAAATCGATCAGGTGGTGATGAATCTGGCCGTGAATGCGAGAGACGCGATGCCGGAGGGGGGGAGATTGACGATTGTGACGTCAAACTTCATCTTGCATCCGGGAACGCCCGTCCCCCATCCGGTGTTCATTCCCGGAGAATATGTCCATCTCACTATCCGCGACACGGGCCATGGCATGGATGAAAAGGTCCGTTCCCGTATCTTTGAGCCGTTCTTTACGACCAAGGAGGAAGGCAAAGGTACGGGGCTTGGCCTTGCCACGGTGTACGGGATCATCAAACAGAGCCAAGGGTTCATCTTCGTCGAGAGTGAGCCGGGCAAAGGGACGACGTTCGACGTCTACTTTCCCCGGTTCGTCGGACAAGAGGCGGCCCCGGTACTTACCGTATCTCCTCGCCAAACGCGGGGAACCGAGCGGTTGTTGTTGGTCGAAGACCAGGAGTCGGTCCGGAAGCTCGTCGGCAAGGCGCTTGAAGGATACGGATACCAGGTATCCCAAGCCGCCAACGGAGAAGAAGCACTCCGGCTAGCCGCCGCCATGCCCAAGCCGGTGGACGCGTTGGTGACGGACGTCATCATGCCGGTCATGACGGGACCGGTGGTTGCCGAACGGCTGCGTGTCCAGTGGCCAAGTCTCAAAGTGTTGTTCATGTCGGGTTTTACAGAGTGGGGCCACGCAGGCTTTTTGAACGCGCCAGGCACGCAATTCATCCAGAAGCCGTTTCGGCCGGACGATCTGGCCGTGCAGTTACGCCGCTTGCTTGAAGAACCCTCCTGATTGTCTCCCGGTTCCGTCACTCTGTCCAATTCAATGCCGATCTGAGGCGTAGTAGTCACGCGACACGCGAGAATGCCACAGATGTTTCTCCTTCCATAGAGTCCTCGCACGACCACTCTTTAGTAACAGACTGAAAACAATAGAGACGCTCGCATCATGGAAGGCGGGCATCGACCTTGCTCCATCCTGCCTGGCCTCTGAGGAAATGTGTGCGATGATGAGGCAGCATTTCAGACTAGTTTCTGCTTTACCTAGGGTTCCAGTTCCGATACAACGGGCAACTGATAGGTCGCAAGTACCCACCGCACTGAACCGCGTTCTTAGAGGAGGAACATGATGCTGAAAGAGTTCAAGGATTTCGCCATGCGAGGCAATGTCCTGGATATGGCGATCGGTGTCATTATCGGCGGGGCGTTCGGGAAGATCGTGTCGTCGCTGGTCAGCGATGTCCTCATGCCGCCTCTCGGGCTGTTAATGGGCAAGGTGGACTTCTCGAGTCTGTTTATCGATTTGTCTCGCACGGGACCACCGTCATTGGCCGCGGCGAAGGCCGCGGGAGCTCCGACGCTCAATTACGGAGTCTTTTTGCAAAGCGTCTTCGACTTTCTGATCATCGCGTTCGTCATCTTCATGTTGGTCAAGCAAGTCAACCGGTTTAAGCAGGAGGCGCCACCCTCAGCCCCGCCGGCTCCACCGGAGCCGACCAATGAAGAGAAATTGTTGATGGAGATCCGCGATCTGCTCAAGAACCGTCACTAAGACTCGGTATCACAATCTGGTTGTTGCGCCGTATATGCGCCGCGACTAACTCTATGAGAGAAAGGTCATTATGCAAATGCTCAAGACCACCCTTGTCATAACAGGATTGGCCGCCATGATGGGGTGTTCGTCAACCCTCGTACAGCCCGGTTCCTATATCACGCAGCCAGAGGTCTGCATTGACAAGAAATGGTACGGCTATCATCAAGGGAGCGGGTGCCCATCCACGACCAAGGCGGTCGCTTCTGACGCATCCCAAGAAATGGCTGCCAGGCTTGCAGCGCTGGAGCGAGATCGCCAACGGCTGGCTGATGAACTGGAAGCGGCTCGGAAGCAAAATGGAACCTTGAGCAGCCGCGTGAGCGACTTGGAGCGGCAGCTTGCAGACCGCGACCGGGAGCTTGCCGCACTCCGTTCCGGTGCGGGAGATAGCGCACGGCTGGCGAGCCAACTGTCTTCGGCGCAAGGCGACCTCAGTCGGGCGCAGGGAGATAAGGATAAACTTGCCGCAGAGCTGGCCGCCGCCAAGCAGCGGATTGCAGAGCTTGAAGCGCAATTGAGTCAGAGCAAGGGGGATCTCGCCAAGGCCGAGAAAGACCTCTTGAAGGCGTTGCGTCCGGAAATCGCCAGAGGGACGGTCTCAGTCAGCCACGCGGGCGATGCACTCACGATCAATCTGGCGTCGAGCCTGTTGTTCGATTCGGGGCAGGATCAGCTGAAGGCGGGCGGCACCGATGCCTTGAAGCGTGTCGGGAATGTGCTGAAGGACTTCCCGGAAAAGGAGGTTCATGTCGCCGGGTATACCGATAATGTGGCGATCAAGAGCGTACTCAAGAAGAAGTACCCGACGAACAAGGAGCTCTCGGATGCCCGGGCCAACAGTGCCGCGCAAGCGCTGCGGGACGGCGGCGTCAGCAGCAATCTGACGGCCGCCGGCCATGGGGACAGCAATCCGGTCGCCAGCAACAAGACGGCGGAAGGGCGGGCTAAAAATCGACGTGTCGAGGTCATTGTCAAGTAGCACAGAGGCGGATTGTCATTTCTGCCTGTGCCTGTAGTAACAATGGGGCTCTCCCCTCCGGGGAGAGCCCCTGTCTCTTGACGGATGCCCGCCCAGATTAAACCGAATGCTAGAGACCGAGTTCTGACAGACGAGGACGATCGTCTGGCCGCGGGCCGATGGGCCAGAAATACTTGCGATCCTTTAATTGAGAACGATGTATTCGTGTCAGGCGGATGGGGTCCCCGATCCCGCTCTTGCCGCACGTAGCTCCGACTCCAGTTCAGCAATGCGTGCCTGCAGCGAGCCTGCAAGGTCCCCGACCTCCTCTAGTGAATAGCGAGGCGTGATGTACTTTGGGCAGTTCCAGTCGAATGAGACGACATCGACGAAGACCAGTCGCTCTACTCGCGCTCTCATGCTGGGGTTTGAGAGCTCTGTGGAAAGATCCGGGTGCAACCTTGCGTCCTCGATTTTGGCATGCCCGAGGATCTTCAGTCTGGTTCGGTTCGGGTAGTCCATCAGAAACAGGGACACTCGATCGTTCACGGACAGATTGCCGGTGCTCAAGAGTTGCCGGTTACCCTGATAGTCCGCAAAGACCAAAGTAGAGGGATTGAGCAGGCGAAGAAATCCCTTGGGGCCTCCGCGATGTTGGACATAGGGCCATCCGGTTTCGCTCACGGTTCCAAGATAGAAGCTCTCTCTGGCGGCAATAAATTCGGCCTCCGCTTCGCCGAGGGGATCGCGCACAGGAGCATCCATAATGTCCGCGGCATGCCCATAGTATTGTCGCTGCGCGCGACGCACCGACTCCGACATCATCGTCTCGAGGTATTTCATTGCCATCAGATTGTCCTCCCTCGGATCGGCCTGACAACGGTTGCCCGTCGCAGGCCGAACTCCCATCCGCTCGTGTGTCAGAACACCACCGTGTTCCATCCCTCACTCACATACCGGCGCAGGCTCAAGAGTCCCGATGTGCCAGTCAGCGCATGGTCCTTCTTGAGTGGAACACCGCACGATTCGACGCTTTCTTTCGCTCCAAAGACGTCCGCGCAGCCGCAGGAGGCGCCTTGCACGACATCGCGCACCGAATTGTAGAGTCCGTTGGCTGGATGTGAGAGCCTAGAGAGTTCCGCCGGCCAACGGGTGCCTGTTCCATTGAAGACAACGGCGACTTCATCACCCTTCTGTTTACACTCTGATGCCAGGGCTAGTGCATTAAAGACCCGCCCTAACGCCTCCTCCGAGCCATTCTTCGGGTCGGACATCACAATGATCGCAGTTTTCATGGATCCTCCTTTAAGGTGGGTTATCCTCCGCCATAGAGACGAAGGAAGGAAATGTAACCGTCTAAACAGCATATTGATGGTTATACATCGGTGAAGCTAACTTGTCAACTGGGATTTTATCGGTTACAAGTCACGATGGAGAGGGAAATTGATGGGAAAAGGAAGAGCACAATTTCTGTTTGTGGGGAATCATCCGTGCCTGGACTTCGTCAACACGCAGATGATCGTGAAAGGAGAACCGATCGATACCCTCGAAAGCTTTGACGATCTGGTCTCATGGCTCATCCAGGCTAATCTTATGACCACATCTCATGTCAACATCACGAGGGCAGGGTTAAGCCAGAAAGAGGCGACTTCATTACTGGAGCAGGCGAAAAACCTCCGTGCCACAATGCGAGACCTCGCCGAGCGAATCGCAGCCCGAAATCCCATCTCTGACACAAGCCTCCAGATCATCAACCAATTCTTGTCCCAGCGGCCCTGCTATCCGCAGCTGGTTCGGCTGAAAGGAAGGTTTGAACAACGCTTCCACTCTGTGGCATCTCCTGCGCAAAATATCCTGGCACTAATTGCGGAATCCGCAAGCAACTTGCTTTGTCAGACAGACTATACGCTGATCAAAAAGTGCGGAAATCCTGCCTGCATCCTTTACTATTACGATACGACCAAAAATCACACACGAAACTGGTGCAGCATGCAGCTGTGCGGCAATCGGATGAAGGTGGCAGCTCATTATTGGAGGAATCGGAGCAGGCGAGCCTAGCTGAACTGATCCCACGTATCGCACTGTTTGATCGACCAGAAGACGGCTTCTTTCAGCTTCTTCAACACCATATTGTCCGGATCGCGGAGGGCTTGCAATTTCTTATCGAGGTCGTAGAGCGGTTGGATCGACCGCTTGTCCGGGATCTTGCCCAGGGCCCAGGCGACTTCGGTCAGCACGGTCCACTCGGTCTTAGGATCTTGCAGTTTCCCCAGCAACGGCGGCACGACGGAGGCGTCGCCGAGAGTGCCTCCGATCTGGCCAAGGCCTTTAGCTGCCGCCGCCTGCAGCTCCAGCTGAGGAGCCGATTGCATCAGGTCAACGAGCAGCGGAATGCCCTCTTTGCCCAGATTGCCCATGGCCACGAGCGCCTGTTTGGCCAGGTCCCGATTCTTCAACGCTGCCTTGAGTGTGGGGAGTGCTTCATCGGCTTGCATCTCTCCCAACAGCGAGATGATTTTCAGTTTTCTGGCTTGGCTCGTCTCGCTAGAGTCCAGCAGCTTGAGCAAGCGCTCTGCATGGCCCCATTCGGCTGCGAGGAGCAGCGGAAATTCATCGGTTTCAAGCGCCTCTTTCAACTTGGCGAGTGCATAGGCGCCTGGGTCCAGGGCCTGCGCTGCTCGAGCGGCGGCCACCGCATCGTCAAACTCCGTCCGTACTTCTTTTTGCCATTTTACCTTCATCCCGCCCAGCGCATAGGTCAGCTGGCAGGCGGGTCCTTTCCAGAGACGGGACGGAGCATCAGGGAGATCAGCATCTCCCCCGGAAGCGGTCGTGCCTTCCCAGGTTTTGCGCTGTTCGCATTTTACACGCAGGATGACATCGTGGGGTGTGGCCTGGTCCCGCACAACCGTATAGTCGACTTCAGTGAGACGGCGCACCGTAATGTCGGCGATGGCGCCGGCATCCACGCTACCTTTCTCCGTGAGCGCCATGGTTTTTACCAGCACCGTCTGGATGTGTTCTAGCCGGGCCCGTTGCTCCGGCGTGAAATATTCCCGATAGGCTGAGGCGGGGAACGCCGCCAGGCAGAATAGCCCAAGGAGCAACATACCGGGCAAGGCCGACGATCGTCGTATGCTGAATTTCTCCATCGTTTTTCCCTTGCGGACATTATACTCCCAGACCGAGACAGGAACGTCTCAAACTGCCGAATCTCGCGCCCCACTTGGGCCGTGGTCATGTTGACAGTCTATGTCGCCCGATGATAGGTTTGCGAGCTCGTTTTCGTGCATTCCTGCACGAGGGTGGGGTTTGTTTTAAGCTAGAGCACGTGGATTTCGACAGTGATTAAGACAGCGGTTGCGCGGCGTTACGCACAGGCACTCTTCGAGCTTCTCGATCAATCCAATATCGAAGTGACTCGGGAGACTCTCAACGGTCTGGGGCAGGCCGTGAAGGATTCGTCATCCCTTCGCCATGTGGTGGTCTCGCCCGCCTTCGGCGTGGATGAGAAGATCGCCGTGCTCACCGCGTTGGGCGATCGTTTCGGCTGCCCGCCGGTCGGCAAAGCGTTTCTCGGCCAGCTCGTAAAAAAGAATCGTGTCGTGTTTCTGCCGGACATCGCGGACGCATTCGGACAACTTGTCGATCAGTCAAAGGGCACCCAGCACGTGACCGTCTTGTCCGCCGCCGCGTTGCCGCAGGCCGAGCAAGAGCGAATCAGAGCGCGCTTGCGCGATACGCTGAAGCGAGAAGTTGATGTGACGTTCCAAACCGATTCGAACCACCTCGCCGGCGTGCAGATTCATGTCGGCAGCACCGTTGTTGACAGCACCGTTCGGGGACGCTTGAATGCCATACAATCGTTGCTGAAACGGGATTAGTGAAGGAGTCGTCATGCAGATCAGGGCAGAAGAAATCAGTGCGATCATCAAGGAGAAGATCAAAGGCTTCGACAAGCAAGTCGATGTTAAGGAGACCGGTTCGGTCATCCAGGTCGGAGACGGCATTGCGAAGATCTATGGTCTCGATGGCGCCATGGCCGGTGAGATGCTCGAATTTCCCGGCGGCCTCTATGGCATCGCGTTGAACCTTGAGGAAGACAATGTCGGCGCGGTCTTGATGGGCGACTCGGTCGGCATTAAAGAGGGCGATCCCGTCAAGCGGACCGGCCGAATCGCCGAAATTCCGGTTGGAGAAGCCTTAGTCGGTCGAGTGGTCAACGCCATCGGTCAGCCAATCGACGGCAAGGGCGCCATCAAGGCGACACAGTCTTCGCGTATCGAGATGGTGGCTCCTGGTGTGAATACCCGTCAATCGGTGCGGGAGCCGTTGCAGACCGGCATCAAGGCCATCGATGCCATGATTCCCATCGGACGTGGCCAGCGTGAGTTGATCATCGGCGACCGCCAAACCGGCAAAACGGCCATCGCGGTGGATACGATCATCAATCAAAAGGGCCTGAATGTTTTCTGCATTTACGTGGCCATCGGACAGAAACGATCGACCGTCGCGCGCGTCGTCAAGACCCTCGAAGAGAATCATGCAATGGAATACAGCATGGTCGTGTCGGCCAGCGCCAGCGACCCGGCTCCGATGCAGTTTTTGGCACCATTCGCCGGCGCCGCGATCGGCGAGTACTTCCGCGATAACGGGAAGCACGCGCTGATTGTCTATGACGATTTGTCCAAGCACGCCGTTGCCTATCGCGAATTGTCCTTGTTACTCCGCAGGCCACCGGGCCGCGAAGCTTATCCCGGCGACGTGTTCTATCTGCATTCTCGGTTGCTGGAGCGGGCAGCCAAGTTGAGCGATAAACTGGGCGGTGGGAGTCTCACGGCCCTGCCCATCATTGAAACTCAAGCCGGCGATGTGTCGGCCTATATCCCGACCAACGTCATTTCGATCACCGATGGTCAGATTTATCTCGGCAGCGATCTGTTCTATTCCGGTATCCGGCCCGCAATTAACGTCGGTCTGTCGGTCTCCCGCGTCGGTGGATCGGCCCAGATCAAGACGATGAAGCAGGTGGCCGGTACGCTTCGGCTGGACCTGGCCCAGTATCGCGAGATGGCCGCCTTCGCCCAGTTCGGCAGCGAACTCGACAAGGCGACGCAGATGCAGCTGGCGCGCGGTGTACGTATGGTTGAGTTGTTGAAGCAGGGGCAGTACAAACCGATGCCGGTGGCCGACCAGGTGCTCTCCATTTACGCAGGCACACAGGGTTTCCTGGATGATGTGGCGGTGGACAAGGTGCAGCAGTTCGAGGGCGATCTGCTCCACTACATTCAGCAGAACCATCCGGAACTGAAGAAGGAGATTACCACCATCGGGAAGATCGACGACAAGGTCGGCGGTCGTTTGAAAGAGATCATCTCGACTTTCAAGCAGAAGATGGGATACGGAGCCAAGTAGCCATCAGCGTTCAGCCGTCAGCCTTGAGCTGACTGCTGGGAGCTGATAGCCGAAAGCTAGAATCCATGCCAAGTCTCCAGTCGTTGCGCCGTAAGATTTCGGCGTTCAAAAATACCCAGAAAATTACCAAGGCCATGAAGATGGTGGCTGCGGCAAAGCTCAAGCGCTCGCAGGATCGCATCCTGGCGGCTCGCCCCTACGCACACAAGATGCGCAGCGTGCTGAGCAATCTCAGCCAGCGTGTCAACCGCACCGCCCATCCGCTCCTCCAGAAGCGCGAGGTGAAAAAGGTCGAGATTCTCGTGGTCACCAGCGATCGAGGGCTCTGTGGAGGGTTCAACGGCAACATCGTCCGAAAGAGCGCCGAGTTTGTGCGGCAGTGCGAGGCTCAAGGGATGACGGTGGGTCTCAGCATCGTCGGGCGCAAGGGCCGCGACTATTTCAGGCGCCGGACGTGGCTGATCCGACAAGAATGGACCGGGGTGTTCGACAAGTTGAGCTTCGAACATGCCATCGACATCGGCGGTGACCTGACCGACAACTTCATCAAGGGCACCTTCGACGAGCTTTACGTGGTGTACAACGAGTTCAAATCCGCCATTCAACAACGGGTGATCGTCGAGAAGCTCTTTCCGGTCGATGCGGCCGTTGAATTCGGCGCGGCGCAGGCCGCTCCGGTGTCCGCCGGGGCCTATCTCTACGAGCCGGGCGAAGCGGAACTGTTGAACGCGCTGGTGCCGAAACATTTCCAAGTGCAGGCCTACCGGATTTTGCTGGAGTCCGCGGCTGCCGAGCACGGCGCCCGTATGGCGGCCATGGATGGCGCGACACGCAACGCCGGCCAGCTCATCAAGAAGACGACGTTGTATTACAACAAGACCCGGCAGGCGGCGATTACGAAAGAACTGATGGATATCGTCGGAGGCGCGGAAGCGTTGAAATAGGTTCGAGCGGGTCCTGTCGCCGACCGGCACCCGTTCATCCTCGCACCCCGCCCGGTGTGGGGCCCCGCTGCGGGTGACCGGGCACCTAGTCGGCGCCACCCACTCGCATGAGGTGGGAGGATGGAAAAGGAAGGAGTCATATAGTGAGCACAGGTAAGGTCATTCAAGTCATCGGACCGGTGGTAGACGTCGAGTTTCCTCCCGGCCAACTGCCGAACATTTTCAACGCCCTGAAAGTCACGCAGGAAGAGAACAAGGCGGCGGGGACTCCCGCCATTCGGATCACCTTGGAAGTAGCGTCGCATCTCGGTGAAAACCGTATCCGCAGCATCGCGATGTCCACGACCGACGGGTTGACACGCGGGATGGATGTGGCGGATACGGGCGCGGCCATCTCGGTGCCTGTTGGCCGTGAGACGCTTGGTCGTCTCATGAACGTGCTGGGCGAACCGGTCGACGAAAAGGGACCGATCAAAACGAAGAAAACCTATCCGATCCACCGTCCCGCTCCAAAGCTCGAAGATCAGGAGACCAAAACCGAGGTGCTGGAAACCGGCATCAAGGTCGTCGATTTGCTTGAACCCTATAGTAAGGGCGGGAAGGTTGGGCTTTTCGGCGGCGCCGGTGTGGGTAAAACCGTCATCATCATGGAACTCATCAATAACATCGCCTTGCACCACGGCGGGTTTTCCGTATTTGCCGGCGTCGGTGAACGGACCCGTGAAGGCAACGATCTTTGGCACGAAATGATGGAGTCGAAAGTTATCGATCCGGATGACTTCTCCAAGTCCAAGGCCGCGTTGGTCTACGGCCAGATGAATGAGCCGCCGGGTGCGCGTCTTCGCGTCGGCCTCACCGGCCTGACCGTCGCGGAGTATTTCCGTGACGAAGAGAATCAGGACGTGCTGCTCTTTGTCGACAACATCTTCCGGTTTACCCAAGCCGGCTCGGAGGTGTCTGCGTTGTTGGGCCGTATGCCGTCAGCCGTCGGCTATCAACCGAACCTCTCGACCGAAATGGGCGCGTTGCAGGAACGGATTACCTCAACCAAGCGTGGATCGATCACTTCGGTGCAAGCCATCTATGTGCCTGCAGACGACTTGACCGATCCGGCGCCGGCCACCGCTTTCGCGCATTTGGACGCGACAACGGTGCTGTCACGGCAATTGGCGGAGCTGGGTATTTATCCCGCGGTCGATCCGTTGGACTCCACTTCGCGTATTCTCGACCCGCAGGTGATCGGCGAGGAACATTACAAAGTGGCCCGTGGCGTGCAGTCTGTGCTGCAGCGCTACAAAGATCTTCAAGATATTATCGCGATTCTCGGTATGGACGAATTGTCAGAAGACGACAAGATGGTCGTGGCCCGCGCCAGGAAGATTCAGCGGTTCCTCTCCCAGCCGTTCCATGTTGCCGAAGCCTTCACAGGGGCGCCGGGTAAATATGTGAAGCTTAAGGACACCGTCCGCAGCTTCAAAGAGATTCTGGACGGCAAGTATGATCATCTGCCGGAACAGGCGTTCTATATGGTCGGGCCGATTGAAGAAGTGATTGCGAAAGCGGAGAAGATGGGAGTGAAGGTATAGGCGCATTTCGGCAGGGGTAATCTCCTGCTCGCTGCCCGCGCACGATCAGAATGTGCTCGGTCAATGCGCGCAATCGAGATCACCCCTGCCGACTGCGCTATCCGTGGTGAGAAGAGGGAAGGGAAGATGGCGGGGAAAATACTCTTGGAAGTGGTAACACCGGAGAAGCAGCTGTTGAGCCAACAGGTGGATGAGGTCATCGCGCCTGGCTCGGAAGGCGAGTTCGGCGTCTTGCCCGGCCACTGTCATTTTCTCTCGACCTTGAAGATCGGAGAGCTCCGCTATCGGGTGGGCGATCAAACGAGCCATATGGCGATTCTCTGGGGCTACGCGGAAGTCACGCCGACCAAAGTGACCGTGATGGCCGAAATTGCAGAGAAGGCCGAGGACATCGACGTGGAACGGGCAGCGGCCAAAGTGGAAGAAGCCGAACGCCGGCTCCAAGCGGGCGGCCTGCCCTCCGAAGTAAAAGAAGCCCAGATCAGTCTCGAAAAAGCCCGCCTGCGCAAGAAGATCGCCGAACGCGCCCGCAAAACCGGCCACGCCTAGTTCACGGTTCTTCTTCTGCACCTTCATTACGCCTGCTAGCTACTAATCCCACGGTGCACAGTTTGTTGGATTTCTCATCCCACAACCGGCTGAGCCGAAGCCACTCTGCCGGTCAGGACTTGGCTCAGGGCTGAATCCCCCGCTATCTTAAGCCACGATGCCCGATCAGGTTTAGTGCCGCCGGTCGGCTACTGCCCCAACTGAATACTGATCACGATCGCACCCATGACATCATTCAGCTTGAAGTCGCGCTTCGGGCTGTCAGGATGGGCATTGTGGCATCCGATACACGCCTGGGTAACAGCCAAATCGGGATACACCGCTTCAAAATAGCGGGTGTTGCCGACCTTCGTGACCCCGGTGTAGGGACGATTGGGTTGAGTTAAAATCGTACCAAGCCCAATGCTCTGGAACGGGTTTGTTGGGATGTTTCGCTTGTTGATCGGCCACAAGCTGATCAATCGGTACTGAAACCCTAAGCCTTTCTTGGCGACATGCTGTCCGGAATCCAAAAGAAATTGAGCCGGTAGTGGCAAGGTATTCATCTCTAACCAGTTCTCCGAAGCGACAACGATCCCCTTTGATTGCATGCGCTCCACGACATGCCTGGTATACAAATCTCGATCCGCTTCGATGACGGCGTGAATGTACTCGGCCACTGTGTCTATGGGCAGGCTGATCGATGGGGTCTCAGGAAAGGTGCGAACCGGCCACAGGACCGCCGCGCCCCCTATTGCTAATCCAAGCAAAGCGGCTCCACACAGCAATTTCTTGGAGGATGTCATAGATGCCTCCCGGTTGTGCGCGCGGATGGACCGCTGGCCTGGTCACACCTCGCGAGCAGATACATTGCGCGGCAATAGAAAATGAGAAATCCTTGTGTCAGCAGGCCGACAAAGGCCGGCGCTGGATTACTTTGAGAAATAACGCGAGCGGACAAAAGGCAGGTATTACGGAAGGATTCCTGCAGGAGTAAGCAATCGTGGGAAGGTACCGACGACATGGTTCCATCCCCTGGTTCGCATGAGATGACACGTCGGCACTGTCATAGAATATAGAAGCATACTCTCCAGTTTCACAGATTGTCCAATCGTCAACATGTAGTTTGGTCCACATGTGAAAGAGCAGCTCTGGTCGGTGTGTTCTTGCACCAGCTCACACCGTTGTATCAGAAGAGTTTGTGGATGGTGTTCTGGTGTTACGAGGAAGCGATTCAAGCAGACGCTCAACCCACTTCGACGGGAGCTTTTCCACTGATTCATAGATGCGGGACTGCCACCAGGACGAGATTTCAACAAGGTCTTCTTTCTGGAAGCGGTGTTCGATGATATCGAAGGTATCGTGCCGATACAGCACAACATCGAGAGGATACTCGACGCTTGTGGAGCTCGTGCGGGTGGCGTCAAAGGCGAGAAAGCCTACCTTCATGGCCAACTCCATAGTGGAGTCATATCGCAAGACACGATCAAGCAGTGGTTTCCCATAGCCGGTCTCACCGATGATGCAGTAGGGAGTCCCCTCGCTGACCTCTACCCAATTCCCTTGAGGGTAAATAAGAAAAAGCTTGTGCTCCGGGTCGTTTTCAAGCTGCCCACCTACCAGCGCATGAAGGTTGAATGTGAGGCCGGCCTTACTGAGGGCGTCCTTGTCTTCCTCCGCCACGCGACGAATCTGCGCAGCTAACACATTGACGGCCTTAAACAGCTTGTCGAAGGTCTGATCGCCTTCATTAATCGCTTCATCGAAGTAGGTGACGGCTTTGTCCCGGACGGAGCGCAAACCCGATGTCATGAGAAACATCGAGTGGCGGCCATGCTGATGAATCGAGACTTTCCTGGCCGTAATGCACTCGACTCCTGTGGTCACACGTGTGTCGGCAATGCCGATCAAGCCGTCTTCGACTTTCATGCCCAGGCAGAATGTCATTGTGCCTCCGCTCCTGTGATTGTGCTGTGAATTGGACGTGGAGTGAAAAACGTTTCAGTAATGCCGTCTCCCACGCGATTGACCTGCGCTTGAAACTGATCCAGGAATTCATGCAGTCCGCTGGTCACGCAATCCTCCAGATCACCAAAGTCCAATTCGGCGCGCAACCGTCCGAGCCGCTTCTCGGCCGGGTTCTGATAAGACCCGTGTTCAGATCCGGAGATGGCGTGCAAGGAATCTTCGCTCTTGATGAGACAGTACCGGATAGCTCGCGGAAAGGTGGAGTCGAGAATCAGGAATGCCGCAACATCGTCCGGGGAGATGCGGCCAACCCGCTTGTAGTACATCTCGAGGGCGCTGGCGGATTTCAACAACGCGGACCACTGGATGATATCGAAGGGCGTGCCGACTTCGGCGACGGTCGGGAGCAACATGAAGTATTTGACGTCGAGAATGCGGGAGGTTTTGTCGGCTCGCTCCAGTAGACGACCGAGTCTGGCAAAATGCCAGCCTTCCCCGTGTGACATGGTGGCATCGGTAATACCCAGAAAAAGATGGGAGTTCGCTTTCACATCCGCCAAAAACGGGTGGAGATTCTGGCTGGACAAGCCTTTCGAGACGGCGTCTTTCACCATGAGGTGAAAGCGGTTCACCTGCTCCCACATATCGGTTGAAATGACCTCTCGGACCGACCGCGCGTTTTCACGTGCCGCCAGCAGGCAGGACAGAATCGAATTGGGATTGGCGGCGTCGGCCACGAGAAACTGGATCACGGTTTCTTTCGTCGCCTTTCCATAGCGACCGGTAAAAATTTCCTGATCTCCCGTTGTGGCCACCAACGGTTCCCACTGTTCGGTAGTGCCCCTGGGAAGATCGAGACTGAGGTTCAAGTTCACCTCGATGAATCTGGCATAGTTTTCTGCCCGCTCGATGTAGCGGTTCAACCAATAGATGGAGCTGGCGACTCGGCTCAGCATCGTTGACCAGGCCCCGCCTGTTTACCAGCGATAGGACGATGGCTGGTATCCGGCTCGCCCGTGAAGGAGGCGCTCATGAAAGAACCCAGGTGTCTTTGTTGCCCCCGCCTTGAGAGGAATTCACCACAAGAGATCCTTTCCGCAACGCTACACGCGTCATGCCTCCCGGCAAGACATGCAGATCGCGGCCATACAAGATGTATGGCCGCAGGTCAACGTGACGTCCTTCCAGATGATCATCCACCAAGGTAGGCACGCGCGAAAGCGCGAGGGTTGGCTGGGCTATGTAGTTGCGCGGGTCTGCCTCGATGCGACGCGCACAGCCTTCACGCTCCTCCTTCGAGGCATGAGGACCAATCATCATTCCATATCCCCCGGCTTCGTTGGTAGCCTTCACGACCAGCTGATCCAAATGATCCAGGACATAGGTCCGATCCCGTCTATCCGAACAGACATAGGTGGGGACGTTCGGAAGGATCGGTTCCTCCGCCAGGTAGTAATTGATGATCTTCGGGATGTACGCATAGACGGCTTTGTCGTCCGACACGCCCGTGCCGGGTGCATTGGCGAGCGCTACCCTGCCTCTCTTGTAGGAGTCCATCAGGCCGGGGACTCCGAGCACGGAATCGCGACGAAACGCCAGTGGGTCCAAGTAGTCGTCGTTAATTCGTCGGTAGATGACATCTACGCGCTGAGATCCTTTGGTGGTACGCATGTGGACGTAGCCATCCATAACTCCGAGATCGGAGGCTTCGACCAGTTCCACTCCCATTTTTTGGGCGAGCAGCGAATGTTCGTAATAGGCAGAATTGAAAATGCCCGGTGTGAGAATCACGACAGTCGGATCGGGAAGGTCCGAAAGGGACCGAAGGGTGTCCAAAAGTTGGCTCGGATACCCATCAACAGGGCGCACGCGATAGGCGTCGAACAGCTCGGGAAATGTGCGTTTCATGACCTGTCTGGCCTCCAACACATAGGCCACTCCGGACGGGCAACGGGTGTTGTCTTCAAGGACATAATACTGTCCATCGCTGATTCGGACCAGATCGATCCCGGCAATGTGGCACCAGATGCGTCGTGGCGGGTTGAGACCCATGCAGGGCTGCAAGAAACCTTTGCCGGAATAAATCAGTTCGCCGGGGATCACCCCGTCCTTGAGGATCTTTTGATCGTGGTACACATCGTCGATAAACAGATTTAACGCACGCATGCGCTGTCGAAGCCCAGAGTCGATGTGTTCCCAATCCGATGCCGGGACAATTCTCGGCACGATATCGAAAGGGAAGATCTGCTCATGTCCGTCATCGCTTCCATAGACGCCAAACGTCATTCCCATATTGAGGATCACCCGCTCCGCTGCCTGCTGCCGGTTTTTGAGCTCCCCTTCAGGTAGTGAGGCAAGCTTTCTCAGCAAAAGGGTGCTTCCGGGGCGTGGTTGGCCTTTCCCCTCATACAGCTCGTCGTAAAACTCGCCCGGGTCATAATGTGAGAATTTCATGGTTCGGTTCTTGTGCAATTGGGGTGGTCACCACGAATACGTTCGTGGCACATACAACAAGGCAATAGTTCACCGATAGTCACTGGAGCACGGAGTCTGCGGCTCATGACGATGCCATCCTGTATGAGGTTGGATGAGCTGTGACCGGTAGCATAACCCTCTATCCTGCAGGAGGCAAACCATCGGCTATTCGCGATTGCATTTGACTGAAACCCTTTAGTAGTTTGGACCACATATGATCACGGAATTTCTCATCACGGCAGGTGAGCAGCCGAAACGGCTGGATGTCTTTCTCGTCAACCGTGAACGGGATATGTCGCGGTCTGCACTCCAGCGGCTGATCGAACTGGGCCGTATCCGTCTCAACGATGCCATCGTGAAGCCCAGTCAGAAAATCAGGCCCGGTGACAAAATTACGATGGATGTGCCGAAGCCGGAGCCGCTTGCCCTAAAGGGAGAGGCCATCCCGCTCGAGGTGCTGTTCGAGGATGACCACCTCTTGGTCTTGAACAAGCCGGCGGGAATTGTCGTGCATCCGGCGCCGGGAAATTGGACCGGCACGCTGGTCAACGCCTTGCTTCACCACTTCCAAGCCTCGGGGGGAACAGTCTCGACGGTCGGGGGAAAAGAACGCCCCGGTCTGGTTCACCGCCTGGATAAGGACACGTCCGGCGTCATGGTCATTGCCAAGACAGACCAGACGCATCGTCATTTGGCGGCGCAATTCAAACACCATACGATTACTCGTGTGTATGAGGCCTTGGTCTTCGGCGTGCCAAAGAAAGGCCGGGGTGTCATCGAATTGGCGATCGGACGGGATTCGAAAGAGCGCAAAAAGTTCTCGGCCAGAACGTCTCGACCCAAGGAGTCCGTGACGGAGTATCATGTCGATCGGCGATACGGCAAATTGGCGGCCCACGTCCTCCTCTATCCGCGCACCGGGCGCACGCACCAGTTGAGAGTGCATCTCACGTCACTGGGGCATCCCATACTTGGTGATCAGACCTACGGAGGCCGAAAAGTCTGCGCCATCGAGACGATCGAGATTCCACGCGTGATGCTTCACGCACGAACGTTGGGCTTTCAGCATCCCATCACAAGTGAAGCGCAGGAATTTACCATGCCGCTTCCCTTCGATATGGAGATGGTCTCCCGGACGTTTGAAGCCTTGACCCATGGCGGGGCCGAGTCAAGAACTCTCTGACGCAGTCCCAAGACGGTTTCTATGCAGACAGCAGATATTCTCGACGTGATCGGAGCTGTGGTCTCTCAGTTGAAACAATATGCCGCCACACTGCCCCC
Source organism: Nitrospira sp. UBA2082 (assembly GCA_002331335.1). GTDB lineage: Bacteria > Nitrospirota > Nitrospiria > Nitrospirales > Nitrospiraceae > Nitrospira_D. The sequence goes on along the minus strand of DCZO01000015.1, from coordinate 106,618 downwards.
CGTTGTCCATCTGTCGGTTGTGCCGACCGGTGTCAAGCCTGCGCTTGAAGCCATCGATGCGTACGAAGAGTGTGTGTCCCGTATCCGGGCACAGAGCGCCGGGACCCGGTACAAGAATCTGAATGAAGCGCTGATCGAATCCCTCGAAGCCTTTGAGGCGGGCCGATTGCTGGGAGCGGTTCAACCCCTCCTGGCTCTGCTCGATCAATTGGAACGGATGAGCCTGGACAGGGAAATCGAGGTTGGAAGAATCGATGAGAAACGGATCGGGGAATACCGCACGGTGCTGCACAAGATTCTGCCGGGCAACAAGCCTGAACTAGACGGATCGGGGCAAGGTCTCTAATCGAGGCATCACGACTCGCTGTGATCAGTGCCCCATCTTCGGTCCGGTGGCATTCGGACCCTCCGTGACCAAGCCAAAACGGACGGTGGAACCACAGTGAGGGCATTGGGCGCGAATCGTGGTTGCGTCCACTGATTCGTACTGGTCGGGCTTCAGCCACATGAGCTGGAAGCATTTGGGGCAACTACGGACTTGTGTTGACATGATTTTCCTCGTACACTCCGCCCAGAGTTTCTCTGTGAACGAACAATAATCTAGTACAAGATGCCTCCCACGCTCAAGTCCGCCGTGACCTTTTCCGAAACGACCAATCTTGATGCGTCTCACCTTCTTCGGCTCTTTCATCAGGCTCCCTGGGCCAAGAATCGAACGGTGGACGATGCCACGGAAATGCTGCGCCATAGTGACGTGGTGCTCTGTGCCTGGGACGGCGATCGCCTGGTTGGGTTTGGTCGTGTGATCACGGATTTCGTGTATCGCGCCACGATCTGGGACGTGATCGTTGATCGGGCGTATCAAAAACAAGGCATCGGTACGGAACTCGTTCAACGCATTCTGAACCATCCCCAGCTCAAGAAAGTCGAGCTCTTCTGGCTGTGCACCAGACGCCCAGGGTTTTACGAAAAGCTGGGGTTCAGCTCAAAGGAACAGACCGGCATGGTCTGGAGCCGGAGCAAGCAAGCCCGCACAGAATGACCGATTCGGCTCAGGCCTGCCTCACCCGTGGATGACACAGGTGAGGCAGGCACCCAGAAGCCTAAAAAAACACCTTCGCACCGAAGAGAAATCCGAACGAAGATGCATTCCAGTCATCGATGCGGCCCGCGTTGGTGTGAGCGTGGCCGTCGTTTCGCTTGTAGGCCCATTCTGTGTTGAGGGCCACCCGTTCGTTGAGCCTATAATCGGCTCCCCAACCCAACCGCCAGGCAAAGGTGTTGCTGGGCCTAATCACGCCCGGCACGTCTTCACCGAAGCTGTTCACGTTCACGCCGAAGCTCATATTCACATACGGGGTGATCTGGCCCAGTTTAACGGGGCGCAGCTCGATGGTAGGAAGTACTGAGACAGTATCCTGGTGTCCGAGATCCGCGTCCGGCCGCTCCCTACTCACCCCATGCCGTTCCCATTCAACCATCAACCCGGCCAATAACCAGGTGTTGAAGCTGTAGAGGCCTTGCACATTGACCAGCGGTCCGATCGATGTTGAGGTGTTGTCCGAAAGTTGTTGCGTCAGCGGCGCAAACCCGGCTCGAATTCCGAGGACCCACTTTCCGGCCTCAATGCCGCCGAACTGTTGCTTCCAGTCTTCCGCCGACGCGACAGTCGAAAAGGTAGTGCCGACGAGGCACAGAACCAGTAGTGCCAGCAGACATGATCGTACGGATCGGTACGGCATGAAACTCCTCCTCCTTTGATAGTCCGAGTATGCAATCATCATAGGGGAATACACCGTCTGGATCAATCGGCAGGTTTTCTGTTGTGAGGCGGGAGCACGTTCGGAACTCATCTGAGCCTCCAGCCGGAGGGAGGCTCAGATGCCTAGTGCGAGTGTGCAGGAGAGGAACGGTTCATTCGTTTTGGTGAGAGAAACACCGCGCAAAAAAACAGCGCTGTGGCTAGGAGGACGATGGCCGGCCCGGAGGGGAGGTCACAGACTGCCGAGATGATCACGCCGCCTACGGCCGTCGCGACGCCGATTGCCATCGAGTAGAGAGTGAGAGTCTTGAGGCTGTGGGTCAGCTGATAGGCAGTCGATGCCGGAATCAGGATCATGGCGAATACCAAGATCGCGCCGACAGTCTTCAATGACACGACCACCGTGAGGGCGACGAGAGTCAACAGGAGAAAGAACATGCGGCGTGCCGGGACTCCGGAGGCTTCGGCCATTTCTTGATCGAAGGCGATGAAATATAACTCTTTGGAAAAGAGCAGAATCAGGCCAAGCACGAGCACGCTTAGTCCGCCGATCACGAACAGCTCCTCTTCGGTCACCGACAGAACGCTGCCGAATAAGTAACCGTAGACCTCCGCATTGTAGTTCTTCATCAGGCCGATGAACAGAATCGCGAGCGCCATCGTCGTCGTGTACAAGATGCCGATGGAGACATCCAGTTTCATCCGGCCCTTCTCCTCCACCCATCCGGTGGTCCACACTGTCGCAAGGCCAAAGACGATCGCCAAGAACAGCGGCGGCCAGCCTATCAGGTAGCCCAGCGCGACACCGGCAAAGGCGGCATGCGACGTGCCGGCGCCGACGAAGGCAAGCCCCCGGAGCACGACGAAGACGCCGATGACCGAGCAGAGCCCCCCGACCATCGCCGCCGCGAGGAGGGATCGTTGCATGAAGTCGTAGGTGAAGAGGTCGAGCATGGAGACGAATCGTTCAGTCAATGGTGATGGTGATAGTCCTCGACGATGACCAGGTCCTTCTCGGTGATGACGAGGTCCTTTCCGTAGACTTCGCGGAGAATCTCGGGCTTGAGCACCTCAGCCGGAGGCGCGGCGGCGTAGAGTTTGGTTTTGAGCAAAACCAGTCGATCCACGCGAGACCTGATCATATTGATGTCATGGGTGATGAGAAGTATGGTCAAGTTCAGCTCTTCGTGCAGGTGCTGCACCAATTCGATGACGTTGTGCTGTGTCGTCATATCGAGTCCGGTAGTCGGCTCATCCAGCAAGAGGACTTTCGGCTGCTGTGCCAGTGCCCGCGCAATGAATACGCGCTGCTGCTGGCCTCCGGACAGGTGTCCCAGAGCGGTGTCCTTATGTCCGTCCATGGCCACATGGGCCAGCGCGTCCATCGCGATTTCCCGATCTTTGATTCCCGGGCGTCGAAACAAGCCTAGCGCGCCGTAACGGCCCATCATTACGGTTTCGAGGACCGTCACCGGGAAATTGCGATCGACGACGCCTTTCTGCGGCAGATAGCCGATCTTGGCTCGATGGTGGCAGCGTAACTCTTCGCAGGCGCAGTCAAATATATGCAGATGGCCCTCAAGGGGTGCCATCAGTCCCAAGACTGCGCGACAGAGGGTGGTTTTCCCCGATCCATTGGGGCCGATGACCCCGACGAATTCACCGGCATGAATGGTGAGCGAAATATCCTGGAGTGCAATAACGCCAGGAAACCCAAACGAGGCGCGCTCAAACCGAATGATCGGTTCTTGTCTGGCTATGGACACGGTGTCGGCAATCCTTCTGGCTCTAACGAGACGGGCAGTACTGGGCTGTTAGCTATGTCCCAAGGCATCGGTCAATTGGAGCACATTATAGCGGAGCATGTCGAGGTAGGTCTCTGTTCCCGGCAGGCCTCCTGGCAAAGTAGTCAGGATGACGACCCGGGCGTGGGTTTCCTTTGCGAGGAGCGAAGGAAGCCTTTGGCTGAGCTGGATTTCCGAGACAATCACATTCACACGGTCCTTTTTGATCGTGGTGATCAACGACTGAAGATGAAGGGCCGACGGTTCTGCACCCGACTGGATCTGAATCGTTCCGGCGATCTCAAAGCCGAAGTGTCTCGCGAAATAGGGCCAGGCCGGATGGTGGGCAATGAAGCGACGATCCGGGAGCGATTGGACTTTCCTGGACAGGTCGGTCCGCAGCTGATCCAATTGTTGAAGATAGGCTGTTTGATTGTTGCGGTACTCATCGGTGTGGGCTGGATCAATCCGAATCAAGGCCTCGGTAATATGGCGCAACATGATGGTCACGTTTTCAGGGTCTAGCCAGATATGAGGGTTCCCGGCCCCTTCGGTATCGGTGTCCCCTTCGTGCGGCCCATGCCGATGGCCGGTGTCATCATGGATCACACCGATACCCTGGGACGTCGTGACCACTCTCAACGACGGGCTTCCAGCCGTCTTCACCAGTGAGGCGACCCACACCTCCAGTCCGATGCCGACCTCAAACAATAGTTGAGCCTTTCGTACCGCAACGAGGTCGGAGGGCTTCGGCGAATAGGTGTGCTCGTTTTCATAGCCGCTCAACAATGACTGCACGCGTACATGAGAACGCCCGACTTGCTCCGCAAGATCTTTCAAGACCGGAATGGTCACCACCACGTTGATCGGATCTCGGGCCTCCGCCCGCGCGGGGTATAACGACAGGCCGGCGAGGATCGCCAGACACAGCATGACAGTGACGAATTTTGCACAGAAGCCCTGAGGCATGGGCGCGGACCGTAACACTGCGAATCCAGGGAAGTCAACGTGAGCGCCGCATCGACGGTCTCGTCGTCGGTTGTTGATCCGCTTGACCGGAAGCCCGACTTCGATTAGCGTAGCACACCCGAACACCCGGCCGCGTGGGTGAGAGCTGAAAGGATGGCGTCAGGATGAAAGTTATCGGGTTAATGTCTGGAACGTCCGGCGACGGCGTCGATGCGGCGCTGGTCGAGATTGGACGTCGCAAATCCCACGTGCACGTCGAAATGGTCGCCTTTCATCCGCTGCCGTATCCGCGTTCTCTCCAGCAGCGTATCCTCTCCGCATCGGTGTCCGGAACGGTCGCCGAACTGTGCCACCTCAACGCCCTCCTGGGCGAGTGGTTTGCCAATGCTGCTCTGGGCGTGATTCGCGCTGCAAAATTGCATCCGAAGGATATCGATTTGATCGGTTCGCACGGCCAAACCGTGCATCATTTGCCGCATGGCATCAAGGATTCCGGCGTCGGCGCCATTCGTTCGACGCTTCAAATCGCCGAGCCGGCCGTCATCGCAGAACGGACTGGAATCACGACTATCGCTAACTTTCGCCCGCGTGACATCGCTGCAGGCGGGCAGGGGGCGCCGCTGACGCCCGGAGTCCATGCCCTTCTGTTCCGCCACCCGCGTCATGCACGGCTCATTGTGAACCTTGGTGGTATTAGCAACGTCACCTATCTGCCGAGAGGATCGGGAGTGGAGGGGCTGATCGCGTTTGACACGGGGCCAGCCAACATGGTGTTGGATGGATTGATGGCTCGGAGCACGAATGGGCGGATGGTGATGGATCGTGAGGGGCGGTCAGCGGGGCGCGGGAAGGTGGACGGGCGGTTGTTAGCCAAACTGCTCGCCCATCCATATTTGTCGCAAGCTCCGCCGAAATCAACGGGACGGGAAGCCTTCGGGGCCAAGATGCTCGACGAGCTGACGGTTATGCAGCAGGCCCAGCAGTTGACGATCGAGGATCTTCTGGCGACGTGCAGCCGATGGACGGCTGAAGCCGTGGGCACGGCCAGGCGGTGGATCCATGGTGGAATCGATGAAGTGATCGTCGGCGGCGGCGGCGTCCGGAATCGCGCCGTCATGCGGCATCTCGCGGAGGTCTTCACGCCGGTGCCGGTGAGCACGTTCGAGTCACATGGATGGGACAGCAAGGCGCTTGAGGCTGTGGCCTTTGCCGTGTTGGCGTATCAAACCGCGATGGAGCAGTGCGGAAACGTTCCCTCCGTCACCGGCGCGTCTCACCCGTCGGTGTTGGGCTGTATCATTCCGAGCGGTCCGGGGTGGGTTGCCATGCTCCGTTCGCTTCATGGACGGAAGTAGAGCGTCTGATGGAAGCCGTGCTGATCATCGCGGCTGTGGTGCTGACAGCCCTGTGGTGGTTTCTCCCGGGGTTTCAGAGGAGATCCGGGCCATCGGCAGCCTTTTATCTTTCCTCCGATACCGTGGTCACATCGGCCCCTGTGTTCACAGAGACCGAACTCTCCTTCTTCAATCTTTTGCAGATGGCGGTCCAAGACCGCTATCTGATTCTGGCGCAGGTTCCCCTCTGGTCATGTGTGTCCGTTGAAACCCCGGGGAACGCTCGGTCAAGACTGCTGACCCACCTGGCGCTGAAACGTGTCGATTTTGCGCTGGTTCATCCGGGAACGCGGCATGTGGAGCAAGTGGTACAGATTGACGACGCATCGTCTGATCCCTCTCAGGTGGAGCGTCAGCGTGTCATTGAATCCATATTAGATGCGGCAGGGATCAAGCTGGTGCAGGTGCGGTCGAAGAAGTCCTATACGGTTCCTGAACTCACGGCGCTCCTCGGTTTGGAATCGAACGAGTGAGCCTCCTTCCGGGGAGCCGATCGCAGGCGTCGTCTCGGCCTAGTCCGATTGGCCGTAGCCCTGATCATCTCTTTCGATCGCTAGCTCAATGGCCCTGCGGGCTAGATCCGCTTCAGAGCTCGCCGGGAATTGGTCGACGACTCGATCAAACATGATGCGCGCATTATCGTGATC
>DCZO01000015.1:0-100003 GCA_002331335.1 Nitrospira sp. UBA2082 | reverse complement strand
TAATTCATGACGACGTTATAGAACGAGTTGAGCGCATCCTTGTAGCGCCCCATGCGGTATTGGCATTCTCCGATCCAGTACTGGGCATTGGCTGCCAGGGCGGATTGGCTGTGGAGTTCCATGAACAGGCGGAATCCCGCCAGCGCGGCTTCGTATTCGCGGTGCTTAAATTCTGTCATGACTCGATCATACAGTCTCCGAGACGTGTCGTGCATTTGGTTGGGAGCAGCGAAGGACATGCTTGTGGACAAGAGGGTCGAGAGAACAAGCACGATGCCGATTCCGTAGCGTCTCATAGACGTGCCTCCGTAGCGATTAGGCGAAGAGTCCAGAGTCTATTCACGCAATCGCTGTGCCACAGGGGATGCGGCTAGACTCTAACAAGTCTATATAAAACAGTATGTTAGATGGAGGGAGAGCCTGTGCGGGTGAGGGATTTTACACACGCGTCAACGAGATGCAGACAGATTTGTACGACAAGAACCGGGCTGGAAGGTGAGAGCCCGTTCTTGTCTCATTATGTTCGTTCCTACTTCAAGGCAGGCATGGGTTACTGACAAAATAAGGGCTTGGGTTTGTACGATTGAAAGCAGTCGCGTCGCATTGGAGCGCATCACGCAGTTGGGAGGAGAACGCTGTGGGAGAGGAATTGGGATTGGGGCCGGAGAACCCCCGCGGGGGTCGCACCTTGATCGTCGATGCAGAGGATCCTCGCTGTTATCCGATCCCCAGCGCTGCGCTCAAGGATGCGGGCGAACAGGACCAGGTCTACGTTCGCCCTGGGACGTATGAGGACAAAGTATTCGTGAGTGAGCGGCCAGTTTGGTTGGTCGGCGCAGGACGCGATGTCGTACATATCTTCAGCCGGCGCGGAGGGCCGCTCTATTTGCAGCGGGTTTCGGCCGGTCGCATCTCCGGCATCACATTCCGCTATGTCGGCAGCGATCAGCACTCCGCAATCAATGTCCTCGATTCGACGTGTGTGATCACCCAGTGTCGAGCGATGGAGGGGATTCTATCCGGCGTTGTGTTATACGGGCCAGAATGTCGGGTTGCCTTTGTGGAGAATGAGGTGTGCCGCAATCGAGAATCGGGTATCTTCATCTTCGCCGGTGCCCAGCCGCGCGTGGCCCAGAATCGCTGTAGCGAGAACCATCACTTCGGGATTGCCGTTCGCGATCCCGGCAGCCGTCCTGATATCGTCCGCAACCTCTGTGAAGCCAACATGCTCAGCGGGATGCTCTTGTTTCACCACGGTGGCGGGCTGGTTGTGGACAATGTCTGCAGGCATAATCAGCATTGGGGGGTGCTGATGACACCGGACTCACATCCAAACCCAATACCCGCTGAGCTGGCAGACGTGAATGACCTTACACAGAATCCGCGAGGTGCCTTTACGATCACTGAACAGCCACTTGCCGATATCGGCCGATAATGCGCGTATGCGGCGATGTCATCCTGTGCGGCGTGACCTGTTCGAGAAGACGAAGCCGAGCGTCAGGGAACGCTCTGCGTTTTTTGAATGGCCACGTTAGGATGGTTTGGAGAACAGCGTGGACGAAGCATGATCAGGAATATGGAACTGGAAGGCATTCCCGCCCTGCTGTTTGGCCCGATACATCGCGGCATCTGCGTGCCGGAGGAGATCGTCGATCTCGTGATCATCAAGAGGATAGACCGTGATCCCAATGCTGACGCCGATTGAAACGCGTTGGTTCTCAAGAGGGAACGGCTCGGTCAAAGACTTGGTGATTCTCTGCGCGACCGTGGTGATATCATCTTCGTGCGAGAGCGCCTCCAGAATGATCGTAAATTCGTCTCCACCCATGCGTGCCACCGTGTCAACTTCGCGGACGCATTCCCGCAGTCGGTCTGCAACGGCTTTTAGCAGCTGATCGCCGGCGTCGTGCCCCATGGTATCGTTCACGGACTTGAATCGATCGAGATCAAGCAGCATGAGTCCCATGGGTTGCTGAAGCCGCTTGCTTCTCGCCATGGCATGGATGAGCCGGTCGCGGAACAAGGTGCGATTCACGAGACCGGTCAATTGATCATATTGGGCAAGATGCGTCAGCCGTTCCTCGGCCCGTTTGCGTTCGATGGCATAGCGGATCGCGCGGGCCAGCAATTCCGGCTGGCCTTGCCCCTTGACCAGATAATCCTGAGCGCCGTTTTGAACGGCCTCCACCGCAAGCGATTGATCGCTGAACCCGCTCAGCACGATAATGGGGATGGTGGGACTGGCTGCTTGTATTTGCTTCAGAGTCATCAGTCCGTACCCATCTGGGAGTGACAAGTCTAAGAGGATGGCATCAAATCTGGTCTTGGCCAGCTGGACGAATGCTTCGCTCAAGCGCGCGACTTGCACAACATCAAACTGCTCGAGGCTCCATTCCGCCAAGATATCTTGGGTTAAATGAGCATCGACATCGTTGTCCTCGACCAGCAAGATCTTCAGCATGGTTTCATGCGAGTGAGCGTTGGCCTAGCGGGCCAATCTGAAGTTGCACCATCCTGCCATAGTGGCAAGTATAGCTTAAGCCGCTGTTTCAACAAGACAATTGCTGAAATGCAAGACCTGGTCCAAGGCCGAATTGCCGTGAAGTCTGTTGTAGGGGGAAGGGTTGCGGTGATGCAGGATGCTATACCCTGGCGAGGCGACCTTTCATGCCGCCTCACCAGAGGTAGCTGTCACGGCTGGTTAGCCGCAATGTAATGCTTCGGCTCGCCGACGAACTTCTTCGGCTTTCTGCGCTTGTCCGAGGTTTTCATAGAGAGAAGCGATATTTCCGTGTAAGTGGGAGAGCAGCTGGCCAAGTTGGGCTTCCTGCGCGATCACATTGGCTTCCATGGCCAGTTTCTTTTCCTCGCTTCGGCGGAAACGTTCTTCCAGTCGTTGTACCAATTGAATCCATCCGCGGACCTTGGCTGAATCCAAACTGGGTAGTGTGGGCAAGGACTCGGCACGATCAAGGGATTTTTCAGCCTGGTTCATCCAATTGATGAACATAAGAAAGTCGCCCAACGTAATTTCCAATGCGGATGCAGCGCTGTCTTCGATCACAAGATCTTCCATTCTTGCTCCTTCGTCTTATTTGGGCACGTGGCAGTGGTGTCGATTACGTGAACGCTTGCCCAGCCTGTTGAGACTTCGGTCCACCAGTTCTATCTAGTCAAATCATGTTCCGGCACGGAAGGAAGGTTCCACCAGATCGTCGGTCCCACCTCCTTTCGCATGTCTTGTAAGAAAAATGATCTCAGTGCGATGCCACAACAGGGTGGGGTATCGGACTAATACTCCACTACATTCAGTGATGTCAACAGGTCGAGGCAGGAAAGGGGAAATTTTTTCGAATTTGTCGTTCTTAATCCATCGGCAGGGTAACAAACACGAAGTTCAGCGGTTGGTTAGGATCAGAACCCCCTGAGCACGAGCTCTCTCCCATTGGGGTAGGCTCCCGTAGGCAACTGTTCCGGACCAATACCGGCTTCACAAGCATATCCGCGCTCAATGGGCCATAGCAACGAGCGACCGGCAAAGTTGCCCCGTATATGGACGTATCGGAGCGTCACGCCGAGCCGAGCCGCATCTGCTTTGAGCCTTTCGGTACATGCGTCCGATGTATAGGCCCGGCGGGCAAGAAGTATGGGATCTCCTGATCCACTGTGGAACAATACAAACTCTTCGGCGCACCCGGTCATGAGCCCCAGCGAAATGAAGAGTACTGACATAATAGGTCGGATGATGATTTTACGTAACACAGAATGTCCTTTCCCAAATGCCAACCCAAGGAATCGCGCCTCGGAGTTTCGTGCTGCTTCTTGTCTAAGAATACCACTCCACGAGACCTTCTCTCTAGCTAAGTGAATGCCCAGCCTGGGGTACGTTCTCAAGCGAAAGGTGCTATGCGACAAAGTGCGGCTCATAGACAAACCGCGCCGTAAAGCCTTCTCCATCTCCCTACCAAAGTCGGGGCAGGGAAATTTATCTAACATGTCGATATCATGCAGTAAATCGATCATTCCGCGGAACGGGTAGATGGCATGGAATCTGCGCATTCAGCTACACGAGCAGCCGCATCCCCCAAGTGAGAACGGTGTCAAAGCACCAAAGGCAAGTATCTGGTTGGGGAAGGGGAGGATACATGGGATCGACACAAGCGATGACAGCAAAGGTGGCAGGTGGATCAACAACACGGACGGTCCGCGTCCGTGATGTGTTCCCACGGGGCATTAGCGCAGGTATGTGTCTGGTTTTGATCGTTCTTGCGGCGCCGATATCGCTTGCGCATGCAAACGACTCCATCTATTACGGTATCAGCGCGAACGGCACTATCCGTCTGGCTGACACGCCGCCTGATACGCTCGGTGGTCGACACGTCATCTCACGGAACAGCAAGGGCCGATACCATGCATCAGTATCCGATCAAGAATTAGAAGAGGCAGTCACTCACTATGCGAAGGAGTATCGGCTGTCTCCGGCGTTGGTGATGGCGGTCATAAAGGCTGAGTCTGGCTTCAATCCCACCGTGATATCCAAGGCCGGTGCCGTGGGCCTCATGCAGCTTATTCCGGAGACGGCCATTCGGCATGGGGTGCGAAACTTGTACGACACGAGAGACAATATTGCTGGAGGGGCTCGACATTTGCGGTATCTCCTCGATCGCTTCCATGGCAACGTTCGGCTGGCGCTGGCTGCATACAACGCCGGAGAGCGGAAGGTTGACCGATATCGCCAGATCCCGCCGTTCAAAGAGACCAGGAGTTATGTCAAGAAGGTGTTGGCATTCTATCGCGATTATCGGGGGATGTCGTTCCTGGGATCCGGGGAGCAAGTGGTGAGCCGGAACATGATGCAGTAAGTGCCAGGATCGGGAATGGGGCCACGCCCGCGATCAATTATCACGTAAAAGGTCTCGCGTGAGACTTATTCGGGATGGCAGTGAGGCAATCTGACACGCCGGCTCAATGTGATGAACTGGCTGACGGGCAGCGTTTCTGCACGAATGGTGGGCGCAAGTTCAAGCGTCCGTAGCACCCCCAACGCCGATTGCGGATCATAGCCCTCGTCTCTCAACGAGTTCACCAGCGTCTTCCGTCGGTGCGCAAAGGCGGCTTTGACAAGTTGGGTCAACGCCGGTTCGTCCTCTGGGCTGAGTTCACGCTCCTTCTTGATCCGCAACACGACGACGGCTGATCCAACCTCCGGTCGTGGCCGGAAACAATTCGCTGAGACCTTGAACGCTTTCGCGGTGTCGGCGACGTATTGTGCGAGGACTGACAGAACACCGTAATCGCGGCTGCCGGGTTTGGCAATCAACCGATCGGCCACTTCGTCTTGCAGCATCAAGACGAGTCGTGGAAATCGGTCGCGGTGATCCAGCAGGCGGAACAGCAACGGCGTCGAGATATAGTACGGCAAGTTGGCAACCACGACAGTTCCGATGGGAAGACTCTCAAGCGGATAGGTCATTGCGTCACCGAGGACGAGCGTCAGGTTCGGTACGCCGGCGTGTCGCTCCAAGAGATAGGTATGCAGCCGTGGATCGATTTCGATCGCCGTGACGCGACCGGATGTGTGGCAAAGAGATTCCGTGAGGATGCCGCGTCCCGGTCCGATTTCCAGCACGGAATCGTGCGCGCTCAATTCGGCCGCTGCGAGGATCTTCCGAACGATATTGGGGTCGATCAGGAAATTCTGGCCGAGTCGTTTGATGGCTGAGGGTGGCTCAGAGCGGTTCACGGTGTTGCGCGTGAAAGCAGTTTGGCCAACGCCACCAGCGATGTCCGGTAGCAGTCGATCAAATCGTTAAACTCTTCAATCAGGTCGTTGGTAAAGCACGGCCCAGGACGGACCCCTGAGAAGCGGTGCGCTTCCTGTGGTCCGACTGCCTGCGCCAGGATGGCTACGGTATCGACTTTCCATTTCTCCACCCGCTCCGTTCCCGCGACAGTATTGAGATCTTTCATCGTCTGTCCTGCGAGCTTGTCGAGCTCCTCAATCTGTAGCTGAACAGCGGCGAGTCCTTTGATGGCATCCTGTGGCATAGGCGATACGGTCCGTTTACCCGGCGACCGGCCGGTTTTGGGCAATCCTCGCGGCCAGTTTGACTGCTTCAATTAAGCTGCCGGGATCGGCGATGCCCTTCCCGACGATGTCGAACGCGGTTCCGTGATCGACCGAGGTTCGGATGATTGGCAATCCCACTGTCAGGTTTACACAGGTGCCGAAGGCCACGAGCTTCAGTGGAATCAGGCCTTGATCGTGGTACATGGCCACCACACCGTCGTACTGCCCTTTGGCGGCTTTCCCGAACAACGTGTCAGCGGGCAGCGGATCGCTGGCGAGAATGCCTTGCGCCCTGGCGCTGCGCGCCGCCGGTAGAATGACGCGGGCTTCTTCATTGCCGAATAGGCCATGTTCACCCGCATGGGGATTCAATGCCGCGACGCCGATCCTGGGCTTTTTGATTCCAAAGAGTTGCGTCAACGCCAGTTGTGCCAGTCTGATTGCCTTTTCGATGTTCGCCCGAGTGAGAAGCGATGGAAGATCTTTGATTGCGACGTGAGTCGTGACAAACATGATGCGTAGCGGCCCGCCTATGATCATCATGCCGGAGTCTTTTGCGTGGGTCAGATCGGCTAGCAGCTCCGTATGCCCCGGATGACGGCAGCCGGCCAGGTTGATGGCTTCTTTGTTGATCGGCGCGGTGACGATTCCGTCGATACAACCGAGCTGAGCCAGTTCAACCCCTTTTTTGATAAAGGCGACCGACGCAGCACCGGTTGCCGTCGCTGCCACTCCTTGTGTGAACCGTTTCAGCGGTTGCTCAAGCGGATCGAGCACTGCGACCGTTCCTTCGCGCCAGGGCAGCCGTTCATGACCATCTATGCGCAGGGCCTTGAGCCTTAGTTTCAGTGCCTTGATTGTCCGCTCCATCACGGGAAATGACCCAATGACGATCGGATGGCAGACATTCCGCAGCTTCCAGCCGGCGACTGTTTTGGCGATCACCTCCGGTCCGATCCCGGCTGGATCTCCCATCGTGATCCCGAGGAGCGGGAGCCGTGCTGAGGGCGTCTTGGCTGGTGCCGATTTCATGGTGCGGAGCTCACTTCCCGAAAGCCAAATACAGTGTATAGCCTATATAAAGCAGCGCTCCGCTGCTCAGCAACCAGGCCCGCCAATAGCCGCCGATGAAGATCTGTAGCAGGTAGAACACCGTTGCCTGCACGGCCAACACCATCGTCACTGATGCAGACGAGGCGATTGCCCACTCGGTCCCCAGCAAACCCACGGAGACCGGAATGGTCCCCTGAAACACCATCGCGCCGGTGACATTGGCGACAGCGAGGCGGTCTTTTTTCCGATAGAGCCAGAGAAAGCTATTGGACATCTCAGGCAGTTCGGTCGCCAGCGGCGCAATGAGCAGCGCAAGGATCAATGGCGAAACTGCAAACATGCCGGCCATCGATTCCGCTGCGCTGACGAATAGATGCGCGCCTAAAATCAGTCCGGCCAGCCCAACGAGCGCTTGTAGCCCGATCATGATCTTCGATGGCGTGGCGGCAGATTTGGCAAAGATGAGAGGTTCCAGCTGGCCGCCTGGTCCTCCCTCCTCCTCGGGCGCGCTGAGTTTCATCCTCATATATGAGCCATACAGAAGGATCAGTCCGATCGCCGCAATGATGTGCGCGAGCCGAGAGGGAATATAGATGCAGGCCAAGGCGACGACATACCCGACGGTAAAAAATGCCAGATCGGTGACGACTTCTCGATAGTTGAGATGAAACTTCGTTGCGCGTTTGCCCATCCACGAATAGAGCAGCAACAGGAGCGCGAGAATCGGTAACACCAGCGTGCTGAGCATGAACGGCGCCCCGAGAATCGCGCCTAACCCGACATCAGTTTCTTCCCGGCTCTCCCCAAAGAAAATAGCGATGATCGGAATGGACGTTTCCGGCAAGGTCGTGCCGATCGCCGCAAAGATGCTGCCCACAGCGCCTTCCGATACACCGAGCCGTTTGCCGAGCCATTCGACGGCGTTGGTGAATAGCGCACAGCCGCCCAGCGTTACGGCAACGGAGGCGACAAACATGAGGACGTAGAGCAGGGTGGTCACGAATTGCCTCGCAAGCTGGGCCGTAAACAGTGAAAGGGAAAAAGGAAATCCATGGTCGGTGTGCTCTTATGACGACCGATGACGTTTGCCCTGCATGCCGTCATAGGCACGAGACGCTGTTTCCATGACGTTCTTGAGCGGGCGACCGGTTCGATCGGCGATGTTCTTGCAATCGATATATTCCGGTGCGGCCTTCTCCCACCCAGCGCCTATGGCGGCGACCTTCATGCGGACGACTCCGCCAGGGACCTTCACGGAAACGAAGTGGCGAGGGAGGATGTGCCTGCCCAGTTCCTGGATGCGTGCGCCCAGGGCCGGGGTTTCTTGGAACAAGATCTCCAGCACCGCATCGGCGCGATCGCGCGCGACGAGACAACTCAACACCACACCGGGCCGGCTTCGTTTCATAATGGCCGGAATCAGGACGACGTCCACCGCGCCGACCGCAAACAGCCGCTCCATCACATGTTCATACGTTTGCGGATTGAGGTCATCGAGATTCGTTTCTATCTGCATGACATGATCGGTCGAGCGTCCTGCGCGGGGGGATTCCTCCGAGAGAAACACACGCAGTGCATTCGGCCAACCTTCCGGATCTCGGTCACCGGCGCCGTATCCGACCACCGCTGTTTCTATCACAGCGTTCGAGCCGAACTCCGATGCCAGCGTCCGAAGCAACGCCATGCCTGTCGGCGTCGCCAGCTCACAGCGGGGCCCATCGGAGTAAATCGGAATGCCTTTGGCCAGTGCTGCGACCGCCGGCCCTGGCACCGGCAGCAGTCCGTGGGATGTCTGAATCGTGCCGGACCCCACGTTGACGGCGGACGCCGTCACTCGCGTGACCTGTAAGAGATGGCAGCCGAGGATACTGCCGACCACGTCGATGAATGAATCAATCACGCCCACTTCATGAAAATGAACATCATGCGCCGACACTCGGTGGGCCAGGCCTTCCGCTTCGGCCAATCGGTCGAACACGGCGCGGCTCTGATGTTTCACCGGATCGGGTAGGGTGCTGGCGGACAGAATCCGTCGAATGCGGGATACGGTGAGAGGACGGTCAAACCCTCGCTGGATGACGACGTCTACTTTCGTGGCATGCAACGCGCCGCGGTGCACGTCGCGCTTGCGTAAGCTGTACCCCTTCAGCCGAAGGCGCTTGAGCCCGCTGACCAGCTGCGTCCAAGACAAGCCGGCGCTGACCAGCGCACCCAGGATCATGTCTCCGCTGACGCCTGAAAAACAGTCGAAATGAAGATGCCGTCCCACTCCGTCCCTCAACTCGCCGAGCAACAGCGGCCCATCTTACCGAAGCAGCAGGTCAACGGCAAATCGCCGGCACTGGCTCATTGACAGCCGATGATGGCTATGCTATCCCCCCACTTCATAATGTATGTAAATAGTGCCACCGTGTTTGCCACAGTCGCGCCGCGGATCTTTGCATGAGGATCTCGCCGTCGCCTGTGGTACGACTTCAGACAGTTCTACGGAAGGCAGTTCCCTGGGCCGGGGTTCTCGGTCTGTGCGTCTCGATCCTTACGCCCATCGATGGCGCAGCCAAGCAGAAGTCAGCCAGGCCTCCCCGTCCGGAACCGGAACTGAAGATCATCGAATTGAACATCGCGCCGACGCCGTATACCCCGGGCAACGGTTCGCTTCAATTCAATGTGACCGTGCAACTTCCCAGGGAAGTCGAACGCACCACGCTGTTGGAGGTGACATCCCTCATCAGCTCGCCATCAAGGACGTCCCTTCGCTTTCTCACTCATCGCCAGCCCGTGGAAGTTTTTCCGGCAGTCACTGGCGAACACGAGCGACCCAAGGTGTCCATTGCGTTGTTATGGGACGGGCAAGACCATCGCAAACAGCTGGCGAGCGCCGGGACCTATTCCTATGAGGTTCGGACAAAGTTGCTGACAAACGGGGACAAAGGTCCTCGCACGACGATGGTCGCCTGGCCCAAACGGGGAACCGTGAAAGTGAAATAAAGCACAGCGGGACGTGCGAGACGCGTGAGAATCGCGGGGCGGGGAAGGGCCGACACGCGATCCGGCTCTTACCTTTCGCGCTTGTCGCGCATTTCTCGCCTGTCGAGCCTCGCGTCTAGGATATTGATCCGGTGTGCCAGACAGCCGGCCCCGAATCCATTGTCGATGTTCATCACACCGACTCCCGCCGCGCAAGAATTGAGCATGGTCAGCAACGCAGACAACCCCCCAAAGCTGGCGCCATATCCTCGGCTGGTCGGAACGGCGATGACCGGGCAATGCACCAAGCCCCCGACGACGCTCGGCAACGCTCCGTCCATGCCTGCGACGACGATGATGACCCTGGCGTCGAAGAGCCGTTCTTTCCTTCCCAGCAAGCGGTGGATACCCGCCACACCCACGTCGTAAAGGCGCTCGACACGGCTGCCCATGACTTCCGCCGTGACGCGCGCTTCTTCGGCCACCGGCACATCCGCCGTGCCTGCCGACACGACGAGCACATGGCCCAGCGGTTTCCTCGAGGGAGAATGGATCGCGACGATGCGCGCGTCCGCATGATAGCGTGCCCGCCGATCAAGCTTGCGGATCGCGCGTGCCATCGCCGGCTCCGCGCGGGTCGCAAGGAAGGGGCCGCGTTTCTTGATGAACGATCGTGTGATGGCGACGACTTGTGCGACGGTTTTGCCCTCACAGAGGACGACCTCGGGAAATCCCTGGCGCAGAGACCGGTGATGATCGAGCGAGGCGAAGCCGAGGTCTTCAAAGGGCATGGACCGCAGCCGTTCACGCGCCTGGGCCACCGTGACGCGTCCATCGCGGACAAGAGTCAGCAACTGTTCAAGCTGTTGTGGATTCATGCCTGTCCCTTTTCCGGTTTTGCGTCGCGTTCCATCAAGTCACTGACGGCTTTCCGGCACGATTTGTGTTCAAACAGCACGGCGTTGATCTCTTGGGTAATAGGCATGTCCACACCATACTGCCTGGCCAGCCCTAACGCCGCATGGGCTGTCCGTACACCCTCAGCGACCGCCTGCATTCCACCTACGATGGCCTCCAGCGCTTCTCCTTGGCCGAGACGAACACCGACCGAATGGTTCCGGCTGAGTGTGCCGGTGCACGTGAGAATGAGATCACCGACACCGGAGAGTCCATAAAACGTCCGCGGGTCCGCTCCCATCGCGGTGCCTAACCGAACAATTTCAGTCAAGCCGCGTGTGATCAGGGCCGCGCGCGCATTGAGTCCGAGTTCCAACCCGTCGACCACTCCGGCCGCCAGCGCCATGACATTCTTCAATGCACCGCCCAACTGGACGCCGACCAGGTCAGTGTCAGCGTACACGCGGAATACGGGTGACATCAAAGCCTGCTGAAATTGCTGAACCAGTTGTTTGTCGGGGCCGGCCAAACAGACCGCAGTCGGACGACCAGCGCTCAATTCGGTTGCGAAACTCGGTCCGGAAAGTGCCATGAGCCAGCCGTGCATCGATGCCGGGAGGACCTCTTCCATCACCTGAGTCATCAGCTTGGCCGTGCCTTCCTCGATCCCTTTGGTCGCACTGATCAGCGGAACCGGCTTTGAGAGGGAGTCGGCCAATGTCTTGAGGACCGGTCTGGTGACATGTGAGGGAACCACGAAGAGAATGCCGTCGCAGGCACTTGTGGCCTCAGCAAGGGAAGAGGTGGCTTTCAGATTTGTAGGGAGGGCGATGCCTTTGAGGAACATCGGGTTCTGATGAACCCTGTTGATCGCATCGGCCACGGCTTGTTCATATGCCCAGAGGCGGACATCCAGGCCTTTTTCAGACAGATGTTTGGCCAGCGCCGTACCCCAGGCTCCTGCACCGATGACGCTCAATTTCTTGACGGCTTGCATGGTGGGAAATGTCACCTAGCCCGCATCATTCATGACGGTTCGTCACGAAATCGCGTAGTCGCGTAGCGAGACTGGCACGCAGAGCCCCGAGGAATCGAGGCATACTTGAAACAGTATGTCGAGATTGCGAGGGGCGAGCCTGCCTGTCGAAGGCTTGTCGTAGCAGCGAATCCGTGATTGCAGCAGAAGCGCTCATGAATAATGCGGGCTAACGAGGAGAGTCGAGCTGTGCCCTTCATCGGCTCGGCGGATTATAGGAAGCCCCTCAATCTTCTGTCAACGAAAGGAACGAGCGGCTCCAATCTGTCAAGCCCGGCAGGCATATCCAGGCTTCGGCAATTCTGCAATTGGCACGCGGCTTGCTCACCACTTCACAGGATTTCAGAAATGGCTTTGTCAAAACAGCCGCAAGGTCTAGCATCAACATACAGGCTGAACATGCGCAATCACGGGGAGTTTGAATGAATCAGATACAAAGAGTCGTCCAGCATCTCGCATTCTCAGCGATCCTCCTGGGAGTAGCCACGACCACACAGGTCTCCGCGACGTATGCCGAGACCTACATCGCCGGACAATTTGGTGTGACATTGCCGTCCGTGGCGGGGAAGAGTCTTGGCGAGGGAGATCTGACTGGACGATTTGTTAATCCTGGATCGAGAGTCTCAGCACAATCCCTTGATGAATCGATTCTCTACGGAGGAAAAATCGGGCATTATTTCAAGGCAGTTCCATGGCTAGGTCTGGAAGCAGAAGTCTACAACACCACTCCGCACATCAAACAGCAAATGATCACATTTAGCGGGCCTTCGGGGCCCGTCGGGTCTGCCGAACTTGCGGGTTTGCATTTTCGAGTCCTTACAGTTGCGCCCTTCAACGTGATGTTTCGATACCATAAGACAAGATTGCAGCCTTATGTAGGAGTAGGGCCGGGACTCTTCTTTGCTCGCATCGAGGATCCGGCGTTGACCTCGAACAATACGCAATCGAGCATGGGATTTGGCGTGAATGCACAAGCGGGGGTTCGATATTACATCACAAGACAGGTAGCACTATTCGGGGAAGGCAAGTTCAATTACACCAAATTCAGTTTTGACGAAACGCCGGCTGGCTTTTTCAATCTGTTCGGCTTCGACGCAGACTACAAAATGTTCCACGCTTCCTTCGGCCTCAGCGTGCATTTCTAGCATTTCTCTCTTGGCAGCCTGGTAAACCGGGGTTGATCGGTGTAGCCTACCCACGGTCTTGGGAGGCTATCTCGATGCAAATCTGCCCGTCTTGTCAACGATCACAAGCCGAGATCAATCGCTTCTGTATACACTGTGGCCGTCGGATCGACGGGAATCCCGAGGTGATTCCATCCTCGCCATCCGACCGGTCCGTGCCCGGGCAGTTGAACATCCGTGTGCTGTATGGGATGGTGGCGGCGTTGGTGCTCGCCATCGTGTTTCCGCCGTGGGAAGCTCCCCCCGAGCAACCGCCCGAATTTCTCGGCATGCATTTCATCCTCTCTCCTCCCAACCCGGATGCTGTTGTGAGCCGTATGCTGCAGACGATCGAACTGGCCACGATTACCATTGCCGGCTTGTATGGCGCGTTTCTCTTTCGGAAAAAATGATCACGTCACACGTCAAGCGTCATTCGTCATGCGGCAAACATACGCAGGAGGAGTTCATCCCACCTGGCTCACTCCGACGGTTGACGATTGACGATGAACGAATGACGGCAGCTAGTCCAGTGCCAACGTGAGGCATTTCGCCGAACCGCCCGACTTCATGAATTCATCGAGCGGAACGGGATGGGTGGAGTACCCCTTTGCGCGGAGCATGCGCTCGGTTGTGGGGCAACCGGAGGGCAGGACGACGTGTTTCCCGACGCAGACCGCGTTGCATGCAAACTTCAATGCTTCATCTTCCGGAACGGAGAGCCGCCGTTCCGGAGGAACTCGCTCGGCAATCGCGATTTGCCCGTAGCAATCGAAGGCTGGAGGGAAGTAGAGGAGGTCGCCTCCGCTTAAGGGGCAGAAGCAGGTGTCGAGATGGTAAAAGCGGGCATCGACGAGTTCGAGCGGAATGATTTCCCGATGGAACCGTTCGCTCAGAAAGGGAAAGGCGCGGATATCCGACCGTTGGCGATAGCCGCCGAACCAACAGTCCGGAAAACCGAGGAGATCTCCCGCCCCTTCAAAATACAACTCCTTGTCCAGTGTCACCACCTCGTACCCGTGATCACGAAACCAGCCTTCAAAGTGCGCTTCCTCCCGCTGCCGTTCAGGATAGCGAAAGCGGCTGACGACCGCCGTGCGGTCAACCACGATACCGGCATTGGCGGTGAACACTAAATCGGGCAGTCCCGCCACCGGTGTCATTCGTTCAAGCGTGACCCCCACATCGTGCTCAAAGACGCGCATCAGTCCGTGCCACTGTTTGACGGCCTGTTCATGGTCGACCCGATTGCTGAGCCGCATCCAGGGGTTGATTTCGTATTCGATTCCGAAGAAGTCCGGCGGGCAGATGAGCAGGCGGCTCATACTGGTCTCCCCAGGAGCCGGGCCAATTCCGACAGAAACGAGGCCGCGTCCATGACGAGACCGACAGCTTGAAAGCTGCCACGATCCGCCAGTTTGGTCGGCACGGAAGGATTCACGTCCACACAGACTGTCGGCACCGTGGCCGGCAGGAGGTTGCCGGTCGCGATCGAGTGCAGTGTCGATGCAACCAACAAGGCCAGACCCACGCCGGGAATCACGGCACGCATGGCATCCTGCGCACGAACCGAATCGGTGATCACACCGGGGAGAGGGCCGTCATCACGAATGGTCCCTGCCATGACCACAGGAACTCTCTGCCGGACACAGGCTGCCATAATACCCTGCTTCACCACTCCCGAAGCCACTGCCTGCTCAATGCTTCCAATGGCGCGAATCCGATTGATCGTTCTCAAGTGATGCTCATGGCCATGGGGCACCGCCCGACCGGCGGTGAGCCCGTAGCCCAAGGAGGTGCCGTAGAGATCCGCCTCCATGTCATGGGCCGCCAGCGCATTGCCGCAAAACAGCAGGTGCACAAAGCCTTCTTCGATCAGCCAGGCCAGCGCTTCTCGCCCGCCGGCATGAATGATCGCAGGCCCTCCCGCCAGCAGCACGTTCGACTGTGCCTGGCCCTGTCTGTGCCGTTCTCTCAATTGATGCATCCGTGCGGCAATATCGGCGATCACGTGGCCATGAGGCCGTTCCGCCGAGACTTGTGAATCCATGAATCCGAACACGTCCCGCTCGCGTGGCCGTTGCAATGGAATAATGCGCACCCCGTCGCGGCCAATGACAATCCGTTCTCCACGGCGGACCGTTCCCATCGGGACAGCCCGCACGACGGATGCTTGCTCGTCCACCAGAATGCCGAGATCCATTTCGATCCGATCGACATCCACCCATCGTCCATGGATTCGGATTTGGGTCGGCAAATGCGTCGTGGCATAAAAGTCGTCCGGGAAGATGCCATCGGCCGGCGCGGACTCGAATCTGCAATCGGCCTCACGCTCGATAGCCGCTCCATGGGGTTGGATCGCTTTAAGAATGTCATCCAGTAGAGTCTTCGAACCGGCCTGAATGGCGATGCGGGCACGGGAGGGCTCCTCTCGTGTTTTGCCGATACGCACATCTTCCAGGTCGAAGGTGCCACCCATCATCAGGATAGTGTCCAGCACTTTGGCTAAAAGCAGTGAGTCGATAATGTGTCCACTGAGGAGGACGGTTTCTTGATGGAGACTCATGGGCCGGCTCTTTCGGTGTGTGCCTGCATTCTACCACGCAGGCGCGGGATGGCCGGATGGAACTCGAAATTACGACGAGGCGATCGTATCGGTTTTCATCAGTTCTCGGAGCACACTCGTGGCGTAGGCGCCGGGAGGAAGTGTAAACGAAAGGGTCAGGACCGAACCGTCCAGCGACCAGTCAAGTTCTGCCAAGGGAACCCGCAAAGCCCGCCGCTCTCCGCGAAACCCGCAGGTCTTTGCCGCCGCAACAAGGGCCTCTTTCGTCGTCCCCGCGTCCGTCATGACAGCCTCTTCGATCCGTCCCGGCTCGCCGTCGGCCCAGGATACCCGTGATCCGAACAAAATCCCCGTCGGACTAATCTCGAAACGATCCGCGCGGGGCTGTTCTTGCTCGGCAGTCTCGACGTGAAAGCAGGCGCCGTTCTCTGTCTTGATCGCCCAATCTCCAACAAAGACCCGGTCGATCGAATCGATCCGTTGAGCCAGAATGTTGTTGAAGAGATGCGACTGGAACGAATTGAGGTACCACATCCGCTTCGCGCGGCTCAGGTGCGCCCGCTTGGCTGTGTCGGACAGCAATGCTGCGCCGACGAGATAGTTCTCGCCTTTCTTGCCTTGCCGTTGCGGGCCGAAGTAATGAGGCACGCCCCGTCGTTGGAGCAGTTGCAGCATGTCGGGCACGGTCGTTCGCGCATGATCGGCGATGTCGCGGATGACCAAACGGAACCGGTTGCCCGCATGATGTCCGGGCCGCAGCCGATTCCGGTGGCGTCCCAGGATGTCGATGGACAGGATCCGATCGTCGGGCTTCAGGCGACTGAGCTGTTCGGGCGTCACGAAATGCAGAGAAAGCATTTGGGTGGTGACAGCCCGTGCGTCTTTGAGCCCGGCAGTTCCGATGCCTTGCACCTTCACGCCAACGGCGGTGGAAATCATCTTGACGAGATCCGGCGTGGACAGCAGCCGTTTGGTGACTTTGATGTAGAGGTGTTCTCCGTCTCCACACGGCAAGTAGAGCGGCCGTTCCTCGACCTGAAAGTCCTCAGGTACGGTGCGAATATGGCCGCCGATTCCAGGGATGCTGCTGGTGAGAAAGGGATAAATCGGTTGCATCACTCGTCCGGACCTCTTGAAGTGACCGCCCTGCTCGTCACTAAACCGTCAGAACTGTTCAGAAAAATGTCCATGGTATACTTTTCCTGTCCATGGCGAAACGACCGGGCCAATCACGGGTTGGAGAATGAGCCGACGACAGACGGTGTCATGGCCTGATCGTGTGCGATCGTATATCGGCTATTGCCTCAGCGAACCGCTTTATCGGGCATTCAGTCTTGTGCCCCATTGGGAATGGGGTTTGTCCGAACATGATGTCTCTGTTCTGACCCATACCCATCCATCTCTTGCCGGTCGTCGCGCCGTCCATCTCACGGATCTACACCTGGACCGCTATCATTCACGGCATGATCGTATTGTCGAAACCGTGAGCGAACTGCACCCTGATTGGATTTTTATCACAGGGGATTTGCTGAACGTCCCTGAAGGTCTGCCTCACCTCTTTCGATTTCTCGAGCGGCTGCGCGCTATTGCGCCTGTCTACATGACGTTAGGAAATCACGACCACTACAGTGGCGTGAGCGTCGCGCAATATGCCGAGTTGGCCGACCGGCACAAGATTACCTTGTTGATGAACCAAAGCGCCAGGCTCTCGGTAGGAACGGCAGAATTGATCGTTGTGGGAGTCGATGATCCCTCTCTTCATCGAGCCGATCTCCGATGTGTCCCTGCCCGGGCCGACCGCCGGTTTATTCTCCTGCTGGCTCACGCCCCGAACATTTTGGACTATGTGGAAGCGCATCACGACATCGACTTGATTCTGTGCGGGCACAGCCACGGAGGCCAGTGGAGAGTGCCGGGCATTCCCACCTTCTGGCTTCCTCCCGGATGTAATGGCCGTGTGGACGGTTGGCACGAATCCGGCCGACACAGGCTCTACGTCAACCGCGGGTTAGGGTGGTCATTCCTGCCATTTCGCTTGAACTGCCGGCCTGAGATTGTTCTGCTTCAGTGGATTTCGGAAGAGATCAAGCCTCAAGATGCGTAATCTTCACCCTCGCATCCGTTCCAGCGCTTCCCTCGCTCTACTTCTTGCGGTTTGATCCCAATCTTGTTCCATCACGAACTGTAACCGTTCACGTGCTTCGGTTGCCCGTAGGCGCCCCAATCCCAGCGCGGCGCAGGAACGCACGTAGGCGTGGTCATCTTCCAGGGCCTTCACGAGTAGCGGCACCACCGACATGTCTTGCAACGCCCCCAGATGACTGGCCGCCATTCCCCTGATGCGATGCTGTTTGTCACCCAACGCTCGCTGTAGGGTTGTGATAAACAGCTCTCTTAAGGCCGGAACGGCTGCTTCAAGTCCATCAATGCGATACCCATTCATCTCAAGTAACGCGAACGCCATCTCCAGCTTCTTGTCTTGAACGGTTTCTCGCTCAAACAATGACAGCAGTTTGGTTCGTTCTTGAGACGTTGCACGGCGGCGAAGCACCGCTCTGATGGGGATGAACAATATGACAGCGAGCGCCAGACTGATCATAGCCATTGGTACAGCCTGATCGACGATATAGGCTTGCGTATCGGGCGATAGCCGTTTCCAGACCCACACTCCGGCCACGACAAGGCCGATGAGGACGATGATCGACGTCAGAGTGGCGTGCCCTCGTGCATCACGTTCCGTCATAGGAGTCGGATCTTACGGTCGGGATCGATGGCCGTCAACGCATCTTCCGTCCAGCTCAGGGCAGGCCTTTGGACCGGTTCAGGACCGGTTCCGGCTTGACGGTCCAGCTGTTTCCCCACTATTCTCCGCTTGTGGAGTTGCCGGACCTGAAAGACGATCCCCACCTCAAACTCGTTCGGCCCTTGGTCGAGGCCTATCTTGCCTTCTCGCGTGCGGGGAGCCGGCACATCAAATCCATGAGACTGACCCCGTCTCAATTCGACGTGCTCGTGACACTGGGCGATACCCAGGGCATGACTTGTTCGGAGTTGTCAGCACGAACCCTCGTCACGAAAGGCACCTTGACCGGAGTGCTTGATCGTCTGGTGTCGAAGGGGCTGGTCAGGCGGGAGACGATACGAGGAGATCGCCGCGCTACAAGGGTCTTGCTGACTGCCAAAGGTGATGTGCTCTTTCGCAAAACCTTCGCGGCGCATGTCGACTTCCTTCGTCCATTCTTCGAGCGGGCCTTGAGCTCTCAAGAAGTAGAGCAGGCGTGTGCATTACTCCTGCGCCTGCGGGACAGCTTTCGCCAGGGCGGTTGAGGCAGGGTGGTTAGCGGAGGGGGCCAACATGAACAGTCTTTCCCACAACAGCGCCATACGACGCGTGATGGTCGGCACGGACCGCTCCAAAACGGCAGACCACGCTGTTCAGTGGGCCGCCGAGTTCGCCCACCGCTATGGGGCAGAGCTGTTTGTGGTGCAGGTGATCGTGCCGCACCACCCGGCCACCACGGAATTCGGCGCAGCGGAGCAGACACGGGCCGCGGCCGCCAACGATGAGCTCGTCAATGTCGTCAGGCAGTTGGCCGGAGAGCGAGGGCATGCCCTCGTCACGATTGATCCCGATCCGGCACTGACCATCGTCCGCGCCGCTGAGCGTGAAGCCATTGATGTCCTGGTGGTCGGTAACTCAGGCATGGCCGGACGAAAGGAGTTCTTACTCGGCAACGTTCCCAATCGCATCAGCCACAATTCCCATTGTACCGTCATCATTGTGAACACCCTCCTGTCCGGGGGTGAGCAGGCTCCTGAATCGGTGCGAGTACTTCAGTCCAAGGGTGAACCTCAAACGTCTGAGCCTCACCTGGCGGGACGAGCCATGCATATCGCGACGGTCATGGCGAAGCATGGCCTCAAGGAGCTCTTCAGCCAGCCCGATCAATCGGACGGTTCCATTCGCCGTCAGCAGGCCAAACGCCTACGCGCGGCGCTGGAGGAACTGGGCCCGACCTTCTCAAAGCTCGGCCAGGTGCTGTCGACCCGCCCGGATCTCCTTCCGGCGGAATACATCGAAGAACTTGCAATGTTGCAGAGTCAGGTGCCTCCCATGCCCGAGCGTGAAGTCGTTCGGGTCGCCGAACAAGAGTTGGGGGTGCCGTGGGAGGATGTGTTTGAGTCGATCGACCCCAACCCACTCGCGGCCGGGACCATCGCCCAAGTCCATCGGGCCACGCTCGAAAACGGCGACCGAGTCGTCGTCAAAGTTCAGCGCCCCACCGCGCGAGCCGATATCGAGCAGGATCTCGCCCTGCTCCAAATATTTGCACAGAAAGTCGGGAAGCGTCCGGCGCTCAATCAAGTGGTGGATATGGAGGCGGTGTTCAAGCACCTCTCCACATCGCTCCAGCGAGAACTCGATTTTTTCCAAGAAGTCGACAATATCGGGCGGATGCGGGCCGTGCTCGCAGACTATGACCGGTTAGCGGTCCCCTCCGTGTACCGGGAGCTGTCGACATCCCGCTTATTGGTGATGGAGGAGATTCAAGGCGGCCCGATCGCCCAGGCGCCGGAAGGCCGGGAGCGGATCGAGGCGGCCCGCCAGCTGTTGGAAAGTTTCTACAAGCAGATCGTTGTCGATGGTTTCTTCCATGCCGATCCTCACCCGGGCAATCTCATGTGGTGGAAGAACCGCATCTATATTCTCGACTTTGGTATGGTCGGCGCCCTCGATGCCAACGTACGGGAACATCTCTTGTTGCTGCTGATGGCGCTGTGGAAGGAAGATGTGGCGTTTCTCAGCGATGTCACGCTGATGATGACGGGTGCGATCGACCGCAGTGATCTGGACGTCCCGCGGTTCCAAAGCGAAATCGGCGAGGTGATGGCGAAATACCGCAAGGCGGCTCTCGCTGAGATGCAGATCGGACCGCTGCTGCAGGAAATGAGCGCGATCGCATTTCGGCACGGTGTGCCGATGCCGGCCTCACTCACGCTCGCGGCCAAGGCGTTGGCGCAGGTCCAGCTGGCGACCGCGAATCTTGATCCAACACTTGATCCGTATGACGTCGCGGGCAAGTTCTTGATGCGCGTCATGTTCAAGCGGATGGGCGCCGCGCTCGATCCCAAAGCGATCGCCTATCAGTTGCAGAAGTTACAAGTACGAGCCGAACGGGTGACCGAAGCCATCGAACACCTGATCGGGGCTCGTCCCGGTCAGAAGCTTGTGGTAAATTTCAAGGCCAATTCGCTCGAAGATATGGTTCGACGGACGGGCCGGCGCCTTGCGCTGGGTTTTGCCGCTGCAACCAGCATCCTCTCCAGTGCCCTCACGGTCATGTCGGGAACAGTTGCAGATTGGATACCGGTCACGTTCGGCATCGCCGCCGGACTGCTGACTCTAGGATTGGTTTTCGATCTGATGCGAGGACGTTGACGGGCGTTGTACTGTCGGCGGTTCAGCGGGCGCTACGGGTCGGTTATGCCGCGCTTGAGCGAGCGCAGTACGGCTCTTTCGAGTAAGTAGGCAATCACCGACATTCCGATCGAGATGAGCCGGTGTTCTATGTGTCGGATAAGGGTCCGATGACCGGTCTTTGTCGGGGAAGAACCATTGGCCATGGCGATATTATCAATCAACGTGTCACCGGCTGCAAGAAGCAAGTATTCCGTGTCCGGCGCTCACCGATCCAGGCTTGAGCCGTCATGATGGATGATCGCGTCTCGACATGGTTGGACAGTCTCGGCCTCGATGGCTATCGGGAAGTATTTCAGCGGAACGCCATCACATGGGATGTCTTGCCCGAACTGAACGACGGTGATTTGGCCTCCATGGGTGTGTTGCTCGGCCATCGGAAAAGGCTCCTGCGCGCCATCGCGCACCTGTCACAAAAGGCCGACAGCGATGGTCTTCAGCCTGTACCCATCGCAACCGGCCCGGAAGCAACGCCGTTCCCTTCCGGCCAAGATCAAGCGGAGCGACGCCAATTGACCGTCATGTTTTGTGATCTTGTGGGCTCGACGGCGCTGGCTCGTCGGTTGGACCCCGAAGACCTCCAAGCCTCTATCCGACGTTTTCTCGATACCTGTGGTGAGGCGATCAGCCGATTCAACGGCTATATCGCAAAATATATGGGTGACGGACTCTTGGTGTATTTTGGATACCCTCATGCCCATGAGCACGATGCCGAGCGCGCGGTGCATGCCGGACTGGCCGTGATTGAACTGGTGAAGGCGCTTCCTCGGGAGTATCGCCCTGAGCAGGAATATGCAATCGCGACCCGAATTGGAATCGCGACCGGTCCCGTCATCGTGGGGGAACTCATCGGACAGGACATCGCCAAGGAACGGTCGGTGTTCGGTGAAACTCCGAATCTGGCCTCTCGCCTCCAGGGATTGGCGGCGCCGAATCAACTGATTGTTGATTCGGTGACGAAGCGTCTTGTCGGGGGTGAGTTCGAGTTTGCCGATCAGGGGACGGTGGCCCTCAAGGGGTTTGAGACGCCGGTCCGGGTTTGGCAGGTGTTGAGTGCCAAGCCGTCGGCCAGCCGGTTCGAGTCGTATCGATCCGGCCGATTAGCCGATTTCATAGGCAGAGAGCACGAAGCGGCGCTTCTGCTCGGTCGTTGGCGTGAAGCGGTCGACGGTGAAGGTCAGGTCGTGCTGCTCTGCGGCGAAGCCGGTATCGGCAAGTCCCGGCTGGTCCGATATCTGCGTGACCGGCTTACCGAGGAGCGTTATGAGACGATCCAATCTCAGTGCTCACCGCACCATACCAATACGGCACTGTATCCCGTGGTGACCTACTTGCGGCAGGCAGCGGGGTTGACCGGCGAGGATAGCGTTCACACGCAATTGCACAAGCTTGATGCTCTAATGGGTAACTGCGGCCTCGATGACCGTGTGACGGTCACCTTGCTCGCGGATCTGCTCTCGATCGGGGGAGACGAGCGATCCCAGCTGCCGAACGTGTCGCCCGATAAACGCAAAGACATGACGCTGGAAGCGCTCGTGCAGTATGTGCAAAGACTGGCGGATCACTCCCCGGTGCTATGCATCGTGGAGGACGCTCATTGGCTTGATCCGACCACACTCGATCTCATGACGCGCATCATCGACCGGATCAGGCAGATGCGCGTATTGTTGCTGATCACTTTTCGACCGGACTTCAGGCCGGTGTGGGCGGAATACAGCCACGTTACGTTTCTGACATTGAACCGGCTTCCACGCCGGCAGAGCGCCGAGCTGATTGCGACGATGACCGGAGGAAAGATGCTTCCGCAAGAGGTGCAGCAGGCGATTCTGGCCAAGACGGACGGTGTCCCGCTGTATATCGAAGAGCTGACGGAGAATCTTTTGGAGACCGGATTGTTGGCCGAAGGAACCGACTCATTTACTCTCAAGGCTCCATTGAAGGACATGGTCATTCCAGACAGTCTGCAAGCGTTGCTCATGGAACGGGTAGATCGATTGGGGCCGGTCAAGGAAATCGTCCAGATCGGAGCGGCAATCGGACGGGAGTTCACCTATGAGCTGCTACGGGCTGCCGTCGATGTAACGGACAAGCAGCTCAACAGCGCCCTCGATCTGTTTGTCTCCTCCGGCCTCATACTGCAAGAAGGTGAACGGCCGCTTTCGCGATATCGGTTCAAGCATATGCTCGTCCAGGAAGCGGCCTACAACACGCTTCCCAAGAAATCTCGCCGGTTCCTCCATGCCCGCATTGCTAAAGTATTGGAAGACAAATTTGCCGAGCGTGTGCGATTGGAACCGGAACTCCTGGCCTACCACTTTGAGCAGGCCGGCTTGACCCGTCCGGCCATCACGTATTGGCATCTCGCGGCCCGAAGAGATGCGGATCGGTCAGCCAATGTTGAAGCACTGAACCATTTCAATAGAGCGTTGGTAATGGTGAAGGATCTGCCGGATGGCCCGGAGCGAGATGCCTCAGAGTTGGAGCTCCTCATTGCGCAAGGAGCCCCCATGATGACGGTGAAAGGATATGCCTCACAGGAAATCGAGCGTAATTATCTCAGAGCAAAGCAACTCTCCCAGGGGAACAGTGATTCCGGGCATCACTTTCTCGCCGTGTGGGGATTGTGGGTCTTCCATCTGGTCAGGGGACCTCTCGTAGCGGCGTGCGACCTGGCTGAACATCTCTTGTCTCTTGCCCAGCGCGAGCAAAACCCGGATATGCTGATTCGCGCTCATGAGAGTGTCGGCTCGACCTATTCATTTCTTGGCCGGTTTGACGAAGCCAAGACCCATCTGCTTGCCGCAAAGTCCCTCTATGATCCAGATAGGCACCGCTCACAGGTTCAACCCTACACCCAGGATCCCGGCATCACGGCGAGAATCATCTTGGCCAGAACGCTCTGGATACTGGGCGAAGTCGACGAGGTCGAAGTGCTGTCGCAGGAAGCTATTGCGATGGCAAGGGAGTTGGAGCACCCCTTCACACTGGCGTTTGCCTTAGCGACAGGCTCCTGGATCTACTCCACCATACGCGATGCGGACAGGACCCTGGCCTTCTCTGAAGAGGCCATGGCGCTTTCCACCAAATACTCATTTGAAGTCACTTTAGCGTGGGCGACATCCTTTCAAGGCTGGGCTCTGGCTGAAAAGGGGGACGAGCAAGGTCTGAGCAGGCTCGTGGAGGGCCTCTCGGCTGCGCAAGCCGCCGGTGCGAGTCTCAACAACACGTTTACGTTGGCGCTGCTCGCAGAACAATATTTGAAGCAGAAACGTATCGACGAAGGCTTGGGCGCACTGTCAGAGGCGCAGAAGCTGGTTTACTCCCAGGGAGAACGCTGTTGGCAGGCGGAACTGCTTCGGTTGAAAGGGGAACTGTTGCTGGAACAGTCCGAGCCATCCGTCTCCGCTGCGGAGCAGTGTTTTACTGAAGCCCTGAGGGTCGCACAGGATCAGCATGCAAGCATGCTTGAACTTCGAGCCGCGGTGAGTCTGGCCGGACTTTTGAGAAAACTGAACCGGCTGGATGCCGTTCAACCGGTTTTGCGTTCCGTCTGCTCCCGGTTTCAGGAACGGGGTGCCAATCCTGACTTGATTGAGGCTCGAAAAATTCTTGAGCAGCTCAGTGTGTGAGACCGATCTTGCCGTGTGCTCAAAAGTTGTTGTCTCCGATGTGTGAACTATGCATCTGACGATTCTCGGTTCCGGGACCAATGTGCACCCGACCCGCGCCGCGGCCGGCTATTTGGTGCAGACGGATCAGACCATTTTGTTGGATTTCGGCCCTCGGACCTTGATGAATCTCATCAAGACCGGCGTGGACAGGCACGGGATCACGCACATTCTCTTCTCCCATTTTCACGCGGACCACTTTTCCGATTTCATCACGTTTTTCTTCGACTCGGTGATCTACGCCAAACACGAAGGTGGGCATCGTCCTGACATGACCCTGATCGGCCCGAGAGGCACGATACGGTTATTGACCGCGATCATGCGGACATTCCCCAGCTTTTCACGGCCGCCGTTCAAGGTGACCTTGAAAGAAGTTTCTGCAAAGGCATTCATGATCGGGGCCACGCGCGTCGTTCCGAAACCCGTGGTCCATGTTCCGGATCTTTCGAGCGTCGGGTATCGGATCGAGTACCAGGGGAAAACGATGGTCTATTCTGGAGATTCTCAATACTGCGATGGGCTTGTCCGGCTCTGCGCCGAGGCGGACCTCGCCGTGCTCGACTGCTCGTTTCCCGCCAATAAACCCGGACCGGTCCATCTGCATGCCGGACAATGTGGCCAAGTCGCACGGGAAGCCGGCGTTGGCCAGCTTATCCTGTCGCATTTCTATCCGATCGCGGACCGGTACGACGTAAAGGCTCAGGCAGGGGAACGATATAGGGGCAAGATCAGGAAGGGGCGAGACTTGTTGACAATCAGGCTGTAGGTTACAACCCTTCTTCGCGCGGCTCACCACCCAGAATTTCAATATACCTGGTCAGGCGAGCGGTCTTCACCGGCTCGGTCGTCTTCGCGTAAATCGACAACAGATTTTTCACCATCCGGGAAAGGATGGCGCGAACCGGGCTCGGTTGCAGGTACGTGTCGTCGAATCCATATCCCGCTTCTGTCAGAAAACGTGCGCAATTCTTCTCGGTCAGCAGCGCGCCGCCGTTAAAACAATCAATGAAAATCTTATAGCGGTCGGACTCATACTTCACGAGGAAATGCCCAGGCATGCCGATACCCAATACCGGCAGGTTCAGGCGTTGCCCAATGAGCAGGTAGACCACGGACAGGCTGATCGGAATCCCGACCCGCCGGTCCATGACGCGGTTGAGGTAACTATTGTCCGTTTCGTAGTAATTCTTGGTATTGCCTCTGAATCCTTGCTCGACGAACAAATAGCGGTTGAGTGCATTGACCGTTTCCTCTCCCGACGACCGGAGGCCGATGCGCTCCCGCACTTCGTGGGCCATGCGATCGAGCTGTGACCGGTACTGCCCCACATCGAGCCCAGGATACGCGTGGCGGGCAATCAAGAACGCCCCGGTTTCCAGGCTCATAGCCTGATCCGGCTGTGCCGCCAGTTCCACCAGCTCTTCTTCCAGCTTGCCCCAGCGGATTTCTTCCAGCACGGAGGCGATCCGGTCGGCCATCTCCGGCTGCTCGATCTCGGCTTCCTGCAGGAGGGGAACCGCCGGCGGTCCGATGGTGATCAGCTGTCCGCTGATCGTGCGGACAATCCGGTCGTCCTCGTCGGAGAGCAAGCGAATCAGCGCCCGGATCTGTCTTTCAGGAATAACCATGGTCTACTGCGTATCAGCCCATGGCCCGTCGGAAGGCCTTCGCCCCACCGTATAAGCACAACGCGTCAAATACCAGCATCACCA
This sequence comes from Nitrospira sp. UBA2082, assembly GCA_002331335.1. GTDB lineage: Bacteria > Nitrospirota > Nitrospiria > Nitrospirales > Nitrospiraceae > Nitrospira_D. Next base: position 73,392 of record DCZO01000015.1, on the reverse strand, counting down.
CCACCACCATCCCCACGTGCGGCAAGGCCTCGCTCCAGCCGGAGAGGATCAACGGCCGCACGGCGTCGATGGCCCAGGTCATGGGGTTGAACTTGGCGAGAAAGCTCATCCATCCCGGCATGGCCGCCAACGGCACGAGCGCGGAGCTCAAAAAGATCATCGGTAAGGACAAGAAACCCAGCACGGAAAAGAAATCGCCGTGACTCTTAACAGAAAAGGCCATGGCCATGGAGATGGCGGTCAATCCTACGCCGAACATCATCCCGATCAGGAGTATCGTCGCCACTCCGAGCAGGCCTGTCGCCGGATGGACGTCGAAGAGAAAAGCCACGCCGAGGATGACGAGCACTTGCAGCGAGGTGATGGTCATGACGAACAGAAAGCGGCTGAGAATGACGGAGCTGCGGTGGATCGGCGTAGACATCAGCCGCTCCAAGAACCCGTTTTCCTTGTCAAACAGCAGGTCGACCCCGCCGGCCAGGCCGTTGTTGAGGACCGTCATGACGACGACCCCGGCCGCTAGGAAGCTGATGTAATTGGGTGCCTGCGTCACCTGCGTGTCCGCGGCCCGCTGAAACAGGTTGCCGAAGAAGATCAGCCAGAACAGCATGGGCTGCACCAGAGTGAACAGCATGCTGAATTTCTCGCGGCTCAGCCGCTTCACCCACCGCATGGTCAACGCGCCGATCTCTTGCCGGTAATGTTCCACAGAACTCCTTTAGGTGGACTCGGCTTGGGGAACCGATTCGGTAATGGCCCGCCCCGTATGCGCGATGAAGACGTCGTCCAATCGGGGCCGGTTGTATTGAATGAACTCTATGCTGCACCCCAGCCGATTGGCCGACTCTAAAATGGCGGGCAAGGCTTTCTCCGGTGATTCTACACGGATGTCGAGCCCTTTGTCCGTTGTTCGGACCGACGTGATCGCCGGTTGGTGTTTCAACGCGGCCTCCAATCCTGCCGTTCGATCCGTCTCCTTGAGCGTCAGCGACACGATGTCACCGCCGAGCGCGATCTTGAGTTCAGCCGGCGAACCCAGCGTCTTGATTTTGCCGCCGTCGATGATGGCCAGCCGGTCGCACAGCTGGTCTGCTTCATCTAGGTAGTTGGTTGTCATGACCACCGTGAGGCCGCGAGCCTTCAACATCCGAACGTACTCCCAGATCCTGAGCCGGCTTTGCACATCAAGGCCGAGGGTGGGCTCGTCGAGGAACAGAATTTTCGGGTTGGGCAGCAAGCCGCAGGCGATGTCGAGCTTGCGCTTCATACCGCCGGAGTAAGTTTTCGCCGGGCGATCCGCATGGGCGTTCAATTCGACCAGCGTCAACAGTTCGTCGATACGTTTGACGGCTTCTTCTTTCGTCAGATGATAGAGTGCACCGAGCAACTCAAGATGTTCGCGGCCCGTAAGAAACCGGTCGATGGCCCGTTCCTGCGGCACATAGCCGATCAGCGTCCGCACCAGGTCCGCCTCCCGCACGGTGTCATGGCCGAAGACGGCGGCGCTGCCGGAGGTCGGGTGCAAGAGCGTAATGAGCGTGCGGAGGGTGGTGCTTTTCCCCGCGCCGTTGGGACCCAGCAGGCCGAAAATCTCGCCTGAATAGACCTGAAACGAAATGTCATCGACGGCCTTGTGGTTCTCGTAGGATTTGCACAGCCGACTGACGTCAATGGCGATCGCGCGGTCCATTACTCCCAATCCTTTGTGCGGTACGGGTCGAACAGCATGAATTGGATCAGATCGTTCAGTCGGCCGGCCCGCTGGCGCAACCCGTCTGCTTCCAACAAGAATTGTTTTTCCAACGGTGTGCAGTCCAGATAGGTGGAAAGGGTATTCACGAGGACCTCGTCGCTGACATCGTCACGGAAAAACCCTTGCCAGGCGGTGCTGTCTTCCCTCGCTTGCAAGTACCGTCCGAGCAACTCGACGAGTGCGCGCCGAACGTCCGCCGGCAGCCCTTCTTCCTCGAGCCGTGGTGTGAGGTGAATGGTCGCTTCGCGATAGGGCTTCTCAAAATGCTCTTCCTGAATCTCGCAGCGCTCGAGCCCCTGGAGCAGAATATTCGAACGGCCGTCCGGCAAAGGCTGCACGCTCATGATCCGTCCGACGCAGAGCGTTGAGTAGATTGCCGGATTGCCGTAGTAGTCCGTTTCCCATCCTTCTTTGAGCAAGGCCATGGCGATATGGCGGCTTCCATTCGAGGCATCGGCGACCATCGAGCGGTAGCGCGGCTCGAAAATATGGAGCGGCAAATACGTCTTTGGAAAAAAGACGACATTGGGCAAGGGGAACACCGGAAGGCGACTCGGGATCGCGACCGGCTCGATTCGCTCGACCGGCGTGCGGCCGGGAGGTTCGCGCTCATGATGTGTCTGCATGACTCACGATAGCCGAGACGTGTGAAAATTGTCAACGCTCATTCCGGCATGCGGGCCGGCGGAATGGATGAGCAAAACACGCTCCAGCACAGGCGATTTGTGCGGTCGCGTAGGCCCATGCTATAAGCATCGAACGAGGCGATGCCCGATGTTGGTCAGCCCTGTTCAAATTCTTCCATTTGCGTCAGGCGTGCGCCGCAGCCTGCACGCCATCATGGTGTGTGCTGCCTGGATGATCTGTGCCCCTTCGATGGCGGTCTGTGAAGCGGTTTCGCCCTCGTCATTTGAACAGGCAGGAGCCGGCTATCGGTACGAGTTCCCGAGGGACCATGGGTCGCATCCATCGTATCGGACGGAATGGTGGTACTACACGGGCCATCTTCAGACAACAACCGGCCGGCTCTTCGGCTTTGAGCTGACGTTCTTCCGCCGAGCGGTTCCACCCGAGGACGTCAAAACGCAGCCGTCGCAGTGGTCGGTCGGCCACCTGTATCTCGCCCATTTCGCTGTCACGGACGTCGCAGGCAGGCGGTTCCATTTTTCCGAAAAGCTCAGCCGGGCCGGGTTGGGCAAAGCCGGCGCGGAGGAGGCTCGGCTTCACGCCTGGATCGACGACTGGCGCGCGGACGCACAGGCCGCTCCGAACGGGGTGCATAGGCTGTTTGCGCGCGACAGCACGGCGACGCTCGATCTGACGCTTCAGCCGGCCAAACCCTTGGTCATCCATGGCCGAGACGGTATCAGCCGAAAAGGAGCGGGGGAGGGCAACGCGACCCATTACTATTCGTTCACGCGTCTGGCGACCTCCGGCAGCGTCACAATCGGCGCTGATCGTTTCGAGGTCACCGGCACCAGTTGGATGGACCATGAATTCGGCTCGACCGATCTCGGCCCGGATTTGGCCGGATGGGACTGGTTCAGCATTCAATTGGACGATCGCAGTGAGCTGATGCTGTATCGCCTTCGCCGAAAGGATGGGTCGTCCGATCTTGAATCCAGCGGCACCGTCGTGTTGCCGGATGGAAAGTCTCGGCATCTCTCAATCTCGGATATCCAGATCGAGTCCACCGGCACATGGACCAGCCGAGAGAGCAAGGCCGTGTATCCCAGTACGTGGCGGATTACGGTACCCTCCCTGGACCTGACCCTGGAGGTCATGCCGTTGCTCGCGGATCAAGAGCTTCGCACCTCGCGCAGCACGCAGGTGACCTATTGGGAGGGAGCTGTCTCCCTCTCAGGCGTCAAGCAAGGTCGGTCGGTGAAAGGCCAGGGGTATGTGGAGTTGACCGGCTATGCGGAGCGGATCATGCAAAAGATGTAAGGCGAGCGGGTTATTGGGGAGAGGAATGAAATAGGTCTGTTGCGTCTCCTTCTTTATTTCCCTCGGCTGACCCCGAGCTGGCGTCGCGCTTCTTCACCTCTGCGAGTGCTTCAGGGGTTCCAATTGCCTGAAGCGCATTCCCGGCCAACATCGATAAATACGTGCCTTTCTGGTCCATCGCTTTGGCCAGAGCCGGAATCGCCGGGGCCGCTTTGGGCCCCATTTCCCCCAGGACCTCCGCAGCGGCTTCACGAATGGTCCGCCGTGAATCGCCGAGCGCGCCGGCAAGAGCGAGGATGACGTTCCGTGATTCGAATCGCCCCAAGAACCGTACGGCCCATGGCCGCATGGAATCATCGCCCTCTTTCAGCTGCGAGATCATAAAGGCCTCGACCTCAGGCGAGCGGTTCCCGATACAGGCGATGGATGACAGAAAATGGTGTTTTACCGACGGGGTGATGGCCGGGTTACGAAACATGCGGATGAGTTGCGGACTCAAGCTTGCCGCGGCTGGTCCCCGTTCGCACAGCACTCCGGCCAGAAAATCCGTATGCTTGAGCGGCGTCGCTCGGAATGCATCGGCAATCGCCGGCAGCGCGGAATCTCCCATGAGAATCAAGGCCACCTTGATCTCGTCTCGTTTCTTCTGATCGGCGGTGTCCAATTCAGCGATCAGCTGCTGCGCACTCTTGGCCGGAAGGTGCGAGTTAGCGACCGGGTGCGCGGTCAGCCAGGCTTGCACACGCTGTCTTGCCTCGTCCCGCTGGGCGGCCGTCATCCGGTAGGCCGGGATATATTCCTGGGGATTGCACCGTGACGGAGCAAGCAACTGCGCGATGCCGCACCAGGTATAGGCCTGAACCATATCTTGCGGGATCCCCTGGCCATGCAAGTGCCGATCGGCCAGTTTCACCTGGGCGGTGACATGGCCCTGCTCAGATGCCAGCGTCAACCATTTGATGGCTTCCGCCTTATGGACCACTTTTCTCGCCTTTGCTTTCGCCTTCGCCTTTCCCTTCTCCTTCCCGTTGCCTTTCGGTTCCGGGATACCTTCCTCGTTCATCATGGCGAAGAGGTATTGAGCCTCCGCAAGTCCGGATTCCGCCGCCGGCTTGACCCATTTAAGGGCTTCCACGCTGTCCTGAGTAACGCCCTTCCCGCTGTAGTGCATGAAGCCGATGTAATACTGGGCTTTGGGGTCGCCCGCTTCGGCGAGCGGATGCAATTCCTGATAGGCGGTCTGATAGTCGGCTTTTTGAAAGGCCGCGACACCGGATTCATAGGTGGCGTGTGCGATTCCAGGAATCGAACAAAACAAGAGTGCAATGGACAAGATGACAGGTCGTCCGAACATGGGGGCCCCCTACCGGCGGTGAGTCGCTAATGAGGACAGAATATCCAGCTGATTATGAAGGATTGCTCGCGAGAGGCAAGAGAATTCTGTGAATTACGGCGTGATCACAATAGACCGGCTATCAGCCCCCCTCCCACCAGCATCAACAGCGCCGAAACCACCAACTGGACAGAGCGAAGCGTCACTTTCTTGAGCATCTTCGCTCCGACGTAGGCCCCAGCGAAGGCAGACAAGCTCGCTCCAATGACCAACCGCCACGCGATGGTTTCGCCATGGGCCGAGATATCCGAGCCGTAGACGGCCATGCGGGAGAGATCGACCATGACAGCGAGCACGACCCCCGTGGCGACGAACGCCTCTTTCTCAAGCCCGGTTTTAATCAAGAACATGCTGCGAAAGGCGCCTTGATGTCCCGACAAGCCGCCGAAGAACCCGCTGATGAGGCCGCCGAGCGGGAGCCATCGGCGATCGAGCGCAATCCTGGAGAAGGCAGGAGAAAGTTCCAAGATCACGAAGGACATGATGAGGACCCCGATCACGAGCTTGAGAGCCGACACCTGTCGAGCGCTCCCCAATGCGTGATATTCGTAAACTGGTTTGAGCTCGCCAAGGTACGTGAGTAAGGCCGCTCCCGCAAAGGCCGCTACGATCGCAGGTAATCCGAACTTCAGCAGCACAGAGTGATCGGCCTGTCGTCCGAGCAACCCAATCTTGAAGAGGTTGTTGGCTAGATGGACCATAGCCGTCATTGCGATGGAGATCTCCAGTGGGAAGAAAAGGGCGACCACCGGCATCAGGAGCGTGCCCAGCCCGAATCCGGAGAACAGCGTCAGGCCCGAAGCCAGCAATGCCGCGACACAGACAACGAACAGTTCCACGGTGCCTCTCCCAAAGGACGAGCGAGCATCATAGCAAATGTTGCGCGGTGCAGGGCTGTTCCTCTGGACCCCGGGCAGCATAGGGGTGAACGAAGGATCTGTCCTGGGCCGTGGCGGCGGCTATTTTGGAATGTGAGAGCCTGGTGGTATGACATCGAAGGGGATGGTTGCGCCAGACGGCGACCAATGGTCAAATTGCTTTCATCGAAGAGCTGACATACAATTCTTCCAATAGTTGGGAGTACATGGCATGAGTACGAAAGAAGCCGTTCTCGACCTTGTGCGAAAACTGCCGGATGACTGTTCCCTTGACGACATCCAGTACCATCTCTATGTGCTGCAGACTGTTGAACGTGGCAGAGCGGAAGTCGCACAAGGCAGAACCATAAGCCACGAACAAATCAAGCGAGAGCTGCAGGCCAAGTGGCTGAAGAACGGCGTGAAGTAATCTGGACAACGAGCGCGCGACACGAACTCGACGACATCGTCGCCTACATTGCGGAAGACGCTCCCCTCTCTGCTCTGGCTTTCCTCGAAGAAGTTCTCGCTACCGCCGATACACTTGTCACACTCGCAAAGCGTGGCCGCATCGTTCCCGAACTCCAAAACCCGCGCATCCGCGAACTCTTCATCAAGCACTACCGCTTGCTGTATGAGATTGAGGACCGCACGGTTTATGTGCTCGGCTTGATCCATGGAGCCAGGGAATTCAAACCGGATGAGACGAACTGAGCAGACGGTTCTTCTTGTCCAACGCAAGCCGCACCGAGTGACTATCTACATCACAGGCTGGACGAAGAATCTGAAAACCAAAGGGGTCTGACCCCTTAAACTGGACTGGGTTCTCAAGCATTGCGTGACATCCCATCTTCGAAATGGAGCGAATGCCGTCCATCCGGACCGATTGTTTCGATAGCCAGTCTCGTTCGGTTGCCTCGCAGTGCATCGCAAATACGGTTGTGAAGTTCGTCAAACGTCATGCTCGCGTACTCTTTCCCATCAAGCATGAGGAGGGGGTTCAAATACTCTTGCGAATGTCGTCAGTTCCTTTCTTTGTCTCTTCGGTGATGATCACGACCGCGCGCATGAATTCGGCATCGCCGTCCTCGTCCGTGACAAGAGCTGGTGGAAGGAAATCGGCATACGGATCTCCGTTCTCATAGCCAAGTCCCGGCGTCGAAGTGCCGATATGCGGAGGCACTCCTTGCGCCGTTACCTCAATCCATTCGCATCCGGCGTGGATCTCCTCATACTTCGGGAACTTCAAATGCCAGAGTGTCGCGTAGATGCTCACGATGGTCGTAAGTCAATACGCATGCCAGACCCCAAATAGCTATAACGTGGAAGTGACCGGCGCACGAGGAAAGGCGCGACCAACAGGAGCGGACGCCGTCGGGCGTCCGAGTCGACTGCCAAGTTAAGACTCATTTCCCGTGCGCTCCTTGATCTTCGCAAGCACCGCCTCTGCGATTGTCTCGTTGTTCGCCAGTGAGGCGACTCCGACCACGGCCAACGCCCCAAAAACTTCGGCGAACGACAAGACTTCCTGAATTTCATCAGCCGAGTAATTCGGTTCGATGATACGCCCAGTTCCCCACCGCTGTACATGGAGGCCACCAGTATGCGTGTAGGCACACATGGCGCCCCAAGAGCTAGCCTTGATGCTGCTGAGGATCTTTTCTGAAAAGGCCGGGGTCGCCTCAAGTGCTTTGAGCATATTCCCAATTTTGGGTGGCTCCTTGCCGCACGAGAACTTTTCCACTTCAGCATCTGTCGCACAAAGTGCGAGCCACTCTCCGCGCACGTAGGCCTCGAACTCACAGCGTAAGAGAGCGAAGCTCGACGCAAAAATGGCATGGTCCAGAAGGGCGACAATTGCATGATGATGGTCCTGGGCGATAGTAAGGCAGCTGGCCGCAACACGCACTCGTAGCGAACCTGGTAGCTCGCACTCACTAATGGAGTTTCCAAGCCAGTTCAGATAATCGACGGCGCCCCTATCGAGAGTGAAGGCTATTGCCATGAGTCTTAACGCTCAGGTTCAGCCGCACGGCGCAGCCGCTTCGGCTGGAACCTATTGTTGGACGACCCTCTCTGAATCGTCCTCCTCGTCGTCCACCAGCTCAGCCGCTTCGCCACGAAATGTCGCTTGTGCTTGGCGCAAAGAGTTTGCGTAGTAGTCCTCGGCGGCTTTCCATGTTCGGAAAATGCGACAACGAATCTTCGACACAAACACTTGTGGCTCAAGCGCCAGAAACAGGCCTGTGGTTCCAGAGATACCGTTGAAGATCCTCATTCGCAGCGGATGCGAATACGAGAGAAGGCCCGGGTTGAAATTGTTGAACACGAAGTTGCGAATGGCCTCCTTGACGCTTTTCCAGACCGGCCCGCTGACCTCGACCGGTTTCTGCCTGTGCGGTTTGTCTGAGAAGGTGAGCGGAGGGCCAGCAGCATTCAGTTCTTGGAAAAGTGCTTGAGACCCTTCCAGAAACAACGGTTCTGAGATAAGCACTACGTCAACATCCGACGTCTCGGAAAACGCCTGCCCGAACTTGTGAGGCGATGGGCTGAAGCCAAGGCGTGCGCTTCCGACGATGCAAACATCTTGCGAGCCAATGCCAAACTCGGAGGCGACCTGCTCCTTAAAGATAATGTATTTCATCGGGCTATTGATGAATACATGCGGTGTCCCATCGAGGAGGAATACCCTTGCGAGGATGTGATGATGGGCAAGACGCTCTATCAGGCGCTTGAAATCCTCCACGGGCGGGATACCGCCAGCCTTCATTGCGCTAAGCAACTGAGCTTCTGTATTGGCATTGACTTCGGGCCTAGATACGGCTTTGATCTGTCCGCTCATCATAGAACCCTCCTATCCATGTCGTGTCGTCCAACAGTTGCGCTCAGCCGCTTCGCAGCGTCGGCCTGGAGCGCGTTGTTATGTGCCGTTTTCACTCCAGTGCTTGCTTGAGTTTCTTGGCGACAGCAGCAGCACCATCTTGCCAATTTGCAGCTACTCGATCGGCAAGAGCGGGTGAATATTTATAGACATCTTTCTTAGTCACGCCGTACCAGACCGGTAAAATGACCTGTTCCCTTTCAACTAGTTCGCGGGTGAACACCGAATCAAATTCCTTTTTCCCCCATCCTTCATTGGAGAGATAATTGGGCGTCAGAACGAGAATGCATTTCTTGCACTCTTTTAATCCCTTTTCGATTTGCTCACGCAGGCTATCGCCAACCTTTAAAGAGTACTCGTCATACCAGACTGGACATAATAAGCGCTGCATTTCTAACGCAAGCGGGCCTGCAATTAGCTCTTTATCTCGCGAATCGTGAGAAATAAAAGCATGAGGTCTGTCGTGCCGATTCCTCTCGTTGGCGTAATCGCGTCCCCGAAACTTCACGCTGTGCCCCAATTCCGCTGCACGGGTATTTATGTACTCTTTATCACTGTTCGCGATCGGCAATTCCGAATAAATATATATTCGGCCAGTAAATAGACATTCGCTGTTGGTAGCAGGCTCTTGTCCCGGGAAGCCACCTTGAACAAATACTTCCCTCCTCCAGCTAATCACTTCATCTATGGCATTTAGGACGATGCGTGCAGGGGACTCAACGCTATCTGAGAGCGGAATGTAGAAGGATATGTATAGCGCATTTGCCTCAAAGTCCGTGTGCAGCCTCCCTTTTATTTTGAGCAATGTCTTGCCTGTAGCTTCCTTGATTTCCAGGTCCTTGTCCAAGGTCAACGAACGCCCTTGGTCCTTTTTAAAATATTCGAAGAGTGTCGCCACGGCTTAATGAAATTTAAGGTACATAACGCCGCCGGTAACCGGCGCGCGGCAAGCTTGCTGTCGCGCGTCCGTGTTCAGCAGCAGGTTAGGTGACTTGCGCTGAACGATCAGAGACTCGCGATGCATTGGGCTACTTGCGTGACTTCTTGGGCGGTGAGTCCAGCGGCACGACCGCCAAACGCCCCGCCGAGATGCTGACAGAACCGGGAGGGCGTTTGCTGCATTAAGGTGCCCTGAGCTAACCGATGCGTAGCAAAGCTTAGAACGCACGCAGCTCTAGCCCGTGTGATTGAAACAAACAACAATCTTGCCGCCTCCGATACAAGACCCGGATAAGGAGCCCGCTTAGGTCCGGGGAGCAGCGCCTCCTCTAAACCTGGGATGAAGACAACCTGCGCTGACAGCCCCTTAGCGGAGTGCATCGTCATGAGCTGCACAACTGGCGCGACTTGTTCTGGGTCGGCCTGTACTTCACCAAGGCGGGTGGCCACTTCTACTAACACGCGGTCACGGTCGATATCGGTAGGCGCAGCGAGCCACCGCTGAAGCTCTCCCAACATCATTTCGTTCGGGAGGGGATCTGTTGCGGTGGACCAATCTACCAGCGCGGCAGGGCCAAGTGTCGTCATCACAAGGGTCTTCAGGGCATCCCGGCGAGTCACGAGACGATCGGTCGAAAGCCATCCCTGAACTTGAGAGACCGCCGCCCGAGCAGCTTGGAGGGCTGATAGTGCGCGCCCAGCGAAGACACCATTGGGCAAAAGCGCTACGAAAACATCGCGATAGTTAAGATTGCTGTTGTGAACCGCATCTGCAATTGCACTACACGTACCTATGCCCACACCGGTGCGCAGACCAAGAATTGTTCGAAGCGCAATGTAGTCCGCTGTGTCTGAAACAATGCGCAGGAGGGCCAGTCCGAGCCGTCCATGGGCTGTGTCAGATAAAGGTGTCGGGCGAGGTGGGCGAAACGGCACCTGCGCCTCCTGTAGCGCATTGGTGAGTGGGTGTCCTAGTGTCGGGACACTACTCACCAGGATCATGATCTGATTAGCACTCACTCCGGAGGCGATCAGATCTCTACATGACGCAGCGATGGCCGTAGCTTCTGCTTGAGAGGAGGCAAAGCGCCAGCGGTGGACTATGCCTCCAACTGCGGGGTTGGCGGTCGCATAGAGAGATGAGACCTGTTTAGGAAGACGGATTGGGTCCGCATACGCTCCGACAAGGTTGTATGCGGCGCCAAGGATTGCCGGGGTACACCTAAAGCAGTCATCGAGCGCCCTAGCGGAGGCGTTTGGATATGTGTTGTGGAACGTTTGGATCCCGGCTGGAGAGGCGAAGCGGAAAGAATATATGCTTTGGTCGTCGTCGCCCGCAGCGAAGAGCGTCACACCGGTTGTGGCAAGGAGACGAACAAACTCCAGATCGCACTGATTGAGGTCTTGATACTCATCGACGATGACGTGCGACGCGCCGAACAGCTGGGGCAGATTCACTACGCCAGCACTCGCGGCGTCCACGCACTTTCGGACAAGTTCACCAGGGAGTACGCAGGCGTACACTTGGCCACGCGAGCTAAGGAACGCCTGGAACGCATTCTGCTCTTGAAGAGAGATTGGCGGATTAGGGGGGATGTAATTCGCAGGATTCCAGACTCCCGTGCTCCAGAATGCTTCATGTGCACGACGGATTGCCTCACGTCGAGTCTTCTGTGTGATTGCTGCTCTTTCTCCAAACTCGGTGTCAAAGATCTTCTCCAGTTCCCAATCATCAAGAACTCTGGGTTCAACCGGAAATGCGGCGAGTAGACCCGTTTGTCGCAGTATGCGCAGGGCAACGGAGTGAAGGGTACTAACGCGCACCTGCTGAACGTGTGCGTAACCATGCTGCTGACCATATCCGCGAATGCGCCGTTCAAGATCTTGTGCTGCCGCGCGTGTGAACGACACGGCCACAATCTGCGTTGGCGGGGTTCCGTTCGACAGAAGCCAGTGGACCCGCTCTTCTATGGATGATGACTTTCCGGTCCCAGGCCCTGCGAGTAGCCGAACCTGCGGAGCGATGTCGTGTGCGGCTGCATGTTGCGCGACCTGGGCAGCCTGGACTTGCGCGGGCGTAATCGGCATGGCGAGAGCGATCCCGTTTCAGCCACCTAACTATTGAGTATATTGACCGGCATAGTACGCACCTGAAACCTGCACGTAGGATTGCGATTGTTTCGCATATGCTAGCACTTGTCAACATTCCCTAGTGCGCCTGATCGGCATGCTCTACAGACCAGCTTAGTTCCGTTATCGCTGCGAAGGGCTTAATCATTCTCCGGTGCATCTCCTTGACTCCCATCCGACCGCTGTGGTTGAGTCAGCCGCCACTACGCCATGTTGACCAAAGCCGCCTGTTCCTTCGCTCGATTCATTTTCTTGACGCTTGTCCTGTTTTCCCTCGGCTGCCAGAAGGAGAGCGAATCCATCGTCTCGATCGCGCTGCATCCGAAGAATCCCGACATTCTCTATGTCGCCACGAACGACGCGGTCTACAAATCGCGCGATGGGGGAGGGACCTGGGAGAAGTTTCCGAGCTTCAGCGCGCGGCGCGTGACGACGCTCGCGATCGATCCGCTCCTGCCGGCCACCATCTACGCCGGGACGATGGGCGATGCGGTCTACAAAAGTCCGGACGGCGGGCAGCATTGGCTGCCGCACAATGTTGGATTGAAAGAGCACGTGTCGTTCATCAATCAGTTCGTGTTTCATCCGGCGGCCAGCGAACAAATCTATGCCGCGACGACCGTGGGCGCTTTTTATACGAAAGATGCAGGCCGTGAATGGGCGGAGCGGATGAACGGGATGAAGGAAGTCCACATCGTGACGTCAATCGCGATCAATCCCAAAGAGCCGGCGGTGCTCTATGGCGGGACAACGGGCGGAGTCTATCGCTCTGACGATGCCGCGACGACGTGGAAGAAAATCAACAACGGTTTAATCCCGGAGACCGAACTGATGGCCGCCATGGCCCTAGGGGTCAATGCGATCGAGATCGACCGGACCAAGCCGGATGTCGTGTACGCGGGCACGACGAAAGGCCTGTTTCATACGGCGGACAAAGGCGAGCATTGGGAACGGATCGGCCAGGGACTGGCCGATCCGTTCATCAGCAGCGTGGTGCTCCATCCGACGGACTCGTCGAGGCTCTATCTCGGTGGTCCCGCCGGAGTGTGGAAAAGTACAGACGGCGGCAAGACCTGGCAAGCGATGAACCAAGGGCTAGCCACGCTCAACATCAGAGCCCTGGCCATGGCGCCGACGAACTCTCAGATGCTCTACGCCGGTACAAACGGCAGCGGCCTCTATCGCTCGACCGACGGCGGCGCCACGTGGGTGCCGGTGCCTCTGAAGGCCGGAGCGGCTCAACGCTAGGATTTTGTATCTCGTCGCTCGTATCTCGCAAGCGAACGACGTTTCACGAGATACGCTTCCCGCACTGCCTAGTACCCTGTCTTGGCCCCGGCGCCCCCATGCTGGTACCTGCCGCTGTATGACAGCATTTGATCGGTCAAGGCTTTCCACTCGTCCTCAGTCATGAGATTCTTCATCCTGAACCGCAAGGTGAGGATGTTCGCCGAGGTCGCCATCCGTTGTTGGCCCGCCTCGTTCAGAATCTTGGTGAAGTCAGCGGGTGTCGCCGTATAGCTGCCGTTCAAGGTATACAGTTGCCGGTGATAGCCCCGTTCTTGCTCTCGGCCCGCCTTCAATTGATCGACGATCTCGCCGACGATTTCATTGACCTGTTTCGCCTTGGCGGGATCCTTGACCGTCCGGTCGATCAAGGCCGCCATGTCTTGCCGGCCCTTTTGCCAATAGGCGTCTCCAGCGGCTCCGCCCATCATCCCATGGTGGGAATGATAGGACGAGCAGCCGGCCAACAGGGCCGCTGCGACCACACCGAGTACTCCACTGAACATCCGTTTCATATCGACCTCCCTTGAAGAGTTGTGATGGTTCCAGTCCCTGCCGTATGATTCCCAAAATGGCCATATCGAATACCGACCCAACCCAGCTCGATCCGATCCATGCGCTCAAAGACGAGTTTCGCAGCCACCTCAATACTTTTTATTCCCGGCTCAAACTCGCGCCGCCGTACGAAAGCGTGGAAAAAGCGCTTCGAGCCTTGACGACCGCGGTGCATGCGCTGCCCAAAGAAGAACAGCTCAGAATCATAGCCGATTCCGCCGCGCGATGGGAGCAGTTTGCGCACGCCTTTCATACGTCCGGTCTGGCCAAGAAGCACCGGGGGATCATTGCCGGCTTGGCGCGTCATCGGTCGGCGCTGGATCTGCCCGCCGAATACGATCATTTTCTCAACCTGTTCACGACGTAATGCTGTCTGGGGTCGGGTGTGTCGGTCCTTCGAGCGCCTCCCGCAGCTCCTCATAGACTTGCATGAGGCGGTTATTTTCCAACCGGTAGGACATCGTCACGGTCACCAATCCGGCCGCCAGGACGAGCAGGGCGCCTGCGACGAGACCCACGCCCATGAACACTCCTTCCAGTGAGGCAAACCCTCCGTCCCATGCATAGGTGACCACAAACACCAGCGATCCGATCGAGACCACGCCGAACCAGAGCAGCGTCATCAGCGCCGACGACCAGGGAATGCGCTTGACGCAGAGTGCGTCCATCGCCTGGTTTCCGGCAGAGAGGTGAATGAGACCCTTGACCGGCCAGGCCGAGCGAAATCCAATTGAGAACAGTCGATATCGGGGGCGGATGGCAATTTGGGAGAGGTCGGGATAGAACCGCGCGATTCCATGCGGCAGCATGAGCACGCCGTCGGCGGAAAACCGGTTGCGCACCGTCTCGATCGTGCTGGCAGTCCACCGCTCCTGGCTTCTGGCGACGCTGCATCCATAGCGGATCGCATCGGGTGTGAACCGGACGAAGTAGAGCCAGTCGCCCAGAATCAGCCCAATGAACAACACACTTGCAAACAGCCCGGCTAACACCATGCCGGGTACCTATCCCATAGGGGCCCGACACGAATCAAGACGTCATCTGAAGGGCTGTCGGAGTTCAGGAGCCACAAGGCCAGTGAAAAGATGCCGAAGAAGTTTATTGACTCAGTGGAGGGACTTGGCTACAGTAGCCTCCGTTTGCGGTTCACGCAAGCCCGTGCATCGCGCTGATTTTTTGCTTAGTAGCGTTCACCTTGTGTCGATTTGGCCGCCTTCGTTCCTGTACCGCTAGAGGGTACAGGTCGTCAGAGGTGTGGAGGAGATTATGGACCGCGACAAGATCGAACGGGTGTATACGACCTACGCGGGCTTCTACGATCAGGTGTTTGGAAAAGTGTTTCAGGAAGGGCGCGAATCGGCCATTCGCAATCTGAATGTACAACCCGGCGAACATGTCCTTGAAGTCGGAGTGGGAACCGGTATCGCCCTTCCCATGTATCCCAGCCATTGCCGCATTGTTGGAATTGACCTTTCGGAAGGCATGCTGGCAAAGGCAAAGGAACGGGCTGAAACCCTTCAGCTCTCGCATGTCCAGCTTCACCTCATGGATGCCGGGGCTATGGAGTTCGACGATGACAGCTTTGATACGGTTGTCGCGGCCTATGTTGTGACGGCGGTGCCGGATTATCGGAAGGTCGTCAACGAAATGATCCGTGTCTGCCGGCCCGGCGGTCGCATCATCATGTTGAACCACTTCAGCAATGGGAACAAGGTGATCAACGCGGTGGAACGGGTCCTCTCACCGCTGACCAAGCATTTGGGCTGGAGAACTGATCTCTCATTGAATACGGTCTTGGAAGGGACTTCGTTGCACGTCGCCAGAAAACAAAAGGTCAACCCGCTTCGGTTGTGGGCACTGGTGGAATGTGAGAACAGAAAGAACGGCTGCAACCATGTGAGCCGAGCCGGTGCGGAACACAATGTTGCCGGATACGCAAACGGCAATGGGGCGTCGAGTTATTCCAACGGGAACGGCCGCTACTCCCACGAACCCGCCCACTGAGTGACTCGTACCTTCCGTCGTACAAGTCTTTGTCTCGTCATCTGCCTCCGAGTGCCGTCCGGCCCTCCTGCGTGAGCCAACTCTCCCAGTCACGGCCAGGGATGATGGTCGTTCCGACCAGGCAGTTCCCTGGAAAATACTGTGTGATGTGGTCGGCGAGCACTTCCAGAATGCGGCAGATTTGCCGATCTTTTGTGCCGAGGACTCGCAAGACCAGCCCGAATCCTTGACTCTCCGCCAAGCCGTACGCCATCACGTGTACCATGTTGGTCCGGTTGGACAACCCATCGCCGGCGGGAATGAGGTCGCCCTCCCACTGAATCGTCGGATGAACAGCCGTTGCCCGTTTTGCGGCTCGCCAGGCACAGGGCATGCCGGCGCGATCCAACTCATCCAATAGCCACTGCACGGTAGGACCATCGGCGGCCTCTCCTTGAAAGGTCCAGCGGGCCAGTTCGGCGATGGGGTGAGCACCGATGATCGGCGTCGAGACTTCTTCCAGTTGGGCCTCCTCGCACACGATGTACAGTTCCCCTTGTGGGTCAAACCAGAACCGCAGTTTGCCCGCGCTGTATTCGGCCTGAATCACGTCCAGCGACGAACAATCCGCGCCCTCCTGCTCGAAGAGCGAAAAGTCCGTGACGCCGGTCATGAGCAGCCTGGCCACCCGCACGAGCCCCCGCACTTGATAACGGATCGTCACCGATACCGTGGTGCCCGCCGGCACCTCCCGCCCCGATTCTTCGTCGAACAGGCGGCGCTTGGACATCTGCACATCCGTGACATAGCCTGAACGGAATCCACCGGTGTGGGCGATCAGCCAGCGAAGATCTTCGACTGTTTTGAGCGGATGCTGCATGGCGAGATTGTAGCGCAGAGAAAGCGAGAAGGGCCAGTAAAGACGGCGATTCTGTTCAGGCTCATGCGGTTGCGAATTCGTGATCATGAGGCTGGGGTGCTATGAGCCCGCCTGATTTTCTTGAGCAACGTCGTGATTCCTATGAGCGACAACGTCACGAAGATGGCGACTGCCGCATACCCTCCGATGAAGAGCCAACCCAAGGCGCCAAACTCTCCACCGAACACCGATTGGATCGTGATCAGCATCTGGCCCAGGGCATAGCCGAGCGGGAGGCATACGCCACGGATGTGGCCAACCAGGCCGCCGACGACTGCAATCGGGAGCCACGAGAGCATCCAAATCGGGGTCTCCGCGTCCCATGGCTCGATCGTTCCCGTGAGCCACGGTGAACACACCCAAATGGCAATACCGGCCAGGACGCCGATCGCCAGCAAGACCGGAGCTGTGAGTTGCGACATCATGTTTCAAGGAAAGTATAGCCGATGGTGAGAATTGTAACGCGGGACAGGGAAACGGCTAAGCAAAGATGCAATCGGTGTATGGCTACTGCTTCGGCCAGCCCTGTGGCTAATGGCATCGGTCCGTCGTGAGGTAGGTCTCCTGATCGTGATGGGCGGGCCGATGTTAGGAGGGCTCATCTAAGAGCGAGGTGTCAGCATCAATCAAGAAATCTTGGGAATCTTCAGGTCCTTGCAGATCTTTCTGGCGAGTTGGTTGGTGACTTCTGTATGGCGGGGCACGGCGGAGCGTGTGTTCAGCTCGGGATGATGCCACCAGGAATGCTTCGCGCCTTCGCGGAGCAACTCACATCCGTGATGGCGTAGGTACCGTAACAGTTCCTCCCGTTTCATACTGCGATAGAGGCTTCTTCAAAGTTTCCACCGGCTGCGCCTATGGCGTCCTGCCGGTTTAATTCGAGCGCTTCCTTCAGGGTCACGCGCAGGGTTTCGATCAAGGCCTCTCTGCTGCGTTCTTGACAATTCACCCCAGGAACTTCTTCGATCCAGCCTATCCACCACTCGGCATCCTGCTTGATGACCGCCGTATAATTATGTGCCATCTTGTCCCTCTCAACGGTTGGAGTAGACCTTGCCGCTCTTTGCCGAACTCGTGTATGTATTCCGCTAGGAGTGATCTAGGGTACGAGTAGACATCCTTTCCTGTCAATGAATGAGGTTTCTCGATGCGTGCGGTCTGTCTCCAACACGTGCCCTTTGAAGGTCCTGGCGCGTTTGCGGCGTCGTTGGCCAGGCGCGGGGTGCAGCTTGAGCACCATCTGGTTCCAAAGGACGGGCTACCAAAGGACACGGGTGATTTGTTGATCGTGATGGGCGGGCCGATGTCGGTCAACGATTCCGATCCGTGGATCGCGGCGGAGACCGACTTCATCCGGGCTGCTCTGCTGTCCGGCAAGCCGGTCATCGGGGTCTGTCTGGGAAGCCAATTCATGGCGAAGGCGCTGGGCGCGACGGTGAGGCCCGGCACGGCGCTGGAAATCGGCAAGACACACATCGCCCTCACTGAGGAGGGCAAGCACGACCCCGTCTTTCAGGGGTTCCCCGAAGTCCTGTCGGTTTTCGAATGGCACGGGGAAGTATTTGATCTGCCGAAGAACAGCGTTCCTCTGGCAGGTTCGGAGGTCGTCCCGTTGCAAGCCTTTCGCTACGGCGCCCATGCCTACGGACTGCTCTTTCATCTGGAAATGGAACTTGACGGCATTGACGCACTCTGCCGGGAATGCGCGCCGGATCTCGAACGGGCCGCGGTCACCGCCGGCCGCGTCACCGCCGGATTTCTGCCGCACATGTGGCTCTCGCACGAGATCGCCGATCGTCTGATCGGGCATCTAGTCGAGCCGACACGTTGATTACCGCCTCCATCCTGAAGTAGCCTAGAAGCTTCGTTCGAGCCTCTTTCATATGGCATCAATCTAGGAAAAGGAGAAGAGAAGAAATGGGCGGTTTCCCGATAGAAGTCGCAACCCGCATCAAGACATTGCCTCCGTATTTGTTCGCCGCGATCGACAAGATGAAGCAGGAGGCGATCGCCAGGGGAGTAGACATTATCAACCTTGGCATCGGCGATCCTGATTTGCCGACGCCGACCCCGATCATCGACAGCCTGGCCCAGGCAGCCAAGAACTCCAAGCACCACCAGTATCCTTCGTATGAGGGCATGTTGGCCTTTCGCACCGCCGTTGCCAATTGGTATAAGCGTCGGTTCAACGTCACGCTCGATCCGGCCAACGAAGTGCTGACCTTAATCGGTTCGAAAGAAGGTATCGGGCACATCCATCTGGCGTTCGTCGATCCGGGCGATGTGGTGCTGGTTCCGAGTCCCGGGTATCCGGTCTATCCGGTGGGCACGAGTTTCTGCGGCGGGGTCTCACATATCATGCCGCTCACGAAGGCCAACGGCTTTCTCCCGGATCTGAACGAGATCCCGAAGGACGTGGCGAAGAAAGCCAAGCTCATGTGGCTGAATTCGCCGAATAATCCGACCTCCGTCATCATGACGAAGGAGTTTTTCAAACGCGCGATCGAGTTCGCACAGGAGCATCAGATCATCATTTGCCACGACGCAGCCTACTCAGAAATCTATTACGACGGGAAACGGCCGGCCAGCTTTCTCGAAGTCGATGGCGCCAAGGAGGTCGGAATCGAGTTTCACTCCCTGTCGAAGACCTACAACATGACCGGCTGGCGTCTCGGTTTTGCGGTCGGCCACAAGGAGGTGTTGGCCGCGCTAGGGAAGGTCAAGAGTCAACTCGACAGTGGTGTGTTTGAAGCGGTGCAGGCCGCCGGCATCACGGCACTAGGCCTTCCCGATTCAGTGACCGACGGCATCCGGAAGATCTATCAAGAACGGCGTGACACGATTATTCCGGGCCTCAAGAAGCTTGGCCTGGAAGTCGATGCGCCACCCGCGGCATTCTACATCTGGGTGACGGTGCCGAAGGGCTATACGTCCACGTCGTTTACCGCGCATCTCTTGGAAAAAGCCGGCATTGTGACGACGCCGGGCAACGGCTTTGGCGCGCCGGGCGAGGGTTATATCCGTATGACTGTCTGTACGTCGAAGGAACGATTGGCGGAAGCAGTGGACCGGATCCAGAAGGCAGGATTCTAAAGGGAGGTCGTTCGTGAAGCGTGAAGCGTCGCTCGCAAGCGGTCACTCTGCACTTCCCGTTTGACGATTCACGAATAACGTTTCACGAGATACGCCCATGCGCGAAACGGCCTACATCGGATTTGGGTCCAACGTCGGCGATCGGGTCGATTTTTGCGACCGGGCGGTGACATTGCTGAGCCTGCTGCCCCATTCACGGGTGACCGGTATCTCGCTACTCTACGAAACGGAACCGGTTCACGACGGGACTGATCCGGGCGACGGCTGGTTCCTCAATGGCGTCGTGCAGCTCGAAACCGATGTCATGCCCAGGAGCCTACTCATGGTGTTGCGGGAGATTGAACGGTCGCTGGGGCGCGATCAAGACCACCGGTCCGGCCCCAGGACGATCGATCTCGACCTGTTGTTTTATGGCGGTCAGACGATCAACGATCCGGACTTAGTGGTGCCGCATCCACGGTTGCACCAGCGCCGCTTCGTGCTCATCCCGATGAATGAGCTCGATCCGCTGCTCGTCCATCCGACGCTCCAGCGAACCATTAGCCAGCTGCTGGCGGAGAACACGGACACCTCCGAGGTCCGGTTGCTTTTTCCTCAGCCCTCGACCCGCTATGGCTCGCGCCCGACGTGCAGCCCGGGTCAGAACCCATGAAGATCATCCGCAGTCTCGGTGCCATGACGGCCTGGAGCGAGCGGCTTCGCCGGGAGAGGGTCACGGTCGGGTTTGTTCCGACAATGGGTGCCCTCCACGATGGTCACCGGGCGCTTATTCGGGCCGCGCGTCTACGGTGCGATGCGCTGGTTGTCAGCATCTTCGTCAATCCAACCCAGTTCGGGCCGGCGGAAGACCTGGCCAAGTACCCACGCTCGATCGGGAAGGATCGTGAGTTATGCCGACAGGAAGGCGTAGACGTCTGTTTCGAGCCCTCCGCGTCGGCTATGTACCCGGCGGGGTTTCAAACCGTTGTGACGGTTCCGGCGATCGCCACACGATGGGAGGGAGAAGCGCGTCCGCACCATTTCGCCGGCGTCGCAACCGTGGTGACGAAACTGTTTGGACTTGTCCGGCCCCATCTTGCCCTGTTCGGGCAGAAGGACTATCAACAGGCGGCGCTGGTGCGGCAGCTCGCTAAGGACCTGAGCCTGGGTGTGGAGATCGTGGTCCGCCCTATCGTGCGTGAGCAGGACGGCTTGGCGATGAGTTCGCGCAACGTGTATCTCTCATCGGATGAGCGGATCCTCGCGCCCACGCTCTATAAGAGCCTTCAGGCCGGAGCCGAGGCGATTCGCAACGGGACGACCGATGCGTCGGCGGTTCAGTCGGTGATGGCCGCGGTGGTCAGGCAAGAACCGGCGTTGACGGTCGATTATCTTTCGGTGTGCGATCCCCTGACATTGGAGCCGCTCTCGATTGTGACTTTCAAGGCTGTCCTGCTCGGCGCCGTCCGCCTCGGCGTTATCAGGCTCATCGACAATCTCATGGTCACAATGCCGGTCGGGCGCCGCTAGTTGCCCCTTCTGACCAGCTGAGGGATCGACGTTTAGGAAAAGAGGTTGGGGTGGACGCTCTGGCCGACGAGCAAGCTGAGGATGACTTGGCTGAGACGGTACTTATCGCCCGAGGGCAATTCTAGAAAATGGACTCCCATCGACTCTTTCCGTACGGAGCACACCGCCGCGGTCTCGACTGTGATGGCTGCATTGTCAGACGCAGGCTTAATCATGATTCCCATGAAGGTCCCAAGCGGCAGCAGTTCTGAGGTTTCCACGGTACAGCCGTCCACGGAAATATCCGTGATGCGACCCCGAATCCGGTGCGTGGCGTCGGGAAACGCTTCGGCGTGAAGCGAGACCGGCAAGCGCTTGTATTGCCGGCGATCGACTGAGTGCGTGGCATCCGGTACCTTGGTCCAAAAGGTATGGAACCGTCTTGAGCACAGTTGACAACGAAAGGGATGCACGTTGAAACGGCTGAGCATCTTCTCAACCGTTCCTTCATTGTAGGTGGCACGAACAAACGGTGTTCCACAACTTGGGCAGTAGAGAGTTTTCATGAGTTCGGAGGCGACATCGGTGAGGTGCACGGGGTGGAGCCCGTTTCTGCCGTTGGTGATGATTCCCGTTGTGCGTTGAGAATCGGTTCGAGGTTGGCCGGTGAATAGGCCGGAGGCTTCACCCACTTCCCATCGGCCCGTTTGTAGCCGCCCACCTTGCTAAGATTCGACCGGTGGACTTCCTGGAAGACCGGTTTCATATCGATTCCATAGGAGACCGCAGTACCGTAGACCACGTACAGCAAATCAGCCATTTCCTTGGCCACCGCGGCCAGATTCCCGTTGGCCATCGATTCCTTCAGTTCGTCGAACTCTTCTTGAATGAGACGGATGCGAAGCTGTTTTGTGTCGTCGGCTGGATCAGCGGGTGTCGGCTGGATCACAATCTCAAACTTCCGATGAAATTCCTCGACCATCTTC
Organism: Nitrospira sp. UBA2082; assembly: GCA_002331335.1. GTDB lineage: Bacteria > Nitrospirota > Nitrospiria > Nitrospirales > Nitrospiraceae > Nitrospira_D. The sequence goes on along the minus strand of DCZO01000015.1, from coordinate 51,181 downwards.
TGCTCATCGGTCATGCCGTCTCCTTCAGTGCTCAGCGTCAAGCGGCAGCGCTTTTCGCGGAACGAGTTCCGCCGGTTCGAGGAGGGGAATCTCTTTGTCCGACGAGACTCCCAATTCCTTAAATCGGCGGGCAGCCGGCAGGATACGGGTTTCCAGCGATCCCACTGCCCGATTGTAGGCCGACACGCTCTTGCTCAAGGCGTGGCCGACCTCGTTGACATGGTCGGCCAACACGGCCATTCGTTCATAGAGGTCTTTACCCAGCCGCCCGGCCTCCTCTGCATGAGCGGTCATCCGCTCTTGCCGCCAGCCGTAGGCCACCGCTCGAAGCAGGGCCACGAGGGTCGCCGGGGTGGCCAACACCACGCCGCGCGCGAAGCCTTCTTCAATGAGGCGCGGGTCTTGGTCCAAGGCAGCTCCGAGGAACTGCTCGCCGGGGAGAAAGAGCACCACGAATTCCGGCGCACGGTCAAATTGCGACCAGTAAGCCTTCAAGGACAAGTCATCCATCCGCTTCCGCACCTGCTCGGCGTGCCGGCGCAGGGCCTCCGCCCGCTGCGTCTCGTCGCGCGCGTCATGCGCGTCGAGGTAGGCCGAGAGTACAGTCTTGGCATCGACGATGATCCGCCGACCACCCGGCAGTTGTACGACCATATCGGGACGAAACCGGCCGTCTTCGGCGGTGACGGATTGCTGTTCGACAAAATCACAATGCTCGACCATGCCCGCAAGTTCGGCCACACGCTTCAGGGTAATCTCGCCCCATTGCCCACGCACGGCCGGTGCGCGCAGGGCCTTCACGAGATTGCCCGTCTCCTGCTGCAACCGTTGGTGCGATTCCGCCAGCGATTTGAGGTGCTGATCCAGCCCCCCGTAGGCTGATTGGCGCGATTGTTCCAACAGCCGCATGTGTTCGTCATACCGTTGCAGCGATTCTTGCAGAGGGCGCACCAGGCCGTCGATCGCTTCCTGTCGTTGTTGCAACGCGCCGTCCGCTTTGGCGTGCAGCGCCTCGAACGACACCGAAGCCAGTTTCAGGAATGCCTCGGTGTTCTGTCTCAACGCCTCGCCGGACAGGCCCTGGAAGGAATGCAGGAGTTCCTGGCGGGCTTGATCGAGCAATGTTCTTTCATCGGCGAGTTGTTTCGTAACGCTCTCGATTCTGGCTTCGGCGGCGGCTCGTGCTTGCTGTGCCTCGGCCAGTTCTCTGCCGAGAACCATTCTGTCCTGCCGATCGAGATCCAGCTGCTTTCTCAACTCATCGGTGGTGGCTTCGGCCCGCTGTGATTGCGCGCGCAGGCGCCCTCCGACCCACAGCCCGGCGAACAGGCCGCCGAGCAGAAGCCCGGCTAAGAGGCCGATGGCAAGGAGAATGAAGTCACTCATGGGCTCGGTGTTCCACCCGCACATCCGGGCGGCTCAGTCCGTAGTCGTGAGCCGTGAACAGATTTGTCCAATCGTGCGCGGAGCCTACGTAAATAATTGTAAAAGGTCAAGGAGCGTACAACCCGAATCAGTCGGTTATCGAATCTGCTGCAAAGGAATGATTCTCACAGGCCAGATTCTACATGGATGGTCCCTGCAGCCGCATCCAGACGCACCTGCTGTCCCTCCTTCAAGCGAGTCATGACGGCTTCGACATTGGCTACAGTCGGAAGGCCGTATTCGCGGGCGATGATCGCGCCATGAGACAGCGTGCCGCCCATTTCCACAATCAACCCGCCAGCGATGCCGAACAGCGGGGCCATACCGGGATCGATGACGGGAGCCACGATGATGTCTCCCGGTTTCACCCTGCTCCAATCGGTCAAGGAGCGGAGCAATCGCACCGGCCCGGCCACGGATCCTGCACTGATGGGCAGGCCGAACAAGGATTCGGGTCCATCGGACCGATGGGATGATCTGCTGCTTGCCGTGGTGCTTTCCCAATCGCGGATTGTGTCGGGCACTTCGATGGCGGCATTTCGGTCTCGCTCGGCTCGGCGTTCACGAATCAAGCCCCGCCAGTCTCGGCTCTTTCTTGATAACAGATCGGATCGATCTTGTACTGTGAGGAAGAAAATGTCGTCACGCGCGTCACACGCGCCTTGCGCGACCAGCAGATCGCCGAGGTGCAGCAGCAGGGTACGCGTTGCCGTTGAAAAATACATCAGATGATGCCGGTTGGCTTCCCGCAGCGCGAAAAACCGGCATAGCCGTCGATACCACCAGCGGTACGTAAACCACCGGTCCAGCCGCCAGCCCAGGCGTCGTTTGATTTCCGTCAGCGCCTCCGCGCGTGTGCGCTCCTGGCGCGATAGAATCTCCTCTCGACCGAAGGGTGCAGCCCCAATTTGGAGCCGCAGCACGGATAAAATCGCTTGCGGATTGTCGGCCAGACGCGGGGACATCACATCCGATTCGCCAATGCCGCGGTGGCCGTAGTCTTCTATGTAGGCGTCAAAGGCGCGCAAGCACGCCGTGTCTTTGAGCGCCGTGCGGAAATCTGAGGGGTTCCAGGGCTCCGCGTTGAAGAACGCCTCTGCCGTCGGCTCGCGCCGCGCGATGTCCACGATTTCCGCGAGCCGCAGGATCTGTTGCGCACTGATGACCGTACCTTGGCCTTGCAGGGCGGCGTTTGAGAGGACTCTCCAGTCTGACCCCAGCCAGCGTGGCAGAAAGAGGCTCAGCGCTTGCAGGCATTGGGCCACTCCGCCTGCGATGCCAAACGTTAACTCGCGGGTCTGGAACCGTGCGCTCAGATCATCCAGCCGTCGGACTGTCTCGTCAAACGATAGAGCGCCGACCTGTTGGGGGCCGTATTGCTTGGCCATGGTTTTCATCTCGGCGAACCACGCCGGCCCATGGGCGGTGGCACGCCGCATTTCCTTCAGCATCACGATCCCTGCCTGGATGAAGGCAAGCCAGCCGAGGGGACGCACCGCCGGAGCCACCGCGAGTGGTTCTCCGCCCATCTGCTCCGGTAATTGGGATGGGTCACCACGTAGTTGTGCAACGAGGAGATGGAACAGGGTGACGTTCAGGTAGGGACGTCCGTGGAAGATGCGTGTCGAGGTCAGCCCGCTGGGAATATGACAGCCGAGTCGTCGGTAGGGTTCGATGATGTGCTGGTCCATGAACAGTTCTAGGAAAGAATTCCCCACAGGACTCGGCAACTCCGGCATCGTTTCTTTGAAGTTCGCGCGCGACCACTCGCAATCGTCGTTCGTCAGTTCGGAGGAGGGGCGAACCCCGGTGATGGGCCTGGCCTGCAACGCCCAGAGCCGATGTGCGTCGATTGCCCACTCCAGATCAACAGGGTGCCCTAAAGCCTGTTCGATCTTCTTTGCCATAGCCCCCAACTCGAACAGCTGCTCGTCAGAAAGCGACGACTTCGATTGCGTTGATTCGGGCATTGCGTCGTGGCGCAGCCCATCGTTTGTGACGATCAATCGCTGCGCTTTATTTGCCAAGGTTCGCCGTCGGATCCAGACCGGGCGCTGATCGGTGCCTGTCTGCACGACATAGGAGTCAGGTGTCACGTGTCCGTCGACCAGCGGGGCGGCTAAACCGGGCAAGGCATTCACAGCAACATAGAACGAGCGGCCGGTCACCGGATGGATCGAATAGGCGACTCCGGAGGCCAACGCATTGACCATGCACTGAATCACCACGGCCATCGAGGGGACCGCATGATCGCCTCCCCGTTCGACCGAATACTGCATGACCCGTTGCTGCCAGAGCGAGGACCAGAGGTCCTTGATTGCGTCGTCGATTTGGTCAACGGCGACTCCAAGATGGGTGCGATAGAGTCCGGCAAAGCTGGTCCGGCCTGCATCTTCGTTCGTGGCCGAGGACCGGACGGCCCAGCGGGCAGGAATGGGAACATCCAATTTCTGAAGTGCCGCCTTCCATTCGGCGGTCAGTGAGGAGGTGTCTGCCTGCCTGATTCGTCCCTGGCAAGCCGACAAGGCCGACTCCCGTTCTGCTCCCGACAGGGCACGGATCTTCTCCCATTCTGCCGTTTGGGCGAACCCTGACGTTTCCAGACTCTGCCGGTAGGATTCAGTCGTTACACAGATGCCGGGAGGCACGGGAAACCCGGCCGCCATGAGTCGCGACAAACCAAGGGCTTTGCCTCCGACGAGTTCGAGGTTGGTGCACTGTACTAAGGGAAGAACGAAGGGATGCGCCATCAGTACGGATAGTACCTACAGCAGAAGGAGGAGGTAAAGGTCATTGACGTTGGTTCCGGTCGGGCCGGTGCGGATATGGCATCTCAGAGTCTTTAACACCGGGTAGGTGTCATGCCGCTTCAGTGCTGAGCGGAGACTGACACCGATCTTCCCAGCCTGTGCGGCGGTCATCCCGCTGACCACCGCGCCGGCGACATCGGTCGGTCCGTCGGTTCCATCGGTTCCCATCGCCACCAGCCAGACATGAGCGATGCCGGCAAGGTGGAGGGCTGCGGCTGCTGCAAATTCCTGCGCGCGCCCTCCTTTACCGCGTCCTGTGACCGTCACGGTTGGTTCGCCTCCGGCGACGATACAGGAGGGACGCCTCAGCGTGCCGGCTTGTCTTACGAGGTGTAACGCTCGTTCGACGAACCGCTTCGCCTCAGTCCTGGCTTCTCCCGCAATGGCGGCTGAAAGGCGGTGGGTGTGGAGCCCCGCCCGTTCTGCGGCATGGGCGACAGCGTCGAGCATCGTGCTGTTGGTGCCGATGATCGTATGATGAACTGAGCGTAACCGCCGCGAGCCAGGCTTCAGTGTCTCCGGGATGGCCCCTCTCTTTCCTTGGAGTAGATGAAGGCGCACAGCGCCGGGCACGTTGTGCCAAATCTTGTATCGTTGCAACACCGTGATGGCATCGGCGAAGGTGGTGGGGTCTGGAGCTGTCGGCCCCGATCCGATCGTGCCGATGTCATCGCCGATGACATCCGAAAGCATGAGCGTCGCAATCGTGGCACGTGTGGAACGAGCGAGTCCTCCGCCTTTCAGCCGGGACAGATGTTTGCGGACGACATTCATCTCGTCGATCGTTGCGCCGCTTCTCAAGAGCAAACGCGTGGTCCGTTGCTTGGCGGCCAGGGTAACGCCAGGTACCGGAGCGGGCAAGAGACTTGATGCCCCTCCAGACAACAGGACGATGAGCAAATCGCGAGGCGTGAAATCTTGAACCAGGGTCCTGATACGTTCTGCTGCTTGCCGTCCCGCACGGTCTGGAATCGGGTGGCCGGCTTCGACGACCGTGATGCGCTCGGTGGAGACACGGGAACCGTGCTTGACCACGACGAGCCCCTGCTCCAACGTGGTCCCTAGGATGTGTTCGATCGCTCGAGCCATCCGGGCAGACGCCTTGCCGGCGCCAACGGCGACGATCCGGTCGAAGCGCCTCAGGTCATAGGTTCGCCGGCCTATCCGCAATAGACGACCTTTACACGACACGGCTTTCAGCAGCCTGTGGTAGGGGTCGGCTACCTCCAACCCCGCGGCAATCAACTTCCGAATCAGCGGTTGGGCAGGAGATGCGGGGACGAGAAGCGGCATGAACGAGAAAAGCTACGGCAACTTGTCTTGTTTGAAACAGCGGCTCGGACAGGTTTGCCGAGGGACTCGGATTTGGTAGGTCCCCTGGGGGAGCACGTCCTTTTTAAATTCGGGGTTGAGCATCTTCAGTTCAAGAAAGTAGGTGCCGAACTCCTCAGCGATGGAGGTCAACGCCCGTTGTGATTCTTTCACGGTGACCGTGATGGTTTCCGTTTCGAGCGGGATGTAGAGATCCTTCTTGCTCAGCCCCAGATATTTCTCCGGCTGGGAATAGATTTCTTTGGCTGCGATGATCCGCGGGACATAGCGCATGGTTTCGCGGGGGCCGTGCATTTTCCAGTAGTCGCTGATCTTCTGGTCTTTGAGCAGCTTGCGGACTCGCTCTTCACCGGCATTATAGGATGCCATGGCCAAGAACCAATCGTTCTGCTGGAAGTCTTTCAGGTACTTGAGGTATTTGACCGCCGCTTCGGTGGACATTTCGAGATTCCGACGTTCGTCCCGGACGGCATCGCTCTTGAGCCGGTAGCGTCGGCCGGTGGAGGGGATGAACTGCCACGGGCCTGAAGCTTTGGCTTTGGAGTAGGCCGCCGAGATGCATTTACTTTCGACCAGCAGCATGTATTTCAGATCGTCCGGCAGACCCGCCTCGGCCAGCTGCTTTTCCGCCGGTGGGAAACAACGACCGGTGCGTTTGGCGAGGATGATACTCTCGCCCTGATCTTCCAAGAATTGATAAAACTCATACTCGATACGTTCTCTGACCTGCCAGTTATCGAGGGGCACCGTCAGGCCGGCGAACGTGATCTTGTCGGGCAGTTTGAACGAACTCAAAAAGAACCGCTCACCTTCCCGCTTGATTTCCGGCAAGATGACCAACCGATCTTCCGGTTCTGCTTGCCCATCCATCGGCTCAGGAAGCACGAGGTCCTTATCATTTTCGAATTGATCCAACGGGGGCTGTGGAAACGCAACAGCTGAAGGAGCAAAGCTGGCCAATGCCAGTGCGAACAACACCATCCCCATGTTCCTAGAGTTCATTCAGCAACTCCTTGAGTATAAGCATAGCAGACGCGTTCACGATCGCTCATGCTAGCAGCGGACCAAGCGACCGGCAAGCGGAATGACGTTCCCGTTCATGGTACACTGCCGCGCATGAAGACACTGGCCGTGTTGAACGATACCATCACGAATTGCGTGGCCTGTCCGAGGTTGGTAACCTATCGGCACAAGGTCGCGCAAACGAAACGGCGTCAGTTTAAGGATTGGACCTACTGGGGTCGTCCCGTCCCTGGCTTTGGCGACCCGCAGGCACGCTTGTTTATCGTGGGGCTGGCGCCGGCCGCCCATGGCGGCAATCGAACCGGGCGTGTCTTTACGGGCGACCGCAGCGGCGACTGGCTGTATGCAGCGCTGCATGCCTTCGGTTTCGCCAATCAGCCGATCTCGACTCACAAGGATGACGGTCTGCGCGTGATCAACTGCTACATCGCGCCGGTCGTGCGTTGCGCTCCGCCGGACAACAAGCCGTTGCCGAACGAGTTTGACGCCTGCCGGCCCTATTTAGTGGGTGAGTTTCAGACGCTCAAGCGTGTACAGGTGGTCATTGCATTGGGAAAGATCGCCTTCGATCATTATCTGAAAGCCTGCCGAGACCTCGGCCACACGATTCCTGTACCTGTTCCCAAGTTCGGCCACGAAAAGGTGTATCGCCTACCATGGGGCATTACCCTCATTGGGTCGTACCACCCCAGCCAGCGAAATACCCAGACAGGCTTTCTCACTCGTCCAATGTTCCACTCGGTGTTCCGAAAAGCCCGGAAGATTATTGACGGGGAATAGAGACAAGCAATGGGTCCGGTGGCGCACGGCAAAGAAGTCGTTCTCCATTCCATTTTCTATTTTCTGGAGCGGAGGCGAGTCGGGTGGTCCCTGAATTGCGCGCATTGAGCGAGCACCGCCCGCTTCGATCTCGGTTCGGATCAATCTTGCGTGCGCACTCGGCGAGCACAGGGGATCACCCGACTCGAATCTGCGAGTTTTACTGCTGCCCTTTTGCCTTCCAGTCTTCGAGAAATTTCTTCAAGCCGGCGTCGGTCAGCGGGTGCTTGAAGAGTGACTGGAACACGCTGTAAGGCATCGTGGAAATGTGGCCACCTGCCAGCGCTGACTCCACCACATGCTGTGGATGGCGGACGCTGGCCACCAGGACCAACGTTTTGTAATCGTAGTTCTTGTAGATTGTGACGATCTGACGAATCAGCGCCATGCCGTCCGAGCTGACGTCGTCCAACCGGCCGATAAACGGCGAGACGCACCAGGCGCCGGCCTTGGCGGCAAGAAGGGCTTGCGTTGGGGAAAAGCAGAGTGTCACGTTCACGCGAATCCCTTCCGCGGAGAGTTTACTCGTCGCTTTGATGCCTTCCGGAATCAGCGGACATTTGACCACGATGTTCTTGTGGATCTTGGCGAGTTCCCGGCCTTCCTTGACCATGGCGTCCGCTTCCACACTGACGACTTCGGCACTGATCGGGCCGTCCACGATCTTGCAGATCTCCTGGAGCATTTCCTTAAAGCTGCGGCCTTCCTTGACCACCAGCGAGGGATTCGTGGTCACGCCGTCCAAGATGCCGAAACTGGCGGCTTCGTAAATTTCCTTCACGTTGGCCGTATCAAGAAAAAACTTCATCGTCGGCTCCTTTCATGTCATGTCCAATGCGGTTTTACATGCGGTCAATTCGTTATCGGTCATCGTAAGAAGAACTCAATTCGATCGCAATCGGTCTGTTTGACGGTTTGACAGGCCTCCGAGCCGGGGATACAATTTCGTCGTCCCTCCAAGGCATTACACAGCGGGAGATTGTACGATGCGACGATATGCGTGGCTCTTGTCCCTGGTCCTCTTGCTGACCGCCTGCGGAGGCGGCAACCCGTACCTGGAAGCGTCACTCAAACCGGCCGAGCTGCAAGGAAAAGACAAGGCCTGGTTTGAAAAGAATTGGGGCACTCCAGACGGTAAATCGTCGCGCTTCTTCGGCGGTGAGACCTGGACTTACTATCGCATCGCCGGAGGGAAATCCGGCCCGCCGCTGTTCAACTTCTCCCCAAATCAATGCCAAATCACACTGAAGTTCGACAAGGAAGACAAGCTGTCCGACTATAGTTATTCCGGCTGCTAACCGGCTTGTCGGTTCTGAAATGCGGCTGCACATTGCTTGCTGCAGAAACAATGGGTCTGGCCGCTGACCGTCTCGATCACCGCGTTTCGCCGTGGTACGAACGTATGGCAAACCGGGTCTTCAACCATCTGGTCTTGATCTAGAGATGTTCCCCGATCCCCCACGTCTTTGTTTCTGAGTCCTCGAACCGCCTGCCGTAGCAAGAAGTACAGCACAACGAGCAGCGCGGTAATGAGCAGAAGCCTATACATTGTGGATCGTCATGTAGATAGCCACAATCCTATGGGAGGGGGTGAGACCTGTCAAGCGGGACCGACCGTTTCTCTGTCATGGGAATACGTAACCCCGCATACCCAAAGGGACCAGTGGCACTAGGCGGATACGGGAACACTTTCGCATGTCAATCCAGTACTTCAGGAGGATATTCTCTTCTTCGAGAAAATGATACAGTCCCGCCCATGAAGACATGTGATAAATGCCACGGCGCGATGTTACCGGAGAGGGCGGTGGATTTGGATGCTGGACTTGCGATCACGGTGTTCGCGTGTTTGAATTGTGGTCGCCGGAAAGCAGCAGACCAAGAACCTCGTCCCATCACGGCTCGACATTGACCCGCTGGATAGCCAACCACAGCTGTTGATCTGCGAGAAGCGGAACACCGCTTCGAGATCCCACGCCACACTATCCCGAACAGGAAGAGTCGGTCCGGTCACCGGATGCGGGTCTTGTCCAAAGAGGGATGAAGTTTCAGCAGCATCAGCAAGAGGTCCGAGGGGGAGCTGTTCACGCAGCAGCGACCGCAGATGGTTACCTCAGGCCTAACACGTCCATCATGTCGTAGAGGCCGTGGGGCTGTCTGACGACCCACCGTGCCGCACGGAGGGCGCCACGGGCGAAGGTGTCGCGACTGCTGGCCCGATGCGTCACCTCGATTCGCTCGCCCATCCCGCCGAACAGGATTGTGTGGTCGCCGACAATGTCGCCGGCGCGGATAGTCTGAATTCCGATTTCTTTTTGCTTCCGTTCCCCGATCAACCCTTTACGCGCATACACCCCGACTTGATTGAGGTCACGGTTCACCGCACGTGCGAGGACTTCGGCGATCTTGAGGGCTGTGCCGCTGGGGGCATCTTTCTTCAACCGGTGATGGGCTTCGATGACTTCGATGTCGTACTCATCCCCGAGCGTCTTGGCCATCTCACTGATGACTTTGTAGATCAGATTCACGCCGACGCTCATGTTTGGGGAAAAGACGCAAGGCACGTGCTTCGCCAAGGATTTGAGCTCCTCCAGCTGCGCCCCCTCAAACCCGGTCGTCCCGATCACCATGGCCCGCCGGTGCTGCACCACGGCGCGGAGATGTTCGAGTGTCGCGGCCGGCGACGAGAAGTCGATCACCACTTCGGCCCGATCGAGCAGGGCTGAGAGGTCATCGGTAATCGGCACGCCGGAACGGCCGCAGCCGGCCGTTTCGCCTGCATCCTCACCGAGCACGTGATGGCCCTTGCCTTCCACTGCGCCGGAGAGGGTCAGCGCCGTGGAATCACGGATCAGCGCCACCAATCGGCAGCCCATGCGTCCGGCGGCCCCTGCGACAATGACTTTGATCATGGGATCCATCTCCGTGGCGTGTGTTCGGAATCAGATCAAGCCGGCATCCTTCAAAGCGCGAGTTAATTTCCCGCGCGTATCCTGGGCCATCGGGCAGAGCGGCAAGCGCAATTCGGGGTCGATCTTACCCATCATCCCCAGCGCTTCTTTCACGGGAATCGGATTGGTTTCAAAAAACAGTGCTGCAAACAACGGCGACAGGTTGAAGTGAATCCGCCGAGCGTCGGCAACCCTTCCGTCGGCAAAGGCCTTCACGAGTCCGGCCATTTCGGCCGGCACGATGTTGGCGGTCACGGTAATGACGCCTTGGCCTCCGACTGCCATCATCGGCAGCGTCAAGGAGTCATCGCCGGCCAACACGGTCAGCCGGTCTCCGCACAGCTGAACGATATCCGACGCTTGTTGCACCGAACCGCTGCCTTCTTTGACGCCGACGATGGTTGTGATCGCCGCGAGCCTGGCGATCGTCGCCGGCAGCATGTTGACACCGGTCCGCCCAGGAATGTTGTACAGCACCAGCGGCAGATCAACGGCTTCCGCCACCGCCTTGTAGTGACGGTAGAGCCCCTCCTGGGTGGGTTTGTTGTAGTAGGGCGTGATCAGCAACGCGCCGTCCGCTCCGGCCTGCTTCGCGTGCTTCGTAAGGGCAATGGCCTCCTCGGTACTGTTCGAACCGGTGCCGGCGATCACCGGTACGCGCCGGTTTACCACCTCTACGGTCAGCTCAATGACCCGATTGTGCTCGTCGTGGGACAGAGTGGCCGATTCGCCTGTGGTGCCGCAGGGGACGATTCCGTTTGTGCCTTTGGCGATCTGCCACTCGATGAGGTCCGCCAACGCCCGCTCGTCGACCTTCCCCTTCCGAAACGGAGTGACGATGGCGACCAATGAACCCGTGAACATCCGGCGCCTCTCAGTTCAAAAATGTCGGAATGGTTTCGCCCTTGATCAAGTCGTCGTAGGTTTCCCGTTCGCGAATCACGTGGATCTCTCCACCTCTGATCAACACTTCGGGCACGCGGGGACGGGAATTGTAATTCGAGGACATGACGAACCCGTACGCTCCCGCACTCATCACGGCCAGCAGCTCGCCAGGCTTCACCGCCGCCAGTGATCGATCTTTGGCCAAGAAATCCCCGGATTCGCACACCGGACCGACGATATCCATTTGCCGCTTGGCCCGGTGGGCCGCTTCTTCATTGAGGGGGCGGATTTCGTGGTACGCGCCGTAGAGGCTGGGGCGGATCAAGTCGTTCATGGCCGCGTCGACAATGACGAAATGCTTGGTTTCCCCGGCCTTCTCATACAGCGCCTTGGTCACGAGAATACCGGCGTTTCCGACGATCACACGGCCCGGCTCCATGACCAGCGTCAAGCCCAAATCTTTGACGAGCGGCGAAATCGCGTCAGCCAGTTCCTGCGGCAGGGGCGGCTTTTCTTCAGAATAGGTAATGCCGAGCCCGCCACCGATGTTCAGGTAGCGGATGTGAATACCTTGACCCTTCAGCGTATCGATGAGGACCACGACTTTCTTCAGCGAATCGACGAAGGGAGTCACGTCCGTCAGTTGTGAGCCGATGTGGGCATGGACACCGACAACATCGGTGTGGCCCAGCGAGGACGCCATTTTGTATTCTTCCAGCGCGCGATCCGCCGCGATACCGAACTTGCTCTTCTTCATTCCTGTCGAGATGTAGGGGTGCGTTTTGGGGTCCACGTCCGGGTTGATCCGCAAGGCGATCCGAGCTTTTTTGCCGACCGAGGCGGCCACATCGTTGATGGCATGAATCTCCGCGGGCGATTCGACGTTGAACATGAGGATGTCGGCCTTCAGCGCATCACGGATTTCCTCGGGTGATTTGCCGACGCCGGCGAACACGATTTTCGAAGCCGGCACGCCCGCTTTCAGGGCTCGGAACAGCTCGCCGCCCGAGACGATATCCGCGCCACTGCCTTCCTTCGCCATCAGACGCAAGACGGCCAGATTGGAATTGGCCTTCATCGCAAAGGCGATCACGTGGGGAATATTCTTGAAGGCGCTGTCGTACGCCCGGAAATGGCGGAGGAGCGTCGCATGGCTGTACACGTAACAGGGGGTGCCGACCTCTTTCGCGATCCGGCTGACCGGCACATCTTCACAATGCAATTCGCCGTGGCGATATTCAAAATTGTTCATGGCATCTACCTCGCTCAATCACCAACTACGTAGCTAGCTGCCGACGACGGGCAGCGGGTATTATCTCGTGCCGACAGGCCGCAACGGGGGCAAGTTTTCATCCTGCCCCAACAGCGCGGGATCTTGTTCTTCAGCCTCAGCAGAAGTATCGCGCTGGTTCGCCTCGCGGGCTGCATGCTCTTTCTTCTGCTGTTCGATTGTCGGCGCAAGACCGATGGTCTCGGGGGCGACCGGAGCTCCTACCACGCCGCATGCGCTCAGCAGTCCTGTCGCGGCGAGGAGTGCGAGGCCTCTCATCGAAGCGACCGGTCCAGTACGTTGATCCGTTGCTCCACTTGGCGTCGCGCCGTCCCCCCGATCTGCCGTTTGCGGTCGATTGCCGCCGAAACGGTCAATCGGGCGAAGACTCCCTTCTCGATCCGATCGGAACACGATCGCAGCTCTTCCAATGAGAGGTCCGCCAACTCACGCCCTTGATCCAGCGCCGTCCGCACGAGTCGTCCGGTGATACCGTGGGCGTCACGAAACGGCACGCCCCGTTCCACCAAATAGTCGGCCAATTCAGTGGCGAGCAGCCCCCCGCTCTGCACTGCGCGGTCGAGCACGTCGCGGTTGACCGTGAGTCGCCGCATTAGTTCCGTCATGACACCCAGGGATGTTGTCACCGTGTCGAGCGCATCGAACAGCGCCGGCTTATCTTCCTGCAAGTCTCGATTGTAACTCAAGGGGAGGGCTTTCAGTGTCGTCAGCAGACCGATCAAATGTCCGTAGACCCGCCCGGTCTTTCCGCGGACCAACTCGGGCACATCGGGATTCTTTTTTTGCGGCATCATGCTGCTGCCGGTGCAAAAGGCGTCGGGCAGATCAACAAACTGGAATTCCTGCGAGGCCCAGACGATCAATTCTTCACTGAGCCGGGACAGATGCATCATGATGAGCGACAGGGCCGAGGCTGTTTCCACAATAAAGTCGCGGTCGGACACGGCATCCATGCTGTTGGCCGTCACGGCGGGAAATCCCAGCAGTTTTGCCGTATACCGCCGATCCACCGGGTAGTTCGTGCCGGCCAGGGCCCCTGATCCCAGCGGCATGACGTTGAGCCTGGTTCGGGTATCACGGAGCCGTCCCTTGTCCCGCTCGAGCATCTCCACATAGGCGAGGAGATGATGGGCGAACAGGACGGGCTGGGCGCGTTGCAAGTGGGTGTAGCCGGGCATGGCAATCGTCAGATTGTCCTTCGCCTGGGCGAGCAGCACCCGTTGCAGTTCCGTGCATTGCTCGGTCAACCGGTCGAGCTGGTCGCGGAGATAGAGCCGGATGTCCAGTGCGACCTGGTCGTTTCGGCTACGCCCTGTGTGGAGCTTGCCGCCCAACGGTCCGATCAGTTCCGTCAACCGCCGCTCGATTGCCATGTGAATGTCTTCATCCTGGGGCTTAAATTTGAACCGTCCCTGGTCCAGCTCCGTCCTGACCAAGTCGAGTCCGCGCACGAGGATACGTGTCTCGCCGGGCGACAGCACGCGCGCTTTCTCGAGCGTTTTGCAATGCGCAATGCTGCCTTGAATGTCATGCGCGTAGAGCCGCCGGTCAACGGCCACCGAGACGGTGAACGCTTCGACGAGCCGGTTCGTGTTCTCACGAAATCGGCCTCCCCAGACCTTGCCGGCCTGGGCTGTTGTCCGGGTGTTCCGTTGCGCGCGTGCCATCAGGACGAGGCCTTCCGACGCTGGGCTCTGATTTTCAATCGCAATCCGTTCAGGCGGATGAACCCTTCGGCGTCCTTCTGGTTGTAGACTTCGTCTTCTTCAAACGTGGCAATGTCCAGGCGATAGAGCGACTGCTTCGACTTGCGGCCGGCCAGGGTGCAACTGCCTTTATACAGCTTCACGCGGGCCGTGCCGCTCACGTCTTTCTGCGCGGCATCAATCGCGGTCTGCACCATCTCGCGTTCGGGGCTGAACCAGTAGCCGTTGTAGACGAGGCCCGCGTACCGCGGCATCAAACTGTCCCGGAAGTGGAGCACTTCGCGGTCCATCGTCAAGGATTCGATTCCCCGGTGGGCAACGTGGAGAATGGTCCCGCCCGGCGTCTCATAGACGCCGCGCGACTTCATGCCGACGTAGCGGTTTTCGACCAGATCGACGCGGCCGATCCCGTGCGCGCCGCCCAGTCGGTTGAGATGAGCGAGCAGTGCCGCCGGGCTCATCTTCTTGCCGTCCACGGCCACGGGATTGCCCGCATCGTAGTCGATTTCGACTTCCAGCGGCTTGTCCGGCGCCTTTTCCGGCGAAACGGTCATCTGGAAAATTTCCTCTGGCGGAGATTCCCAGGGGTCTTCCAGAATGCCGCCTTCGTAGCTGATATGGAACAGGTTCAAGTCCATGCTGTAGGGTTTGGCTTTCGTCGCCGTGACCGGGATGCCGTGCCGGTCGGCGTACTCGATCAATTCGCGCCGAGACTTCATCGTCCACTCGCGCCAGGGCGCAATGATTGTTAAACCCGGCGCCAGCGCCGTGTAGGTCAGTTCGAACCGCACCTGGTCGTTGCCTTTGCCCGTCGCGCCGTGCGACACCGCCTCGGCTCCTTCTTTCAAGGCGATCTCGGCCTGCCGGCGCGCGATGAGCGGGCGCGCGATCGACGTGCCTAGCAGATAACAGCCTTCGTACATGGCGTTGCCGCGCAACATCGGGAACACATAGTCTTTCACGAAGGTTTCACGGAGATCCTCGATATAAACCTTCTTGACGCCCAGCGCCTGGGCTTTGGCTTTGACGGCCTTCAGGTCTTCGCCTTGGCCCAAATCCGCACAGAAAGCGATGACCTCGGCGTCATAGGTTTCTTGCAACCACTTCAAGATGACGGAGGTATCAAGTCCGCCTGAATAGGCCAGGACAATCTTCTTGATCGGTTTGCGTTTCATGTCGGTTCCCGCCTATGCGCTGTTCAGTTTGCCGAGCAACTGCACCAGAATCGCTTTCTGCATATGCAGCCGGTTTTCCGCTTGATCGATCACGACCGACTGAGGGCCGTCGAGCACGTCCGCCGTAATTTCTTCGCCGCGATGGGCTGGCAAACAATGCATGACAATGGCGTCCGGCTTTGCCCGTTGAAGCAGACGTCCGTTGAGCTGATAGGAAGCCAGAGTCTTCAGTCGCCTGGCCTGTTCCCGTTCACGACCCATGCTGATCCATACGTCGGTATACAGAACATCCGCTTCTTTCACCGCGACCTGGGGATTTTCCACGATCTCGATCGCGCCGCCGGTGCCTTCCGCCTCGATTCGGGCGCGGTCGATCACATGCTGATCGGGTTGGTAACCAGCCGGGCAGCCCACCACTACCCGCATGCCCATCTTGGCGCCAGCTTCGATGAGGGAATTGGCAACATTATTCCCATCTCCGACATACGCAAGGGTCAGTCCCTTGAGCCGGCCCCTCTTCTCTCGAATCGTCAGCAGATCGGAGAGGGCTTGGCATGGATGGCTGTGGTCCGTCAACCCGTTGACCACCGGCATGCCGGCCTCGGTTGCCCATTCTTCAACAACCGCGTGGTTGTAGGTTCGAATCACGATCCCGTCCAAGTAGCGGGAGAGCACGCGCGCTGTATCCGAGACAGTTTCTCCACGGGAGAGTTGAATGTCTCCCATGGGAAGCACCAGTGCATGGCCTCCCAGCTGGTTCATGCCGGCTTCGAAGGACACTCTGGTGCGTGTCGAGGGTTTTTGGAAGAGCAGCCCCAGCGTTTTCCCCGACAATAGCCGGTGGGGTATGGCCCGTTGTTGCTTGGTCTTCAGAGAGGCAGCCAGGCGCAGTAAGTCGTCGATCTG
This sequence comes from Nitrospira sp. UBA2082, assembly GCA_002331335.1. GTDB lineage: Bacteria > Nitrospirota > Nitrospiria > Nitrospirales > Nitrospiraceae > Nitrospira_D. The sequence continues at coordinate 34,861 of DCZO01000015.1, read as the reverse complement.
CTTGCGCGGCATCGTGGCGACGTCCAAGAGATCCTTGGCGTAGCCGGGTGTGCGGCGCGGTTGTCGGGTCGTGGGTGCCATCAGTGATGCGTGTCCTTTGCTTCTCCCATTCGTCGAGTGAAACTCGCCGCCAGCGCCTCAAGGAGTTTGTCGATCTCTCGCTGGGTGATAATGAGCGGCGGGACGAACCGCAACACGCGCTCGCCGGCCGCGTTGATGAGCACTCCGCGCGCCAAACAGTCAGCCACGACGGCTTTGGCGTCGATGGTCAGCTCCACGCCCTGGAGCAGGCCGATGCCTCGCACATCGCGTACGACTCGATAGCGGTCTTTGCAATCGGCCAGGCTCTTTGCCAGATACTCGCCCATCCGCTTGGCCTGGTCCAAGACCGATCCTTCGAGCAGCACGCGGCACACCGCCAGCGCCGCGGCACAGGCCAGCGGGTTGCCGCCAAAGGTTGAGGCGTGCACTCCGGGTATAAAGGCTGATGCCACCGATTCTTTCGCCAAACAAGCGCCGATGGGAACCCCGCCGGCCAACCCTTTGGCCAGCGTCATAATATCGGGAGTCACGCCCAACTGCTCATACGCGAAAAGCGTACCGGTCCGGCCCATGCCGGTCTGCACTTCGTCGAAGATAAGCAGAATGTCTCTCTTCGTGCAGAACTCGCGTAGCCGCTTGAGATAGTCCCGGTCGGCCACGTAGACGCCGCCCTCGCCTTGCACTGGCTCCAGCATGATTCCGGCGGTCCGCTCATTGGTCAGGGCTTCGATCGTCGCGAAGTCGTTGAAGAGCGCGTAGCCAAAGCCCGGCATCAGCGGCTCGAAGCCCTTCTGCACCTTGTCCTGTCCGGTGGCAGTGATCGTCGCCAGCGTCCGGCCGTGGAACGAATTCTTCATGGTGATGATCTCGAACCGGTCCGCACCGTACTTGCTGTGCGCATACCGGCGCGCCAGTTTGATCGCGGCTTCATTGGCTTCCGCACCGCTGTTGCAGAAGAAGACGCGGTCGGCAAAGGAGTGCTCGACCAGGGTTTTCGCCAATTGGACTTGCGGCTCTGTGTAATAGAGATTCGAGGTATGGATCAGCTGGGCAGCCTGGCGTTGAATCGCCTGGACCAGATCCGGATGCCCATGGCCTAGGACATTGACCGCGATGCCGCCAACGAAGTCGAGATATTCTCGACCTTCCAGATCGTAGACCTTCGAACCCCGGCCCCGCACGATCGAAATCGGCTGGCGGGTGTAGGTCTGCATCAAGTACTTGGCGGCGGCGTCTCTTAATTCTTCAGTGGGCATGGCATACGTACCGCATTGGAAAGGCAGGAAAATTAGCACAGGGGTGGTGTGAAAGCAACCTGGCGGAAGGAGCGGGAGAGGGCAAGGGAAGCCGGATTCCTCGGTCGCTCACCGGAGGCCGACATGCTCGTGAGATCGGTCACTTGCTTTGCCCCTGAGTATGATAAGCTGCGGGACGATGAAGTCGTGCAGCCGGTGCAACCAACAGAGTCCGGAGGATGCCAACTTCTGCCATCAATGCGGCGCCGCACTTGGCGCGGGCGCCGGCACCGCCGACCATGGTCCAGCTGCTGCCCATACAGCGGAACCCGCTGAAAGTTCCGTTCCCCCACCGATCCATGACGAGGAGACCCTCTGGCGCCAGTTCATCGGCCCCAATGCCGACCGCTATCTGGTGACGTTCAAGAGGTTTTCATCGAACGGGCGCCCCAAATTCGCTCTGTCCTGGAACTGGCCGGCATTCTTGTTTATTTCGTTTCTGTGGTTTCTGTACAGGAAGATGTATCTCCACGCCTTCGTCTATGCAGTCGGCCCCATGATTTCAACCTATCTGACGGGGGATTTCAGCGCCGGCATCATCTGGAGCGTCATGGCGGGCGCGACGGCGAACTACCTCTACTACTGGCATTGCAGAGAGCACATCGGAGAAATCCAAAAAACCGGCAGGATGAATCCGGCTGAACAAGAGACTGCGCTCAAGGAATCGGGCGGCGTGCAATCGTACGTCATCTGGGTCGGCGTCGCGTTTTACCTGATCTTCCTCGTGACGTTGGCCAAAATGATTCAGGAAGGTCCTCCAGATCCGGATACACGCCCGGTGAAACCGGAGAGATCAGCGGCGATGATGAGTATGGCGGCGTCCGGGGTCCAACAGGAGTTGTTGACTTCCTGGAGCGACGGTCGCGTCATTTCTTGATGTCGCGATCCGGTCTTTTTGGTGCGCGCGGATCGTTCTCGACTTGAGGGGAGCAGCGATGGCTCGATTGATTTTGCTTCGTCACGGCGAATCGCAATGGAATTTGGAGAACCGCTTCACCGGCTGGGTGGACGTGCCGCTCTCCCCGCGCGGGACTCAAGAAGCGAAGGACGCAGGAGTCAAACTGAAAGGGTTCACCTTCGACCGGGCGTTCACCTCTGTGTTGAGCCGTGCCAACGAGACCTTGCGCCTCGTCTTGGAGACCGTGGGTCAAACGGGCATTCCCATTGAAAAAGACAAGGCGCTGAACGAGCGGATGTATGGAGATTTGCAGGGGCTGAACAAGACCGAAACCGCCCAAAAATACGGTGAGGCCCAGGTGAAGATCTGGCGGCGCAGCTATGATGTGCGGCCGCCTGGCGGGGAGAGCTTAAAGGACACGGCCGAACGGGTATTGCCCTATTATGAAGCTAAGATCAAGCCGTATCTGTTCAAAGGCGAGACGATTCTCATCGCCGCCCATGGCAACAGCCTGCGGGCGCTGGTGATGCAGCTGGAACAGTTGACGAAAGAGCAAGTGCTGGAGTTGAACATCCCCACCGGCGCGCCGTTACTCTATGAGCTCGACGCCAATGGGAAGGTGCTGTCACACCGGTATCTCTAAACGGCCAAAAACGAACAACGCACAACGATTTATTACCAGATTTCTTCCAGCAGTCGGCCGTATTCCGCGGCCGGGGCATAGTCGATCAACAGCACCAGCAGCTTCTGCCGGTCGTCTGGCGGGACGAACCCCCGGTCTTCGATCTGCGAGGCGGCTTCGGCGCTGATCGCCATATGGCTCATGCCTTCCTGATCCACCAACCGCCCGTATTCGGCGCGCCTTGTGTCCAGTTCGCTCCGGTACTCTTCCCAACTGCCGGGGCCAAGCCGCCCCGGTTGCCACCAGGCTGCTTTGATCGTCTCCAGCAGCGTCGTGCCGATGGTCTCTCGATACTTCGCCGGGATATGCGCGTCGATGGCAGCCAAGATCCAATACAGATTCAATGACAAGATTTCCCGTGAAATCGCCTGTGCGTCGGATTCAGAGACCGCGATGCCGTACTCCTCAAGCTGTGGCGGCGAGATCGGCTGTGGCATCGTCCGGATCAGTGCGGCGGCGGCTTGTGCGGGAGTCATGCTGGATTCCATTCGTGCGATCTTATTAGGGAGAGGATACTGCACCGTTTACCCGCCGCTCAAGCGGCGGCTTGTTCGTCGGTGGATGCCGTGCTAGAGTCATCCACCCCTGAGCAGGAGGAGTTGCCATGCAGAGACGTCGCGGTCGCGTGTTTCTGATCGGTGCATTGGCCGGAGGGCTGTGGCTCGCCTCGGCGCTCGTCCCAGCCTATGCGCAGGAGAACCGCTGGGGAGTTGGTACGGATGTGGGCTTTACTGCTGGGTCTGTGCACGACACGGTGTTCAACCTTGGATTCAATGTCGATTATTACCTCGATCGGAATTTTTCAGTCGGCCCGATGATGCAGATTACCCCGACGGGCGATCTGTTCCAAATTTCCTTCGCGGGGGCTGCGAAGTATCATCTCCGCTTCAACAACGGCATCAATGTCGTTCCCTTTGCCGGGTTCGGGCTGATTCACGCCGATCTTGATCATGGAACCGGGCCATCGCGGATCGACCGGAACGACACGAGTTGGTATATCCCGGTCGGTGTGTCACTGGAATATCAGATCGTTCACAATGTCGCCGTGGCCTCGACGGTCATCGTGAATCTGCACAGTATCGACCTCTCTCCATCCCTGCCTGAAAAAGACAACAATAGTGTGGCGCTCATGTTCGGCCTCCGCTGGGGACCCTAGCCGTCACGCCGCTTTAGCAGGCCGCCAGCGGAGACCCACGTTCAGAATTTCCTGCAGCAGGTCCTGGTAATGGTAGCCGGCCTTTTCAGCCGAGTCGGCGAAGTCTTCGTCGTGCGCGATCTGCGGGTTTGGATTGGCTTCCAGCACGTAGAGTTGTCCGTCGGCGTCCATCCGCATATCGATCCGTGCATACCCGTTGAGCCCGAGTGCCCGGTACACCCGCTTGGCCAAATGTTGGATCTCTCCCGTTTTGCCCGGCGGGAGACTCTTGGCTTCCCGTGAGGTAATTCCGTATTTCATCTGGTATTTCCGGCTCCACTTCACCCGCTCGGTCGCAATCCGCCTGGCGTCGTCCGGAAGCTTATCCATGATGAGTTCCCAGACCGGCAACACGTGTAGGTGCCCGTTTCCGATCACGCCGACGTAGAACTCACGGCCTTCGATGTACCGTTCGATCAGCGCCCCGCTTCCGACGCTGTGATGGATGAAGGCTACCCGCTCGCTCAACTTCTCGTCATCGCCTACGATGGAGGCCTGGGAGATGCCCAATGACGCTTCTTCGCTCACCGATTTGACAATCAACGGAAAGATCAGCCGCTTGGGTCGCCGGACCACACGGCCGTGCGGCACTTCGGTGAATTCCGGATAGGGGATACGATGGAAGGACAGCACTTTCTTGGTGAGGGCCTTATCGCGCGCCAGCATCAGTCCGCGAGGGTTGCAGCCGGTATAAGGCACGCGCAGCAGCTCGAGATACGACACCACATGCTGATCGTAGACGGCTACGCCGTCGAATTCTTCCAGCAGGTTGAAGGCGATATCCGGCTTCCATTCGTCGATGGCCTTGTGGATCACACCCAAATCGTTCTTGACGCCGAGCGGTCTGACGTCATGGCCTAACTTTCTCAGCGTGGTGACGACATCATACTCGGTCCGCCATTCGGCGGTTTTGTGGTCGCAGCCGGCGATCTGCTCAGGCGGGACGAGATCTTCATGCATGAGGACGAGCACACGCAGGCGTTTCATACGGCCACCCGGTGCCTTCCGCTCCGCAAGAAGTTCATCGTGTGCACGGTCAACAGGATGGTGAAATCAAGTTTTGCCTGTTCTTCCGCCACTGGGACGCGCAGATCCAGTTCGCGGCAGCGGAGGATCATGCCTTCGAGCACCTGGTCGATCGTGTATTGGTATTCACCGGTCCAGGCGGCCACCTTCCGCCGCACTTCTTTCCGGAAACGATTGAGAAAGACCGCGGCTTTGGGTTTGTCCGCATGAGTCAGGGGACCTGAAAAGAGGCGCTTGAGATCGGGGTCATACAGCGACTGTTGCTCGACGCCATAATGCCTGCGCTTCCACTCGTAGTGCTCCCGCAGCGTCTTCTTCAAGCCGGGCAATGAGTCGACTTCTTCGCAGGTCGTCACGGGGGGAGGCGTGCCCGCGAGTTCTTTCATAAGCCCATTGACGTACAGAAGTTTCTTCAGAACGGGCCACCCCCGGTACCGCTCCTCCCATGCTGAATTTGGCGTCAGCCAGACGGCAAATGTCTCGGCGAAGTCTTCGTCCGGATGGCTCTGCGCATACCACACATCCAGATGGTGGACGAAGCTTCGGCTATAGGGCCGAGGGGAATAGTACAGGGGATAGCGTTGAGACGATTTGCCGAAGATCTGCTGCCGGACTTTACGGCGCCGGATCTTGTAGGCGTTTTCAATCGCGTGGCCGGCTTCATGGCGCAAGATGCGCAGGCACCAGTCCGTCGTACCGCCTTCCACTTCCAACATCTGGGCTAATTCAAGCTTCGCCAAACGGGGATGGGCGAGGTAGAACGGTACCGCAATGCCGGGGACCCCGTCGGGAGTAAACCACTCGTTCGAGAGCCAGAAATGCGGACGAAAGAGTAGCTCTCGTTCTTCTAATTCGCGGTTCAGTTCGGCGATCGGCTGCTCGAGAAATCCACCACGAATCTCAAGATGAAGATCGCACATCGGCAGGTCCAGAAGCGCGTCGTCGGGCCACGAGGCCCACGCCGGTTCTCCCTGTCCAGTGCTGGGGGTCCTGAGGATGTCCATCCCTTCGTGCTGCCTTCAAGAGGTGAATATGCTGTTGGTTGTCTGCACATAAGAAAATATAGCACGCGATGCGTAAGTCGCTGGATGGAGTCGGCATTGAGGGGAAGGAGACTCAGTAAGCGGAAGTAACTGATCCGAAAGAGCCAAGGCCGTACAAATACAATCGCCGTCAGGCCGGCCGTCGACAGGCTGTCGTGCAAGCGGGTACAATCCCGGCCATGCACGGTCCCGCAACGTCACTCGCCTCGCTGCACAAACTGGACGAGGAGACGGAAAAACTGCAAACACGCCTATGCCGGCTGGTAGGCCAAGCTATCGCCGACTACCGTCTCATCGAAGACGGCGACAAGGTGATGGTATGCCTGTCGGGCGGCAAAGACAGTTATGGCTTACTGGATATCCTCCTCGTTTTGCAACGGCGCGCGCCGGTGAGGTTTGATCTGGTGGCCGTCAATCTCGATCAAAAGCAGCCGGGCTTTCCGGCTCAAGTGCTGCCTGAGTATCTGACTGCCAGGGGAGTGCCCTTCCATATCGAGACACGTGATACCTATTCGATTGTGAAGCGGCTCATTCCGGAGGGACAGACCACCTGCTCGTTGTGCTCTCGCTTGCGGCGAGGCCATCTCTACCGGATTGCGACGGAACTCGGCGCCACCAAGATCGCCCTGGGCCATCATCGCGACGATATCGTTGAGACGCTCTTTCTGAACCTGTTCTATACCGGGAAACTCAAAGCGATCCCGCCCAAGTTGCGGTCGAAGGACGGGCGGCATCTCGTCATTCGTCCGCTGGCCTTTGTGAAAGAGGCGGATCTGGCGCGATATGCCGAGCTGCGGGCCTTTCCCATCATTCCTTGTGATCTCTGCGGATCGCAGGAAGATCTGAAGCGGAAAAAGGTGAAGGCCTGGCTTCGTCAGTGGGAGCTGGAATCGCCTGGCTGCTCGGACAGCACGGCTGCTGCTCTCACCAATGTCGCTCCCTCGCTGTTGATGGACACCCGGCTGTTCGATTTCAAATCCCTGGAATCAACGACGACGGGCCAACCGGAGGGCGATGCCTGGTTGGACGAAGAACCGGCCCTGCACGAGAATCCCACCGTCTCGTTGCCGTCCATATCATCGTAGAATCTCTCCGTCACCTCTGAATCCGCCGTGACGTGCTCGGTCTGGCAGAGTATTAGCTTTGCCAGCCTCATGATTGTTGCGGATGGCTGATGACTACGCGGGCAGGGCCAAGGTCCTATCCGGCTTGGAACCAACCTGCCGTTGTACGATCGGTCAACATGATACACGAGCCTACGCTAACCGAATGAAGAAGCTGGGAGCGTGGGGTAATGGACGGGGCAGGCAGTCCGTTGATCTGCTACAGGCAGGATGGGGAAAAGCTAGTGAAATGCCCGCTGGTGCATGGAAAGAAGGCTCGCGAGACGGTTGTGGAGTGCTGCAAGATCGCGCAGAACTTCAACTTTACCGCGCTCCAAGAGATGTTCAAGGGCCTCCGCTCCTTGGCCTCCCATCGCAACAGGCCAGCGCAGTGCAATTGGTTGGAGCTGACGCAACAGCCGATGCGCCATTTCATCTGATTTATTTTCGGTTAGGGAGAGAAGAACCAGGTCTGGAGTGATACTTTCACAGAACGTCTGCAGATCTGTCAGCGGAAGATTCGAGCCCAAGTAATAGATATGGCACCCACGTGCTGCGGCAAGATAGGCCACGGCTTGTGCGCCGAGCTCATGAAACTCGCCTTCTGGGCAGGCAATCAGAACGCGTGGGCCAAACTCGTTCACCGGGAGCTGATTCATCACGGAGAAGAGTTTCTGCTGGAGGACTTTCGTGACGTAATGTTCAACAGCTATGCTCAGCCGATCTTCATGCCACAGCTCGCCGACGCGGAGTTGCAAGGGAAGGAGAATGCGCTGCACCGCCTCATCAAACGGAATGACGGCGACTGCTCCGTTCAGTTTTTGCTCAAAGCGGAGCTTGTCGAGAGGATCAAGGCACGAGACCAGTTCATCGAGCAGGTTTTTGTGCGGTGTGAGTTCTTCCTTCTTTGGAAGTGACGTGAGACGCATGCGCTCAAGCAGGGAGTTTTGCCCCTCCAGCGCAAGTACTCCGATTGTCTGGCCCCGATCCAGTTCCTCCTTCAGAAACCGGAGGAATGCGATGTCCTCATCAGTGTACTCCCGGTAACGATTGGCACTCCGTAAAGGTTTGACAAGTCCATACCGCCTCTCCCAGACCCGTATCACGGCTTTTGACAGACCGGTCAATTTTGCAACCCTATGAATTCTATGATTGTGCATCGGCAATTCGAATTGTATTGCAATGTCTAATGTTTGTCAAATAATTATTATTTGCACACTTGACACATTGGACATCATGTTATATACATTAGACATAGTAGAAACAAACAGTGAACATACAAAAGGGAGTTCGTCATGGCAGGCAAGATCCGCCAGTACTTAAGCGCGTCGGGCGGCGCCCTGCTTCTTGGCGCCTTTCTCATGGTTGGAGGGATCGCTGTGGTCTTCGGCGGGGAGCATGCCCTCTCAAGAACTGAGTTCTGCGTGAGCTGCCATTCCCAAACCTACCCCTATGAGGAGCTAAAAAAGTCGTCCCACTATGGGGCTCTAGGGGCGGATCCAGGCTGCAAGGACTGCCATGTTCCGCAAGGCTTGGGAAATTTCCATCTGGCCCTCTGGACCCACATCTATGATGGGACCAGAGCAGTCCTCGCGGAGATGAAATATGACTACTCGACAATAGAGAAATTTAACGAGCGCCGGCCAATTATGGCCCACTACGCTCGCATGTCCCTGAAAAACTGGGACAGCGTCACTTGCCGGGAGTGCCACAAGAATACCAAGCCACCCGGGGCATCGGCGAAGGCCGCACACAAGAAGATGGAAACCGAAGGCGCCACCTGCATTGATTGCCATCAGAATCTCGTCCACAAGAAAGTTCCGGAAAGCGATCTCAATGCGAGTCGAGTTCAGGGTGTGATGGTCTTGAAAGAAGTGCAAAAAGAGACAAAAGACGAGGATGAAAAGGACTAGTCTATCCCTTGTGACCCGTCCTGATCCAAAGTCAACATGACGTTGTCCAATTGATAGAAAAACACCATCCAGATGTCCAATAAGTTGAGGTCGCAATAGGAGGTCGCGCATGAGTGGCAGGATGATCGCGCAATGTATCACGGTGTTGGTATCGGGCCTGACTCTCTCAGGAGGGATCGCCGCCTCGGCAGAACTCATGCCGTTGGATCCAGTTCCGGCCCCCTATGCAGACAAACACATGCCCGCCGGTTGGTGGACGGATCCAAAGGTCATTGAGGAGGGAAAAAAGATTTATGTCGGTGAAGCCGACCCGCTTGTCTCCTGTACTGGTTGCCATGGCGAAGACGGTGAACCGGTAAGAAGTGGGGAGGGGGTTCGTAGCCTGAAAAATACTAAACGCTTCTCAGACAGCTATTGGTTCTGGCGGGTGGCGGAAGGGATTCCAAAGACGCCAATGATGCCATGGAAATCGCTCCTCTCAGAAGACCAGATCTGGCAAGTTGTGGCATTCATGCATACCTTCTCGCACGGAGGGAAACCTGTCGACCACAAAGATTATACGGGGTACAAGCGACCGGAGAAGATCGCCCCCAAGAATGTGGCGCCGATGGTCCTCGTGCCCGCCGGGGAATTTACCATGGGGAGCAACGAAGGTAGTGACCATGAAAAGCCCGAACACAAGGTCTTTCTCAATGCATATTATATGGATGTCTATGAAGTAACGGTCGGGCAATATGCGAAGTTTCTGGACGCTAGCAGTATATTCCCACCGCCGAAGTGGACGACGATGAACGAGCCGCCACATCAGAAGCGCCCGGTTGTCAATGTCGATTGGGCGGATGCGAACAACTATTGCAAGTGGGCCGGCAAGCGGCTGCCGACCGAAGCCGAATGGGAGAAGGCGGCACGGGGAACGGATGGGCGCATCTATCCCTGGGGTAACGATCCACCCGATCCGCTCCGCGCTAATTATGGGAAGGAGAAGTGGAACAACCATGATGCGCTGGTGCCGGTAGGGCAATTGAAAGACGGCAAGAGCCCCTATGGGATCTATGATCTGGCGGGGAATGTCTGGGAATGGGTGAACGACTGGTATGACCCAGACTATTATGCGACCAGCCCATCGCGAAACCCTTTAGGACCGAAAAGCGGCAAATACAAGGTGATGCGGGGCGGCTCGTGGGACCTCGCCCCAGAGCAGCTTCGATCTGCGCGTCGAGACTTTAACATATCGTCGACCACAGACTACGACTCGCCGGCGTATCGGAACTTCAATAGTGGGTTCCGGTGTGCGAAGACTCCGTAGGACTTTGTCCCCAGGCATGCTCGATGATACCGAGGCCCACATGCAACCAAAATGCTCCGAGACCGCAGAACCGTTCTGTAAAGGTAGGCAATAGCATTGGATAACAGAGATAGCATTCGACGATCGGACGGGTAACCGAAGGGATGAACCGCAAAAGGAGGGCTACCAATGACACGATCTAACACCCGAATCGCTCTAACGCTGACTGGAGTTCTAGCCACGCTCCTGGCCAGTACCCTGCCTCTGCAGTCCGCCTTCGGTGAAGGTGGGGCACGACGTGATGTCGTGCGTCAAGAAAAGCAAAACATCAAAGATGCCATCGAGCAAGCGACGGAAGCAGTGGACCACGGCAAACAGGGCCATGCCGAGAAGCTTGTGACCCATGCCGACGCGGCGCTGCAGCTCGCCATGAAAGGAGGCGAGAGCCCGCATTTGGCAGAAGCGATTGCCAACCTGAAAGAGGCGGTTGAGCATGGTAAAGCTGGTCATGCTGACGTGGCCACGAAACATGCTGAAAATGCCGTCACCCATCTCTCTCAAGTCAAGTAACGTCTGAACAGCTCTCACGAAAGATGGCTTGTACGAGCGGGCAGGAGACAATCATTCTGCCCGTTTACAGATTGTCCCGACTTGCAGGACCTGTGCATGCGTCTCCTGCGCAGACGTGCAGGCGACCGGTGAGCCTCAATCGGTTACGCGCGAACCATGCATAGGCATTCACAACAAGTGGCTCGACGAAAGAAAGACGGCTGAGCCTCGCCAAGAATCCCAGGCCGACGGCTTCCCACATAGCTCGGAACACATCGACGCCGGTGATGACGGTCCCGTCACCCCAACGGGCATGAATGATTCTCCCAAGTTCAGCGGGAGATATGTTGATTGATGCTGGGGCAAAGTCCGGCCGTGAAAAGTCGGACAATTTCAACCTCCCACGCCTGTCCAAGCGCCTCACAAGGGCGATTTCTCGATCGCAAATAGGGCAGGCTCCATCGAAGAATACTGTGAGCGGGTATGAGCCATTTAATCGGCCTCCCCTCGTCACCCGCGAGAGACGGTTTGTCTTATCAATCGATCCAGCCTGTGATCCAAGTCAGCGAAATTCTCCAGAACCGCAATATCGTACTTCATGAAAAGGTCACGCATGGCGAGCGCGCCATGTCCGCCGACGGCTAGATCGGAAGCGGGACGCACTTCATCGGCAAGAGCTTGAACCAGCTGAGTCGCATTGGCCTCAGGAAGCGCGACAGGAAATGACATGATGGTCAGATCCGGCTCCACCTCCTCACAGAGCCTGGTCAGTGAGACGAGGGGCACATTGGCTCCCAAATAGTGAACCCGGCAGCCGCGAACACGACATCGATATGCCACTGCAAACGCGGCAATGTCGTGTTCCTCGCCAGGCGGGCAGGCCACGACCACTTTGGCGCCAAACTCGGCCACGGGAAGCTGATTCATGGCCGAGAAAACCTTCTGCTGGATTTGCCTCGTGACGTAATGCTCGATGGCCACATCCAGATGACCGTCGTGCCAGAGTTGCCCTACCTGCTCCTGCAGCGGAAGCAAGATCCCATGCAGCGCTTCTTCAAAGGGAATTACTGCCACGGCGCCGTTCAAACGCTTCTCAAACATCACACGATTGAAGGGACTCAAACTGGACAGGAGTTCCTGCAGGAGTTTGCTGAAGGCATTGTCGACGAATGACACTTGCGGCGCACTGGCTTGTGCTCGCCGCAACAACTCCTCACGTCCTAGTTTCGACAACTCTCCGATCGAGGCTCCTGTATCCAGCTGCTCCTTCAGGAACCTCAGTAACGCGACATCTTCATCGGAATAATTGCGATAACGATTGGCTCCTCGAGTCGGTTTTAGGATTTCAAACCGTCGTTCCCACACGCGGATAACATCTCGCGAGAGGCCAGTAAGTTTTGCAACTCTATGAATTCTATGAGTATTCATATTCACCCTCTCGATCATATTATAATGTTCAATGTTTGTCAAAATATCATAAAATAACACTTGACACATTGGACATTATGGCTTATACATTGGACATACATATGACAAACATTGAACCACTATAAAATGGAGGTCATCATGGCGAGAGCGGAGCAAAAAGAGACAGTCAGTCAGATGATAAAGAGTCAACCAGCTCTCTCTTCGGTACCGCTTCACTCATCCTGCCTGAGATGCGGCGGTTTCATGGTCAAGGAAGTATCTACGGATCTGCTGAACAGCACGGGCGAGTTGGAGTGTGTCACGACACGATGCGTCCAGTGTGGTGACATCCTCGATCCTGTCATCTTGCGGAATCGCAGCATTCGTCAACAGCAGATGACAGTTCAGCATGCAGCACAATCTTTGCCGGGCAATAGGACGATGCACCTTCGATAGACATGTTGTCATCGGTGATCGCTAGTTTCAATTGCGCTAATACATCATGGGGATGGTGATTTTGGATTCAATTCACTGCACTCATCAAGCAGCCAGGGCGGTCCTGGTGTTCTAAACCAAGGGGGTATCTTATGCGGAGTCAAACTGTTTTTCAGGTCGGAGTGGGGGTGGCATTGATGGTCGGAGCCGTCACTCTTGCAACAGCAGCGGACGTACCGGGCAGAGACAAGGATATGGTCCTCATCCCGAAGGGCGAGTTCACCATGGGGAGCAGCGAACATTCAGATGAAGCCAAGCATCAGGTCGTGCTTGATGCCTATCTCATCGACAAGTTCGAAGCCTCGAATGCACGATACAAAGAGTTCATGAAGGCTGCCGGTCACCCGGCACCAGCCTATTGGGATGACCCGCGGCTGAACAAGTCGAACCATCCGGTTGTCGGTGTGAGCTGGACTGATGCAAACGCCTTCTGCAAATGGGAGGGCAAGCGTCTTCCGACTGAAGCAGAGTGGGAGAGAGCGGCAAAAGGACCAGACGGAGACAATCACTATCCATGGGGACACACACTTGACCCGAAAAAGGCCAATTATGGTCAGAACGTTGGTCGCACAGCGCCCGTGGATTCCTATCCCGAGGGGGTTAGCGGATTCGGCGTCTACAACATGGCCGGGAACGTCTTCGAATGGGTTGAGGATTGGTATGACCTCAACTACTACAAACAGAGCCCGGCCCTGAACCCCCGGGGAGCAGAGAAGGGCTATAACTTCGCGAATCAAGGACCGGTGCGGGTCCTGCGCGGCGGTTCCTGGCTCGCGCCGGACACCTCACTACATACGAGCCACCGATTCTGGAATCAACCTGACAATAACTCCTATGGCGTCGGCCTCGGATTCCGTTGCGCAAAGTCGGCCCAGACGGTGTCCGACGAAGCCGTGCAGACCGGTCGCGACGCATTCATTCAGGCGTTAGTTGCGATGGGTGCCGAAAAACACGCTGAGGCATTGGCCGCCATTGAGAAGGCATTGGTCTCGGATCCGGGAAACAAGGAGTATCTGGCTACGCGTGAACTGATCCAAAAGAGCATGAAGAAGAAATAGGAGCAGAACTGACGGAGGGGGCCTTCGCCCCCTTTCTATGGGCCAGGTTGTGGGGGAGATCTCTCGTGAATACGTCTGACACCACAGGGGCAAATACATCGCCAGTGAATCCGGCAGCCACCCCAGGGACCTCTCTTATTCTGCTCACTGGTGCGAGCGGTTATATCGGTGGTCGACTCCTACCTTCGCTGGAAGAGCGAGGCTACCGGCTCCGATGCCTGGCCAGGCATCCTGACATTCTGAGACAGAAGGTCAGTTCCACAACTGAAGTAGTCGCAGGTGATGTTCTTGACCGACAGAGTCTCGACATCGCGCTGTGCGGAGTGGATGTCGCCTACTACATGGTCCACTCCATGAGAACGCAAGGCTCTTTTGAAGAGACGGACCGTCAGGCGGCGCGGAACTTTGGTGACGCAGCGAAGGCAGCGGGTGTGAAGGGCCTCATCTATGTGGGAGGCCTGGGCAGTGACGACGAGAAACTCTCGGCACATCTGCGCAGTCGACACGAGGTTGGAGATATCTTGCGGCAGTCGGGCGTGCCTGTTTGTGAGTTTCGTGCATCCGCCGTCATCGGCTCCGGCAGCGCCTCGTTTGAGCTGATTCGTGCGCTGGTAGAACGTTTGCCGGTCATGCTCACACCGAAATGGGTCAAAGGGAAGGCGCAGCCAATCGGAATCGACGACTTGCTGGATTACCTGATGGAGGCGCTTCGGATTCCGACCACGCAGTACCGCGTCTACGAAGTCGGTGGGGCGGACCAAGTCTCCTATGCGGACATGATGCGCGCCTACGGGCGTCAACGCGGACTCAAGCCTCTCATCATTCCAGTGCCGGTTCTCACCCCCTGGCTATCCGCCCTGTGGCTCGGGTTGGTGACGCCTCTCTACGCCCGAATCGGGCGGGCGATTATTGAGAGTATTGTCCATGTCACGGTGGTACGGGACAATGCTGCGTTGACAGCTTTCTCCGTACGTCCGATGGGAATCGACGAGGCAATTCGCCGGGCCCTTGCCAATGAAGAGACGCATTTCTCCAAGACACGCTGGTCCGACGCGATCTCCTCATCGGGGAGACAGCAATCGTGGGGAGGCGTGCGGTTCGGCACGCGCATGGTCGATTCACGGACGTTAACGGTTGAAGCGCGGCCTGAAGTTGTCTTCAGATGTATTGAGAGGATCGGCGGTGACCATGGCTGGTATGCGTGCGACTGGTTGTGGCGGATGCGCGGCTTTATCGACCTACTTCAAGGGGGTGCCGGCATGAGACGTGGACGGCCTTCGTCCACGACCCTCCGTATCGGCGACACGGTTGACTCATTTCGGGTTGAGGCGATTGAACCGAATCGGCTTCTGCGTCTCAAGTCCGAGATGAATTTACCGGGGCGGGCGTGGCTGGAGTTTGAGGTGACGGAGGCCGGCTCTTCAACCAGGATACGGCAAACAGCCATTTTTGATCCGGTCGGACTCACAGGGCAGATTTATTGGTACTCGCTCTATGTGCCGCATGAGTTTGTGTTTAGTGGAATGTTGCAGGGCATCGCCCGAGCAGCCTTGCGGGAAATGAGCGCAGTCAATATGCCGCAAGCACCAAACAAGCAGACGGCCATGACACAGAGTGGCTGAACCTGGCGTCCCGAGAGGCCGAGACTGCTTCCTAGGGGCACACCAACGTGTGATGGAGGTCTGAAATGCATACGGCAGGAATTATTGTGATCGCGGCGTTGGCAATCACAGTCACAACCCTGAACCCGGCCGTCCGTGCGGAGGAATCCGTGATCCCGAGTGATATGGTGTACATCGGGCGGGGACCTTCGATCATGGGACTCGACAAGGAAGACCCCCAAGAACTCGCTAATGCCCGTTCGACGTATCACAAACGCAACAGAACTCAGGCCAGCACGTTGAATGATGAAAGCCCGGCCCATATGGTATTTCTCGATTCATACCTGATCGACAAATATGAAGTTTCCAATAAGGACTATGGAGACTTCATCAAGACGAACGGACACGGGTCTCCTGCGTATTGGGATGATCCCCGTCTCAATCGTCCGAACCAGCCGGTGGTCGGCGTCAGCTGGTACGACGCGCGTGCCTATTGCGAGTATCGGGGCAAGAGATTGCCGACGGAAGCGGAGTGGGAGAAGGCCGCCCGAGGGCCGGATGGCAATCTTTATCCCTGGGGTAACAGTATTGATCCGGCGAAAGCCAACTATGGGAAAAATCACGATGGCACCAAGCCGGTCGATTCATATCCCGATGGAGTCAGTTATTACGGCCTCCATAACATGGCCGGTAATGTTTTTGAGTGGGTCTTGGACTGGTACGACCCCCGCTTCTACAGCCGGCTCGAACCGATGGTCAATCCCACTGGCCCGGAAAAACCCGTCTGGATAGGCGGCACGGGGACCTATGTGGACCTGCTGACGCTCGGAGAAAAACGAGTGATTCGAGGCGGATCCTGGGTCGCTCCGGAAGGCTCGGTCAGGTCGACGCACCGATTCTGGAATCACCCTCTCAATAACAGCTACGGCGTGGGGCTGGGGTTCCGCTGCGCGAAGACCGGCCCATCCGAGATCGATCAGCGAATCAAAGAGGCTGCCATCTCGACCTACGTCGAAATGGGACGAGAGCACTTTGAGGAGGCCCGGCAGGCCCTTGCTCAGGGACTGGCCATCGACCCCAAGAACACGGAGCTCCTGGAGCTTCGACAATTGATTGAGCAGTCGATGAAGCGACCGTGATGAAAGGTTTCACGGGCTGTTGTTCATGGTTCGATCGTGACGGAGGCGCACCGATGATACATCAGAAGATTGTTTATCAAGGGTTTGTCCTCATTGCTCTACTTGGGGCTTCATCGCTCTACGCTGGTCCCATCGATTCACCCGGACACGCACATCAGGATAAGGCCCAATTGGTTCATGAGGCCAATCATGAAGTGGACCACGCATGGGAGGTCTACCACCAGGCAGCATTGGGAGGAACAGTGGCCTCACCTGCCCTTCAGGCGGAAATCGAGCAGCACCTGCACGAAGCCAGAACCCTCGTGACCCAGGCGCACGAGGCAGCGGAGCGGGGAGACGATCGGCAGGTGGAGGAACTATGCAAACAAGTCAGACTCCATACCACCCAAGCCATTGAGGGTAGCAAGGAGCGGAAGAAATGATCACTGGTCTATGGATCGGATCAACTCGATTCAACAGATTGACGATGGTGATTTTCACGGTCATTGCGCTCCTGCAGTCGCTCACCGTGGAAGCGTTGCCGGGAATGATAGAGCCTGACCCGGTGCCGATGGTCACGATTCCGGCCGGTGAATTTCTGATGGGCAATCCAGAAGGAAAGGGCCGGGACGATGAGCAACCGCAGCGATCTGTCTACCTGGACGAGTTTGCGATTGATCAAGTCGAAGTGACGAATGAACGGTATATGGCCTTTGTGAAATCCATTGGCCATCGCACACCACCCAATCCGTATGGCACCGGGCCTCTCCAATCCATTAAGGGCATTGAGCAGCTACCGGTGGTCCAGACCACCTGGTATGACGCCAAGTCCTATTGTAGTTGGGCCAAGAAACGGCTTCCGACGGAGGCAGAATGGGAAAAGGCTGCTCGCGGGACTGACGGCCGCATATTCCCCTGGGGGAATGAACCACCCACTGCGAAGCGGGCAAACTTTGATCGAGAGTGGGAGGACGAGCATACCTTGAGGCCTGTCGGGTCACTTCCTGACGGAGATTCACCCTACGGAGTGAAGGATATGGCTGGTAATGCCAGGGAGTGGGTTTCCGATTGGTATGACGCGGAGTACTATCACCATGCGCCCAATCGGAATCCACAAGGTCCCGACAAAAAGGGAGTCGTTCGGTCGATTCGCGGCGGGTCCTGGCATAGTCCGGCGTCCGATATCACCACATCGGCGCGTGGGCGCGGCGGGTTCGCGTTGCAGACTCATGGAACGGGGTTTCGCTGCGCACGTAGCCTTGAGGAAGCGACCCAGAAGAAGTAACCGACGGCGGTGAAAGTGCGAAGCAGTACCATGACAAGAACACAATTTCAGAGGCCGGTCCTGTATTTTGATGGAGTTGACGCCGCACTCCGCACGGCGTCAACCGCTGAGGCAGGCAGGTCTCCTCGTGAGGGAGGGACCTGTCTGCTTGGCGCACAGTAAAGTCGGTGGCCGACACGTATCTGCTTGGCTGCCGAGAGGAGGAACAACATGAATATGAGCTTAGTGTTCTTGCTTGTGACGGGGTTTCTGATGTCTGTTGTGGTGGCTGGACTGCTTCAGACTGTGACCGCTGTTGTGAGGCGGCGGGTCACGGGAAGACCGACCCGAAAGTAAGAAACTGTCGCTTAGCCGGGCGTAACAGTCAGCCCTTGGATGGCTGCCTCAGGAGATATGATTATGGACATCATTGTAACTGGGGGGACAGGATTCATCGGTCGTGCATTGTGCACGGCGCTCTCCCAGGAGGGCCATAGAGTTACGATTCTCACGAGGAATTCGGGGAGCGCAGAGCGGCGCTTAGGAAACAACCTGTTGTCCGTCGAGTGGACTGGTCGAAATACAGGACCCTGGGAACAGGCACTTGAAGGAGCAGATGCGGTCATTAACCTTGCTGGAGCTCCGATCGCCGATGACCGTTGGACGCCTGCTCGAAAACAACTCCTCCTCGATAGTCGAGTCCACACGACGCGTATCGTCGTGGAAGCGATGTCCCGCCGGTCTGCAAAACCGCGGGTGCTCATCAGCGCATCCGGTATCGGCTATTACGGTGCCAGCGATGATCGGGTGCTGGATGAGGGCACAGCGCGCGGTCAGGGATTTCTTGCCGACCTGTGCCTTGCATGGGAGGCAGAGGCCCTTCGGGCTGCCGAATTCGGTGTGCGCGTCGTCGTCCTGCGAACGGGAATGGTGCTCGAACAAGATGGCGGGGCCTTGCCCAAAATGCTGCTGCCCTTTCGATTGTTTGCAGGCGGTCCGATCATGCCGGGCACTCAATGGGTCTCCTGGATCCATCGGCGTGATCATATCGGTCTGATCCAATGGGCACTCGCAAGCAATCATGTTTCTGGTCCCCTCAATGCTGTGGCTCCAGAGCCGGTGACGATGAAGACGTTCTGTGAAGTTCTTGGACGGGTGCTTCACCGACCGTCGTGGCTTCCCGTTCCAGGATTTGCCTTGAATATGCTCCTTGGTGAGTTGGGCACATTGATGACGACCGGCCAGCGGGTGACTCCAGCGAAAGCCATGGCGGAAGGCTATACGTTTCAGTATCCAACGTTGGAACCGGCCTTACAAGCCATCCTGACCGGAACGACAGCAGCAGCTGCTCTAAGGGCGGCATGAGCCACGGGGATATGACGGGGCATGAACAGCTCCGCAATCTATATAGCAGCCGGACTGATCGCGGGATTTCTTGTGGTGGCGGCACTGTGTGTACTTGGATTGGTAGTCCCTATGTAGTCACCAGGAGGTGTACTGATGAAAATCTCAGGCTTTCAATTTGCGGCAGCATTGATGATGGGCCTTCTTGTTACCTCTTGTGCCATGGCCGACCAACACACGGCCCAGGCTCCCTATGGGCATAGAGATGCCACGAAACTCGCTCACGGCATTATCGGCATTTCTCTTCAGGTAAGTGCTGAGCGGATCGGGGATCCGGCCATCCTCTATGTCGGCATGGTCCATCCTGGTGGACCTGCTCACCAGGCGGGACTTCGACACGGGGATGAGGTCGTCAGTGTCGATGGCGCACCCGTGGCAGGAAAGAGTTATGACCAGGTGGTCAGCATGATACGAGGGGAAGCGGGGACTGTCGTGAAGGTGGGTATCAAGGGTGAGAACGGTCTTCGTGAGCTTTCAATCGAGCGGGTGGCGGGTGACAAGCTGAAACGACCGGATGGATCTCATGGAAAACCTGAGTAAGAGAACGTAACCGTTGCGCCGCAGATTTGTACTGGTATCCACTTGGTTAGTTCTGGGGAAGACCATCTATGCGAGGAATCGTCTGGTACCGGAGGGATTTGCGCATTGCAGACCATCCGGCCTTGTCGGCGGCCTGCGAAGCATGGAGCGAGGTGATCCCGCTCTTTGTGTTCGACGAGCCTTTGTTGCACTCCCATGTGTTCGGCTCCGCCTGTGTGAATTTTATGCTCGGATGTCTCCACGATCTGGCGTCGTCGTTGAGTGACCGAGGTCTCACGCTTCAGTGGCGACGCGGCGAACCGGTGGAGGAAGTCGTGCGCGCCGCTCGCGAATGGAAGGTTGATGCGGTCTACTGGAATCGCGACTATGAGCCGAGAGCGATTGAGCGAGACCGCATAGTCGCGCAACGGTTGGAGCAGGCCGGCGTGGTCGTCCGCACGTTCAAAGACCATGTGGTGTTTGAGGCAGATGAGGTGCGAGGCGTCACCGGTGAACCCTTGCAGCGCTACAGCGCGTATCGAGCCCGCTGGTGGACGAAATGGCATGCAACAACCCCAGCAGTTCAGCCGGTCCCTACCGCACTTGCAGAAAAGGTGGCTGCCCCACGGCCTGTCTCATTCCATCTGCCTACAGCCTCCGAGCTGGGATACGATCCGGTCGCATTGCGGATTGAGCCGGGCGAGCGGAACGCCCTGAAGCGGTTGCGCTGGTTTGTGGAAGGTCCCCTACATTCCTACGCGACAAACAGAAACCTGCCGGCGAACGATGGGTGTTCACAACTTTCACCACACTTCCGTTTCGGAACACTGTCGCCTCGCAAGGCCATTCACACAGCGTTGAACACGCTGGCCAAAGGCGGGCGGGTGTCTCGGCCCGATGTCCTGACCTGGGTCGATGAGTTAATCTGGCGTGAGTTCTTTCATCAAGTATTGGCTTCGTTTCCACACGTTGCGGAGGGACCATTCCGCAAGGTGGCCATCCCACCGTCTCGTGAGTCGGGTCCGGAACGAGATGGCCTGTTTCAAGCCTGGTGTCACGGGCGGACCGGCTATCCGATCGTCGACGCCGGCATGCGGCAATTGAATCAAACGGGATGGATGCACAACCGTGTCAGAATGGTCGTGGCATCCTTTCTCATTAAAGATCTTCGGATCGAGTGGCAGAGCGGCGAACGGTATTTCATGCAGCATCTCATCGATGCTGACGTGGCGGCAAACAACGGTAATTGGCAGTGGTGTGCCTCCACCGGCACGGATGCCATGCGGGGTTATCGGATATTCAATCCTGCGCTGCAAAGCAAGAAGTTCGACCCGGACGGCGCCTACATCCGCCGGTATGTTCCGGAGCTGGCCCATGTATCGGCGAAGCGAATTCATGAGCCGCATCTCATGACCGCAGATGAGCAGGAACGCGCTCAATGCCGAATCGGGGACGATTATCCTTCCCCGGTTGTGGACCATCAACATGCCCGACAGGAATATCTCAACCTCGGAAAGCAGGAGGCAACGAGATGACGACCTCCCCGCTTCGCCTTGGAATCAGCCGGTGTCTTCTCGGAGATGAAGTGCGCTTCGACGGAGGACACAAGCAGGACCATTTCTTAACCGATATATTGGGCCCCTACGTCGAATGGGTACCGGTATGCCCTGAGGTGGAAGCGGGATTGGGTACCCCGCGCGAAGCCATGCGCTTGGTGGGTAATCCGCATCGTCCCCGGCTGATGACAATCACGAGCAAGCATGATCACACCGAGGCGATGGAGGCGATGGTCGACGGTCGGCTCGACTCACTCCGAAAACTGGACCTCTCAGGGTTTGTCTTCAAGAGAGGCTCGCCCAGTTGCGGGATCGAACGGGTGCGCGTGTACACCGTACAAGGCATGCCGAGCCACAGCGGCGTCGGAATGTTCGCGAAGGCCTTCATTGAGCAGTTTCCGCTGATTCCCGTCGAGGAGGAAGGGCGGCTCTGTGATCCATCGCTTCGGGAGAACTTCATCGAGCGGGTATTCTGCTATCGCCGGTTTCAGGATCTGGTGCAGAACGGAGTCACGAGACAGGCTCTCATACGCTTCCACACGATCCATAAATATCTGCTGTTAGCCCATAGCCAACAGCACTACGAAACGATGGGCCGTCTGGTCGGACAAGTGGAGCGCTATCGCCTCAAAGAATTGACGTCAAAGTACGGTGAGCACTTCATGAAAGCCCTGACGATGAAGGCGACAGTGCGCAAGCATGTCAATGTGCTGCAGCATATTGTGGGCTACTTCAAGAGTCGGTTGACCACTCATGAAAAGGCCGAACTGTTGGGCGTCATCGCCGACTATCATCGGGGGCTTACGCCTCTGATCGTCCCTCTCACGCTGGTCAAGCATTACGTCCAGATCCTCGACGTCGGATACATTCGCGATCAGGTCTATCTGAACCCGCATCCGAAAGAGCTCATGTTGCGGAATCATGCGTAAGGGGGAACGCAATGCCACATGTTGTCGTAGAAGAAGCCGGAGATCTGCAGGGCCTCTATCAGGGGTTCACGCCGATGGTTCACCGGACTGAAGACGAGATTCTGAAAGTTCAGGAATTCTATTTGTCCCGGAGCGGAAAAGAAGCCCTGCTGGAGTCCGTGGCGATCGAGAAGGGTGCTGCGTGCACGTTCTTTGTCCAGCTCAAGTTGCACGAGAAAGCAATCACCGTCCGGTTGTTGCCGGCTACCGATCCTGAGAAAACCCCCGCGGTCAAGAAGCTGATGGCTCTTGTCGCGGGATTCATTCGGAAGGTGTACCCGGGAAGTCGCTATGGAAAGACCAATTTACAAGAATACCTCGAGGCAACAGTGAGTTCAAAGTGAGGAGACACAGACGCGAGTCACAACAAGAGGAGTGAGGGATGGCGGCAAGCACACGAGGAGTGATTCTGGTCGGTCACGGCGGCATTCCGAAGGGATGCCCTCAGGATTTGGTCACGAAACTGAAACGGTTGGAGGCTCAGCGGCGTGCCGCAAAACTTCCGCCGTCGGTGGAAGAGCTTGAGTTGGATGCCAAGATCCGCCGGTGGCCGAGAACGGCCGAAACGGATCCCTACCAAGCCGGTCTTGAAACGGTAGCGGCACGCCTTCGGGCTCAACTCGACGGCGCACTCTTTGCCGTGGCCTACAACGAGTTTTGTTCGCCGACGTTGGAGGAATCGGTCAAGGCGTTGATCAAGCAGGGGGCGACTCATATTACTGTGACGACAACCATGTTCACACCGGGTGGGTCGCATTCGGAAGTTGAGATTCCGGAAATCCTTGATCAGTTGCGGCCGCAGTATCCTGACGTGGAACTGTGTTACGCCTGGCCGTTCGATCTTGAACTGGTCGCAAACACCTTGGCGGAGCAGGTGAAGCGTTTTTCATGACGATGGCTAGGGGGCTCCCTACGTGCCCTTTGGTTGGAGGCAAAGCCCGTGCAACATCTCGCTCATCTTGCATTGAACCTGGCCGAACGGGGACTGTTCCCAGACGTGGTGCTCAGATGGGGGATTCGACAGTTGGTCACACAGCGCCTCCGGGAGATCAGGTCCGGCGACGCTCGAACAGCAGCACTGCAAGAAAAGCGGTTTATCGACGAGATGCGCCGTGCGCCCATCGCGGTGGTGCCGGAGAAAGCCAATGATCAGCACTATGAGGTCCCAGTTGAGTTTTTTAGCCGGGTCCTCGGGCCGCATCTGAAATACAGCAGCGCCTTCTGGCCCGCCGATGCAAAGACCCTAGACCAAGCAGAAGCCGCCGGCCTGCGTGAATCCTGCCTCCATGCGGGCCTGATGAACGGGCAGACGATCTTGGAGCTCGGATGCGGCTGGGGATCCCTCACGTTATGGATGGCTGAGCACTACCCCGACAGCCGTATCACGGCGGTCTCCAACTCCCGCTCGCAGCGGGCCTACATCGAGGCCCAAGCCAGCGCGCGCGGCCTACAGAACCGGATCCGGGTACTGACCTGCGACATGAACACGTTCGAGGTCGACCCAGGGCTCTTCGATCGGGTGGTGTCGGTGGAAATGTTTGAACACATGCGTAACTGGCCTGATCTCTTTGTGCGCGTCCGCCGATGGCTGAAACCAGGCGGCCGGTTCTTCATGCACGTGTTCGTGCATCGCTCAACGGCGTACCTATTCGAAGATCGGGGACCCGCCGACTGGATGAGTCGTCAGTTTTTCACGGGCGGGATGATGCCCAGTGATGGCCTTCCGCTGGTCTGTCAGAACCAGCTTGCCTGCGTGGACCATTGGCGGTGGGACGGCACGCACTATGAGAAGACGGCCAACGCCTGGCTGGCCAATATGGATTCCGCCCGCGAGACGCTGTGGCCGGTGATCGAACGTGTCTACGGCAAAGCATGCGCGCGAGTCTGGTGGTGGCGGTGGCGTCTGTTCTTCATGGCCTGTGCCGAACTGTTCGGCTATGAGGAGGGCCGTCAGTGGGGAGTCAGCCACTACCTTTTTGAAAAACAGGTAGCGAGTGCGTCATGAAGATGAGCACCATGATGGTCGTGAGCAACTTTGTGCTGTTCCAAATCGGCTGGTTTGCGTGCGTGTTAAGCGCCGCAGCGCATCAACCCTGGTTCGGCGTGCTGGTGACGACGGGGGTGGTGCTCGCACATGTGCTCCGCGCTCCCCTGCCGGAGGCGGAGCTCAATCTGGTGCTCCTCTCACTCGGCTTAGGACTCGTTTTTGATAGCCTGTTGGTTTGGCAGGGCTGGCTGCAGTATTCCTCGGGAATCCTGCTCCCGAACGTCGCCCCATACTGGATCGTGGCGTTGTGGGGGCTCTTCGCAACCCTCTTGAATGTCTCATTGCGTTGGATGAGGGGACGCTGGGTCTTCGCGGTTCTGTTTGGAGCCGCCGGGGGCCCTGCCGCCTACTACGGCGGCCTCCGTCTTGGGGCGCTGGAATTCGCCAATATGCCGGCAGGGCTGATAGCTCTGGCCATCGGCTGGGCAGTGCTCACGCCGCTGCTGCTGGCGTTGTCTTCGCGCTTTGACGGCTATGCCGGCCTGCGGGAAGAGAAGGCGTCATGAACGTATCGCACTATCTCTTGGGACTGGCTTCGACGCTGGGCCTGGCGACGCTGACTTGGATGGTGAGCGTCCTGAAGCGCGATGTGAGCATCGTGGACGGCGCGTGGGCCTTCATGCTCCTCGCCGCCGCGACCGTATACGCCACCGGTGCGGAACCCTACACGGGGCGGACGATGCTCATCCTGACGCTGGTCCTGCTGTGGGCCCTGCGCCTGTCGGCTCATATCATCCATCGCAACTGGGGTGAGCCTGAGGACCGGCGTTATCAAGACATCCGCCGGAAATACGAACCAAATTTCGCATTCAAGAGTCTTGGGCTCATCTTCTGGTTTCAGGCAGTGCTGGCATGGATCATCTCCATGCCTCTGTGGCCGGCTCTCACCGTTCCGGTCGACTGGGGGGCATCCGATGTACTGGCAGTCACGGTATGGACTGTCGGCATGATCTTCGAAGGCATTGGAGATTGGCAGTTGTCACGGTTCAAAGCCGATCCGGAAAACCACGGCAAGGTGATGGACCGCGGACTCTGGCGCTACACACGTCATCCCAACTACTTCGGTGAGTGCCTGATCTGGTGGGGCTTCTCCCTCTTTGCGCTGCCGGCCGGGGCTTGGTGGACGGCCGTGGGACCGCTGCTTCTTACATACATGCTCTTAAAATTCTCGGGCGTCACCTTGATGGAGCAGACCATCGTCGATCGGCGACCTGCCTATCGAACGTATATCGCCAGGACCAATGCCTTCATTCCCGGTCTGCCGAAACAGGATAACTATGCCCCCCTTCCAGGAAGCGGTCCACATGATTAGCGCGTCTTTCGTCAGCAGCAGGTGCCGTGTGGTAGTGACCGTTCTCGGATGCCTGACGTGCCTTGGATCTGCTCCCCAAGAAGCTTGGAGCGCCGGCTCCGAGACGTATGACTTCAAGGTCTTCCTCGGGAAAGATGAAATCGGACGCCAGCGCTTCGACGTCTCTACGGAAGGCGAGCGGACCCGTGTCCGGGTAGAGGCGCAGTTCGCGGTCAAGTTCCTCTACATCACCGTCTATACCTATCGGCATACCAACGTCGAACTATGGGAGAGAGCGTGCCTGCGCGAGATTCGCGCGGAGACGGATGATAACGGCGAGTCTTTCTTCGTGACCGGCATTGTTCGGAACGGGCAGATGCACGTGCAGACACAAGCCGGAAACTGGATCGGTGAAGGATGCATCAAGACTTTTGCCTACTGGAACCCTGAGTGGATCAAAGGCGAGCGATTGTTGAATTCGCAGACCGGCGAACATCAGCCTGCATTCATGCTTGTGGTGGGCGAGGAGACGATCTCCGTGCAGGGAGTCCCGACTCGAACCACACACCGTCGCATCGTCACGGACAAGTTCACGATCGATCTTTGGTATACGTTGAATGGCCGATGGGTCGCGCTCCACTCCACGACAAAGAAAGGCGATACCCTTCGCTTTACGCTCCAGTGAGGACACTATGTCATTTATCATGTGGTCACTCTTCATGCCCGTTGTGCTGCTCACGTTCGCGGCCTGCAGCAGCCCACCACCCATTCGCACCGCGACGACTGTGAACTTGGAGCGGTTCATGGGGGACTGGTACGTCATCGCCAACATTCCAACCTTTATCGAGACGAACGCCTACAACGCCGTGGAGTCCTATCGCTTGGCCGAAGATGGCACCGTGCCCACGACCTTTACCTTCCGCGAGGGCGGCTTTGAGGGGCCGCACAAGACCTATCATCCGACCGGCTATATCCTCGATACGCGATCGAATGCCGTCTGGGGGATGCAGTTCATCTGGCCGATCAAGGCCGACTATCGCATCGTCTTTCTGGATGAGTCGTACAGTCAAACGGTCATTGGAAGAACCGCGCGTGATTATGTGTGGTTGATGGCGCGAACACCGGAAATTCCCGACTCGGACTATCAACGGTTTCTCATGCTCATCGCCGAGGAAGGCTACGATGTCTCCAAAGTCAGGAAGGTGCCCCAACGCTGGAACTAATGTGCCCCTGGAAAGTCATGGAACACGTCGATTGTACTGGGATGACAGACCGGCCTGGCGCTCAACGCAAGCGCAGGGGAAGTATGCCGGATCTCGAGGGTATGGCTGCCGCGTTGGCAGTCTGGCCCGGCCTGAAGCCGATCATCGAGGCACTGAAGACCGCATGAAGATCGCGATTGTCGGCACAGGCATTTCGGGAATGGTCGCGGCGTATCTCCTGCACCGAGATCATGAGATCACTGTCTTCGAGGCGGCTGATTATATCGGCGGACATACCAATACGGTCGAAGTCCCGATGGAAGGCCGAGACTACGCCATAGACACGGGGTTCATTGTGTTTAACGATTGGACCTACCCGAACTTCATTGCCTTGCTCCGGAAACTCGGCGTGGAATCGGAACCAAGTGACATGAGTTTCGGTGTGAAATGCGAGCGAACCGGTCTCGAGTACAATGGGACGTCGCTGAACAGGCTGTTCGCCCAGCGGCGGAACCTGCTTCGCCCCTCGTTCTACCGAATGATACGGGACATCCTGCGCTTCAATCGTGAGTCGCTGGAACTGTTGACACGGCCGGAGCCAGGCCCTTCACTCGGCTCCTATCTGGAGACTCATCGATATTCAGGGCAGTTCATCGACCACTACATTATCCCCATGGGAGCCGCGATTTGGTCAGCTGGTCACGAGAGCATGTGGAAGTTTCCGGCCCGGTACCTCGTCCAGTTTTTCAAAAACCATGGCATGCTTTCGGTGGATGAGCGGCCGACGTGGCGGGTTATCAAAGGCGGGTCGCAACGGTATACCGAAAAACTCGTCGCGCCGTTCCGTAATCGGATTCACCTCAACTCCCCTGTCGAATCGGTGGGTCGTTTCCCGGATTACGTAGAGATCCGCAGCAAGATAGACGGGCGAGACGGTCGGGTGTTGCGTTTTGACCATGTGATCATCGCCACGCACAGCGATCAGGCGCTCTCCATGCTTGCCGATCCCACGCCGACGGAAAAAGAAGTGCTGGGGAGCATTCACTATCAGGAGAACGACGCAGTGTTGCACACCGACACGTCAATGCTACCCAAACGGAGACTCGCCTGGGCCGCATGGAATTACCATCTGCTTGAGGCCCAGCCTGATCGCGCGGTTCTGACCTACCACATGAACAAGCTGCAGAACCTGACCGCGCCCTGCGAGTTTTGCGTGACGCTCAATCACACGCATGCCATCAATCCCGCCACGATCCTGCGGCGCATCACGTATCATCATCCTGTGTACTCACCGGAAGCAGTTGCCGCACAGAAGCGCCATGGCGAGATCAACGGCGTCAATCGGACGTCCTATTGCGGTGCCTACTGGGGTTTTGGGTTTCACGAGGATGGAGTGAACAGTGCTCTGGCCGTCTGTCAGCCATTCGGGAAGGATCTCTCGTCATGAAGAGCGCGATTTATACGGGACACGTTCGGCACCGGCGGTTCAGCCCGGTTCCGCACGCGTTCACCTACCGGTTGTTCATGATGTATGTGGATCTGGACGAACTGCCGACCGTCTTTGAGGATCGCTGGTTCTGGTCGGTTGACCGCACCAACCTCGCTTCGTTTCAGCGTGTGGACCATGTCGGCGATCCATGCCTTCCATTGGATGAATCGATCCGCCAGCTCGTGGAGGAGAGAACAGGCAGTCGACCGGCTGGACCGATCCGCCTTCTGACTCACTTCCGCTACTTCGGGTACGTCTTCAATCCCGTCAGCTTCTATTTTTGCTATGACCGATTCGATCGTGGGGTCGATGCCATCGTCGCGGAAATCACGAACACCCCCTGGGGGGAACGTCACTGTTACGTCCTGGGCCCCAAAGACAATCGTGCCGGCGGCAGAAAGAAGCACTACCGGCTCGACAAGGTGTTCCACATATCGCCCTTTATCGACATGGACGTGGTCTACGACTGGCGCTTCACCGAGCCGGCAACGCAACTCGCCATCCATATGGAAGATCTTCGCGACGGGCTGCCTTTCTTCGACGCGACGATGAGGCTGGAGCGTCGTGAGCTATCGAGTACATCCCTGGCGCACGTGCTTGTGCAGTATCCCCTGATGACGGCCAAGGTCATCGGTGCCATCCATTGGCAGGCCTTGAGACTCTGGGCCAAGCGCGTTCCTCTCTATGCCCACCCCAGGAAACGGAGGGAGCCGTTGCCTGCGGCGACGAGTCAGACACCATCATGAGCAACCAGACGATTACATCCGGCCTTGCGCACAACGATCGGCTCAGCAGCCATGAGGGGCTCTCATCGGGCGTAAGCCGGCTCTCTCGGCTTGCACGCCGGCTCATCTTTTTCAAGCTCAACAAGTTGCAGCATGGCGCCATCACGCTCCTGGAGGGCAAGGAACGGTATTCTTTTGGTCAGCTAACTTCACAGTGCCCACTCCAGGCGACCGTCACCATTCATGATCCCCACACCTATATCGACGTTGCGTTGGGTGGCACCGTCGGAGTTGGCGATGCGTACCGTCGGGGGCGCTGGAACTGTGATGACCTCACGACGTTGGTTCGTATCTTTGTGTTGAATCGATTGCTTCTGAACAACATGGAAGGCGGCCTCGCACTGGCGTCCAAGCCGGTGCTCAAGACGCTCCACTGGCTCAATCGTAATACGAAAGCCGGCAGTGCGAAGAACATTGCCGCCCATTACGATCTAGGCAATGAGTTCTTCCGGCTCATGCTTGACGAGACGATGATGTATTCCTGCGCCTACTTTGAGCGGCCGGAGTCCACCCTCGCAGAGGCCTCACGCGCGAAGAACGATCGCATCTGCCGCAAGCTGAAGCTGTCGGTGAACGACCATCTGCTCGAAATCGGTACCGGGTGGGGTGGATTCGCCGTCCATGCGGCGTACCACTATGGATGCCGTGTGACGACCACAACGATTTCGCGGCAGCAGTATGACATGGCCTTGCAGCGAGTTCAGGAAGCCGGCTTGAGTGATCACGTCACAGTGTTGCTCACGGATTATCGGGATTTGCCGAAGCTCGGTCTGCAATTCGACAAGCTCGTCTCAATCGAAATGATCGAGGCCGTCGGGCATCAGTTTTACAAAGCGTTTTTCGAGGTCTGCAGTCGCATGTTGAAGTCTTCCGGGCTGGCCCTCATTCAGGGCATCACGATCGACGAACGATTCTACGAGCAGGCGAAGCGATCCGTGGACTTTATTCAACGCTTCATCTTCCCAGGCAGCTGCATCCCCTCCGTGAGCGCTCTGATGCAGGAATCGGCGAAAGTCGGCGATCTGGGGCTGATTCATCTCGAAGATATCGGAATGCACTACGCTCCCACGCTGCAGGCTTGGAGGAGGAACGTGGCCGCGAAGCTTCCGGATATCAAAGCGCTAGGGTATCAGTCGGAATTCCTGCGTCTCTGGGACTTTTATCTCTGTTATTGTGAAGGCGGGTTCCGAGAACGGTCTCTCAGTGTCGTCCATCTCCTCTACGCCAAGTCGGGGTGGCGGCCCGACAGTGTCCACATCTGAATGTGTAAGTTGTGTGCTATGGCCCACATCGAATTCTGCGCACCGAGATTGGAAGAAGCAGTGGAGGATGCGGTCAAGCTAGGCGCGACGTCTGAAAACAAGAAACTGGTACTCTGTGGGATCCTTCCTCCGCAACATATCTCAAGGGGCTGCCTGCCATTGATACCCGATTGTGACAGAGGTTCTTGGCTCAACGGGATCGTGACATGAAACACACCACTCCTCAGGTGCTCATTATCGGTGCCGGTCTTGCCGGATTGGCCTGTGCACGTCGTCTGACAAACGCTGGTCTTGCGCGCACGGTTCTTGAAGCGTCCGACGGTATCGGGGGGCGTGTCCGCACGGATCGCGTCGAGGGATTTCAACTTGATCGTGGGTTTCAGGTCTTTCTCAGCGGGTATCCGGAGGCACGCAAGACGCTGAACTATGTCGAGCTGAATCTCATGCCTTTTCACCCGGGAGCGCTTGTCCGTTATGCCGGCCGCGTTCATGTGATGAGCGACCCCTTTCGCCGGCCGCAGGATCTTCCACAGATGTTGCTCGGCCCAGTCGGCTCGCTCGCCGACAAGGTCCGGATGTTGCGTATGCGACGGGACGCCCTGCAGCA
Organism: Nitrospira sp. UBA2082; assembly: GCA_002331335.1. Classification (GTDB taxonomy): domain Bacteria; phylum Nitrospirota; class Nitrospiria; order Nitrospirales; family Nitrospiraceae; genus Nitrospira_D. The sequence goes on along the minus strand of DCZO01000015.1, from coordinate 3,757 downwards.
CCGGCTCTGTGCTGTAATGAAAGACTCGAGACGGCCGACTCGCGATGTGTTGCAGGCCTATGACTTTTCGAACGCCGTGGTGAGGCATTTCTTTCAACCGTTTCTCAGCGGCGTTTTCTTGGAGGCAGAATTGAACACGCCGTGCTGGATTTTTGAGCTGGTCTGGGCGGCTTTCTGCCGAGGAGCAACCGCTGTACCGCGAGACGGCATGGGTGCCATCGCACATCAACTTGCATCTTCTTTGCCGCCAGGAACAATCCGCTTGAACCACGCTGTACAACAGATTCAAGGATCGAGTGTGCTACTGGAGTCCGGGGAACGTCTCTCGACCCACGTACTGGTGGTCGCGACAGATGACGTGACTGCGTCACGCTTGCGAGGGGAGCACGTACCAGGAGCCTCAGCTCGTGGCTCGATGACGCTCTATTTCGATGCCCCGGTTGCTCCGCAACGCGGCCCCTGGTTGATGTTGAATGGAGAAGGCGATGGGGTTGTCCGGACCGTCTGTGTCCTGAGTGAAGCGGCGCCTTCGTACGCGCCGCCTGGGCGAGCCTTGATCTCAGTGACGGCTGCTGAACAGGATGATACGCATGAGGATGTTTCACAAGCGGTACGGCTGTACCTTCGATCCTGGTTCGGCTCGCAAGTCGACGAATGGCGTCATTTGCGGACTGATCGCATTCGCCGTGCGCTGCCCCCGATAAGCGTGCTTCCATCTGGGGACCACATCGCTTCACCGCGCGTGACGGAGCATCTGTACCTGTGTGGCGATTACCGGGAAAGCGGGACGCTGGATGGGGCGCTCTTATCGGGACGGAAAGCTGCTGAGTCGATCCTGTCTGACTATGCGCTGTTGTGACTCCGACTGCCGGTGTTGGTTCGACGAGTCATCTCATTTGCTCGATAATGTGCCAGACCCTCATCTAAGCATCTAACAGGATGCTGAAAAAGTCCGCCAGCTTTGTTCTCGCGTCGCTCAGAGGGTCAACGTACGGCACAGAGTACGATTCGCCTCTTCGCTCGCTGCGGCCTTGCTGGACGGCCATTTTGAGCATCCTGCATGGCTGTTTGGTGTCGTCTCAACCATCGAGATTTGTGATGGCCTTAGAAGCCCACGTGAGTTTTTCCGCAGCCTGCTATGTCTTGGCGACCCTTCAACGACCACAGGCTATTGTCATGAGCGCAGCAGTGGCTGTACCCGAAGCCGACGTTGCTAATTGGCCTTTGGCGCCACTGCTGCGCCCTGCTGCTCCGGAACCCATGTGGTCGGCATACCATGTCGTTTTCACCGGTTGGCTTTTGCGATTTTGGCAGTCGTATTCCCGCACAGTGATTTTTGAGAGCGCCGGGATGCCCCCTTCCGTCTGTACCACCTTGTAGTCGAACAAATCAGACATTGTGACCGTCTCGTCCGCCTTCCGGATACCGCCGTGATCGGCATAATAGGTGTAGGTCTCCGTCTCTCCGATCTTGGTCCACTCCGCTGAGGAGACTGGTGAGGAACTGGATGGCGTCTCACCTCCCGTGCAGGCTGTCAGCCATCCACTACTCAGCACCACCAGCATCAAGAGTCGTTGCATGTTACCCTCTGCTATCTAGACGGAATCCCGGCCGGGACTGTACGACAGGCGACCTTCATTTCCGTGTCGTCATCACTCCCGGGAACCACGCGGGACCACTCACGCGTTGCCGGCGCAGCGTATAAGACACGGCCCTGTGCCAAGGCTTGCGGATAGTACTGGACGTGGAGTGGTCGGCTTTTTCTCTGGCCACAATCGTATTGCCGTTTGATCTTTAATGACCGGTAGGGACCGCCTGGAATAGCTCGCTCGATACGAAAGTCTCGGAGTGTCCAGAGTGTAACTTTCGCTCCCGACACCCCAATGGTGGTCATATCCACATAACGGTCGTATTTGTGAGTCCCGCCGATTCGCACCCAATCCGCCGCTGCCAGGCTGACACCGGGCGTGTCATACAAAAAGAAGCCCAGACTAAGACCAATTATGATGTGTGCCCGGCGCATCCACATGCCGCATTCCCTCTTGATGTGCGGGTTCAGCTTGCCGCCAACGCTCTTTCCACATCAGTTAGAATAGCGGGCGACAAGGGGTTCATCCCAGGATCATATTTCCCGATGACATTCCCGGAACGATCCACCAGGTATTTCTGAAAGTTCCAGGTCACGCGGCCGGGGAAGGCGCTTTGTTCAGTTAAGTACCGATAGAGCGGGTGCTGCTCTTTTCCGACCACGCTGATTTTTGAAAACAGAGGGAAACTGATGCTGTACTTGGTATGGCAGAATCCTTTAATTTCTTGATTGGTACCTGGCTCCTGCTGCCCGAAATCATTCGCCGGAAACGCTAGGACCTCGAATCCCCGCTCCCGATACCGCTCATACATTTCCTGAAGGCCGTCATATTGAGGCGTGTTACCGCAGAAACTCGCAGTGTTCACAATCAAGAGCACCTTGCCTTTGAACGTCTTGAGATCGACAGGATGGCCATCGATGTCTGGGAGGCGAAACCCATAGAGAGGCGCTGTCGAGCGACCCGAAACTGATGCCTCATTGGATGATTTCTCCCTTGCATTGCCGTCTGACTCAGTGAAGGCACAGAGTCCAACCCCGAGAATGGCAAAGCCACATAGGGTATGGAAAATTTTTGAATATATCGGCATAGCGAGTGTCTCCTTATTCGTGTCTAACCGATGAAAACACCGACGATGCATTGTATTAATCGTGTCTATGGTTTGTCAATAGATATATTGACAAACAGTGGACATAGTGGTAAAAATATGTTCACTGCTGCCTTATTCACAAATAGTGAAAGCAGCGCGAAGGGCTGAAGAGTTTGTGGGAACGATTAGGGGACTGCTTCGACGAAGGGGTTCGCGGCTGGGTCTTGTGAGCAGGAAAAGATCATGAAGAATTCTTCACGAGTATCTAATGTAGCCTTCATGGGTCGAGAGTACGATTCCTTAGCAGGAGTGAAAGGGGGTGACGATCTATGACGACCATGTTCCTTGCAGTGGTTGCATTCAGCGTCGTCGCTGGGGTTATGCACAGAGAGGCGTGGAGTGTCAGAGCGGTAAGGCCTGCACAGATGGTTCGTAGCCATCGCGTGGTGGGTGTGCTCGCGGTTCTGACGATGCTCTTGCCCGGCGTAGCCGGTGCCCATGGCAATGTTTCGATAGAGGAGGATGCGTGTGTTCAACGGGTGGGAGGGAATCTTGTCCATTTCAATGCGTACCAGCCACAGAATGAAGCGAAGGCCCAATACTGTACTGACATTCCCGGTGAAGGCGATACCTTCCTTGTCGTGGATCTGCTCGATCCCGGGTTACGTAACATGCCGGTGGGGGTCCGCGTTGTCAGAGGCCTCAACGAGACCGCAGAAGATGAGACGGTAGCATACTGGCCTCCGGCGACCCACCTGGATGGAGTGGTGCGGGGGGAAGCCAAGTTGGCCAAGGGGCTCTACAAGGTCATTATTACACCGGAAGGATTTAGCCCGTCGTCCTATCTGTTGCGAGTCCAGCAAATCGATTATGGAAAGATGGCCCGCAGCGCGATTGGGCCGCTGACCGTCCTGTTGCTTCTCGCGTTGATCGGCTATGAGCTCTCGAAATCGAAACGGCTGAGGAACTGGAGGGTCCCCGGCCATTCATGAAGTTTGCGATGATGCGGAGGGTGGGTCTAACAAGGAGGTCGCATTATGGCAGCCACAAGTGACAAGGGGTATGACATTTCGCAGTGGTA
>DCZO01000026.1:84816-85215 GCA_002331335.1 Nitrospira sp. UBA2082 | reverse complement strand
GCGATCAGCATGAGTTCATGCAGGCGTTCTTCCTGCCCGTCTCGAATGCGCACTTTGCCGTCGTGAAGGACGATGGGTCCTTTGAGCTCAAGGATGTGCCGGCTGGCAAGCACAAAGTCGTGGCCTGGCATCCGTTTGCCGGTAAGGGCAAGAAGATCGAGTTCGATGTGGACGTAACCGACGGCGGCACGGCCAGTCTGAAGGCTGAAATTAAGTAAGCCTGGTTCTATTTTCGTGTACGTGAAGGGCGGCGGAGCAATCCGCCGCCCTTCGTGTTTGTGGCGCCTTTCCAGCCGAGCCGCCTTCTTGCCTTTCACTTTCTGATCTAGGTAAGATCTTCGCTTTATAAGCCTTTTGGCCAAGGGGCAAGGGGATTGGTGTGTCACGAGAACTCTCGCT
>DCZO01000026.1:84423-84707 GCA_002331335.1 Nitrospira sp. UBA2082 | reverse complement strand
GTGGCTGGACGAATCGGTGCCCATGAACCGACCCTCAGCCTCCTCCTGAACGCACTGGTTGCGCTGAAGTTGCTGACGAAAGAAGGGGAGCTGTACGGGAATTCCTCGGCGGCGGAAAAGCACCTGGTCCGGCATTCAGCCCAGTACATCGGTCACCTGCTTGTGCTGCACGATGCGGAATGGAACAACTGGGGAAAGTTGGAGGAGACGATCCGAACCGGACGCCGATCAGTCGATCGGCATGTGTTTGAAACTGATCCTGAATTGGGCGGGAACGTGCTGGC
>DCZO01000026.1:84178-84343 GCA_002331335.1 Nitrospira sp. UBA2082 | reverse complement strand
TTGGGCGGAGGCGCCGGGACGAACGCCATCGCATTTTGTCAGGTCTATCCCGAATTGACGGCGACGGTGTTCGACCTTCCTGCGACGCTTCGATTGACAGAAAAAACCGTAAAAGAGGCGGGACTGGAATCGCGGATTTCGCTGCTCCCCGGCGATTTCAACCGG
>DCZO01000026.1:83690-83963 GCA_002331335.1 Nitrospira sp. UBA2082 | reverse complement strand
GGCGGTTGTTACAAGACAGCCGAGGCGATGCAGTGGATGACCAAGGCGGGATTCACGGCTGTTACGGAACTGGAGAAGACGGCTGTGGTGCAAGGAGTAAAACCGTAATCGTCACACGTCATGCGTCAATCGTGAGTGAAGCCAGCTTCAGGTCGGACCTGATCCGGTAGTCGTTTGACGAAAGACCATTGGCGGATGACGAGTGTGTGTTTGAGGAATATCGATGGATTGGTTGCGGCAACCAGGATTTTTCGGGACGCACGCGACGGTGGG
>DCZO01000026.1:80603-83450 GCA_002331335.1 Nitrospira sp. UBA2082 | reverse complement strand
CTCCACATTATCCTGGTCATCATCGGACTGATCATGGCGGTGTATATGATGGTGTTGGGGTTCCGCTCCCAGCAGTTCGTTGAGGGCATCCGGTCACTCAGAGAGTCCCTGCTCCAAACCACGTGGAAGAAGGTGGGGCTTATTCTTGGCGGGATTATCGTGGTGGTAATGGGATTGTTTGCGTCGCGCGTCGCCACCGCCGGATTTTCCATGCGGAAGCTGGAAGTGTATCTGGCGTTTTTGATTCTCGTGGCCCTTGTCTTTGCCGTCGAAATGGCGATTCAGCGGATTTGGCCGAACGGCGGGCAACGCCATCGCGCGCTCGGCCGATTTACGATGGTCATTTATTGCGTGCTGTTTGTCACCGGGAGTTTCACCTACACAATGCTCTACATTCTGTATCCAGGCAAAATTGGATGACATGAAGGCAATCCGTTCCGAAACGCTTCACGCTTCACGTTTCACACGTCACGGCGTCTTTTTATGCTGACCTGCGGCTGTGGGCGCTGGATGCATACAGAGGGGATCGAAGAGCGGGCCTATGAAGATGGGACCCCGCAATGGTTCATTCGATCGGAATGCCTGGGGTGCGGGCTGAAAGTCGGTGCCGACGTTCCGGCGGGGCGCACAGACGGATTGGTCGATCGACTGATGTGGACGGATGATGCCTTGCACCGGTTAGAACGGATGCCGCCGTATATGGCCCCGTTCTATCGGGATGACGTGGAGGGACAAGCGAGGATTCTTGGTGAACGGGTGATCACCTATGAGGCGCTGCTTCGCCCGCGGACGGGCGAGCGGATCGAATGGGAGCCCGAAGCGGAACAGCGGCTGGAGCGGGTGCCGGCCCCGGTTCGTGCAATGGCCCGGGTTGAACTCGAGCGGACGGCCGCCGATCGTGGAACCGCTCGCGTCACGGTGGGGCTGATGGAAGAGATCAAGGCCAAGTATTTCGGAATGGGGGCGAAGGGATGAGCGGGTTCTCTCGTCGCCCAGCTCGCACGTCCTCGCACCCCGCCCGGTGTGGGGACCCCGCTGCGGGCGCGCAAGTGCTCAGGTCGACGCCACCCGCTCATGGGAAGTGGGATTAAAGAGATGTTGCATCGGATGGCATTGCGGGTACTTCCCAGTCTGAGCCTGGCGGTCACGGAAGAGTCGGTCCGCAAGCAGAAGCGGATCGTGATGTTCGTGCCTGGTTTGGTGGCGTTCGGCATCTACCGGCTGGCCAAACACATGGTGCCCCTCGCCGATCCCTTGGTGTTGCTTTCGGTCAGCAGTCTGGTGGCGGTAGTGACGGCGCTGTTGGCGTATCGCGTCGGACGATCTGCCTCATGGGCGACGATCGCACGAGAAGATGGGGCCCGATTGCTCGGTTGGTTGGCGGGCTGGATCGGGGCGGTCTATGGCCTGCAGCTCTCGCTGCTGGTCTTAGCTCTGTTGTGGCTGGTGGGTTACGATTATCTCCAGCATCCTGACGGTCCGGCTATGATGGCGATCATCATTGCTTGTACCTCAGTGGCGCGCGATGCATTTGAAATCGGTCATGTGCGGAACGTCGCGCTGCAGGGCCGGCCGGTTCCGACGTTTCCGAATGGAGTGCCCCTACGAGCCATGCTGCGAGAGTATCCGGCTCAAGCCGGTTCATGGGTCATAGCTGGATTGTTCTTCGGCACCGTCGCGATCTCGCCGGGACTGGCTGCAGAAAGTCAGCAGGTCGCGGTACTGGTTCAAGTGGCCGCCGTCACCCTCGTAGGCGGAGGGATCGCACTCTGTGCGTATTTGAGCGGGTTGCACCCCTCCATGCCGTTGGCGGAAACGCTGCGGCGAATCGCGCCGGGTGAGTTGTTGAAATATTGGTGGTGGCCGGGGATGGCGTTTGCCTCGACCTATTACCTCGTGGTGCTGGGAGCCCTGGTATTCATGCTGAGACAGCCGGGAGTTCCAGCAGGCGGCGCCGTGGCGGGCGGCGCGGTGGTGGCGGCCATGATGGGGCTCTACGGCTATTACCTGGGCCATCGCCGCCGGGTCGAGGATGTGCAGGCTCCGCAGTTGACGGAAGGGATGTTGCGATGTCCGTTCGTCATGGGCATTCTTGGAAAGTCGACCAGCGTGGCAGCGCCGATCGCAGCGGCGCGTGGATCAAAGGTTTGATGGGATGAATAGGATCTCTGTCACACGGAAGCAATTTGCCTTCGCGTTGTGTGCTCTGTTCGTGGCGCTGGTGGGTTGGCTCAGTCCGGCCTTGAGCGTTCCCTCGTTTGCCGAGGAGGCGACGGATTTCTACTTCAATACCCCCGGTACTCCGCAGGGACCGCCGGCCCCGGCGCCGCATGAAATGGTCTATCCGCGCATCGGCTCGTTCGACAGCCGGGTGGCGGTCTGGTTTGTGACGCAGCAACACACCTATTTCGGCGGATTCGTCCTTGCGCTGCCGCTCTTCTGCGCGCTGCTGGAATTCCTCGGATTGATGACCAAGAAACCGGCCTTGGCGCTGCGCTACGACGGGCTGGCCAGAGATCTGGCGAAGGTTGCGCTGCTGGCCCTCTCGGTTACCGCACTCATCGGCAGTGCGATGCTGACCTTGTTTATCACGCTCTACCCCAGTTTCATGAACTACATGGGGGGCACGTTCAAATCGTTCATGCCGGCCTACGCCGCCGTATTTGTCGGAGAGTCGCTCTTGTTGATCGTCTATTACTACAGCTGGAACCGGTTGGCGGAGCGGGGACGGAAATGGATTCATGCATCGATCGGCATCATGACGAATATCGTGGGGACCGCGCTGTTGTTGCTCGTCAATGCCTGGTCTGCTTTTATGATGGCGCCGGCCGGCGTGGACGCGCAGGG
>DCZO01000026.1:75944-80543 GCA_002331335.1 Nitrospira sp. UBA2082 | reverse complement strand
CATCGATTTCTGGCGGATATCATGTCCGGTGGAGCGGTCGTGCTGGCCTATGCCTGCTATCGGTTTTTCACCGCCAAGACCAGTGAGGAGCGGGCGTATTTCGATTGGGTGGGCTATGTCTTCCTCTTCGTGATGGTGTGCGCGCTCCTTCCCATGCCGATTGCCGGCTATTGGCTGATGCGGTCGGTCTTCGTCTTTCGTCAAAGCATGGGCGTGACGATGATGGGAGGGTTGTTGACCTGGCTGTTCGTCGTGCAGGCGATGCTGATCGGCGTGCTGTTCCTCGGCATCAATTACTATATCTGGCAAAGCATGGCACGACTGAAGGGAGCGGAACGGTACCAGCCCTACTATCAATTCGTGCTCGGCGGGATGATGCTGGCCCTGTTCATTTGGCTGACGCCCCATACGCTGTTGATGTCCGGGGGAGAGGTGAAGGCCATGGGCGGCGCGCAGCATCCGGTCATCGGAAACTACGGGGTCATGTCGTCCAAGAATGGGGCGATCAATGCCATCCTGCTATTCACCGCGCTCAGCTATTTGTATTATCGGCGGGCCAATCGAACCATGACCGTGTCGTGGGTGAGAACGGGTAATATCGTCATCGCCGTCCTCTTCGCCGTTGGCATGCTCAATGTCATCGGGCTGTCGGTGTATGGGTTCTATCTGCCGGCGAAGATTCGCGTGGGGCTGTCTGCTCCGCAGGCGCTCACGACGTTCACGGTGATCGTGGGCAGTCTGATGGTGAATCGCTCCATGCTCAAGGGCGCGATCGTCCATGGGGGGATCCAGTGGGGGAAGATCCCCTTTCGCGGCATGGTGGCCTTGTTCGGCATGGCAGCGGCGTTCAGTTGGGTCATGGGGTTGATGGGGTTTATCCGATCGTCCGGGCGGTTGTCGTGGCACGTCAGCGAACTGATGGCCGATGTGTCGCCCTGGGCCTTCACGCCGGACCTGGCGGTTGCCGCCAAGATCGTGACGCTCAATATGGTGGTGTTTTGGGGCGCGGTCCTGGTCTTGTTCTGGATGTGTCAGCGTGGACAGCGGCCGGTATCGGTCATGGGCGAGGAGCTCGGTGAGAAAGAGGCGCCGCTGCTCGCCCCTGTGCCCTCACAAGAATCCTAGAAAGGGTGTTGGAGAATCGCTATGAGGCCGAGTGTGTTGGTTCGTGGGCTGATGATTCTTGGCGGTCTATGGTGCTGTGCCGCATGGTCTGATCCCGGTCTGGCACTGGGACAGACGCTCGTCTTGGAAGATTTCAAGGCGAAAGAGGCCGATGGGTTTCCGTCGGCTTGGGACCATGAAAATCAACGGAGCCAGTCAAAAGGCCGTGAGGCGTACAAAGTGCAGTCGGAAAACGGCGCCAATTTCTTGTCGGCCAAGGACGCGGGGCAGCGGATCAAGAAAAAGAAGATCGACTGGGATCCCAAGGCCTACCCCGTGCTGACGTGGCGATGGCGTTTGGTGAAAGCGCCGACGGGAGCCGAGCCGCTGGCGGCGATCTATGCGTCGCTCGATACCGATCTGCTCTTTATTCCGGTCTTCACAAAATATGTGTGGAGCGCAACAAAACCGGAAGGCACGCTGACCGAAGGGGGCATGTTCAGCGGGTCCGAACTCGTCGTCCAAAGCGGGACCGCTGTACTGGGCCAATGGTTTGAGGAGCGGGTCAACGTGTACGAGGACTTCAAGAAGATCCATCGTCACGAGCCCGCGCCCAAAGCCTGGGGGATCTCTATCGTGGCAGGCTCCGGCGTCGAGATCGATTTCGGCCCGATGGTAGCATTGCCGGCGAAGTAGGAGCGCAGTCGTCTCATGGCTGACGTGCAGGTCCAATCGACGCCCCTGTGGAAAGTGCTGGATATCGTTCTGGGGATGGCGGTCATGGGCACTGTTGGAACGCTGATCGGGGTCGTTATGGACAATGGGCTGTTGCCCGTGACGATCGGTGTAGGATTGGTACTTGGTGGGGTCATCGGATTTCTGGGGGGGCGCCGGTTTCTCATCAGTATCATGATCGGTACGGTCTTAGGCGGCGCATTGGCCTGGCTGTTGGCGGGTGCCGACCGAATATGGGTCGGAGCCGGGGCGGGAGCCGCCATGGGGGGATTCCTCGGCGTACATATTTCAATGTTGCTGGATGCGCGCGCCGCCCGGAAGGCCTCGAACGAGCCAGCCGCACCCTCGGCAGTTCAGCCGTAATCAGAAAAAGGATACAGCGTGGAAAACAAGGGTGTACTGTACGGGTCGATTGCGTTCGTGTTTGGGTCCTTTTTGTTGATGGTCGGGTTGCTGGTCTATGAATCGTACAAGGCCAATCAGATGAAGCAACTGGCCATGTCAATCAAGTCCGAAACGAGACAGGTGGTCAGCACCGGGGCATCCCAAGATTACTCGATGTACAAGACGAGGATGGGTGATGAAGGCCGTGAAATGGTCCAGATACCTGAAGGGCCCTTTACGATGGGCAGTAATGAGGGTGATCCGGACGAAGCGCCTGAGCACCAAGTGTTCTTGAAGGGGTTTTTCCTCGATCGAAAGGAAGTGACGCAGGCGGAATATATGCGGTTTGCCAAGATGACCAAGCGTGCTATGCCGAAGATCGAGGTGTTCGAGGACGACCAATCGAAGCTGCTCCAGCCTGAGTTTGCGGCGATGAGCGTGTCCTGGGACGATGCAATGGCCTATTGTAAATGGGCCGGCAAGCGTCTGCCGACTGAAGCGGAATGGGAAAAGGCAGGTCGGGGCGAGGGGAAGAGGAAGTATTCGTGGGGCGACAAATTCGCCGTCAACGCCGCCAATGTGGACGGCAGCGAAGACGGATACAAGTATCTCGCGCCTCCCGGCTCGTTCGAGGCAGGGCGGAGTCCCTACGGGCTCTACGATATGACCGGCAATGTGGCCGAATGGGTGGCCGACTCATATGACGAAGGCTATTACAAAAAATCGCCGTATCGAGATCCGAAGGGGCCTGACAATGCCGATCTGAAGGTCGTGCGTGGCGGGTCGTGGCGCGAAACGGAACAGAACGCGAGGGTGTCCAAACGATTCGCCGCGAAGCACTGGCGGACGGATATTACCATCGGAATCCGCTGCGCGGCGGATCTGGAGCAGGAGGGCGATTCCTCTGCTCTCTAAGCCGACATGCTCGAATCCAAATTCAAATTGGTCTTTCTGTTTGTGGTGTTGGCTTGCGCCGCAATGCCTATCATTGCCATTTTGCGCGGGACTACGGTGACACCGTATGAAAAACCGACGTCTGGAACTGCTGCCGACGGTGAGTTGGTGGCAGAGAGTGCTCCTGATGAGGAACCGATTCCGAGTGAGATGGTGGCGATTGCAGCGGGGCCGTTTGTTCGTGGAACTGAAAATGGGGGCTTCGATGAGCGACCGACGCGGACGATTCACTTGGATGAGTATTCAATCGATCGCTTCGAAGTGACCAATCATCAGTATCAACAATTTGTCGTGGCCACGGGCCATCGAAAACCTGGACTTCCTTCGCGCTATGCCAAGAGCGGTGCCAAAGTGCGTGGCGTAAACCAGCCGATCGTCTATGTATCCTGGGATGACGCTGAGGAGTACTGTCGTTGGAAAGGCAAGCGGCTTCCTACTGAAGCTGAATGGGAAAAGGCCATGCGCGGTACAGATGGAAGGCTTTGGCCATGGGGAAACAAGGAGCAGCCCGATGGGGCGAATTGGGCCCGCGTGAAGGACGGGTATGAAGTTTCGGCACGTGTTGGGACCTTTCAGATCGACAAGAGTCCTTATGGAGTGATGGATGGTGCGGGCAATGTCATGGAGTGGGTCGATGATTGGTACGATGAAACGTACTATAAGAGCTCGCCGGATCGGAACCCGCCGAGTCCTGAGTACGGGACCTATCGGGTGCTTCGTGGGGGGAGCTATACGACGACTGGAGCGGACGTTCGAATTACGAGTCGAAGTAAGATGATGCCCGATTTTCGAGATGAAACGATCGGGTTTCGCTGTGCGAGCTCGACCAATTCCGGTCAGGAGAAGCAGGACAAGAAACTCTGAGATTAGAGAAAATCAAAATAGTAGAGGATTAAAAACACGGCCAAAAGGAGGTTGACAACCATACCAGCCAAAACTATAATGTCGAACACTTTTGAGTTTTGCGACATGATTTTTTCTTCTAAGTAAGATGTGACTCGCCGCTGCGTCTAACGCAAAGGTGAATAACATTCAGGTCCCCTGGATGTCAAGAAACACAAGGCGTAAATACTTCCCCCTCTCGAATTGAAATAAGGAGTTACAGATGGCGTCGGCATCACCTCCAGATAGCGAAATCAAGGTCAAAATCGGCAAGATGATTTTCTACATTACCTGTGCAGCGGGCTTGTGGTTTTTCTATTGGTTCGCCGGCATACAGTGCCCCTGTTGATAGATGATCCGTCGTGCATCTCAGCCTATGAGTCACGATAGGGAACAACGGAGGAGAAGAGAGCAATGGCTGTTCTGAATAATCCGGTCGTCGCCGTAATCGTCTCGCTCATCATTTCGGTGGGATATTTTTTGACGGTCGATCATTTCATGATGGATATGCAGGGCCTGGACTTCTGGTATCTGTTCCGC
>DCZO01000026.1:74054-75890 GCA_002331335.1 Nitrospira sp. UBA2082 | reverse complement strand
AGTGAATGAATCAAGGAGGTATCTCATGGGCCGCGTAATCGGTAAGCGCCTGTTCTCAATCATGGCGCTGTGCGCGATGGTTGGCCTCCTTCTGCTTCCGATCGTCGTGGCGATGCCGTCGCTGGCTATTGGCGAAGAGGCGACTGCCGACGGTGCAAAGAAAGAAGGGGATAAAGTCGAAAAGGGGCGTGACGTCTACTACAAGACCGAAGGTGTTGTGGTGGGTGCCCCTGCTCCTAAGACTACGGACGGTCCCAAGGACTATCCGCGGTACAACTTTGAAAGCCGTGTCCTGCTCTGGTTCGCCAACCAGCAGCATCTCTATTACGGCAGCTTCGTGTTGGCCGTACCGATCTTCTGCATGATTATCGAGTTCATGGGGGTCGTGACCAAGGACAAGGCCCTTGCGAAGCGGTACGATCAGCTGGCCTACGACTTCATTAAGATCAGTTTGACGGCCTACTCCTTGACGGCCGTCCTGGGCGGTATTTTGATCTTTACGTTCTTGACGCTCTATCCGGCGTTCTTTTCGTACTTATCCAGTGTCTTCCGTCCGGTCATGCACATCTACGCGTTGATGTTCGTCGCGGAGAGCGGAACCCTCTACATCTACTATTATGGTTGGGACAAGATGAAGGAAGGGTTCTTGAAGTGGATTCATTTGAGCATGTCGGTCATTTTGAACATCATCGGCACCTTGCTCATGTTCTTGGCGAATTCCTGGATCGGTTTCATGATGTCGCCGGCCGGCGTTGATGAACAGGGCCGGTATCTCGGCAACATCTGGCACGTCATTCATACCGCGCTGTGGAATCCGCTTAATCTCCATCGTATTTTGGGCAACATGGCATTCGGCGGCGGTGTCGTGGCGGCTTATGCCGCGTACAAGTTCCTGGCGGCGAAGACAGACGAAGACCGTGCACACTACGATTGGATGGGTTATATCGCCATGGCCCTCGGTGTGGCGTTCCTGATCCCGCTGCCCTTCGCCGGGTATTGGCTGATGCGCGAAGTCTATGCCTATCGCCAGCAGATGGGAATCACGCTCATGGGCGGTTTGCTCGCCTGGCTCTTCATCATTCAGGCGACGATGATCGGCATCCTCTTCTTGAGTACCAATTATTATCTGTGGCAGGCGATGGGCCGGATGCGAGGGGCTGAGAAATATCAACGGTACATCAAATACTTGGTCTTCTTGCTCGCGTGCGGCTATATGGTCTTCATTACGCCGCATACCATGGTCATGACACCGGCGGAATTGAAAGCGATGGGAGGACAGCAGCATCCAGTGCTTGGGAATTATGGGGTTATGTCCGCCAAAAATGGGGGCATCAACGTCATTATTACCACCACCGTGCTGAGCTTCGTCTGGTACATGCGAGGGAATAAAGTCTCGACCGTGTCATGGGCGAAGTTTGGCAACATCTTTATGGGTGTGTTCTTTGCGTGTGCCTATATTAACATTATAGGCCTCGCCATCTATGGCTATTACATTCCTGCGAACGTCCGTGTCGGCCTGTCCGTCCCGCAAGTCACGACCACCCTGTCCTGTCTCTTCTTCATGTTTGCGTTGAACAGCATGATGATGAAGGGGGCAAAGCAGATGGGGCCGATCGAATGGGGCAAGATATCGGCCCGCTCGCAGTACGCATTGATCATGCTCGCGACAGCGTTCACCTGGATGATGGGCTTGATGGGCTACATTCGTTCATCGGTCCGTCTGTTCTGGCATGTCAACGAAATCATGCGGGATAACTCGCCCTGGGCCTATACGCATACCGTGGGATTTGCGGCCAATATGATTTCGGCCAACGTCCTGTTTTTCTGGATCAGTAT
>DCZO01000026.1:29533-74004 GCA_002331335.1 Nitrospira sp. UBA2082 | reverse complement strand
GCAAAAGTGGCAGTGCCAGGGAGTGTGCCGCAGCCAGCCGGAAGCCATTAATCGACATACGCGTTGAGCAATCGCACGGGGTGGGAGCGGGCTCAGTCCAGTCCCCCACGCTGTAGCTCAGGAGGTTGCACCTTGGGTAATCTGATTTCGGAAGCCCTTTCGATGGGATGGATGGCGATGGCCATCCTGGTTGGTTTGCTTGTGTATTTCCAGGTATCCGTCAAGGATCCTGCCGCAAAGAAGCGCGCGGTGTTCAAGACGTTCATTGGGATTGTTGCGACCTTCCTTTTGTTCGTCGCGATCGCCAACTACAAGACCAATTTCTATGGGGAAAGCCGGCTGCTGCCGGTCTCGCTCGTCATGATTACGGCCACGACCTTTATCATGGCGCTCTATTTCACTAACCTCAGTGCCTTGCTGAGGATTGGCGGCATGATGTTCTTTATTGCCGCGTTCCTCTCTGGATACGGCAACTGGCTGCCGCAGGTCGAAGGCGGTTTCCCGCCCGTAGAAGAAAAGAAAACATGGGATTCCATGACCCCGCAACAACTCGCCGATGAAGGTGAGAAGATTATCTTCGGCGGTGTTGGAAAGAATAAGGAACAGGGAGCGATCGGCAAGGGGCAATGTCCGCTCTGCCATGCATTCCATGCCGGTATGCTCGGTGAACGCGCCCCGAATTTGCTGGGTCTCCCGACGCGCAAGGAGCGGTTGGAGGATCCCAAGTATTCCAAGGGCAATCCATCGAAACGTGAATACTCCGTCAAGGAGGCATTCCCCGGCTCCGGTACTGCGGAGACCGTTCAGGAATACATCGCGGAGTCGCATTCATGTCCTAGTTGCTATGTGGTTTCTGGATACGGTGTCAAGGGCACCAATGACAAGGAAAGCCCGATGCCGGCCATTCACAAGCCGCCGATCTCTCTCAGCCTTCCGGAGCTTGCAGCCGTCGATACGTGGATGTACCTCCGTGAGGGGATCGAGCCGCCGTCCTTTGAAGAGATCGTCAAATCGTATGAGAAGTTCATTCCTGAAGCGGATCGTCCGAAGCAGCAGGAAGAAAAAGCCGGGCCGGCCAGCGCATTGATGGCGGACGGTTCGGAGCCGGTTGATCAGATCTTTGCGAAGGCGCAGTGTGTGTCCTGTCATACGATTCCCGGTATACCAGGAGCCATGGGTACGATCGGCCCGAAGCTTGAAGAGGGAACGACTGCCGCGCAGCGGATCAAGGATCCTACATACAAGGGTACAGCGAAGTCGCCGGCTGAATACATCATGGAGTCGATTGTCGAGCCCAGCGCTTATGTGGTTAAGCCGTTCCCGGATAACACCATGCCGAAGGTGTTCGGCCAAAAACTGAGCGCCGGCGCACTGAAAAAGATCGTCGATTATCTATCACAGGTTAAAACCGGCGCGCCGCCACCAAAGATTTCGTAGGCTGCGATCGTTATTGCTGTAAGGACTAAAGGGAGTTTGCGATGAAAGCATTGATGTCACTCGGTGCCCTCGTCGGAGTACTGGGGCTCCTTCTCCTTGGAGGCATGATCTTCGACGTCGTTCCTTCGAACACGGTGCGGTTAATCGAAGGCTACATGCCGATGCAAATGCTGTTTGAAGTTGGGTGCTACGTCCTCGGGTTTGCGGGATTGAGTTATATGCTCAATGCCATGGGTATGGCCCTCCCGAGGTTTTGGCAGGGGATTGGTTTTTGGGTCTTCCTCATGATGTACCTCAAATTCCGTGTGTATCCTCCCATCCCGTTCAGTGTGCGAGCGATGTACGGGACGGTTGGATTGGTCACGGTTTTCATGTGGGTGTCGGCTAATGAAGAAGATTGGAAGAAATTCAAGCAACCCATCATGAATGTGCTCGACGCACAGACTGGTATGAACAGGCTGCTGCGCTATATGTATCTCGTGCTACTCCCTATCCTGATTGGGGGATTCTCCTTTAACGCGATGATGCCAAAGTCAGAGGAACCAATCGAGCTCCGGACCGTCCATCCCGCTCCCCCAGCCAGCACGAAGGTGCATGGGAAAACCTATACGCTCCAGACCTCGCAAAGTCCCTATCGTGTCAACCCGGAAGGGAAGTACGACCAGGAGTATAGCAACGCCAATATCGTGGAACAGGGTATGGGCCGGTTGATGAAACCCAATGCCAATCCTTGGGACGAAAAAAACCAAGGGTATTTGAAGTACGTCAGGGAAGGCGGAGAGATTTTCTTCCAGAATTGTCACTTCTGCCACGGTGACAACCTCAATGGACGAGGGCTGCATGCCTTCGCATTCAATCCGATTCCGGCCAACTTCACCGACCCGGGCACGATCGCCCAGCTCCAGGAAACGTTCATCTTCTGGCGTGTCGCGAAGGGTGGGATTGGCTTGCCGAACGAAGGGTTCCCCTGGGCGTCCGTGATGCCGCCATGGGAGCAGCATCTGACCGTGGATGAAATCTGGAAGGTGATTTTGTTCGAGTATTGGCACACGGGCTACTATCCCCGTACGTGGGACTAAGCCACAGAAAGAATTCCAGCAAACTTTGATGGATGAGATGAGGGTGAATATGATGAACAGCGTATCTCCGAAGGTCG
Source organism: Nitrospira sp. UBA2082 (assembly GCA_002331335.1). Taxonomy (GTDB): domain Bacteria; phylum Nitrospirota; class Nitrospiria; order Nitrospirales; family Nitrospiraceae; genus Nitrospira_D. Next base: position 71,411 of record DCZO01000026.1, on the reverse strand, counting down.
GTGTGGTTGCCGCCACTGCCTTCGCAGTCCTCTTGACTTCCGGCGGTTTTGCTACCGCGGTGTTTGCTCAGAGTGGACTCCCTGAAGGGTTCAAAAAGGGGGACTTGGCGCCTGAGCCTTCCGCCGATATGATCGAGGCCGGCAAACGCGTGTATTTTACGAAGTGCGTCTGGTGCCATGGCGTTGATGGGGCCGGCGATGGACCGGGTGCCGATCGGCTATGGCCGCGTCCACGAAACTTTAATCAGGGGACGTTCAAGATTCGGCATACCGCCAGTGGAGAGCTGCCTCTCTTTGACGCCAAGAAACCGGTAGCCGGGCAAAACGATCTTTTTGAAACGGTCACGCACGGATTGCCTGGATCGGCGATGCCTCCCTGGGAGGGTATTCTGTCGGAGGAACAGCGCCTTCAAGTCTTATCCTTCGTGACGACCCAGCTTGTGAAGGACCGAAAGTTCACCGATAAGCAATCGGAGACTCAGACTGTTCTGCAGTTGGCCGATTTGAAGCCGAAACCCGCTACGGATGAGAGCAAAAAACGGGGCTCTGAGTTGATCGTCGAAAAGAAATGCGTCGAATGCCATGGCATGGAAGGGCGTGGTGATGGGAACGCGTTTAACCTGAAAGACGACTGGGGCTTCTCTATTCAACCAGCCAATTGGCACAAGTGCTGGAATTTCAGAGGCAGTCGCCAAGACCCCTACAATGTCGCCAACATCTTTCGTACGTTTTCCACCGGGGTCAATGGTACCCCGATGCCGTCGTTTGCGGATAGCACGTCCGTTGATGAGCGATGGGATATTGCCAATTTTGTAAACTCGTTGTGCGAACGTAATGCCTTGGGAGAACCGCTTCCCATCGATCCATTGACGGACAAGCCGAAGATCAATTTCGTGATTCCGTCTGACATGGTCGAGGGCGAAATCCCCTCCGATGTCGACGCGGAACCTTGGCAGAAGGCGCCGCGCCGCTATGTGGCGATGGGCGGACAGATTACGCATAAGCCCAGAAACTTCGTCAATCGTATCGACGATATCTGGGTTCGCTCACTCTATAACGATAAGTCCATCGTCTATCTGTTGGAATGGGATGACCGGACTAAGAGTGTTGCCGAGGGCAAACTGCCTTGGGGGCCGACCCAGGTCAATATTGATATCAAGGAGCAAGAACCCAAGACCGGTGAATCAGGATCGATTGCGGCGAACCAGAATAATTACGCCGTGTATAACGATGCGATTGCTATCGAAACTCCGGTGAAGTGGAAAGAACTGCCGGCGCCGATCAAGCCTCGGTATTTGTTCGGCACCAATGAGCAATTCCCGGTCGATATCGTGAAGTGGGAAGCAGATGGTTCGCTCCGCGCCTTTAAAGGTACTGGTTGGGACAAGGACTTTGAGGAACGGGATAACTATGAGGAAACACTCAAGGTTCTGAAAGGCGAATGGAAGAACGGCCGTTGGTACGTCATGATCGAACGCCCGCTGGGGAACAAGAAGGATCAGGACTACGACGAAGATACCTTCTTTGAGGTCGGGCAATATATTCCGACCGTCTTCTTTGCGTGGGATGGACACAATGGAGACGCAGGCCGGAAGATGGCCGTGTCCGCATTCTATTACACGTTCATGAATCCACCGGTTCCGCAAGAGACGTACATTTATCCGGTGGTCATCGCCTTCGGCGTTGTGTTGTTGGAAGGATGGGTCCTCACGCGCCGTGCGAACAGGAAGAAGGGGAAGACCCTCTAACGTTCGTCAAGCGGACTGAGAAGAAGAAGCAACGGAGGGGGTGGGGATGACCCACCCCCTCTTTTTTTGGGTTCAGCGTTCTTCTAATACAACCATGATCACTGATGTAACCGGAGTCCTTCTTGCCGGCGGTAAAAGTAAAAGGATGGGAAAGGACAAGCGGTTCTTGCTTGTCGGAGGGCGACAACTCTATGAGCGAAGCCTCGCCGTACTCCGGTCGCTTTTTCAGGAAGTTCGCATTGTCATCGCACAGGATAGCCCGCCGTTGTCATCGGATGTTCCGGTCCTTCGGGATCTTGTGCCCGATTGCGGAACATTGGGAGGAATCTACACCGGACTGAAGCAAGCGGCGACTGAACATATCTTTACCGTTGCCTGTGACATGCCGTTTCTCAATCCAGCAGTGATCCGCCATCTGGTTTCTCTGAAAGGCCAGGCCGATATTGTGATTGTCCTTGTGCGGCAGGGTCTGCAGCCGACTCACGCGGTGTACAGCCGGCGATGTCTGCCGGTATTTGAGGAAATGGTCAAGACCGGCAGGTTGAAGGTGCAGGATTGTATCGGCCATCCATCGATTAAGGTGAGACTGGTTGAGTACGAGGAACTACGCGAAATCGATCCGGAAGGGCATTCTTTCCTCAATGTGAATACACCCACTGATCTTGAAGCAGTTCGGTTGTTGGACGGCCAGCCGACGAAATCCCATCCACCTGGCTAAGGTATGGCGCGGTCCATTCTTGTCATTCATCCGGGGGCGCTGGGAGACGTCCTCCTGGCAGTTCCAGCTCTGCGGTGGCTCAAGAAGACGTTTCCAGATCACCATATCCAGCTCATCTCGAATGAGCCCGTTGGGCGGATCTTGATGGAATGCCGGCTCATCGATGCCTGGATGTCCGTACACGGAGCCCTCTGTGCCGACTTATGTTCCGGCTCAGTGCCTAGTTCGGCCGAGCTGAGGGAGTGTCTTCAAATGAGCGATCTTGCGGTGGCATGGATGAAGGAGGAAGATCCAGGTCTCGTGACTGTTCTGAAAAGTTGTGGCGTAGATAACATCCAGATTCAGTCTCCGTTCAGCCCGCACCTGAAGTCCCGACATCACAGTGAGCGGTTTCTGGAAACACTCGGCGCAACAATGGTCGGCTTGTCCGCAGACGAGCCACTTCAGCTCTCGCCCTCCTTGCTGGAGAAAGGACGGGCGTCACTTGTGAACATGGGGATAGCACGGGATCGACCGCTCGTCTTGCTCCATCCAGGAAGTGGAAGCCGGCACAAATGTACGAGTGTCGAGGTGCTTGCCGGTGTCATCGTGGCACTGAATCAAGAAGGCCTCTGTCCTCTTGTCCTGGAGGGGCCGGCAGATGAGGCAATAACGGCGCAGCTGCTTCATTTATTACCGATGACGCCCACCGTCGTGCGAGAGCAGGATCTGTCAATTGTTGCCGGCATGATGGCCCAAGTGCAGGTGTATATCGGTCATGATTCAGGCACCACTCATCTGGCGGCTCTCTTGGATGTGCCGACGATCGCCCTGTTCGGTCCAACCGATCCGGATCAGTGGGCCCCACGCGGGGCCCACGTGGTGGTGTTACGAGGGACGCCCTGCGTGTGTCCTTCATGGGAAGCGGTCCGCCATTGTGAAGACAAACCCTGCCTTGCTATTTCTGTCGGGGAGATCCTCGCGTCGGTCCGGATGATAATCGGCTAGGGGTTGAAGAACACAACCCCTCGAAATCCCTCACAATATGCCTTGTCTCAGCAAACCCCGTGTGCTAAAGTTCCCAGTTGATTTTTTCGTTCAGTGATAAGCACTTAGGAGATGGGTTGTGTCTCAGGGTGTCGTCCAAGAGATGGTGGCCACGGCTCTGCTTGGGGCTCTTAATGGGGCCAAGCAGAAGGGGCAACTGAAAACTGATGCATGGCCGGCACTCACGCTCGATGCGCCAAAGCGGCCTGAGTGGGGTGACTTGGCCTCGACGGTGGCCATGTCGTTGGCCTCTTCAGAGCAACGACCGCCATACGACATCGCGCAAATCATTGTCGATAATCTTCCCAGGAGAGAACAGCTCTTTGAACGGGTGGAGATCGTCAGGCCCGGATTCGTGAACCTCACCGTCAAGCCGGCGCTGTGGCAAGAGGTATTGAAAGAAATCGAGGCGTCCGGTACTGCCTACGGCACAGCCGATCTTGGACGGGGTCGTCGGGTGCAGGTGGAGTATGTCAGTGCCAATCCAACCGGCCCGCTGCATGTCGGGCATGGCCGTGGAGCAGCGGTCGGACAGGCGCTGGTTCGTTTGCTGAAAGCGGTCGGCTACGACGTCACCGGTGAGTACTACATCAACGACGCGGGGCGGCAAATGAAACTCTTCGGCGCGTCGGTCTATGCGCGCTATCTGGAGCTGTGCGGACAGTCCGCCGCTGTCCCAGAAGACGGGTATCACGGAGCCTATATCACCGCAGTGGCTGAACGAATCAAGGGAAAGCTTGGCGGCGCGCCAGGGCATCCGGCGCCGGCCGACCTCGAAGACCGGTGCCGTGCGCTTGCCTATCAGGAGATGTTGGGTCTCATCCGCGAGGATCTCACCTCCTTTGGCGTCGAGTTTCAATCGTGGTTCAGCGAAGCCTCACTCCATGAGTCACAGGCCGTCGAACAGGTGCTCGATGAATTGAAATCGCGTGGGCTGCTGTTGGAGCAAGACGGCGCGCTCTGGTTTCGGTCGTCGGCGTTCGGCGACGAGAAAGACCGTGTCGTCAAGAAACAGGACGGCGAATACACGTACCTGGCGGCCGACATTGCGTATCATCGCGACAAACTCCGACGCGGCTACGATCTTCTGATCGACGTCTGGGGTGCAGATCACCATGGCTATATTCCCCGTATGCAAGCCGTCATGCAGGCCTACGGCCACCCGAAAGAGCGTCTGCATGTGGTGCTGGTTCAGCTCGTGAAGCTGCTGAGGGGCGGCGTCGAAGTGAAGATGTCGAAGCGGACCGGATCGTTCATCACGATGCGGGAAGTCATCGATGAAGTCGGGGCCGATGCCGCGAAGTTCTTTTTCTTGATGCGCGATTCGCGGACCCATCTCGATTTTGATTTGGAGTTGGCCACCCAGCGCTCCGCCGACAATCCCGTGTATTACGTGCAATATGCCCATGCTAGAATATGCAGCCTGTGGCGTGTGGCCGCCGAACGGGGAATCCCACGCCCATTGGCAATCGAGGCGGATCTTTCGGTCTTGACGGATCCCGACGAGCTCGGCCTGATCAGAAAACTCTCGGCATTTCCTGAAATCCTGCAGACAAGCGCAGCCGCGTTCGAGCCGCACCGGATCACATACTATCTCCAGCAATTGGCGGCACTGCTGCATACGTTTTACAACAAGCATCGGATCCTGCCCGCGATGGGTGACCAGGAGCAGAGCGACGCGGGACCGACTGAAGAACTGACGCCGGACAAAACCGCCGCGCGCCTTGTCTTGATGCGGGGGGTGCAGCAGGTCATCCACAACGGCTTGGCCGTGCTCGGAATTTCAGCTCCTGAGAAGATGTAGATGAGAATGGCACACGAATCATGATCGGGTACCAGCTTCGGCAGCGTGATGCGCGGACCTCAGCCCGCCTCGGCCGGCTCCGCACCGCCCGTGCGGTAATCGAGACGCCCGCCTTCATGCCGGTCGGCTCCTTGGGGCCGGTGAAGGGTCTTGAGCCGGAGGAGTTATCGAGCCTGGGATTTCGGTTGATGCTGAATAATGCCTATCATTTGTCTCTCCGTCCAGGGCACAAACTTGTAGCTGAACTGGGGGGGCTGCACGAATTCACCGGTTGGCCCGGGGCGATTCTCACGGACAGCGGCGGATTTCAAGTCTTCAGCCTGGCCAAGCTGCGCACGGTGACGGATGAGGGGGTGACGTTTCAGTCCCACCTCGACGGCTCGACCCATTTCATTACGCCGGAGACAGCCGTCGAGATTCAGGAAGCGCTGGGGGCCGACATCATCATGGCGTTCGATGAATGTGTCGCGTTGCCTGCGAGCCGGGAGGCGGTTCAGGACAGTGTGCGGCGCACCACACTGTGGGCGGAACGGTGCCAGGCCAGCCGGCGGAGGACGGACCAGGCGCTCTTCGGCATCGTCCAAGGCGGGTTGGATCAGGACTTGCGCGTGCAGTCGGCACGGGATGTGACGGCACTGGGGTTCGAGGGTTACGCGGTCGGCGGTTTGTCCGTGGGGGAGAGCAAGGCCGACATGCATGCGATGCTCAATGTGACGGTGCCAGAATTGCCGGACAACAAGCCGCGCTACCTCATGGGGGTCGGACATCCGGAGGATTTGATCGAAGGCGTCGCGCGCGGGATCGACTTGTTCGACTGTGTGGTACCCTCCCGGCACGGCCGGACCGGCTCGTTGTTTGCCGCAGGAGGGCGGGTCGTCATCAAACAGGCGCAGTATGCCCGTGACGAAAGGCCGATTGATCCGGACTGTGGATGTCCGGTCTGCCGACGATACTCACGGGCCTACCTGCATCATCTGTTCATGGTCAAGGACATGCTGGCGTCACGGCTCAATACGGTGCACAACCTCTGGTATTTTTCGGACCTCATGCGCCGGATTCGGGCCGCCATCGCGCACGGCACGTTCGAGGCATTCCGAGAAGCATTTTATCGCGCTCACGCGCGGGAAGGATCCGACGCCACGGTCTCCGCCGAGGGCGATGCCGAGACGGTGCACGATCTCTAACAAAGAGGGGGAACTGTTCGATGCTGATGGAATCCGTAGCGTGGGCTCAGGGGACGGGTGGGGGATCGTCGGGATCGGGAGCGGGCGGGCTGCTGTCGTTAATCCCGTTCGCCTTGATTTTTATCATCTTCTATTTTCTGGTGATTCGTCCGCAACAAAAGAGGCAGAAAGATCAAAAGGCGGTGGTGGATGCGGTGAAGAAAGGCGACAAGATTGTGACCACGTCGGGTATTTGGGGAACTGTCACCAATCTTGGAAAGGACACGGTGACGGTGCAGATCGCCGACAATGTCAAAATCAAGATGCAGCGGGAAAACATCGCCCGGCTCCGGGGAGACGATGAGGATAAGGATAAGGACGCATAGTCTGCGTGCAACAGAGGGGTTGAAGACGATATGAAGAAAGTCCGCGGGCGGTTGTTGTTGGTGGTGCTGCTGGTGGTGGTCTCGCTGGTAAGCTTCCTGCCGTCGTACCAACCGGCGTATCAAGCGCTACCTGGTTGGGCAAAGGCGGTGCTTCCTAATAAGGGGATTACGCTGGGATTGGACCTCCAGGGCGGCATCCATATGGTGATGGAAGTCGAGGAAGCGCGCGCCGTGGAGATCGCGGTCGATCGCACCGTGACGGCGCTCCAGGACCAGCTGGTCGACAAGAAGATTCCGGTCGAATCGGTCAAACGCACCGGACCGGAGGTCATTACGATTCAATTTCAGAACGCGGATCTGAAGGCACAGATTCAGAAGTTGATTGATGACTATCCAACGTTCACGGAACGGGAATCGGCCGGATCCGCGACGTCGTTGGTATGGGAACTCCGCGACGCGGAGTCCAAGCGTATCAAGGATTCGGCCATCAACCAAGCGCTGGAGACAATCCGAAACCGTATCGACCAGTTCGGGGTGGCAGAGCCGGTGGTGCAGCGGCAGGGGTTAAACCAAATCGTGGTGCAGCTGCCCGGCGTCAAGGAGCCGAAGCGTGCGAAAGACCTCATCAAGGAAACGGCGCTCCTCGAGTTCAAGATGCTGGACGAAGATAATCAGATGCGGGTCGATTTGCCGGCCCGTATTCCCAAGGACAAGGAGGCCGAGATCCTCCAGCAGTTTGAGAGCAAGCTGCCCGAAGGAGACCAGATCCTGTTTGAGCGGGCGGTCGACAAGGATACCGGCCGAGAATACCGCATCCCATATCTCGTCAAGAAACGTGTGATGTTGACCGGCGATGTGCTGAGCGATGCCAGGGTCTCGATCGGCCAATTCAACGATCCCTATGTTTCGATTACCTTCGACTCTCGGGGAGGACAAGAGTTTGAACGAATCACTGGGGAAAACGTCAAGAAACGCATGGCAGTGGTTCTCGATAACACCATTTACTCCGCCCCGGTCATTCAAGAACGGATATCTGGAGGGCGTGCGCAGATCACAGGAACCTTCACGACCCAGGAAGCCAACGATCTCGCGATTGTGTTGCGGGCCGGCGCGTTGCCGGCGCCGCTGAAGATTGTGCAAGATCTGACCGTCGGTCCTTCGCTCGGGCAAGATTCGATCGATAAAGGTGTTCGGGCGACGCTTTTCGCCGGCGTGATGGTGGTGATCTTCATGATGGTGTATTACCGCCTGTCGGGAGCAATCGCGGATTTCGCGCTGATCTTGAACTTGCTCTGCCTCATGGGTGCGCTGTCGGCGTTAACCGCGACCTTGACGCTGCCTGGCATTGCCGGCATCGTGCTCACCATCGGCATGGGGGTCGACTCGAACGTGCTGATCTTCGAACGTATTCGTGAAGAGCTGCGGAATGGCAAGACCGTCCGCACGGCGATCGATGGAGGCTACGACAAGGCCTTGCTGACGATCATCGACTCGCACGTGACCACGCTGATCACCGGCGTGGCCCTGTTTCTGTTCGGAACCGGGCCGATCAAGGGGTTTGCCGTGACGCTCTGTTTGGGAATCACGATCAACCTGTTCACGGCGCTGGTGGGGACCAAGGTGATTTTCGATCTGTCGAATCAGCGGCATAAGGTGGAGACATTGAGCATTTAGGCGATGGCGGACAGGAGACAGGCTGACAAGCAAGCGAGCAAGATCATGAGACCTGTCAGCTTGCCCGCTTGTCGGCTGCAAATTGAGGAGTACGCATGTTAGAGATTCTCGGAAAGACCAACATCGATTTCATGGGCAAGCGCAAGATTGCCTTCGCTTTTTCCGGCGTCATGGTGGTGCTCGGGCTGATTGCCCTGGTTCAGATCGCGCGGGGCTCGGCCAATCTCGGCATCGATTTCGCGGGTGGCACAGCCGTGCAACTGAAATTCGACCAGGCGGTTCGCATCGACGACGCACGCAAGGCCCTCGAATCGAACGGAGTCGGCGATGCTGAGCTTCAGGAATTTGGGCAGGACAATAAGCTGCTCATTCGTGTGAAGGCGTCGACCACGATCGAAGAAAAAACGGCGGAACGGGTCGTAGGGGTCTTCGCGAAGGAATTTCCGAACAACAAATTCGTGGTCGACTCCACCACCGAGATCGGTCCGACGATCGGCAAGAAACTTCAAGAGGATGCGCTGATTGCCATTGTCATCTCATTCGCCGGCATCATCATGTATATCGCGGCTCGGTTTGAGTTACGGTTCGGCGTGGCGGCCGCGCTGGCGACGTTCCACGACGTGCTGGCCGTGGTCGGCGCCTTTTACATTTTGGACAAGGAAATCACGCTCTTGATCGTAACGGCGCTTCTGACGCTGGCGGGCTATTCCCTGACCGACACCGTCGTGGTATTCGACCGAATCAGGGAAAACCTGAAAATGCGCCGCCGCGAGACGGAAGAAGAGACAATCAACAACGCGGTCAATCAGGTGTTGAGCCGCACGATCGTGACGAGTTTGACGGTCGTGCTCGTCTTGATCCCGTTGACCCTGGCGGGAGGAGAAGTGTTGCATGACTTCTCGCTCGCGTTGCTCTGGGGCGTCATTTTCGGTACGTACTCGTCCGTATTCGTCGCCAGCCCGCTCTTGCTGCTCTGGCCGGGAAGCGGGGGCCGGCTCTTGAAACGCAGCTGAACTGGGTGGTGAAATAGCAAATCACCGTGGTGAAATTATGGCACTCTGGAGCCGGTCTCACAGCCTCCAGCGAAAGATCATCGCGGCGATCGTGCTGGTCGGTCTCCTTCCGCTGACTCTCCTTCTGATTCTTATCTACGTGGAAGAACGCCGCGCGGTGCGCGAGGCGACCGGGGCGAATTTCAAGGAAGCCGCCGTCGAAGCCGCCCGCCGCATCGAAATGCATGTCACCCGCGGCATGAATGAGGCGCAGCAGCTGGCGACCACCCCCTTCCTCCGCACGGCCGTCTCGGAAGCGAACCGTAGTTACGAAGGCAAAGACGAGAACAGCATCCTGGAAATCATCAGGGACTGGCAGCAGCGGTGGGGACAGCGCGATAAACGCAGCGAGTTTCCGCTCTTTGTCAACCGGATCGTCACCAATTTTCTGATCCGATGGCATGAAATTCGAAAATCGGATTACGTCGGGATTCTGGTGACGGACGGCGAGGGTGCGCTGGTGGTCAGTTCCATTCCGCAAGTGGACTATTCATATGCCAAGACCGCCTGGTGGCAGGCGGTGGTGAAAGGGGGCAGCCGGCAGCCTTACGTCGGAGAGATGATCTTCGAACCGGCTTTTGGAACCCACGTCGTTGTTGTGGCGGCGCCGATCATGGATGACCAACAGCAGGGTGTGATCGGAGCGGTGACGATTTTACTGCGCCGCGACACCCTGTTCCAGTCGATCGCCGAAGTGGCATTCGGCTCAACCGGCCATGCCATGCTGTTCAATTCAGACGGGACCTTGGTGATGTGTCCGGTCTTGGCTCCCGAAGCCCATACGCTGACGGCAGACTTCGGCAGCCTGCTCGGATCCTTGAAGCCAGGATGGGGCGAAGCCGCCGACGATTCGCACGGGCGGAAGGATGCCTTGATCGGTTTCGCGCCGGTTCGATTCGCCGACGGCCTTGCGCCGGGGAGCGTCGGCGGCAAGACCTGGGTGACGGTGGTGCGCCAAGATCCAGGGGAAACCTTCGCGCCGCTCGGCGCGTTGATGGCCAAGGTCATGGTGTTTGGGGGGATTGTGCTTGCAGTGCTGTGTGGGACGGGAGTGGCCGTGGCCAGGCGGATCGCTAAACCTATCCGGCTGTTGCACGACGGAGTCCAGGAGATCGGGAGCGGCCGCTTGGAACAGCGGTTGGAGCTGAAAACCGGAGATGAAATCGAGCGGCTTGCTGAGGCGTTCAACCAGATGGCCTGCAATCTTCAACGTTCGTTCGGCCAAATCGAGCAGCGGATGGAGGAGGTTCGGCGATTGGAGGAGCGGTACCGCGATCTCATCGAGCATTCGCCGGAGATGATCTACCAGTTGGATCGCCGAGGCCGGTTCGTGCATGTCAATAAAACCGGTCTCGACAAGCTGGGGTATACGTTCGACGAGATGCTGGCCCTGAAACTCTGGGATCTGGTGCCGCGCGGGAATGAAGCGGTGGTGCTGCAGTTTCTCGAGCGGTTGGTCGCCCAAGGGCAGGGATCGATGGACACGGTGCTGCTGGCGAAGGATGGTTGTCCGATCGATGTGGAGATCCATGCCACGGCGTTGTTCGATCAGGCACACGGGGGGCTGGTTCATTCGCGTGCGTTTGTCCGTGATGTGACGGAGCGTCGTCGATTGGAGCAGGAGCTGCGCCGCTATACCTCCGGACTGGAACAGGCGGTGTCGGAGCGCACGCACGAGCTGGTCGCGTCACAGGCTCGGTACAAAGCCCTGTTCGATCAGGTGGCCGACTCGGTCTTTATGGTCAACGCCGATGGGACGGTTGTTGCCGTCAATAAACGGGAAGAGCAGGTGCTGGGGTATACAGAGGCAAGCGTCATCGGACGGAGCGTGCTCGATATCGTGCCGGTCAAGGACCGCCAGGCCTTTGCGGATCGGCTGCGCGAGGCCGGCGCAGCCTACCAACGGGTTCCCACGCAGGAATTGACCGTATGCCATGCCGGAGGGGTGGAGACATCGGTCGAAATGGATCTGATTCAGGTTGGAGACGCCGATCGCACGTTGGTGATGGTACAGCTCCGGGACATTACGGATCGGAAAAAACTCGAGCGCCAGCTGGAGTCATATCGGGAGGGTCTCGAGTCGAAAGTCCGAGAGCGGACCGAAGAGATCGAGCAGACGAAACAGTATTTGGAGAATTTGCTAGAAAACGCCAACGATGTCATCTACACGCTCGACCAAGAGCAGCGATTTACCTACGTCAACAGCAAAGTCGACACCTGGGGCTACCGCAAGGAGGATCTCCTGGGACGGCCGTATCTCTCATTGCTCTCCCGTCGCCACCGAGGCCGTCGGCTGAAGAGTTCGTTGGATATCGGCGCCAAGCAGGTCTATGAAGTCGAAGTGGTCACCCGCCTGGGTGAGGTCCGCACGGTCATGGTCAGCGTGTCGCCGCTGCAGGGAGCGGATGGGGAAATCCTCGGTGTGCTCGGCATTGCGCGCGACATGACGGACACGAAAAAACTGGAGCAGCAGATCCGCAACTCTGAGAAACTGGCGTCCATCGGGAAATTGGCTGCCGGGGTGGCGCACGAAATCAACAACCCGCTCGGCGGGATTCTCAACTGTCTCTACAATTTGCGGAAGGGTGGAGTGTCCGCGGCGCGCCAGGAGGAGTATTGGGCCTCTATGGAGCACGGCGTTCGCCGAGTGCAGAAGATCGTGCGGCAGCTCCTCGACTTCTCGCAGCAACATGAGCCGGAATTCAGCCCTGCTGACATCAACGGGATCGTCGACCAAGTGCTGGTCTTGACGACACATCTATTCGCGCCCAATCGCATCACCTTGGAGACTCGCTTGGGGCAGGGTCTGCCCCACGTCATGGTGGATCGCCACATGATCGAGCAGGTCTTGATGAATCTGATTTTGAACGCCGTGCAGGCCATGAAGCGCGGAGGTCTGCTGACGATCCGGACCTCCGTGGCCGAGGGCATTTGCCGGGTCGAAGTCAGCGATACGGGATCGGGAATTCCTGCTTCGGTGTTGCCGCGCGTGTTCGATCCGTTCTTTACGACGAAGGGCGAAGGGGAAGGGACGGGGCTGGGGCTTTCCGTGAACCTCGGGATTATGGAACGCCATGGCGGCAAGATCTTGGTGGAGAGCGAAGTTGGCAAGGGCACGACGTTTACGCTCTGTCTGCCCGTATCCCGTGAGCGCGTGTTGGTGGAGAAGAGATGATGAAGGGACTGTCCATCCTCTTAGTGGATGACGAGCCGTTGATGCGGCTCTCGATGGTGGATGCGCTGGAGGCCGTAGGCTACGATGTGTACGCGGCGGGGTCGGGCACCGAAGGCGTGGAGGCCATTTGGAAGCACACGTTCGACTTGGTCATCACCGACCTGCGATTGCCCGGAGCCGACGGACTGACCGTGCTCAAAGCGGCGAAAGACAAATCCCCGGATACGGATGTGATCGTGATTACGGCGCATGGGTCGGTGGAAACCGCGGTGGGTGCGATGAAGTTGGGCGCAGTGGATTACCTGACCAAGCCGTTTCAGATGGATGAACTGCTGTTGATCGTCGACCGGGTTGCCCGCGTCGTCACCTTGCGCCGAGAGAATCAGGATCTGAAAGCGACCTTAGAGGAAAAGTTCAGCTTCAACGGCATTTTGGGGGCGAACAGCCGAATGCGCGGAGTGCTGGACAAGATCAAGCTGGTAGCGGCCACCGATTCGACGGTACTGATTCTGGGTGAGAGTGGAACGGGCAAAGAATTGGTGGCCAACGCAGTCCATCAGAACAGCCCGCGGCGGGATCAACCGCTGATCAAAGTCAGCTGTGCGGCGTTGCCGGAGACATTGCTGGAGGCCGAGTTGTTCGGTCACGAAAAAGGCGCCTTCACCGGTGCGCTGCGCCAGCGGCGGGGACGTTTCGAGCTGGCCCATCGGGGCACCTTGTTTCTCGACGAAATCGGAGAACTGTCGCCGGTGGTTCAGGTGAAACTGCTGCGGGTCTTGCAGGAGCGGAAGTTTGAGCGCGTAGGCGGGAATGATACGATCGACGCGGACGTCCGCCTGGTGTGCGCCACGCAAAAAGATCTGCGCAAAGAGGTGGCACAAGGCCGGTTCCGCGAGGATCTCTATTATCGGCTCAATGTCGTGCAAGTCATCGTCCCTCCGCTGAGAGAACGACAAGAAGACATTCTGGTAATTGCCGAGCACGTGCTCGATGCCTGCTCGGGAAAACTCAACAAGAAACTGAAGGGCTTTTCTCCGCCGGCCCGCGAACTGCTGCTCCGGTATTCCTATCCAGGGAATGTGCGTGAGTTGGTCAACATGGTCGAGCGGGCAGTGGCGCTCGGGCACGAGCGGGGATCGATTCGGCCGGAGGATCTCTGCGGGTTCCAGTCCTGTCCCTATCTCGGCGGTATCCCGCAAGAGTCGTGTGGCTTTTGCAGTGAGGGCCTGACCGGCGGCAAGAAGAAGGCCGATGGGCCGTTGACGACGCTCGCTGAGGCACGGGAAGTTTTCGAGAAAGACTACATCGTCTCCGTGCTGGAACGGGTCGATGGCAGTCGCACGACCGGCGCAAAAATCTTGGGGCTGTCCCGTAAGGCGCTCTGGGAGAAATGCAAGCGCTACGGCATTCCCTCTCCCTACGACGACGGTCAGGAGGAGGAAGGATCCTGAGTAGTTCTTTGCCGTGAAACGGTATCGTTACAGACGAGAGTCTGCATCAACACAAGTGTGGATTATTTCCGAGGAGGGAAGCCGATGAAACAGACATGGATTGCAGTGGGTGTGTGCCTCATGGTGGCTACCGCGGGATGTGTGGGCGGGCAGGCCGAAATCAAAGAAGATCGGCTGACTGTCGGGAAAGTGCAGGGTGAGGTCAAAGTCGGGATGCCGGCGTCTCAGGTCGCGGAACTGCTCGGCAGTCCCAACATCGTCACGACGGATGAGAAGCGACGCGAGGTGTGGATCTATGACAAGGTGTCCACCGATCGGGTTGACACGTCCAGGTCATCCTTTGCTGGGATCATCATCCTCGGTGCCGCCGCACGCGACAGTTCCAGTTCGCAGCGGCAGCGCACCCTGACCATCATCATCAAGTATGACGAGGACAAGAAGGTCCGCGACTTTGCCTACAACGCCACACAGTTCTAGTCGAGGCCTGGGCTGGGCGATGCGGCCATTGATCGCGGCTGCGGGGTGCCTGGCTCTTGCGACTCAGATCGCGGGGTGTGTTAGTCGCACACAACCGGACGAATTGTTCCAGCTGAAAGCTGAGAGCGCCGCCAACCGGGCTATGCAGACCCGCGGGTTCGAAACAAGAGACGAAGCCGAGCTGCTGTCCGCGTCGTCAGCCGTCCTGCAAGATTTGGGGTTTCAGGTCGAGGAAAGTGTGCGGGAGGTGGGCTTCTTGCGGGCAACGAAAGAACGAAGCGCCCGCGAATATGGTCAGGACATCACCCGCTTCCTCGTCTTTCTCCTGAGCAGTGGTGCCAGTGCCTTCGGCGGACCTCTGATCATCCTTCCCGTAGACCTGCACCAGAAAATCGCTGCCACGCTGGTCACCAAGCCTGTCAACTCTGAGGCCACACGCCAGGAAGTCAGGGTCGTGTTTTACCGCGTCATTTGGAAAGGGGATGGGGCGGTTGGCAACCAGAGCGTCCCGCCGGGTGAACAGCGGATGGAAATGTTACGCGACCCTGTCTTGTATCAGACCTTCTTCGCCAAACTGTCGAAAGCCGTGTTTCTGGAGCCGTTCGCACTCTGAACGTGAGGCAATTATGACGCAACGGAATGTAATCGGAATGGTTGTCGCTGCCTTGTTGGCCGTTGCGCAAGGTTGTGCCGCCCCGCAGCCCAGTCCTGATCTGCTCGCGCCGACCGAAGCACAACTGAAGATTCGGAGCGTACAAACCCGCTCCTTCGATGTGAAAGAGCGGCAGGCAGCCATGCGCGGCGTGATCGCCGCCTTGCAGGACTTGGGCTTCATCATCGAAAGGGCCAATGAGTCCTTGGGGTTGGTCACGGCTGCGCGCTTTGCCGAACCGAACTTCTACGATGTCGTGGGGGTGACCGTCACCGTTCGGCCCGAAGCCGAAGGACGGATGACGATCCGAGCCAACGCCATCTATAACAACAAGCCCATCGACGATCCCAAGGTCTATCAGAATTTCTTTGCCACGCTGGAGCGATCATTATTTGTTGGCAAGCAATGATCCGGCAAGAGCCGCTGTGGTGACTCAAGAGAGATATGATCGGCTGGTTCCCGGAATGAGGAGCCGCCTGGGGCTCGCGCTCGGTGGGCTACTCTGTCTGCTGTTGCAAGGCTGCCCAATGCCCTACGAATTGCGGCATGACAACCAGTGGGACTCGCGTGAGCAGATCTGGCTCTCCGACGAAAGCCAAGTCAAGCTCCGCGCCGCCCAATCAAGGGCCTTTGACACCACGGACCGGCGGCGAATGCTCGCCGCGATTGTCTCTACCATGCAAGACTTGGATTTCAAGGTAGAGGTACTCGACGAAGACCTGGGTGTCGTGTCCGGGAAAAAATATGTTGAGAACGAACAAATCTATGGCGTTGACCTGAGCTATTTGCTGTATCGGCCTGACGCGCTGCTTGTGCTCACTCGCAATTACCGCACATGGGGGCCGTTCCATCACCGGAGCAACCTTGTACGGTTTACGGCAACTGTCAGAAAGCGCAACGATGCCCAACTCGTCGTGCGTACCAGTGTCCAGTATTACCTGCGCGCGGTCGAAGATCCGGTGCCGTACCAGCAGTTCTTCCGCACTCTGGAGCAAAGCCTGTTTCTACAGGGCCGATCGGTAGAATAAGGCGGCGGTGAAGCCCCTCTTTCTCACGTCCCATTCAGATCAACGATCTGGTCAGATCCCGTCGGGCGTCTGGGCGCTGGGGTTTGTTAGCCTCTTGATGGACGTCTCGTCGGAGATGATCCATGGCCTGCTGCCGTTGTTCATGGTCACGGTGCTCGGCACCGGCGCCATTGCCGTCGGCATCGTGGAAGGGCTCGCTGAATCCGTTGCCTTGGTGGTTAAGGTCTTTTCTGGCGCCCTCAGCGACTATCTGGGACGACGAAAGCCTCTGGCCCTCTTCGGCTACTCGTTGGGTGCATTGGCCAAGCCCCTATTCGCCATGGCTTCAAGCCTGGAGCTGGTGGTGACCGCGCGTCTGGTTGATCGAGCGGGAAAAGGCTTGCGCGGTGCGCCGCGTGATGCGCTGGTCGCCGACATCACACCTCCCCGGCTGCGAGGAGCCGCATTTGGATTACGTCAATCGCTGGATACCATCGGTGCCTTTCTGGGTCCTTTGCTGGCCGTGGCATTGATGCTGATTTGGGCTGATGATTTTCGGGCAGTCTTTTGGATCGCCGTTGTGCCGGGGCTGATGGCCGTCGCACTGCTGCAATTCGGCGTACAGGAGCCCGCAGCGAGCAAGGTTCTTAAGGGGATGAACCCAATTACCTCGAAGAATCTTGCCAGACTGAGCCGAGCCTATTGGTGGGTCGTTGGTATCGGAGCAGTGTTCACCCTGGCCCGATTCAGTGAGGCCTTTCTTATCCTGCGCGCCCAACAGGTTGGCATGTCGATTGCGCTTGCGCCGCTCGTCATGGTCGCCATGAATCTCGTGTATGCGGTAACGGCGTATCCGTTTGGCAGGTTGGCTGATCGACTGAGCCACGGTACGCTGCTCGGGTGGGGGGTGTTGATGCTCATCGCGGCGGATGTCGTACTGGCTGTGGCCGAGCACTGGGGCATCGTGGTCGTCGGCGTGGGGCTCTGGGGGCTGCATATGGGAATGACGCAAGGCTTGCTGGCCGCCATGGTGGCCGACCATGCGCCGGAAGACTTGCGAGGAACGGCCTATGGATTCTTCAATCTCGCCTGCGGAGTGGCGATGTTGGCGGCTAGTGTGGTGGCGGGACTTCTATGGGATTGGCTAGGTGCTTCATTCACCTTTTATGCCGGCGCAGTGTTTTGCGCGGTCACAATTGTGGGGCTCTCCCTTTCTGCGGTGGGCAGACCTTCCCGCTCCGCAGTCTGAGACTCCGCGGGACGGGGGATTCTCAGCCTGCAAGTTGCCATTCAGGATGATATGATAGCCGGGTTGTTACAAATGGAGAGGGCGTATTTCTATCGTGGAAAGGGGATTTTGAAGATGCAACAGGCGCGGCTTTTTATCAGCGTCGTATCGGGCATTGTCCTGTTCGCCGGTGTTGGCTTGGCGGCGGAACCGGCCGAGGTGGAGAAATTCGTGAAGGCGCGTATTGAAATCGGTGAGATGATGATGAATTACTTCCAGGGAGGCGAGCGATTCGGCGAAGGGCAGCGGCCGTCACAGGAACAGATAAAAGCGATGGGGGCGGACATCAATGCGAAACTGACGGCGCTGTTGTCGAAGCACGGCCTGACGCTGGAGGACTATCGTGGGCGAAGCCGGGACATCTTCGCCGATGACGCGGCAGTGAAACGCTATCTCAACGAACATCCTGATGTGAAGCAGCGATACGAAGCGTTGCCGCTCGACCGGATGGGGCGCGGGGGCAGCACCGGACGAGGGTACTGAAAGGGCGAGCCATGGATCTTCGCCGGTACCGGCGTTTTCCAGTGAGGTTTCAAAGTGTCCTATCCGGCTCTTCTCGAAATGAATGGGCTGGTACGATCGTGGATTTCTCGAAGGGCGGCTGTCGGATCGAGACAAACGCGCAGGTTTATGCCGGGATGCAGATCTCGCTGCGTCTTGACATTGCCGGTGAGGTGTCCCCGATTCTCATCGCGCGCGCGGGAATACGCTGGAACCGGCCCAATCTTGTGGGGGTGGGATTCATTTCGGTGGAATCGCCTCACCGCGAACACCTGGATCAACTGCTCGAACGATTGAAGCGCGGTGCAAACGGTTGAGAAACAAAACGGTGATCGCGCAGCACTGAAAGGGACCGATCATGAAGAACGTTGAAATGACCGTCGAGGGGACGATGCTGACGATTAAAGTCGATTTAACCAAGGAATTCGGGCCGTCGGCCTCGGGCAAAACCATCATCGTTGCTTCGACGGAAGGAAATGTGACAATCCCGAATCGCCAGGAGAAGGTGGGACTGAACGTCTACCGGAAAAAATAAATTTGTCTGGTTCAGCGCGAGTGAGTTTTTAGCAAGTGAATGATTTTCTTCTGGTCTTGGAACCGAGTCGCAGCAAAAACTTTTCTGCTCAACTCTTGACAGATTCAAAGCCTCGCTCCAGGTCAGCGAATCGGGGTGCGGTCACCAGAAAACCATAATGGCTGTGGATAGTTTCAGTGTCGGTCAGCACGAAGTGTGCTCCAATAGCGACGATTCGCAGCTGTCAACCCAATTTCTCCTACGAATGCGTAAAAAATATGAAAAAGCTCGGATGGCCTACCATATATGGTGGCAGCCATCGTCGAAAGCGGACGCTCAAAAAGTGGGCAGTTTGCAATAATGGCCGTTGAATCCTTGCTCTTTTGCGAGGCGCGATGGAGTTGCTCACAGACTTATCCACAGAAGATGGGGGCAGAGTTTTTTCATGCCAGAGTCGACATCTTGCAATTGATTGATATTGTGGAGCTCTCCATCTTTCCAACGGGATCACGCAACCGGGAAGCCGACTGGAGAAATTTCTCAGGCGCAAGTCAGGAGAATAATACGCCTTCCGAGAGCTGGTCGGACGAGAAGGACAACGGTAGGCAACAGCGTTGTCGAAAAAAGGAGATCGAGTATGTTGATCGTTTGGTTGCTGGTGCTGCTGGGATATCCGGTTGCATCGTGGGCGCATGATGAAGTCAAGTCTGAGACACCGACCCTCACGGTCAGCGAAACGGGGATGGTTCCACACGCTCCGGATACCGCGTTTGTGACCTTCGGCTTAGAGACCGCCGGCAAATCGCTCGCTGAGGCGCAGAGGCGGAACAACTCCATCATGAGTAAAGTGATGGAGCAGCTCAGGGATTTGCAGATCGACAGGGAGCGCATTCAGACCTCGTCCTTTACGGTGTCACCGCAATATCGCCCGCCATCCAACCGTCCCACCGATGCCTCGCCTGCTTCTCCGGAAATTGTCGGCTACGTCGTCAGTAATATGCTGACGGTGGAAATTCGCGCCCTCGACAAGGTTGGTACGGTGATCGAGGAAGTCTTGAAGGCCGGGGCAAACACCTTTCACGGGTTGCATTGGGGGTTGCGCGATGAACAAGCGGTGCGGCTGAGTGCATTGAAACAGGCTGCCGACAAGGTGCGCGAGAAAGCGGCCGTGCTGAGCGAGGCGCTGCGCGTCAAACTTGTGCGGGTGTTGTCGGTCAACGAAGGGGGCCATGTCGTCAGGCCTGCGGTGGCGATGGCACGCATGGCCATGGAGTCGAGCGCAGGGGGCGCGCCGATCTCTTCTGGAGAACTGAAAGTTGAGGCGACGGTGACGCTGGTCTACGAAATCGCGCCGAATTGAGCGGTGGGGGAGGAACCGGTTATTGTTCCGCGTGTAACCCGCCTTCCCAGAGCTTGATGGTCCGGTCCCAGGAGGCGCTGGCGAGGCGGCGTCCGTCTGGTGAAAAGGCCACGCAGCGGACGCCGCCGGTGTGGCCCTTGAGGGTTCTGAAATTGCGGCCGGTGGCGAGATCCCAGAACTTGATGGTCTGATCATCGCTGGCGCTGACCAAGATTTTTCCATCCGGAGAGACAGCGAGACTGCGGATCCAGCCCTGGTGGCCGGTGAGGGCTTTCTTTTCCACACACTGGGGCATCTCGAAGAGCTTAATGGTTTTGTCCCGGCTGCCGGTGATCAGCGTTTTGGCGTCCGGGGTGAAGGTCATGGCGCCGATCCAGTAGTCCATCGGCTTTTGGAATCCACCGTCGTCCTCGATGAAGTAGCCGCGCGTTTCGGTGGAATCCTCGACGCCCCGCCGCCAGTGCCCGTCGTGGAGCATCTTTTCTTCCCCGCTCGGCAGCACTTCCCAAATCTTGATTTTGCCGATGTCGGTCCCACTGGCCAGATGGATGCCGTCCGGTGAAAACGCGACGCAGACGGACCAATGGTGGTCGTATTCGTCCTTGCCGAGCAGTGTCATCAGCTCGGTGCCGGTCGTGACCTCCCAGATCTTGATATCCTTGTTGTGGCTGCCGCGCGCGAGCATCAATCCATCGGGCGACAGCGACAGACTGCACACATTGTGATCGTAACGTGTGAAGAGCAACTTTGTCGGCTCGCCGGTCTTGCCGTTCCACAAACGGATGGTGCGGTCTTCGCTGCCGGTGGCGAGGGTTTGCCCGTCCGGCGTGAACACGATGGCGCGAATATCGTTGGTATGGCCGCGCAGGGATCTCAAGAGACGTCCGGTTTCAATGTCCCACATGCGGACGAGACGTTCGGCGCCGCCGCTGGCGAGGGTCAACCCGTCGGGTGAGAACGCGACGGCCCAGATGCCGTGGGAATGTCCACGAAACGTGCGGACTTCACGGCAGTCGCGGCTCCAATGGTCCAGGAAATCGATCGGAGGGTGCGGCACGGCGCCGGCCGACGATCCGGACAGTGCGTCCGACAGAGGTGGTGTCATCGTGCGTTCGCTCATGCAGGTTCCAGCGTCCCAGGTCCTTGATTGCCAATCGGCAGGGCCGGTATAATTTCACGGTGCCTCCGGGATCGTAAGAGATGCTCCGTAGGCAAGTCAACCCTTCGACCGCCTCATGTGTAAGAAGGGATGTGCTCAGGGTTGACGCTGAGCCTTTTCAAAGACAGCGTCGAAGCGTCAAGCCGACTCGTACAGCCAAAAAAGATCGCCGGTTCATCTCGGGGCGGTCCCCGCGGTCGTCACTCCCATTGATCGAGGAGCGTCATGGAAATCAGGTTTCAGCCGGCATTGCTTCAGGAAGTCATCGATTCCTTCATCGAGAAAACGGAGCGGGAGGGAGATCCTACCTATTACAAGGAGTTTCATGAACACGCCGACCCGATCTACGAGAAATTCATGCTCGAAGACCGGGAAGGGGAATTCAAAAAGCTGTATCAATATCTCTTCGGCATCTGGGGGTTCTCGGACATCATCCGCGATTCGTTCAATGAGTATCCGCTGTTGAAGGAAAAGGTCGGGATCGTGCTGGTCAAAGGTGTGTTGAAAGAAGATCAGGAAGGGGTCGATATTCTGCGCAAGTGGGGGGCGGTCGAAAAAGATTTGGCGCGCGCCTTCGAGGACAAGGGGATGAAAGGGGTCGGGATCAAGCTGATTCCGAGACGGTTCTACGACCCGGCGCTGACCCGCTATTGCCGCCATGAGCTGATGCACATCTCCGACATGATCGATCCGTTGTTCGGGTACGATCCGGATACGAAAGTGGGGCAGAATCCCGGCGAAGAAACGCTGATTTTACAGCGCTACCGGGTACTCTGGAGCTTGAGTGTGGACAGCCGGCTGGTGGCCATCGGTCAAGAGCCGATGTTGAGTAAAGAGGCGCGGTTCAAGGAATTCCGCTCCTGGTATCGCAAGATCCCACCGCTCCAATTGAAATCGGTATTCGAGGGCCTCTGGCAGACGTCGTATTTCACCCATTCGGAGTTGATTGAAATGGCGACCGACACGCTCCGTGTGCTGGACCGCGCCGTCGAGGTCGAGGGCGGCGAGGTGCCGGAGAGCGAAAACAAGATCATGCTCATGCCGGGTTTCCCCTGCCCGCTGTGCCGTTTCCCTACCTATTCCTGGGTCGAAGATATGGTGAACAAGATCGAACCCTACGTGCTCGATTTTATCCGCGAGAATCATCCGGGATGGGATGTGGAGTTTGGCGCCTGCGACCGGTGTGTGGAGGTGTATAAGCTCCGTGCCGATGGAGTCATGTAATGACAACGGGGCATGATGCGTATGAACTAGGAGTTCCGAGTTTCGGGTTGCGGGTTTGTCAGAGGCGGATATAACACGAAACGCGAAACTCGAAACTGCACAACCATGCCAACTGATCCCCCATATGGCCGGCGCCGGTTCATCACGGATTCTGCCCGCTCGATGGCGAAGGCCGCGCTCGAGTTTTCCAAAGAAGCCGATGCAGTTCGATCACCGGCCCCGCCGCCGGTCCGCGTCGATTGGTTGCGCCCGCCCGGTGCCGTCGCGGAGTCGGTCTTCCTGGAGCGGTGCACGATATGCGGCGATTGCATCAAAGCCTGTCCACCGGGTGCGATTCGCCTCCATGAACAGGACGGGACCCCGGTGATCTTCGCCGACCGATCGCCCTGCCTGCTGTGCGAGGACTTACCCTGTATCGCATCCTGTGCGACAGGGGCGTTAGAGCCGGTCGGCGGTGTGACTGATGTGCGGATGGGAACGGCGGTCATATCCCACCGGCTCTGCACAGCAGGACAAGGCTGCCATGCCTGTGTCTCGAAATGCCCGACGCATGCGCTTGCGATGGATTTTGAGTTGATGCAGTTGACGATTGTGGCGGAAACGTGCGTCGGATGCGGAATCTGCGAGATGGTGTGCAAGACCGTGAACGATCACGTGGCGATTCGTGTCCAGCCGCGCGGATTGCTTGAAGGGGGTCTCGTAGGGCAACCATGAACGATACAGGCTCAAAGCCCGATCGGGGATGCAGTTCACCCTTGACTTTGCCTGAGTCATTTCATATACATACCACTGCTTCGCCGGACGGGAGGGGTTTGTCAAAGGACATCCCCTGGGTTCAGCCGGCGCGGCAAAGATTCACCGGGCGTGGCATGCCGAGGATCATGTGATGGCCAGTAACCAGCCGGTGCCGAACGCTGTTGCAGCCCCCGCTGCCGTCATACCGGTTCCTACCGTCCTGAAAGATTCCCCCGCGGTCGAACGGGCCCTTAACCGCAGCAAACTCTATTTGCTGATTTCCTGGAGCCTCCTGTATCCCGAAGACGAGGAGTTTCTCGATTACCTCAGGTCGGGTGAATTCGTCGAAGATGGTCGCGCGGCACTGGATACGTTGAAGACGATGTTGGACGGCCAGGGGGGAGAACGCGCAGCGCAGAAGCTGGATGTGCTCAGGAAACATGTGGATCTTGCCGAAGTGCTGGTTGCCTCAGAATGTTCCAATTGGCAACTCAGTGACTTGCAGTCGGAACATCGCCGTGTGTTCAGCAACGTCATCACCCTCGATTGTCCGCCCTACGAAACGTTGTTCGGCAACGATCACGTGTTCGCCCAGTCGCATGTGATGGGCGATATCGCCGGCTTCTACAAGGCGTTCGGCGTGGAGCTCTCCAAAGACATTCACGAGCGATTGGATCATCTCAGCGTCGAATTCGAGTTCATGCATTTTCTCGCGTATAAAGAGTCCTTCTCGCGATGCCACGACGGTGCGGAAAAGACGCAGATTGTCGTGGATGCCCAAAAAAAATTCGTCAAGAATCACATCGGCCGTTGGGTGCCGCTGTTTTGCCGGATGTTGGCCAAGAAAGCGGATTCCGGTCTCTTCAAACTGGTGGCCGATATGACGGCAGAGTGGATGGAGTTCGAGGCGGCCTACTTGGGCGTCGCCCCCCAGCCCTATACCGAAACCGATTATCGGCCGGCGACCTTCAATGCGCCCGAAGGTCAGACCTATGAGTGTGGTGCGCAGGATCAAGGGAACGAATTGAGCTTGCTGTTGAACGAGGTGGGGGCCCAGTCTTTTATGGATGCGAAGGAAAAGGGCAAGGACAAGGAAGAGAAGGGGCCGGTCGGGACCGCCTAAGCGTCGGCCGCCCGTCCCGGACCAGACAGCATTGGATTCAAGGCCTGCAACACTTGTTTAGAGAGGAGGGATGACTCATATGCGTGTAATGCAGACGACCAATAAAGGATTGGTGTTTGCCATTCTGCTCTCTGTCCTGGCAGTCGGCGCGATGCTGACTGTGGGGCAGGTTCCGCTGGCTGTCAGCCAGCCGGTCACAATCCCAGCCAAGGCGGTCAAGGGCCCGATCCCGATGGACGGTGCCAACCCGGTGTGGGAGAGCGTGCCGGGCGTCGTGGTCCCGCTGAGCGGTCAGCTGATCACCACCCCGATGCATCCGAACATCTCGGTGCAGTCGGTGTTCGTGAAGGCCATGACGAACGGGAAAGAAATCGGGTTGCGTCTGGAGTGGATCGACCAGACCAAGAATGATACGACGATCGGCCCGCAAGACTTCCGGGACCAGGTCGCCGTGATGTTCCCGGTCAATGTCGCCGGCGCGCCACCGTTCCAGTGCATGGGGCAGTCCGGAGGCACCACCAACATTTGGCGGTGGAATGCGGAATGGCAAAAGGACATCGGGAAGGACAGTGCGGGAATCTGGGATGTGGACGATCAATATCCCGGCATCTTCTGGGATTACTACTATGAAGAACCGGCTGGCGGCGTGACCTATCCTGACCGGATCGGCCGGAGCCTGGGACCCTTCAATCCCGGCATTTGGTCCGGGAATATCATGTCCGATCCGACGCTACGGGTAAGTTCGGTGGAAGATCTGAACGCCAACGGCTTCAGCACGCTGACCACCCAGGCACATCAGGATGTGATCGGGAATGGCGTCTGGGAGCCGTCCGGCTCCGTCAAGGGTGGCGGGTACACCGGCCCGACCTGGCGCGTAGTCGTGAAGCGGACGCTGGAAAGCGGCGATGCCAACGACACGCAATTCAAGGCGGGTGCGTCTATTCCGATCGCGTTTGCCGTGTGGGACGGTGGCAACATCGAGCGCAACGGGATGAAGTCGCTGTCCACCTGGTTTACGCTCAAGCTGTAGGGAGTGTGCCGGACAGGGACGAGTAAACGCATCGAGTCACAGAAGGGCCTCGGACCGCGCCGCTGACAAGCGGCGATAGGGTCTGGGGCTCTTCTTTTTTATTGCGTTCTCAAGGGGGGCGACGAGGTTGCTTTTCAAGAAGAGAGGAAGGTATAACGCAGAGGGATTTGTGCTTGAAACTCGCTGGTTTGTCGTCATAACCGGATTCATATCGCTATGAAAGTGTCTCTGCTGTTTCCGCCCACCTGGCACCCGTCACAGCCTTATTTGAGTTTGCCCTCCTTGACGGGGTTTCTCAGGCAAGGAGGCGTCTCGAATGTCTCCCAACGGGATCTCGGCATCGAGCTGTTGGACGGCATGCTGACCAGGTCTTATGGAGCGCGGGTGCATCAGCAGTTGCTCGACAAGCAGAAGGAGTTGGAGCGGACTCAGTCGGGGGTGTCCGGGCATGGGAGTCGGGAGCACTATGTCAAAGTCACCGATTCGCTCGACCGGTTCTCATACTTGTTCGACCGGGTCGAGCTGGCCAAGGAGACCTTGCGCGGCGAGGAGTTCTACGATCTGGATGCCTATCGTGCGAGCCTGTTCATGATCGACAAGTGGCTCGAATTGGTGTCATCGATCTATTTCCCGACCAGGTTGACCGTCGTTGACAATCAGTTCAGCAGCTACTCGATCTATTCGTCGAAGGATTTGATGAAAGTCGTCAGTGACGAGGCGCAAAACCCCTATCGCAGCCTCTTGCGCGAACTGTTCATTCCCTCGATCATCAACGGCCGTCCGGATCTGATTGGCGTCTCGATCACTGCGACGTCGCAGATCATTCCTGGCCTGACCTTGTGTAAGTTGATCAAAGAAGCCGCGCCGGATCTGCACGTCACAATCGGCGGGAGTATTTTTACGCGGCTTGTCGACAATGTCAGACGGTGCCCGAATCTCTTTGACCTGACCGATGACATCATCGTGTTCGAAGGAGAGACCGCGCTGCTGGAGTTGGTGAACCAGCTGGCCGGCAAGAAAGACTACAGCAAGGTGCCCAACTTGATCTATCGGCAGAACGGGAAGATCACGGTCAACCAGCCGTTTTATTCAGAGAACGTGAATCAATTGCCGGCGCCGAACTACGACGGATTCCCGCTGGATCGATACTTGTCGCCGGAACCGGTGCTGCCGATTCAATTTTCCCGCGGGTGCTATTACAAGGATTGCGCGTTCTGCGCGCTCACGCTCGACCATCAGAACTTCCGGCAGAAAGATCCGGGGCGCACGATCGAAGAACTGGAATGGCTCACGCAACGGTACGGCGCGCGGCACTTCTTCTTCACCGACGAATGCTTCGCATTGGCGCCGACGAAACGGCTGTGCCAACAGATGCGTGAGAAGCGGCTCGACGTGAAGTGGACCTGCGAGATGCGGTTCGAAAAGAACCTCTCGCGCGAGTTGCTGACGTCGATGCGGGATGCCGGCTGTTTGAAGATCGTCTTTGGGTTGGAGTCGTTTAACCAGCGCGTGATGGACTTGATGAAAAAGGGCATCAAGCAGGAATGGGTCCGGCGCATTGCCGACGACTGCGTTGACCTCGGCATCGCGGTGCACTGCTACATCATCGTGGGGTTCCCCACGGAGACGGAAGCAGAAGCCCTCGACACCATGAACTTCATTGTGGAGAACAAGAAACTCCACGACTCGCTCGGATTTTCCTGCCAGCCCTGCCTGTTCGATCTGGAAAAAGAGGCGCCGATCATGAGCAATCCGGCAGAGTACGGCATCCGGCGCATCATGCGTCCCTCGGCGGAGGATCTCAGTCTCGGGTTTTTCTACGAAGTCCAGGGCGGCATGACGCCGGATCAGTCCGAACGCTTGTACCAGTATGTGTATGAACGGATCAGCGAGGTCGTCTGCGAGTTGCCGTTCAACTATTCGATGGCCGACGGGTTGCTGTATATCGGCAAGGCCAAGGAGACGGCGCCCCAGCCCATTGCGTCATAGGTTGGACGCGTTGACCGGGTTTTTCCCCGACAGATATAATGCCCGGTGGTGGAGGGCTCGTCCGTGGTGAAAGCGGCGGCAATCGGCGATCGCCTGATAGGACAAATCGGCGATTTCGGTCCCCTGTTCGAATACACCGTCAAGCTCGTGCTGTTGGCGTCGTTTTTCGAGCTGGTGCTGTATCGGCTGGTGTCCCGTCTCGGCATGCATCTGAGTAAAATGGCGGCGACACATCCCTGGATTACCCCCGTATTCACGACCCTCACCGAGGTAGGAGCGTGGTTGCTCAATATCGTGGCGGTGTTGCTGTTTTTGGGGCTGATCCTGGCCATGGCGCTGCGTGTGTTGCGGTATGAGCCGAGTCGGCTCGTCAAGGGGGGGACCGCCTCTGCCGCGCTGTTGTTGCTGCTGACGCTGGCCTTTCTCTTTGTTCAGCCGGGCATGCTGGGGGCCGTCATTTACAATAGCCTGGCGTTGCTGACGCTGGCCTTGTTTGTGGCGGAGTATCTGATCACCCACCAGGAACGGGCGCAACGCATCCTTGTCGGGACCTACTTTCTCGGCATATTTGGGTGGCTCTATTATCAGATCGTGTCGACGATCTATAGTTTGTCCGGCACAGTGGCCGCCCCGCCCTTGGTGTATGAATCCCACCGAGCCGGTGAGGCGCTGATGGTGGTGGCGAGTATCTTCGTGTTTGCCGCCTATGGCCACGGGCTCTCGCTGCGGACCAAGAACCGGCGCCAGCGGGCCCGCGCGATTGCATTTTGGGCAACGACGGGGGTGATCTTTACCACGTTGCTGTTCACCGATTACTGGCTGGATTCGTTTGACCCGGCGTTGGCATCGGCCATCAGGCAAGCGTCGCAAGGGATCGGATGGATTTTCCAGTTCGGGATGGGCTATACGTTCTATCTCCCCTTTGCGTTGTATATCGCCGGGCTGCTCTGTTGGGCCTATACCGTCGTCAAGTTGCTCATGATGGGGCGAGTGGCCGGGTATGGCCTCGGGCTCATGTTCATCGCCGGCTATGCGCTGATGTTCTCCAACCTGACTCTGATGGTCGTGCTGGGGATCATGCTGCTGACGCTGGATCGGATGAAGCCTGTCGTGGCCGAACCGCTAGCCGCGCCGAACGGCCGGTTGTTGAGAGGATCAGAGGGATTACTCGTTAAAGAAGCATAGCTGAAAGACCAGGAAACCTACTCGCATGGATACACAGACGCCCTCATCAGACCAAACCCAGCCGGGAACCACGACTGCCGAGTCCGGCGATCAGCCGCTTGCTCCGGGAGAGGAAATCGCTGGACTGGAAAAGCTGCTCGCGGCCGAACCGGATGATTTCCAAGCCCGCTGCCGTCTCGGCGAGCTCTATTTCAGCCAGGGGCGGATGGATGATGCCCTCGTCGAGGTGAAGAAGTCGATCGAAATGGCCGAAGCGTTACGTGCGGAGATGAATCGATCCTTGGCCATGTATTATTCGAATCTCGGCACCATCTATGCCACGAAGAATATGACCGATGAAGCTGAGGCCGAGTTCCGGCATGCCTTGGACGTATTCCCTCACGATGTTTTGGCGCTCTTCAACCTCGGCCGGGTCTATGCGGACAAGAAGAAGTATATGGAGGCGAAAGAGTATTACGAACGGCTCGTCGAGATCACGCCGGACGATCCGATCGCCTGGTACAATCTGGCCGGGGTCTACATCGAACTGGATAATCCGCAGGTGTCGGACTACAACACCATCGATATGGGGATTCAGTGCTACCTCCGGACCCTGGAGCTGGACCCGAAGCATTTGGAGTCCAGCTTTAAGCTCATGGAAATTGCGCTCAATCATAAGAAGACCGACTTGGCCGTATCCGTCATGGAGAATGCCGTGGAGCACAATCCCGATGAGCCGCTGGCCTACTACAACCTCATCAGTGTCTACGACAAGTGCAAGATGTTCGAGAAGGCCGAGGAGGCCCGCAAGCGTTTGAGGGAGCGGTTCGCCAAGAAAGCAAAAGACAGTGCCGGGGCTTGATCCCCCTTAACGAAGGAGCGCGCCATGTTTGGAAGTCTTGGATTTACAGAGCTGATCTTGATCCTGGTCATCGTGCTGATTATTTTCGGTGCGGGGAAGCTGCCACAATTGGGAGAAGGGTTGGGCAAGGCGATCAAGGGGTTCAAGAAGTCCGTGCATGAGGCGGATGCAATCGAAGCCGAAGCCCAAGCTCAGGCGCAGCAGCAACAGGCGGCGCCTCAACCGGCTGTGACCGCCGGGCCGGCCCAGACTGTGACCGTGAATCAGGCGGCGGCAGCGCCACAGCCCGCGCCTCGCGCTTAGACCGACGATTCGGGAAACACCGTGGAAACACAAGTGCCGTCCATGGATGCAGCAATCCGGCCAGCCGGAGGGGTGATCGAAGTCTTTGCCGGCAACGGCAAAGCGCGCAGCACCGGCGATGGCAAACGGGCGGTGAAGGCGGGGATTCCGCTTCCGCATCATGCCGCGCTGGATAAGGACGAACAATGGCTCTACATTGCGGAATCGGGTTCCGACCGCATCCGTCGCATCAATTTCCACGAAGGCACCCTGCACAATTTCGCCGGTATCGGTGAAACCTGCTATTGCGGCGATGACGGCCCCTGCGGGGAGGCCGGGCTCTATCTGCCGCTGTGTGTGGCGTTCGACTCACACAATCACCTGTACATATGCGATTCGGGCAGCAACCGAATTCGTAGGGTCGATCGCGACACCGGCATCATTACGACAGTGGTCGGCACCGGGCAGCATGGGTTCAACGGAGACGGTCCGGCATTGGAGGTGAATCTCACCTGGCCGGCCGCAATCGCGTTCGATCAGGATGATGTCCTGTATATTGCCGACACCCAGGCGCACAGGATACGGCGGTACGATCCGAAAACTAGTTTCGTGACCACGATCGCCGGAACGTGGACAGCGGAGGACGATGCCCGCGAACAGCCGCTGGTCGCCAGGAACCTCGTGGTGCTCTCAGGCGATGCGATCGGCATCGATTTCAGCGACGATCAGGGATGGCTCATGCCGGTCTGTTCGGACGGATTGGATCTGTCGCTGTATCTCGACGATGGGCGGCCCGCCACCGAGGCGCGTTTGTACGATGTGGTAGGGTTGGCGGTTGATAAAAAAGGCGATGTCCATCTTGTCGACAAGGGCAGCAACCGGGTGCGAAAGATCGACCGGAAGACGGGCATCATTTCGACTGTCGCCGGGGTGTGCCGGTACGGCTATGACGGCGACCACAAGCCAGCCGTCAAGGCCATGCTGCACGCGCCGGAGGCCGTGGCATTCGACCGCGACGACAATCTGTACATCTCCGACACGATGAACCACCGTGTGCGCAAGGTTGATGCGGCCACCGGTATCATCACGACGGTGGCGGGTAACGGCGACAGCGGATACGAGGACCACAACATGGGCGGCTGCGGCGCGGCGCGGTTCGTGGCCAAAGAATCGGCCGGTCTGCTCAAACAGGGCGAGGGTGTGCTCGGCGTCGAGGCCGTCGTGAACGCGCCGGCCGGATTGACGCTGGACTCGCGCGGGCATCTCTACATCTGCGAGCGAGGAGAAAATAAAATACGCCGACTGACACTTCCCTGACAGCGGCCTCCTTCCCGTACATTTGCCTCGCGCGCATTTTGTGGTAGTCTGAAGCCGTCTCAGCCGTGGGTGCCGATTTCTGACACATGGTGCGAATGACGACCTTCTGCCGCTCTCGTCCTGCCCTATTTGCGTGCTTGTCCGGCCTGATCCTGGCGGCCAGTTTCCTCGGCGGATTTGGAATTCCACTCGTCAGCTCCGAAGGCATCACGATCCGTTCGCATCTGGTCCAAGGCGATCTTCCCCAAGGGCCAGAGGATACGGTGTGGGGGCAGATTCCGGCCATGACGATTCCCTTAAGCGGGCAGGTTATTACACGGCCGGTGTGGCCGGAGCCGAGTGCCCGGGCGCTGACGGTGCGGTCGCTGCACAACGGTCATGACATCGCCTTTCTCCTGGAATGGCAGGACAACACCAAGAACGATCGATTGACACCGGGGACGTTTCGGGATGGGGTGGCCATTGGCTTGCCGCTCGGCGATGCGCCGGCCTTTTTCTGCATGGGGCAATTGGACCATTACATCAACATCTGGCACTGGAAAGCGGATTGGCAAAGCGATATCGATCGGCGGGCGGCTCGGACACCTGAGAAGAAGGAAGGCGGGGTCCGCACGTTCGAAGTCATCCCGCGAAGGATCTCCTCGGTTGAAGATTTGATCGGCGGCGGCTTCAGCACGCTGACGACGAAAGACAAGCAGGGCCGCGTCCAAGGCAAGGCTCTGTGGAAGGATGGGGTGTGGCACGTCGTGATGCACCGCCCGCTTGTCAGCGAGGAACAAGACAACGAGGCAACGCTCACTCCCGGCCGAGTGCAGACCGTGTCGTTCGCCGTCTGGAACGGGGAGAACAAGGAACGCAACGGCCAGAAGTCTGTGGCACCGTGGTTTCAGCTGGCGATCGATCCCGCGGCCAAGTCCTAGCAGGGAGAGCCACCTCGTGACCGCAAGAGGACTGCTGAGCGTCGCGCTGATCAGTATTCTTTTCTTCGTTGGCGCAGAGGGCGTACAGGCTGCGCCGCAACCTGACGCCATGACCGAGGAAGAAGCGGCCCGACTTGGGGAGGAATTCGGGATTGTTGTCGGGGCCGTGGATGAAGAGATCCAGCAGGAGTTGAAGCTCCAACAGGCACAAGGCGTGGCGGTGTTCGAAGTGATCGGCAACTCACGCGCGGACTTTGCGGGCATCAAAGTCCGCTCGGTCATCAAGGAAATCGACAAACAGGAAATCCGGAACATGACGGACTTCGGAATGGCCATCAAGAAAGCGATGAAGGGATGCAACTTCACGGTCGGCACGTATGAGGCGGCCGACCCCGGAGATCCGGTCGGGTGGGGAGTCAACTTTCATTTCGTCGGCTGCAAACGGGATTAGCACAATTTTGCGAGTGGCAAGGAGTACGCGCAAGGAATAAGGGGCAAGGGGTACGGGGAGAACAGAGTGCTGATGATCAGACGATACATGGTCGGACTTCTCTTGCTTGCCTGCGTGTACGGCTTGCTCAATAAAAATGCCATTGCACAGACGTCCGACGAGAAGGCGACACCTGATTGGGTGGCCGAAATTGAAAAAGTGTTCGTCCGGTCGGAAGACTGTAAGCAGTGCCATGACCGCCATTATGACGAGTGGAAGGGAGTCCGTGAGCAAACACCGGACTTGAAAACGTTTGGACGGGTCGATGCGGCGCTTCTGCACGGCACCTCGCTGGACTCGCCGGTGTTCCGAACGGTGCTGGGCCTGTGGGCGCAGACCAATCCGACCGTGGAAGAGCGGGGCCGGTGTCTCTCGTGCCATGTGCCCTCTACGGCGGTCTTCCCGCAGCATGTTGAAAAGATTACGGCGCAAATCTTGGCCGGCAAACCTCAGATCGAAGGAATCGGGTGCGCCTCTTGCCACTTGATTCATGAGGTGGATCGGACCATCAATCCGCCGCCGACCTTCAAGCTGAAACCTGGACCGGTGCTCTACGGGCCCTTTGCCGATCCGGAGGAGAATCTGGTTCATCAGGCCGCGCAGTCCCCGCTGTTCCGCGAAGCCGCCTATTGCGCGTCGTGCCATTTCGACAAAGTGAAAGACGTGACGCAGAAGGGGCTGCCGGGAGAAATTCTTCAAGGTACGGTCTGTCAGGATTGCCACATGGAACCCTCGACCGGCAGTTCGACGTCAAGGCGGGGAGCCATGACCAGAGCCATCGGGCGCCACTGGTTTCGCGGAGTCGTGGTGTCCGGCACCATGCTGAGAAATCGCAACCTCCAGGCCGAATGGACGCCCCGTGTCGATATCGACGTCAAGAAAACAGGAGGCGCACTGGAGGGAACGGTGCTGGTGAAAGTCGGCAGCCTGCCGCACAGTTTTCCCGATGGTGATCCGGTGCTGAAACAGTTCTTTCTGGCCATAACCGTGAAAGACGCAACGGGCCACGTGTTGGCCGAAGACACGAAACAATTCGGGTTGCCCTACGACAAGATTCTCCGCGGCGCGATTCCCGACCCTTTCATCAAAGGGGGCCATACGAGAAAGGTTCCGTTTGCGCTGACGGTACCAGACGGTTCGGCGGCGACCACGGTGGAAGCGGTGTTGACCTATGCACTGATTCCAACTCCCGAGCCGATGTTGAAGAACAAATATCTGGCTACGTTGAGCAGTGACAAGGAGCGGGACGAGGCCAAGCAGATTATTCATGAATACACGCGGCCGCGCATGCTGACCTATCGTGCGAAATCGTTGTAAGAACTCACTGGAATATCGGTTGCAATCCGCGGCCATAGCAGCGGGACTTGTCGCATTGGTAATGGGATGGAATTGTTTGCTGCTTGGTGGAGCAACGGATGCGCTGGCTCAGGACGTCAAACCGCAGGCCCTCATCGAGAAGGCTTTCCCCCATTCCAACAAGTGCAAACGTTGCCATGAGCGGGTCTTTGAAGAGTGGGAAACTTCGCCGCTCTCGAAATCCATCCATTCTCCTGCCTTTCGGATGTCCCTTGAAGCCTATCTCAACTCGTCCGGAGGTAAAGATAAGGCGCTCTGCTTTCGATGTCATGCTCCACAAGCACGGGAGTTTCCCGACCATGCCCAGCTGTTCGTCGATCAGGTACGGTCCGGCGATCCGTCGCTGGACGGCGTCGCCTGCTCACAGTGCCATCTGATCAAGCAGGTGGACCGCGCCAAACATCCGCCGGAGCCGAAATACGAGATTGGCAGCAAGACTCTCTATGGCCCCTACAAGGATGCGGTCCAAAACCTCGCGCATCAATCGATGGATTTGGAGCTATTTCAGAAATCCGATCTCTGCCTGAACTGCCATCAGTCGGTGCCGTCCGCCGCGAATCTCGGTAAAGCGAATGACTTGCTCGGCAGCTGGGACCGTAGCCAGGCCGTGAAGTCCGGCAAGGAATGCCAGCACTGCCACATGCCTGAACAGGTCGGTGAATCGGCCAACGGGGAAAAGAAACGCAAAGTCGCCAACCATACATTTCCCGGCCGCATCGGGACGTTGCGCCAGGACGCGGCGAAGTTGGACGTGCAGACGAAGATCGATGGCGACAAGACTACCGTGACAGTGAAGGTCCAGAGCCTGGTGCCGCATAATCTGCCGACGACCCATCCGGCCTGGGCCACGGTTGTCTTGAATCTGGAGGTGAAAGGCAAAAATCTCAAGACCGTCTTTGCCGACAGCCGGGTCTTCGGGCGGACCTATGTGGATGCCAAGGGGCAGAAGACCGTTTTTGATTTTGACGCGGTCAAAGTGCTGGACGATACCGTGCTGAAGCCGGAAGAAACTCGAACGGAAACGTTTTCATTCCCCACGCCGAAAGATACCAAAACCTTCGATGTCGAAGCCGTTCTCACCTATGGCCCGATCACCGGCCCTGCGCCGTTTCTCGAACGGGTCGAAGCCGAATCCTCAAAAGGCTCGCAGGATCCGGTCTTCCAGCCGATTGAAATTGTCAAACGGACGGAGAATGTTCCGGTCGGCAAGTAACGACGCTTCACGGATTTCCTCTGTTTTCAGAGGAACGCTCATCCCTGGATGATCCCGATGCAGATCGCGTGGGCGACGAATCGGCCGTAGGTCGCATCCTTGCAACCATTCCAATCAGACTCCACCCAGTAGTTCTGCGTTGAGATTCGCTTGAGAAGGTGCTGCGTAGTGAAGGGGCTCTTACCGTCCCGGAGCAACCCGTCGAAAAACTTGTTGTAGCCGACCGGTAAGCTGGCGACGAGGTTGCCACCGGGAGCCAGGCAGGCGGATCGGAGATGCTCGATTGCCTGGAGCAGCTTGGCCGGTTCCTGCGGTTGTTCGTCCCACCCGACATGTTCCAACGTCGAGATGCTGACGATGAGGTCGTATTTGTGCTGAGGAATAAACTCGACGATATCCTTGTTGATGACGCCGGGACTGACCTCGTACTTGTCGACGACGTCATGTTGAATGGGAAAATAGTGCGAGAGGACGTTGCCGACTTCGAGGATCCGCTGGGATTCATGTTGTAGCAGGATCTCACGAAAGATGGGGATTTCGACGCCGCGCTCGTTCTTCCAGGTCCTATTGTAGGGGTGATACAGGTACTCGTATTCCCTGCCGTCGAATCGGAACGTCTTGGTTCTGACGCAGCGGGTGAGCGCCATCTTGAAGGAGCGGAAATATCGCCTGGGGGCGCTCTCACCGGCCGTCTTGCTGGTGTAGTCGTAGGTATAGGACAAGGGCGATGTCCTTCGGACCTTACTCGAAGACGATGCGCGAGCCTGGCGATTTCATCTTGAAGATTTGCAGGGCGTTGTAGATGCCCTTGGCCGGGTGATTGAGGATCAGGCGCGAATTGGTGATGTGGGTATCCAGCAGTTCGTATTGCCCGCCGCTATAGTAGAGATCACAGTCGTCGATCTGGCAGTTTTTGTAGACGTGATTGTCCAGCGCCAGCTTGGCTTTGCTGAAATTCTGGCCGTCGATGACGATGTAGTTCGGTTCCAGTCCCATCACCGCTCCGATCTCGGCGGACTATAACAAAGTCGGTCGTCGGCGTAAACCCAGAGCATCGATGTGTCCCGATCTTTCGATACGAATGTACCTATTGCCCACCTCATCTTTCGTCTTGATCCGCCAGGCTCATCTGTATAGAATGGCGCGGCTTTTCCGATAGTTAGCCGCTCGCTGCTCCTGCGTATCTGACGGTTTCCCCACTTGCCTCATGTACTTTGGATGGGTTGAAGCCACGGGCAGCCGTGTGACATAAGGAGTGCGTTTATCCACTAGGAGGGTATCCCGTGAGTGATTCAGCGATTGTCACGTTTGCATTGATCGCGGCTGTGGCCGGCATTGCCTATGGCCTCTATCTGGCTATGTGGGTGTTCAAACTGAACGCCGGCAACGCAAAGATGCAGGAAATTGCCAAGGCTATTCAGGAGGGCGCCAGCGCCTATATGAATCGTCAGTATCGGACGGTGGGGATGGTGGCGGCTGTGCTGTTCGTGGTGCTCTGGGGGGCCGGGGCGGCCTCCGACAAATTCGGCCTGTTGACGGCGATCGGGTTTCTGGTTGGTGCGGGAGCGTCGGCGATTGCCGGCTATGTGGGCATGATCATCGCGGTGCGCGCGAACGTGCGGACGGCTCAAGCGGCGCACGATGGCATGAATGCCGCCTTGACCGTCGCCTTCCGAGGAGGTGCAGTGACCGGTCTGTTGCTGATCGGTCTGGGTCTGTTGGCGATTACGAGCTTCTATACGATCGCGCAATCGATCGCCGGGCAAGAGAAAGCCATTCACGCCTTGCTCAGTCTTGGATTCGGCGGCAGTTTGATCTCGGTCTTCGCTCGTGTCGGAGGGGGCATCTACACCAAAGCAGCGGACGTCGGCGCGGATCTTGTCGGAAAAGTGGAAGCCGGCATCCCTGAAGACGATCCTCGCAATCCGGCGGTCATTGCGGACAACGTCGGCGACAATGTCGGCGATTGTGCCGGTATGGCGGCCGACCTGTTTGAAACCTACGCGGTGACGACGGTCGCGGCGATGGTCTTGGCCTTCACGATGTTCAAGGGGGCGACCGCGCCGATTCTCTATCCGCTCGCGCTGGGCGGTGTGACGATTTTCGCAACGATCATTGGAATCCTGTTCGTGAAAGTGAGCGAGGGCGGCGAGATCATGACGGCCTTGTACAAGGGCCTGTTCGTGGCCGGTGGCATCGCTGCCCTGGCGTTTTTCCCCATCACGTCGAAGATCATGGACGGCGTCGGCGGAGTCAGCGGCATGAGCTACTACGCGGCGGCGCTGATCGGATTGATTGTGACTTTGGCACTGGTGTTCATTACCGACTACTACACCTCGAAGAGTTACGAACCGGTGAAGTATATCTCTAAGGCCAGTGAAACCGGCCATGCGACGAATATCATCGCGGGGCTGGCGGTCGGCATGCAGGCGACGGCGGCGCCGGTGGTGGTGATTGCGGCGGCCATTCTCGGGAGTTTCTGGATTTGCGGCGGAGCGGACTCCGGTGGCCTATACGGTGTCGCGGTGGCGGCTGTGTCGATGCTCTCGATGGCCGGCATCGTGGTGGCGATCGACGCGTTCGGCCCCATCACTGACAATGCCGGTGGTATTGCCGAAATGTCGCACTTAGGCAAAGCGGTGCGCGACATCACCGATCCGCTCGACGCGGTCGGCAACACAACCAAGGCGGTGACGAAGGGCTATGCGATCGGCTCAGCTGGATTGGCGGCGGTGGTGCTGTTTGCGGAATATTCCCGTGAGGTCGCGGCGCATAATCCTGCGTTGGCGGCGTTTGACCTGTCCAATCCCAAGGTGCTGGTCGGATTGTTCTTGGGCGGTATGCTGCCGTTTATCTTTGGCGCCCTCTGTATGCGAGCTGTCGGTGAAGCGGGTGGTTTGATTGTGGAAGAAGTTCGCCGGCAGTTTCGGACGATCAAGGGCATCATGGAAGGGACCGGGAAGCCGGAGTACGGTACCTGTGTCGATATCGTCACTAAGGCGGCTATCGCGAAAATGATGGTTCCTGGGCTGATTCCGGTGGTTTCGCCCGTGGTCGTCGGGCTGATCCTCGGACCCCAGGCGCTCGGTGGGGTGTTGGTCGGCAGCATCGTCACCGGCCTGTTCGTCGCGATTTCGATGACGAGTGGCGGCGGTGCCTGGGACAATGCGAAGAAATTCATCGAGGAACAGGGTCTGAAAGGGACCGACACGCACAAAGCCGCGGTCACCGGTGACACGGTCGGCGATCCCTATAAGGATACGGCCGGTCCGGCGGTGAATCCGATGATCAAGGTCATCAACATCGTTGCGCTCTTGATCGTCTCCTTGATCGTTTGATAGTGCGGCTTGGCAGTCGCAGTTTGTGGCACGTGAGGCGCCGTTCGGGATTGATCCGGACGGCGCTTCTCATTTTACCCCTTGCCTTGACGGGTTTTGGCGAGGTGGAGTAAGGTGAACCTGTGTGATGATTATGGCAGTGAGCGAACCACAACACAGTCCCTGATCTGGGGGAGGTGCTCGGATGGAAAAACAGGAGCGCAAACAGGAACCGAAACGGGAGCCCCAGGGCAAGGATGACGTCAAGGCCAATCCCAAGGTCATCGAGACCGGCAAGAAGCTCAAGGAAGATATCGACAAGCTCGTCGATGAAATCGACGATGTGCTGGAAAAGAATGCCGAAGAATTCGTAAAAAACTACGTCCAGAAGGGAGGCGAGTAGCAGGCTGCCCGCCTGTCTCTTCTCCTTCCGTTGTTCCGTTCGCGCCTCTCGTTCATCGTTCCCTCCCCGTGTCCAGAATCCAGGGTTGTTCCCGATTTCCCTCTGATATCAGTCTCTCATGCGTTCCGCGGGCGGTTTGACAAAGGGGAGGAGAGCCATTACCATCCGCTCAAATCCCAACGAGTCGGTGGTGTCATCGGTTACAGCCCACGGTGAGGCAAGGATGAGCTCTAGGCTCTGGGTGTTTCGAGAGATCGATCCTGTCCAACGGGCAGCNNNCAAGCCTTGTCGATTTCATCCGCAACGGCGTCGTTGCTGCTCGCGCGTGGCGTGAACACGCTCGACCAGGCAGCCGCGTGGATGACCCCCGGCACACCGCACGATCCTTTTTTAATTCCGGATATGGAACGAGCCGTCGATCGGCTGCATCGGGCGCTGATGGACCGGGAACGCATCTGCTTTTACGGTGATTATGACGTGGACGGGATGTCGGCGACCAGTATCTACCTCTCGTTCTTTCGGGCACTCGGTGCCGATGCCTGCGCGTATGTGCCGCACCGTGTCCGGGAGGGGTATGGGCTCAACGAAGGCGCAATCCGCACGCTCGCGGCTGAGGGGGTGTCGCTGCTGGTGACGTCGGATTGCGGCACCACATCGCACCGCGAGATCGCTCTGGCCAATCAGCTTGGGATCGATGTCATCGTCACGGACCATCACCA
This sequence comes from Nitrospira sp. UBA2082, assembly GCA_002331335.1. Lineage (GTDB taxonomy): Bacteria > Nitrospirota > Nitrospiria > Nitrospirales > Nitrospiraceae > Nitrospira_D. The sequence continues at coordinate 32,112 of DCZO01000026.1, read as the reverse complement.
AACCGACGAGACAATGCCTCCGGCGCTGGCCGTGATGAATCCCCATCGGCGGGGGGCTGAGTATCCGTTTCGCGGCTTGTGCTCGGGCGGGCTGGCATACAAGGTGGCTGGCGCCTACGCGACGAAGTACGGGGGCGGGGAACTGCCGCTGGAGTCGCTCTTGGATCTGGTCGCGCTCTCCACCATTGCCGATGTGGTCCCGCTCACAGATGAGAACCGTATCTTTGTGCGTGAAGGGTTGGCGCAGATTACGCGCGGGGCCCGGTGCGGGATCAGAGCCTTGAAGCAGGTAGCCGGCGTAACGGCGGCGTGCACGGCGGAAACGATCGCCTTCAAGCTGGCGCCCAGGTTGAATGCGGCCGGCCGTCTGGAACATGCGGTCAAAGGGGTCCAGTTGCTCACGACGGACTCTGAGGCGGAGGCGAAACAATTGGCTGAAGAGCTGGACCAGTTGAATCGAGCCCGCCAGCGACTCGAATCGGAGATCATGCGGGAGGCCTTGGCGCAGGTGGATGAGGACAAGCTTCCCGGTGCGATCGTCCTTGCGTCCCGCCACTGGCATCTGGGTGTGGTAGGGATCGTTGCGGCGAGGCTCGTCGAACGATTTCACCGGCCAGCCGTCGTGATTGCCGTCAATGAGCAAGGAATCGGTAAGGGCTCGGCCCGCACCGTTCCCGGATTTGATCTTTATCAGGGTATTGCCGCCTGCCGTGAGCTTGTTGTGGCATTCGGTGGGCATCCCAGCGCGGCGGGGGTGACGATTTCTGAAGACCGGTTGCCGGAATTCGCTGAGCGCTTTTCGGCGCTGGCGAGCCAATGGGCCAGGGAGGCCCGGTCTGCGCCAGCCTTGCACGTCGATTCTGAAGTCAGATTGGAAGAGGTCACCCACCGCCTGCTTCAGGAAATCGGCACGTTGCATCCGTTCGGGGCCGGCAATCCGGAACCAATGTTCGCGGGAAGGCGGCTGGAGATTATGACTGCACGCGTGGTAGGGGAGAAGCATCTCAAGATGACGCTCCGCCAAGGGCGGTCGCTCGCCTTCGACGGGATTGGGTTCGGCATGAAATCGCTCGAAGCCCAGGGCCTCTCGATTCGAACGCCCGTGGATGTGGCGTTTACGCCTGAAATGAATCATTGGAACGGATACGATCGGATTCAATTGCGCATCCGCGACATTCGCCCCGCGGCGTTCGAGTAGGATGTATGGTGTACGAAACCGTTACCGATATCGAGCAGCTCTTGACGCGGGTCCGGAACTATCAACCGGACACGGATCTCAGTGTGATCCGCAAGGCCTATGAGTTTTCCGCCAAGGCGCACGAAGGCCAGACGCGGCGTTCCGGAGAACCCTATGTACAGCATCCTGTGGCGGTGGCCGGGGTGTTGACGATGTTGAAAACCGACGTGACGGCGGTCGTGGCCGGATTGCTCCACGATACCTTGGAAGATACGGTGGCGACGGCCGAGGAACTTGAACGGGAGTTTGGAAAAGAAGTGGTCCACTTGGTCGACGGCGTCACCAAGATCGGAAAAATTACCTTCAGAAGCTCGGAGGAAAAACAGGCGGAAAATTTCCGAAAGATGGTGCTCTCGATGGCGGACGATATCCGCGTCGTGATCATCAAGCTCGCTGATCGGTTGCATAACATGCGGACGCTGGAGCACCTCGATGAGCGAAAGCGGCAGGAAATCTCGCAGGAAACACTGGAGATTTACGCCCCCCTGGCCAATCGCATCGGGATCGGCTGGGTCAAGAACGAACTGGAAGATCTCTGTCTGAAACACCTGAAGCCGGATGTCTATGAAATGCTGCGCGTCAGCGTGGCTAAACGGGACGAGGACCGGCAACAGTATATTCAAGAGGTGACCACGCTTGTGCAGAAGGCGTTAGGCGACAACGGGTTGGTCGGAAAGGTTTATGGGCGGCCGAAGCATCTGTACGGCGTCTATCAGAAAATGAACAAACAGTCGATTTCGTTCGAAGAGGTCTACGACCTGACGGCGCTGCGAATCATCACCGATACCAAAATGAATTGTTACGCCACGCTCGGCGTGATCCATTCCTTGTGGAGTCCGCTGCCTGGCCGGTTCAAGGATTACATCGCGATTCCCAAGTCCAATCTCTATCAATCGCTCCATACGACCGTCGTAGGGCCGAAAGGCGAGCATGTGGAGTTTCAGATTCGCACGGAAGACATGCATCGGGTGGCTGAGTATGGAATTGCGGCCCATTGGAAGTACAAGGAGCAAGGACGGGTCGATGACAAAGACAGCAAGGCCTTCGGCTGGCTCAGGGAATTCGTCGAGTGGCAGAAGGATTTGCCGGACAACCGGCAATTCATGGATTCGGTCAAACTGGAGCTCTTCCACGACGTCGTCTATGTGTTTACTCCGAAGGGTTCGGTGAAGGAGCTGCCCAAGGGAGCGACGCCGATCGATTTCGCCTACGCCATTCATACAGAAGTGGGTGACCATTGCGTGGGCGCCAAGGTGAACGGCAAGATCGTGCCGTTACGGCACGAGGTGGAGAGTGGCGATACCATCGAAATTCTGACCTCGCCCACCCAGACTCCGCACAA
>DCZO01000026.1:8112-29465 GCA_002331335.1 Nitrospira sp. UBA2082 | reverse complement strand
GAAGAACAGACGCGAAGCCTCGAAATCGGCCGGCGGTTGTTGGAGGCGGAGTTTCGCCGCCATGGGATGGCTCCCGCGCAGGCGCTCAAGTCCGGGCAACTGCTTGATGCCGCAACACGTGAAGGATATGAGACGATCGATGAGCTGATCGCCGCCGTCGGCTTCGGGCATCTCTCGACGGCACAGGTCGTGGGGAAACTGGCAGCTCATGCATCCGTCAGTCCCCCTGTTGAAGAGCCGACGAGTTCGGCGAAAGTATCGGGCACCAAGAACCTGAGCAAAGGGATTCAAGTCAAGGGAGCACGGGATTTGTTGATGCAGTTATCCCGCTGTTGCAACCCCGTCCCCGGCGACAAGATTTTGGGGTACATCACACGCGGGCGGGGTCTCACGATCCACGCCGTCGATTGTCCGAACTTGGAGGCGCTGGATTATGATCGGGCGAGGCTGGTGGAGGTCGAGTGGGATATCGCCACGCCCGGGCACCATCCGGTGAAGATCGCGGTGATTGCCGCGGATAAGACCGGGGTGCTGGCGAATGTATCCTCCGCCATTGCGGAATGTCACGCCAACATCAGTCGTGCGGAAATCATCACACGCGAGGATCGGAAGGCGGAGTTGGATTTTGTGGTCGAGATCGCCGATACCGCGCACTTGAATCGCGTACTGAAAGCCATCGAACGAGTAGAGGGTGTGATCACCGCGCGGCGTGTCCGGTCCTGGCAGGAGAAATCATAGAAACAGGTGTGCCCGTAGCCGTCACGTCGATTGCCCCATCGCGCTTCCGATTACGACTTCGTGAATTGCAGCGTTGAGCCCTTCTCGATTTTGTAACTGGCCGCTGCGCCGCCTGCAATCTCCAAGACAAATACGGCGTCTTCGCTGGTCGGCCGATACTGTGGGCAAGAGTCGTCGGCTTTGGTGCAGATGGGGACATTCCGCTCGATATGCACGACCCGCTTTTTGTCGTCCAACCAAATTAAGTCGAGCGCGATCTTGGTGTTCTTCATCCAGAATGACCAGGCATGCGGCTGGCCGAATACGAACAGCATTCCGTGGTCTTTCTTCAGATGATCTCGGTACATGAGGCCGGTCGCGCGTTTGAATGGGGTGTCGGCGAGTTCCGCTTGGATGGTACTGCCTGAGGGAGTGCGGATCGCGATTAGACCTGAATCTGAAGCGGTTCCCGGCGATGCTGCGAGGACAAGCAGAATGCCCGTCAGCAACGCCGATGGCAGTCGACCGATGGGAATAGGTGGAATGATCATGGCGCATCGTAACGAGCAGGTCCCGCCGAGTCAAGAAACTGACTCCTTGCAATCCCGTCGGGCGTTGTGCGATTCTCCAATCAGATCGCTGCGGGGAACTTATGCAGGAAAAGCGCCGGGTGCTCTACAAAAAAGGGGTCTTTGTCTGTCCTACCTGTCGTCAGTCGTACGTGCAGGAAAAGTGGATCGAAGAGTGGCGAATCCGCTGTCACCGCTGCAGCTACCGGGGTACTTTAACGGAAGTATCGGTTGAAGAACACATGGAAGAAGAGACATTCCGGCGGTAGGGGCATCCTGCATTGCTTCAGATTCATGGCGCCCGTCATGAATACAGTTCGTATTCTCACCATAGCCGTTCTTATTTTCACCACTATCGGTGGCCTCGGTGTCGGGTCGTGGGCGGAGGAAACGCCCGTACCCGTGAAGGTGCTTGTGACCTATCACTCGCTGACCGGCAATACCGAGCGGATGGCGGAAGCGGTTGTCGAGGGCGTCAAGTCGGTACCCGGCACAACGGTGCTGCTCAAACGTGTCGGCCTGGTTACCGCGGAGGATCTGTTCTCTTCGGATGCCGTGATCGTTGGATCGCCGGTCTATTGGTCTAACATGTCGGGGGAGGTCAAGACGTTTTTTGACAATTGGCAATTCAAGTTCGGCGTGTTCCCTGAGTTCAAGATGAAGAACAAAGTCGGTGCGGCTTTTGCGACCGGTGGGCAGATTTCCAGTGGCAAGGAGGTCACGATGCTGACGATGCTCGCCGCCATGCTGGGCAACCAGATGATCGTGGTGAGCGGTGGTGGAGCCTTTGGAGCGTCGGCTACGACAGAAGGCGATAGTCCGGGGATCGATAAGAAGGAGCTTGCCGATGCTAAAGCTCTGGGCCAACGTGTTGCGGACGTTGCCAAACTTATTCGTCGAGCTTCTTCCCAGTAAGTGAGATCTTTCCCGCGCAGAGATGGTTTTTCAAGGTCAGAACGAGATGCGTGTGGATGCTGTTCAAGGGGGGGCGCGCTGTGTTGGCGTGTTGTATGGGATCGGCGGCGGCTGAGGGTTGATTACAGGTCTACGGTAGTGGGGCAGGAGGTCGCGGCTCCCTGAATGGCGACGTCGACAAATTCGTGGATGTTCTTGGCGCAGCGCCCGCAACAACCGTTGCACTTGAGATCGAATTTGGCCTTCAGCTGGCCGGGCATAACCAGCCCCGCGCGTCCGGCCTCGCGGACATCCGATTCGGTAATTCCCTTGCAGAGGCACATATACATGGTCTGTTCCTTCCGACGATTATGAGAAGCATTATCAGTATAGCCCTTGCTCGGAGTTTTGTCAACCTACCGTGATTGGCGCAGTAAGACGCCTGACGTTGAACGGCTTGCCGGAGAAAACCACCAAGTGATTCAGGTAGTTAGCCGGATCTTCACCCCTGTGATTGCGTAACGGAGCGGCGATCGCCCCACCACGATTATGCCCATACGCGCCATCGCGTTCAATAAACCCTACGGCGTATTGCCGTGTTTTACTGATCCGGCAGGGAGGCCAACCCTGGCGAACTACATCGCCGTGCCCGGTGTCTATGCAGCGGGGCGCCTCGATCAGGACAGTGAAGGACTGATGATCCTGACCTCGGAGGGGGCGCTTGCACATCGGATTACCGATCCTATGCACAAACTGCCGAAAGTCTATCTGGCACAAGTCGAACGCATTCCCGACGACCATGCCATAGCACGCCTCTGCAAGGGCGTGCCGCTCGGTGGCAAACGAACGAGGCCGGCGGAGGTGAGGCTGTTGGCCGAGGAACCTGCGTTGCCCGAGCGGCCCGTGCCCATCCGGTTTCGTAAGCACGTGCCGACTGCTTGGCTGGAACTCACGATCCATGAAGGAATGAATCGCCAAGTCCGCCGCATGACGGCGGCGGTGGGCCATCCGACCGTGCGTCTGGTGCGCATCGCGATCGGGCCGGTTCGGTTAGGGGATCTCAAACCGGGTGAATGGCGGGAATTGCAACGGGATGAAATCAGGGCCATGACAGGATGAGTAATCGGCGGATATTCAGGTTCGAAATCAATTGTGATCGGAAGGCTGGCCGCAAACGACACTGATACTATCCGCAAGGCCAAGTGTTACACGAAGATTTGCCTGCCACGACGGGCATTACCTGTAGCGATCAAGGTCACATCGTCCCTTCCAGCTGTTCCACCATTTCTCGGATCGTATCGAACCCCGATTGCCAAAAGGCTTCGGATGTCATATCGACGCCGACGGTGGCGAGAATCTGTTGCGGTGATTGCGAGCCGCCGGTTGCGAGGAGATCCAGATACTTCGGGACGAACGATGCGCCTTGTTCCTTGTACATCCGGTAGAGCGCCAGCACGAGCAGATTGCCGAAGCTGTAGGCGTAACAATAGAACGGACTGGCAAAAATATGGGGGATGGTCAGCCACTCCCATTGAAACTCATCCGGTACCTTCACAGCCTTCCCGAACTGCTGCCGGAGCTCTTCTCCATAGGTCTCGGCCAATTGGTCAGCTGTCGCGCCGTTCGCGATCATCTGATGGGCCAGCTTTTCGAATCGGACGAAATAAGCCTGCCGCAGCACGGTGGCGTACATGTCGTCCAACTGGCTCAGCAAGAGCCCTTGTTGCACAGCCTTGTTCCGCTCCTGAGACATCAGGGCGTCGGACAAAATGCGCTCGCCGAAGACAGACGCGGTTTCCGCGAGGGGGAGGGTCGAGTGAAAGGTGAAGACGGAGTGGTCTTTGGCCAGCATCCCGTGGACGGCATGACCGAGTTCATGCGCCATCGTGGCAATGTCACGAGCTTCCCCAGTGTAATTGAGCATGACATAGGGCGTCATGCCGGGGACGATGCTGTAGCAGTAGGCGCCGCCTAATTTGCCGGGCCTCGTCGGGGCATCAATGTGCCGATCACGAAACACTTGTTCGGCCAAATCGGCCAGGCGAGGGCTGAACCCGCGGTAGGCGTCGAGCACCATCGTGACTGCGTCGGCGTACTTGTAGGTTTTCGACTCAGTACGATGCGGCGCGTAGAGATGGTAGCGGTTCATCGGCTTGATCTTGCAAATCTTGGCCTTCAAGGTGAAATACGTTTGGAAGATGTCGGCGTTCTTGGCGCAGGATGCCAGCAGTACATCGACGGCTTGGTCCGGCACGTCGTTGCCTAGGTTGCGGCTGGCGATCGGGGCGGAAAATCGGCGGAGCCCGAGGTTTTCCGATTTCAAATCGTTCACGAGCGTCTTGTAGATTTCCCCCAGCAAGTCGCGTTGGGTGGCAAAGACCCGATAGAGTTCTTGATAGGCGGCCTGTCGCACGGAGGCCTTCGGGCTTCGCACGTAAGTCATCAGCTCTTCACGATTGACCGTCTTTTTCCTTCCGCCGACCGCCAACGTGAAAGTGAATCCGTTCGTGACAATATCGTACAACGTGTGGACCGCGCTCCGGCCGGTGACATTCTTGAGATTGACGATCTTTTCCTCAGGTTCGGACAAGGTGTGGGGTTTGAAGCGCCGGATCGTTTCCAGGTGATAGCGCAAGTCACCCGCGTCGGCCATCAGGCGCGCCGCATTGGCGGCATCGACGCTTTGCCACCAGAGCTCGAAAAAGAGCAACCGATTGTTGAGGCCTGTCAGCCGTTCCTCCACCCGTGTTTTCAGCGACCGCGCATCCGAGTCCTTCGTGTTTTCGGAAAATCGAAGATAGGCATAGGCGCCAAGACGCGACGAGCCTTGGGCGATTTCCTCGCTGAGACGCAGCAGCGCGAGGAGATCCTGGCTTGACATGGATGGGGAGAGCGTCGGCCGCACGGCTTCGATCTTGGTTGCCTTCGATTCCAGGTCGGCTAGCAGCGAATCGATGCCAACGGCTGGGTCTTTAACCAGCTGGGTCAGGTCCCACCGATCGGGAAACGTCGAACGGCTGCGTCTCGTGGCGCGTTGTGTGCGGGTTGTTCCGGCCATTGGATACTCCTTGAGATAGACATCGGCTGATGGCCGATCATACCATCGGTCGGGTTGGGGAGAGGAGAAAAATTGGTGGCAGAGGCCTCACACGGTCGGATGCATTGACGGAGGCGCAGGGAATGTGACACGTTTTCAACGTAATCGCTATGACCGACCAAGAAATCAATCGGGCCATTCAATACGTGACCGCCAGCACCTCCTACGGGCGGGACACGGTCGCCGAGATCGTGAAGACCGGCTTGGGCGAACTCGTGACGTTGGCCACGCAGTCCAGCCGGCAATTTGAGCGTGATGCCCTCATGGAATATGTGTCGCAATGGACCATCAAACGGACCGGCCAGCCGGAGCCGCTGGTGCGGGAGGTGCTCGGTTGTGCCGGCCGCTGGCTCGACGACATGTACGAGGAAGTCGCCAAGCGGCAGCCGGATGTCCTCGGCCGATCCTCGAACGACGAGGGCGGTTCCGCTGTGGCCTGAATATGGGACGGTTTCGCCCAAGAAAGACCGTACGGCTGGTTGCGCAACTGCGAGGCGCGCGTCCTGAACAGATGCCCGCCTGGAAGCGGGAGGAAGAGGGGCTCTCCCGCGATCTTCACGACCGGTGGCACGCGCTGCGTCGCCACTGTGACAATCATTCGAGCCATCTTCGGCTCGGACGACTCATTCATCGCCTCACGCACTACGATCCCGGCGTGCGCGAGTCGGCGCTGGCGGAAATGGAGTTGGCGACGCAACTAATTCGCGCGGGAGTCCACGTTACGTTTCTGCCGGAATCGCAAGCGCGCACCGCCGATCTCGAGTGCGGCTTGGGCCGTGAACGGTTCTTCGTCGAGGTAACAGCGATGGTGGGATCGTCGGTGCGCCGACGAGTGCCACTCCGTGGCATGGCGAGAGAGGAAGAGCAAGGAGAAGAAGAGGATCGCGGCGTGATCCTCATCCATCGCATCCTCGCGCGCATTCAACAGAAAGCGAAGCAGCTGGCTGACTACTGCGATCCGGTGATCCTGACGATCTCCATCCCTCGCGCGGATCTGCGGAGCGGGGTGAACAGCCGGCGGGAAGCAATCTGGCTGGATCTAAAAACATTATCCGGCGCCGTCACCGTGTTGCTGACGACGTTGCGCCACGTCAGCGCCGTGCTGATTGCGCTGTGGGATGTGGAGCCGCTCCCGTCGAAGGCGGGAACGAGACTAGCAAACGTCGAACTGGTGGAACGGGCGAAACATCAGCGCACTCAGCCGCGTGTAAGGGTCTTGATTCAGAACCCCGGAGCGGTTGCAGGCCTGAGCGAACGGATGATCGATGTCTGTCGGGACACCCTGTAGCTGCCTCGGCGGTCCTGGAGTATCTTATCGCGTCCGACGGGTGCCGTAGATCCTGCCGCCGCCTGCTTTGTAGCGCTGAAGGACGGAGACGGCTTGTGTTCGGCAGAGATCGCGGACGACGGAGATTCCTCGTTTGTTCAGTTCCGCCACCCAGTGCTTCGGTTTAGCCCCTTCATCGAATCCAATCGCTTCCGCGTCACTGGCGCGGGCCCCGCAGAGTATCCGCCGAACGCCGGACCAGGGGATCGCGCCATAGCACATGGCACAGGGCTCGCAGCTGGTCACGAGCTCATGCTTCGGCATGCCTACTGCTCCAAGGTCGAAATTGCCGACGGCTTGTTGGGCGGCGGCGATGGCGACCATCTCCGCGTGGGCGTGCGAGCAATTGGTTGATTCAATGACGTTGACTCCAATCCCGATCAGCTGGCCAGTGCGGCATTCGAAGATAGCCGCGCCGAACGGGCCGCCGGTTCCTTTCGTCACATTGGTTGAGGCCAATGCGATGACAAGCCGCATGCGGCTTTCTTTGGTTAGAAACGGGTCGTGCTGACTCCGCGCCAGTTGGATGGCCCACTGAGGCAGGCGGAAGGGGGAGGCGGAAGAGCGGCGCGTTGTCACGACGGCAGTGAACTTTTCATCGCTTCCAAATTCTTCGTCACCATCGCATCGCCGTTCTTCGTCGAGACGTCGATGCCGGTTGCAATGACGGTACGGCATTCGTCCAGGCGGTTGAGCGTATGGAGGGACTGCGCCAGCGCGAAGTAGGCGGCGGAATAGGTGGGCTTGACCGTGACACACTGCCGCAACGCCGTGGCCGCTTCTTCGAAATTCCCATCGTCCATGTAGGCTTTGCCGAGGCCGAACCAAGCCATATCGTCGTTCGGGTCCATGGCGAGGATTTTTTTCAGCGGGTCAATTCTTGGATTAGGCATCGGATACTCCGTGTTGTGATGACCGACGATAGCAGTGGAGAGCGCTCATTGTCTACGCTCTTTCCTGCATGCTAATCTGGCAACGTGTGATGAGTGATGTGTGAAGAGCGATGAGGTGAGGATAGTTGTCCCCTTCATCACACTGATCACCCATCACGCATCACCGATCACTGGATTGCATCATGGCGAAAACCGGTCTTGTCTATCATCCAGCCTATCTTGAACATGACATGGGAGCCGGGCATCCGGAGTCTCCCAACCGGCTGCGGGCGATCATGCAGCAGCTGGAACAGAGCGGGACGCTGGCGCAGGTGACCAGAATCGAGCCGCGAAAAGCCGAAGAGAAGTGGATCACTCAGGTTCACACGCCGAGCTATGTCGCCTGGCTGAACCGCCATGCGCCGACGAGCGGCCGTGTCTCGCTCGATCCCGATACTTCCATGTCTCCCGGCTCATTGAATGCCGCCTATCTGGCGGCGGGTGGCGCGCTGGCCGGGGTTGATGCCATCATGGCCGGGCAAGTCGATCAGGTGTTTTGCGCCGTGCGGCCTCCGGGGCACCATGCTGAGGCGGGTCGGGCCATGGGGTTCTGTTTCTATAATAATGTAGCTATCGCCGCGCGCTATGTGCAGAAGAAGTATGGACTCTCCAGGGTATTGATCGTCGATTGGGATGTGCATCACGGTAATGGGACCCAACATAGTTTCGAGGACGATCCCTCTGTGTTGTTTTTCAGCACCCACCAATATCCCCATTATCCAGGTAGTGGTTGGATGACGGAACGAGGGAAGGGAGATGGAGAGGGATTCACCATCAATGTGCCGATGGAGGCGGGAGAGGGTGATGAGGAGTACCAGGCGGTCTTCCTCAAATCGCTCGTGCCGGCGGCCGATGCGTTCAAGCCGGAGTTCGTCATCATTTCTTCCGGATTCGACGCGCACAAGGACGATCCCTTAGCGAGCATGGGGTTGACGGAAGCAGGGTATGCCGATCTGACAGGCATCGTCGCCGGGATTGCCAAGCGTCATGCGAAGGGCCGCATCCTGTCGTCGCTTGAAGGGGGATACAATCTGACCGCGCTCGCTGCATCCGTCGATACACATATCCAGGCTCTCTTGCACGCATGAATTCGGCTTGAGATCCAGAGCGCCGCCGCTGGTAAAATAGGAAAAGCTATGAACCACCCGCTGTTGATCGATACGGATACATTGCAAAACCGATTGGGTACGCCCGGCCTCGTGGTGATCGACGTGCGTGGTCGAGCGGCTTATGAATTCGGCGGCCATATTCCCGGCGCCGTACATACCACATGGCATGAGTACAGTGATCCCGCCGCCGTGCCGAAAGGATTGCTGAATCCGGACCTTGGCCAGATCGAACGGCATCTGCGCACGCTCGGCATCAGCAATGAGAGCGAGGTGGTGATCTACTCCAATCCCTTCGATAACTGGGGCGACGAAGGGCGAATGTTCTGGATGCTGGAGTATTTGGGCCACCGGCATCTGCGGATTTTGGACGGCGGCTGGGTCAAGTGGACGGCGGAGAAGCGGCCGTTCGAGCACGGCCGTGTGTCGCCGACCGCCGGGAATTTCCACGCTCAGCCGGTCAAAGCCCTGGCGATCTCCAAGGACGACTTGAAGCAGATCGTGCGATCGCCCCATGACCAAGCCGCCATCTTGGATGCGCGGAGTTTGGAAGAATATATGGGGAAAGAAGTCCCCGGTATTCCAAGACCCGGGCACATCCCGTCGGCGATCCACGTAGCCTGGAACGGATTCTTGAACAAGGATGCGACGATCAAGGATACGGATGTGATCAAGGAAATGTTGGAGGACAAAGGCATCCGGGACAATCAGGATCTGATCTGTTATTGCACCGGCGGAGTGCGGTCGGCGTGGCTGTATTTCATCCTCAAACTGGTGGGATATCGGACGGTCAGAAATTATCCGGGGTCCTGGTGGGAGTGGAGCCGGGATTTTGCGTGTCCGGTGGAGAAAGATTTTCGCGGACTGCAAAAAATGCTCGGCTTCGACCAGGCGGCCAGGCCTTCTTGACAGGTTTTGGATCGCTGTGTAAGGTGAACGCGCGACTGATGTGATGTCGCTGGTGCATTGAGTTCTAACCATGGAGGAGGCGGCGATGAGAATCAAGATCGGTCAGGGTGCGTTGGTTCTGGCTGCGGTCGGGGCGCTCGTCGGTATGCCCATGCTGAGCGGCGTGGCGCTCGCCGGGAACAAACATGTCGATGAAGCCGTGGAGCATGCGCGTGGGGCCGCCTCGCATGGGAAGGAAGGGCATGCGGATGCCTGTGTCCAGCATGCCGAGGAGGCGCTCAAACATGCGCAGGCTGCCGGTGTGAAAAATCCGCATTTGGACGAGGGCGTGAAACATTTGAAAGAAGCGGTCTCGCATGGCAAGGCCGGACACGCCGATGCGTGCAAGGATCACGCGGACGGTGGCGCGACGCACTTGGCCGAAGTGAAGTAGCGGCGGGCAAGTTAGCGCTGACAGCTGTGAGATGAAGGCTGCGAATTGTGGAACGGGCAGGGACTACTCCCTGCCCGTTCTCATATGGAGTGAAGGACACCATGCGAGTGGGGTTCTATCAATACGATCCGCTGTTTGGCGAAGTAGCCAAGAATCTCGATCGGGTGACGGCAAGGCTGGAGCAGACGGAGGCCGACCTCATCGTGCTGCCGGAGCTCTTCGCGTCGGGCTATCAATTTGTGTCACAGGAGGAGGCGCAGGGGCTGGCCGAACCGGTCCCTGACGGCCAGACGGTCCGCCGCTTGGTGGATGTGGCCAAACGACGCCGGATGCACATTGTCGCCGGTCTGCCGGAACAATCCGGTTCACACTGCTACAACTCTGCGGTCATCGTGGGACCATCCGGGTTTCTCGGCTGCTATCGCAAGACACACCTGTTTTATGAAGAGACCCTGTTTTTCACGCCGGGTGATAGCGGATTCCAGGTATGGGATATCGGCGTGGCGAAGATCGGCGTGATGATTTGCTTCGATTGGTACTACCCCGAAGCGGCCCGATCCCTGGCCCTGCAGGGGGCCGACATCATTTGTCATCCGTCCAACCTCGTGCTGCCGAACTGCCCGGATTCCATGCCGGTGCGATGTCTGGAGAATCGAGTGTTTGCCATTACCTGCAATCGCATCGGCAGCGAAGCCCGTGGTGGGAAGGACCGGTTGACCTACATCGGGAACAGTGAGCTCGTAACACCCAAGGGCGTCATCCAGTATCGGGCTTCCCGCGACGGCGAAGATCTTGCCGTGCTCGACATCGATCCCACCGAAGCGCGCAACAAACATCTGAATCGGTATAATGATCTGTTGCGCGATCGCCGTGCAGCGCTCTATAAGACATAGCCTGCATGACCTATACGCTTTTTCGCCCCGTAATCGCCGATCCGCTGTTCCGCGCTTCGTCGTTCGTATCTCGTGAAGCGTGAAGCGCAGGACAGACGGAAGAGTCCATCTCTTGGTTTGCCAGATACGAGATACGCTTCACGAGGAACAAACACCCAGTAGGGTTCAGACTTGCGTGCAGGAGACAGGCGCGGTAGGATTTCTGCATGGAACCGAAACTCGGCAAAGGTATCTTTCTGATCGCCGCCCCGAGTCTGCGCGACCCCAATTTCCGTCAGACGGTGGTGCTGCTGTGCGAACATGGGCCGGAAGGTGCCTTGGGTATGGTGGTCAACCGTCCGACGGCCATGTCTATTTCCGAAGCGCTGCCGCAGGTGCCGATCATCGAAGGGGCCGGCCACGTGCTCTATGCCGGCGGTCCGGTGCAGACGAACCAGGTCATGCTGCTCTATCGGGGCAGCCGGTTTCCAGAGAATGCCCATCCCGTGTTCGACGGGGTGTGTCTTGGTGGCGATATAGGCATGGTGGAGCGGATTCTGACCGAGACCGGCAGCAAGGAATCCTTCCGCGCGTATCTGGGCTATTCGGGGTGGGGGCCAGGGCAATTGGAAAACGAGCTGAAGACCGGTTCGTGGATCCTGGTCCCTGCTGATCCCAAGTGGGTGTTTGAAACAGACCCCGAGTTGGTCTGGGGTGAGTTATTGCGCACGCTGGATGAGTCCTATCGGCCTTACGCAGATATGCCGTTCGATCCCTCCTCTAATTGATTTCCCGCACAATCTCCATTGCAGCCGTTCCCAACGGAGTGCTACGCTCTTCGCATGCCGACGGCTGAGAGGTATGGCGCGCGCATGCGATCGATCCTGAGCGTTGCAATCATACTGCTGGTGTGGACGCTGATGTCAGGCTGCGGAGTCGGCTATGCCCTGATCAAGTCCGAGGCGAAGCTGGATCGGCTTGCCGTCCCCATGACCAAGGCGCAGGTGCTCGATCACATCGGGCATCCGGACCGCGTGCTCAAGGACGATGGGCGGGTGCTGGTTTGGGAGTATTCCCTCACAACCAGGAAGCAGTGGTGGTACGAGTTGGCCTATTGTCCGCTCTCGATGTGGGTTGGCGGCTGCCTCGTCTATCCGATCACGAACTTCCTGTCCGATCAACGCGAGCAGCCGCAGCATGTCGTGCTGATTGACAACGAGCTCTGTGCCTGGGGTGTGCCGACCGCCATCGCGCAGAGGCGGCGTGCGTGCGTCGCAGTCGGCGCGCCTTCCGGCGGAGGCGGGTCGTGGGCGAGACCGGAGCCGGTGGTCTCGGGGAGAGGGCCGATTGATCGAGACACGATTGGCCGGTACCAGACGATGGCGGTGATGCTGTTTGACGATGCCGCCGGCGCGCAAGGAACCGGCTCCCGAGTGGCGGGCATCGTGACCACCCTGATGCTGGATCTCGATGTGCACATGGTCGAACGGGCTCAGCTGGACGACGTGTTGCGGGAGCAGGTCATCCAGCTGACCCATGCCGACGACGCGAATGCGCTGAAAATCGGTAAGTTGGTCGGGGCACAAGCCGTCATCGTCGGGGAGGTGCAGCAATGGGAACGGCACGAGCAGGAGCGCACCAACAGCGTGTCGTTGGCCTTGCGGATGATCGATGTGGAAACCGGCCTGCTTCTGTTCAGCGGGCAAGGGCATCTTACCGATCCAACGAACGACAATCCGGAAAGTTCCGCGCGCCTGATCGTACATCGGATACTGACCCAGTTCGGCACACAGGCCGGACTGTTGGGGTCCGGGCGGATCGGCGTTTACTGGGAGTTGCAGGAAGAGCAAGGGGGACGATTCTATTTGGTGAGGGAGTTGCGGGGAGGTCTGCCGGCTGAAAAGGCCGGGCTCAAGGTCGGCGATCGTGTCGTGGCGTGCAACGGCGAGCCGCTGTCAGGGATCAAGACCGAACGCGAGGCGAAGGGGCTGTGCCGAGTTGAAGCGGGAAAGGTCTTGCAACTCGACGTGAGGCGGGCGGAACAAGTCCTCGATGTATACGTGACCGCTGAAAAGCGGCCGGGATTATAGGCAAAAGGAGTGAACGTGAATCAGCCGCCAGTGGAGCGTCCGTCAACCGACGAGTTGTTGAGGAAATTGCACGAGCAGCCGCAGATTCCTTTGACCCACTGGCTAAGGGCTCCGGCGCATGTGCATTACAAGGCCTTCCGTATGGCTGACCCGCCGGCACAACGACCTGCGAGCCGGCAGGAGTTCCAGTCGTTGCTGGGGATGTTCAAGATTTCCCAAGAGAACATGTTGTTGCGGGAAACGTTCGGTTATGGCGTCAAAGAGGAAGCGACCGGCGACCGGCTTATCGTCATCTGGCAGGCCCATACCGAGTATTATAACTACCAGGTATGGCATCTCCCTCCGCCGGGACATAGCGATCTTGCGTTCGGTCCCCTGACCTTTCCGGCCTATCGATTTCCAAATACGGCCCTGGGAACGGAAGTGTGCCGGTTGGACATACTCTTGTCGGCAGAGGCGCCTTCGTCCCGGGAAGGAATGCGCGCGCTGTTTCCGGGCCCTGTGCTTTATGGGAGCCGGATTCTCAATGAGCATACGACCGTGATCACCAGCTTTACACCGGATCGACAGGGCAGGGAACGTTACTGGGTGACGGCCGGGCCGTCGCGGTCCAACTCTTCGCATCTGAAAGACATCGTCGATGCCATTGTGCGGATCGAGACCTACTATCACCTGTTGTTGATGCAGAAGCCGCTGTTCTCCGCCGCAATCGATCAGGTCTACAAGTTCGAGCAGGTGCATCTGCAACAACGTGAAATCATCACGGGCCATATCGGTCACGCTGACTCCCAGACGCTGCAGCGCTGGATGAACAGCCTGACGCAAGATTTGCTGAAGACGAACCGCATGGCCGGCAAGCTGCACTTCGAGCTGTCCTCGTCGACGCCGTACGACAAGATCGTCCATGCGACGCTGGCGTCGCTGACGGAGAAGCCGCTGGAGTCCTATCGGCCGATCTCTGACTATGTATTGGGCGGCATCACCGGTGTAGCCGAGGGGTATCAGCAGTTATTAAAGCGGATTGATACGTTGCGGAACGGATTTGAGGGGATCATTGCCATCATCCGCACGCGCGTCGATCTGATTGTGGAAGCGCAGAATCTCGCCCTCCTCCAAAGCGTCGACAAGACGACGAAGAGCCAGGTCATCCTCCAGCATACCGTCGAAGGACTGTCGGTCATCGTGATCGCCTACTACCTCGCCGGCCTCGCAGGGTATGTCTTCAAGGGGCTATCGGAAGTGGGATGGCTGAACAATGCGAATATTGCGTCGGCGATCTTTGTTCCCATTGCCATCGGTCTCGCCTTTGCCATTACGATGGTCAGCAAGAAGTTCCTGCATAACAAGCTGATCGGCGAGCAGCCGGCGCCGAAAGCGAACAAACCCGAAGCGTAAGCGGCAGGCCGCGTGCGGCTGCTGGCGTCGTGGTTAGCCTAATCATAGGACATTTGGATTGAGATCGTGGACTGAAGCTGAATGGCGGGCTAGTGTGATGGTTGAAGAATCAGTGAGAGATGAGAGTCTGCGCCAGAAACCGTCCGGTATGTGACGCCGCCACTTTGGCCACCTGTTCAGGACGCCCTTCCGCCACGATGTGTCCGCCTGCTGCGCCGCCTTCGGGACCGAGGTCGATGATC
The DNA here is from genome assembly GCA_002331335.1 of Nitrospira sp. UBA2082. Classification (GTDB taxonomy): domain Bacteria; phylum Nitrospirota; class Nitrospiria; order Nitrospirales; family Nitrospiraceae; genus Nitrospira_D. Next base: position 14,882 of record DCZO01000026.1, on the reverse strand, counting down.
CAGTCGGCCGACTTGATCACATCCATATTATGTTCCACCACCACGAGCGTGTTGCCGGCGTTGACAAGCTTGTGCAGGACGTCCAGCAATTTCTTGATGTCGTCGAAGTGCAAGCCAGTGGTGGGCTCATCCATGATGTAGAGCATGCCAGGGGACCGGCTCCCCAAGCTCGCTGTGGGGTGCCTGTCCCCGTTCATCCGTCCGGGAAGGGGGACAGTCCCTTGGCGGGACAGTCCCCCGCCGTCTTTCAACTCTGCCGCGACTTTCAGCCGCTGGGCCTCACCACCGGAGAGCGTCGTTGCCGACTGGCCGAGGCGCAGGTAACCCAGGCCGATCGACGACAGCAAGTGCAACCGGTCTTGGAGTCTCGGTGTGCCGGTGAAAAACGACAGGGCTTCATCGATCGTCATGGCGAGAATGTCTGAAATCGTCTTGCCTCGATAGCGAATGCCCAGGACCTTCGGCGTGAACCGTTTTCCCTCGCACAGTTCACAGGGAGCGTAGATATCTTCAAAAAAATACATCTCCAGTTTTTCAACGCCGGCCCCTTCGCATCGGTTACACCGTCCGCCGGGTGTGTTGAAGGAGAAGTGCCCCGCCGTCAGCCCTTGGCGGATTGCCTCCCGTTCGCCGGAAAAAAGCTGGCGGATATCGTCAAAGGCTTTCAGGTAGGTGATGGGATTGGAGCGTGGGGTGCGGCCGATCGGTTGCTGGTCGATGAGCCGAACGCCCTTGAGATGTTCGATCCCTTTGACAGCTTTGAAGCGGCCCATGGGGAGCGACTCGATGCGGAAGGCACGGGCGAGTGCGCGGTACAGGGTATCTTCCACTAAGGTACTCTTGCCGGAACCTGAGACACCGGTCACGCAAACGAACATGCCGAGCGGGATACGCACGAGGAGGTCTTTGAGATTGTGTTCTGCCGCGCCGGCGATGACGAGGAGGTTGCCGGACCCAGGGCGCCGGGTCTTTGGCAACGGGATCGAGGCTTCTCCTCGGAGATAACGGGCGGTTAAGGCGCGTGGGTCGTGCCAGAACGTGTCCAATGGGGCGGCACACACGATGTGTCCACCCTGCTCTCCCGATCGCGGTCCCATTTCAACAATGTGATCTGCTGACTCGATCATGCGCCGGTCATGCTCGACGACCACGACGGTATTGCCGGACACCGCCAAGTCTTTGAGAATGCCGGCGAGCAGGTCCGTGTCCCGCGCATGCAGCCCGATCGTCGGCTCGTCGAGCACATAGAGCGTGCCGACCAGCCGGGCGCCGAGCTGGTTGGCGAGCGACACCCGCTGTGCTTCACCGCCCGACAGTGTCCTGGTTTGCCGGGCGAGCGTCAGATAGCCGAGGCCGACCCGTTGGAGGAAACCGAGTTTTGCGCGCAGTTGCCGAAGGATGTCCACGGCAATGTCCTGTTCCATGGGACGGAGCGGCAGCGAGTCCATCCACGCGGCCGCCTGTTCAATAGTGAGTTCCGAGACGTCGTGAATGTCGAGGCCGGCCATTTTCACGAATCGGGCGTCCGGCTTCAGGCGGCTGCCTCGGCAACCCGGACAATCGAAGGGTGTGCGATAGCGGCTGAGCAGCACGCGCACGTGGAGCTTGTAGCGCTTGCCTTCCAGGTATTCGAAGAACTCGTTGATCCCGTCGAACGACTTGTCTCCGGTCCAGAGCAATTGCTGTGTGTCTTGCGGGAGCAGCCGGTACGGCGCGGTGAGGTCGACGCCTTTGCGTTTCATGGCGAGCAACATCTGTTTCTGCCACCAATCGGCACTGGGCTTGCTCCAGGGCTCGATGGCGCCTTGGGCCAGCGACTTGTTGTGATCGGGAATGACCAATTCCGGATCGTAGCGCAGGACATTGCCGAAACCCTTGCACTCGGGGCAGGCGCCGAGCGGGTGGTTAAACGAAAAGAGGATAGGCCGGAGCGGCTCAAACGTCCGCCCGCAGCCCTGGCACAGAAAACCGGTGCTGTATGTCTGAAGGCCGTGACCGATAATAGCGATGGCGCACCGGCCCTCGCCCTCACGCAACGCGGTTTCCACGGCCTCAGTCAGCCGTGACCGGTCGATCTCCCTGATGATCAGGCGGTCGAGCACGACGTGGAGCGCCTGCTGCTTATGGAGCGAAGCTGGGACGATCTCCTGAAGCGAAACGGTGTCGTCGCCTACTTTCAGTCTCGTAAATCCACGGGTGAGCAGCGATTGGATGAATGTTGCTTCCGCCTTGTCCACCGGCGGTGTGATGGGAAACAACACCATCGCTCTGGCTTCCGGGAATCGCTGGAGCAGATCCTCCGTGACCGTATCAGGATGAAACGAGCGGGCTTCCTGATGGCAGTCCGGACAGGTTGGTTTGCCGATCTTGGCGAAGAGCAGCCGCAAGAGATCTGCAATTTCCGTTGTGGTACCGACGGTTGAACGGGCGGTGCGCACCTGATTCTTCTGTTCGATCGCGATGGCCGGGCGCACATTCAGGATGCGGTCCACGTCGGGGCGGGCCACTTTGTCGAGAAACATGCGGGCATAGGTTGAGAGCGATTCGACGTAGCGCCACTGGCCCTCGGCAAACAGGGTGTCGAACGCCAAGGAGGATTTCCCCGATCCGGAGACGCCGGTAATGGCCGTGACTCTATCGTGGGGAATCTGGAGCGAGATGTTCTTGAGATTATTCTGCCGCGCGCCTTCGATGATGAGGCGGGAAATCCGATCCGAGGCCATAGGGGCTGTCTTCACAGCTAGGCTCCTGAGAAGGGAAAGGGTGAATCCTAGCAGCCTCGCCCGATCCCTTCAATGAGGATTCAATGAGGATTCGAGGAGGGCGCTGGCTATCGAACTCAGCGCAGCCAGACCCGTAAGGCGCCCACGCAGCCCATATACAACACGAGTGATCCGACCATCGCGGGCCAGAAGCCGAATCGGGGGATGCCCACGATCATCGTGGTCACGTAGACGATCCAGGGCGGGACGAACCACAAGAGATTCTTGGCGTAACTGACGATCGCGTCATTGCCCCCGTTCAGATAGATCAGGACAAACGTCGCGCCGGTGATCGCGGGAAAGGTGCTGGCGAAGGCGGCAAGAAACGATTTGCCTTGCGAGCCGAGATAGGTCGAGACACTGACGATTGTGCCACCGAGCAGAAAGTACACCGCATATTTCACGAGATCATTCACGGATCCGCTCCTCCTCACTCTCCCTGAAATGCCTCCATCGCTTCCCGTTCCAGCGCCTCGCCCTGGCCGGTATAGCGCGGCGAAAAATGAAAGACGACCAGGTCTCGGACCTTCGCCATCCGCGCCATGTGTCCGGCCTGCCGCGCCGTCAAATGATACCGGTCGCGGGCCTTTTCAGCAGCGGCATCGAGATACGGCGCTTCGCAATAGAAGACATCCGCATCCTGTGCGAGTGCCACGATCTTCGCTTCGTTCTCATCGTCGTAGCGCGCATCGACCACGTAGGCGATCTTCTGCCCCCGTGAGATCGTCAGGAACTGCTCCTTGACCTCCCCCAGCACGAATTCCCGATCTTCCCGGCGGTGCTCGTCATAGAGTGCCACCGGGAAACGGAAATCGTCCGGTCTGCCTTGCCAGATGTACCGTTTGACGTCCGTGAGCCACGCGCCGATCCGCAGTCCGGCCTCATGCAGTTTCTGCTTGTTGACGTTGATATGGAACTGCTCCTCCAACGAGTAGGCGAAGGAGGGAATCCGGTGATTCAGTGTAACCGCTTTGACGGTGAACATCGGGTCTTGGAACACCGTGATCAGCGGACCATCCTGGCGCGGCGCCGGCCTGCTGGTTCGGTCTGAGGGTTGGAAGCCGGTGCTTGCCAGGAATGCCACCTGTCGAACTTCCTGTTCGTGATATTCCTGAACGTCGATGGTGAGTGGGTAGCCGTCCACAAGATTCCAGGTATACCCGCGGAGTTTGCCCTGCACGTTCTCGATCAGACCGGGCGGACCAAACAGTCTGAGCGTCTTGCCTCGCCCCAGGGCGATTCGAAGCACGGTGTCGAACCCGATGAAGTGGTCCATATGCGTATGGGAAATGAAGATCTCACCGGCCCGCAACAGTCTGGTAGGGCCCAGCGCATCGTTGTGTCCCAAGTCGAAGAGCAGCGCCCGCTTGGACCAGCGAATGTCCACATAGACACCGGGGTCACCAAAGACGTCGTTGATCAAGTAGCTGGAAAAGGAGGGGTTCATCGTACTGTCATGACCGGTGGATCGAGCAGGTTCAACCGATCGCCGCCCGTACTGCCAGGTACATCATCATCACTTCGACTGCATGCGCCACAATGGTGATGGAGAGATTGCCGGTCCGTAGCCGGATGGCTCCCCAGATCAACCCATCCCAGAAAGCGATCCAGTGCAGGTGTTGGAAAGTATTTACCATGAACGGATCGAAAGTAAATGCCAATGCGCTGGTCACGAGTGCGACAGGTGTCAGGCGCTGGCACAGCTTCGAAGTCCACAGGGACACTTCCATCATGGCGAACCGTCCCAAAAGGAACCCGCGAAAATTCAGCTCCACGAAGAGCGCAATGAGGCATGTGACCCACGGGACCATGATGGCGGTGGGCAGCCGTCCGTGCGGGGTCGCTTTGAGAAAGGCGATGTCATAGCCCAGCGATGGGTAGATCGACAGAATGACGAAGGTATTCAGGCTGCCGAGCAGCAGTCCCGTCGTGATGCCCCAACGCAGACCGTTGCGGAAGGTCGCTCGGTCGATTCCGAGCCGGGGCCAGACGGCTTGATTACGGGATGCCCACAGGCACAGTGCCAGATACGCGAGTAGCTGCGGAATGAACTGAACCAGCGTTCGTTCTTGGAGCGTGACGGGCAGGAGGTAGTAGCCGACTGTGGCGGCGAGGGGGAGCAAGGCCAGCCTGGAGCAGCGCTCCGCTACCTGGGGATGAGCGAGCCGGTCCGGCTCGGAGAGCATCGGTCGTGGCTAATCCAATTGAAGGTTGTATCGCTCCAGCGTCGTCGCTTTGTGCCGGGCGAAGTTGGAGAGCGATTTATTGTAATCGACGGTGGCCCTTAGCTCGTTTGCCTGCGCCGTTGCCAGGTCGCGCTGGAAGTCGAGCACGAAGCGGGTGGTGCTGAGCCCGACCCGCAGCCGCTCCTGTTCGGCTTGCAGCTGCTTTTCCGCCATAATGCGGGCCGAACGGGTCGTCTCGATCCGTTTGAAATCGGTCTGGACACGGCGTACTGCCTCCCGGATGCCCACAATGACTTGCTGGCGAATCTTAGCGAGCATGGCCTCGGCGTTCTTGGCTTCCAATTCCCGCTTCGTATAGGTGTTGATGGCTGAACGGTTGCCGAGCGGATAACTCAGCACGAGGCCGGCGCCGTAGTTGTAGAAATCACCGCTGAAGTTGCGGGTAAAGGAGTCGCCATAGTCTTTGCCCAGTCCGGACATCCCCATGGTGCCTTGGAATGAGAGGGTGGGGAGCAGCTGGTTGCGGGCGAACTGTTTATTGATCTCACCCGATTCCACGTTTTTCTTCGCTTGGGCGATTTCGGGCCGCTGGTCGATGGCCGTGTCGATCGCTTCCTGAAGACTGATCGGTTCCAAGAAAGACAGGGGGGTGTCGGTGGGGATGATCCACACATCTTGGCGCAAACTCTCTTCGCCGGGATTGAGAAGCCGCCGCAGCTGATCGCCTTGGTCGCGGATCGCGCGTTCGGTCACCAGCACCTGTTCAATGCGCGAGGCGACGGCGGCTTCGGCTTGGAGGACGTCCACAATGGACATGATGCCTGCCTTCGACTTGGCCCGGTTGGTGGCCAGCAGTTCTTCCGCGGCCTTGAGGGCGGCTTGCGCCACTTTCAGGTTCTCGTTCGCGAAAACCAGTTCCCAATAGGCCTGTTCCACCGAGGCGATCACGGTCATGACGCGATCGCGAAACACATGCTGCTCCACCTCGGCGTTGTTCTGTGCCACTCGGATGAACGTCTTATTGACGTCGATGCCGGCGTTCCGGAGCAGCGGCTGGGTGAACGTCAAGGCCAGGCCGCCTGTCCATGCAGGATTGAAGAGAAATCCCGTTGCCACGTCTTGGTTCACGTTGGTGCGGGAGGGACTGTAGTTCAGGTCTATATTTCCGCCGGTGATCAGGTTTTGCGTCAGGTCCACGGTGACCGAATGGGTTCGCTGGTCAAAGACGGTGATGTTGTTCAGTGTGCCGCCCGTTCCGCCGAACACCGGCCGATTGAGCGGACTCGCAGCTCGGTTGTAGGTACCGTTCAGGCTGAACGTCGGGTCAAACTTGGATTGTTCGATGACGATGTCGGCCAGCCGGCTTTCCTTCGTGTGGCGGCTGATGCTGATGTCCAGATTGCTTTGCAACGCGCGAAGCGCGGCGTCGGCCAGTGAGAGGGATTCACGCTGCTCGGTGGACGGTTCTGCTTCGATGCCCGCGCTCCAGCCGACAGTCGGCCCCGAGGTGCTCACGAGACCGGCTAAAACGAGTGCAATACGGAAGTATCCCTGACCGAATGTGGCGACAGACATATACGCCTCCGTGGACAGTTGTAGTAGAGGCATCATATAATGCATCGACACTATGCGTCCATGTTTGATGGGATGAACACACACCCTGCAGTTGAGAGGGCTCGGATGGTGCGGATCTTATTGTGGATCTGCTTGCTGGTCATCGTCGGTGCCGACTCGCCAGGCTGGGCTCAAAGTGTGTCGGGTGTGCGGGCGTTCGGCGGCGGCGTGGCGCCCCTTGCCAGAATGCCGGGCGGGAATCTCTACA
>DCZO01000026.1:0-8047 GCA_002331335.1 Nitrospira sp. UBA2082 | reverse complement strand
AATCCGACGACCGGCCAGGCCTGGAGCGGCGCAGTCGGGACGTTAGGTCCGCAGCTGTCTATTGGACTCATCCAAGGCGCCAATCAATCGGGCACGCCACTCGTCCTGCCGGGTCCTCCACGCCAAACGTCTCCGCTGCCTCAAGTGCAATCCCCGCTCATCGAGTCTGCTCCACGCTCGCTCCTCGACGAGATTCCGTAGCCTGCGCCCTGGTTGAGGGTGAGGTTAAGGCTGAGGGCTGGTAGGTTCCTTCTCAATTATGTACAGCAGAGTTATGGATAGCGGATCTTCTGCTTGCATATTCCCTTGATTGTCCTCAGCCATATCCCTATACACTGTTTCCACCATGGCTAGCGTCGGACGACGGTTCAGCCTTCTATCTTTGAAAATCAGGGGGTGCCTGCTTATTTCCCTTATGGCCTGCTCAGTATTTACAACACAAGGTTGCTCAGTTTACCTCGCCTTACATCAGCCTTCACCAAAAGATCTTTCAGTACTGAAAGCCGAAACGCCTCAAGAGGTGGTCGTTGCAGAACTTGGCCCACCAATTTGGATGGGAACGAGAGGATCAGATACGGTGGCCGTTCACAAATTCGTACAAGGCCACAGCACATGGATGAAGCGAACGCGGGCACTCCTCCATGCCGTGGCCGACATCCCTTCCTTTGGACTCTGGGAAATCCCTGGTACGGCCATGGAAAGATTTGGCCTTTTTGGACTGCATGGTGTGTCTATGACAGTAAAGATCAGCTACGATGCCGATGGTAAAGTACGGACAGCAAAACTTTTCGACTCATATCAAATCCCTGCCCCGTTACGTGCCGTAGAATCTGGTTCGTTAGGAATAGCTTTATCACTTGCCCCAGAATCGGACCTTCAAACTCCCAGCAAGGGAAGGCTAGCCGGTGTGGGACGAGGCGCAGCGACGGGAGCGGTTGTTGGCTCAGCGGCGGGTGCGCCTGTGATATGGGCTCCTCCACTAGCTGTATTCGTTGCGGGCGGTGGAATGATTGTTGGATCACTGACGGGAGCTGTGTACGGAGCCATCTCGTCTGAACCTGTCTCTTCGGTGGAGAAAACAGAAGCAATTTTGAAGACAGCGCTTCAAGATCTGAGGACCCCCGAAAGCCTCCGGGATGAAATCAGCACTGAGGTTCGCCAAGACCTCCATCTTGAGGTTAGGTTCCTGGAAAGAGAAGAAGTGGATGCAGCGCACATTCACGGGTCCTACCCTGCCCTCGATAGTCGCGGCATGACAACAATGCTCCAGCTTGACCCCGTTGAATTCGAGTTGCGCAACCCTGAATTGGGAATAAATCCGGACATACAGCTTATAGTGAGGCTGTCAGTTCGACTCATCCGAACTGTCGATGGACTTGAGGTAGGTTCTTGGTACCTCATAGACACAGATAGTGGGTCTCTTTCGCTCGATCGTTGGGCTGCAGATAATGGACGAGCGTTTCGCTCAGAAGTTCTTGAGGCTACCCGCCGCCTTGCCCATCGGGTTCTTAGAGAGATCAGTTCCACAGAAGTTCATTAACGGGGAGGCTGTTCGGCACGAAGATTGACCTTCCTCCGCGCCAAACGTCGCCGCTATCCGAAGTGCAATCTCCGCTCATCGAGTCTTCTCCGCGCTCGCTCCTCGACGAGATGCCGTAAAGACCGTTGGCGGTGTGAAGGCGTTCGAGAACGCAATAACACACTGACCCCAATTTTCTCTGGCTTTTGATATCTAAAGAAACCGAACTGCGCATTGCTCTGGCATAGTTTGAGTTTTCATCTGCGATAATTTCATCGAAGAAAGCCGTCCCCAGTTCGGTTGATAATAAACTCCGTAAATCCACTATCTGCCGTCGTCCAATCTACTCCCATTACATCGCGACAAAGACGATCTACAACCTCTTGTGCGTTAGCTTTTCTTCCTGCCACAACCAAACCAGGAGTGCCAGAAGGAATCGTCCTTCTGAGTAAATCAACAAAATGGGACTCAACCCCCCGCCATCCAATAACCAGTAACTTGGTAGTCTGTAAAAGGCACTGGCGCAGCTGCTCCAGATGATCTTGTGGACATTCAAATGCGTATTTCTTCTGAACTGGGATGGCGAGTGCTGGAAAGAGAGGCATGCGCTTCGGCTCGGTTAATAGGCCGATTGGATGGCTAGTGACAATGTGGTAGTTTCCCGAGATTTCAAGTGAGGCTGCACGATCTATCAACTCATTTGCGACATCCCAAACGTTTCCTGCGGCGAGAGCGTCTATCGGAGTTATCACTTCACGGGCCCAGTTCATAGAACCGTGCACCTTGATTAGTTTGTATTTCTCCCCAGAAACGTAATCGGACATTGTTGTTATCTGCTTTCCGAACTGACTGAATGCTGTGTCTAGTAAGGTGTCGTAGTTGAAGGTCACAAGACAGACCCGTTGGTACACAGACCTCCACCGTTCGATTTGATCGAGAAGGGATCTGTAATTACTCGTGATATTCCTCGTAAGATCCTTCCAGTGCCGAACACAGTCCCATAGCATTAGGTGGAGATAGAATCGGACAGCAGCTAATTGTTTTTGGCGAACCGGATGATGCTGAGCTTCCCCCTGAAGCTGTTCCAGCACCTGTTCGACGGACATGTTATTCCTTGGTGTCCGCAGATAGGGGATAATCTCATGGCATTGGGGAAAGTGTCTCAGGGCTTCAGAGAATATCGGCCTATCGAGAAAGAGTTCGTTGGCTAAAGGCAAGCGAACGCTCTCATTGCTGCTTAGACCAGGAGGGTACGAAGGGTCTGAGTCATAGGAGGCTCCGGCCCCAAAAATAACCGTTAGCATGTCTTACTCAGAGGTGGTATGGCTATCAGGACCACCGACATGTTCTTAGAATCGCGAAAAACTTAGTTTTTTTGGACCTTCTCCAGGATAGGCCAAAATCTCTGAGAAATCGATGGGGATTCAGAGGTCTTGGGTCGAATGGGGACAACTCCCATGCGCGGATGCGGATAGGGGGGCAGTCCCCTGGTTTCACGGCGCATTCGCCAATTGCCAGGTCAAGGCCAGGACGTACCGCGCGACGGACTTCAGAATCTCCGGGTCGATTGTGTCAGCTGTATCGGTCGGCTGGTGAAAGTGTGGATGGACGCCGCCGCTGACGACCGTGACCGTCGGCACGCCGGCTTCTTTGAACGGCACGTGATCACCGCCGGGGAAGAATCCATAGAGATCGAGCTTGCCGCTGAGCCCGGCTATCTGGCCTGCTTCTGACGCCACGCTTTTTTCGAATCCCGTCACGCCCACTGTGAGCCGGCCGTTGCCGACTCCGGCATGGTCGATGTTGATCATGCCTACCGTCGAGGTCAGCGGCGCGATCGGTTGGGTGAGGTAGTGTCGCGAGCCCAACAGCCCCTGTTCTTCCCCGCTGAATGAGATGAAGAGGATGGATCGTTTCGGCGCGGCAGGAGCCGACGCCAGGACCCGCGCCACTTCCAGCATGACGGCGGTGCCCGAGGCGTTGTCGTCCGCTCCCGCAAAGAGACGGCCGCCTTGCACTCCGAAATGGTCGCGATGGGCGCCGATGATGACGGTGTCCTGGGCGCGCGGCGAATACCCTCGGATGAGCGAGGCGATATTGAAGAGCGTCCCTGTTGTGGACAGGCTGGTCCAGGCCAATCGGACCGTCACCTCAGTGGCGAATGAGCGAAACGAATTGGTGCGCGTGATGGTTTCTTGGATGTCCTTGAGCCGGCCTTTTCCGGCCGTCGCGAGGGTGATGATCGACTCGGCGGCGGCTGTGCTGATCCACGCTCCCGGCAGTTGATGGGTGCCGTCGGTGCCGGCGTAAAAGGCTGTCGGTACGCCGGTGACTCCACGGCGCAGTTCATATGGGCTCAACACCGGCCCTGTGGCCGTCAGGTATGCGACCGCTCCCTTCTCCTTGGCGATTCGCTCCTTGTCCGCATGGGTGGCAGCGCCCTTGTATTGTTCGGGTTTCCCACGCAGAAACAGCACGATCTTATTCCGGACATCCAGCCCCGCGTAGTCGTCAATGTTCTGGGCTGGGTCCGAGATGCCGTATCCGACGAACACGATCGCTGCATGGATGTCGGCCGACGGGGAGTCCAGAATGGGCAGGAAATCCGGTCCGATGAGGAGCGGCTGGCGGTCTTCGATCTGTAGAAAAGGATCGGGTTGGATGGTCTTGGCGACGACCGGGACGGTTTGTTTCCATTCCCGCTGGGGCAGGGGATTGGTCCGGCTTTCCGGAGGAGAGGCGGTTGAGCGGTGCAACCGCAGCACGCTGAACCGGTCGGCTACGAAGGCCGCCGATTCCCGATCATGATCGGTACCCGTTTGTCGTCCTCCGAATCGTGGGCTGCTGAGTTCCACGATATCCGCCATCATCCGCTCGGTAGAAATCTGCTCCAACCCGCGTTCAATCCAATTGCCCGTTGAGATGGTTGAATCGAGCGTTGATTCAGATGCCGCGGTTCCTATGAGGAGGGGGATGGTGCAGACGGAGGCCAGAGCAATCGTGATCCGTTTCATCTGTTCCCGCAGGCTCCGTGGAGGACTAAATGGCCCGCGAGACTATAGCATAGGCTGCGCAATCCATTGCACGATCTCAGCCGGACAGGGTACTATGCACAGCGCGCGGGCACGCAGTACGGAAAGGGCAAGCCATGGCAGCCGGTGGGTCAGGCAACGGACTCTACGACTATCTCTACAAGCGATTCTTTGAGCAACGTGACAGCCACGAAGGATACCCGTTTCAGCAAGCGCCCGGCGGCAGCGCGCCGACACGGATGGTGACTTTCCCTGATAAATTGCGGTGGTGGACATGGGATCGCTGGCGGCGGCGGAAGCAGATTCTCGCCGAGCGGGATCGGTTCCAGCAGGACATTCTTCAAATCAAGAGGCCCGGGCAGTCGAAGTAGGTCCACCGGGTGTGAGGGGTCCCTTGGGTTCAGACAAAAGGGGGCTTTGAAACTTGCCTTTTTTCGTCTGTCTGGGGTAGCATACGACCGCTTGATTGCGAGAGGCCTGGCAAGCAAGCGCGGAGAGTGACAAGGCCTGAACGGATGTTGTTTTGGTCCAGCTCGGGAACCTTCTCAGAAGCCAGAGCTCGGTCGCCACTGTGCCCATGATGTCTTCGGCCCGTTCCTTCCTCGTTTCTTTCGCGCGTCCAAAACAACACCACTGTGTCAAAGGAGGAGTCTGATGGGTGCGAAGATTTATGTCGGCGGATTGCCATATTCAACAACCGAGCAGCAACTGAGTGATCTGTTCGCCGCGCACGGGGCAGTGGCGTCGGCGCGGATCATCACGGATAAGTTCACCGGGCAGTCCCGGGGATTCGGATTCGTGGAAATGTCGTCCGATTCTGAGGCCCAGGCGGCGATATCGGCGCTGAACGGGACACAGTTCGGCGGTCGCACATTGACGGTCAACGAAGCACGCCCCCAGGAACCCCGTTCCGGTGGCGGAGGCCGCGGAGGATTTGGAGGCGGTCGGAACTGATCCGACCACATTCCGCTCGAATGAGGGGGTTGCCGGGCGTTCCGGCAGCCCCTTTTTTATTCCGCCCGTGGCATCTGGATCGCCCCGGTCGGGCTTTTGGTAAGATGATCGCCGGAGCGCCCTATGCCGCCGTTTAAGTTGGAAGCACCCTTCAAACCCTGCGGGCATCAGCCAGAGGCAATCGCCAAGCTGGTGGCCGGCGTGGAGGCGGGAAAAAGACATCAAGCCCTGCTCGGCGTCACCGGATCCGGCAAGACATTTACCATGGCCAATCTTGTCGAGCGGGTGCAAAAACCCACGCTGGTGCTCGTCCACAACAAGACCTTGGCCGGGCAGCTCTATCAAGAGTTCAAGCAGTTCTTTCCGCGGAATGCGGTCGAGTATTTCGTCAGTTATTACGACTACTATCAGCCGGAAGCGTACATTCCGCAAAGCGACACCTACATCGCGAAGGATGCGTCGATCAACGACGCCATTGACCAGATGCGGCATGCCGCAACGACGTCGTTGCTTCAGCGCAACGATGTGCTGATCGTCTCGTCGGTCTCCTGCATCTACGGGCTCGGCTCGCCGGAGGTCTATCACGACATGCTCGTCTATCTGGAAGAAGGGGCCGAGGTCAGGCGGGAGAAGATCTTGGCCAAACTCGTGGAAATCCAGTATGAACGCAACGACGTCGATTTCCATCGCGGGACGTTTCGCGCGCGCGGGGACGTGGTCGAAATCTTCCCTGCGTCGTCGGAGGCCAAGTCGGTACGGATCGAGCTGTTCGGCGACACCGTGGATGCCATTCACGAGATCGACCCGCTGACGGGGAAATCCCTGGGCAAGTTGCCCAAGGTCGCGATCTATCCCAATACGCACTACCTCATCGCGCCGGACCGTTACGAACGGGCCATCACGGGCATTGAAGAAGAGCTCGATGAGCGTCTCGCGGCCTTGAAGCGGGCAGGACAGCTCGTGGAAGCCCAACGGCTCGAACAGCGCACGAAGTTCGACCTCGAAATGATTCGCGCGATGGGCTATTGCCACGGGATTGAGAACTATTCGCGCCACTTGAGCGGGCGCGCACCGGGTGAGCCGCCGCCCACTCTGCTGGATTATTTCCCGAAAGATTTTCTGTTGATCGTCGACGAATCGCACGCGACCATTCCCCAGGTCGGAGGCATGTACGAGGGGGACTATTCCCGGAAGCGCACCCTTGTGGACTACGGATTTCGTCTGCCGTCCGCCGTCGACAACCGCCCCCTGAAATTTGCGGAGTTCGAACGGTGCTTGAGTCACGTGGTGTACGTGTCAGCGACGCCGGGTCCTTATGAGCTGGAACATGCCCAGGGCGAGGTCGTGGAACAGATCATCAGGCCGACCGGCTTGATGGACCCGCACATCGAGGTGGTGCCGGCAAAGGGGCAGGTGGATCACCTGTTGGGACAAGTACGCGCCGAAGTCGCCAAGGGAGGGCGTGTGCTCGTCACGACGCTGACGAAACGCATGGCCGAAGACCTGACGGAGTACTACCACGATCTCGGTGTGAAGGTGCGGTATCTGCATTCCGATATCAAGACGCTGGAGCGGGCGGAGATCATTCGGGACCTGCGCCTGGGGACATTCGATGTCCTGGTCGGAATCAATCTGTTGCGCGAAGGCCTCGACCTGCCGGAAGTGAGCTTAGTGGCCATTCTTGATGCGGATAAGGAAGGGTATCTTCGCTCCTATCGCTCGCTCATTCAGACGGCGGGACGGGCGGCGCGCAACATTGACGGACGAGTGATTTTCTACGGCGATCTCGTGACGGATTCGATGCGGATGGCAATGGAGGAAACAGACCGGCGGCGCGGGATTCAGGCAGAGTACAACCGGGTACACGGCATCACGCCCGCCAGCGTCAAGAAAGGGATTCCAGCGCTGGACTATGCCGTGGCCGATCTGGATTATGTGCAATTGGAGTTGGCGGCCGAGTCGGTCGAGCCGTATGAAACGGCGGGGGCGACGGTGCCGCGCATCGAACAGCTGGAGGCAGAGATGAAAGCGGCGGCTAAAAAGCTGGAATTCGAACGGGCCGCGGAGCTGCGCAACAAGATTCGGGCGCTGAAGTTGAAGGACCTGGAGGTGAGATCGTAGGTTGCTACACGTGTTTGTAGAGGTAGATGCCGACGAACATGCCCAGGATGCTGAGGATGTTGATCTTGACCGTGAAGCCCAGCGTGAGTTTGACCAGAATCAGATCCAGCGTGAGGGGTTGGGTGATACCAAGTGAGAAGTGGGTCGAGAAGATGTTCTGGATCGTACCTTGGGGCGCCATGACGTGGAGAATTTCCCCGAGAATCCCGCCGAGCAGCCCTCCGATGAGCAGAAAAATGAACAGAATCCAGGGCGACTTTCGCACAAGAACCGTGCTCCTCTTGTCTTCCTCACGCCGATCTATGCAGAAACTGATGGGAACCATATCGGAAGGCTCACGGCAAGTCAATAAATCCGGCCCTTTCGGTCATGGGCCTGTTCCCAGCTTCCCAGGCCTCGGTAGTGGGTCAGTTTCGACCTT
>DCZO01000035.1:299988-300156 GCA_002331335.1 Nitrospira sp. UBA2082 | reverse complement strand
ATCATCAACAGCCGGGAGATCGGCGAGGTGCGGGTCGGTGACGATGAACTCTTCGTGGAGGTGACAGGTACGGATCTGTCGATGGTCGTGCTGACGCTGAATATCTTTGCCGCGAACCTGGCCGACCGCGGAGCAGCCGTCGAGCCGGTCGAAGTGCAGTATCCAAAG
>DCZO01000035.1:299574-299695 GCA_002331335.1 Nitrospira sp. UBA2082 | reverse complement strand
TCTCGAATCGAGCAGGCGTCGGATCGGGCCCGCGAATTGATGGTCGGGCTGGGGTTTCAGGAGATCATTTCCAACATTCTGGGATCGCCGGAGCAGTATCGCGATGCAATGCGTCTGGCTG
>DCZO01000035.1:298470-299350 GCA_002331335.1 Nitrospira sp. UBA2082 | reverse complement strand
TCGGAGATTCACTCCTGCCTGGATGTGCTCTTGTACCATGCGGGAAAGGAGTACAGTTTGGAGCCTGTTCAGCATCCTTCATTTCTCGAAGGCCGCGCCGGCCGCATTGTCGTGGCCGGACGCCCGGTCGGCGTCATCGGCGAAGTCCACCCCGAAGTCCTCGAACGCTGGCAAATCGCCGTGCCGGTGGTTGCGTTCGACGTGAACCTGTCCCAACTTACGGATCTCGCGTAGGCGAATAATCCCGTGACCGTTCTTGGAGAGGGTTGCTTCCTTACTTGGCCAATCCTAGAATAGGGTCGTGTACGTTGAAATCGTCGGTGAGATTGAGGACATCGAAACCATAGCGGTCGGGGGCCGAATCAGGGATATCATGAGGCTCCGGCGCACGTTCGGACCTGGGCGTTGGCGAAAATTGAAAGGTACCGCGCGGGTTCGATTGGCCAATGGCATCATCAGACGAGCTGAAGTTCATTGGTATGAAGCACACGGAATTGGTCGGAAGAAAATGAAGATTAAACGGTTCCTAGATTAAGAGTATGACCATGCGTCGAAAGCGGGCGGAAGTTGAGTTTGTGCTCTGCGTGAAAAATGATGATTGCGATGACTTGGAAAAACGGAAAGTGTATCGCGTCCTCCCTGACAAGAAGGCTGATAAAGACGGCTACCTTCGTGTGATCGATGAATCGGGAGAGGATTACCTCTATCCCGCAGCGTACTTTATTCGCGTCCAACTCCCGCAGGAAGCTGAACAGGCCATCTCAGCTGCCGGATAGTTACACCGCCGATCTCATCAGAGAGCACCATCCCGAAATCCTCGAACGCTACCAATCGCCGTATCTGCCGTTGCGTTCGACGTGGAGCCCCACGGCTTGACAGC
>DCZO01000035.1:269961-298385 GCA_002331335.1 Nitrospira sp. UBA2082 | reverse complement strand
CTCCACGGCTTCACAGCCGTGGCTTCCTGCGGAGGCGGGTGAACCTGTCTCAACTCACGGATCTCGCGTAAGCCGGGACTGACCAAGCTGGTTGCGGAGAATTGCCCATCAAACGATTCCTCGATCAATCTGCTACCTGACCTCAATTCCTGTCTTCTATTCTGTACGAAAAGGTCGTTTCAAGACCCGTCAGGAATTGGAGACAGTGAGGGTGGCTCCAAGCTCGGAATAATGCGGAAGTCACGTGGACTGACCCCGAAAACGTGTGCGAAGCTTGTGTTAGCCCACTCAACGACTTCATCCTGAGAAAACTTCGAGGTGAGCCATCCGAAGTCGTATACAAAGTCGCCTGAGCCTACGGTCCACTGACGCACCAGGTCATAAGTGGCGACCCATGTATAGAACTTATCGAAAGTCTGTTGAACAAGTGCCTGATCGCGGTCCGGAAGGATCCTTGGATATACATCGCCATCCTCCTTGTCAACAAACAGAGCTCCGTGTTCAGAGAACAGTCTCCAGATCACTTGTGCGCGTTCTTCAGTTCCTTGCTTTCCGGCGCCCCAATACCCTGGCCAACAAAAGATTTCGGGGTGGGCAAGTTTGTCTGCTTGGAATCGTGCAAACCGAGCAACGAATAATCGAACAGGAAGGTTTGCGTCCACGAACTCAAAGGTCGATTCTTCCTCCAGTAGTTTTGCTAGACCAGGCATTGAGCTCGACCAGTTGCTGACTGTGTTTGCAAGCGCTAGTGCGGATGAGACACCTGATGCACTGCAAATGACCTCGCTGGCCTGACGATACCCATCGGCTGTGTAGCTGGCAATTAACGAGAAGACTCTCTCCTTATGGCGCTGCAACCCCCTACATAGACGGACGAACCTATAGCCGGGGTCGTGTTGCTCCAGAAGGCTTCGAAGAGGTGAGAAGTGAGTAGCAAGTCCAGCGGCAGGGTTGATTGCGATATCGCAGATCAACAAGAAGGCAGCAATCGCAGGGGCGAACAGCGTTGCTGGGGGGGTGATCTCGGAAAGTTCGAGGAACCATGCCAATGCTTCGCCATAGACTCCGTCCAGGTGACGTTCATTGACTACTTCTTCAAACGATGGCGCTGGGGACGCAGCACGAAATAGGTACTGCAGTTGGCAAACCCGTGCTTGTCCTTCAAAGATTTGCCTGGCGCCAAGAGGTGGAATTCTGATCGGAGAACCGAAGTAGAAGCCTTCGGCTCTTTCGTCAGTGAGCGTCGTCGATTCCTGTTCCCACCGACGAGGGTCTGGTAGTGTGCGAACCTCCGGATCAATGACCGATGACATGAGCCAAAGAAGTGCTCCCAGTGCAACTTGATAGCTATGGCACTGAGATTCATAGTACTTGTCGTCCGTGAATGAAGAGGCGTGGGATGGGTCAGTAATGAAGTAGCGATAGAACTCGATGTCATGCCAATTATTGAGGATGATGTTTATCTCGCGGTCAACGGCGGCTTCATTGTCACGGGAAACCGCTGTTCGAAGGTTGTGGGCACGTATGGACTTGAATGGCCCGCGTTCACGCAGCAGATTGATTAGATGGCGATGATTTAGATGTGCTTGGGCGGGGTATAGGAGACTGAGAGAGAGCCCAACAGACGAGCCTACGTGCTGCCACCAGTGGATCGTCTCGTGGAGATAGGTTGACGCAGCATATAGCTGATCAACTGATAAGTCGGATGCTGAGTGCCAGCCGGATGGGATACTCTCAAGTGCTCGGTGAACATCGGGGCGTAACCGCAGCACGAATTGGAGAGGGCTGTACAAGCCACGGGCATTCCAGCAGGAATACAATTCTGTCGGCAACAGCCAGGCTTCAGAGGTTGCCAAGTGATCGGCATCTGAATGGTTCATGGGTTAACGTGACACCTAACAACCTCGCAGTATGGCAGCCGTGCGTTGCGGTGTGACGCGTGCCGAGAGGCAGTATCGCGGTCCGCTACAGCTCCTCATTGCGGCGTTTGGCCACTGGGTGTGTGTCGTGCGTGATGGCCATGCAACACAAGACAAAACGCAGGAACTTATGCGGGAACACGAGTCACGAAATCCCGAACCGAGGCAATTAGTAGAGACACTTGTGCTTTGTCATATGCACCGTAATCGCCATGAGCTGCGTTATTACGAAGCCCAAGCCATGCAGTGACGTTTTTTTGATCTAGTTTTGAATAAGCACCAGTAATGGCCAGTTCTCCGTTGATAGTATCGGCTTTCTTTGCCTTGCCAGTGTTATCTGTTGATATTCCTGCCTTTT
Source organism: Nitrospira sp. UBA2082 (assembly GCA_002331335.1). Lineage (GTDB taxonomy): Bacteria > Nitrospirota > Nitrospiria > Nitrospirales > Nitrospiraceae > Nitrospira_D. The sequence goes on along the minus strand of DCZO01000035.1, from coordinate 296,108 downwards.
TACAAAGTTGCTTCAGATGGGCTTCGAGTGTGCTGCCGCATACCACTGCCGCAGCATCTTTGTACCCAGTCTCCAGCAGATGTTGCGCCATCTCAAGAAAGTCGCCAAATAACTCGCTGTGAATCAATTCTTCGAGGGTCTTGAGATAGCCATTCCGAATATTGTGTAGCAGCGATTCGGCAACCCCGATTTGTCCAGCAAGATGTCCCCATGAATGATCTTTTGATTCGAGGATTGCCTTTGCTTGCTCGAAGTACACGGAACCACGACCGGCAGCACGTTCAATCGCGGCAAGACAGCGAGTCTGCATTTGACGAACGAGTACATCAGATATGATATCCGATGCATCGCCATGCTTCGACTGCCGTCTGGCATTTGTGTACTCTTGGATGAGAGTATCGAGTTCGGATTCAAATGGCGATGCCATGCAGGTTATCCTGGATAGAGGTGGGAAGTAACTAATTTAGGATGATCTGAATAAGAGTCGGATCGGCCAGTTCCTGTTCGTATAACACGCAACAACGGTTCGCGAACAATACGCCAGACCAGTTGTCGTTTCAATGGGCTACCCTACGGGATGATTTCTCACAGGGTCTTATGCGGATCGGCATAACAATCTTTCCTGCAAGGATTCAAATCCCATCCAGCGGACGCGGATACTTGCGGGCCCTTTAATCTACAATTGAATGGAATGGGGGAGACCACCCCTAGGTTCCGACCCAGAAACAAAGAGGGAGCGACGAGTCGTCGCTCCCTCTTCTCTTTTGTCCCGCCCGCGTTCTGAGTTAGGCCGTAGCGGGCGTCATGTGTTGCTTGGCAAGGCCGCAGAGCTTTTCGAATCCGGCGGCGTCTTTGATTGCCATGTCGGAGAGGACCTTGCGATCCAGCAGCACGTTGGCCTTCTTGAGGGCGTTGATAAACCGGCCGTAGGTGAGGCCTTGGGCCCGCACGGCGGCGCTGATGCGTGCGATCCACAGGCGACGGAAGTCGCCCTTGCGGTCTTTCCGTCCCACATAGGCGTAGGTCTGCCCTTTATCGACGCTCTCCGTCGCTGAACGGAACAACCGGCTCTTCGCCCCATATTGTCCTTTAGCCAGCTTCAGCCGTCTATTTCTCCGATGTCGTGTCTTGGGTCCACCTTTTGCGCGAGGCATGATTCTCTCCTTTGATGCTAAAAAACTCCCCTGTGCCGAACGACTACCGAGGGAGCAACTTGTTCAACGTTGCAGTGACTGTGGCATCGACCACTGCCGTGCCGCTCAGGCGGCGCTTATGGTCGTGTCTCTTGTGAGACAGCAGATGCCGCTTGCCCGCCTTGCGGCGGACGATCTTGCCGCTTCCCGTTTTTGCAAACCGCTTACTGGCCCCTTTATGTGACTTCATCTTCATGAGACTCATTCCTTTGGTTAATCGGTCGTCATCCTGATTTGCATCAGTTATTTAGGCGCCACGATCATGATCAAACTGCGTCCCTCCATACGGGGGGCATATTCGATCGTGCCGCAATCGGCCAGCTGTTCGATCACGGAATTCATGACGGTCCGGCCCATCTCTTGGTTGGCCATTTCCCGCCCGCGGTACGTGAGCGTGACCTTCGTTTTGTTCCCTTCTTCCAAAAACGTCTTCATTTGGCGGACCTTGATTTCCAGGTCGTGCTTGTCTGTGCGCGGCCGCAGCTTGATTTCCTTCACCTGCGTGGACTTCTGATGGCGCCGGCTCTGATGGTCTTTCTTGCTGAGCTCATACTTGTACTTGCCATAGTCCATGATCCGGCAGACCGGAGGGACCGATGTGGGGGCCACTTCGACCAAGTCGTATCCGCCTTCTTGTGCTTGGCGAAAGGCGTCCGGTGTCGGAAGAATGCCCAGTTGCTCTCCCTCAGGACCGATCACTCGTACTTCTCGGACCCGGATCTCACGATTCACACGCAGTTTGGGGACGATAAGCCACCTCCTATTTTATATCGGGTGAACGTCTGGCCGGAGGCGTGAGACCTCGGTACGTAAGAGGTCGATGACGCCGGCGACCGTCATGCTGCCAAGGTTCGCGCCGCTCCGGCCTCTGACCGACAGGGTTCCGCCTTGTACTTCGCGGTCCCCGGCGACCAGCATGAACGGCACCTTGGCCTTCTCCGCTTCGCGGATTTTGAATCCAATCTTTTCGTTGCGCAGGTCGGCCTCGGCCCGGAATCCGGCCGCCTTCAATTGCGCGACGGCGTCCGCCACGTAGCCCCGCTGATTGTCCGTGATGTTCATCACCGTCGCTTGCACAGGGGCGAGCCAGGCGGGGAAGGCTCCACCGTAGTGCTCGATCAGAATTCCGAAGAACCGCTCGATTGATCCCATCAAGGCGCGGTGGATCATAATAGGCTGATGTGCCTTCCCGTCCTCGCCGATGTAGCTCAAGCCGAACCGTTCCGGGTTGTTGAAGTCGACTTGAACGGTGGAGCATTGCCAGGAACGGCCGAGCGCGTCCTTGATCTTGATGTCGATCTTCGGGCCATAGAAGGCGCCGCCGCCGGGGTCCAGCTGATAGGCGATGTTTCGGCTCTTGATTGCCGCCTCCAGCGCGCTGGTCGCCAAGGTCCAATGTTCCTCGGCGCCCACCGATTCTTTCGGCCGGGTGGAGAGAAACACTTCGAACTCGGTGAATCCGAATGTTCGCAAAATGAAGAAGGTGAAGTCGAGCACGCGGCTGACTTCCGTTTCCATCTGGTCCGGGCGGCAGAACAAATGGGCGTCGTCCTGGGTAAACCCACGCACCCGCAACAAGCCATGCAGGACGCCGGTCCGTTCGTATCGGTAGACGGTGCCCAGCTCGCCGTAGCGGATGGGCAGGTCCCGATAGCTCCGGAGATGCGATTTGTAGATCATGATGTGGTAGGGGCAGTTCATCGGCTTGAGCTGATACTCGCTGCCCTCCAGTTTCATCGACGCGAACATGTTCTCGCGGTAGTAGTCGACGTGCCCGCTGGTTTTCCAGAGGTCGAGACGTGCGACATGGGGCGAATAGACCAAATCGTAGCCGTCTTTGAGGTGCTGTTCGCGCCAGAAATTTTCGATCAGTAATCGAATGGCGGCGCCTTTGGGATGCCAGAGTACCAGGCCCGGCCCGATTTCGTCCTGAACGGAAATCAAATCCAGGTCTTTTCCGACTTTTCGATGATCGCGGCGCTTGATCTCCTCCAGCCGGGCCAGGTGCGCGTCCAGTTCGGCCTGGGTCGGAAACGACGTGCCGTAGATCCGCTGGAGCATCGGGTTGCGCTCGTCTCCGCGCCAGTAGGCCCCGGCGGTCGTCAAGAGTTTGAAGGCGCCGACATGGCCGGTCGAAGGCAGGTGCGGGCCGCGGCACAGATCGACGAACTCGCCTTGGGCATAGGCGGAAATCGATTCGCCATCCGGGAAGCCCTCGATCAATTCGACCTTGTACTGTTCGCCGCGCGATGTGAAAAATGCGATGGCTTCCTGTTTGGAAAACTCCCGCCGCGTGATCGTCAACTTGCGCGCGGCGATGTCACGGGCGCGCGCTTCGATTTTTTCGAGATCCTCCGGAGTAAACGGACGCTCGTAGGCGAAGTCGTAGTAGAAACTGTCTTCCAGCGCCGGTCCGATTGTCAGCTGGGCGGTAGGGAACAGTTCCTTCACTGCTTGCGCCATGAGATGGGTGCTGCTGTGGCGGTAGACTTCACGGCCTTCCAGGCTGTCGAACCGAAGCGGCTCGATCGTCGCATCCTCCGACAAGGGGCGCGAGAGATCGACTACCATTCCGTTGACTTTCGCTGCCAAGATATCCGAACCCAGCGGAATGCCCAGGGCAGACAGTGCGGCCCCCACCGTCTGGCCGGTCTGCACGTCTTTCTGGGGCCCGTTTTTCAAGGAGATCTTCATTCGCTGGGTCTACTGCTCACGGCACAAACAATAAAAGGCACCCCGCCTCCGAGAGGCGCACGGATGCCTCGGCCAGGTGGTAGGCGCGGACGGTCTTGAACCGTCGACCTCTACCGTGTCAAGGTAGCGCTCTCCCCCTGAGCTACGCGCCTATCGTCCGGGTGGGCATGCTAATATAGGCCCGCCTGGAGTGTCAAGAAAAGCAAAGAGAAGCAGACCTCTCCCCTGAATCGAGCGGGGGCCTGCTTCTCTTCATGCCAATGAGTGTCGCGAGGCTTACTTGATCGCCGATTTCAGCTCTTTTCCGGCGGAAAACTTCGGGACCTTGGTTGCCGGAATCTTCAACGCTTCGCCGGTTCGAGGATTTCTCCCCATCCGGGCCTTGCGTTTGGAGACGGTAAAGGTGCCGAAGTTGACAAGCGAGACCCGCTTGCCCTTTCTCAGCGACGTGGTGACCGCTCCGGTGAATGCCTCAAGCGCGGTGCCCGCGGCAACTTTCGTAATACCCGCCGACGCCGCCATCCTTGCAATGAGTTCTTCTTTCGTCATCGAATCCCCTCCTTCTTGGTGAGTGGTGAAGACATCACTCCTGGTTGATCAGACGCCACGCACGCCACTGGCTTACACCGCACGATCGGATTTTGCCCGAAGTTGCTTCAGCGGAATATGCAGTTCGGCGATTTTCTTCCGCAAGGTGTTCCGGTTTAATCCCAACAGCTCCGCCGCTTGAATCTGATTCCCGCGCGTTTCGCGAAGCGCGGAGGTGATCAGGGGTCGCTCCACGGCGGAAATGAGCATGGGGTGCAAATTCTTGGCTGCTCCGTTCCGCATGCCCTTCACGAACTCGCCCATCTTGATTTCCAGATAACTTTCAAGAGAATGGTCACGCGTTTTGCCCTGATGAAGCCCGTGCCCATTCTGGTAGTCCAGGGATTGGAACGTCTTGGCCGTTCTCTTCAACACCGCACGGGAGCCCGTCATCACCAATGTTTGTGACGGGTCGATATATTCCCGCAGAGCCAGCGCCTCATCGGTTGCACCACGAGACTCGACGACTACGGCATCGAATTGATGCTTGGTCATCTCTCTGCGGAGCGCCGCCGCATCTCGCACCACGGTGATGGAGGCGTCCCGAAAGGCTTGTTTGAACTGCGCCTGTACTCCCGCATCAGCTGTCATCAGCAGAACAGAAAATACGGATGAAGGCACCGGCATGAAGGCACCACGCGAAGAAGAAGAGGGCGGGATTATTGCCCAGGGCGCCCATGATGTCAATGGAATTTTGTCGAAACAAGCTGCCGATGTGCTCCCTGCAAGCATTCCCGTCGTTGCCCTAGCAAAGAAGCGATACAGAATAACTAGTTGTGGAAGGGAATAATTTCCGGCTTTGCAGAATTCCAACGTTTCACTGAGAGGGAGTGCTATGGAAGAAAGACGAGTGTGATTGGGAAAGTCGATTCCATAGGGGAGAGGATTGTCGACTTGCTCACATAAGCCCCTTTCCATAGACCCTGAGACCCTGCCATGCCGTCGGCTTGACAGTCAGGCTTAGAAAGATGTATACAAGTCGTAATTCCTACCGGAATAATCAAGAATGAAAGTGTCTCAGCGTGCAACATATGGAATTATGGCGGCTATCGATCTCGCCATGAACGGGAAAGAAGCTCCGGTTCAGGCTCGCGCCATCGCCAGGCGACAAGCGATTCCCATTCGGTTTCTGGAGCAAGTCCTCCACTCAATGAAAAAGGCGGGGCTTGTAGAGAGTCTTCGCGGTGCACAAGGCGGTTATATGTTGCTGAAGGAACCGTCGGCCCTTTCGGTGGCGGACATTCTGGAAGTGCTGGATGGGCCGGTCTTTCACCGTGTGTTCCAGAGCGATCAACCGTTCGACCGGCATCTGCCCAAGCAAGAATTGTTGCTGGGGCAGGTCTGGAAGCAAGTGGCGCAGGCTGAGCACGAGGTGCTCAACCGCGTCACCATCGACGAATTAGCCGGCCGTCAACGGGCGATCGAAGAGCGGCGTAACCCGATGTATCACATTTGAACCGGTCTTGAATCATGTGCCCTTCGGCCGGTCGCGGCGGAGGGTGAAGGAGATGTCCTTATGAGCCCGACGCAACCTCTCGCGGTCCCGGCGATCGAAACACATCCGATCCCTCCGGCGATTGCTGAAGAAATCGACACGTTTGAGGCCGAGGCTATGCGGTTGCTCTCCGGCGATGCCTCGTCGGATCTCTTCAAGCCATTCCGCTTGCAGTACGGGATTTATGGGCAGCGGCAGGCCGGCGTGCAAATGGTGCGGATCAAAATCCCGTTCGGAGGGATTTCCGCCAATCAGCTGCGCCGTGTGGCGGAGCTGGCCGACCGTTATGCAACCGGCGTGGGCCATGTGACCACCAGACAAGATATCCAGATGCACTTCGTCGAGCTCAAGGATGTGCCGACGATCATGCGCGGACTGGCCGAAGTCGGACTGACGACGAGGGAAGCCTGCGCCAACACGGTGCGGAACGTGACGGCGTGCCATTTAGCCGGTGTCTGCCGTGGGGAAGTGTTCGATGTCACTCCCTATGCGAAGACGGTAGCGTACCATCTGTTGCGTAATCCGCTCAATCAGAGCCTGCCCCGAAAGTTCAAAATCGCCTTTTCGGGCTGCGCGCACGATTGTGCGCTGACTCCCATCCACGATATTGGGTTGCTGGCCGTCAAACGGGCGGACGGAGACATCGGCTTTCGCATGGTGGCCGGCGGCGGGTTGGGTTCCGCTCCTCGCGTGGCACAACTGCTGCGGGAGTTCACACCGATGGATGAGCTGATTCCGAGTATCGAAGCCGTCATCAAGGTGTTCGACACCTTGGGCAACCGCAAGAACCGCAATAAGGCCCGCATGAAATTCGTGATCGACAAGCTGGGTTTTGAGGAATTCAAACGGCGCTGGGAGGCAGCCTATGTCTCCATGGGTCATGCGCTTCCCCGGCATGAGCCGATCCGACTCCTCCAGCATCAGGATGAACCACCGGCACTGATCATGCCGCTTCGCAACGGCGCGGCACATGGCAACGGGAACGGCAATGGAATTCAGCGTGGTCAAGAGACGCCGTTCGAGATGTGGAAACGCACTAATGTGATTACGCAAAAGCAAGACGGTTATGTCACGGCGGCGATCAAGCTTTTCATGGGCGACATCACCGCGGAGCAGATGTTGGCAGTGGCAGGTCTGGCGGAGCGCTATTCCAACGGCAACCTCCGAACGACCATCAATCAAAATATCGTCATTCGCTGGATTCCCGAACAGCAGATCGAGAATCTCTACGGCGACCTTGCCGCACAGGGTTTGGCCGATCCCGGCGCCGAGTTGGTTGAAGACATCATCGCGTGCCCCGGTACCGATACCTGTGGTCTGGGCATCACATCCTCCAAAGGTTTGGCGCGCGCCCTGGCGGAAGTGTTCCCTGCCGGACGGGTGCCGGCGGATCTGGCGGGTGTCGATGTGAAGATCAGCGGCTGCCACAATTCCTGCGCACAGCACCATATCTCCACGATCGGACTGCATGGAGTGGGGAAACGGATTGGGGAACACACGCTGCCGATGTATGAACTCCATCTGGGGGGGAAGGTACACGGCGCCGCCAAGATCGGGCAGATGACGGTGAAACTGCCGGCCAAAGCCGTGTCGGCGGCCATCACGCATTTGATCGACGTGTATCGCCGTGACCGAAAGCCCGGAGAAAGCATGCCGGCCTTCATCGACCGTGTTGGGAAGCATGCACTCAAGGACGAACTCATTCCCTATACGATCGTGCCATCCTATGAGGATGACCCGACCTTCTATTATGACTGGGAAGGAGAGGAACCGTTCATCCTCGAAGATCTCGGTCCCGGTGAGTGCGCCGGCGGAGCCCTGGAGATGATCGAAAACGGCATTCTCGAAGCCGACCAGGAACTGTATCAGGCCAAACTGCTGGTGGAGAACCATCAATACTCGGTCTCGGTGAACAAGTCGTACCGTGCCGTGTTGGCGGCGGCGAAAGCTCTGCTGGTGACGGAAGGGCTTGAACCGTCGACTGATGCAGAAACGTTTATCGAATTCGATAGCCGGATTGCGCAGAAGGGCGTGGTGCCCGCGAAGTACCGTGCACTGAGCAAGATCGTGGGCGATCTGGGGCCGAAGGAGACGACGGAGGAGTCCGCGCGGGAAAAGATGCTGTTCGCGAAGGGATTTGTCGATGCGTGCCGGGTGGCGACGGACCAGATGGGGAAGGACCTGAAGCTGTCAGCCGTGAAAACAGAGCCACCTCCGACCGCACCCGCACCCGTTGAGACCAAACCGGCTGCTCCGGCTCCGACCGGCGCGCCGGTGTATGACCTGCGCGGAGTGGCCTGTCCGATGAACTATGTCAAGACGAAGCTCAAACTCGAAATGATGGATGCCGGGGAAAAGCTGGAGGTCTGGCTGGATGCCGGTGAGCCGATCAAGAACGTGCCGATGAGTTTGAAAAACGACGGGCACAAGGTCCTGGTGCAAGAGGCGCTGGAGGCCGACGCGGCGCACTATCGCGTGCTGGTTGAAAAAGTCGGAGAGTGAAAGGCACGAGAGTGATGGGAGTGGACGGCAGGCCGGAATTGATTGCCGGACTAACATCGTTGAGCGACTCGCTCGAAGCGAAGCAGCCGCAGGACGTGCTGGCCGCCGCGATTGAGCGCTACGCGCCCAAGATCGTTCTGGCGTGCAGTTTCGGCGCGGAAGATGTCGTGTTGGTCGATATGATCCACCGGATCAATCCGTCCGTGCCGCTGTTCTATCTCGACACCGATTTTTTGTTTCCCGAGACCTATGCCACAAGGGATCGAGTGATTGAACGATACGGTCTTCAGCCGGCACAGGTGATCCAGGTCAAGTCGTTGCTGACTCCGGATGAACAAGTTCGGCGATACGGTGAGGCACTCTGGGCAAACGATCCGGATCGCTGCTGCCAGTTGCGGAAAGTCGAACCGCTGACCCGGGTGTTGCAGGGGTATGATGCGTGGATCACCGGGATCAGGCGAGATCAAGCTCCGTCCAGGGCCAACGCGGGGCTCATGGAATGGGACGCCAAGTTCGGGCTGGCCAAGATCAATCCGTTGGCCCGCTGGACGTGGGCCGATGTCTGGACGTACATCAAGGTCTACGAAGTCCCGTACAATCCGTTACACGATCGCAACTATCCAAGCATCGGCTGCACCTATTGCACCGCTCCTGTCGCACCCGGCGATGATCCTCGGGCTGGACGCTGGAAAAACTTCGCCAAGACCGAGTGCGGTCTGCACAAGGCATAGCATGTCCTTTCACGAGCTTCTTGCCAAAGTTGCCAAAGGTCCCAAGGCGTCCAAGGACCTCACGTGGGATGAGTGCCGGCAGGCAATGAAGGCATTGGTTGAAGGGGAGGCGACTCCGACACAGGTCGGCGCCTTTCTGATTGCCATGCGGTTCAAGACAGAATCGGTCACCGAGTTGGCTGCGCTGACGGCCGCGGCACGCCAGTACGTGCCGCCGCTCGCGGTGTCGCGGGATTTGGCGCTGGTGGATGTCCCGACGTATGCCGGAAAGCAGGACACCTTCCACGCGATCGTGGCCGCCGCCATTGTCGCAGCGGCAGCCGGCACCGCCGTCGTGATGCACGGCTACGACGGTATTCCCGGACGGCCAGGCGCAGCCGGGGTGTTGAAAGCCCTGGGCATTCCGGTGGAGGCGACTCCCAAGCTGGTCGCCGAAGAAGTGAACCGAAGGGGCTTTGCCTATCTGGACATCGGCCTCTACCATCCACCTCTCTATCGGTTTCTGGAGATGCGTCAAGAACTCGGGGTGCGGAACGTCTTTCATCCGATTGCCCGGCTGCTGAATCCGGCCCGGGCACCGGTGCAGATCGTCGGATTGTCCCACCCGCCGTATTTTGAGAAAACAGCCGAGGCGCTGCGCATGCTCGGCACGCCCAGAGCGCTGATCATTCGAGGCGTCGAGGGCGATCCGGAACTGTCCGCCTCGATGGTGACGCGGGTCCTGGAACTGCGCGATGAGCGCATCATGCCGCTGGGTGTGGCACCGAAAGATTTTGGACTCGGTTTCGTCCCATCACGAGAGATGGCTGGGTTTCCACCCGATCAGCGGAATAAGGAGGCCGAGTTGCTCCGCCGCATTCTTCAGAACCGGGTTCAGGGCGGGCCAAAGGTGTGGGTGCTCATGAACGCCGCGATGCTGCTCTATGCCGCCGGAAAGGGCGATTCGCTTGCAGCCTGTTTCCCCGTTGCCCGGGCGGCAGTCGAAGGAGGCGCGGCGGCGCGCAAGCTGGAGGAGTTGGCGCACACGCCAGTGGCAGCGTAACACGGATAACAGAAAGAAAAGGACATGAAGCACCTGCGGCAGCTTGAAGATCAAAGCGTCTATATTTTCCGGGAAGCGTACAAGCATTTCGACAACCTGGCCATGCTCTGGTCGATGGGCAAGGATTCGACTGTGTTGTTGTGGCTGGCCCGGAAAGCGTTCTTCGGCCATGTGCCGTTTCCGCTTCTGCACGTGGACACCAGCTACAAGATTCCCGCGATGATCGAGTATCGTGATCGGCTGGCCCGCGAATGGGGCTTGAACTTGGTCGTCGGGCAAAACAAAGAAGCACTCGCCGCCGGCATGAACCATACGTTAGGGCGAGACGTCTGCTGCACGGCGCTCAAAACAAACGCGATGAAGAATCTGGTCGAATCGAAGGGCTATACCGGCATCATCTTAGGCGTCCGAGCCGATGAAGACGCCACCAGGGCGAAGGAGCGGTATTTCTCTCCCCGCGACAAACATGGCGACTGGGATTTCCGCGATCAGCCGCCGGAGCTGTGGAACCAGTTCAAGACGACGTTCCCTCCCGGAACGCACATCCGTGTCCATCCGTTGCTCGATTGGACCGAGATCAATATCTGGGAATACATCAAGGCCGAAAACATTCCCTTCATGGATTTGTACCTGGACCGGGGAGAGGGTACCCGCTATCGGAGTTTGGGCTGTGCCCCCTGCACGACGCCTATCAAGTCCACGGCCAAGACGGTGGATGAAATCATCGAGGAACTGCGGGGCACCAATATCGCGGAACGGGCCGGACGGGCGCAGGACGCGGGGCGCGGGATGGAGATGCTTCGGAAAAAGGGGTACATGTGATGGGCGACACGACCACCACGGCGGCGCCAGCGCGGGCCGTCTCGAAACCGGAAGAACATCTCAACATCGTGATCGTCGGACACGTGGATCATGGCAAGTCCACACTGGTCGGGCGGCTCTATGCCGATACCGGATCGTTGCCGGAGGGCAAGCTCGAAAAGGTTCGGGCCATCTGTCTCCAGCAAGGCAAAGAATTCGAATACGCATTCCTCTTCGATGCGTTTTTGGAGGAACAAGAGCAGGGCATCACGATCGACACGGCCCGGACGTTTTTCATCTGGAAGGGGCGGCAGTACATCATCATTGATGCGCCGGGCCACAAGGAGTTCCTCAAGAACATGATTTCCGGTGCGGCCCGCGCCGAGGCGGCCTTGTTGCTCATCGACGCGTTGGAGGGCGTGAAGGAGCAGTCCAAGAAGCATGGCTATTTGTTGTCGCTGCTCGGGGTCCGCCAGTTCGCCGTTGTCGTCAACAAGATGGACCTGGTCGGCTATCGGCAGGATGTGTTTGACGGAATCGAAAAGGAGTACCGGGAATTTTTGGGGCAGTTCAAAGCGGTGCCGACGCAGTTTATTCCGGTCAGCGCCAAGCTGGGGGACAATATTGTCGGCCGCAGCGAGCGGATGTCCTGGTATACCGGGCCGACCGTTCTGGACACGTTGAGCCTCTTTCGCAAAGAAGCAGCCCGGTCGGAGCAGCCGCTCAGGCTGCCCGTGCAAGATGTCTACAAGTTCGATGCGCGCCGGATCATCACGGGCCGCATCACATCGGGCCGGTTGAAGGTCGGCGATCATCTGGTGTTTTCTCCCTCGAACAAACGGGCCAATATTCAATCGGTCGAAGCCTTCAACGTCGAGCCGCAGCCCATGTCGGCGGAGGCCGGCCAGTCGATCGGCATTACGCTGGACGAACAGATTTTTGTGGAACGCGGCGAAGTCGCCTCACATCAAGAACAGCTGCCATCGGTTTCGACGGCCTTTCGGGCCAACGTGTTCTGGCTGGGCAAGAAGCCGCTCGAAAAGGGGCGCAAATATCTGTTGCGGGTGGCGACCAAAGAAGTGGACTGCGAAGTAGCGTCCATTCATCGGATCATCGATACGATGGATCTGGCCCAGCAGCAAGGCAGCATCGCTGTCGGCAAGAATCAAGTGGCGGAACTGACGCTGCGCGCGAAAACCCCGCTGGCGTTCGACCTCTCGTCTTCATTCGAGGCGACCGGCCGGTTCGTGCTCGTCGACGAGTACGATATCGCCGGGGGCGGCATCATCACGGAACTGGTGCACGACGATCAGGAATTTTTGCGCGAGGAAGCGCGGCGGCGGGACTTCGCATGGGTCAAGGGCGAGGTGGGTGTCGAAGACCGCGCCAAACAGTATGGCCACCGGGCGGCCGTGGTGCTGTTTACCGGAGGGCGGCATACAGGCAAGTCGTTGCTGGCGCGCAAGCTGGAGGGGCAGCTCGTAGCCGACGGCCGGCATGCCTACCTATTGGACGGTGAAAATCTTCGGCGGGGCCTCGATGCGGATTTGAGCGAAGCAGAGCGGACCCAGACGGCGGAGATGGCGCGGCGGTACGGCGAAGTCGCACGGTTGCTGACCGATACCGGACTGATCGTTGTGTCCACCACGAATCCATTCGGTTTGGCCTATCGCGAAGCGGCACAGGCAATCCGCACGCTCGTGCATCCGGCGCCCGTCATCGCCGTGCACATGAGCCAGACGGCGGAGGAGCCTCCATCCAACACCGATGTGATGTTGGTCGGCCCGACTGATTTGGATGCCGCGACCAGGCGGATCATGGACGAGTTGAAGAAGCGGGGTGTGCTGGCCCAGGCCATCGGCGCGAAGCCGGTGTTCCAGTATTCGATTTAGTGAAAATCATCCCTATCCTCTCCTGAGCCGGTTGTTTGACTCATTAGAAATCCATGTGTTACCGTCCACGCTTACGGTCCCAATCCGAAACACTGGGAAGAATATGTCACCCGAAAAGGATCTGAAAACTATCCTCGGGAAATTGAAATATTCGGACGATGCCAAGGTCATCCAACAGATGACCGAGCAGACTGAGCAGGTCCGTGCGCGCATGGCTGGTATCAAGCACAAGCTCGTGGTCATGAGCGGGAAGGGCGGGGTCGGGAAGAGCATGACCACCGTCAACCTCGCGCTGGCCTTCGCCCGTCAAGGCGCCAAAGTGGGCTTGCTCGACGTCGATCTGAACGGTCCCTGTGTGCCCCGCATGCTGGGGCTTCATGGCCAATCACTGACCATGACGGCAGAAGGAGCCGTTCCTCCAGTGGGACCGCTCGGGGTAAAGGTCGCTTCTATGGATTTCTTCTTGGACGATGCCTCCCCCGTCCGGTGGAAAGGGCCGATGGATGTCAGCCCCGTCTGGCTCGGTCTTATGGAAATGAACGTCATCCGAGAGTTCTTGGCCGATGTCGTGTGGGGCGAGCTGGACTTTTTGCTTGCTGATTTGCCTCCGGGTGCTGCAGCCGACAAGCCTCCGGTCATCGCGGGGTTCATTCCCGACTTGGCCGGCGCAATTGTGGTGACGACACCCTCAGAGGTCGCCTCTGATGTAGTCCAGAAATCCGTGACCTATGCCCGCGATATGGGCGTCAAAGTGCTGGGTATAGTCGAAAACATGAGTGAGTATCGATGTCCGTCTTGCGGCGAATCGAACGAGCTGTTCGAAGGCAATACCGAAGCCATGTGCGAGGTACTCGATCTTCCGCTCCTCGGGCGGATTCCGTTTGATCGCACACTCGCCCGCACGTTTGATAAGGGAGCTCCTTTGCTCGACGAGAGCTATCCGACGATTCAACGGTACCAGGAAATTGCCGGTCGGATCAGGACATTGCTGGACTACAAGAAGGTGTTGGCAGAGAAACTGTGACGGTTGTGCGGCTGTGAGAGAGGAGTCACTATGAAATTTGTTTGCCTCAATTGCGAAACCTACATGAACTTCGAGAAGGTTGAGAAACCCGGTGAAGGTTCCCTCGGAGTCTTCTTTGGTTGTCCCTCGTGCGGAGCGAAATTCTCTATGGTCACCAATCCCGGTGAGACCCAGATGGTCAGTTCGCTGGGGGTGAAGCTGGGCGGTCGCACCGTCTCGGCAGAACCCTTTGAGATGACCCGCGGCACGTTGAAGGACGAAGCGCTGGCCGGAGCCGGCCAAATGGGGGCCTACCTGAACGAGAAGATCCAGGGCGGTCAGCCTGTGGCACCTGCGGCCCCGTCGCCTGCAAAATCGGGAGAAAAAACTGGCGGAGGCTGTCCCTTTTCCGCGATGGTCGCTGAGATGGGGTTGACGAACTCCGGAAAACCGGCGAATGGCGGAGCAACCGTGTCCGAATTCACCTGGACGCCTGATGCGAAGGAAAAGCTCGATCGACTCCCGGCCTTTGTGAAACCCATGGTTCAAGGGAGCGTGGAAGCCTATGCGCGTAAGCAGGGCTTCAAGGCTATTACGCTCCAAGTCATGGATGATTCCAAGAACTATTCGCCCGAGGGCATGACCTGGTCGCGGGAAGCCGAGCAACGGCTGGAGAATATTCCTGATTTCATCCGACCCATGGCGCGTAAAGAAGTTGAACGGATGGCGAAGGAACGCGGAGCATCGACCATCACTGCACAAGTGATGGATGAAGCCAAAGACAAGTTCATGAAATTTATGTAACCGCTACGGCAATAATAGTCTTGTTGAAGTGGGCCCATTCAGCCGGCTGAATGGGCCTTTCAATTGTCGGAGATATATTTCTGCATGAAGCAGTGGGTCCCTGCGCTGCTCCTTCTGGGCGTGATCGCCGTTTCGTGCGTCGTCCTGCCAACATCACCGGCGCAAGGACAATCCCACTCCGGCCACCAGTCCTCCGGCGACATCGGGCAAGATGCCGACCCCACACACGAAGCCCAATGGGAAAGTTCCGCCCAAGGCACAGCCTACTCCGAGTTCAACCACCGATTCGTAGGATTGTTTGTCCTATTGTTCGGCCTGGGAGAGTTAGGGCATGCGCTGCGGTACCAGTTGCCGTTCTGGATCCGGCTCGTTCTACCGATTGCCCTCGCGGTTATCGGGCCGTATCTCCTGATATGGAGTGACCACGAGGCGTGGCCGATCGGGTCACTCACCTTTCTCCAAACCTTCTCCGGGCAAGACCCAGAAATTATTCAGCATAAGTTCTATGGCGTGTTTGGCTCGATCGCGGCGGCGAGTGAGATGCTTCGCCGGATCGGGTGGGCGTGGCACCCAGCGTGGGCGGCACCATTGTTTATCCTGGGTCTGGGTGGCTCCTTGCTGCTCTTTATCCATTCCCATGAGCATCACTCGGGGAATCACATGATCGAATTACACCATGCCCTGCTTGGCAGTTTCGGGGTTGGCGCGGCTGTTTCGAATGCGATGGTCTCGTGGGCGTCCAACGCGTCGAAACAGACGGTGAACCGGTGGGAAGTGGCCTGGGCAGGATTCGTGACCATCATGGGTGTCCAACTCCTTGTCTACACTGAATAGCTCCCACTCCGGCAGCAGGCGCAATTGACACTCTTCCGAAGCCTGTGCTACCTGTTACACGTTGAATAGTTTGGGCGCACTCACACAATCTCTAGCCGGGACAAGATGTTTCTCCGGCATAGAGGAGGGACGAACCCATGGGCGGGCATAGTCATTGGGCGACCATCAAGCGGCACAAAGGGGCCCAGGACGCCAAGCGCGGAAAGATCTTCACGAGAATCATTCGCGAGGTCACAATCGCAGCCCGTTCAGGCGGCGACCCTGATGGAAATCCACGTCTTCGGTTGGCTATTGCCAAGGCCAAAGAAGCGAATATGCCCGGCGATACGCTGAAGAAAGCTATTCAGCGAGGGACCGGAGAACTCCCGGGTGTCACGTACGAAGAGTTTTCCCTGGAAGGGTACGGGCCTGGAGGGACGGCTCTGTTGCTCGAAATCACCAGTGACAACCGGAATCGGACGGTCGCCGAAATCCGCAGCCTGCTCACGAAGAATCACGGTAATATGGCTGAAGCCGGCGCCGTAGCCTGGCAGTTTCACAAGAAAGGGCTGGTCACGATTGAGAAAGGCAAGGTCGACGAGGACCGGCTGCTCTCCTTGGCGCTCGATGCCGGTGCAGAAGATGTCAAAGTCGGCGACAAATCATTCGAGGTGATCACAGATCCCCACGATTTTGAAGCGGTCAAGAAGGCGTTGGCCGATGCCAAGGTCGAGACCGTGCTCGCCGAGATCACATATATTCCGCAGAATACCGTCCACCTTGATGAAAAACCCGCCGAGCAGATGCTCAAACTGATGGAAATCATGGACGAGCACGACGATGTGCAGAAAGTCCACGCGAATTTTGATATCTCCGACGAAGTGATGGAGAAGGTGGCCGTCACCGCCGGATAGGCCGGCTGGGTCCGCCGCTGTTACCGGGGTCACGAGATGAGATGATCGCCTTTTTGACGGGGCGGTTGGCGTTCAAAGCTCCGACTCACCTCACGCTGGATGTTCAGGGAGTTGGCTATGAAGTGCACATCCCACTCAGTACCTATTACGCCCTTCCCAATCTCGACGACATCACCGCACTGAATATTCACACCCATCTCCGGGAAGATGCGATCCAACTGTTCGGCTTTCTCTCGAAGAGCGAGAAGGACTCGTTTCTGCTCCTGACGACCGTGTCGGGCATTGGTCCCAAACTCGCCCTCAGTGTGCTGTCCAGCTTACCTGTGACAGAATTGATCCATGCGATCCAGACCGAAGACGTTGAGAAATTGTCGACTGTACCGGGAATCGGGAAGAAGTCCGCAAGCCGTATCGCGCTCGAGTTGAAAGACAAAGTCGGGAGAATTCATCCGGTTTCCGTTCAGGCCCCCACACGTGACTCAGACGGGGCCGACGGGCCGTTCGAGGATGCGCTGTCCGCTCTGGTAAACTTAGGCTATCGCCCGCAAGACGCGAAAGAGGCCTTGAAGCGAGTGACGAAATCCGCCGCAGGCCCGGTTGCACTTAAAGAGTTAATCCGCGAAGGACTCAAGGAGCTCGCAAGGGGGTAGCGCATGGGTACACACACATCGGCTCGTATCGGAAGACTGATGAACATCGTCTGCGTCGGAACCGCACTCATCTTTGGAACCGTTCCCGCTTTCGGAATCGCGGAAGATGCAGATCAACCGAAGAGTATCAGGATGACCTGCGGCAGCTGTCCGGATGGGTATGCGACCACCGGCGTCACGCAGTCGACGGAAATTTGTAAAGAGGGTGATCCGACACTCGTGGAATGTGTCCCGATCGGGGCGAACATGCTGGCGGTGTGCGGTTCCTGTCCGGAAGGCTACGCGGAGATCGGCGGCTCGTCCGTCCCGTCCCGTTGTGGCACGAAGGATGGCGGGCGGATGACTCAGTGTCAATTGAAGAAAATGGACACGACCCTCCCGGACCCGAAGCAGGGAGCAAAGACTTGTCCCCCGGATTGCGGCAGCACGGCGACGCCGGGGCAAGGCGCGGTGCCACCACCGCCCAAGTATCAACAGATGCCTGAGAACAAGTAGGCCGACGCCAGGATGACCGAGCGATTATTGACAAACCGTGTGATGGACGACGAGCGGGGGCTCGAGAATGTGCTGCGCCCGCAGACGCTCGACGACTATGTCGGGCAAGATAAAATGAAAGCGTCGCTTCGGATTTGCATCGAGGCGGCCAAACAACGAGGGGATTCGCTCGACCACGTTATCTTCTATGGCCCGCCTGGTCTTGGAAAGACAACCATCGCCCATATCATCGCCAAAGAAATGGGGGCGGCCCTGCGGTCCACCTCCGGACTGGTACTCGCCCATGCCGGTGATCTGGCGGCGATTCTCACCAATTTACAGGAATATGACGTCCTCTTCATCGATGAGATTCATCGTCTGCCCGCCTCCGTCGAAGAGGCGCTCTATCCGGCGATGGAAGACTATCAGCTGGATTTGATGATCGGCCAAGGCCCTGCGACCAAAACGGTCAAACTCGATCTGCCTCGGTTTACCCTCGTGGGCGCGACGACCAGGGCCGGCGCGCTGACGTCGCCCCTTCGGGATCGGTTCGGGCTGGTCTACCGCTTGGAATTCTATTCGCCGTCGGAACTCCAAACCATTGTCACGAGGTCGGCCGGAGTTCTTGGGGTGGAGATCGATCGGGAAGGAGCAGCGGAGATTGCGCGTCGCGCACGCGGGACGCCCCGGATCGTCAATCGGCTGATCAAGCGGATCCGGGACTATGCCCAGATCAAGGCCGATGGCCGCATTACCAAGCAAGTCGCGCAGGAAGGCCTGACGTGGGTGGGCATCGACGAAGCAGGGTTCGACGACATGGACCGAAAGATTCTTCTCACGATTATCGAAAAGTTTAACGGCGGACCGGTCGGCGTGGACTCGCTGGCCGCGGCGGTCCAGGAAGACAAGGGCACGATCGAAGATGTCTACGAACCGTATCTGATTCAAGCCGGGTTTCTGGATCGAACCGGCCGTGGCCGGCAGGTGACCAAGCTTGCGTTTGA
Source organism: Nitrospira sp. UBA2082 (assembly GCA_002331335.1). GTDB lineage: Bacteria > Nitrospirota > Nitrospiria > Nitrospirales > Nitrospiraceae > Nitrospira_D. The sequence goes on along the minus strand of DCZO01000035.1, from coordinate 277,508 downwards.
GCACTTCAAGAAGCCGTCGGCCAGACTCCTGTAGGCGGTAAGCGGGAGAGGGCCGAAATCCTGTGTGTGATCACGTCTCACTCTTCTGAGTCCTCAGCGGCTTCCTTGCAAGAGATTTGACCATTCCTGTACAATCTCCCTCTTCTCCCTCTGCAGGGGATGGTTGGGCCTAAGCCGAGCCATTCGACTGGCCGGAAGGCCGAGGCGTGTGCATGATGCCTAAAGACATGTTCGAATATCGGCAGGAAATCGACCGGATCGACGACGAAATCCTCCGCCTACTCAATGAACGATCCAAGAGCGTCATCGAGATCGGCAAGATTAAGAAGGCCAAGGATGCGGAGGCCAACCTCCACACCCCGGGACGGGAGGCCGCCATCATCGAGCGGTTGACGCAACTCAATACCGGCCCGTTTCCCACCGACGCCATCCGCTCGGTCTACCGGGAAATCATGTCGGCGTCGCTGTCGCTGGAGGGGCCGCAGAAGGTCGCGTACCTCGGGCCGCGCGCGACCTTTACGCACATGGCCTGCATGCAGAAGTTCGGCTCATCGGCTCAGTATGTGCCGGCCCACAGCATCAAAGAAGTCTTCAACGAGGTCGAACGGGGGCGGGCTAATTTCGGGGTTGTCCCGATCGAAAATACCACTGAAGGGGTCGTCAATCACACTCTCGACATGTTCATCGATTCCAGCCTGCTGATCTATGGCGAAGTCTTGCAGGAAGTGTCGCACCATCTCCTGTCAAAGTCCGGCCTGATCGAAGACGTGAAGAAGATCTACTCACATCCGCACGCGATCGCGCAATGTCGGAACTGGTTGGAAACCAACATCCCGCACGTCCCGGCTGTCGAGGTTGCCAGCACAGCGCGGGCGGCCGAGCTCTGCATCGACGAGCCGTCGTCGGCTGCGATTGCATCCGAACTGGCCGGCCAATTGTATGGGCTGAAAGTCATCAAGGCCCGCATTGAAGATAATGTGAACAACATGACCCGGTTTCTCGTGCTGTCGCAGAAACCGTCGGAGCGAACGGGGAAGGACAAGACGTCGTTGATGCTGTCTATCAAGGATAAGGTGGGCGCGCTGTACGACCTGCTCCGTCCGTTCGCTTCCCATGGGATCAGCATGACAAAAATTGAATCCAGACCCTCGCAGCGGAAAGCCTGGGAATATATCTTCTTTGTCGACGTCGAAGGCCACATCGCGGAAGATCGGCTCAGCAAGGCGATCGAAGAAGTGAAGGGACGGTGTCTGTTCATGAAGATTCTCGGTTCCTATCCAGCTCATCACTAGGCCATGGCACTCCACGTCCATCCAGACATCCAATCGCTGAGCCCGTATGTGCCGGGCAAACCGATCGACGAACTTCAGCGCGAGCTTCAGCTGAGCCGCGTGATCAAACTCGCCTCCAACGAAAATCCGCTCGGTCCTTCCACCAAGGCTGTCGCCGCCCTGGAGGGCGCGGCCGACCAGCTGCATCGGTACCCCGACGGGGGTGCCTATCGACTCCGTCAGGCTATCGCTGATCGCTGGAAGGTTGCACGCGAGCAGGTCATCCTGGGCAATGGATCCGATGAGATCCTGGGGTTGCTGGCCCGGACGTTTTTGGCTCCCGGCGACGAAGCCGTCATGGCCGATCACACCTTTGTCATCTATAAGATGGAAGTGACGGCCGCGCACGGCAAGCCGGTCATTGTCCCATTGGTCAATTGGACGCATGATCTTGAGTCGATGGCCCGGGCCGTGACTCCCCGAACGAGGTTGCTCTTCATCTGCAACCCCAACAATCCGACGGGAACGATGGTGCCGGGCGAGGCGGTCAGCCGGCTCATGGCGACAGTACCGGAGGATGTCATCGTGGTGTTCGACGAAGCCTATTATGAATATGTTCGCGACCTGCGATTTCCCGATGCGCTTGCCTACGTGAAACAGGGACGCAATGCCATCGTCCTGAGGACGTTTTCAAAAATCTATGGGCTGGCGGGGTTGCGGATCGGGTACGGCATCAGCACGCCGGAAATCAACGGCCTGCTGAATAGGGTGCGGCCCCCCTTCAACGCGAACAGCCTCGCCCAGCGGGCGGCACTGGCGGCGTTGGACGATGATGAGCACGTCACCAAGAGCCGGGCCGTCAATGCCGCCGGGATGGAGCAAGTCAGTCACGGCCTGAGAACCCTGGGATTCGCTCCGATTCCGAGCGAGGCGAATTTTCTCTATTTCGACGTCAAGCGGGACGGGCGACAGGTGTTCGAGTCGTTGCTGCGCGAAGGGATTATCGTGCGGCACATCGAAGGGACCATGCTCAGGGTCACCATCGGACAGGCGGAGGAGAACGCCGCGTTCCTCCATGCGCTCAAGGCCGTGTTGAAATAAGGAGAGCAGAACTGCGAGGGAACCATGATCATCGTATTGAAACCGGACGCATCCGAAAGTCAAGTGGACCATATCATCGACCGCCTGCGGGATCTGGGATTGAAGTCGCAGATTTCCACCGGACAGGAGCGCACGATCATCGGGGTGATCGGCGACGACCGGATCCTGCACAACCAGCCGCTGAACGCCCTTCCGGGTGTCGAGAGTGTCTTGCCGATCCTGGCGCCGTGGAAACTCGTGAGCCGGGAGTTTCAAAAAGAAGGGACGATCATCGATGTGAACGGGGTAAAGATCGGCGATAAGAAGCTGGCCGTCATGGCGGGGCCTTGCGCGGTTGAGCGGCTCGAATTGACGCTGGGCATCGCGCATGAGGTCAAAGCCGCCGGAGCTTCGGTGCTCCGAGGCGGAGCCTATAAGCCCAGAACGTCGCCCTACTCTTTCCAGGGGTTGGGGCGGGAAGGGCTGGATTATTTGGTTGAGGCCAGGAAACAGACGGGGTTGCCCGTCGTCAGCGAAATCCTGGACACCCGAGACATCGAACTCTTCCTGGAAAAGGCGGACATCATCCAGGTCGGCGCACGGAACATGCAGAACTTCGAGCTGCTGAAGGAAGTCGGCGCCTATGACAAGCCGGTGCTCCTCAAACGAGGCCTCTCCGCGACCATTAAAGAGTTTCTCCTGTCCGCGGAGTACATCATGTCGCGAGGCAATCGTAACGTCATGCTCTGCGAACGGGGCATCCGGACGTTTGAAACCCAGTATCGCAACACGCTCGATCTGGCGGCCATTCCAACGCTGAAAAAACTGTCGCACCTTCCCGTCATCGTGGACCCCAGCCATGCCACAGGCAAGTGGGATTTGGTGGAACCCATGTCGAAGGCGGCGGTCGCCGCCGGCGCCGACGGGCTACTCATCGAAGTTCATTCCAATCCCGAATGCGCGTTGTGCGACGGCGAGGAGTCGATCGTGCCGGCGAAATTTAAAGCGTTGATGCACGACTTGGCCGCGATTGCGAAAGCCGTGGGAAGAGAGGTGTAAGAACAGAACCATGGCGGTCCATTTTAAGCAAGTGGCGATCATCGGGGTTGGGCTGATCGGCGGATCGCTGGGGATGATCCTCCGGCGTAAAGGGTTGGCCGATCTTGTCGTGGGCGTCGGCCGAAGCCTGGATAATCTCAAGACCGCCGTGACCGTGGGCGCGATCGATCGGTATGTGGCCGATCCCACAGACGGGGTGCAAGGATCGGATCTGGTGATTTTGGCTACACCGGTCGATACGTACGAACGCCATCTCAAGAACTGGGCCCACCGTTTGAGGCCAGGCACGATCGTGAGTGATGTGGGCAGTGTCAAGGGGACGTTGGTCGAGCGGTCGGAAGCCGCCATGCCAGCCGGCGTGCATTTTGTCGGTGCCCATCCGATCGCCGGGAAAGAAAAAACCGGCGTAGCCGCCGGGTCTGATCAACTGTTTAAGGGAGCGCGCTGCATTCTGACGCCGACGAAGAGGACCGACCCGCGCGCGTTGGAACAAATTAAGCAGATGTGGGAGGCAACCGAGTCGATTCTGTTGACCATGGATCCCCATCTTCACGATCAGATTCTCGGCGCCGTCAGCCACCTGCCCCATGTGGCGGCGTTCGCGCTCATGAATGCCTTGGCCGAGTTGCGCGATCACCAGATCCCTGCATTGGATTTGGCCGGCCATTCCGGTGGTGGGTTGCGGGATACGACACGCATCGCTGCCAGCTCGCCGGAAATGTGGCGCGATATTTTCCTATGGAATCGGGACAATGTGGTGTCGTTTATCGAGCGATACGAACGGGCCTTGGAAGAATTGAAGCAGTTGATCAAGGCCGGCGATGCGGCGGGAATGGAACGTGTGCTTGAGCGGGCCAAAGCCGAACGCGAGAAGTTGAACACACGCCCCTCGGTGCCCCTGTAACCGTATGAAGACGGCATTGACCATCACGCCGGGCCGGCCGCTCAAGGGAACGATGACGGTTCCCGGCGACAAGTCCGTCACCCATCGCGCCCTCATCCTCACGGCTCTGGCGGAAGGCACGAGCACCGTATCCGACTATTGCCGCGGGGAAGATTGCCTGAACACGATGCGCGCCTTTCGGGCGCTCGGCATCAAGATCGACGAGATGCCTGAGCGGTTGACCGTTCACGGCAAAGGGTTTTGGGGGTTGAGCGAGCCGAATGGGCCGATCGATTGCGGGAATTCCGGGACGGGCATCCGCTTGCTGGCGGGGGTCCTGGCGGGGCAGGATTTCTTTACTGTCCTCACCGGAGACGAATCAATCCGCCGGCGTCCGATGGGGCGTGTGGTCAAGCCGTTGCGCGAGATGGGGGCCGTGATCGCGGGACGGAAAGGGGGCGAACTGGCTCCGTTGGCCATCACCGGAAAACGACTGCATGGGATGGAATACCGTTCGCCGGTCGCCAGCGCGCAGGTCAAATCTTCGCTGCTGCTGGCCGGCTTGTTTGCCGAGGGCGTCACCAGGTTCGGAGAGCCGCGTCTTTCTCGGGATCACACCGAACGGATGTTTCGATTTTTCGGCATTGCGTTGACCAAAGACGGTAACGACTTGGTACTGCATGGGCGGACGGCGGTCGGATGGGCCGGCCGTCGCGTCGTCATTCCCGGCGATTTCTCAGCCGCCGCGTTTTTTCTCGTGGGTGCGACGATCATCCCCGGCTCGGATGTGACGATCCGAAACGTTGGGCTCAATCCGACCAGGACCGGCTTGATCGAGGTGATGAAGAAGATGGGGGCCGACATTCAGATCCTGGCCCAACGTGAAGAGGCGGGCGAACCGGTGGCCGATCTCCGGGTGAAGTCCGCGTCTCTCAAGGGCGTGACGATCGGTCCCGATCTCATTCCGCAGACGATCGACGAATTTCCCATCCTCTGTGTGGCCGCGGCGGTGGCGGAGGGTGATACCGTAATCTCCGGCGCCGAGGAACTCCGGGTCAAGGAAAGCGACCGCATCGCCACCATGAGCCAAGAATTGCAGGCGATGGGAGCGCAGATCACCGAACGGCCTGACGGCATGGTTATTCAGGGATTAGGGCGAGGGGGAGAAAACGGCCGCCTGCGTGCCGTGTCCGCTGCCCAAAGCCATGGCGACCATCGGGTGGCCATGTCGCTGGCCATCGGCGGGCTTACGGCGGACCGACGCATGACGATTGCCGACAGTGGGTGTATCGATACGTCGTTTCCGAATTTCGAGGCGACGCTTTCCCAATTGTTGACGCGCTAGGCGAGAAGATTATAATAACCGCAACGTATTCTCTGGAGAGATGGAGGGCGTAGATAGAGCGTGATTATCGCGATTGACGGACCGGCCGGGGTCGGAAAGAGCAGCGTAGCGAAATTGTTGGCGGCTCGCCTGGGGTATCTGTATCTGGATACCGGGGCTCTGTATAGGGCCATCGCATGGAAAGTGCTGCATAATCAGGTGGAGCCGGCGGATCATGCGCGGGTTGTGGGTCTCTTGGAGACGACGTCGATCCACATGCAGTTTCAGAATGGCTCCATGCAGGTCGTGGTCGACGGACGCGACATCACTGGTGAACTCCGCACGCCGGAGGTGACGAGCGCAGCCTCCATCGTGTCCGCCATCCCAAGGGTTCGAGAGTGGCTGCTTCCGGTCCAGCGTCAGATCGGGCAGCGTGGATCGGTCGTTGCGGAAGGGCGCGATATCGGCACCAAAGTCTTTCCCTTCGCGCCGCTCAAGTTTTTTCTGGACGCGGATGCGACGGTGCGGGCGGAACGGCGGCATCGTGAGTTGGTGGCTGCCGGCCATCGAGAAGCGCTCGAGACGACCTATCAGGATTTGTCGGGCCGGGACACGCGGGATCGAAACCGCTCCGTTGCGCCGCTGGTTCCCGCCGCCGACGCACGGCCCATTGATACCTCGACGCTTAATATTGAACAAGTGGTCGCGCAGATCATGGCGGCGGTGTCGGCCGCGTTGTGACGAAGGTCGCGTACGGCATTCTGTGGGTATTGGCGAGGGCGGTCGGTGCCCTCTGTTTCCGCTATCGGGTCGAGGGGCAGGTTCCTCACACGGGAGGAATCCTGGTTGCCGCGAATCATGCGAGTTATCTCGACATCCCGATGCTCGGCTGCGGGATGAAGCGGAGGGCCTGGTATCTCGGTCGTAGCGATCTGTTTCCCGTTCCGGGCTTGAACGCCGTGCTCCAGTCGCTGGGGTGGATTCCTGTGCGGATGGGCCGGTTGGACCGGGAGGCATTTGGAAAGGCTATCCGTTTGATTCGCGCCGGAGAGGTGGTGGTCATCTTTCCGGAAGGCGGGCGCAGTCGGGACGGGCAGTTGCGGCCACCAAAGGCGGGCATTGGCGTCATTGTCTCTCAGACCGGGTGTCCGGTGGTTCCCGCCTATCTGAAAGGGACCTTCGACGTGCTGCCAACCGGTGCCCGGTGGCCCCGATGGCGGGAAGTGACGGTGCGTTTCGGAGAGCCGATCACCTTCGAGACGGGAGAGCGTAAGGAGAGGCCAGAGACGAAGCGGTTTTATGAACAGGTCAGCCGAACGGTGATCGAACGGATCGCAGCGTTGGGCCAAGTGCCTTCTCCGCTTGAGAAGGACGGTCAGACACCAGGATCACCGGAAGGGCCGATCGCCGAGGCTCGCAACGCTGAGTGAGCCCGGCGCAATTTCATCATCAGCACCCGACGAAAGTCGGAAGAGTAGGATGTTCACATGGGTACGGTATCCAAAGGTAGTGAGGCACAATTAGACCGCGACGCGCTGGCCGCGTTGTACGAGGAAACATTCCGCAATTTGGAAGAGGGCACGATCACCGAAGGCCGTGTGGTGGCGCTCACCAAGGATAAGGTCATCGTCGATATCGGTTACAAATCTGAGGGAATGATTCCCAGCGATCAGTTCTCGGCCGAAGAACTGCAAAACGTGAAAGTCGGCGACCGGCTCCAGGTCTACATCGAAGAATGCGAAGACGCAGACGGCAATCTCGTGTTGTCCAAAGAGAAAGCCGACAAGATGAAGATTTGGGAAGAGCTGGAAAAGCTCTACAAGGAAGAGAAGAGCATCGAAGGCAAGATCGTCTCGCGCATCAAAGGCGGCATGATGGTAGATATCGGCGTCAAGGCGTTTTTGCCCGGTTCGCAGATCGATCTCCATCC
>DCZO01000035.1:196202-269708 GCA_002331335.1 Nitrospira sp. UBA2082 | reverse complement strand
TGGGGCCGTGTGGGCCATCCGTCCGAAATGTTCACCGTAGGCGATAAGGTCGAAGTGACAGTATTGAAGTACGATCGTGAGACGGGCCGCATCTCCCTGGGTCTCAAGCAGAAGACGGCGGATCCCTGGACTAATGTGGCGGGCAAGTACCCCGTCGGCACCCGTGTCCGCGGGCGGGTTGTGAGCCTCACGGACTACGGCGCGTTCGTCGAGTTGGAGCCGGGGGTCGAAGGGCTCGTGCATGTCTCGGAAATGTCATGGACCCATGAAGTTCGGCACCCGTCACGCGTGGTGGCGGTCGGCGATCAGGTGGAGGCGGCGGTCTTGAACGTCGATCCGGCCAGCCGAAAGATTTCGCTGGGGATGAAGCAGACGGCCCCGAATCCTTGGGACATGATTGAGAACAAGTATCCGGTCGGGACCCGCATCGAAGGGAAAGTGAAGAGCCTGACCGATTTCGGCGCCTTCATCGGCCTCGAAGAGGGCATCGATGGGCTCATCCACATCTCTGATATGTCCTGGACAAAGCACATCAAGCATCCCTCGGAGCTCTTTAAGAAAGCGCAGAAAGTGGAAGCGATCGTCCTGCGTATTGATAAGGAAAAGGAGCGGTTGTCGCTGGGGTTCAAACAGTTGGGTCGCGATCCATGGGATGACGCGATTCCGTCCCGGTATCATGTGGGTGACCCGGTAACCGGCAAAGTAAGCAAGGTCGCCGATTTCGGCATCTTCGTCGAGCTGGACGGCGGTGTCGAGGGGTTGATCCATATCAGCGAAACCGGCGTCGAGCCGCAGACCAAGCTTGAGGAGAAGTTCAAGCTGCAAGATAATGTCGTCGCCAAGATTATCAAGGTCGATCGGGAGGAGCGTAAGATCGCACTGAGTCTGCGTGATCACCAGCTCGACTCGGAGCGTCGCCAGGTTGATGAATATCATTCATCGCAGGGTGCGCCGGATCAAAGTCTCGGCCGAGCGGCCAAGCAGAGTCGGAAACGGCAGCCAGCCGACGACTAGTAGGAGCGGGGGAGACTGCCCGTGTGTAGGTGGTGAGCAATGGTTGAGGACGCGGTACAGGTGCCCCGACCACAGAAGCGCCGGCCGCTGCGCACCCTATTCTGGGTGCTGGCGGCGGGCTTCGGGGGGCTGATACTTCTCAACGTCTTGTTTCCCGACCTTGATTTGTCGTCGGGGGATCGGATTGCACTGATCCGTGTTGAGGGGGTCATCATGGACTCGCAGCAGACCGTCACGGATCTGAGACGGTTCAGCGAAAATCCTGCCGTCAAAGCGATCGTCCTGCGCATCGACAGCCCTGGCGGAGGGGTCGTCCCGTCCCAAGAAATCTATGACGAGGTCAAACGGGTTCGGGCCAAGAATAACAAGACGGTCATCGCGTCAATGGGCAGTGTGGCGGCATCAGGCGGCTATTATATTGCGGCGGCCACCGACCGAATCGTCGCAAACCCCGGCACGTTGACCGGCAGCATCGGCGTGATTATGGAGACGGCCAATGTCGAAGGATTGCTGCAAAAGATCGGTGTGGAGGGGGTCGTCATCAAAAGCGGCAAGTATAAAGATGTCGGCTCTCCTCTTCGGAAGATGAGTGAGGAGGAACGAGGACTCTTGCAGTCGGTGATGGACGACGTCCACAAGCAGTTCATCGAAGCGGTGGCGGAAGGGCGCGACCTTGAATTAGCCGCTGCTCAGGCATTGTCGGACGGGCGGATCTTTACGGGCCGTCAGGCGAAAGACGCCAAGCTGGTCGATGAGCTGGGCGATCTCGAAGATGCCATTCAATTGGCTGCGGACACGGCCGGTATCGAGGGCGAACCGAAAGTTATCGAACCCAAGCGACGGTTTTCCATCCGAGAATTGCTGGAATCCAAGCTCACGGCGATGTTCCCGAAATTGGATTTTCATCCGGGTGTGAGCCTGAAATATCTAATGGCCTTTTAGGAGGGTGTGGGAAAAGTCCGCTTAGCTGTCTGCAAGGAACGGAGCCGGTTAATCGCCGGAGTGAAGGGAGAGACACATGACCAAGGCGCAGATCATCGAACGGGTGTCCGAACAGGTCGCAACCTTGACGAAGCGGCAGGCGGAGGTTGTCGTCAACACAATTTTTGACTGCGTCAGGGATTCGCTGAAGAACGGGGACAAGACCGAGATCCGTGGCTTCGGCAGTTTTCGTCTCCGGGCACGCCGCATGAAGGAAGGGCGCAATCCGAAGACCGGCGCCACCGTCGCGGTGCCAGCCAAGCGGGTGCCGTTCTTCAAAGCCGGTAAGGAACTGAAAGAGCTGCTGAACCAATAGGCCGCCGAAAGGAACGGATATGTCCGCATCAGACTCACCGGAATCAACTGCCACGGAAGTCCGCTGGACGCCCGGCGCGCTCACGCGCATGGAGCGCGCGCCGATCTTCCTGCGCGGGATGGTCCGCCGGGTGGCAGAAAAAAAAGCACGAGAGCTGGGCATCGCGGAGATTACGGAAGACATCCTCGATCGATTCAAGGGCCAGATGATGGGCAGCATGGGTGGAGAATCCGGTCTGGCCGCGGCTGCCGAGGCAATGACGCAGGGCCGCATCCCGTGGACGGCCACTGCCAGGGAGCGTTTAGCAAGCGTGCCTGAGTTCATGCGTCCGATGATTCAGCAAATTGCCGAAGAGATCGCCAAGGAGCGTGGGCATCTTGAAGTGAACGTCGAGTTGTACGACAAAGTAGAGGCGCTCGGCGATCTGCAAGAAGCTGCAGGGCCCGTCATGGAATGGACCGAGGACGCACTGGCGCAACTGCATGAGAAGGTCAAAGAGTCGCCCGCGATCGCTGCCGAATTCGTGACGGATATGCTCAAGAGGGATGCCGAGGATTTGGCGCACGAGCGAGGCCTCACCGTGATCAATGCCCAGGGGTTATCCCAGCTGTGGGCTAGCCCGCAAGACCATGTGGTCTGGACCGACGAGGCGTGGAAACGGCTGCAAACCGCTCCGGATTTCGTGCGAAGCGGCATCCGAAAGGCGGCGGAGCGGCGGGCGAGGAAATTGGGATTAGCCGAGATCGATTCGGACCATCTGACGACGTTCCGCAATCAGGCGATGATGAAGGCGGTGAAACGAATTCGGTCGTTCGGGTACAGCGAACTGACCTTCGATGCGTTCGAAGCCGCGCTGCGGAAAACCAAACGCCTGCAAGGGAACGACCAAGCGGAAAAACGGCTCCAGGAAATACGCGGCCACTTCGCCGATCCTGCGACCAAGAAGCCGGAGGGAGGCACCCTGGGCGCCGAGCTGATGGACCGCTTCCGGAAATACCTCAAAGGCGAAGGCCCACTCTAGTCCCTCAAAGCCCCCATCTCACATCTATGGGGACGACCGTCCTTATTAGTGGGCGGCTGTTTCCTTCGGCCAGAATTTATGGCGGATTTGCGGCAGCGGCTCGTTGTCAAAATTCGGAATGTCGTACAGACACCGGTCGATGGTCTCGACTTCTTCTTGGGTCAGCTGGAGCGTCACCTTCTTCTTCCAAAACTGATCCAGCGTGAAATAGTCCCCCGACTGGGGTTTTTCTGCGAGCAGCGCCTTCATTTTCTCAAAGCCTGCTGTGTCAACGCCTCCGATGCGTCCCTTGTTCCGATCGTGGCACCAGTGGAGCACTTCGGCGATTCCATACATGGTAATGTCGACGTTCACAATCTTACTCATTGTAGCGTCCTCCTTAAAGAAGCGATATTTTAGCGCAGGCAATGCGTGAAATTCAAAGCCCGATTGCGCGATTCTTCCGTTGCCAGGTTGACAGAAGGCTCTTATACTGCGCCATCCGGTTCCCCATGATGTGAGATGGTCCCAGTGCCCAAGAGCACAGAAGCAAAACAGGCGTTGTGAGCGCGGCATATTGGAGAATGAGCCCCAGTATCGGATCGTTCTTCACAGCACTCGCCCTCTGCTCCGTGTGCGGGTGGACTGCCGCCTGCGCCAGAACGGAGCCGTACAATCCTCCCGATGTCTTCTATTATTTTGCCAGTTTCAAGGTCGGCAAGAATCCCACGACCATCACGGCGGCTGATCTCAATCACGACTCCTTGACCGATCTGGTCACGACCAACATTTCCAGCAACACGCTCTCGATCCTACTGGGCAACGGTGATGGAACATTTCAGGATCATGTGCAGCTACAGGTATGTCAGGAGCCGCGGGCCCTCGCGATGGGTGACTTCAATCATGACGACCATGCCGATGTTGCCCTGGCCTGTTCCGGTGGGGATGAGATCGCGGTGTTGCTCGGCCGCGGCAACGGAAAGTTTGAAGAAGGGCCGCATTATCCGGTCTTTCGGACGCCGGTGTCGCTGGCAACCGATGATGTGAACGGCGATCGGCATCCGGATCTGGTCGTGGCGCTCCGAAACGACAAGGTGAAGATCTTTCTCGGCACTGGGACCGGGGAGTTTCGGCATGGGGCACAGTACGAATACGGCGATACGCCGACCTGTGTGGCTTTATCCGATTTAAACGGCGACGGCAAATTGGATCTCGTCGTGACCAACGGGGGACCCATGTCCAATGCGGTGTCAATTTGGCAGGGGAACGGCGACGGGACATTTCGGCGCATCAAAGACTATTCGGCGGGGAAGCGGCCGCTGGGCGTCAGTTTCTCGGACTTCAACAGCGATCGGCACAGCGATTTGCTGGTCATCAATGGCGAGCGGGACAGTTTCACGACCCTGCTCGGCAACGGCGACGCAACATTCAAGGCCGGCAAGGACTCCGGTGCCAACGCCGGCCCCAACTTCGGCCTCGCGCGGGATTTCGATGGCGATCGTCTCATGGATGTCGCCATTGTGAATCTGCAATCCAACGACCTGTCGATCTTGTTCGGAAAGGGCGACGGGACCTTTCATTATCCGCCCAGGAACTACCGGACCAAGGCGGGTCCGTTTGCTCTCTTATCCTTTCGTGCCACAACGACGGGGACGGAAGAGCCAGGTTTGGCCATTGCCGATAATGGAAGCGGCAGCGTCTCGATCTTCCTCCATCGCGGATTGAAGCAGAGCCAGAAGCCGTCGGTGGAATAGAACATGCTCACGGCACGCCGTCGACTCACGAGACGGGTAGCCCGCAAGAATCATACGGGCGAGATAATGGCCTCATTCTTGACAGCCTGGCGGCCCTTCGCTAGAGTGGCCAACAGGCCGGTCCGAGCGTGTTTATAGAGCCAGTCATGGCGTTCCGATCTTTTGCATGGTGGTTTGTCCTAGGATCGCTGCTCACCCTTGCAGTCTTGATGGTCCAGGGTGGGGTGCGCGATTTATGGGAGGGGACTCAGCCGACCGGGGATACCAACGTGTTCGTCTACTTCGGCACGACCCTGTTTGGCGGAGGGTTGCTGGCCGGCTGTGTGGCGCTGGTGATGAACCGCATTCGCTGACACCCCTGTGGAAACAGGACATGTATGCAGTGCCTCAGGTGCAAGGGATTCATGTTGGTCGAGCGGCACTATACCCTTCTCAACCGGAGGATTCATGCCCGCTGCCTCAACTGTGGGTTCTGGATCGACCTGGCCGATCTCCTTCGATTTTTTCACAAGGTGATCGATAGCGGGCTGAAGGGCGGAAAGGTCCGGGAGACCTATTCACTGTGAAAGACAGGATGATGATCGCACAACAGGAGCGGGGCCGAATCAGTCGAGGGGTTCGCAAACTGCGGCAGTCCATCGCCATCATGGGCCTCGGAGCGACATTCTTCTTCTGCCTGATCACGTCACTTCCGGCATCGGCGTCCGCAAAGGACCTCCGTCACAGTCGAGCATCGATTCATCCCGTCGGCTTGTCTCAACAGGAGTTCCCCTGGAAAAAAGTTCCGGCGAACAGCGTCCTGTTGAAAGAGCTTCGGTCCGGCCGTGTGCTCTATGAGCATGAGTCTGAAAGGCGGCTGTCTCCGGCCAGTTTGACCAAAATTATGTCGGCGCTGGTCATTCTCGAATACGGGCAATTGGATGAGCATGCCACGATCAGCAAGAATGCCGCGCGTGCGCCGAAGACGCATCTCCGGTTGCGAACGGGGGAGGTGTTTCGGCTGGACGATCTCTTAAAGGCGATGTTGATCGTCTCCGCCAATGATGCATGTTTGGCCGCTGTCGAACATGTCGGGGGTACGGAAGTGCAATTCGTTGAGATGATGAATGCCAAGGCCTCGCATCTGGGGCTGCTCGATACGCATTTCAGCAACGGCTGCGGATTCGACGGCCCTGAACACTACTCGACGGCTGAGGATCTCGCCAAGCTCAGTGAAGTTGCCATGCAGAATCCGGTCTTCCGTGAGCTCGTGCGGGAAGAACGGGACCTCATCATGCCCGTGAGCGGCCACCGCCCCTATCTACTGCATAATACCAATCGGCTGCTGGGCCGTATCCCCGGGGTCGAAGGGGTCAAGACCGGTTTTACCTCGAAAGCCGGCCGCTGTCTCATCGCCAAAGTCTCCCAAAACGGCAGTGATCTCCTCCTCGTCATCCTCAACTCCAACCGCCGCTGGATCATGGCCAAGAGTCTCATCAACTACGGCTTACGCGTCAGCGAGACAGTACAGTAACCGGTTCTATTTTCTTCCGCGATCCGTACAGTCCCAGATCCTTGGCTGTATCCCTCCCGATACGAGCCTCCTCCTGCGAGATACGACTCGGACCAGGCCCATCGGTCAATCATCGGATTTTCCCTCGCCTTCGATAGTGGAACGAATCTCGCAATAAACCCGGTGCCGGCAAGAAACGGATCAACTGCAACCGAGGCGCACGGTTGAGATCCATGCAACTTTCCAACGGTTCTTACAATCAAGGAGGAATGCCATGATTGACTCTGTCCGATTCCTGGTCCTCTCAGTAGCCCTGCTTGCAGTGGCTTCACCCGCCACTGCCGGCACGCCGCCGAAGCCACTGCCCCAATCAGAAACCGTCAAGCCGGGGGCCGCAGACAGCGGAGCGACGAAGCTGATCGACATCAACTCAGCCACGCTCGTAGATCTGAAGTCGCTTCCAGGCATTGGAACTGCCTACGCCCGCAAGATTGTGGAGGGCCGGCCCTATGCTTCTGTTGACGAATTGAAAGCCCGCAAGGTGTTATCGAATGGCGCCTATGACAAGATTCGTGATCGAATCAGCGCGAAAGGGCACTCGAAAGCGGTGGCCGGAGAAAAGCCTGGAGTCACAGCCCCAGGCAGCAGTGTGCACTGAGCAGCAGATCGCGGTACGATCAGGCGGCTCCATCCCTTGGATGGAGCCGCCACTGGATCTGGAACTCAACAGCTCAGTGTCGTTTGCGGTTGCGACGGCAGGAGTACGATGGTGAGCTAGTGGGGCTGAACGAATTCGATGTTGACGTCTTTGCCCAAGTAGTTCACCTGAAAACCCTGCTNNTTGTCGTAGGCCAGCACGGCGCCAAGGTAATACATATGGCAGGACTCGTTTCCCTCAGGCCCCATTTTCGTTCACACGGAGCCTTAGTCATGACAATCGTCGTCATCATGTATCTGCCGGTCTTTCAAATGGCTGAAACCATTCAGTAGCGGCGCCTTCCGCTCTTCTCCTGTCTACTGGCTGTTCTCGTTTCTCTGCCTCAATCCTCCCATCTGAATCCCCCCATTTGGGTATACCCATCTGGCGGGATTGTGTTGCGTGAAAAAAAGCATAGCATGCGCGGCCATGTTGGAGCGTCGCTCGTCGTTCACAAGAAGAAACTCTTCGCTATACGATATTAGCGCTAGGCCATCTGTGGTTTGCTGCAGAAAGGAGTAGTCCATGCGTCGTTCGTTCGTGGCCCTACTGTTCCTTGTGTTGGTTTGCCAGGTAAGCGTCGTTACTGAGGGAATTGCGAACGAGATCGACGAAGATGTTCCGCTGACAGGTATCAGCGCATCACTCCAGCCTGATCTTTTCACTGGCAGGTTGACCGGCAGTATTCCCATCGAAGTTCCACCGGGGCGGAACGGGATGCAGCCGACCCTTCAATTTGTCTACGAAAGTTCGGGCGGAAACGACTGGGTGGGTACAGGCTGGAAGCTGGAGATCGGGACGATTGAGCGACAGACGCGCTGGGGCGTGCAGTACACCCCGACAACAGCTCAAGAACAAGCGGGCATCGTGTACCTATTTCGGCTCAATGGCATGACGATGGATCTTGTGCGCGATGCGACTGATCCGTTGCTCTATCATGAGAAGCTCAAAAGGCGGTTTCTTCGCATCAAGAAGCTATCGGCTGATGGGACGGCGGGCTGGGAAATCACGGATACCAAAGGGACGAAGTACAAGTTTGGCACTGGGACAACGACCCGCGTTCAAGGTACGGTGGGCACCCTGGGCACTCAGATCTTTAAGTGGTGTTTGGAACGCGTGGAAGATCGTGACGGTAACTACATGACGATCTCCTATCAAGACGATGGCACCACGAATCAGAAGTATCTCAGCCAAATTGATTACACCGGCAATGGGGCTACGACACCGACGAATCAAGTGAAATTCTATGTCGAGGACCGGACCGATAAGCCCACACTATATACCAGTAACTTTGCCATCACGACGGGTAAACGACTGAAGACGATCGTGGTCAACGCGAACAGTATGGTTGTACGCACTTATAAGCTCAGCTATGGCTCAAACTCCGCGACGTCCCACTCTCTATTGTCTGGGCTCCAACAGTTCGGCAAGGATGCCACAATCAGTGCAACGGGCGACATCATTAATGAAGCGTCGGCATCCAAGTTTCCGCCCGTGACGCTTGTCTACCAGGCCGATACCCTCAACTTTACGAGCGGAGGGACGGCACTCAGCAATTGGTGTCTGGGCGGATTGTCCTTTCAGGCGGGTGAACTTGACGGAAACGGACGCCAAGATCTCTGGTGTCGGACCAGCAATAACCAAATCCAAATGGCGCGATCAAATGTCGATGGCTCGTTTACGAACTGGGGAATTTGGAGTACACATCCCTATCCAGCCCCCACTCCCGCTGATTTTAACGGCGACGGAAAATTAGATATGTGGAACCGAACTGAGGAATGGGTCAATGATGGCAGTGGGAATCTCATGGAAACTTTCTATCCCAGCCTATCAAATGGGAACGGTACATTCTCCTTTAGCTGGAGTATCGGACCTATATTCACCAATTCAATGGCATTGTTGGCTCCCACCCCTTATGGGGCTATTGATGCGTTTGGGGATGGGAAAGCTGACGTTTGGACGAGAGCATACATTTATCCCAGTGGGTCGTACCTGGTTATCAAGAATATCGGTCTTAACTCTGAGGGTGGAGGGGTATTCTCTTGTTCTGGAACATTTTCATCCGCTGACGTGAATGGTGATGGGCATGCGGATGTTGTCTGTCGAGTCGCGGGTACAGTTTCCACAACTCTGGGAGGGTCGTTCTCAACAGGTCCTGGGCTGAGTAATTTCTGTGCCAGCGGTGCGTTTGGGACCGCAGATGTCAATGGTGATGGCAAGCAGGATTTGTATTGTCATCCAACCGATGGGACTACCAAGATTGCAATCTCGACGGGGGTGGCATTCATTGATCAAGGCAACTGGCTGACGAACTGGTGCACGAGCGGGCAATTCGGCATCATCGATGCGAATGGCGATGGCAAACAGGACCTCTATTGTCATCCGACGGACGGCACCACAGCGATCGCGTTATCCACGGGATTCTCCTTTGTCGATACCGGGGTCTGGATCAGCGGGTGGTGTAATGCCGGCACTGTCGGTGCGGGAGATTTTAATGGGGACGGCAAGGCAGATCTCTATTGCTTCAATGCCGGGACGGTCTCCATCGCACGATCCGGATCGGGCTTAATTGCATCCGATCTGTTGGTATCTGTCGCCAACGGTCTCGGTGGTAGGACAACCATCACGTATACGCCCTCGTCGTACTTGACGACTACTCAAACCCAGTTGCCCTCACCAGTGTACGTTGTGACGAGTCTTGCTGTCTGCGATGACTGGAGTAGTACAACCGCTACCTGTACTGGGATCTCTTCAACGACAACCTATTCATATACCGGGGGCTATCAATCCCGAGGGTTTAAGACCGTGGTGGTGACAAGTCCTGGTGCTACGGATGCCGAGAAGACAGTCACGACCACCTGGTTCCATCAAGGCAACGAACTGAATCCCGTCGACACCGAGGATCCAGGCGCGGTAAACGGGTATATGAAGGGGAAGCCGTATCGGGTCGAAGTGCGGCGCAAGAGCGATAGCCTTCTTTATACCAAAACCGAAACTACGTATCTCGCCGATCTCATCGGGACGAATACGACCGCTCCATGGTTTAATCCACCAGCGAAGGTCGATAGTCTTCTGTGTGATGGTGGCCCCTGTAAGACCACACGGGTCACCTTTGTCGCGGCAGACTACGATGCGTATGGTAACGTGCTGAAAGAGAGCCATCATGGTGACATCAGTGTAACGGGCGACGAGAAGACCGTCGTGCGGACATTTACGCCTAATACGACTGACTATCTGGTCAGTTTCCCTACAAGTGAAACCATCTATGCAGGGTTAGGAACCACCACTCAACTGTCTCGGACGGACTTTCTGTACGATGGTACTGGCACGGGTTGTACGACAATGACAGGCGATGGAGCGAGCCCGACGAAAGGGCACGTGACCAAAATCACCCGGTGGCTTTCTGGTGGAACCAGTCCCGTTTCAAGAATAGCGTACGACAGCTATGGCAACATACTCTTCAGTTGTGATCCCAACAACAACAAGACAACGCTGAGCTATGATACAGCGACCGTCACGTTTCCGCTGACAAGTACCAACCAGCTCGGCCACGTGACCACCACGGTCTACTACGGCGTCAACGGCGAGCCGATTTCGACTGCCACGGGGTTCTACGGCGCAGTCAAGAGCGTGACCGATCCAAACGGCAAGGTGGTGAACCATGAGTATGACGCGCTGGGCCGCAAAACCAAGACCACAGCACCCGATGGCTTGATGACCCAAGTGACCTATCCGACCCTCGCCGAGTTTGGGGTAATCGGGACGCAGAAACTCACGACCAGCAGCAGCGGGGCGAGTCTCCCTGCGGCCCTGACGTCCAGTGCTTTCTTTGACGGGCTGGGCCGGACTTTCAAGAAGGAGAGCAGCGGCCCGAATGGTACCACCCTCGTGACCGAGACCCAGTACGATGGCAAGGGTCAGGTGTTCCGCACCAGCCTGCCCTATTACAAAACCACCGAATCCGTCACCAATCGCTGGCGGACCATGACCTATGACGCGCTAGGCCGCGTGACCCAAGTCACCCATCCCGAGACCCTGAGTGGCACGCCGCTCACCACGAAGACCTGTTATGCCCCCTTTGTGACCGTCACCGTGGATCCGACTGGCGCCCGCAAGCGTGAAACCAAGGATGCCTATGGGCGGGCCGTCACGATTCAAGAATATAGTACGACGACGAGTACCTGTGACACAGCCGTGGGGACCCCCTACGCCACGACGAACTATACCTATGATCTCCTGGGCAATCTGACCAAAGTGGTCGATGCCCTGGGCAACCGCACCACCATGCGGTACGACACGTTAAGCCGGAAGCTCGCCATGTCGGATCCCGACATGAGCACCAATGGGACGAGCACGTGTGGTGATCTCACTGCGCTCACGCCCAACGCGACCTATCCCTGGTATGCCGCACCTTGCTGGAACTATGAATACTATCCCACGGGTAACCTTAAACGGCAGACTGATGCCAAGGGTCAAACGCTCTGGTTCCTATATGATGGCCTCAATCGCCGCACGCAAAAAGACTTCACCACCCAGAAGGCTCAAGGCAGCGGCGACGTTGTTTATACCTATGACGATACCGTCACGACGCTTAATCGCAAGGGCCGCCTCAAACAAGTCACCGATGCCGCGACGAATGTCACGTTTGAATACGATGCGATGGGACGCATCAGTAAGAGCACCAAAGTGCTCGATGGCACGACCTATGTGACGAGCAGTGTATATGACGGCCTGGGCCGGTTGAAAGACGTGACGTATCCCAGCAGTCCGGCGAAGACGGTGGAGTATCTCTACACCGGCCCGGTGTTAGACAAGGTCCAAGATAAGGCGGGGAGTGGCACAACCATTTATGCCACCTATTCCAACTACACCTCGCACGGCCAGGCCCAAACCCTCACCTACGGCAATGGGGTGGTGACCACCCAGACCTATGCTGATCCAGCGCATGCGTCCTGTATTCCTGCCAATAGTTTCAAGCTCTGTACCCTCAAGACGCAGAAGGGGACCAATCCGGTTCTCCAAGACTTGACCTATACCTTCACGGCGGACGGCAACGTGGATCTCATCACCGATCCGCTCAATGGGAATCACGACTTTGGCTATGACACGCTCGATCGGTTGACCAGTGCTATGGGCCCCTATGGGGCCGGCGGGGCCACTGCCACGCTGACCTATGCCTATAACCAGATCGGCAATCTGACGAATAACTCACAGCTCGGCGCCTATACCTATCCCACCAGCGGCGCGGGGGTCGTGCGCCCCCATGCGGTGACTGCCGCCGGAGCCAACACCTATACCTACGATAACAACGGCAACATGCTCACGGGCGCGGGGCGGACGTATACCTGGAATTTCGAAAACAAGCCGCTGACCACGGTGCAAGGCGGTGTGACTACCACCTTCGTCTATGACGGAGACGGTGGGCGCGTGAAGAAGATCGTAGGGGCCATCACCACGCGGTACATCAGTAAACTCTATGAGTGTGACACAAACGGCACAACTACCAGTTGCAGCCGCTTCGTGTGGGCCAATGACATCCGCGTTGCAACGGTGGCCGACAATGGCACCGTGCATTACTGGCACGGGGATCATCTGGGCAGTTCCAGCGTGATTACGGATAGCACGGGGGCCAAGGTCCAGGCGGTCAGCTATTATCCATTCGGCGGGACGCGGACGAATCAAAGCTTCACGACTCCTGCCGTCGATGTGCCCTACAAGTTTACGGGCCAGGAACTCGACAATACCGGTCTCTATGACTATGACGCCCGGCAGTATGATGCTCCGCTGGGTCGGTTCATCAGCGCCGACACTCTCGTGACCGACCCTCTGAATCCGCAAGATCTTAACCGCTATAGCTATGTCCGGAACAATCCGCTCATCTATACCGATCCCACTGGGCTCTGGGTGTCATATGGCAGGGGTGGGCTATGGCATCACACGTGCAGTTGCATGGAAACCGTCGAAATTCCGACAGTCGATGTGGTGGGCGTGAGAGACCCAGGATTTTATAGCATTGATGCGATTAGTCCTGAGGTGTGGATTACCCATAACGAGACGCACACGTTTGCTGATGATTACTCTTCTGCTGTGGACTCGGGGCAACAAAGCCTAGGAATGGCCCAGGCAGTTCCGCATTCAATGGATGAGGCAATTTATGCTTCTGTGGATAATCCGATAGGTCATGGCGGCCCCGTAATGCCTGTCGGCTTTAAGGTTCCGCACCCGGATCCCAGTCAATCGAAGTTCTATGTGCCAGCGATTGGAGGCTTTGCCGGGGCTGGTGCCAACAAGGTGCTGCAACAGCTTCAAAACATTTTGAAGCCAGGAGGAAAACTGATCGGGGAGGCAGCGGGCAAGGGTGGCCAGGAATTAATCAGGGTAGTCCCTATCAGCCAGCGAGAAGCGTTGACTGCCGAGTTAAGTAAATTGGGAAATGTGATTGACAAAGCGACATATAATGGGACGTTTCGAGAAATTCCTGGGCTGGGTAGTATAGGATTCCGCGAGAGCAAGCAATTTGGGCCAACGATCGACATCAATATTAGAGGATTGAGCGGGATTGAAAAAATCCATTTCAAATAGGTGAAGGCATGTCAGAATTAGGCGCAATTGAGAGGGAAATTCTTCTAAGATGCAGTGACGATTATACAGGGCTTTGGGAGGCAATTCGGGCTGTTCAGCGATCAGATCCAAAGGCTACTTCCAAAGAGGTCCAGCAAGTTACCCTTGAGTTGATAGCAGGGTTGCTACAGAAAGATTTGATTCTCGCAGGGTGCCCGAGACGAGATGGGTCAGGATTTGACGCCTGGAATTTGCTAAACGCTCAGATCGTGAAGCGAATTGAGCAAGAATGGAACGAATTGGGGCAAGAGCCTACCATTGGGGATGTGGTTTGGTTTGTCAGCACAACAGAAGGAGACAAGGTACTGGCCGAGGGCCGAGAGCGCAATGTGCTGAAAGAGTCAGATCATTAAGAAACAGAAAATGTACCGAGAAACAGAAAATGTACCGGGAGTCTTTTTCAGAGGGCTCCCGGTAGCCAGCAGCGCTGTTCTCCGCTTGGTTCGCGTGGGTGCTTCTGCTCGATGCGTGTCCTCAGGTAATTCTGTCGCCACATCCTGTCAATGCCTTCGTTTTCAGGTAGAGCTCTGAGGGGCTGGCATGCGTAGTGACTTAGTATCACTCGGTATCTATCGAACGGAAACCAGTGCTTCCTGTTCCTTCAGGAACAAAGAATTGATCTTGTGCCGACGGCACTCGTTCACCCCGAACTGAGGCGTCGTGAATCGGAGATTTTGAGCTAGGCGGAACAAGGCAAGACCAATTCGGAGATTGGGATAATTCTAGGCATCAGCCAACGCACGGTGCGCAAGCATCTGGCGCAGATCTACGCCTAGCTTGGGGTGAAGAGCCGACACGCAGCAATGGCGGCGACGTTCAAAGCTATGCGTGATGAGATACGTTCGAGTTAGAGTGGTCGTGCTGAGCACTCGCGACGGCTTGTAGAAATTGCTGATCAGCGCGGCGGGGTGAATTCGATGTTGACATCTTTGCCGAGGTAGTTCACCTGAAAACCCTGCTTGTCGTAGGCCAGCACGGCGCCCATGACATTTTCATCTCCGTAGTCTTCTTTGCCCAACAGATTGCGAATGTCGTCGGGACTTTCACTGTTGAGCACGTTGCGGAAGACGCCTCTGGCCTTGTACGCAAACCGGTTGTTGATAAAGATCAGATCGACCTTGCCGTCTTGGATCCGCACGCCAGCCATCGGACCGGTAGGTTTTCGCTGGTCGAGCAGAAAGATGAAGGTCGATTCTTGTTCGGCTTTGATGCCGGCGATCTTCTCATTCACCAGCATCTCAACGGCGGTGGCTTCTGAGTCGCCGAGTTTGACGCCGAAGAGCGACACCTCGACGCTCGCGATCGCCTTCGGCTCCATCACGTCGCTTTTGCTCAGCTCATACAATTCGGCGTAGCTGGCGGAAGGAGGTCCGATGAGACTCCCCGCAAGCCCCAAGGCCAGTATCCATATCGCACGATGACTCCTCGTTTTCATTTGCGTGACTCCTCTGTCCCGTGACGTTGACCCCTGTCGTCTGGGATGTGTGATGAGGGATGTTCTCTGGTCTGGACAGTGGTTAGTCGTGCGGTGCCGTGGCCAACAGCAATTCGCCGAGCCGGCGAAGACGGACAAAATAGGCCTGAGAATCGACATCCAGTTCTCCAGTCAGGTCATCCAGGTCGTTCAAGCAATCCTGCACAATAGCCACACGTTGCCGGTCGAGGCCATCTGGGCTATCGAGATAAAAGACCACACACCCGCTGATCACGGTATCCAGGGTCATCAATTGGCCCTGGTTTGGGCTGGTAAATTGGGGCCAGTCGTTTCCGCGATGTTGGTTCCATGCCGTTTCGATCAACTGTCGAGTCATCGAAGGTTCCCGTGTCCGTCCCACGCTGGCCAGGTTTGAGGCATGATCATGGATACAGTCCTCTTTCGAGATGGGCTTGGGCCACTTGATCGATCCCACTCATGAGGGCGGCCATGCGCATCGACGTCCGGCGCTCGGTTGAAAAGTGCAAGGTGCGTTGAAAGGCTGACGTAATGATGTCTTGCAGCCGACGTTGGATGTCTGTGGCGCTCCAGAAGAACCGTTGAAGGTCCTGTACCCACTCGAAATACGACACGATCACGCCGCCGGAATTCGCCAGAATATCAGGAATAATAAAGACGCCCTTTTCTTCGAGGATGCGATCGGCATCGAGAGTTGTGGGGCCATTGGCTCCCTCGGCTAAGATCCGACAGCGCAGACGGGCGGCGTTCTTGTCGGTGATCTGCTCGGACAGCGCGGCTGGGACGAGCACGGTACAGTCCAGTTGAAGCAGCTCGTCGTTCGTAATCGCATCTCCCAACTTGGTGTCACGCAGCGTCTGGTCTCTCCCACGGTACCGCCGGATGAGTTCAGCCACATCCAGCCCGTTGGCGTTGTAAATGCCCCCGCTTACATCGCTGACGGCGACCACGCGCGCACCCTGTTGTTGCATGATGAGCGCGGTGTGGGAGCCGACGTTTCCAAATCCTTGGATGGCCACGGTGGCCTGTTCGATGGGTAGATTCAGATGGCGGAGGGCTTCCAGTGTCACGTAGACGACCCCGCGTCCGGTCGCTTCTTCGCGGCCCAGGCTGCCGCCGAGCGACAGGGGTTTACCGGTCACGACACCTGGTACGGCATAGCCGACCTGCTGACTGTAGGTGTCCATGATCCACGACATGACCTGCGCATCGGTTCCCACATCCGGTGCCGGGACATCCTTGTCCGGCCCGATGAGCGGGAAAATCTCCGCAGCATACCGTCTCGTGAGTCGTTGCAGCTCAGCGCGGGAGAGTTTCTTGGGGGCGACTTGGATCCCCCCTTTGGCTCCCCCATAGGGTAGTCCGGCCAAGGCGCATTTCCACGTCATCCACATCGCCAGCGCCGCGACTTCGCCGAGGTTCACCCCGGGATGGTACCGGATCCCTCCTTTGCAGGGACCCCGTGCAGAGTCATGCTGCACGCGATATCCCGTAAAGACTTCAACTCGTCCGTCGTCCATGCGCACCGGCAGGCTGACGACCATCGAACGTTGGGGCAGCTTCAGCCGTTCCCGTAGATTCGGGTCCAGCTTCATGGCCTCCGCGGCTTGATCGAATTGGGCGACCGCCAGGCGAAAGGTATGGGTGTCGAGCTCCTGCATGGCACCTCGTGACGTTGTTAGAGGAACGCGGTGATCGGTGTCGGTTCACCGGCATCGGCGACGCATCCGTCCAATGTGCCGACTGCCAGTGTCCACTCAATGGCAAACACGGTGCTCCATGTGTGGGCAAGCTCGTTCTTGATCTCATTCATCGGAATCTCTGTGTTCAGTAGGGTTGCCATGGAGGTCACCGGGCAGTGGGGCAATCCACAGGGATGAATCCTTTGAAAGGGCTCCAGATCCATATCGACGTTGAGGGCAAATCCATGCAACGTGATTCCTTGATGGATTCGGAGGCCGATAGAGGCGATTTTCGCCGGCGTGGGTTTCATCACCCATACGCCGGGCCTTTTGTCGATCCGGCAGCCGGCGATGTTCCACTTTGCCAGGAGGCGGATCATGACCTCTTCCAGCTGCCATACCAATTGTCTCGGGCCGGCTGCATGTTGGCTTAGTCTAATGATCGGATACGCAACAATCTGTCCCGGACCATGGTATGTGACGGACCCGCCTCGATTCACATGCCACAGGTCCGCTCCGTTCGCGCGCAGAGCGGCTTCATTGCCACCCCAATCTGAGAGCTTGGTGCTGCGCCCCAGCGTATAGACAGGCTGATGCTCCAGGATCAAGACGGTATCCGGCCTCAGGTCCAATTGCCGCTCACGGTGGAACCGGGACTGTAACTCCCAGGCAGTTGAATAGGGCACCGGCGTGGAGAAGGTGAGCAAGACGCCATCCGGGGAACGGCGAACAACAGGAGCTGACGCCTCTATGAGGGCTTTCAAGGTTCCGGAGCAATTCACCGACTCACCTTCTGCATCCGTACGGGCGCGCATTGTCGCATAACCGACCATGTGGGGGGAAGACTTGAGCAGGGGGTAGGGCGGGCGCGCCCTACCCCAGCATGGGAGGAGATTATCTGATTGCGGCGAAGAGCTCTCGAATCTCAGGAGTCTTGAGTTTCTTGAGCGCCTTCGCTTCGATCTGGCGGATGCGTTCACGTGTGACGGAGAGGTTCTGGCCGACTTGCTCCAATGTGCGACCTTCCTCGACGCCGATCCCGAATCGAAGGCGGATCACGGTTTGCTCCCTTGGCGTGAGGGTGTTGAGAATTCGGTCCAACTGTTTGGTCATCTCGGTCCGGTGCACGTGGCTGTCGGGAGAAACAGCCAAGTGATCGGGAATCATGTCCCCGAACTGGGTGGTTCCGTCTCCAATGGGTGTTTCCAGTGCCACCGGCTCCTGGAACGCTTGGACCGTCTCATGAAGCCGCTCAGGCCTCATACGGAGTACGTGCGCAATTTCTTCCAACTTGGCCGGTCGACCGAACTGCTGTCCCAATCTTCGCGTGACCCGTAGAATCCGATGCGACGCTTCAGTCTGGTGGACCGGAATGCGGATGGTTCTCGATTGATCCGCTAGCGCACGCGTAATGCCCTGCCTGATCCACCATGTGGCGTAGGTACTGAACTTGAACCCCTTTCGATATTGATACCGCTCGGCGGCCTTCATCAGGCCGATATTGCCCTCTTGGACCAGATCCAGCAAGGCCAAGCCTCGTCCGGTATAGTGTTTGGCGACATCGACGACCAGGCGCAGGTTGCAGCGCACGAGTTCGTCTTTGCCTTGCTCCAGCAGGGCCCGTGCAGACCGGAGTTCCTTGATCAACGTCTTGAGCCGCTTCTCTATCGCGGCGGCCGGTTTCATCTCACGAACCGGCGGATTCAGGACGGTGAGCAACGCTTGTTCCGTACCGTCCAGCACCGTGGCGGACAGTCCGCTTAATCGCTTGACCACTTGGAGTTTCTTGATCGTTTCCAGTGAAGCCGGAGTGCGTTTCGTACGGCGCAGCGTTTTGATGGCCTGGCGAAGGGTGATACGAATACGCCGTGTGCCCTGGTCGACACGCTTGGCGATCGCGATTTCTTCCTCGCGGGTCAGGAGCGGCCGTTCGCCAAATGACCGGAAGTACAACGATTCCAAAAGAAACGGGCTGGCGCCGTGACTTGTGCGCAGGACCGGGGCAGCCTTTTCCGTGTCCTGGGAAGGTTTGTCTGTTTCCCTACGGCCGATCGCTTCCATGAGGACGCTCGCTCGTGGATTATCGGCGTCTCTGTCGACCGACTCGCGCTCATGTTCCTGTGCGTCGTCCGTTGTCCGCAGTTCTTCGTCATGCATGGCATCACCTTTCAGCTGTTGGTTACGCATCGATGCATTTCGTTAGAGTCATATCGAGCTGCGAGGATTCACCCGATTCTCACCGATCTCAGTCATGCTACGAAGCAAAAGCGATGCTGGATTGAAGATGAGAATGAGCCCGCAAAATCATATGGAAAATGCAGAACTATTAGAGATGCTTAATGAGGAAGAAGAGGGGATGTTGTTGCAGATGTGCGGCAACTATGCGGGATTGCCTACACTCCGATGCTGAACTGCCACACCATTTATTGCTTATTGCCGGTCTGCATCCCCTTGATGAACGGCGCAAGCGTGTCGATGGGAATCGGAAAAATGGTGGTGGAATTCTTTTCCGCTGCGACCTCGACTAGCGTTTGAAGATAACGCAGTTGCAGCGCGGCGGGGTTCCGGCTGATGACATCGGCGGCGTCGGCCAGGCGCTGCGAGGCTTCGAACTCGCCTTCGGCGTGGATGACCTTGGCTCGCCGTTCCCGTTCCGCTTCGGCTTGGCGGGCGATCGCTCGTTGCATCTCTTGCGGGAGATCCACGTTCTTTACCTCGACCGCCGTCACTTTGACACCCCAGGGTTCGGTTTGCTGGTCGATGATCCGCTGGAGGTCTGTGTTGATCTGTTCCCGCTTCGACAAGAGATCGTCGAGCTGACTTTGGCCGAGTACGCTGCGCAACGTCGTCTGGGCCATCATCGACGTCGCATACAGATAATCTTCGACTTGGACGACCGCGCGCTCAGGGTCAACGACCCGGAAATAAATTACGGCATTGACCTTCACGGTGACATTGTCTTTGGTGATGACGTCCTGCGGCGGAACGTCCATTGTGATGGTGCGAAGGCTGACCCGTATCAGACGATCGATGAGCGGGACAATGACAACGAGGCCAGGACCGTTGCTGCCGACGATGCCGCGCGACAACCTGCCGAGCCGGAAAATTACGGCGCGCTCATATTCGGGGAGCACATTAAAAGTCAGTTTGCCAAGGACGATGAAGAAGATGACGGCAAGCACGACTCCGACAGGGCTGAGCAGCATAGCTAGGCCTCTTTCTTCTGGAAAATTGGCGTGACATAGAGCGTGAGCCCTTCGATACGGAGCACTTTTGCGGACCCGCCCGGTTGGACCGGGGTGTCGCTGACGGCATCCCAGAGTTCTCCATGGATCGCAAGCTTCCCATCGGGGCACAAGGCCGTCTTGGCTACGCCGACGGCGCCGACCATGCTCTCGGTTCCGGTTTGGGGAGACCGGCGTAAAGCACGGACCCCCATGCCGACGATGAAGAGCGACACGGCCGCCGTGGTGATAATCACAGGGACGATCACGGTCCACGAGACTTGGAAGAACTCTGCGTCCGATTTGATCAACATCAACGATCCGAGGGTCAGGGACACGACCCCCCCGATGGCGAGCAGTCCATAGCTGGTGACGGTCGCTTCGAGGACGAAAAAGACAATGCCGAGAATGAACAGCAGCACGCCCGCGTAGTTGACCGGCAATGACTGGAGCGAATAAAAGGCTAGGATCAAGCTGATTGCGCCGACGATGCCGGGGAGGATGGCACCCGGGTTGTACAGCTCTGCCAGCATGCCGATCGTTCCAATGGTCATCAAGAGATAGGCGATGTTGGGGTCGCTGAGCGCTTTCAAGAGTTCGAGTCGCAGACCCATCGGAAAGGGCCGGATCTCCAGTCCCGCGGTCACCATCGTAAGCGGACCGCCGGGCAGCGCAACCCTGCGTCCATGCAGTTGCGTCAACAGATCCTGCGGATCATCTGCGACCAGATCGACTATTTTCAGCTTGAGCGCTTCCTGTTCCGTGACCGAGACGCTTTTCCGGACCGCGTCCTCGGCCCACGCCACGTTTCGTCCCCGCTGCTCCGCGATGCTTTTGATGTAGGCGGCGGAGTCGTTTTCCACCTTTTCCTTCATCGTGGTGTCCATCTCCCCCCCGCCCATGGCGACGGGATGGGCGGCGCCGATGTTCGTCCCCGGCGACATCGCCGCGACATGCGCCGCCATGGTGATGAAGACGCCCGCTGACGCGGCGCGCCCTCCGGAGGGGGCGACGAAGACCACAACAGGAATCGCCGCATTCGTGATGTCCTTCACGATGAGCCGCATGGAGGTGTCCAGGCCGCCGGGCGTGTCGAGCTTGATGATGAGGACATGGGCATCCGTCTCCTGGGCGGATGCGATCGCATCGTGCAGATATTCGGCGGCGACAGGATTGATGATGCCTTCGTATGTCGCGATGACAGCTTCCCCGGTCAGCCCAGCCCATACCGGCGTCGACGTGCTGAATCCAAGGAAGAGGGCGAGAAGAATCCCTGAGCCATATCGAAGAAATGGTCCACGCATCAGAGGCTCCGTGCGCGGGGAGTTTGCTGAAACAAGGGAATGTAAGGGATCATACGGCCCACTGTGAGACGAGTCAAGGCAAGGCGTTTGGTTGCAAACGATCGAACGAACCCCCTAGAATGCCCGCCATGTCGAAGCTCTCCAACAGTGAACGGATTCATCTTGTCGATAAGAAGGGGCGTCAGTACGCGCTGACACTCAAGGCTGGAGAAACGTACCAATTCAGCGGCCAGACCATCGCACACGATCACCTCATTGGGCGACCGGACGGCACGCTGGTGACGTTGTCCGGTGGCAAGAAGATGCTGGCCCTCCGCCCGACGTTCGGTGACTACGTGCTCAAGATGCCGCGCGGCGCGCAAGTGCTCTATCCCAAAGATCTCGCGCTCATCCCCATGTGGGCGGATGTCTATCCCGGCGCGCGGGTGTTCGAGGCTGGCACTGGCTCGGGCGCATTGACGATGGCGCTCTTGCGGGCAGTCGGGCCGAAAGGCTTGGTGGTGACCTATGAAATGCGGGACGATTTTGCCCGCACCGCCTTGCTCAATATCGACCGGTACATGGGACCCATGCCCAACTTGATGCCGATGCGAAAAAATGCCTATGAGGGGATCGGGCTGCTTGACGATGGAATCCCGTTCGACCGTGTGGTGCTCGATCTCCCGGAGCCGTGGCAGGTAATTCCTCATGCGGCCACTGCCCTGCGGTCCGGAGGGATCTATTTGAGTTTCGTTCCTACGGTTCCCCAAGTCACACAAACGGTCGAGGCGCTTGAGCGGACAGCGGTGTTCGCCATGGTGGAAACGTTTGAGACGCTGTTGCGCACCTGGTCGGTCCAAGGCCGAAGCGTGCGGCCCGATCACAGAATGGTCGCCCATTCGGGGTTTATCACAGTGGCGAGGAAAGTTGACCCCGGCTTTGTCAGTGAGACGAGTAGGCGCGACCATGAAACCGAAGCGCTAAACGAGGAGTCGGCTGATGAGGGAAAGGAGACGCCGGAGCGATGAACCGGTTGGCGGGGAAAGTCGCTCTGGTGACGGGCGGCAACGCGGGGATCGGCGAGGCGATTGCCAAGTCCTTCGTTCGGGAAGGGGCGGCAGTCGCGATTACCGGCCGGCGCCAAGAGGAGCTGGACCGCGTCGTGCGTGAGATTGGGCCGCACAACGGTCGGGTCATTGCATGTGCCGGTTCTGTGACGGACGACGGCCATGCACGGTCGGCAGTGGCCGAAGTGGTTCAGCGCTTCGGTGCGGTGGACATCCTGATCAACAATGCGGGGGTCGGCGAGTTCGGCCGCCGGCTCCATGAGCTGGATGATGAAACCTGGGCCCGCGTGTTGGATGTCAACCTGACCGGTGTATTTCGAATGACCCGTGCGGCGATACCGGAAATGCTGAAGCAGGGGCGTGGCGCGATCATTAATATTTCTTCGATCGCGAGTCTGGTCGGGATTCCCTATCTGCCGGTGTACGCTGCCTCGAAAGGCGCGCTGGACGCGCTCACTCGCGCCATCGCCATCGATTACGCGAACGACGGTATCCGGTGCAATGTGGTCAATCCCGGGCTGATCGCCACACCGATGGCGGCCCCGCTGATGGCCAATCCTGAACGGCTCGATCCGATTCTCGCCCACTATCCGATTCGTCGGCCGGGTAAGCCGGAGGAAGTGGCTGCCATGGTGCTGTACCTTGCCTCCGATGAGGCCGCTTGGGTGACCGGGGGCACGTTCACCATTGATGGGGGCATGACGGTGTGGTGAGGCTGCCGGGAGCTAAGTCAGGCGGATTTGTTCGTTATCATGGAAATCAACGTTCAGACTCAGTTTTGCGGCGTCATCGGTAATCCCGTGGAACATTCGTTGTCTCCGGCGATCCATAACGCCGCCTTCCGGAAACTCAGTCTTAACTTTGTGTATCTCGCGTGGAAAGTTGACGCGATCGGCGATGCGATCAAGGGACTCCGCGCACTCGGGAACTTTCGCGGTGCCAGTGTGACTATTCCGCACAAGGTATCGGCCGTACCGTTCCTGGACGATCTGGAACCAACGGCGCGGCACATCGGCGCGATCAATACCATCGTGGCGGTGCGAGGGCGGCTGATCGGCTACAATACAGATGCGACCGGCTCCGTGCGCGCGTTAAAAGAGGGGGGGGTCACTCTCGAAGGACGGCGCATAGTCATACTGGGGTCAGGCGGTGCCGCGCGGGCTATCGCCTTCGCTCTGGCGGCGGAGTCGGGAGCAGACAAGCTGACTGTGCTCGGAGTCGACGACAAGGAACGCAGTACGTTAGCAAGCGATCTCCGATCCAAGACCAATGTGGCCATTGAAGATGCGTTTCTCGACGACCGCACCCTTGGCCGGGCAGTACCTGAAGCGCAGGTCCTGATTCACTGCACTCCTATCGGCATGTCGCCCAAGACCGATGCCACCTGTGTGCCGGCTTCGCTCCTGCACCGGGGACTTGCCGTAATGGATATTGTCTATACGCCGCGGGAGACGAAGCTGCTTGCGGATGCCCGGTGTGCCGGGTGCCGGACGATTCCAGGCCTCGAGATGTTTCTCAATCAGGCGGTCGCGCAGTTCGAGCTTTGGACCGACCGACCCGCTCCGGTCGATGTGATGCGTGCGGTGCTGGAGTCCCGATTCCAATGAATGTTGTGCTCATCGGGTATCGCGGAACGGGGAAGAGCACGGTAGGAAAAGTTGTGGCCGCGCGCCTCGGCCGGACCATGGTCTCGACTGACGCGGAAATTGTGAAACGGGCTGGACAAAGTATCCCGGAAATCGTTGCGCAGCATGGGTGGGACTACTTTCGCGATCTCGAGTCTCAGGTATGTCGCGATCAGGCAGAGGGAGAAGGGTTGGTTATCGACACTGGCGGCGGGGTGATTCTCCGCTCGGAAAACGTCGAGCGGTTGAAGCACCATGGCAAGGTATTTTGGCTGACTGCATCGGTTGAAACGATTACGAAACGCATCGGCCGAGACACCCAACGTCCTTCACTCACGGGCACCAAGTCGTTTATCGAGGAAGTACAAGACGTCTTACGCGAACGGATGCCGAAATATAAGGCCGCGGCGGATCATGTCATCACGACCGATGGGCGATCGGTCGGGCAAATTGCAGACGAGATCCTTGCACGACTCTAGCGGTCTCGCTATCCTTGACAAGCCTTCACGCTACATGATTCATGTAGCCCATGTGCGCCCGTAGCTCAGTTGGATAGAGCGCCGGGCTTCGAACCCGTAGGTCGCAGGTTCAATTCCTGCCGGGCGCACCAAACCAAGCTTGCTCGTGCCGGCGGCTCACCCGGCAAAGCCGCTCTTCTTTGCGTTTCCGGATACGTACCTTGAGTGTTCTTCATTTCTTGTTTGTGCGTACTCCTGCCTCACCAGGCGTAAGCTCTTATCCTCGGCCGTCCACAAAAACATAGCGCAGTCAATAGGTTGCGCATGGAGCCTTCTTGCCAGGAGCCCTCTTGCTGTTCACAGACCCCCCCCCACCAAAGCTGCATAGATCTCTGTCCCATCATGATCTAGACTTGATATTGTAGAATGTAAGAGGGGTTATCGAATGAGCGCAATCTGCCGAAGAAGCATGCAGACCGTCTCAAACGGTTGTCGGGGTGGTCAAAACGACCGGTACGCATGGACTCGCCAGTGTCCTGCCTGTGGGCGAGTTCTTCAAAAAATGGATCCGATGAGTCCGTGGGTGTGTGAATGTGGGTGGCGGAGCGAGTAACTCAGTCAACACGAGGAGGGGACAACAATGATCCCTATGCTGCACGATGTCAAAGCCGGGTTCTTCCTAGTGGTGGTTTTGGCCATGCTCGTGTTCATCTGTGCGATTGCCGGATTGGGAGCTGTGCTGCGGCCGGCCCGCTGGTCTGATCGGAAGGCGAGTCGTTAGTTCTCTGCGACCTTCAATGGGGCAGTGTGGGCCATGCTGCGTTTCATGGGTGTCTTGAGTTACGTACCCGTCAGGGTTGTTGTTTTCCGTCTCCCGTCAGCTGGTGTTTCCCTCCTTCAGTGACAGAGTTTTGCCGCCTTGCTCGACCTCGTTTCCTCTGAGGCTGGCTCCCTCATATATCCTTGAATTTGAGGTTTGGGAGTAGAGCACATGGTGTTGTGCCACTGATTGTCCCCTCTCACCAGGTAGCCGTAAGTCATTGAAATATCGTGTCTGTCTGTAATCCAAGCGAAGGGAATTGGTAGGCCATGCCATTTTCAGTATCGGTGCTATATTTGTTCTGTCTTTTGAGAAGGTGGCAGAACGTGGGCCTCTCATGCACGGAACGCTGATGAACGGAATGGTCGAGTCGAAGAACTGGTTCATACCTTTATCATTCAGAGGAGAGAAGTCATGAACAGAACGGTGACACAAGCCGGAGCCCTCGTTGTCATGGGAGTGATTCTTCTGACCACTCAAGGTTGCGGAATGAAGTGGCTTCAAGCCGATGGAGAAGCGGAAATCCCCAAGATCTCGCGTGGGGGGTCGAGCGGAGAGTTGAGCGGCTTTTCCAATAATCCCTCGGAAGAACGACTCACCCAACCCAAAAGCGCGTTCTCAACCATGATGAATTCCCCGGACAAGAGCGCCCGGCGATTCGCTGAAATCACGAGAGAGGAAAGGGCCGCAGAAAAGGCGGCGATTGAGGCGGGTCTGCAAGATGTGTTTTTCGGGTACGATCAATGGAGCCTCTCCGACGCCGGGATGGAGGCGCTTAATCAAGATGTTATGTACCTTAAGGAGCATCCGCGTGCCGTCTTGAGAATCGGGGGCCATTGCGATGAACGTGGGACCAGTGACTACAACTTGGTGTTGGGGGACAAGCGGGCAAAGGCGGCACTGTCCTATCTCGTGGAATCTGGCGTAAAACCTAAGCAGGTCTCGGTCGTCTCTTATGGGAAGGAACGGCCGTTCTGTTCCGATCACGATGAAGCATGCTATCAACAGAATCGTCGGGGACACATGTTGCTGACGACGAAGAAATGAGTGCTGGAATCGAAGTCTCGGGTCGACCACCATGGCACCCCAAGCTTTGAAAAAACTCGGCGCCTTCTTTGGCAGATCCGAGGCTGTACCCGATAAGGCTCCGAGTGAGCTTCGGGAGCAGGAGCGTCGTGTTCAGCCTCGTTTCACCACCCAATTCCGCAGCACCTTTTCCGGGCAACGCCAAGAGGGGCAAGGGAGGACGCTGGATATTTCCGCAGGTGGGTGCAAGATTGAAAGCGAGCTGAAGGTCGAGCTAGGGGGGAAATTTGAATGCCGGCTCCATGTGCCCGGTCTGGATTGGCCGTTGCGGATCGACGAAGCGACGGTTCGCTGGGTTGGAGGCAATACATTTGGAATCGGCTTCACACGAATTTCCCCTGAGGAGTTACACAAACTCCAAGCCGTGCTCAAGAAGCTTGAAGACGAGGGCTGATCATCCGTTCTCTCCCTCGAATAGCCTGCCTCATACTCTCTCGTGCTGACACTCCCGTAGCGGAACTCTTCCTGCAGCCACTCTTTCCTTTTCGGCTTCCTCAGGCGCGTGGTTGACACGACGACGGCATCTATCACAAAGTACGACGCACTTGGTAGAACCACAGGAGTGCAGGTCAGTGTTAGACGATGCCATCGTAGTCCGGCGAGAGACAGAAAGGAGTTGGGAGTGGAACAACGGTATGCGATCACGGTGAAATTTTTGGTGGATGCGGATTCGGCGGAAGACGCCGAAGAAATGGTCGAAACGGCCTGTGAGAAGGCAGCGGCAGGATTTCCTGAAATGAGTTATGAAGGCATTGAAGATATTGAAGAGGAAGAAGAGGAGTAGCCGGCTGATCGCGCGATATGGAAGCCCACACTCAACCAATTCGATCCGGGTATGAGGTTGCGACTCTCGCGGGCGGTTGCTTCTGGTGTTTGGAGGCAGTGTATGACCAGGTGCAAGGGGTCGAGTCTGTTGAATCAGGCTATATGGGGGGAACCGTCGAACATCCGACCTACGAGGCCGTATGCAGCGGGCAGACCGGCCATGCGGAGGCGGTGCGTATCACCTTCGACCCCAAGGCCATTTCCTATCAGGAACTGCTCGAGATCTTTTTTGTCATTCACGATCCCACGACGCTGAACCGGCAGGGCAACGATGTCGGCACGCAGTATCGGTCGGCGATTTTTTATCACAGTCTTGAGCAACGGCAAACCGCAGAAGCCGTCATCGCCAGTATCACCGAGCAACAGTTGCATGATAGGCCGATTGTAACCGAGGTGGTGCCGGCTGCGGTTTGGTATGAGGCAGAAGCCTACCATCAAGAGTATTTCGCGCGAAATCCGTTCCAGGGCTACTGCCAATTCGTGGTGGGGCCGAAGGTCGCAAAGTTCCGGAAGCAGTTCGCGTCTCGACTGAGAAGCTAATTTCCGCCAGTTGTTCCGTCTGCGCACGAGTCATTCGCGTCCAAACCATCTCACCAGCATCGCCCGCACGGCACTGAGCATTGCGGGCTTTTGAAACACCTGATGGCCCTTGAACTGCACTTCTGCGTGTAGAGGGCAGAAGGGCCATTCGCTGGACGGATTGCCTTGCACCTGAGCCCGTATCGTCTCGTCTGACTGGTTGGAGGGGACATGGGTGACGATCATGGGACTGTTCGGATCGAGCAGGCAGGTGTCATTCGGTTCTAGCGGAGTGCCGGTGACGGATGTGCTGAGCCGCACACGCTGTTCTCCCTCGGAGAATACCGTATCGCCTTCGCGAATAGGACCGGTTGGGGCAAGCGAGTACAACACGAGAGGGGCAAGGAGGATGATAACCATGGCAATGCCAATCGACCAAAGCGGAGGTTCGGAACTATGGGCAGGATCTGAACTGGATGACACGCGGGTATCTTAACGCATATGGCGACTTCTCGTGCGGAAAAGTCGCCATCAGCTAGAACTTCTCATCAGGAAGATGGTTGAGCAGGAGAGGGAGCAAACACAGCCGTCAGTTCAAAAGCCCCTCAATCTGGCTTGTGGCCCATATCCGAAGTCCGGCTTGGCAGCTTCTTGAACAGGATGACGATCTCTCGCCGATTCGGCCGGAGCAGACTGCTCAAAATGCCTTCATTTGATGCCGCTACTGCGCTACTAGGTTCGAAATAAAGTCTCGATTGCTGTGGTGCGATGGATCGTAGCGGAGAAGAACGAGCATCGAGTGTGGTACCGCTGATCCCAGGGTCCGGCATATAGTTTGTTTCCGAACGATAGTTGCTGAGTAGGAGGTGGAGCTCGTCGCCGTCAACGAATACCCCTCCAGAGGTTATTTGGCTAGTGATTGCGGTGATCTGATTGGTTTGACCAAAAGTGACAATCTCTTCAGGTTTTGCCCGTTGCAACCCATGTGTTAATTGGGGAGCAAAAAGACGGATTTCGGTTTCGCTAAACGCCGGATGCTGTCGCGGTTCTTTGTCTTTGGCTAAAAGGGATGTGGGTGCCATGATGCCTGGCGGCTCTTCAATCATCACGCCAGCCAGGACGGCAGTCATGTCATCCGTCGTGATGTCGATGGGGTGAGAATAGCTTCCGCCTATTACGGGATCTACTTCAAGTCGGACAAAACGTGATGGATCGTCGTAGATGGCTACGGTTTGAAAGGGCCGATTCTGGCAGGCAGCAAAAGTGAGTAACAGCGCGATGCCAAAGAGAAGAGCCACACCAGAGTTTCTCATGTTGCCCTCCTTCAGGCCGGGGGCCACTCCCCTGCTTTCCCCAAACTACACGAGTAAAATCTCATTGTTGGCGCCTTGAAAGATTACAGGTCTCTCATTGCCGTCAGCTCATGCCGGTAGCGGCCACGGTCCTTCTTTTCGGTGAAGAACAGTCCCGCTTCTCTATTGGTCCACGAATCCTAGCGTATTTAACGAATCTGTAACAACTCCGTAGCACCATCTTAATTCTGCCTCTCTATATTGTGTCTCGGGTATGAGAGATAACCAACTGGAGGGAGGTATCGAATGAAGGGATGGTGGTTTGCGATAAGAGTATGTGTGATCGGTCTTGGCCTAAGTTTCACTACCAATGTGGCGCAAGCGAGCGTGGAGGACCTCCTCTATGAAAAGGGGCAGATTACGAAAGAAGAATGGGTCAAGCTGAAAGCCGACGAGGAAAAAAAGGAAGCGATCATTCAAGATCGGGCGACGATCAAGAAATGGTTCGACAAGATCAGCATACGAGGCTATGTCCAAGCTCGCTATACTTATCTCCCCGGAGATAAATCGATACGGAGCGAGTACGATAACACCATTCGGGATAATACAGGCTTTGCCTTCCGCCGCGCCCGCCTCATCTTTTCAGGCGATATCACTGATTGGCTGTCCTTTTACATTCAGCCGGAATTTGCGGGGACGGTTCCCGGTACGACGGGAGATCAGAGTGGTCATTTTGTCCAGCTTCGAGATGCCTATGCCGATATCTTCCTGCCCGTTCCCTTCCTGTTCTTTGGGGAAAAGGAGCTGCGTGTTCGAGGAGGTCTATCAAAGGTCCCGTTCGGGTTTGAAACTCTGCAGTCCAGTCAACAACGGCTGGCCTTTGACCGAAGCGATGGGCTCAATAGTGCGGTGAATGGCGAGCGCGATCTTGGACTCTTCATTTATTACACGCCGGCCGAGACCAGAAAATTATTCAGAAAACTGGTCGACTCGGGGCTTAAGGGGTCTGGAGACTATGGCGTCCTCGGCATCGGGGTCTATAACGGCCAAACCCTCAACGTGAACGAGCGCAATGACAATAAACATGTCGTGTTGCATGCCACCTATCCCATGGAATTGCCCTATGGACAGATTATCCAGTTCGGTGTCGATGCCTACCGCGGGTCGTTCAATGTCGGTTCAGCTTTGTCTAGTGTCAATTCACTTGGTGACACTAACCCCAAACTCTCGGGAAATCAAATTCCCTCGGTGGAAAATAAAGGGAACTACCTTGACGAACGAGTCGGTGTGCATTTTGTGCTCTATCCTCAGCCTATCGGTTTTCAGGCGGAATGGAATTGGGGCCATGGGCCTCAGTTGAATGGGGCGCGGACAGCCATTGTGGAAGGAAACATCCAGGGCGGCTACGTCCAAGGAATGTACAAATGGGATGTGAATCAGCCGTGGTTGACCAGCGTGATCCCTTATGTCCGCTACCAAGAATACAGCGGTGGGAAAAAGCATCGGACCAATACACCGTTCAACGTGGTCCGGGAATGGGAAATCGGGACTGAGTGGCAATTAGGCAAAGCCCTGGAATTCACGATCGCCTATGCCAGGAGCAGGCGCACTGATACGCAGACCGCGCCCTATAACATCCGCGAAGGCGATATTGTCCGGACTCAGTTGCAGTGGAACTTTTGACGATGGGAATTCACTGGAACGGGGGTAGGCGAAGCGCCTACCCCCGTTAAAAACAAGCGGATTTTAGAGGGAAATGCCGCCACGTAACACGCCTGTAACATTCGTGTAATCACCCGGTAATACACCAATATTAGAATATACAAGAGATTATCAGACTCGATGACTACGAAAGGACGAGTTATGAAAAATTTCGCTGTCAGGCATGGGCTATTCTGTGTTGTTCTCGCCGGAGCTCTTGGTATGGCGCTCCCATCGGTCTATGCCGATGATGTCATCGTGCTGGATCCGGCCTTGAAAGGCTACGTCAAGGTCACCGGGGTATCCGGCAATGTGAACAGCATCGGGTCAGACACACTCAATAATCTCATGACGCTGTGGGCCGAAGGGTTTCGCAAACAATACCCAAGCGTCAAAATTCAGATCGAAGGCAAAGGCTCAAGTACTGCGCCTCCTGCTTTGATCGAAGGCACGGCGCAACTGGGACCGATGTCTCGAACAATGAAAAATACCGAGCTTGATGCCTTCGAAAGAAAATTCCGATATAAGCCGACCGCGTTTTCGGTCGCCATTGATGCGCTGGCCGTCTATGTCAATAAGGACAACACTGTCCCGGGCCTCACGATGGCGCAGGTTGATGCGATCTTTTCGAAAACCCGCCGATTTGGTGCACAGCAAACCCTCGAACGGTGGGATCAGTTGGGGGTGACAGGCGAAGTGGCGGCATCTCCGATCAGCATCTACGGCCGAAACTCGGCATCCGGCACATACGGATTTTTCAAGGAGTTTGCGCTCAAGAACGGCGACTTCAAAGATGAAGTGAAAGAGCAGCCAGGCTCTGCCTCCGTGGTGCAGGGTGTCACGGAAGATCAGGCTGGTATCGGCTACAGTGGTATCGGCTATATGACGTCCGGGGTGCGAGCCCTTCCATTGGCTGAAAAGGAAGGAGCGCCCTTCGTCGCTCCCACGCAGACCAATGCCATGAACGGGTCTTATCCGCTCTGGCGGCATTTGCTGATCTACGTCAACAAAGCGCCGAACAAGCCTCTCGATCCGCTTGTGAAGGAGTTCATCAAGTTTATTTATAGCAAAGAAGGGCAAGCCATCGTGATTAAGGACGGATTCTTCCCTCTCCCGCAGAGCGTGATCGAAAAGGAACTACCGAAGCTCGAATAAGTTTCGAGTCTGATGGCGATGCGGCAATGTCGGAGAGAGCCCCTATGGTTAGAGCATGAACGTGCCGCCATTCACTCCGATACCCGCTGCCCAGGAAGAGCCGCCAGCAGGCCGGGGTCCATTTGCGACTCCGGCCAGTGCCGCCGGTTTGCTTAGTCGCCGCCAAATCCGATCCATCACAGATTGGCTCACCAGCGCCATCATCAAAACCGGCGGCATCGGCATTATTCTGTGCATTCTGTGGATGTGCATCTTCCTCGTCAAGGAAGTCGTCCCGCTTTTCGTGCCGACCCAGGCAGCTTCTACGGAGCCAATTCCGCTCTCAGCGGCGGAGCGTCCGTCTTCTGCCGCGCTCGTCGGAGTCGATGAATACCAAGAACTTGCCTATGTGTTACGAGGTGATTCCCTCGAATTTGTTTTCTTACCGGGTTCCACCCCCTTGACGTCACCGATCCCTCCGCGTCGGTTGATACCAGAGGGATCGGTGACGGCTGTCGCTCGTGCTCTGGGGAAGGGGCACTCTCTCGCCATGGGGACGGCAGACGGACGCGTCATCCCTGTGACGATCGAATTCACGCAGGACTTCCAAGGGAACGAACGCTCGATTGCTCCGTCCGTTTCAGTCGGGACCCCGATGGCCGCCGCACCAACTCCGCAACCCATCGCAAGAATGGCGTATCAGAGCACGGACTCCGAAGCTCGGATTGCCGCGCTGCTTCAAGACCAGCATCTCTGGTTGACGACGAGCCGGCGCACATCACGTCCAGATGGAACCGCCGATGCCTCAAGCACGCAGGTGGATCTAACGCCACATATTCCAGGCCGGATCACGGCGCTCACGCTCGGGAGTCGGGCGGGGCTTCTTGCCGTCGGAACGGAAACGGGCAAGGTCTACCATTTCGACCTCCGGGAGCCGGCAGCACCCGGGCTGACTGAGATCACTCAGGCTGCTGAACGCAGCGAGGCGATTACCTCGTTGGCCTATTTGATGGGTGACCGGAGTCTTGTGGTCGGTGGTGCGTCCGGGCAGATTGCC
Source organism: Nitrospira sp. UBA2082 (assembly GCA_002331335.1). Lineage (GTDB taxonomy): Bacteria > Nitrospirota > Nitrospiria > Nitrospirales > Nitrospiraceae > Nitrospira_D. The sequence continues at coordinate 236,607 of DCZO01000035.1, read as the reverse complement.
GTGTGGATGCCTGTGCGGGAACATGCTGCGACCAATACGACCCATATGACGCGTATCCATCAGTTTAGCCCTCATCAGCATGCGGTCACCGACATTACGATTTCCCAGCGGGATAAGGGGTTTCTCACCGCCGATGCCGGAGGAGAAATTCGATTGCACCACTCAACGTCTGAACAGACGTTGCTGACGCTCGCACCCCAACAGGGGGCGCTTCGCAGCACGTATTTTTCCCCGAAAGCCGATGGCCTGGTCGGCTTGACCGAGGATCACCGACTGGTCCATTACCAGATTGCGAATCCGTATCCGGAGATTACGTGGGCGGCGTTGTTCTCTCCGGTCTGGTACGAGGGCTATGATCAACCGGCGCTCGTGTGGCAATCCTCAAGCGGATCCGATGATTTTGAACCCAAGTTCAGCTTGACCCCACTGATCTTCGGGACCATTAAAGGCACCTTCTACGCAATACTACTCGCCGTTCCCCTCGCGGTATTAGGCGCGATTTACACTGCGATGTTCATGCATCCCGATCTTCGGGCCAAGATTAAGCCCACGATTGAAATCATGGCGGCGCTGCCCACCGTGGTTCTTGGATTTTTGGCCGGGCTCTGGTTCGCGCCGGTGCTGGAACGGAACTTTCCCGCCATCACGGCAATGATGCTCGTGCTCCCTCTGGCCATCGGCGTCTCTGCCGCACTGTTTCTCATGCTGCCGAGCTCCTTCCGGCATCGGATTCGGCCTGGTGTCGAAGCCTTGTTGTTGATGCCGATCATCATCGCCGTGATCTGGTGGTGTCTCGGGACCAACACGTGGTGGGAATCGGTTTTGTTTGACGGCCACTATAAGCCGTGGCTGGAAGCGCATCTCGGCCTGAAATACGACCAGCGAAATGCCCTCGTCGTCGGCGTGGCCATGGGGTTTGCCATCATTCCCATCATCTACAGCATTTCGGAAGAGGCCCTTTCGAACGTCCCGAAGAATCTCATCGCCGGTTCTCTGGCGCTCGGCGCCACCAGGTGGCAGACCCTCGCGCATCTCGTCCTCATCTCCGCCAGCCCGGGCATCTTTTCCGCGCTGATGATCGGTCTGGGGCGGGCCGTTGGAGAGACCATGATCGTCCTGATGGCCACCGGTAATACTCCGATCATGGACTGGAGCCTGTTCAACGGGTTTCGAACACTGTCCGCAAATATTGCGGTGGAAATTCCTGAGGCCCCGCATGGCGGGACGCTGTATCGCACACTCTTCCTGGCGGGGTTGCTCCTCTTTATGGCGACGTTTGCCCTCAATACGGCAGCGGAAATCATCCGGCAGAGGCTGCGGGCGAAATACAGCCAATTTTAGTCCGAGCTGGACTTGCGAGGGGCAGTGCCCTCAAAGGGCAGAAAGAAAGCGGTCCGATGAAACGGTGGATGAAGTATTTCTTCGGCAGCGGCGAGCTTTTTATTTGGAGCTGCGGCGCGGGTCTTTCCCTGTCGCTTCTCATGATCGGGGGGCTGCTGGTTCTGATCCTCCTCAACGGATTCGGGTATTTCTGGCCGGCTGACCTCGTAGAATTGACCCTGAAGGATGGAAAGCATGTGATCGGCCAGTTAGCTGGCGAGGAAGTCGGTCCGAAAGGGATTCCGCGCATCAGGATGAAGATCGGCAATCGCGATCTGTACGGACTGGACTACCGCTGGATCAACACGGATCAGATCATCGAGCAGGCCAGGCCATCTGATCTCGTGTTGGTGGAGCGGCGCGAATGGGGGAATTTCTACGGGCGCCTGCAGACGCTCGTCAAGGAAGACCAGGTCGTGGCCGAAGGTCCTGATGCGGTGTGGCAAGCCTTGCCGGTCCTCCTGCGGGACGCGCGCTCGAGTGAGGGAGAAAGTCCGTATAGGGTCCTTGCCGTCGATGCCAATGGAAAAGAAAAGTCCATTTCATTTGGCCAAATCATGCGGGTCTTTCGTCCCAACGGTCTTTCAGTCTTGGAAAAGACCTGGGTGTATGTCGGCAATGTTTGGACGGTTCTGACCACGGAGCCGCGAGAAGCCAACACGGAGGGTGGGATCTTCCCGGCCATTTTCGGCACCGTGATGATGGTGATCATCATGAGCGTCGTTGTGACCCCCTTCGGCGTCATCGGCGCGCTGTATCTTCGGGAGTATGCGCGTCAAGGAATCATCGTGAGAATGGTGCGCATTGCGGTGAACAACCTGGCGGGGGTTCCCTCAATCGTCTTTGGCGTGTTTGGGTTGGGGTTCTTTGTCTACGGGCTCGGCGGTTCGATCGATGCCCTGTGGTTTTCTGATCGATTGCCGACGCCCACCTTCGGTACAGGAGGCATTCTCTGGGCATCATTGACCTTGGCGCTCCTGACCGTTCCCGTCGTCATCGTGGCGACCGAAGAGGGGTTGGCTGCCGTGCCGCGAGAATACCGCGAGGGGTCGATCGGCTTGGGCGCCACTAAATGGGAGACGATTTGGCAGGTGGTGTTGCCGGCAGCGCTCCCGGGCATTCTGACCGGGCTCATCCTCGCCATGGCGCGTGCCGCCGGAGAGGTGGCGCCGTTGATGTTGACCGGCGTGGTGAAGCTCGCGCCTGCCATGCCGATCGACGGGACGTGGCCCTTTCTGCATTTAGACCGAAAGTTCATGCATTTAGGCTTTCACATTTACGACGTGGGTTTCCAATCGCCGAACGTGGAGGCCGCCAAACCGATGGTGTATGTGACAACTCTGGTCTTGATTCTTGTAGTGGTGGCGCTTAATCTGACGGGCATCCTGCTGCGAAATCGGATGAGGAAGAAATATGCTGGATCGGCAGTTTAGAACCATGACTGGCAGCCTTCCGCTCATCATGCCGTCTCTCATGACGATGCAGGGCGATGAAAAGGGATACTCCGCGGCGCCGCATCACGACAGTGCGCCCGCCAAATCGAAACTGCTTGTTCAGAGCTTCAGCTTTTTCTACGGGCCGACGCAAGCGCTGTTCAAGATCGACGTCGACATTCCCGAACACCAGGTAACCGCCTTCATCGGCCCGTCCGGCTGCGGGAAGTCCACGCTATTGCGCTGCATGAACCGGCTCAACGACCTGATCGAGGGCGCCCGGCATGAGGGGGATATCCTCCTGGACAATCAAGATATTTTCAGTCCCGCCATCGATATCACGCATCTTCGCAAACGGGTCGGGATGGTGTTTCAGAAATCCAACCCCTTCCCCAAGTCTATTTATGAAAACGTCGCCTACGGTCCGCGGTTGCAGGGGATCAAACAGCGAACGGTGTTGGACGGTATTGTCGAACACAGCCTTCAAGGCGCCGGCCTGTGGGAGGAAGTCAAGGATCGGCTGCACAAGAGCGCCTTGGGCTTGTCCGGGGGGCAACAGCAACGGCTGTGTATTGCGCGGGCGTTGGCCGTCAAACCAGACGTGCTCTTGATGGATGAACCCTGTTCCGCGCTGGACCCGATTGCCACGGGGAGAATCGAAGAACTGTTGTTTACATTGAAGAAAGAGTTGACCATCGTCATCGTCACCCATAACATGCAACAGGCGGCACGGGTGTCCGACTGGACGGCGTTCATGTATATGGGCCAACTGGTGGAGTTCGGTCTCACGAAACAGCTGTTTACCGCGCCCACTCAAAAACAGACCGAAGACTACATTACGGGACGATTCGGCTGAGCATGTCTCTGCGCCATTTTGACGAAGAACTGGCTGAATTGAAGGCCACACTGGTACGCATGGCCAGCCTGGCGGAGGACCAGATTGACCAGGCGCTTTCGGCGCTCACCAATCGCAATTCGGACCAGGCCCGGCAGGTCATCGAGCGGGATCATAAGGTCAACGCCCTTGATGTGGAGATCGACGAAGAATGCCTCCGATTGCTCGCCCTCCATCAGCCGGCCGCACGGGATCTGCGGCTGGTGACCACCGCCATGAAAATCTCCACAGAGCTCGAGCGCATCAGCGATCTGGCTGAAAATGTCTGCGAGCGGACACTCGAGCTGAACGAAGAGCCGCAGTTGAAACCCTACATCGATATTCCGCGGATGGGCAGTATTGCCCGGACCATGGTCAAGGAAAGCATCGATGCGTTCGTGAAAGATGACTCCACGCTTGCGAGGAAGGTGCTCGCGAACGACGATCTGGTCGATGATCTGATGGAACAGATTTTTCGCGAGCTCTTGTCGTACATGATTGAGGATCCCCACACGACGACCCGCGCCATCCGATTGAGTTTCATCGCCAAATATCTCGAACGAATCGCTGATCATGCTACCAACATCGCCGAGCTGGTGGTCTATCTCGTCGAAGGCAAAATCATCCGTCATACCACGCCGACACAATCCGTCTAAGCCTCCTTGGACCGCTGAGTTCAGTCATTGGGTTTCCGTCCCTTCGTTTGAAATGACCTGCCCCCTGTGTTAGCATCCGCGCCATGGCTGCCACCACCTCGGCCAAGCGGGGCGAAGCCCGCCGTGCCCCTTCTCCCCCTTCGCATCTGCAGCGGGAAGTCGTCGGCGTGATTTTGATCGCGCTGAGTCTCCTGATGCTATTGAGTCTCCTGTCCTTTGTGCCGGGAGAGGCGCAAACGGTGGCGGGGGGGGCTCCGTCGGCGAAGCCTCCGCGCAATCTGATTGGATCGTTCGGCGCGCTCTTGGGCGGAGGATTGTTCTCTGCGATCGGCGGAGCGGCCTATCTGTTTCCCGTCTTGCTCGGTCGGCTGGGAGTTCGCTGTTTTTCCCAAACCCCTGTCAGTATTCGATTGCGGACGGCGGGCAGTTCTCTGGCCGCCGTCTTCTTTCTGAGCGCCTTTCTCCATCTCGAAATGACGGCGGTTCCAACCTTGGCGAGCGGCATGATCTCGCGGGGAGCGGCGGGAGGCGTCGTCGGGCAGGTCGTCGGAGACGGGCTGCGGGCGGTGTTCGCCGGCACCGGCGCGCATATTCTGATCATTGCGGGGTTTCTTGTCTCGCTGCTGCTGACGACCCCGCTGTCAATCGGTGAGGCGGTCCGCCGCATTCCGGAACGGTGGATCAGGCTTCGCGAACGTATGGCCGCCATGAAGCCGGAGCGTCCGGCGACCCTTTCTGAAGAGCCGGTCAAGAACCACAAAACAAAAGCGCCGAAGGCCAATCGTATGGCGGACGAGGGGCAGATCATCGCCGAGCCGTCGGAAGAGGTGGCTGTCCCAGTGGCTCTGGCGGCTCCGGTCATTCAACCCGTCGCCATTCCACCGGCAGCCGTCGTGGTGGAGCCGGAAGAGGAAGAGAATGAGCCTGAAGTCGTGGCTGCGCCGGTCGAAGCCGGCGAATACAGTCTTCCTGATCCTGAAACAATTTTGAGCGACCCGTCCGCTCCGTTGAGCCGCATGTCGGATGACGAGTTGAAGGCCCAGTCCGATGTCCTATCCAAAGCACTGGCGAGTTTCGGGATCAATGGCCGAGTGACGGAAGTCCGGCCCGGCCCGGTGGTGACGATGTACGAGTTTGAGCCGGCGCCCGGGACCAAGGTGGCCCGCATTGTGAGTCTTGCCGATGACCTGGCGCTGGCGCTCAAGGCCGTGAGCCTTCGCATCGTGGCACCGCTCCCCGGCAAATCAGTGGTGGGGATCGAGGTGCCCAATCGATCACGTGAAACGGTGTCGATCAAAGAAGTGGTCATGAGCAGCGCGTTCAGCAGGGCACGTTCGAAGCTCACGATGGCGTTGGGCAAGGACATCTTCGGCGCACCGGTGACGGCGGATCTCAAAACGATGCCGCATTTGCTGGTCGCCGGTGCAACGGGCGCCGGCAAGAGCGTCAGTTTGAATACGATGCTGCTGAGTATCTTGTTTTCCGCCAAGCCCAACGAGGTCAAGCTGCTGCTCATCGATCCGAAGATGCTGGAATTTCAATCGTACGAAGGGATCCCGCATCTGCTCCGCCCCGTCATCACGGATGCCAAGGCGGCGGCCAAGGGACTGGGTTGGGTGGTGGCTGAAATGGAACGGCGGTATAAGCTGCTGGCTGAAGCCGGTGTGCGGAATATCGAGGCGTACAACCGCAAAGTGGCCGGTCTGCATGAAGCCTTCGCCGAGCGACCGTCGCCGACGGTCGAGCAGACCGAACTGCCGATGCAGTTTCTATCCGAGGAGGAACGTCTGTCCGCCGGTGAAACCACGATCGCCGAGGGCGAGCCCGGATGTATGCAGCCGAAGTCGACACCACCGGAACCCCTGCCGTTCATTGTCGTGATGATCGACGAGCTGGCGGACTTGATGATGGTGGCACCCAAGGACGTGGAAGACAAAATCGCCCGGCTCGCTCAAATGGCGCGGGCCTCGGGCATTCATCTTGTGTTGGCCACCCAGCGGCCCTCCGTTGATGTGCTGACCGGGCTGATCAAGGCGAATTTCCCGGCCCGCATCGCCTTCCAAGTGTCGTCAAAGACGGATTCGCGGACGATCTTGGATGCCAACGGCGCCGAAGCCCTGCTTGGTCAAGGCGACATGCTCTATCTTGCTTCAGGAACAGGACGCCTCGTGCGCCTGCATGGATCCTACGTGTCTGACGACGACGTGCGCGCGGTCGTCGAATTTGTGAAGCAACAGGCCATGCCGGTTTACAATCAGGAGTTGCAATTGCTCAAGGCCGACGAAGCAGCAGAAGAGGAAGCGAAGGACGAAGTCTATGAACAGGCGAAGGAGCTGGTGCTCACGACCGGACAAGCGTCGGCCTCGCTGATTCAACGCCGGTTGCGGGTCGGCTATCCGCGCGCCGCCCGCATGATCGAACAAATGGAGACGGAAGGCATCGTCGGTGCAGCGGGCCGGGATGGACGTCGGGAAGTCTTGGGACGGCGGGGTTCTGTAGGAGCGGCGGAGGCATGAGTGTCCGGTGGGCGGGTATCCTGGTCAGTGTGCTGTGTGCGACGGTCGCCTGGGGGGGCGCCGCCTCCGGTGATGACAAGGCCTGGCAAGAGGCCCGCGATGTGGTGAAGCAGATCCAGGCACGGTACGAAAAGACCAAGGATCTGCAAGCCGACTTCGTTCAGACGACAAAGATCGAAGGATTTGAACGGCCGGTGACCTCCTCCGGCCGGGTGTACATCAAGAAGCCGGGACGGCTGCGATGGGACTATCTCGATCCGGCGACGGAACAAATATACGTCATGCAGGACGACGTCAAGGTTTATGTGCCGGAACACAAGCAGGTGCTGGTGGGGAAGTTGACACAGATGGCGGCCTCCAGCGCGCCTCTTGAACTCTTACAGGGTGCGGGTAAATTGGACGAATCGTTCGACATTCAGCCGACGACGGGAAAAGAACGGGGAACCGGCGGCATTCGCCTGATCACACTGCTTCCGAAAGACAAGGAGCATGAATCAACGCGCAATCTTCAGCGGATCGTCGTCGAAGTCTTCCCTAAAACCTATTTTCTGCGCACCGTGTCGCTGCATGAAATCAGCGGCAACGTGGCGACCTTTGAATTCTCCGCGTTGAAGCCAAACCAAGGTTTAGGGAACGAGGTGTTCGATTTTAAAGCGCCACCGGATGTCGAAGTGGTCAAAGCACCGGTGCTGAACGGACCGCAGTAGTACAGCGCGAATCGCATTGCGATTTGCGAATGACGATAGACGAACGTGACGGAAGGGGCGGTGTATGGTGACGGCAGTTCATTCCAATATGGTCGCAGAGGCCGTTGATCGGGCCATTACTCAATTAGATTTCGAGCGACTGCACCGGGACTATTGGGAGCAGAACGAGTTTCTGGTTATCCCGCAGTTCCTGCCGAGGGCATTCGTGGAACAGACGTTTGCGCCTGAGGCTCAGGCCATGAAAGGGGACCTCAATCGCAACTATATTCCTGGCCACAAGAAGGGGGGCAGTGTCAGCTACTATACGGTGCAGGAAAAAGCCCCGCTGTTTCTCGATTTGTACCGGTCGGATTCGTTCATGAATTTCCTCAGCCGCCTCACGAACGCCGAGCTGAGATTCTGTCCGGACAATGACCCCCATTCCTGCGCGCTCTACTACTACACAGAGCCCGGAGATCACATCGGATTTCATTACGATACGTCATACTACAAGGGGGCCCGCTATACGATTCTCATGGGGCTGGTCGACCGGTCTACGCATTGTAAACTGGTCTGCGAGCTCTTTAAGGACCATCCGACGAAACAGCCTCGCCATCTTGAACTGGTGACCGAACCAGGCGATCTGGTGATTTTCAACGGCGACAAGCTGTGGCATGCCGTCACGCCGTTGGGCGAAGGAGAAGAGCGGATCGCTCTGACGATGGAATATGTCACCGATCCCCACATGAACCCTGTCAAACGGCTCTATTCCAACTTGAAAGACTCCATCGGCTACTTTGGACTCAAGACCGTCTTCAAGCGGGCATTTTCCGGGTCGAGGCCGTCTCGGTAGTTGATGGGCAGCGGATGAGTCCTCCCTCTCCATAGCCATACTGAGCCGGCCGGACTTGTTCTATTGCTCCACTCCATCGGCGAAAATGGCGCCATGCCTCATCAGAGGCATGGCGCTGTTGGCAACGGGTTGAGGCAACAACCTTGCTCTGGAGGGCAAATCCAAGAGCACCGTCGACGGCAAGGGACGGAATCGCTTGCCGTCATGGAGAAGGTTGCCGGCTCACCACATCGCCTCACCGTGATCCGGTTGTGTGTTCCCTCTCGGATCAATCACGAGATAAGGACTGAGCAACGGTCATGCCATCGAGCATATTGTTATGCCGTGATTGGGACAGACGAAACCGATTGATTCGCGATGAGAATAGCCGATTTGCGTGAACTGTCAGAGAAGGAACGTGAGGTGCAACTGTCCGGTTGTATCGGATGAGGTACCAGGAGGGGTATCTTGTTCGATACAGAAGGCGAGTTGACAGAAGTGTGCGAGCCTACTGGTGCAGGTGTTTCATGGCAGCAGCACAGAGGATGATGAAGAAGCCCATCCACAGTGCGGCACGCTGGAACGGGATGGCTTCATACGACTCGCCTTCCTCGGCATGGTCGTCGGATTTGAAAATGACGGTATAGAGGAACAGTGTAAGGAGCCCAAGGACGAGCAGCAGCTTGATACAGAAGACGATCAGATACTTGGCATGATGCTGCATGCCGGCGCCGGTTTGCGACGTAATGACTTGATTGACGTAGTGCAAGTTGATGCCCCCGGTGAACAGCAGGACCACGAGGAGCACGCCGGCGACTTTCTTGTAATGCTGGTAAAACGCGTCGGTGATGGGCTTGATCTGGTCCTTTGCGACGGCTTTTTGCAGCCCTGGTGTGACCGCCATGACGAGAAAGGCCAACCCGCCGATCCAGATCACCGCCGACAGAAGATGAAGCCAGTGGTTGAGGATCGGGATCAGCGTGCGGAGATCGAGGGAAAGACTTTCTAGAGCGTCCATTGGTGCCGTTAGAATTTGAAAACAGGCGCATCGTTGCCGAAGCGTTTCTTGCGCAGCTCTTCCATTAATTCAACGGTAATGAGAGGAACGTTGTTTTCGCGGGCGTGCTTTTCAACGCCTTTTTTGACCATCGCGCGCAGGAAGTAGGGGATACGGCTCAAGCGCAGGGCCGATGCCTCATCCCAAGCCACCTCAGCTTCTTCCGGCGTGTTGAACGCCACTTTGATCTTCTCGCCGCCCTTGGGCGTATACAGGCACCACTGGTCTTCATCCAGCCAGTCCCCGTGGTCCACATAGGGACGGGCACGGCAGCCTCCGCAGATGTCGGTGTATTCGCAATCGCCGCACTTGCCTTTGAGCTGCGGGTAACGGAAGGAGTTGAAGATATCGGATCGATTCCACAAATCGGCAAAGCTATCCTGCCTGACGTTCCCGGCCGACAGGGGCATGTAGGGGCAGGGGGTCAATTCACCGTTGGGCGTGACGCGGGCATAGTTCGTCCCCGCCAAGCATCCGCCGCCCATATAGCCGGTGGCCTTCGTGATTGGTGAATTGGGGTCCTTCTCGTAAGCCAGCCGCTTGAAGTGGGGCGCGCAACGGGCCCGGACGAGCATGCCCTGGTAATTGTCCTGGCAGGTAACAAGATAGCCGAGGACTTCTTCATACTGCGCCGGTGTGATGTCGGTCAATTCTTCCCCGCGGCCCGTGCAGACCATGAAGAAGACGTTCAGCACGCGGGCGCCGAGCCGATGCGCCCAGTCGATGACGGCCGGCAGCTCGGTGTAATTCATCGGCTGCGCGCTGAAGTGGATTTGGAATTGGAGGCCGTTGCGTTTGCTGGCCTCGATCCCGGCGACCGCCGCTTCCCATGCGCCAGGAACGCCGCGGAAGGCATTGTGTTTGGCCGGATCGAGCGAATCAATGCTGATGCCCACACCCATCACACCGATTTCAACCAGGGCCTTAGCCATCCGGTCGTCGATGAGCATGCCGTTCGTCCCAAAGACGACCATGAAGCCGAGTTTCACGGCGTGGCGCGCAATGTCGAGGATATCCGGTCGGACCAGTGGCTCGCCGCCGGTGATGACGAGCAGGCACCCTTTATTGACCTCGGCGATTTGGTTGATGAGCCGGAAACATTCGTCTGTGGACAGCTCGTCATTGCCGCCGGCCGCCTTGGTTGTGGCGTCGAGATAGCAATGGTCGCATTTGAGATTACAGCGCTTGGTCAGGTTCAGCGCCACCAGGTACGGTTTGAAATCATCGACCGTTCGGCCGTCATTGGGACTGTCGCCTTGCGGGGTGGGCGTGAAAACGTTGGTGACGTGTTGCTGCAGTGATCCCAGGGCGCCGCGGAGGGAAGAGCCGTCGAAGATGGGAAGCGATTTACCCATACGCGTCAGTACTGAGTGCTGAGACGTGAGTGCTGAGTTAGGAAAAGATCCCGATCGGTGAGGTCAAGACTCAGAACTTCGTGTTCTGCACTAGGCACTTCCTTTTCCCGTGAGGTTTGCGATCATGCTCTTGAGGTCGCCGGTCTTCATGGCGTCGGCCATATATCCCTTCGCCTGTTCAATTCCTTCATTGGCGACTTCGAGCGTAATGTGCGTCACGCCGATCTTTTCCGCGTGCTTGATGATCAGGGCTTTTGTGCAGTCCCGCATGAAGCCTTCCGGCGCCCGGTCCAACCTGGCCTGCGCATCAACAGCCCAGGTGTAGGGAGATGATTCGGAATGGCCGTTGCCGTTCTTCCCGGTGATTTGCTCCTGAGCCGCCTTCCCATCTGAGCCGTCGCTATTCACGGTAGTCAGCTTGGCCTCCGCCTCGGCGGACGTCCCCGTGCCCTTGTTGGCGAAGATCGGCTGATAGTCCTCGGCTGCCGCTTCTTTGATCATCGGCGCGGCGTACTCCAAGGTGATGGTCGTCATCCCGAGCTTGCGCGCGCTCTTTTCGATCTTGGCCTTGGCGCGGCGGCGTTGGAACCCGGCCGGAACAGCCCGGATCGCTTCTTTCGCGTCTTTCGTCCATTGCATCGGCACGTCGTCATAGGCGACGTCCGTTTCCAGTTCGCCCTCGGCCGTTGCAGCCACTTCGAAAATCTTTTTGTCGACTTGTTTGAATTTTGCGCCGTCGGCTGCGCAGACCGGGCATTTGACCGGCGCGTCCCCCTTGCCGATGTAGCCGCAGCCGTCGCAGACGAAATAGTTCTGGCTCATGCGGTCCAGATAGGCCTGGGTGGCGGCATTGATCTCTTTGGGCTTCTCCTCGACGATCTGGGTCATGATCCCGCTCAATGTCGGGCCCATGAGATCCTTCGTCACGGCTTCGTCGGCCTGCATCTTGTCACGGTCGATGCCGGCTGCGTCCAGGCTTCCGCCTAAGGCGCGCATCGCGTCCATGGCGCCTTTGGGCAGGATATGGCCGACCGCCGCATCCACGACCGTATTGCTGATGATCGTATGGCCCTTTTCGATGGCATACCGGTGAATGGCCGTCTTGGCGACGCCGCGCGCGAAGACGGGGATCTTTTCCATCCGGCGCAGGGCTTCTTCCGTCCACGCGATCGTGTATTCCGCCTGGGTGTCGATCGGCGGCACGTATTTGCGGTTTGAGACCAGCACATTGCAAGGCGCGCTACGGAGAAGGTTCTCCGTGTTGCTGCCGATGTCCATATCCTCGTCGCTGTGGACGCCGATGCGGCCGACGATCAACAGGGCCGGAATGTCCTTGCGCACGTATTGGATGATCTTCTCGAAGGCCTTGCCGTCGAGCAGGGTGGTTTTCACGTCGGTTTGCTCGGCCTGGGCGATCTCACGTGAGATGTCGAGGTGGGATTGATAGATTTTGGCCAGGCCGCTGTCGATGATTTCTTCGTGCAGCTTTTCCTGTTCCTTGAACCGGAAGACCTTACCCGCTTCCTCGTTCAACACGCCGGAAATGCTGTGAAACGCGGCATAATGGAAATAGGGGTCGAACGCCGAGATCGCTTCAACCGGCATGTTCAATGCTTTGCCCAATTGGAGACCGGTCATCAATCCGCCGAAGGAATAGGGGCTGCCATCCACCGCCACGACAATCTTGCCGGTCGTCATCGGCTGGGTATGCTTGATGATCAGCATGTCGGAGTTGCGGACCCGGCGCACCACCCGTTCCGTGTTGCTGCCGATGACACTATCCTTCACAGCGCCCACACCCAACGCGCCCATGATGACGAGGTCGTACCCGTTGGTGTTGATGTCTTCGGACAGCACCTTCCAATTCCGGCCCTCGAGCGACCGGCGTTCGATCGGCAGATTGGACTCGGTGCATTTCTTGTCGACGTAGTCGAGGTAGGAATCGGTGATGATTTGCAACCCGCGGGTGATCAGCGAGTCGTGGATCTGACGCTGGCGGTCGAGCTCCTTCTCGTCGTGATACTCCTCCGGCAGTCCCGCCTCCATTTGCTTGAAACGCTTGTCGTGCATCTTGGCGGCATACACGTGGCTACCCACGATTTTAGAGCCGAAGATCTTGGCCATGTGAACGCCAACATCCACGGCGGTATTGGAATGGTCAGAGTTATCGACCGGGATATAGATTGTCTTATACATGAGGCGCCTCCTTGGGCGCTGTCAGCAACAGGGGGACACGGAGATAATCCCGTGAAAAACCAACTGGTTGAACTAATACACCAGCCTCAAAGAAAGCGGATGATAGCACCTGCTAGAACTGGAATGCAAGGAGGGGACAAGCGGGGCGTGAATGGTCAGCCGGCTGACGTCGCTCTTGGTTCAACTGTATGGGAGGGAGAGGGAGTCGGCCTCCGCGAGCGGAGGATTTCTTCCAGCGACAGCAGGGCGTCCCGCCCGGAGTTGCCCTCAATTCCCTTGCTCAAGCTCTTGTCTGCATAGGCGCTGGACGTGTCAGTCGTCTGCGAGAGAGAGCCTGTCCATCGGCGGGGATCACGGCTGCCCTCCCTCCGTTCCCAGGCTTTGAGACAGGCCGTGGCGATGATTTTGTTGAGCGGAGCGGGGTTGTAGAGCAGCTTCCTGATGCTGGTCGGTGTCAGCATCAGCGGGTTATAGCCTGCCGACAGGTAGCCTTCTTCAAGCAGCCGCTGCTCCAGATCCGTGTTCGGTTGGATGCCTAGGAAGAACATCAAGGGGAACACCCGCTCTTCACCAAGGATCGAGGCCACCATCTTATAGGACTCCACACTTTGGAGCAGACTTTCTTCCGTTTCTTTCGGGCTGTTGAGCGAATAATTGAGGATGACTTTGCCCTTGAATCCCGCCTCTGCGAGGTAACGGCAGCCGTCGTAGAGTCGTTCGAGCTTGAAGCCCATGTGCAGGTTGTTGAGGACCTCTTGTGAGCCGGAGGTAATGGCGACTTCCAGATCGCCGACGCCGGATCGGACCATCAACTTGGCCAACTCAGGCGTAATCAACGATGTTCTAATGTAGCCGGACCACTCGATGTCTAATTGTTCACTGACGATTCGCTCTAGAATCTCGGTGCATTGCGGATAGGCTTCTTTGCCGGTAATGAATTGCGCATCGGTAAACCAGAACCGGCGGGCACCCCATTGATGGTAGTGCTGCGAGATGTCTTTGACGACCATCTCCGCTGGCCGGTAGCGCACCCGCTTGCCTTCAATATAGGGATAGAGGCAGAAGGCGCAATCATAGGGGCAGCCTCGTTTCGACTGCACGCCGATTGATTCGCCGATGTACTCTTGCCACTGGGGGAAGATCGAGGTCAGATAGGGCAGATCCACCGTGAGGGCGTCGAGCAGCGCGGGCGATCCCTGATTGCCTTTCCGAATCTGCTTCCCTTCTTTGACGATGTACCGCTCGTCCTCGATTGATCGGCCCTCGATCACCTTGAGGATGGCGTCTTCTCCTTCACCGAGAAGACCGATCGTCCCTTCCGGCAGCTTTTCGATCAACTGATCGGCAAAGGCTGTAAAGGCTCCCCCGCCGATCATGATCTGGCTCTTGGGGAACTCTTTGCGGATCAGCCAGGGGTACGACAGGATCGTATAGATGTGGCTGTAATAGCGATAGAGCTGCTTCACGCCCTCGATTGATGCGGCGATTTTCTTGAACGGATTGCTGGCGAAATAGAAATTAAACGCATGCTCCAGCGAAGAGTCGCCCTCATGCGGTGAGAAAATCTGGATGTCCCGCCAGGAGAAACAGACCAGATCCGGCTTGAACTCCGTCGCGGCGTCCCGGATGGCTTGGCTCCGTTGCGCGACAGGGAAGAGCGAGAGATCGAGAATGCGCTGACGGACCTCCGGCTTCCGCCGATGGATGAAATCAGCCAGATAGGTAATCCCTATGGGATAGACCTTCTTACAGGGGAGGAAGATGTAGAGAATGGAATTCATAAAGAATGGTTAATGCTGAAATGGATAATGGTTCATGAAGATGTGTTTCATCAACCATTACCCATCTACCATGTCATTTAATCGCGACGTGGATTGCCACAATCCCGCCGGTCAGGTTGCGGTACTCGACATGTTGGAAGCCGGCCGTGCGTAGAATCTGGCAGAGCCGCTCTTGATCCGGGAACGTGCGGATCGATGCAGGCAAATACTCATAGACGCCGGTGCGGTCGCGCGCGACTTTCGTCCCCACCCAGGGCAGGAGCGTGAACGAGTACCAATCGTACAGAGCCCGCAGCCAGCCGAAGACCGGCCGGGAGAACTCCAGACAGACAAACCGGCCGCCTGGTTTCATGACCCGGCGAATCTCACTGACCGCTTGCGGCAGGTTGCCGACGTTGCGCATGCAGAAGCCGGTCGTCACCGCGTCGAAGGTATTGTCCGCGAAGCCCAAGTGCTCCGCACTCGCCTGTAAACAAGTAATGGCGTTCGCCCGCCCTTTGCCGGCAACCTTCTTGAGCCCTTCAGCCAGCATGGCATAGTTCAGGTCAGATGCCACCACGCGTCCCTGAGCGCCCATTCGCGGCTCGACGAGCAGCGCGAGATCCGCCGTGCCGGATCCGACATCCAGCGCCGTACCTTGGTCGACCGGTGTGACGAACGAGGCGGCGATTTTCTTCCAACGATAATGGAGCCCAAAGCTCAAGAGCGTGTTGTTCAGGTCGTACACGCCGGCGATGGCCGTGAACATCCGCTGCACGGCCTGTTCGCGGGCCGGCCCCGACCACGTCGAGACGGCTTGGGGCGGAGCAGGTGCTTCCTGCCTCACGGACGGTTCTTCGACCTGTACCATGCCGATGGTGGTAGCACCTGGTTCCAGGCGGTGTCAAGCTGGGTAATGGGTCAGTTTGAATTCGGTTATGCCCCGGCATACGAATTTCCCAACTAAAGGGTCCAGGCTCACGGACCCAATGGAATAGCGCGCACTTTTGACCGTTTCCCGTTCGGGAGAAATGCTACGGTGCTGGTCCAGCTCGCCTCACTATCGGTCTGTTCGTCAGCCGCACCTGCTTGATACAATCGTTGCAAGTTTGGAGTTTTATTGTAACAGGACTGCGATTCAGGCCGGCGCGAACACACGCGGCAGGTGATGCCCAAGGAGGTTCCCATGAAGGCGGCAGAACTGCTGGTTCGATGTTTGGAAAATGAAGGTGTCCAGCTTGTCTTTGGCCTGCCCGGCGAGGAAACGCTGGAACTGATGGATGCCTTCCTCGATTCCCGCATTCGCTTTATCGAGACGCGGCATGAACAGGGGGCGGCCTTCATGGCCGACGTCTATGGGCGACTGAGCGGCAAGGCGGGGGTTTGCCTAGCGACGCTGGGACCCGGCGCGACCAATCTGCTGACCGGCGTGGTTGATGCCAACCTGGATCGGGCTCCTCTGGTTGCCCTTACCGGTCAGGCGGCATTGAATCGCCGCCATAAGGAATCGCACCAGTACATCGACGTGATCTCGATGTTCAAGCCTGTCACAAAATGGAATGCATCGATTCCCAAAGCAGAGGTCATTCCCGAAGCGATTCGAAAGGCGTTCAAGATTGCGCAGGCGGAAAAGCCGGGTGCGACTCATGTGGAGCTTCCGGAAGATGTGGCGGATGGAGAGCTCGGCGATGCCGGCGGGATGGAGCCGCTCTTTGTACAAGCGCCGGTCACGCCTGAGCCGGCACCCAGCCAGGTTTCCCGAGCAGTTCGAGCGATCGCCGCCGCACAGCGCCCTGTCATCCTTGCCGGGAATGGCGTGATTCGCGGTCGTGCGTACGAGGCAGTTCGACAGTTCGCTCGGCGCCTGCAGATTCCTGTGCTCCACACCTTCATGTCCAAAGGGGTGTTTCCGGACAGTGATCGGCTGTCTTTGTACACGATCGGCCTTCAAGCACGAGATTACGCCTCGGTGGTCATGGAGCAGGCGGACACGGTGATTGCGTTGGGATATGATTTCGTGGAATACGCGCCGTGTCTCTGGAACCCGCGCCGGGAGAAGCGCATCGTGCACCTTGATGTGTCACCGGCAGAGGTCGATGCACACTACATCGTCGAGGTCGGTCTGCTGGGGGATCTCCGTCTTTCGTTGGAGCTTCTCGCGGAGAAGGTGATGCCGTTTGATTCCCCATGGGCTCGGGAGGCCCGGAAGACGGTCGTCGATGGATTCGACGCCGAGCTGGCCGTGACGGTGTCTTGGCCGATGCGACCGCAGCACATCGTGCAGGATCTGCGCGCCGTGCTTGAGCCTGACGATCTGGTGATCTGTGACGTCGGTGCGCATAAGCTCTGGATGGCCAGGATGTTTCCGTGCGAGGTTGCCAATTCCTGCATTATCGCGAATGGCTTTGCCGCGATGGGGATTGCTGTGCCGGGTGCGATCGCCGCAAAGTTACTGTATCCCGGACGGCGCGTGGTGGCGGTGACCGGCGACGGAGGTTTTCTCATGAACTCGCAGGAGCTGGAGACGGCGGTGCGTCTGGGATTACCGCTGGTCATCCTGGTCTGGCGGGACGATGGATACGGTGTGATCCGTTGGAAGCAGCTGGTGCGTTTCCAACGGACTTCATCGGTGGATTTCGGCAATCCCGATTTTGTGCGTTATGCCCAGAGTTTCGGCGCTGTCGGGTATCGCGTGACGGACCAATCCGAACTTCGGCCCATGCTCGCCGAAGCGCTGAAGAGTACCGTGCCGGTGGTGATCGATTGCCCGGTTGATTATGCCGAGAATCTTCGCCTGACGGAACGTCTTCAGGCCCTTCCGCACTGAGCCGGTTCCTCTCTCTCGGCACACGATTCTGGTTGTGTCGGTATCAGCCGACTTGCATAATGAATGACCATGGACACAGCCGATCTCCACTCGCTGTATCGTCAGATGTTACTGATCCGTCGATTCGAAGAGAAATCGGCGGAGATGTACGCCCTTGCGAAGATTGCCGGCTTTCTTCACTTGTACATCGGCGAGGAGGCGATCGCGGTCGGCGCCGTCGCCTCCCTTCGACCGGACGATTACGTCATCAGCGCCTATCGCGATCATGGACATTGTCTTGCGCGCGGGTCCGATCCGGGCCGGGTCATGGCCGAGTTGTTCGGCAAGGCGACCGGTCTCTGCAAAGGCAAGGGCGGATCGATGCACCTGGTCGATCTGCCACATCGGTTCATGGGCGGGTACGCCATCGTCGGAGGGCACATCCCGCTCGCAACGGGCCTGGCCTTCGCAAACAAGTATCAATCGCTTGACTTGGTTACGGTCTGCTTTTTCGGCGAAGGGGCGCTGCCCAGCGGGCAGGCGCACGAGGCGTTCAATCTGGCTGCCTTGTGGAAACTGCCGGTCATCTATATCTGCGAGAACAATCGCTATGGTATGGGCACTCCGGCCGAGCGGGCGATCGCATTGTATACGGACGTGGCCGAGACCGCTCGATCCTACGGCATCACGGCCGAGTCAGTGGACGGCATGGATGTGCTCGCGGTCCGCGCGGCAATGCAGCGGGTGGTGCCGCAGGTCCGTGCGGGGCATGGACCCTGGTTCATCGAGGCGACGACCTATCGGTTCATGGGCCATTCGATGGCGGACCCGGCGCATGGCCACTACCGGACCAAAGAGGAAGTGGAGGAGTACCGCAAACGCGACCCGCTTCTCCTATTGAAAAACACCATGCTGGCTCAGAAGCTGGCGAGCGAGGCGGATTTCAAACAGCTGGAACGGGAAGTCGGCGAGATCGTGCGGGTTGCCGTGAAATTTGCAGAAGACAGTCCGTTTCCGGCCCGCTCGGATCTGCACGTCGACGTCTTGCAGGAGTAGGTGAGTCATGGAGTTGTCGTATCGTGAAGCGCTGAATCAGGCTATGCGGGAGGAGATGCGCCGGGACCGGCGCATCTTTCTGATCGGCGAAGACGTCGCCTACTATCAAGGCGCCTTTAAGGTCAGCAAAGGTTTCGTCGAGGACTTCGGTTCACGGCGCGTGATTGATACACCCATCACCGAAGCCGGCTTTACCGGCCTGGCCATCGGAGCAGCCATGGCGGGGCTATGTCCGATCGTCGAACTCATGACGATGAATTTCGGCATCGTGGCTCTCGATCAGATCGTCAATAACGCCGCAAAAATCCGGTATATGTCCGGAGGGCAACTGTCGGTGCCGCTCGTCATCCGAGGCCCCGGGAGCGCCGCCCACCAGTTGGGGGCCCAGCATTCGCAAAGCCTGGAGGCCTGGTTCTGCCATGTGCCGGGACTGAAAGTCATCGCGCCCGCCACGCCGCATGATGCGAAAGGCCTCCTCAAGAGTGCGATCCGAGACCCCAATCCGGTCATCTTCATCGAAGCCCAGCTGTTGTACGGCACGAAAGGTGAGGTGCAGGAAGGTGAGTTCACCATTCCGATCGGCGTCGCTGAGGTGAAACGGGCGGGACGGGATGTCACCATCGTGGCCTATTCCAAGATGCTGTTGCTCGCGCTGGAGGCTGCCGAGGTGCTGAGCCGCGAAGGCATCGAGGCGGAAGTGATCGATCCGCGCACGCTCAAACCCTTGGATCTCCAGACGATCGTGACGTCGGTCAAAAAGACCGGCCGGCTGGTGATCGTCGAAGAAGGCTGGCATTTCTGCGGGCTGGGAGCGCAGATTGCAGAAAGCGTGTACGCGACGGCATTCGACTATTTGGACAGTCCAATCCGGCGAGTCACCGGTGAAGATGTACCCATGCCCTATTGCCGTCTGCTGGAAGATGCGGCGCTTCCGGACCTGCCGCGCGTGATCGAGGCGGTCAAGTCGCTACTGTGAGGGGAGGAGAGCCATGGCAAGCCGCGTTGTAATGCCCAAGCTCACGGATACGATGGAAGAGGGCGTGCTCCTCGAGTGGAAGAAGCGAGAGGGAGATCCGGTGCAGGCCGGAGAGGTTCTGGCTGAAATCGAAACCGACAAAGCGGTCATGGATCTTGAGGCGTTTGCTTCCGGTATTCTCCGGAAGATCCTCGTGCAGAACGGGGAAACGGTGGAGTCTGGAAAACTGTTGGGCGTCATCGGCGAGGCCGATGAAGACATCACGGCGGCCTTGTCTGACACGGTCATGCCCGCGGCGTCGACCAGCGCCAAGCCCGCCGCCGTACCGGCAACCTCGCCTGCTCCCTCACCCATGCGGACGGAAGGGAGTCGTATCATCGCCTCCCCACGGGCCAGGGCCCTGGCCGCTGAGCGGGGGGTCGATCTCTCTACGGTGACCGGCACTGGTCCCGGCGGACGAATCGTTGAAGAGGATGTGGTCAAGGCGCAAGGGCCTGCCGCGTCGGCTATGCCGTCTGGAATCGACCAGCCCCTGACCCAAATGCGAAAAGCCATCGCCAGGGCTACGGTGCAGAGCAAAGCACCGGTACCACACTTCTATCTGACGAGAGAGATCGATATGGAAGCGGCGGAGCAGTTTCGCCGTCAGTTCAAGAAAGAGCGGCAATCTCATCCGTCGATGACCGATCTGCTGATCAAAGCCGCGGCTCTGGCGCTCCGCAAGCATCCGGAACTGAACGTGTCCTATACCGGCGAGGCGATCCGGCGGTATGAGCGCGTCGATATAGGCGTGGCGGTCGGGTTGGAGGACGGCCTGATCACGCCCGTTATTCGCGATTGCGGCGCCAAGACGTTGGAAACAATCTCAGCCGAATCGCAGGTTCTCATCGCGCGGGCCAAGCAGAAACAGCTGCAACCACAGGAATACAGCGGCGCCACCTTCTCAATCTCCAATCTCGGCATGTTCGGGGTGGATAATTTTCTCGCCGTCCTCATCCCGCCGCAAGCCGCCTCGCTCGCCGTCGGTGCAGTTCGGGACGTGCCGGTTGTCGTTGCGGGCGCCGTGAAAGCCGGCCGCAGCATGCAGGTGACACTGTCGTGCGATCACCGGGCCATCGATGGTGTGATGGGCGCGGAGTTTCTGACGGAGTTGAAGCGTATCCTCGAACACCCGCAAGAGCTGACTGCCCAGGCGATAAAATCCTGAAGCCGGCTCCCGGGTGGTTCATCGTCCCGTCGACATCCTTCGCAACAACCACTCGGTAGATCCCTGCGAGGCTCCTAGTTGCCATGTGCCATCCGAAACCCGAATGGGTTCATATGCATCGGCCCGGACGTTCATCTCGCCATGCTATAATCCCGCGCCTATGAGCCATTCGATCATCATCAAAGGCGCGCGGGAGCACAATCTCAAGAACGTCGACGTCGAGATTCCGCGCGACAAGCTGGTCGTGATCACCGGCTTAAGCGGGTCCGGCAAGTCCTCGCTCGCGTTCGACACGATCTATGCCGAAGGACAGCGGCGGTATGTCGAATCGCTCTCGGCCTATGCACGTCAATTCCTGGAGCAGATGGGCAAGCCCGACGTCGATTCCATCGAAGGGCTTTCTCCCGCCATTTCCATCGAACAGAAAAGCACCAGCCATAACCCCCGTTCTACTGTCGGCACGGTGACGGAGATTTACGACTATCTCCGGCTCTTGTTTGCGCGCGTCGGGCGGCCCTATTGCTTTCAATGCGGT
The DNA here is from genome assembly GCA_002331335.1 of Nitrospira sp. UBA2082. Classification (GTDB taxonomy): domain Bacteria; phylum Nitrospirota; class Nitrospiria; order Nitrospirales; family Nitrospiraceae; genus Nitrospira_D. Next base: position 215,282 of record DCZO01000035.1, on the reverse strand, counting down.
GAAGAAATCGCGGCTCAGACGGTGCAGCAGATGGTGGATGCAATCGCCGGTTTGCCAGAAGGGGCTAAGTTCCAGATCCTGGCGCCGATCATCCGGGGGCGCAAAGGAGAGTATCGCAAGGAGTTGCTGGAGATGCGGAAGGCCGGTTACGTGCGGGCGCGCGTAAACGGCGGCATCGTCGATCTTGGCGAGGACCTCGTCCTCGACAAGCAAAAGAAACATACGATCGAGATTATCGTCGATCGGCTGGTGATGAAGCCGGGCGAATCTCTCATGCGCCGCCTGGCGGATTCCGTCGAAACCGCCAGCAAGTTGGCCGGAGGGCTCGTCGCGGTTTTGACTGAGGATGGGAAGACGAGGCTGTATAGCGACAAGCTGGCCTGTATCAAATGCGGCGTGAGTTATCCGGAAGTCGAGCCCCGGATCTTTTCCTTCAACAGCCCGCACGGGGCGTGCCCGGCCTGCGATGGCATCGGGTATCAGGTGACGCCCGGATCCGCCGAGGAGGAAGATTTCACGCTGCTCGATGTGTGCGAGGTCTGTCGGGGGGCCAGACTCAAGCCGGAAAGTCTGGCGATCAAGCTGGAGAAAAAATCCATCGCCGAGGTAACCAGCTTGTCGATCCGAGCGGCGGCGGAGTTTTTCCTCTTGCTCAAGTTCACCGACCGGGAATTGGTCATCGCGCACCGCATTCTGAAAGAGATTCGCGAGCGGCTGGGTTTTCTCGTCAACGTCGGATTGGACTATCTCACGCTCGACCGGGCAGCAGCCACATTGTCCGGCGGGGAAGGCCAGCGCATCCGGTTGGCGACACAGATTGGGTCCGGCCTGGTCGGGGTGCTCTACATTCTCGACGAGCCGTCGATCGGGTTGCACCAGCGGGACAATCGGCGGCTCTTGCAAACTCTGCTCCGCCTCCGGGACCTCGGTAACACGGTTGTCGTGGTTGAACACGACGCGGAAACGATGATGGCGGCCGATCACCTCCTCGATATGGGGCCCGGCGCCGGGACCCATGGCGGCCATGTCGTTGCCCAAGGTACGCCGCAGCAGGTCATGGCTGACTCGAGCTCATTGACAGGCCGGTACTTGTGCGGCATTGAGACCGTCGCTGTGCCGCGAAGGCAGCGAAAGGCGAAAGGGTTTCTCTCTGTCGTAAACGCACAGAAGCACAACCTCAAGGATGTGACGGCCAGGATTCCCTTGGGGCTGCTGACCTGTGTCACCGGCGTATCGGGATCCGGCAAGAGCACGCTGGTGTTGGAAGTGTTGTTTCATTCGCTCTCGCAGATGCTCTACCAGAAGAAACCCAAGATCGACGGGTGCAAAGAACTGAAGGGTGTCGAGGCGCTCGACAAAGTGATTGATATCGACCAATCACCGATCGGCCGTACGCCGAGATCGAATCCCGCCACGTATACGGGGCTGTTCGGCTACATCCGCGATCTCTTCTCGAACCTGCCGGAGTCACGCGTCCGCGGCTATAAGCCGGGCCGGTACAGCTTCAACGTGAAAGGCGGGCGCTGTGAGGCCTGCCAGGGCGACGGGCTCATCAAGATCGAGATGCATTTCCTGCCCGACGTCTACGTGACGTGCGAGGTCTGTAAAGGTCAGCGCTACAACCGGGAGACGCTGGAAATTCTCCATAAGGGGAAGAGTATCGCCGATGTATTGAACATGACTGTGGACGATGCGCTGGAGTTCTTCGAGCACATTCCGCTGATCAAAGCCAAACTCCAGACGCTGCACGATGTGGGGCTGCATTATGTGAAGCTGGGGCAATCGGCGACGACGCTCTCCGGTGGTGAAGCGCAACGAGTGAAACTGTCTCGTGAGCTGTCCAAGCGGGCGACCGGGCGGACGATGTACATCCTCGATGAGCCGACGACCGGTCTGCATTTTGCCGATGTCCAGCGATTGCTGGATGTGCTGGATCGGCTGGTCGAAGCGGGCAATACCGTCCTGGTCATCGAGCACAATCTCGACGTCATCAAGAACGCCGATTGGATCATCGACCTCGGTCCAGAAGGCGGGGATCGCGGCGGCGAGATCGTGGCGGAAGGCCCACCCAAAGACATCGCGAAGTCGAAGCGGTCGTATACGGGGCAGGTGTTGAGAGAAGCAGGAGTATAGGGGACTGGCTCCACGAGCTTGTCGAGTGGTGCCTGTCCCCGTTAGGTTCTAGACGGGTACGGAGTGAAGAAAGACGGATCTTTCGAGCGTCGTCATGATGCGAAGAACAAAGGAAGGGCAGGGCGGCTAGTCATCCTTCTTGCTCGCGCACCGCGCACTCGGATTGATCGAATGACGAAATCAAGGGCTGTGCTCGGTGCATGCGCGCAGTAAAGGACGACCAAGCCACCCCGCTTTTGGAAATAGGAAGGAGAAGCGGCTGATGGCGCCAATGGCCATCATCCGCATGGGGAGCCGATGATGTTATGTCGAGACTATTAGGGTGATAGAGCCAAGATGAGGTCAAAGGAAGCAGACATGAAGGTGCCCGATAAGAAGTATGGGGTTGTGGCAATCTTGGACGCGTTAGGCGCAGCTAATTATGACGACTCGGAAATTGCTGAGTTCCTAAAGGCGCGACAAGTAGTGATGCAGAAATTGGATGCCAAGACAGAGCAGGTTTCTGCCAATCTCAACACTGCACGAATAAAGACATATACCTTTAATGACACGGTGTTGGTGGTTCAAGAGTCGGACTCTGAGGAAACAGCGCCAAACGATATCCAGGCTTTTGTAACTGTTCTCAGAAGGCTAGTTGTTGATTCTCTCGGAAGGCGCATCCTGTTCCGTGGTTCCTTCGCTGCTGGTTCGTTCTATGAAGATTCATCCACAAATACAATATTGGGCAAAGCAGTCACAGATGCCGCAGCATGGTATGACAAGGCAGACTGGATTGGAATTTTAGCAACGCCACGAACCACTGTCCTGATAGATCGTCTCAAGGAACAACAGAATGCGGAATGGGACCACTTGCTTGCTGATTACAAAGTGCCACTCTCTGCAGGGAAAGAAATGCGTTCTTGGACCGTGAATTGGCCTAAGGGTTTTTGGGTCAATGGCATCACGCCATGTAAGTCTGGTGAAAAACCAAGAGAAGTGTTCCTTAAACTTCTTAGTCAATTCCACATCCCTCTAGGGGCAGAATCAAAACATTTCAATACGATTTCCTTTTTTGACTATGTGGCAAAGCAGCAAGGATTAAAAAACAAGCCCTTTCGATAACTGCTATGACTTCCCCTCTCTCAGGAGGCCCATGCACACGATTATTCTCTTAACCATCTCCAATATCTTCATGACCTTCGCCTGGTATGGACATCTCAAATACAAAGATTCGCCTCTGTGGATGGCCATTGTGGCGAGTTGGGGGATCGCGTTTTTTGAATACTGCCTGCAAGTACCGGCGAATCGGATCGGCCACTATGAATTCACGGCGGCCCAGTTGAAAACCATTCAGGAAGTCATTACGCTCGTTGTGTTTTGCGTGTTTTCGGTGCTGTATTTGAAAGAGCCGTTGAAGTGGAATTACGTGGCGGGGTTCAGCATGATGGTCGGCGCCGTCTTCATCATCTTTTACGAATGGTGAGCGGAGCGCGTCATTCGTCAAACGTCAATCGTCAATCGGGGAAGATTCATTGAGAATGGACTCCATCAAGTCGTTTGAAGATCTCGATGTGTGGAAGGTCGGGAGAGAAGTCAGGCAGGATCTCTATCTACTGGCCAAGCAACTCCCCAAACACGAGCAGTACTGCCTAGGCCAGCAGGTCCGCACAGCCGGAGTTTCTCTTACTGCCAACATTGCTGAAGGATACGGGCGATTCCATTTCAAGGAAAATGTGCAGTTCTGCCGGATCGCGCGTGGGTCGGCGTATGAGTTGCTCGACCACTTAATAACCTGTCACGATGAGACCTATATTGATGAGAAGTGCCATCAAGAGCTTCGTGGGAAACTGGTTCGATTTATACAGCTTGTAAACGGCTATATTCGGAGCATCGGACAACCTGGCATGAAAAAGACGGGTTACTCCTGTACGAATGACGATTGACGCATGACGATTGACGAGACAGCCAGGGAGGGGCAGTAACATGTCAAAGGCGAAAAAGACCGTAGCGCCAACACAATCTGCAACGGAAGATTTCGAAAAGCTCGGTGTCTTTTACATGGGCCGGCCCTATGATTTAGCCGCCAAGCAGGCCAAGCCGGGGTGGTTGCTCTACGACTCGAAAGATCTGGTGACACACGCGGTCTGTGTCGGCATGACCGGCAGCGGCAAGACCGGCCTCTGCCTGGCACTCCTCGAAGAAGCCGCCATCGACAATATCCCCGCCATCATCATCGATCCGAAGGGCGACCTCGGCAACTTGATGCTGACGTTTCCAAGCTTGAAGGGTGAAGACTTCCAGCCTTGGATCAATGAAGACGATGCACGCAAGAAAGGTTTGTCACCAGCCGACTACGCGAAAGCACAGGCCGAGTTGTGGACGAAGGGATTGGCCGGTTGGCAGCAGGACGGCGCTCGTATCCAGCGGCTGAGGGATGCGGCGGAGGTCGCCATTTACACGCCGGGCAGCAACGCGGGGCTGGGGGTGTCCATTCTGAAATCCTTCGCAGCTCCGGCTGCCGATGTACTGGAGGATTCGGAGTTGCTTCGCGAGCGCATCAGCACGACGGCGACGAGCCTCCTGGGGCTGCTCGGCGTTGAAGCCGATCCGATCCAGAGCCGCGAGCACATTCTTTTGTCCACCATCCTCGATCAGACCTGGAAGAAGGAAGAAGATCTGGATCTCGCGTCATTGATTCAAGCTATCCAATCGCCACCGGTCGCCAAAATCGGCGTCATGGACGTGGAGTCGTTCTTCTCGTCGAAAGACCGCTTCGCGCTCGCGATGAAACTGAACAATCTACTGGCGGCTCCAGGATTCCAGGCCTGGCTGGAAGGTGAGGCGCTGGACATCCAATCGCTGCTCTATACATCCGCGGGAAAGCCGCGGCATGCGATCTTCTCCATCGCGCACCTGAACGATGCCGAGCGGATGTTCTTCGTCACGCTCTTGCTCAGTCAAATGGTTGGGTGGATGCGAGCCCAGTCTGGCACGACCAGCCTCCGCGCACTGCTCTATATGGATGAAATCTTCGGATATTTCCCGCCGGTTGCGAACCCTCCATCGAAACTGCCGTTGATGACGTTGCTCAAGCAGGCGCGCGCATTCGGCCTCGGCGTCGTGCTGGCCACACAAAATCCCGTCGATCTCGACTACAAGGGGCTGGCCAACACCGGCACTTGGTTCATCGGACGATTGCAGACAGAACGAGATAAGGCCCGTGTTCTGGAGGGACTGGAAGGGGCCTCGTCCAGCGCGGGAAAGAAGTTCGATCGAGGGCGGATGGAGCAGACGCTCGCGGGTCTCGGTAATCGGATCTTTCTGATGAACAACGTGCATGAGGACGAACCAGTGGTCTTTGAAACGCGCTGGTGCCTGTCCTACCTCCGTGGACCACTCACCAGGACGCAGATCAAAGCGCTGATGGACCCTGTGAAGCGTCAAGCGTCAAGCGTCAAGCGTCAAGCGGACGGAATAGATGTATCAATTTCTTCAGGAATGACGAATGACGGTTCACGTTTGACGTCCGCTCGCCCCATGTTGCCTCCGGATGTGCCGCAATATTTTGTGCCATTGCGTGGGACGCAACCCGATGGCAGCGAGTTGCTCTATGCTCCGATGCTGGTTGGCTCATCACAAATCCGGTTCTCCGATACAAGAAGCGGGATCGATACCACTCAAGACGTGACTGTCTTGGCGTCTATGGCTGAGGGTCCTCTGACTGTCGATTGGGATAAGGCGGCCGCCGCAGATTTTGCCGTGGCTGATCTCGAGCGGGATCCGGAAGAGGGCGCGGAGTTTCTTGCGCTGCCGTCGAGCGCCGGCAAGGCCAAGAGCTATGCCGATTGGAACAAGGATTTCGGCGGGTGGCTCTTCAGGACGCAGAAGGTGGAGTTGTTCCGGAGCCCCAGCACCAAGGAAGTGTCCCAGCCGGGAGAATCCGAACGGGATTTCCGCGTGCGGCTCCAGCAAACCGGCCGCGAGCAGCGGGACAAGGCGGCCGAATCGCTGCGCCAGAAATACGCGCCGAAAATCGCGGCGTTGGAAGACCGCATCAGGCGGGCGGGGCAGCAGAAGGAGAAACAGGAAGCCGAGGCCCGTTCCAGCCAGGTGCAGGCGGCGATTTCCGTCGGAGCCTCCATTTTAGGCGCGTTCCTGGGACGCAAGACCATCAGTTCGGCAAACATCGGGCGTGCCACGACGGCGATTCGTGGGGCCGGACGAGTCATGAAGGAATCACAAGATGTGGGCCGGGCGGAAGAGAATGTGGCCGTGCTTCAACAGCAGCTGGTCGATCTCGAAGTACAGTTCAAGTCGGAGAGCGATGCGCTGGCTGCGGCAACCGACCCATTGAATGAAAGGCTTGAAACCATCTCCATCAAGCCCAGCAAAGCCAACATTGCCGTCAAACTCGTGGCCCTCGCCTGGACGCCTCATTGGCGGGACAGCGAGGGCCAACTCACTCAGGCGTGGCAGTGATCCGCGTCGCTCGTCGTTCGTGAAGCGTCGTTCGCGAGATGCGAGATACGTTTCACGAGAGACGCCGCGTCAGTGCTTCTTCTCCTTTTGCATGATCTTGTCGGTCCAGGCCAGCAGAATCGCGGAGGCCAGGAACGTCATGTGAATAAAGATCTTCCACTTGATATGTTCGGGGTCTTCGTGGGCCACGTCGACGAAGGCTTTCAGCAAATGGATGCTGGAGATCCCGATCAGCGAGGCCGCGAGTTTAATCTTGATCGTGCCCGGATCGACATGCGTGAGCCAGTCCGGCCGGTCGGGGTGTGATTCAAGGTCCAGCTTGCTGACGAAGGTCGCATAGCCGCCGATGACGACCATGGTCAGCAGATTCGCCACCATCGTGACGTCGATCAAGCCCAACACGCCCAGCATAAAGACGGTTTCCTCCATCTTATGGATGTGGGTCACCATCTCCCAGAGCTCGACCAAGAATTTATATGCATAGAGCAGCTCCGCCACGATGAGCCCGGCGTACAACGGGGCTTGAATCCATCGGCTGGCGAAGACCACGGATTCGAAGGCGCGCTCGAGAGGGTTACTGGGGGGATAGGTGTGTTTCTGTGGCGCGACGGGCGACGGTGACGAATGCTCGGCCATCAGTGTTCCTTTTGTGAAGAAGCGGACGGAATAGTTCACTACGGACAGCCACGTATCCTAGTGACTGAATCGGCAGCTGTCAATTTGAAGAAAGAATCGGCGCAGGTTGTGCGGAGCATACCGAGTCGGTGTTGCATGCTGGCATAACTGAGGGGGCGATGTCCGGACATAGGGAGAGGGATTTTATCAGCGCTGCGGCTCGTGTTCCGGCTTTTTGAATTTGTTCGGAGCAGACCCGCGCCGGTTCATCCGTAGACAATCGATTGAGCAGCAGGTCGGCGAATCCATTGATGGACATGATGGTGTTATTCAAGTCATGCACCAGTTTCAGCATCGTGGCCGAACCGGTGCGCGACTGTTCGGACGACGAGGGCCCGGTCTGCATCGCCGGCTGAGGCGCTCGAATCATCGCACATTCGACGGCCAGATGAAATGTGTCTGCAGGCGTGTCGGTGAGGGAGAGGACGCCATGAGCTCCCGCACGCACGGCATCAAGCAGCAGAGGTATTGATGGAGTCGCGCTGTAGACTATGAGCGCGGTATCGGGAACGGCGAGACGCACGGCGCGTACGGCATCAAGCCCTCTGTAGTCGGGAAGCGACAGGTTCATGAGTGTCAAGGCCACCGGATGGGTGCTCAGGTGCGTCATCCCCTCGTGTAGAGAGCCGGCAATGGCAAGGTCAAGGGCAGTCTGAAAATGACCCATAAGCAGATCTTGAAGCGTGAGTACAAGACTCTTCTTGGGCTCGATGAGCAGAACAGCGGTCGTCGGTAACTCTGGCGCTGAGGGCATGGCTTCAGGGCAACTCCCTTGATGAGAGAGTACGGGGCGACGTTATCTTCTCGGAATCGCGCGCCGAATCTTGAGCGCACCATGCCGCAGCTCATCGTCGGTCCGCGGGGCATGTGTAAGGCAACGCCGAAGTCGCACGAGATGTGATTCGGGCTGATTCGTTCTGAGCTGTTATGAAGAGCGTGGGTTAGCTGGTCTAGATGGAAGGAGAGAGGGGCAGTTCCTTCATGTACCAAGCCACGGCTTCGGTGCGTCGATTCACACCGAGTTTGTCATAAATATTCGCCAGATAGTTCTTGATTGTCTTGTCGCTGAGCCCCAGTTGTGTGGCGATTTCTTTATTCGTCCTGCCTTGTGCGAGCAGCGGCATGATCAGACGCTCCTGGGGCGACAGCTGGCTCAGCCCTTGGATGTTACCGCCGGAACTTGCGCTGGTTCGAATCCACCGAAAGGTTTGTTGGGTGATGCGTGGATCCAGGTAACAACGCCCCCCTGCAACAGTGCGAATGGCGCGGATAAGATCATCCGGTTTCACATCCTTGAGCACATAGCCGTGCGCGCCGCCTCGGATCGCGGCGGCGACAGTGGCTTCTTCCGCGTAGCTGGTCAGGACCAGGATTCTGAGCTGCGGCATCTCTGCAAGGAGCCGCCTGCAGGCTTCTATGCCGGAGACATCGGGCAGTTTCATGTCAAGCAAGACCAATTGCGGGTGAAGTCGCCTGGCGATGGCGAGGGCCTGAGCGCACGTGCCGGCCTCACCCACGATGAGCACGTCCGATTCCTGATCGAGAAGCGCGCGCAGCCCCTTTCGGACCAGCTCGTGATCGTCAAGAATAATAGTGCGAATCGACCGCTTCATACAGGAGCCAGCATTGGTTCCAAGGTAAATTCAAGGATAATGTCGGTACCCCGGCCAAGTTCGGACTGCACCCGCAAGGTGCCTCCAATTTTCCTGGCTCGTGCCTCCATATTGGCGAAGCCGTAACCCCGCTTGACCGATCCCGCTGCCGTGGTGAATCCGGTGCCGTCATCGCAGACGGTGACCAGAATTTTCTCTCCGTGTTTTCGGATCGCAATCTTCGCATGGGCGGCGTGGGCATGGCGGACGCAGTTGTTGAGGGCTTCTCGCACGATATGCAGGATCTCACGTTCTTCTTCCTTCGTCAGGACCTCAATAGCGGCGGATTGAAGGTCCAGCGTGATCCGTATATGGCCGACCTGATCGTAAGTGGCTTTCAGCGCGTGGAGCTCGGTGGTCAGGTCGAATTCGTGCACGACACCCTGTTCAAGCCGTCGAATCATGTGGCGTATCTCGTCGATAAGCCGGTTGATTTGCGCAACGATACCGGCAATAGAACGCTGTGATTGCGGAGTCATGCGGGACTCCCTCCGCTGAGTCGTCTCGATGCTGAGACCGATAGCGTACAGCGATTGCAGGACGCCGTCATGCAGGTCTCGTCCGAGGTAGGTACGGTCGTCCAGTAGAGTCGATAATCGCTGTTCCATGACCCTGAGCGCATCCTTCAGCTCTTCATTTTTGGGCTTTCCGTGGAGCACGGATGATCCTTCGTGGATGAGAGGATCACTGGATCCGTGACCCGTGCGGGCGTCAAGCCTGGAATGACGAAACCCGTCGATAATGCGGAACCCGTTTCTCTCCTGTCTCATAGTTGTAGGCAATCCTCCTTCCAAGCACGCCCATGAACGTACAGACCTCCACCGATAGCCGCCACTAATACTGGATTGCTGATCCTGCCGTCACCTGGCGACTACGCCAGGTGACGGCAGGTATGAAATTGAGGCATCTCCTCCGCAGCAATTCTGGTTCGTTCTCTAACTAAGGAGGGGCGGCATGCTGGTGGCAGAAGAGAGTCGGACAATCGAGTTTCAGGAAGAGGATCTCACCGTGAGAACGATCTGCGGGGAAGAAGAGTTGAGAACGTCCTATATGTTACGCCATCAGGTATTTGCCCATCGGCTCCAATGGGTTGACAGAAGTGACGATGGGATGGAAAGAGACGAATACGATGCATTTGCAACATCGGTTGGGCTGTTCGATTCAAGACAGGATCTTCGCGGGGTCTTTCGGATAGTTCGATCCCCGCATCCATTCATGTTGGAAAAAGAGTTTCGTCCGTGTTTGCTGAACGGCTGTGAAATTCGAAAAGCATACGATACGGCTGAAATTACACGGTTGGCATTGGATCCGACTCTAACGGAGAGAGGACTCTCAACTCGGCTCATGTTGGTCCTTATCAAAGGAGTGTATCAATGGGCGCGACAGAATGACGTTCGCTACATGTACATGGTAGTCGAGAGGCGGTTTTTGCGGGTACTTCGAGGCATAGGACTTTGCTGTGAGGCCATCAGCCCGGCTGTCTCCCTGCCACCTGCTGGGGCCCTGTCAATTGCCGCTATCCTGGATTGGCAGGAGTATCACGACACTGCGCCATTGAAGCAGGCGTTGTTTGCCCAGTGGATGAATACAGTAGATGGCTCTGTTTCTTTTGAAAGGAGTCGATTTCTCGCAAGAGACTCACGAGACTTTGCTGGGGCCCGCATAGATCAATCCGCTCTCTCTGTAGATAAAACGCTCGCGGCTGCGTGAGAGAAGAGAGGTACTGCCTATGTCTTACGCTGTCGGAAGCAGGCCTCGCTCCATAGCAACCGCCACGGCCTGAGTCCGCGAACTGGTGTCGAGCTTGAGAAAAATGCTTTCTACATGAAAGCGAACTGTTCGCTCGCTGATTCCAATAATATGTGCAATCTCCCAGTTGCTTTTCCCTTCCTTTATCCACAGCAACACCGTTATTTCTCGCGGAGAGAGCCCTTTGGATCCAATGGATGAGAGAAGAAGAGTACCAGTAGCCAACACGCGGTGCAGATAAGGAACGAGATATTCCAGGATGCCTTTATAACGCACCGCATCGCTTGCGTCGCCACCGGCAAACGAAAAGAATGTTGCGATGCCTCGGCTCCGATCAACATTCCCAGTTGTGATACCGTTTGTCAACCCGTAGGCGCGCGCTTCTTCAACGAATTCTCGTTGTTTTTGAGAAGTGGAAGCCGCGAAGGTTTGTTCCCAAATAAGAGTGGGCGTGCCAGAAGACAGGTGCTGTAGGACCGGGTCGATCGCTGCATACTCATTTTTGCAATAGGTATACAGCCAGTCATTTGAATAACTGACGTTGATAACGTTGTTGAATTCTCCGAAAGTCCCTTTGGAATTCAATCTGGCCACTCCGCCGATTACGCGCGGGCAGGCGACGACACGCTGGATCAATCGCAAGACTTGATAGACATCGTCCCCGGTCTTAGCTTCGATCGAGTAGTGCATTATCTCCAGGACGGCCTGGATTTCACGCTTCGTGAGATCTGCGAAAAGCTCGGCTGGAAACGGCCTGTGCGGAATAGCCGTCGGAGAGGCAGGTTGGGAATGCCTCCCATGGGAGGCATGGGATTTGTGCTGTGCTGGTGTGTTCTTCCACCCCCCTTGCTGAATGAAGGGAAAGGCACTCTGGAGGGTGTCTCCAGAAATTTGTGTATGTTGATCGAGAGGTCTACCCATGCGCGTATCTCCCCTCAACGTGGGTTCACTTCTGTAAGATCAGGCAGGACGTTACCATAGTTTGCAGAAGAAATACGAGATAGGTCCATACGGACCTATCTACTAGGTCCTACTGGCTCTAGTCCGATTTTCTGCTGATGTGAGGGACGGGTTCGGGCTGTACTTGCGAGGCTGAGAGGGGGCAGGCTTGCAACGAAATTGGTTCGAATTGGTGCGGGGTTGTCGCAAGTTTGCGGTAACCCTCATAGCAGGGGGCACACTTCTTCTTCCTTCCATGGTTGGAGCGCAAGCGCTTCGATTTCAACCTCAAGGCGTCGCTGCAGCTGGCCAGGGGAATGCCTTTTCGGCTCAAGCCGATGATCCATCGGCGATCCACTATAACCCCGCGGCACTCAGCCAGGTCAAGGGTGTGCAAGCGTTATTCGGAACTGCCCTGCTGGGTGGTTCGATTCAGGCAAATAGTGCGTCAGGGACCGCGACTCACGGCGATTTCGGAGGAGTAATTGCCTTTCCCCCTCCGGGGCATAGCTATGTCAGCGCCAACCTTGCGGCACTTGGCCTGCCACGCTTGTCTGCTGTGACGGTGGGACTCGGTGTGAACTCGCCGTTTGGCCTTCTCACACGGTATCCGGCGGACGGTCCGTTCAATACTGCCGCGACCTCCGCCGCCCTGCCGCTGCTCGCGATCAAACCGACGATCGCCTACCAACTGACCGACTATTTGGCAGTGGGAGTGAGCGCGGATGTTTACACCTTCGCGCCGTTTCTCGGGCAAGGGACGCGGAACAAAAATCGGTCGGGGCGGGAGTCTTCGGTATTCCGGCAGGTGCGTCCGTTGAGCTCAACGGAAAGGCGCCGGGGGCTGGCGCCACCGTCAGTCTCCTTGTGACACCACTGAAAAATGAAGATGGAAAGCCACGGGTCTCCCTCGGGGTGATCTACCGGACTCAGGTCGTCCTGCCATTGAGCGGAGTCTTGTTGGTCGGGGGCAGCAAAGTGGCCGATGCCTTCACAAATCTGGTGCTTCCCCAAATAGTGACCGGAGCCGTCGCGGTCTGGCCGGTTCGGACTCCTGAGCGAGAGTGGAAAATCGAGGCCAATGCAGAGTTTGTGGGGTGGGGCTCATTCCGGAATCTCGACGTACAGTTGTCCAACGGAGCCATGATTCCACAACCGGCAGGATGGAAAAACGTCCCGGTCGTGGCGGTCGGAACTGAGTACAAGTGGCTCGATCCGAGCTGGCTCCCGCATTGGGACATCGCCGTGCGATCCGGTTATACGAGGACAGAAAACCCTGTGCCTGCGGCGACATTCAACCCTGCCATGATTTCTCTTTCCGCTCACACGCTGTCGGTGGGCGCGGGATTTCTGTGTAAAGGCCATGGTAAATTTGTGGGGCTGATTCCGTGTAGCGATGAATCGGCATTGTGGCCGAAGGCAATCGGACTTGATGTGGCCTATCAGGAATGGTTCTATGACTCATTCAGTGTGGCCGGTAATGTGAATCCGACGGTCAATGGATCCTACGATGCGAGCATTCATCTGGGCACGTTCAGCTTCAGATATCTATTTTAAGCGGGATTTGGAGCGTACCTGGATGGTCGTTACAGTTCCTGAGGCCGCAAGCTGGTTCTTGAACGCCTCCCGTAGCCGCAGAACGGTGTCGGTGCTCAATCCTGCGGCACGAAGGGTATCCTCGCTGGCCGATGCCAGGCGATCGAGACTCCCGAACTGATTCAGCAGCCGATTGCGCCGCATCGCCCCGATGCCGGGAACCTGATCCAGTAGCGATGCCAGGAGCGCTTGCCCCCGCAGCTTCCGATGAAAGGTGATCGCGAAGCGGTGCGCTTCGTCGCGGACCCGCTGCAGCAGGTGGGTGGCCGGTGAGTGCGGCTTGAGCACGATCGGGTTCTTTCTCCCTGCCAGAAACACACGTTCTTCTTTATCCCCGCGGGCCTTCGCCAGTCCGAGGATCGGCAGGGTCTGGTTCCCGGTTTCTTTGAGTCCTTCCAATGCGGCACCCAGTTGCCCGAGTCCACCGTCGATGAGGATCAAATCCGGCCGAGCCAAGTTCTCCTCCCGTCCGTAGCGCCGCGTGACCACCTCTTTCATGCTGGCGAAGTCATTGGCTCCCTCGACGGTCTGGATCTTGAACCGCCGGTAATCTGCTTTCTTCAATTGGCCGTCTTCCCAGACGACCATTGAGGCAACGGACTGGTTGCCTAGGGTATTGGAGATGTCGAACCCCTCAATCCGGCGCGGGATATGATCCAATCGCAGCAGCCGTTTCAGCTCTTCACCGGCTTGCCGGTCGAATTCTTCGTCGCGCAAATGGTCGGCGGCGGCGGCCGCCGCATTCTCCTCGGCCAGCAACACCAACTGATGTTTCACGCCGCGTTCCGGCGCCAGAACGCGGACGGATTCTCCGCGCTTGTCGGACAGCCACTGTTCGATCAGCGCCGTGTCTTCGAGATCGGTGGGGATCAGGACTTCTTTCGGCGGCTGGCCGTCTTTGTTGTAGAACTGCTCGATAGCGGATCGAACCAGTTCCTCATCCGGCGCATCAGCCGATTGGGGCCAGAAGAAATCCTTGCGGCCGATCAGCAACCCGCCGCGCACGAAGAGGATTTGGAGATCCACCCCGGCGCCTTGCCGGGCCAAGCCGATCACATCCTGTTCGGTCGCCGAGGTCTGTGTGATACGCTGTTTCTCCAGCATCCGTTCGATCTTGAATAAGCGGTCCCGCACGCGCGCGGCCTCCTCGAACTCTTCCCGCTCGGCCGCGGCCTCCATCCTGGCGCGAAGGCCGTCGAGCAACTCATGGTCCCGTCCTTCGAGAAACTGTCGGACCTGTTTGACGATCTGATGGTACTCCTCCTTCGACTGGTTGCCGGTGCAGGGGGCCATACAGCGCTTGATTTCGAACTCGATGCAGGCGCGATCGGCGGTTCCATCAATGTCGATGGTACAGGTCGCCAACGGGAAGACGTGCTTAATCACCTTCAAGGTTTCGCGCAAGGCGTTGGCCGGGGTATAAGGCCCATAGTACAACGCACCATCCTTCTGGACGCGGCGCACGATCGACAACCGCGGGAAGTCATCCTTGATGGGCAGCCGCACATAGGGGTATTGCTTGTCGTCGCGCAGGACGATGTTGAAGCGGGGTTTGTGGCGCTTGACCAGATTGCTTTCGAGAATCAAGGCTTCGAGTTCGGATCGGGTCACCATCGTTTCCAGGTCAGCGACCTGGCTGACAAGCAGCGTAGTTTTGGGACTATGGTCGGTGCCTTTCTGAAAATAGGACCGGACGCGGTCGGCGAGCACCGCGGCTTTTCCGATATAGACGATCTCTCCCTGTGCGTTCTTGAACAGATACACACCGGGGTTGTCGGGCAGATGGGCGAGTTTGGATTGTAGGGCGGCAGCGGGGTGCATGGTCAATGGTACATGGTCGATGGAGAATGGTCGATCAGTCAAGAGGAGTCCGATGGACGCTCGGCCTTGGCTTTTCCCCGCTGACGGATCTTGCGTTCAATGCTCGCAATGAGACTTGCCAGTTGCGTAAGAGCGCTGTCGTATCCTTTGGAGAGCGCCAGTCCTTTTTCATCAGACATTTGCTTGATGGCCATTGCGTAGCGCACATGCGTCATCGTTTCTTGTCCCTCACGACGGCACCGATATAAGGCCTGAAGGTATTCCGTGCTGTATTGGGAGTAAAACCCTTCGGTCATATTCGCACAGACCGATTCAGATGAACGCAACATCTGGTTGCGAAGCCATTTGAAGTCAGGTGCAAAGGCACGCGAGTCCTTCTCAACGCTCAACGCTAAAGCCATGCAGGCTTGGAAAACAGGCATCTCCTCAACCCGTTCTATTTTCCTCTTTTCCATTCCTTACGATTATCCATTAACCATTGTCCATGAGCCATTCGGACATCGACCATTAACCATTTCCCACGGATCTCTTCATCGGAGCGAGCGAACAAACGATGGACTCAACGTGCCCCGTGCGACTTCGGTGACGGGACCCTTCATGGTGAGATTGAAGTCAGGAGCCACGTCGATATTCAGCCTGCCGCCCGGCATGTTGACCGTGACGGGGCTCTTCACCAGTCCCAGCCGCACCGCGGCGCTGGCCGCGGCGCACGACGACGAGCCGGAGGCTTGGGTTTCTCCGGCGCCGCGCTCCCAGATGAGGATGAAGATGTCCTTCGGCCCGGTGGGAACGGCCAACTGGACGTTGGTCCGTTTCGGGAACAGGGTATGGTTCTCCAACGCCGGTCCGAGGGCTAACAGGTCTTCCCGCGACCAGGACTCGCCTGCCGGCTTGAAGACGACGCAATGGGGATTACCCACGCTCAGGCCGGTGAAGATCAACGAGCGGCCTGCGGCGTCGATCGGTTGCTGGATCAATTCCGGGACAGCGAGGGTGCAGGGAAGAGCGGCCGGCTTGAAGGTGGCCTGACCCATTTCGACGGTCGCCGCGCTTGCGTCGCCATGGCGATCCACATGCAACGTGATTGTCACAAGCCCGCCTTTTGTTTCCACGGTGAATTGTTTCTTCTTTGTCTTGCCGGTCGCATGGAGATAGCGCGCGAAGATTCGGAGGCCGTTGCCTGACTTTTCCGCCTCGCTGCCGTCCGGGTTGAAAATGCGCAGCCCGAAATCGGCTTTTTTTGAGGGGACCAGAGCCAGAATCCCGTCGCTGCCGAGTCCCCAGTTGCGGTTGCAGATCAGCTCGATATGCTTGGGTGTGAGCGTAAAGGTCAATTCTTTGGGGTCCATGACGATATAGTCGTTGCCGAGCCCATGTCCCCGGAAAAACCCGTTCTTCATCGGCCATCTCCTTGTGGAATGTCTCGTTACACGATCTTCACGCCGGCCGGTCGTTCGATCAGTTCAATCTCGTAGCCGTCCGGAGCGTCAATGAAGATGAAGCGGCTGCCGGACGAAGATGTCGTCGGACCATCAGTGATCCTGATCCCCTGCGCGGTGAGCGACGCCATCGTGTCCTCAAGGCTCTCAACTTGAAACGCAAGGTGGACAAGGTCTTCTTGGACCTTCACCGGCCCGCTGGGAGGAAAACTGGTGAGCTCGATCAGTTCGTCGCTATTGGGTACTTTCAAGAAGGCGAGATGCGATCCGCGCGGAGAGGTTTTCCGTTCGATGACCTCAAGGCCCAGGACAGTCGTGTAAAACCGGATCGTCTCGTCCAAATCGCTGACCCGCATGCGGGTGTGGAGGAGCTTTGTGACTTTCATGAGAAGAGCTTATAGCAGATGGGGTATGGCTGATGGCAAGACCGATCTAGCAGGATGCTGAAAAAGTCCGCCAGCGTCGTTCTCGCATCGCTCAGAGGCTCAACGTACCGAACTGCGTACGCCTCGCCGCTTCGCTCGCTGCGGCCTTGCTGGACGGTCTTTTTGACCATCCTGCGGGCTATCTAATATGCTATCAGCTATTAGCCATGGTCATGCCCAAGCCCATCCCCCGCGCGTTTTTCAACCGGCCCACCCTCACCGTGGCGCGAGCACTGGTGGGGAAATATCTGGTGCGCGAACATCGGAACGGGTTCATGGCCGGCAAGATCATCGAAGTCGAAGCCTACATCGGGTCGAACGATCAAGCGTGCCATGCTTCGAAGGGCAGGACTGCCAGAACGGACGTGATGTTCGGTCCGGCCGGGGTCGCCTACGTGTATCTGATCTATGGGATGTATCATTGCCTCAACGTCGTGACGGAGCGAGAGGAATTTCCCGCGGCGATCTTGATTCGCGCGGTGGAGGTCGACGGAGAGCTGATTGATGGGCCGGGCCGCCTGTGCCGTGCGTTGAAAGTCGACCGATCGCTCCATCGGCTCGACCTCACAATCGGCAGAGGGCTGTGGTTCGAAGATCGTGGCGTCGAGGTGCCGCGCGGTCGAGTCGGACGGTTTCCGCGCATCGGTGTGGAGTATGCCGGCGAATGGGCGAAGAAACTCTGGCGGTTCCGGTTGCGGTTATCAAAGTAAGATCAACGGGGCAGGAAATACAACGGGGGTACCGTCATCTGACGGTACCCCCGTTGTATTTGCGCAGGCCACTGTTTACGGAATCTTCCGCTTATCGGTGATTTTCGTGGCGGATGTCACGGGTGGAGCGATCTTGATCTGCGGGCCTTGCACGTTCGGGAGCCGGCCGGCGCCCTGTCCTGCCGTAATGCGGGCATTGTCTGTCTTGGTCAGTTCTTGCTTGCTGTGTGTATCGTCGTGCCCGGCTGCCTTCAGCAGAGATGATTCACCACGGGCGTCCGATTGGCCGGGATCGTTGGCGGTCGGCTGGCCCGTCACCGGGCTCCCGGAGTTCTTCATCGGATAGCCTTCGTGCTTCGGAAGCAGCGCCGGATTGGCTGAGGCCATCGACAGCGCACAGAGGACGGCGGAGGCGGTGGCAACCGCAGCGATGACAAGTTTCATGATCCTACTCCTTTGAGAAAAGAAATGGTGGCTGCACACTTCATGGTCAAGACGTGTGATACAGAAGCTCGTCGAGAACGGTCGGAATCATATCCACGCCGAGCGTTCTCTGTCAAACCGGAACGTGTCATCATGTACATGGTCGAGGGCGTATGGCCGCCGAAAGTCAGCTTGGTCGGCGGTGAGGGCGGCGCCCGCGTCCGCGATGACGGAAGGCCGGCCCGCGGCTCACTCCTGGCAGGCGGATGGTCACGGTGGTGCCTTCACCCGGCGCGCTGCCGATGGTGATGGAACCGCCGTGTTCTTCCACGATCTTCTTGACACTGGGAAGCCCCAAGCCGATCCCGGAGCGTTTCGTGGTGAAAAAAGGCTCGAAGACCTTGTCGACGAGATCATCCGGAATGGGAGCACCGTCGTTCTTGATGAGCACCTGCACCTCCAGACCTTTCCCGGCTCGGTGTTGGGTCACCTGGATATGCAGATGGCCGCCGGGCGTCATAGCCTCGCAGGCGTTCTTGAAAATACTCAAAAAGACCTGTTGGAGTTTCGCTTCGTCGGCGCGCACGGGCGCAATGACGTTGGGGTACTCCTTGGTCACCTGAATGCGGGTTGCTTCCAAGTCCGTGGCCAGCACGACCAGGGTACTGTCCAAGACTTCCGGGATTCTGCAGAGGTGGCGATTCAGCTCCAACGGCTTGGCGAAGTCCAGGATCTCGTTCAGGATCGCTTCGATCCGAATCAGGTCGCGCATGGCGTTCTCCACGCGCGTCTGCGGATCGAAATCCAGGATCCCTTCGCCGGTCACTTCTTCAAGTTGCGATCGAATCGAAGCCAAGGGTTCCCGGATTTCCGTGGCCAAGAATCCGCTGAATTCCCCGATGGCGGCCTGGCGTTCCTGCTTGCGGATAATAGGTTCGGACGGTACGGCGGCTGCCGGTTGCGGTACGGGCTCGCCCGGGCCGGGGGCGGGGGCGGAACTCGGTTGCGGGATCGGCGACTGCAAGAGGTCCGCGAGTTTGAGAATGATGGGTTCCAGCGT
>DCZO01000035.1:138209-196148 GCA_002331335.1 Nitrospira sp. UBA2082 | reverse complement strand
GTGCCGCCGACTTGGCCGCGCACGAAGAATGGGACGACCAGGGACGACTGGAACCGGTCTTTAAAGAGATGCTTATGGTCCAGGAAGCGGCCTTGTGTGGAGGCAAGGTCATGGTCCACGCGCGGCTTACGGTGGCGGACGGCCCACCCTGCCGCAGAGCTGTCGAGTGTCAGGCGTTGGCCCGGCTTCAGATCTTTCTTCGCGTCTTTTTGTTCACCCTTTGCATCTCCGGCGACACCCAACACCTCGACGTTGCCTGCGAGCGGGTCGTAGTAGCATGCCCAGGCGCGATCGTACGGAACGAGGGGGATGGCTTCCATCAGGGCCGCTTCGACCTTCGCTTGGAGTTCCGGAGTGAAGTGTGCGGTGAGCGCGGGAAACATGTCCGTTCCGGCCGGCGGGGGGGGAGCCGGTTCTTGCGACACGTAGGAACGGCTCATGACCGTATTCGTATTGAAGAGCCCTTCACGTTCGAGCGCTTTGGTAATCCCGTCGCTCGCCTGCTCCAACATCGCTTTGTCCTTCTTTGCGAAGGCCGCTCCCTCTTTTCGGCCGATGACCAGATAGCCGTAGGTCCGATTCAGGTGGCGAAGCGGGATACTCAAGAGCGATTTGGCGCCGGGTGTGACCATCTTAATCCGGACGGTGCGCCCGGCATCGGCATCGTGGTCTGAGAACGCTGCGGTCGAGGCGTCATGGGCCGACAACGTACGGACAATGGCCTGCACGTCTCTCGGCGTAAAGTTTCGTGCGGCGTGTTCGAGCAGCGGTCCGTTTTCCTGGTGGAAGATCGCCGCCAGTGCCGCGTCCGACGCCATGTCGTTCAGCGCGGCATTCAGCGTTCGTTGAAGATGGGTTTCTGGTGCCGGTTTTGTTCGCGTAGTCGGAGTTGTCATGGGTTCGTCAGCAGTTTCAGGGCGGCATTGTAGCCGGAACGTGAATGAATATCCACCCGCCGCTGAAAGAAACAGCGCAGGCCCCTACGCAGCTCCGGATCAGTCTTATGGCACATGAGCCATGCGTGTGCCAATGTGCATGTCCTGATGTGTCTCACCGGATCGACTACTCTGGATTGATGATTTTGGGAGGCCGGCGAGGGTCATCGGGTGGTTCAGTGGCGTCGACGGGCCGGCGGTCGACAGTCCAACTGTTGAGGATCGTCGAGACGAGGCTGATGACCAACGCGCCGCCGACGGCGGGCCAAAATCCCGATACACTGAAGCCTTTCACCAGATAGGCCGTCAGTTCCAGCAGCAACGCATTCAGCACGACGAGGAAGAGTCCCAGGGTGAACACGATGAGGGGCAGGGTCAGCACGAAGAGGATCGGGCGCAGGATCAGGTTGAGAATGGTCAACACGAGGACGGCCGCGATGCCCGACATGAAGCTGTCCGCTTCCAATCCGGGGACGGTGGCGACGGCCAGAAAGACCGATACTCCGGTGATCAGGATCCGCGTCAACGCGTGACGCAGTCCTCCGTGGAACGGAGACTCCCGAATGACACGAGTGAACTGAACCGTGGCCATGGGTCCCGCCTACTGGGGTGTGCTCGGTACCGGCCTGATGGTCGAGTAGTACACGATTGTCGCGACCAGTTTCTTGTTGTCTTTCGTCGCTTCGATGATGACGCGGTCCCCTACGCCCGGCGGGTTGGTCGCGGCCGGGTTGTTCTTGTTCTTGAACTGTACGTGCTTCGTGAGCTTCACGGAGACTGGAACGGCCTTATTCGGCGTCTTCACTTCAATGTGCTTGTGGTCGATCGCGGTCACGGTCCCCACGACGTGTTGCACACCCTTGTCTGCTGCTGACACCGGCGTGGCGAACAAAAGTATTCCCAGAAACAGTATGCCGAAGATCATGGTCCATTCTACTCCAAATTGTCATGCCGTTGGCTGCCTGAATGAACGCCGTCAGCCCTGATGCGCGTGTCCCCTGCATCGCATGATTTCCATGCCGAGTCAATGCCTTCTTCGCTGACTGATTCGGGGAACCGGCGTTGTCACCCTCCGAAAGGACGCGCTCGGGACAGTGATGGAGTATCGGGCGCCGCTGCCGTCAACGTTCTTCCGCGTGAACGCCATCGGGATACGGGGTGGAGGACACTGTCTGTGGATTGATGAGGCGAAAGAGCAGCAGCGCGAGGACCGGCAGATGCATCAGGAGACCGCTCAGGCCCATGAATGATTCACCGATCCAGAAGGTCACGCCCAGATTGAAGGCCAGGACCCCATAGTACAGCCCGACTCCCAACAGCACGCGCGGGGTGACCGATGCGGGGAGGCTCAGCGCCGGCAACCGGCGTTCGAGGGGGAAATAGAGGGCAAGGGACAGGATGCCGACGACGGCCCATCCGACGTAGTTGGCGAAGGGGACGCCGAAGTGCATACCAGGGTCCGGGTAGAAATAAATCTTGCCGAGGAACCAGCGGTCGCCGCGCAGGGCGACCGGGTCGATCACCATATCGATGAAGGCGAACAACAAAGCGGTCAGCAGCAGGACAGGCACACTGGTGCGCGCAGTCACGTCGAACCGTAAGCGGTTCAGCCCACGTGTGATGAACGGTGTGGCGCCGTCGATCGGCAGGAGCAGGCACAGCGCCACGCAGTAGGCGGCATAGAGGAGGAAGCTGAAGGAGATCGAATCCATAAACGGCACATCGGCGAAATAGAGCTCTTGTCCAACCGTGGAGCCGTTGTAAAAATACCACCCGAAGGGAATGCCTGTGCGTGTTGAGGAATACTCGCACACAAACGCCGTTCCCCAACTGATCAGCCAGAAGCGCCAGGTGCGGCGCCACCCGATCAATCGTATGGCGGCGAACAGAAAGGCGGCGAGGAAGACAAAGACATACGGGCGGAACGCGATCGTTTTCAGGAATAGAACGAGAAGGTCCATCGATGTGCCATATTGAAAAGTTCGGGGCGGAACTTAACACTCCCGATCGAGGCGGTTCAAGATTGCAGGCTACGCGTAGCCGTACGCGCGAAACCAGCGCACAGCTTTGCCGAGGGCGACTTCCGGAGGGGTCTGGGGGATGCCGAGCTCGCGGATGGCTTTGCTGCAATCGTAGTGCATTGTGTATTTGGCCATCTTGACCCCTTCGAGCGGGATGCGCGGCGGCCGGCCGGTCAGATTGGCGAGCCAATAATTGGCATACGCAAGAGGAAGGACTGCCAGGCGAGGCAACTTGAGGGCGGGCGCCTTGACCCCAGTGAGCTTGCTCAGAATCTCGAAAATCTCGCGCAACAGCAGATTCTTGCAGCCGAGGATGTATCGTTCGCCGATACGGCCTTTCTGCATTGCCAACAGGTGGCCCTGCGCGACATCGTCGACGTCCACGATGTTCATGCCGGTTTCGATGTAGGCCGGCATCCGGCCCTTCATGAAGTCGACGATCATCTGTCCCGTCGGCGTGGGTTTCACGTCGCCTTCGCCGACCGGCGCACTGGGATTGACGATGACGACCGGCAGCCCTTCTTTTGCCAGCCGCAAGACTTCCTGTTCGGCAAGGTACTTCGATCGCTTGTAGTGCCCGGCCATTTGCGCGAGGGAAACAGGCGTCTCCTCGGTTCCCGGTCCTCCGCCCGGCGGAAGTCCAATCGCGCCGATCGTGCTGCAATACACGATGCGCTCCGTGCCGACCGCGCGCGCCGCCTCCAGGAGATTTTTCGTGCCGTCGACGTTCACGTCATAAAAGATGGAAGGATCCTTGGCCCAGAGCGCATAGTGCGCGGCGACGTGGTAGAGATGGTGGCAGCCACCCAACGCCGTTCTCAATGACGCCGGGTCACGTAGGTCTCCCGTGACCCGTTCGACCGGCACCCCCTCAAGATTTCGGAAATCGGCGGCAGATCGGGCCAGCACGCGGACGTCGGTTCCCGCGCGTACGAGTGCGCGTGCGACCGCGCCTCCGACGAAGCCCGTTGCGCCTGTGACGAGAGCTTTCATGAGCTGAGAGTGCTGACAGGCGACAAGCGAGCAAGTGGCATGATCCTGCATGACCTGTCAGCCTGAAAGTGTGTCAGCATGTCAGCGGGGTGCCTCAGTTCTTTCGAGCGGTGATGTACCGCGCGATGTCGCGCAGGGGGTCGGCAGAGGGACCAAAGAATGACAGGCGATTGATGGCGCGGGTGACACAGTCATCAGCCAGCTTCTTGGCACCGTCCACACCGTAGAACGTCGGGTAGGTTTTCTTGCCGCGCTCGGCGTCGGTGTTGGGGTTCTTGCCCAATTCCTCGCGCGTGCCCGTCACATTGAGCACATCGTCGGCGATTTGGAAGGCCAGCCCGATGTCTTCGGCGTAGCCGGTCATGTCGTCCAGCTGCCGGTCGGTCGCTCCGGCGGCGATCGCGCCCATCCGAACCGCCGCGCGCATCAGCATGCCGGTCTTGTGCTTGTGGATGTTCTGCAGCGTAGGAAGGTCGATGTCTTTGTTCTCCGCCTGAATGTCGAAGACCTGGCCGCCGACCATCCCGACGTTGCCGGAGCCGTAGGCGAGTTCTTGAATGATCCGGACTTGCTGAACAGGATCACAGCCTTTCATGAGATCCGGACGGCTGATGAGATCGAATGCCATGGTCAGCAGCGCATCGCCGGCCAGAATCGCCATCGCTTCGCCGTAGACTTTATGATTGGTCGGTTTGCCGCGTCGAAAGTCGTCGTTATCCATCGACGGCAGATCGTCATGAATCAGCGAGTAGGTGTGGATGAATTCCAGCGAGCAAGCCACGGCCATCAAGCCTGGCGGTGTCTGGCCGAGGGCCTCGGCTGCTGCAATCGTCAGAATCGGCCGAATGCGCTTGCCGCCCGCCATCAAGCTATAGCGCATGCTCTCATGGAGCGTGGTCGGTGGTGTCACGGCCGGCGGTGTCACCTGATCGAGGTATCGATCGACCGCAATCCGTTTCTGCTCGAGATAGTCCTTGATGTTCATGGAAATCCGATTATGGGCGGGCCGACAGTGACCCGCGCGGAGAGTAACAAACGATTTGGGGATGAGTCAAACGGGGGCGGGGACGTCACCCGCGATTACCTCCTCGCTCCCTGAACGCGCACCGGGAGTTATCGGAAGCCGCAATTACAGTCGGTGCTCGCTCAATGGGCGCGGTGGGAGGCAATCGCGGGCGCCGTCCCATGAATAAGGAGGAAGAGGGAGAGAGAGATGGTTGGTAGTTGGCAGAGGGAAAGAGTGCTGGTGGGCTCCTGTGCTCGCGCACCCCGCACGCGGGAAAGGTGTCTATCCCGTCGCCAAGATCGTTGGAATGGGCTCCGGGTCGAACAAGTTCTGTTTGGCGATGCTCGGTGCATGCGCGCAATAAGGAGACCACCGGTCCCGCTCCTGAAAAGAGGGAGAGGCAATCGCGGGCGCCGTCCAATTGAAAAAGAGGAAGTGGGGGAGAGCACTGGTTAGTGATTGGCAGAAAGGCATCGCGTCTCATCTCGCAGAGCGGCCCTTCCGGATTCAGCCGGACGGAAGCCTTCGGAAATTCCCTCCGCAGACTCCGGTCAGTTTCCGCTTTCCTTCCCGGCTGAATCTCGGTGGGACCCCGCTCTTCCGATGAAGTCGCTTGGCCCTCTGCCAAACGCTAATTGGGGGATGAAGGATGAGATGTCTCGTAATCTCCCGTGCTCGCGCCCCGCGCACGCGGGAGAGGTGTGTATCCCGTCGCCAAGATCATTGTGACGGGCTCTGGGTCGAACAAGTTCCGTTTGGCGCTCGGTGCATGCTTCTACCGTCACAACCCATTGAATTGGCATCGGTCAAGGCGTATGGTTCACAAACCAAAGTAGCGTATTACACGGCAGAAATGGGCAGATCCGGTTCCTATGCGGATTGACCTAAATATTGTTATGTGACAGCGAACGCAAGGTAGTATTCGTCGCGCGATGTCTGCTGTGGACCAAAAGCAGAAAGGATGAGTGTCATGGCACGACGGGGATTCTTTGCGGAAATTCAGCACCAATCTCGCGTAGCCGCCCGAGAGCGCGAGCGGACAGAGCGGGAAGCTGTTCGGCGTCATAATGAGGCGATTCGGCAAGCCGAGCGAGCGAAGAAAGAGTCGGAGCGCGTCCGGACTCAACTCGCTAAGGCGGCCGTATCTGAACGTAAGCGTCTTGAGAAAGAGGCTCGCGAGGCGCATGTGGCGGCTAGAGAAGCGGAGGTTATTGAACGAAACGGGAAACTCGAACAAATCTACGAGGAGATCGACTCGCTCCTTGTTTCCACGCTAAGTGTGGATGACTACGTCGATCTCAGTTCGCTCCGCGTTGAAGTGACGCACCCGCCATTTGACCGCCCTGATCTTGAGGGTCCACTTCCACAGCCGAGTCAGATACTCCTGCCTAACGAGCCGGTTCTGGCGCTGCCCGCGCCACCCTCAGGCCTAGCCAGCTTGTTCGGCAAGAAGAAGTACGCCGAGGCCGTAGAGAATGCGCAACGGGCACATGCGCAGGCTTTGGAGGAGTGGCGCGCAGCATGCCGTGACCTGATGGCGAAGCACCAGAAGGCCAAAGATATGCACGTTCAAGATGAGGCGAGGCGCGTTGATGCGCTCAGGTCAGAGCGCGAACGCTATGCAAAAGAGTGCGCTATGCGCGAATCTGAGGCTGCTGACCGTAACAGGCAACTTGACGAACTGGTCACGAATCTTGGGTACGGCACCGCAGACGCGATCCAGGAGTACGTCTCTATCGTTTTATCGAATTCGGTGTATCCCGATCATTTCCAGGCCATGCATGAGTTCGAGTTCGATCCCTCGACGGCCGAGCTTCGCCTTCGCGTACTGGTACCTGGTCCAGCTGAGATCCCCACGATTAAGTCTTACAAGTACACGAAGGCCACTGACGAGATTACTTCGACGCCGCTTTCACAAAAGGAGTGTCGCGACCGATATGCCGGAGCAATTCATCAGGTAGCGCTCAGATCTTTTCACGAGGTGTTCGAGTGTGACCGCCGTGGCCTCATCAAAACGATTTCGCTGGAGGTGGGTACCAACACCATTGATCCTGCGACAGGCCAGCGGGTCTACGTGCCGTTCGTGATCGCAGCCGCCGAGCGCGAGTCGTTCCTTGCGTTCGAATTGTCGGCAGTTGTACCTGCACTCACGCTGGGACGGCTCGGCGCTGCCGTTTCAAAGAACCCATTTAGCCTGGTCGCCGCTGAGCGCTCCGGAGTCCGTCGATCATGACGCAGCACGGCCCCTTAGTCTTCAATCCGCCTCCCGGGTGGCCTAAGCCCCCCAAAGGGTGGACGCCCCCACATGGCTGGAAACCAGATCCTGCTTGGCCCGCACCGCCACCTGGTTGGCAGCTTTGGATTCCAGACGGCACCCCCATGGGAGATAGTGTATTCGGTAGCAGCTCAGATTCCTCTGCCGCTACGGAGCAGTCTCAGGGAGAACCTGAGCCACAATCTCCAACCAGTATGGATCAGCGGATCGCGTTCTTAGAGGCGGAGAACACTGCCTTGCGCACACGTTTGGAGTCCCTTGGTACGGATCCAGCCAACGTCATCATCCTCGACGATGAACGCGTTCTTCAGGACGCCGGAATCTATCGGTATCACCACCCCCTTGAGAACGCCTTTGACTATCGAGAGCGACTCGATGATATAGCGGCTCGGATCGCTGAGACGATTAAGGCGGGCGCCGCGATCGAAAAGTCAAACATGTTCACTTTCGACGGTTCGTTGGCAAAAGGTCGTGCGATGACGAACGACTTGGCGAAGCTGATGCTCCGAGCCTACAACGCTGAAGCCGAGAACGTGGTGCGGTCGCTTCGTGCAGGAAACACTGTGACTGCCATCAAGCGGCTCGATGCGGCCAGAACGGCTATCGCCAAGCTTGGCAAGATGATGGAGATGCATATCGGAGACCAGTTCCATGCCCTACGTATCGAAGAAATTGAGCTCACAGCCGATTGTTTGATGAAGAAAGAGGAAGAGCGAGAAGCGGCGCGTGCTGAGCGGGAACGGTTACGCGAGGAGCGCAAGGTCGAGCTAGAACTCGCTGCCACTCGAGAACGTCTTGAAAAGGAGCGAAGTCACATTTTGACGGTGATCGAGAAGGTCCGGGCAGGTGGTTCGAGCGATCCTGAACTCGAGCACAAGCTTGCTGATGTGGACAGCGCAATTGCTCAGAACGACTACCGCGCCGCTAACATTCGGGCAGGCTATGTCTATGTCATCTCGAACCGCGGTGCGTTTGGTGATCACGTTGTGAAGATCGGGCTAACCCGTCGGCTAGAACCGCTCGATCGTATCTACGAACTTGGAGACGCGTCGGTCCCATTCCATTTCGACGTGCATGCAATTTTCTTTTCGGAGGATGCTGTAAGTCTGGAGAAGGAGCTCCACGAGCACTTTTCAGCGCGTCGTGTGAACTGGGCAAATGATCGAAAGGAGTTCTTCTTCGCTTCACCTGCTGACGTGCGCGCCGTACTTTTGGAGAAGCTGGGAAACCTGCTGGAATTTACAGAGCATGCCGAGTCCACCGAATACCTTCAGAGCGTGCGGTACTGGCCACAACACATTCAGCCGCCACAACCTTCGTGCACCAGAAAGCAGACATCCTAGGTAGTCGACTAAGGATCTCGATCAGACAATCGTCAGGTGGATAGTCAGGGGCAGAACTCAAGATGTGGGGTCACATCTTGCTCTGTGCATGGCGTTAAGCGAGGCTGGAACCACTGGTTGGGAGGTCTGGGGGAAATGATGATCTCCGTTATGTCGGTGAGTCAGCAGTTCGACGGGCAGAGCGTGATCTATTGCGTCGGATGATTGTTGGGGAAAGACCGGCTGCAAGCTGAATGAATTCTGATTCAGCAGACGCCCTATCAGATTAAGGTGAGTTGAACATGGCTACCAAGAAGAAGTCGCCTCTTCATGGTCCGTTGGAACCGTTGATTCTTGTTGTCAGAAATCACCGTGTGATTTTGGATGCGGACTTGGCGAGGCTGTATGGGGTGACGACGAAGGCCTTCAATCAGGCGGTGAAACGCAATGCTGACCGTTTTCCTGAAGATTTTGCCTTCCAACCGACCGCGGGAGAATTGAAAATCTTGAGGTCGCATATTGTGACCTCAAGTTTAGAACCCGTGGATTCTACAGAGACTCATTCGAACCGGTCACAATATGTGACCGGTTCGCAGAAGCACCGAGACCCTCGGTTTCGCCCCTGGGCCTTTACCGAACACAGCGCCGTAGCGATCCGACGCTCATGGGTCAGATCGCCGAGAGCCGGGCATTTTATAGGAGGAAACGCAAAGGGCTCTCGTTCGAAGACGTGTTCGGTGAGTCCCTCACGCCAGTCAAAAATCGGCGTACTGCGAGTTTAGTCGAGTGAGGCTAGGCGGCTGTGCCGATGAGGCTTTCCAGCGGGATATGGAGTGTGCGATGAAGGCGTCGGATCATTTCTAAGGACAGGCTTCGTTTCTTGGCAAGAATTTCAGATACCCTCCCGCGTCCACCCAGCATGGTTTCCAAGTCCTTGCGGGTTAACCCGAGTTGATCCATGCGGAACTTGATTGCGTCGATAGGATCCGGTGGACAGATGGCGTAGTGTTTGGCCTCGAATGCCTCGACGAGAGTCGTTAAGACATCCAATTCATCCCCGGCCTTGGTGCCGGGTTTTGCATCCATGAGGCTCTCAATACGGCGCATTGCCCGTTCATGATCGCGCCGTGTCTTAATGGGAGCAATCGTCATCATCTCTCCGATGTGCCAGCCGTATCAAATGGTCGTGGCGTCAATGGCATCACAGTCCGAATGGGTGCCGATGAACCGAATGTACGCGATGCGATACGGATAGTTGATCTTCACGATTAAGCGATAGTGGTTGCCCGCGATATTGAATACGGCTCGATTGCCTGGAAGTATGCTCGCCGAACGAAACTGGTTCTTGAGTGCCCCAGGAGAATCCCCGTCGGCCCTGTCCACTTCTTGATGCCACGCTTCCAGCGGCCCTTTCGCCGTGAGGTGCCGCTTCCAGAACTCGCGAAGAGTTCGTTTGGCAATGATGCGCACGGGCGACTATAACACGATCCCAATATGGGAGCAACGGGGTCTTGTTTTCTGGGGTTCTCTAGCGGGATTGTTTATGTGACGTGGCGATGCATCTCAAGCGCAAACCCGGTTACTGGTCCTCACGCAGCCAGACCACATAGTCTTTGCCCATCTATACGCGTATCTGCTCGCTTGTTTTACTGCCGACCGTCCCGCTATACTTCGGCTCTATGAGTATTCGAAAAGGCGGCGGCGAATGGGAGCCGATGCTCCTTGGGGTCGAACCGCGGCATTGCAAAGTCTGTAAACAGGGCCTCTATCGGGATACGACGCTGTTTCGCGGCGGGTGGTCCCGCTGCTCAGTGTGCGATGAATTCGTGCACTACAGTTGTCTCGCCAGCGGGAAGGTCTCGTTTCTGAAAGCACGGCCCCGGGTTTGTAAAGATTGTCGGGCCGTTCAAGACGGCACCGCCGTTCCTTCCTCGGCGAAAGGCCCCGACATCCCGGCGGCCGTCGGCTCCTGAACGCTGGATCGCGGCCTGCTTCCTTAATTACAGTTTCGGCGGCACTGTCTGGCCTGGAGGTAAGAAGGGCCGATGACCAACATCGTCCGCAGTGGAGCATTTCTTCAGCAATGCTGGTCGGTCCATCCCCTCTGTGTGGCGGTCAAACGGATGGGCGATGATCGGACTATGGTGTTGACGTGCAGTTCCTGCCGGTCGGCCCATCACCTGACTATTAACCTGGTTGTTCCCAAAGATCCGGTCGGTCAGGGGACAGGCACAGCAGGCGAGGATGTGTCGGCGGAGACGCTCCTCAGTGCCTGCGTCATGACCCACCGCGCATCCCTGACGCTCCGTGAGATGGACGTGTTTCAGGACGTCGTGGTCCTTCGCTGTGCCGACTGCCGGCGCCACTATGCGCTTCACGTGTCGGCATTCGAGACGCATCAGCGGTGAGCGTAAGAAGCTGACAGGCGAGCAAGCTCACACGTCGAGGGAAACCGTGCTCCGGATGATGCTGCCAGCATGTCAGCTTGATGCTTGTCAGCTCATGTCAAAGTGATCCAGTCCATGCTATTTACTCCGGATGAAATCGGCCTGCTTGCCGATGCGCAGCTCTTCCGCAGGAAAGCCGCGATCACGGCGAAGATCCGGGCACAGTTGGAGGCCACGCTCGGCGCCTTGAGGGCGGAACTGGCCGGAGTGTCGCTGGTCACACCGCCCGGGTTCAACCCGGACAGCCATCAACTGGTCAAGGGCGAGCATCTGGAAAACTGTCCCTATCAGTACGTGGATTATCCCAAACACTTCGACGGGGTAAACAAGTTCACCGTTCGCACATTGGTGTGGTGGGGGCATCATGTGTCCTGTGCGCTGATCCTCGAAGGGGCGGAGATGCGACGATACAAGAAACATTTCGTCGATCGGTTCCATCAACTGGCCGGACATGAATTGGAGCTGTCGCTGGCGCCGACTCTCTGGGAATGGAAGCGGGGCGAGGGGTATACGCTGCCGATCACACACGATCGGAAAGCCCGGCTCGCCGCTGTACTGGCGGAGCGGTCGTTCCTCAAAATCATCCGGTGTGTGCCGCTGACCGACGCGCGGATACAGACAGGGCAGTTGCCGCAGTGGAGTTGCGAGAGTGTTCGATCGATGCTCCCCCTCATTGCCTCCTGACCCTCCGTTCGTGTCCGATTGTGTCCGCTCGGTAACTTGGGTAGACTGGCTCACGGTCATGGGCGTAGTGGTCTGTCGGAAGGAGGGTATTGTGAAAGAATCGTTAGCCAGAATATCGCTGATGGCAGGTGCGGTGTTGATGGTCACAGTTGCGGCCGGGTGCGCGGGGAAAGGCGAGACCCATGTGCTCAGCCTTCAGCCCAAGCCGCCCGCGGCGCAGCCGTCCGGCGTGGAGCCGGTGAAGATCGTGATCGAGCCGTTCGAGGATCGGCGTACGGACAAGGCTCACATCGGGGCTCGGAGCCATCTGTGGGGGGGGATTACACATTTTGATGTGGCGGGCGGGCAGGTGGCCGATCTGGTAACCCACACACTGGTCAATCGGCTGAAATCCCGTGGCTGGGGAGAGCGGCCGTGGGACGTCCGTCTGGGCCAGGCCGGCTCGGAGACCGACGCCGATATTGTGATCAGCGGACAAGTGCAAGATTTTTCCGCCAACGCCAAGAGCCGGGTATTTTCGACCCTGATCGACACCAAGAATCGGTTCACGATTCAAGCCAAGAATCTTGGCGATAAGAGCACGACCACGCGTAGTATCGAGGGGGCGCAGACCCAGACGGTCTTTTGGTTCAATGAGGCAGATGTGCAGGAGTTACTGGCGGCGACGATGATGGACGGGATCGATCGGCTGATCGCCGATACGACGATCTCTCAGAAGGCCCTGCGGCCTCTACGGTAATTCATCGGAAGGTTCGGGCTCACGTTTCTTAACCTGACACTTCACTTCAGCCTGAGGAATCGTCCACGGTGCGTGAACGACGTTGGGAGACGACGGCTCCGCTGACGTTCAGCCAAGCGCTTGCCGTCGGCGACCGGTTGTTGGCACTTGGTCTGAAACCGACGGCGCCGGCCAGCGATGTCATTTGTTATGTCGAAGAGTGGACCGTTGGCGCTCCCGACGGTTTCGATCAGCTTGATCCGTGGGCGACAGAAGACGTCACCCTGGTTCATGTGCGGGAGAAGTGGCGGGGGGATTTCTTTCTCCTCGGCGGGGCCTACCACACGGTCTATCAACGCTATCAGAACGTCGGCACCTACTGTTCGATAAGCCACCCGTGGCGTATCCGGGAGCGCCTGGCCCTGCACGAACAGAAGGCCATGCTCTGGCTTGGATTTCGTCACACCCATTCATTCATCCGGATCCGTCTTCAGACCGGCGAGGTCATCACGCCGGGGGAAACCCGTGGGGACAGCCGGCGGGGTCAGTGGCTCGAGGAACGGCGCGCCGCCTTTCTCGATGCGATTACGGCATTGGAGTTGCCGGTGGAAACGGGGATTGAGAAGGAAGCGGTGACGCTCACCCCCCACGATCCCTCCAATCCGTTCTTCTGCTCATGGCCGGATGCCTTCGGCCCGTGCCAATTCGAATACAACACGACGGACGCCTACGAATTTCTCGTTCCCGCCAGCCGGCTCGCCGCCACCTATGCGCCTGAGCCTGCCGGGGTGCGTGCCTATTTGACCGGATTTTCCGAGGAGGCGTTGGCGGAGTTCCAGACCGTCGAACCTGCCGCCCGCCTGGCCTATCGCTGCTCGGTCCACTGCCCCCTCGATGAGTTGCCGGAAGTCCTCGACGCGATTCGACCGGATGGACGTCTCTATGCCACGCTCTGTGAATTCCAAACGCAGGACTTGCTGCCGGAAGGCGAAGAGGCTTCGGCAATCATTGGCCTCGTCGGGTCCGACACCGGCTTCGGTATTGAGATCCGTTTGAATAAAGCGCCGCTGGGCGAGGACGCCATGGCCGCGTGGTTGGAACGCCTGGTCGGGTATCCCGTTGTCTATGCGCCGCTTCCGGCATTCGTCTAAGGGTTGCTGAAACCGACCGCCAGCTGCTCTCAGGGAACCAATTTTTCGTTGATGAATTAGGCCAGATTTCGCACAGTAGGGGTATGAGTCCGCTGACGAGGATCCAATCGGCCTTCAGCAGGCCATTTCTTCCAGCGGTGTGTTTTCTCTCAGGCGTCACCTACGACACGCTGACCCTCACCCGCATCGATCGGCTGTTCGACAACCTCGTGTTGTTGATCTATGTGCTGCTCTTGGGTGTGCTCATCGTATTGACCGGCCGGCTGGGAATCGAGCCGCCGCCGGACCGCGAGCTGGCGGCAGGATTCTCGCCTGCTGTCCGCTGGGCATTGCGAATGAGACCCTATTACCCCATGGCCATACAGTTCTTGTTGGGCAGTCTCTTTAGCGCCTATGCGGTCTTCTATTCGCAGAGTGCCACGCTCACCGGCACCGCCGTGTTTTTTGCGCTGCTGGTCGTGCTGTTGATCGTCAACGAGTTCCTGCGCAACCGGCTGTCCAGTCTCCGCCTGCTCGTGAGCCTCTATGCGTTGGTATGTTTCGCCTTTTTCACGTTTTTCCTGCCGGTGATGACCGGCTACATGAATGTGGCGGTGTTCTTAATCGGTGCCGTCCTGAGCGCCGCCGTGACCTTGCGCGTTGTGCAACTGGTCTACCGCAATAATCCGGATCGTCCAAGGTTCGAAGCGGTCGGCGTAACGGCGCCCGCCTGCGCGCTCATCGGCTTGCTGATCGGCTTTTACTTTCTGAACTGGATTCCACCCGTGCCGCTCTCACTCAAGTATGGAGGCCTCTATCATGAAGTGAAGAAAGCCGGGGACCGGTTCGAGCTGTCTTTCGATAAGCGGTGGTATCAGTTCTGGAAGCGCTCGGACACGACGTTCCCGGCCGATGAGCCGATCTATTGTTTCAGCGCGGTGTTCGCGCCGGTGGATCTGAATGCGACCATCTACCATCATTGGTATGTTCGGACCAACAGCAGCCGGCCCTTCACCCATGCCGACCGGATTCCACTCAAGATCTCCGGAGGCCGCGCAGGCGGTTACCGGGCCTACAGCTTCAAGCAACGCCTCGATCCGGGCGATTGGCGGGTGGATGTGGAAACCGAAGATGGGCGCATCATCGGACGGATCGCCGTGACGGTCGAGGCCCAAGACGACGCCCGACCGATCTTGACCACGGTGTCGTATTGAAGGTTTAGAATGTCTCTAGCTTCTACGTGGTTTTTTGTCACTGGGATCTTGACGTTTGCCCTAGTGGGCATGCTTGCAATCGTCAATGTTGTCGGACAATATCGATCGTTATTGAAGGAAGGGGTGCCAATGCCATGTCACGTTGTCTATCAAAGAACTATTGGTCGTTTGGTCCCAGGAGTAATTCAACCCCTCGATCACCTTGTAGGAAGAGCAGCTTTCTTATCTTGGGACGTTCGTTGGGGTAGTTCAGGCACTACAACCGCGCGGATTGTTGGAGTGAGCTCAGCCGAAAATTCGCTCTCCATTCGTCTTTCAAAGCCGATCATGCTTCAACCGACTGACGCTGTGCCACGAGTTCAGCTCAGTGAAGTTCGCTTTGTGCCGGTAGTTGCTAGCAGGGCTGGTTTTGGAAAAAGAGAGGTTTCCGGCTACTTGGAGCCATGTTTGCTGGAAGGGTTATATGTCAAGGCGTCCATTGTTGTTTATCCTGAAAGCGTTGAGCTGATGATGTAGCGCAGAAGGTGTGTAAGAATTCCAGAGACATTTAGGCGTTGAGTTTAACAAGAAAATGAGTGCTCGCCATGGAACAATGACAGTCTATCTTCACGTTCCCAATGCGACTCAGCTCAAGCCACAACAGGGACCATGCCATCAGAGCATGGTGTTCGTGAATGAAACAAGATCTGGATTGCAAGGAGTTGGCAAGTCCGTTAGACTTCCCCTGTCGGTCGAGCAATATTTCAGAGGATCGGCATGAGCAAGATCGAACAACTCGAGCAAACCGTTTCACAGCTTTCTCCGGAAGATTTGGCTCGGTTTCGGGCGTGGTTTCTGGAGTTCGATGCGCGCGCGTGGGATGAACAGATCGAAGCCGACCTCAAGAAGGGCAAGCTGGATAAATTCGTAGCAGAGGCGCGAACTGAGTACCAGGAGGGGAAAATCCGTCCTCTGTGAAGCACACCGCCTCGTCCAAATTCTGGGCTGCCTATCACGCTCTTCCGGATGATGTGCGCTCCCTCGCCGACAAGAACTTTGAGTTGCTTAAGGCCAATCCCCGGCATCCGTCTCTTCGTCTAAAGCGAATCGGATCGCTTTGGTCTGTTCGTGTGGGGGATCACTATCGCGCGCTTGGCTTTGATGTTCCCGATGGGATCAATTGGTTCTGGATCGGTACCCATGCGGATTACGACACGATAACCAGTTCATGACGTACGCGGATATGTCGAGACGTCTTTCTCCCTGTCCTTCCAGTCCCAACTGCGTGTCGACACAGGCGACCGACAAGGGCCACGCCATTGACCCCATTCGCTATCGGAAGGCGAGGGCCGAGGCAAAAGAGGCCTTGAAGGAAGCGATTCGTATGCTGCCGCGGACCAAACTCGTTGAGGAAGATGAGGCCTACCTGCGTTATGAGTTCACTAGTCTCTTGTTCCGCTTCGTGGACGACGTGGAGTTTGTGTTTGACGACGCGACCAAGACGCTGCACTTTCGTTCGGCGTCCCGGACCGGCTACGGCGACCTGGGCGTCAATCGTAAACGGATGGAAGAGATCCGGCGGCTGGTAGGCGGGACGCTCTAGGCTGAACATCCGGGGCGGAGACTTGCTCAATGTTTGGGTGCGACCGGTTTGAGTCCCAGTCTCGTGGTGTGCTGAAAGATGCATTTCGGGCAGGTGTAATGGACAAACTGGTTGCCGCCGACCAGGCGCTTCTTCATCGGAACGCGGCACCAGGTACAGAGCCGGTCGGGGAGGTCGGTCGGGGAGGCGTTGTGAGGCGCAGTCATGGCGGGCATTGTCTCCGAGGGCCGCAAACCTTGTCAACCGAGAGCGCGTGTACCAGGCGGCGAAGGCAGAGCGAAAAAATTCTTGCCGCCGACCGTGCGTCATTTCAAAATCGTGGTATAGTGCAGCCAGCCAGCAATTGTGTCCGGTGTTCTAACCTTCTCACAGAAAGGTACTAACCTCTATGAGTATCTCGGCTAGTTCCGAGTCCGCGATCTTTCCAACCAGCGCCCCCGTGGCTGCTTCGCTCCCTGCCCAGGAGATGGTGGGCGAAGGCAAGGCATGGGGACTCTGCACCGCCGTCGACCTCCAGGATTGCAACCCCGATTCGATTCGTGATGCCGATTACATCAAGCGATACGTCGTCGAGCTCTGTGAGCTGATCGGCATGAAGCGTTTCGGCGAATGCCAGGTGGTTGATTTCGGTGAAGGCCGCGTCGCCGGGTATTCCATGGTGCAGCTGATCTCGACGTCACTGATCAGCGGGCATTTCGCGAATGACACCAACAACGCCTATCTCGACATTTTCAGCTGCAAAGGATACGACCCGGCAGTCGTCGAATCCTTCTCGAAGGAATTTTTCGGCGCCCGGCGAAGCACAGCCACAGCGACACTTCGGTACTGAGGTGGTCGCCCGCATATGAACCGGCGGGGGCCGCGCTCCTGCGGCCCCTGTTGCTTCAACGGTTTCCCATCAGCCTCATTCCACATGAAACCCAAGACACCCAAAGAATGGTTGGAAGCTCTTCCGTCCATGCTCAATAAGGACGCGGCCGAGGACCTCGACGCGGTCTATCAGTTCCATTTGAAAGGAGAGCAGGGAGGACAGTTTCACCTACTCGTCCACAATGGGGCCTGCGAGATGAAAGAGGGCATCCATGCCGATCCGCATGTCACGCTCTCCATGGACGGAGACGATTGCATCAGGCTGCTCAACGGACAGATCAGCGGCATGGCGATGGCGATGTCGGGGCGTGTGCAGATCGACGGCGATATCAGCCTGGCGATGCAGCTGAAGTCGTTGTTCCCTGGCATCGGGCGGTAGACAAGAGGCCTGCTAGTTCGCCTCAGCCGTTGCCCCAACGGGTGGGGGGCCCTCGTCCTCCTGCTTGTCTTCCAGCTTTCGTCGGATCCGTTCTTCCAAGATCACATACATCGTCGGGACCAAGAACAGCGTCAGGAGCGTGGAGACGCTCAGCCCGCCCACCACCGCCCGCGCGAGCGGCGCGTTGGTTTCTCCTCCGGTGCCGAAGCCGATGGCCATCGGGATCAAGCCGAAGACCGTCGCCAGCGAGGTCATAAGGATCGGCCTGAGGCGGGTCCGTGAGGCAGTGACCACGGCATCGAGCAGCAGCCGGCCCTTGCGGCGCAGCACGTTCGTGTAGTCGACCAGCAAGACGCCGTTTGATACGACGATGCCGAACATCATGATGATGCCCATCATGGAGCTGGTGGAGAGAGTTGTGTCGGTGAGGAACAGGATGAGAATGACACCGGGAAATCCCATCGGTACGGCAAACATGATGATGAACGGATCGACGAGCGACTTGAACTGGGCCGCCATCACCATGTACACGAGCATGAGCGCGAGGGCGGTCGCGAACAGCAGGCCGTGGAACGCCTCCCGCTGTTGCTGAATCTGGCCGGCCAGTTTGATGCTGAAGCCCGTCGGCAGTTGGAGGGTTGCGAAGGCTGACTCCAAATCATCGGCGATGTCCCCCAGCGGACGGGTTGTCGGATTGGCCGTAATGTGAATGACGCGCTGAAAATACTTCCGATCAATCTTCACCGGGCCGGCGTTCAATTTGAGCGACGCCACGCTCTTCAGCAGCACCGGCTCGCCGGACTTCGTGGTCAGGAGAATATTCTCCAGGTCGGTGAGATCCTTCCGGTGTTTCTCGTCCAGCCAGGCGCTGATAAAGTATTCGTTGCCGTTATGTGGGTCGGTGTAGATGATGGGATCGGTCTGGCCGTTCCCGTTGAGGGAGTAGAGCACCGTATTCGCGACGTCGGCCTCGCTGATCCCGAGGAGTGCCGCTTTTTCCCGGTCAACCGTGACGTTCACTTCCGGATAGTTCTCCTCCCGGCTCGGTTCGATGTCGGCCAACCCGGGGATCTGCTCCATGATATTCTTGACGCGGGCGATCACATCCCGCGCCGTTTCGAAGTCGTATCCGTAGATTTCCACATCGACGGCCTTCTGTGAGCCAAAGCTGGTGACCCGTTTCACGAGACCGCCCGGATCGAAAAACATCGCGACGCCGGGGAACAGTGTAATGATCTTCGGCCTCACCTCGTTCATGATCTGCACCTGGGTCCTGCTCCGTTTGTCCGGCGGAGCCAGATAGACCTGGATCGACGAGGTATGGGGGCCGGTGTTGGGGTTGAACAGGGATGCCCGGCCCTGCGACAACACCCCTGTACTTGACACGATCGTCTCCAACTCCTCGGGAGGGATCTGCTCGCGGAGTACACGTTCAACCTCGGCAACCTGTTGTTCAGTCTTTTCGACCCGCTGACCGACCGGCGCGCGCAGGACGATGCGGAATTGGCTCTCGTCCGACACCGGCAGAAATTCAGTGCCGAGCAAGGGCACCAGCATGAGTGAGCCGGAAAAGATCAGCAGGACGGCCGCGATAAAGGTCCGGCGATGTCCCAAAACCCACCGCAACGAGTCCTCATAACCCTTGTCGAGCGCGTCGTAGCGCGCGCGGCTCCAGTCCATCAGTCGGACGAACCAGCAAGGCATGGTCCGATGGGCTTCCTGCTCGGGTTTTAAAAACTTGTAGCACAGGGCCGGTGTGACCGTGCGCGAAATAAAAAACGACGTGAACAGCGCGATGGCGATTGTGACCGTCAAGGGAATCAGCAGAAGCCGTGTAATGCCGACGATGAAGAACATCGGGAGAAAGACCACGACGGTCGTCACTGTCGAGGCAAAAATCGGCATGGCCACCTCGCGGGCGGCGTCCAAAATGGCGTCCCAGCGCCGCGCGCCGGTGTTCAGGTGACGCTGGATATTCTCCAGTTCCACGATGGAGTCGTCGACGAGGCGGCCGATGCCGAGCGCGAGCCCGCCCAGCGTGAACACATTCAGCGTCTGTCCGCTCAAATACAACACAATGAAGGTCACGAGGATGGACAGGGGAATGGAGACGGAGATGATCATCGTGCTGGTGACATTCCGCAGAAACACCAGGATGACGGCCGCGGCCAGGAGCGAACCGTGGAGCGCTTGTTCGATCAAGTTGCGAATGGATTGGCGGATGTAGATCGATTGATCGAACGAAATGCCCAGCGTGACGCCAGGCGGAATGCCGATCATTCTGGGAAGCGCGGTACGTAGCGCGTCCACTACCTCGACCGTGTTGGCGATCGGCTGTTTGTTCACGCGCAAGAGGACGGCCCTGGCTCCGTCGGTGCGAACGATGTTCGTCTGGATGTCAGAGGAGTCGGCGACCGTCCCGACGTCGCGGACTCGGACGGGATTACCCTGGCGGTCGAGCTTGACGATCACGTCGTGGATCGGTTCGACGGTCTTGAACTGGTTGTTGGTGAAGACATTGTAGTCGAGATTGCCGGCCTTGATGTTGCCAGACGGCAGAATGACATTGGCGGCCTTCACGGCGTTGACCACGTCGAGAATCGAGAGGCCGCGGGCGCTGAGGAGCGCCGGATCGAGGTTGACATTGATCTGCCGGATTTTCCCTCCCTCCACTGTGGCGGCGGCCACATTGGCGATCTGTTCAATTTGGGGGGCGATCGTGTTGTGGGCCAGATCGTAGAGTGCGCGCTCATCCAGGTCTTCGCTTGATACGGTGACGAAGGAGACCGGGATGTTGGAGACATCGAATTTCACGATGAAGGGCTGCAAGATACCGGGCGGGAGACTGTTCAGGATTTGCGTGATGCGCTGCATGACCTCCATTTGCCCGACATTGATGTCGGCGCCCCAGTTGAACCAAATCTGTACCGCGCCGAGTCCCTGCTTGGAGAACGATTCGACGTGTTCGACGTTCGAGGCGGAGCTGACGGCCTTCTCGATCGGATAGACCACGCTTTGTTCGATATCGAGGGGAGGCGCGCCCTTATAGATGACGCCGACGAAGGCGACGGGTACTTGGATCTGCGGGAATAGATCGATCGGCAGCCGCTGGAACGACGTGACGCCCAGCACCACCATCGCGAGGGACAGCATCAAAATGCCGATACGATTGCGTAATGCGAGCAGCGTCAGCCACATAATTCAAAACACAGTGACCAGTGATGAGTCATGAGTGATGAGTCCGCACCAAGGAGAGAGGGGATCTCCATGTCACTCATCACGCATCACCCGTCACGCGTCACGGGGTTGAGCGGTTGTGCCTGGACCGGGGTGCCGTCGTGCACGAGGTCTTTACCGGACACAATGACCGCTTCGTCGCCGGACAGGCCGGTGACAATTTCAACACGGTTCTCTTTGCGGGCGCCGATCTCGACGTTCACCCGCTGGGCTTTCCCATCGCGAACGACGAAGACGTACTGGGCCTCCTCCAGCCGGCTTACGGCATCGATGGGAATCTGCACGGCGTCGCGATGAGTCCCCACCAGCACTTCAACACGGGCGAACATGCCTCCTTTCAGCCGGCGATCCTTGTTCGGCAGGTCGATCTCCACCGTCATCGTGCGGGTTGCGCGATTCAGGGCGTGGACGATACGCGTCACCGTTCCTTCGAACACCTGGTCAGGATAGGCTTCAGCCCGCAATTCGGCTTTCTGCCCGATCGTGATCAGCGGGATGTCTTTCTCGACGACTTCGATCAGGACACGAACCGTGTCGAGGTCATGCAGGCTC
The DNA here is from genome assembly GCA_002331335.1 of Nitrospira sp. UBA2082. Lineage (GTDB taxonomy): Bacteria > Nitrospirota > Nitrospiria > Nitrospirales > Nitrospiraceae > Nitrospira_D. The sequence goes on along the minus strand of DCZO01000035.1, from coordinate 174,783 downwards.
AACATTCCACGCGACATCGTCGAGGTGCTGGCGGCGGCGCCGGTGACATAGGCTCCGGTGTCCAGATTCCGTTCGGCGACATATCCGGCAAACGGGGCTCGAATGTACGAGTAGGCCAGGTTGGTTTCCGCCTGCGCGAGGGCGACCTCCATCTGTGTGACTTGTGCCTGCAACGACTCCAGAACGGCCACACCGGCGTCGAATGTGACCTGCGCATTGTCCAGGTCCTGCTGTGAGACGAACTGATCTTTGATCAGAGCTTTCATGCGATCGAGTGTAAGCGTCGCGTGGCGCAGGGCCGCGTGCTGCTGCGCCACTCTGGCATGGGCTGCGGCAAGGTTGGCTTTCGCCTGATCGACGGCGTGCTGATAGTCTGTATGGTCGATCTCGATCAGCAGCTGGTTGCGTTTCACGAAATCACCTTTGTCCACGTGCAGCTTGGCGATATAGCCGTCCACACGCGAGAGCAGGTTGACGACTTGGTTGGGAGTCACGTCCGCCGTAAAACTGAGGCGGATGTCGAGATCCTCCTTGACCGGTGACACGGTCCCCACCGTAATGAGGCGGGTGTTGCGCTGGTCGGTCTTGGCGCCGGTGCTCAGGCGGATGGCCACCAAAGCGGCGATTGTAATCACGAGGATGACGCCCAGGGTGACAAACGGATGGCGTATGACGCGGTTCATGAGTGCATCCGCCCAGTCGGAGTCGTGGGTTGAACGAGGCCGTTGAGAAACAGAGACACATATTCGTTCACGGTCTCCTCGTGGGTCCGATGCATGGGCAGCCCGAAGATGTCGTGCAGAAGCCTGTGGTGGACGATGATACCGAAGAAAGCTCTGGCGGCCAGACGCGGATCGACCGGACGAAAGGCACCGTCCTCAATCCGTCGGCCGATGTAGTGTGCCAGCAGATCGTAAAACATGCTGTATTGCCGCCGGAAAAACATATCGGACAGCTCGTGGCCTTCCAAGGCGCTGAAGAGCAGCAGCCGGAGCAGCGTCGGGTCCGCCCCTTTTCTGATTCGAGAACCGGCCAGCAGTGTGAACAGCCGGGCATCGTCATTGTTCCTCGCGGCTTCTTCTGCGGCTTCCCGCAGCCCCGCATAGTGCGCTTTCTCCTCAAGGATGGCGGCATAGAGTGCGCGCTTGGTGGGAAAATGTTTGAAGAGTAGCGCTTCACTCACACCGGCTGCCTTCGCAATTTCCTTCGTCGTCGTCCCCTCGAAACCGTTGGAGGCGAACAGGGAGGCGGCGGTACCGATCAGGTTGGCCTGACGCTCCGGGCCTGACACTCGCGATGACCGAGGTGATACGGTGTGCGGTCGTTTCATAGTAAGTGAGTAGTTACTAACCTTCAAGCTAGCATGCACACTTCTCTGAAGGCAAACATCCCGGTGATTTTCGTGAATGGGGATTTGGGAGAGGCGAAGAGTGTCGTCGAGGAAGATGAGTAGACCGCGGCCGATGGGGACCCTCTAGCCAACGCGCAGGTTAGAACAAAGGCGCCCACTCCCCGGACGCGCACCTGCTGGTTTTCAACGGGCGGTCAAACCTCGAAGCCAGCCTGAGTCCGAAGGAACGACTGCAGTCGGTTTCCTTCGCGAAGGCACAACTTCTTGAACTCGACCCCAAAGATGTTCCCTGAAGTCCAGGCGACATTGGCTTCGAGGACGAACAGAGGATCATGGCCGTCCGGGAGATAGAGAAACATGGTCAACTCCAATCCGACTCGGACCGGATAATTCCCCCGAATTCCTAAGCCGTCCTTGGAGAGATCGACGACAGTACCGTCTCCAATAAGGACATCGCCTCTGGTGATAGCCGAATACATCAGTTTGAAGGAGACGGGGAGACGAGGGTTGCCTCGCCGTTCTGTTGACGCAGCGGGGAATGGCTCGGATCGTTTGACGATTGCCAGTTGTTTCATGATGGGACCTCCTGGTTACACAAGCGGCGACTCCCAATGATTGTTCCACGGACCCCACTGGGGTTTTCCCTCCTCTCGTGGGCCGATGACAGACAGACCTCCTTCTCGATCACGAAACTCTCTGCGGTTGACCGCGTGCCGATACAAACATCTGACGGAGCTTTTCACGGTCCTCGGGTGTCATCGTTCGGGTAGAGACGCCAAAGTAGTCCCCGCTCGCCCAGGCCACCCGGGCTTCAGGAATACACATATGGTCGTCAGAGTCTGGACAGCTGATAAGGAGGGCGAGTTCCATCCCGGGTTTGAGTGCCCGTTGGGCGTGGATGCCAATCCCGTCTTGACACAGGTCCGTCACGACCCCGGCCTCGATCAACATTTCCTTAGCGTCCATGCCGGAAAAGGTGAGGTTGAGATGTTTCATAGTCGATTTCCTCCCTTCAGTTGGACCGGCCCCTATGGGGAATTTACACTGCACACTGAACCTACCTCGGCCCTCAGGGCTTGCCATGCCTCAATGGGGGGACTGGGGTATGCCCCTCATGGGGGGGCGCCCAAAAGGTCTCCCAACTCCGATTTTTGACACAAGCTTAGTCTTGGTAATTCAGTGGGTTAGGTGATGGCTTGAGGAACCACATGCACTCTCGCAAGAGCAGAGGCCCGAATGGTCTGGTCTTGTGAAGCAGTGCCGAGAATAGAAGGAGGGGAGAGGAAGAGTTACTGTCGGATTTTGGCCCAGGCCTTTTGGTATTCCTCGAAGGAATCGACTTCCATCCAGCCTTTGAAAATCGGAACGGCTTGCACTGTGTGGCCCTGGTCGATCAGTTCCTGGACCATGTCGGTGAAGGAGGCTTTGATGAAGCTGCCGGCTTCGTGGAAGCCCGTTGAGTTATACTTCTCTTGCGCTGCGCGGTAACAATCAAGGAGAGTCTGTGTGCCTTTCTCGGAAAACATCGCCATGCCGATGAACTCGCCGTGTGCCTGTTCATGGGGCAGCTGCTGGCCAATCTTTACGATCCGCTGTTCGCCCTCCGGCATGACAAAGCGCGACAAGGCATGTGTGCTGGGCGGCATGGCCAGAGACACTAAGTCGGGATTAATGTGGGTCGGTTGTGCGTTGCGGCGAGACTCATCCAGCCAGGCGAGATCGACCACCAGCGCGACGTCGGCCGGGCTCTTCAGCAATTTCTCCAGTACCGCCTGGTCGAACATAATATCGCCGTACAAAACGATCGTCCGGCCCTTTAGCTCGTTTTTGGCGCAGAAGATGGAAAAGAGTTCGCCGGTGCTTTCGTACCGGTCGTTGTCGTAGTACCGGATGTTGGGAAGCGAAATCGCCTCTTTCTTGTAACCGCGAACCAACGCAATGTCTTTGATCTCGCATTCGTTGAGTGCGCTGATCTGGCGATCGAGAATCGTCTTTCCTTTGATGTCGAGTAAACACTTCGGTTTGTCCTCGATCAGCGGCAGCAACTGCTTTTCGAATCCGGCCGCGGCAATGATGGCGGTGATCTTTTCCCCGCCGACCGGGAGGAAGTTCCGTTCGTCCTGCTCCATTTGAGGCACGCCGACGATGTCGTAGACCTCCGGCAGTGAGACGATGATGCTGTTGGCGGCGCCGGGCCGCGTATCGTTCTTGATCAGCGCGAGCGCGTCCTGCATGGAACGGATCGCCGCCCGCACCGGCTGATTGGCATAGATGATGATCTTGGCTCCCGCCTCTTCCAGTTCCGCGGCGGTGGTTTGGTCGAAAATCGTCGGGACGACGACCAGCGGCACACGGCCGGACCAGGCTTTGTAGACGGCCCGAAGTTCATCGAACTTCTTCGATTTCGAATGGATCAAGACCGCGTCGGCTCCCGCCTCGGCGTAGGCCTCCGCCCGTTGCAACGCTTCCTCCTGGCCCCATCCCGCGATGAGGGCCTCTGTCCTCGCGATGACCACGAACTCCGGGAAAATCTGCGCGGCCTTGGCCGCCTTGATCTTGCTGCAATGCTCTTCGATCGGGATCAATTCACGGCGGACGCCCGCGTAGAAGCTGCACCGTTTGGGATAGACGTTGTCTTCGATACAAATGCCGGCCACACCGGCCCGCTCCCGGTCGTTGACCGTGCGCATGACATTCAGCGCGTTGCCGTAGCCGGTATCGCAGTCGGCGATGACGGGGATGCTCACCGCTTCGACGATATTCCGCTCGATGGCGAGCTGTTCGCTGGAATCGATGAAGCTGGCGTCGGGGATGCATTTCATCGAGGCCGAAATGGCAAAGCCGCTGGCCCAGATGCCGTCGAATCCCGCGCGCTCGATCAGCCGCGCGCTTAGGGCATCGTGGGCACCGACAATTTTTATGGCCCCAGGTTTCTTTAAGGCGGCCCGGAGCTTCGCGGCGTTCGTCATAGGGGCCCATCATGCGAAAGCGGAGGACGGTTGTCAATGGAAAGTTTGCGGAAGAGGAGCGGCGCGAGCCGATTAGAATACCGTTGAGGGGACGTCTTCCCCCCAGCGCTCGCGCAGGAGTGCGCTTTCAATGAAGATAATGCCACGGTCAAGATTCGATTCGAAACGCAGGGTCACCTCCGTCTGGAACCCGTGCCAGGCGTAGACTTTGACCGGGCCGACGGCGATTTGTCCCGGGGTTCGGTCGAGCGGGCCGTACTGGGATTGCAGATACGCCAGGATCGCGTCATGGGCGGCCTGCCCGCTGTAGCGGACGGTCACCCGGCCGAACTTGTGTTGAAAGGCCGTCAACCGCAAGGAATCGACCGGCGTCGGGCCGAGCATCGGTGCATGGTCTTTGCGTTCATAGGTCTGGAACCGTCCGGTATCTTCAATGCTGACGAAGCGGTCATCATCCGACAGCGTCGCCCCCCACGGGATGCCGTCAAATCCATTGGGATCGTTGATGATGGGAACGGCCTGCGCCTGGGATCCCTGAAGCAGCAGGACGCCTGCGAGCCCCGCCATGACAAGCTTCGTCCATCCACGAAGCTGATGGGGTGATGGATCAATCCGCCGAATCGGTGATGTCATCATTGAATCGCGGTGCCAGTGTCCGGCTGTCGATGAAGATGTATCCGCGTTCCGTGCCGGCTTGATACGTCACATTGATTTCAGTGTCTGAGCCGCGCCAGTTGTATTGCTGGTTGAGCCCCCGCGTCATTTGTCCGGGCACACGCTGAAGAGGCCCGAACTGAGCCTCGAGGAAGTTGAGCACCCGCTTGTGTACCTGCTCGCCTTGGTATCGGATCGTCACCCGCGCAAACTGATCGTCGATCGAGACATAAAGGATGCTCGTCATCTCGGCACCGGCAAACGTCAACGGTTCGGTCTTCCGCCGGTATTCCGCGACGTGGGTCCCCGACCGTACGGTTTCCAACTCCTGGCGCGCCGTCAGCGGCGTTCCCCACGTAATGTCCTGGAATCCCTTGGGGTCGTTCATCATCGACACGGCCCAGAGGGGTTCTGCCACAATCACTGTTCCGATCATGAGCATACAGAGGCGGATCAACGACGAGGGAGAGAGGAAGCGTCTCATAGCGTTTGTCGGAGACACGGCGTGGCGATTCACCGCAAACGCTACCATGTGAAAGCCGTGAAGGCAACTCGTCGCGCTTTCTTGATGAAGCACAAGCCCCTGGCATATAATGCGCGGTCTTTTTCACCGCCTGGGCCGCATGCTCATCCAAAAGCACCGAGGCAAGGGCAGCAAGGAACAGCAGTATGATGGACAGTGATGTGTTCGTGCAGTCGCTCCAGGACCTGGGGGTGAATTTTTTCACCGGTGTGCCCGATTCGATCCTGGGAGGCATCATCGCCGAATTAATGAACCGCCGGTTGTATACCCCCGCAGTTCGTGAGGATGAAGCGGTGGGGATGGCGGCCGGCGCCTACATGGCAGGCAAGATGCCGGCGGTGTTGATGCAGAATTCGGGACTGGGGACGTCGCTCAATACGCTGATTTCGCTGAACGTGATTTATCGCCAACCCTGCATCCTGATCGTGTCGTGGCGGGGCCAAGGCGGGAAGGATGCGCCGGAGCATCTTGTGATGGGCGAAGTCATGCCGCAATTTCTTGATACGATGAAAATTCCGCACCGGACGTTGACGGAAAAAACGGCGGCCGAGGATTTTAGATGGGTGGCGGATACGTTCAAGAAACAACAAATTCCCGTGGCGCTCTTTATCACCAAGGGCGTCGTCAAGGGGCTGCATCCATGACCATGAGACCTGAACAGGGCACGTTGATCAGCCGGGCACAAGCGATGGCGGCGCTGCTGGAGCTGCTGACCGATCAGCCGGTCGTCGTGTGCAACGGCTTTCCTTCTCGCGAGGCTCAGAAGATCGCCGACCGGCCGACGCACTTTTACATGATCGGCTCGATGGGCAACGCGCCGGCCATCGCGTTGGGCGTGGCGCTGGCCAAGCCGAACAAGCAGGTCGTCACATTCGACGGCGACGGCAATGTCCTGATGGGCATGGGCACCCTGGCGACCGTCGGCGCGCTGAAGCCGAAAAATTTCATCCACGTCGTGTTCGACAACGAGGTGTATGGGACGACCGGGAACCAGCCGACGATCTCCAACGTCGTGCCGCTGGAGAAAGTGGCGAAGGCCGCCGGCTATGTGAACACCGTCCGCGTGCTCGATCGCGACGACCTCGTGTATGAGTTCCAAGATCTGTTGAAAAAAGACGGGCCCAGCATGCTGCTGATCAAGGTCAATGAGTTCCAGGAGGAGGCGGAACGGATTCTGCTCGATCCGCCGGACCTGACGAAGCGGTTCATGAACGCGATTAAAGGATAGGGGCGCGACCAGCTTCCCTTGTGCTCGCTGCCCGCGCACGACTCGGGCATGCGGAGTTTCAGCGACGCGGGGTCGGGCGGGTGGAACGAGCGTGCCCGGTCAATGCGCGCAGTAAAGGGAAGCTGGTCACGCCCCTCTGGAGAGGAAGGAGAGAAGAGTGATTCTCCTCAACCCTGGACCGGTCAATGTTACTGAGCGTGTGCGGCAGGCGCTGCTCCGTCCCGACATCTGCCACCGTGAGTCGGAGTTTACGGAGCTGCTGCATCGCATCCAAACCAAGCTGCTCAAAGCCTTTGTGCCGGGGGCGGAGTCGGACTACGTCGCGGTGGTCATCACCGGCTCCGGAACATCCGCCGTCGAAGCCGCATTGCTGTCATCTTTGCCCCATGGCCGGCGCATGCTCATCCTCAACAACGGTGTGTACGGCGAGCGGATGTCCCAGATCATCGGGTTGCACCGCCTGGGTGTGAACGAATTGAAGTATGACTGGACGGCGCGGCCCGATCCGGACAAGTTGCTGCTGGCGCTTCGGCAGCATCAGGAAGTGCACGTGGTCGGCATGGTCCACCATGAAACAACGACCGGGTTGCTCAATCCCGTCCATGAGATCGCTGAGATCGTCGATAACCAGAATCGCGTCTTCGTGCTCGACTCGGTCAGCGCCCTGGCGGGTGAGACACTCGACATCGCGAAGTCGCACATCTATATGGTGACGGGCACGGCAGGGAAGTGCATCCAGGGATTCCCCGGCGTGTCCTTCGTCCTGGTGCGCAAGGGGTTCGTCGAGAAGATGCGGGCGTACCCCAAACGGTCCTGGTATCTCCATCTCATGCACTATATCGACAGCGAGGGCCGAGGCACGATCCCGTTCACGCCGGCGGTCCAGGTGTACTACGCGTTCGACGAGGCGCTGAGCGAGCTGCTCGAAGAAGGCGTGGCCAATCGCGTACAACGGTACAAGAAGATGGCGACGCTCATCCGGGACCGGATGGCCAAGCTGGGTGTGAAAGCGCTCCTCCCTTCGGACCGCCAGTCGAATACCATCACGGCGTATTACTTGCCGGAGGGGGTGTCCTATCAGTCGTTGCACGACCGGCTGAAAGCGCAGGGCTATGTGATCTACTCCGGCCAGGGCAATCTGGAAAACAAGATTTTCCGCGTGGCCAATATGGGCGCGCTGACCGAAGCGCAGTTTGCCGGATTTCTCGACGCATTCGAACAGGCGTGTAAGCCGTCATGAAAGCCGTCATCCTCGCCGCCGGTGTTGGCAAGCGCCTCTGGGACATCACTCAAAATCGGCCCAAGTGCCTGATCGAAATCGGCGGCCGGTCGTTGCTGCACCGCTACCTGGCGGCGCTGGCCGGGCTCGGCGTGACGCGCGCGACCATCGTCGTCGGATACCGGCAAGAGATGATCCGCGACGCAGTTGCGCGCGACGCCTGCGGCGTCACGGTGGATTTCTTGGTCAACGACCAATTTCATCGCGGTAGTATTTCGTCGCTGTGGATCGCCCGCACGGCTCTCGACGACGACGCGATCGTGATGGATGCCGACGTGCTGTTTCATCGGGATATCCTCCGGCGTCTGGTGGAGTCGCGGCATGAGAATGCACTACTGATGGACGAAACCGTCAAGCAGACCGGCGAGGAATGCATGGTGGTGGTGGCGGGAGGACGGGTCATCGCCCTCTCGAAGAAGATGCCGGAACAGTATGATTATGCCGGCGAGGGCGTGGGATTCCTGCGGGTCCGGTATGCCGATACGCCTCATCTTGTGGCGTCGCTTCGGTCCCACGTCGACCAGGGCTCGTGGAATATGGAGTACGAAGACGCCTTGCTGCAGTTTTTCCACACCGTCAAGGTCGGTCATGAGAAGATCGGTGGTCTGCCCTGGACGGAAATCGATTTCGTCGAGGATGTGAAGAAGGCGGAGTTGGACGTTTTGCCGAAATTGTGAGAAGTTCTTGAGCGAGGGTGTGGGTCGAGGATTGCATCAGAGAGATCTGCCATGAATGAGAGCGCTTTACAGAAACGAGTCGAGATCCCAGGATTGACTACTGCCGTCCTCCTGCCCTCGGTCGGTATGTTCGGCGGGCCGAGCGGTCATCGAGTCAGTTCGGTGGGACCATTGACCAGTGTCGTCGGGATCGGCCTGTTTCAACGGACCGTACTCACATTGCAGCGGGCGGGCATCCGCCAGTTGATCGTATTGGCCGGCCCGGAAGAAGACCAGTTCAAGCAGGCTTTGGGCCACGGGCCGCGCCTGACGATTCCTGTGCGTTGGATGCCACTCCGGGAGTTTCCGTTGGACGATCCGCGGACGTGGGAATTTTTGGCGGCGGAAGTACGCGGCTTCGCGCTGGTGACAGGGGTGAACGCGGTCTTCTCGCGGGGCTTGGTCGAACGGTTGCGGCACGAGGTGCGGGACGGCGAAGCCATTGTGGTTGCGCAGACGGCACCACGGCAGTCCACGGATCCGTCGACAGGGGGGCTTCGGTTGAAGGTCCAATCCGATCGGTTCACGTCCTTCGCGCCGCCGCATTTCGATGATTCGGCACCGCGTGCCGCCGAAATGGTGGTCTTGCCGGCCGGCCTCATGAACGCGGCGGGCCAGGGGGCGCAGGAACGGGACCGGCCGCCGATCCGCCGTTGGCTGGAACGGGCGGCGGTGGACGGCCGGGTGCGCGTGATCGCGGCGGAGGACAAGCGCGGGAGCTGGTATCAGGAAGTCTGCACGCCGGCCGACGTGTCCATGGCCGAAAAAAAACTGTTCACCTCGCTGAAGAGCGACACTGAAGGCTTCGTCGATCGGTATTTCAATCGCAAACTCTCTCGCTGGTTTACACGCCTGTTTCTTGCCGCCGGGCTCTCGCCCAATGCCGTGACGATCGTGGCCTCGCTGATCGGGTTCGTGTCGGCCGGGGGATTTGCCATGGGGACCTATGCGGCGGGTGTCGCCGCGGCGCTGCTGTTTCAACTGGCGGCGGTCATCGACTGTTGCGACGGCGAAGTGGCGCGCCTGACATTTACGGAGTCGCCGTTCGGGGCCTGGCTCGATATCGCCATGGACAACGTCGTGCACATGGCGATCTTCGCCGGCATCGCCGCCGGACTCTATGCGGCGCAGGTCGGACAGCCGGGAGCCTGGAAGACCCTGGCCTTCGGGGCGGTGGCCGTGCTGGGGAACGGGTTGTCGTTTCTCTTGGTGGAGCGGGCACAGAAAATTAAGTCGGCCAGCGGGTGGCGAACGCCGGAACATGCGGCCTGGGGTGAGTTTATGTTGAAGAATGTCGCCAGCCGCGATTTCTCGGTGACGCTGGTGCTCTTCGCGCTCTTCGCCATGCTCGATTGGTTCCTGATGTTCGCGGCGGCCGGTTCCCTCGTCTTTGCCTGTGTCATGCTGTGGGCCATTCGCCCCTCCGCTGTTGCCGTCACCAAGTCATGAGTCGTTGACCGCGCGTGCTTCGCTATTTCCTACTCACTCTCGGTCTGACCGTCCTCGGTCTCCTCGTCTGGCATATCGGCCCCGACAAGATCTACGAGGCTGCCGCCCGGCTGGGGCCGCTCGCGCTGGTGGCCATCCTGATTCCCTCCTTTGTCATGTACGCCATCGAAGCCTATGGCTGGAAGGTCGTGCTGGGCGAGTCCGCGCGAGCGGTCCCCTTTTGGCGGCTGATGGCCATCCGAACCGCCGGTGAAGTCGTGAACATGACGACGCCGACGGCCTATTTGGGCGGGGAGCCGCTTAAAGCCTATCTCCTCAAGAAATACAACGTCCCGATAGCGGAGGGGGCCGCGTCCGTCGTCATCGCGAAGACCACCATGACCCTTGCCGAGGTGTTCTATATCCTCGTCGGGATCGCCCTAGGGTTTTTGATTCTGGGTACGGGAAACTCGGCGGGACAAACGGTCACGGCCGCCCTCTTGAGTGTGGGGGTATTGGTGTGTTCAATCGCCGGATTTGTGTTTATCCAGCGGCGGGGGTTGTTCGCCTCGATCCTGAGTCTCGTCCGGAAACTGAGGCTGAAAATCGGGTTTCTGGAATCACAGGAAGAACATCTGCTCTCGATCGACCGGACGATTCAGAATTATTACAGCCACCACCAACGGGCCTTCTATGCCTCGATCGTCGTGTATTTCTTCGGTTGGATGGCCGAATCAATAGAGGTCTTCATCATTCTGCAATTTCTCGGGGGACCGACCAGCCTCTTGTCGGCCTTCTCCATTGGCGCCCTCGCCGTCTTCATCAAGGGAGGAAGCTTCTTTATCCCTGGTAGTTTGGGGGCCCAGGACGGAGGCAATGTCTTGCTCCTCCAAGCCTTCGGCTACAGTGACGTCACCGGTTTGACGTTCGCTCTGCTGCGCCGGTTTCGCGAGCTCGTCTGGATTGGGATCGGATTGCTGTGCTTGGCAACGGTGGGCAAAGGCGTGGTACGGCAGGAGGATCAAGAATAGGGGAGAACAGCGCCCTCCTGCGTGAGCTCCTGCAGCCGATCGAGCAGGCGACCCCACACGAACATGTGCAAGCGGAGATCCGCCGTTCGCTCCAGCTTGCCGAATCGCAATCCCATCCGGTTGCCCTTTACCCACCGGACTTCCGCGTGTTCGATGGCGAGCGATTCTTTCTGGTCAGGCAGGAGCAGCCGCACGAGCAGTGTGGCGTTGTCCCGGGCGGCACCCGTGCATTCGATCGTGCAGCCGAACACCGAGAGATTCGTCACCGTTCCCTCGCCGATCGTCGCACGATCGGAATACATCACCGGATAGGTGACGGAGAGTGGCAGACGGTAGTGCTCGCGTAGGTACGGGCGAACCGGTTCCATGGAGGGGCAGTCTACGCGAGCCAGTCTGAACGGATGAATCCCCCTTTCGCGGGGGAGGAGAGAGGGAACGATTCGCTGGCACCGTAACTGACGGACTACGCAGCGGCCTGTTCGGATGCCTCGTCGGTTGACCTGGGGGTGAGTCTCAGGGCGGGGATGAGCCTTAGAGCCTTCTTCTTCCACTGGCGCTTGATCTGTGACTCGAGCACGATGATATAGGTGTGGCTCGGGAGCGTGATTTCCTGAGACAGCCGCGTGAGCAGGCTCTCGTTCTTCTCCTCCTTGCGCCATTCATACCAATGATACGTGGGAATGACGATGAGCACGTAAGCCGGGATCTCCGGCATCAGCCGCACCTGTTTTCGCACGAGATAGGCTTCTCCGATTTCTTCGAGGGCAGAGAGCTCGTTCGCGAGAGCCCGGGCCGCGTCACGTGACAGGTCGTGCGGGAGGAACGCATCATATGGTGTGATCCACTGCCGTTCTTCTTCTGCCCGTGAGAGCAACTCGCGGCGTTGCATGGCCCGTTCGCGATAGCCGGCCGCTTCCTCGTGTTGCCCGGTACGGATCAGAAACTCTTCCGCCAATGCCGCAGCTGAGAGAAACGAGTCCCGGTCCTTTGCCGTGGCCAGTTCGAGCCGCTGCAACCCTGTCCGATCGCCTTGCGCCAGAAGCAGTCGGCCGAGCGCGAAATTGGCGCTGACATGGTCTGGTGAACGGTCTACCAATTGACGGAGCAGTGGGACAGCCGCTTCTCCTCCTTCGAGCGCCTCGACCGTCGTGGCGTATTCCCAAAGTTCCTCCTCGGCCAGTTCCCCGGCGGCGGACTTTTCTCGGAGCTCGAGCATGCGGGTCTGGGTGTTCTGCTTCTCATCGTATGTCTGCTTCCATGCGTCTTTAGTCTGTTCGGCCCATTCACGGTTCAGTCGGCCGCAGAGTCCGTCGCAGGTTTGGCCCAAGTAATATCGGCCTGCTGAGTCTTCATGCAATCCCAGCAATTGGGGAATCGATGGGGAAGTGGCCGGTGCGCCTTTCTTCGCCGGGACCTTATCCAGCGCCGCCAACCGATCGGCCAACGAAGGGTGTGTATCGGCGTAGCCGGTTTGTTCGCGCAGCGCCTCGCCGAAAAGGGCCTGGGCCCGTTCCCGGTGCGCCGGCGCCTGCATCGCGCCGGCCAAATCGTGCAGATAGGTCTCGGGCGGTGTGGCGGCCTCTCGGTTTCGTTGCTCGAGCGACGGCCAGAACGATTCCCGTAGCAAGCCTCCCACGACGGCCAGCGATGCGAGCGTGTCCTTCATGCAGTGCGGACCGACAAGGCGCGCGGCGTTCCGGTCGGCTTCATATTCTTGTTCGCGCGCCATGACGAACGAGTAGGCATTGAAGAACGGCGCGTACCATGTCAGAAACCTCGTAAAAACGAACGACGCCCAATGTTTGCGCGCCGTCATCTCCTGGAGCAGCCGCCACCAGGTGACCCGGGCTCGATAGATCCAGCAGGAGAAACGGCCATGTTGACGTCCGAGATGGCCGAACTCGTGGGCCAACACCGCGCGAAATTGCGCCGGAGTGAAGGTGAGCATGAGCGGCAACCCCAGCAGTAAGTAATTGCGTTGCCACCCAAAGACGCCGAGCCTGGGCACCTGCACCACCGCGGCATTCAATTCGTTGACGATTAGCACATGGTGAAAGGCCGGTGTGCCGAGGGCGTTCCGGATCTTGTCGATCAGAAGGAAGAGACGCGGCGCGTCCTCGCGCCGGAGTTCGATGCCGGTCGGAGGTTCCAACCGTACCCAGAGCGCACGAACGATCACGGCGGCAAGGATGATGAGCGCGATGTCCACCTTCAGGAGAAGGGCATGCCCGCCTGAGCCGTCTTTGATCAGGAGAAAACAGCCGATGGTCAGGACAATGACGGTGCCCAATACCGCGAGCACGTAGGCGTAGCCGGTAAAGGCGAGGAGGGCGACCTTCAGCTTGTACTGAGCCGGATGGGCCTGTGCGTACCCTTCCAGCTCGCGGACGAGTTGTTCAAACCGCTGTTCCGTCATCGGGCGCTGTAGATGGTGATCTGTCGGTCAGTCTAGGAGAGAAAGGCGGGTTCTCAAAGGAGATTGTGGTTTGGCGACGAACGGGAACGGTGTTCGCGCTTGAGTGAGTTGCTGTAGGATTGATCGAGCCTCTCTTGGGTCAGGTCGGCTTTACCACATTGGAACATGGTGACATGATGGACGCACATTGTAGTACCAACGAGGAGGGATGAGCATGATTAAGAAGTTGACCAAGCACGGCAACAGCCTGACCCTCGTCATTGATCGCGGGGTGCTCGATCTGTTGGAGATTGACGCTGAGACGCCGCTCAACATCAAGACGGACGGCAAATGTCTCATCGTCACGCCGGAACGGGATGCAGCCCGCCAGAAGAAATTCCGCGCGGCGCTAGACGAAGCCAATCGGCGGTATGGACGAGCGTTCAAGAAGCTCGCAGAATAGGCAATGGAGCTCCGCTCTATGACCCTTCCGCAAGCATTCCCATCAGTAATTCAGGTTTCTTCCCACCCCCATCAACCATCCTCTATCAGCTCCCGGTTTCGTTCGCTGGCGGACCGATTCAGCTAGATGACAGGCACAAACAGGATAAGCGATGCCCGTTAAGAGGCTTGAAATCGTCGAGCATGATCGGCGAGCCGAATAAAAGAAGGTGGGGCAGAACACTGACCTTGGTGACAGGGCTTGTGCATCCCGAAGAAAAAGTGAATGAGATGTGGTTGGTGGTGGTGGCGGCTGGTCTTTGATTCCGGGGAGGCTACTCATACCCTTAAAATGGGTTGCCTGGCAGGTGTCGACTCTGTCGTCAAATGGCATGCCAAATGACGACTCTGGCGACAGGGGGAAGAGGAAAGAAACAGGGGGAAGGTCGAAGGCCCAAGGCCCAAGGCCCAAGGGGCAAGGGGCAAGGGGCAAGAGGGAAGGGTGTCTGGTCGGTTGACTATGATAGGATGCCGCGCATGAAAGCGGCTGTGAATCTGCTCTGGGTGCTACTCTCTTTCCTCGGTGCGGTCGCGCTCGCTCATGTGACGGGTGCCATAAATCCCCATGAAAAAGTGAATGGCTTGTGGCTGGTGGTGGCGGCGGGGTGCATCTACACCCTGGCCTACCGGTTTTATGGCCGCTGGATTGCCAGGCAGGTCGTTGAACTCAATAATCAGCACGTCACACCCGCTGTCCGGTTAAACGATGGGGTCAATTTTCATCCCACCAACAAGGTTGTGCTGTTCGGCCATCACTTCGCGGCAATTGCTGGAGCCGGGCCGTTGCTCGGACCGGTGCTGGCGGCGCAGTTCGGATTCATGCCCGGGTTTCTTTGGTTGGTGATCGGCGCGGTGTTGGCCGGGGCGGTGCAGGACTTCATCATCCTCGTGGCTTCGATGCGGCGCAACGGACGCTCGCTTCCCGAGATCGCCCATGATGAACTCGGATCTGTCACAGGGACGGCCACTGCCGTCGCCGTCTTGTTCATCGTGGTCGTGGCATTGGCGGGGCTCGGCTTCGCGGTGGTGAACGCGCTCTATCAGAATGCCTGGGGAACGTTCACCATTGCGATGACGATCCCCATCGGGCTGATCATGGGATTTTATCTCCAAAAGTTCCGTCCCGGCGCGGTGGCAGAAGTGTCGGTATTGGGCGTCGTGCTGCTGATTGCGGCGGTGCTGTTCGGCCGTGTTGTGGCGCAGTCGTCCTATGCCTGGTTGTTTGAGTTCGACCGGCCGGCATTGGTGTGGCTGCTGGCCGGGTACGGATTTCTCGCGTCGGTGCTGCCCGGCTGGATGCTCCTGGTGCCGCGCGGGTATTTGAGCACGTTTATGAAACTGGGCGTGGTGTTTCTGCTCGGCTTTGGGGTGATCCTCATGGCCCCCACCATTGAAATGCCGCGTGTGACGGCCTTCGCGGACGGTGGGGGACCGATTATTCCGGGCACGCTCTTCCCGTTTCTCTTCATCACGATCGCCTGCGGGGCCGTGTCGGGCTTCCACTCGCTGGTGTCGTCCGGGACGACGCCGAAGATGATCGAGCAGGAGTCGCAGGCGGTGGTAGGCTATGCGGCGATGCTCTTGGAAAGTTTCGTCGGGGTGATGGCGCTGATCGCAGCCTCGGTGCTGATTCCCGGCGATTACCTGGCAATCAACACCACGCTTTCGGCGGAGGCGCTGTCGGCGATGGGCTTTGCGCCGACGCGGATCGCGGAACTGTCTCAGATGGTCGAAGTGGACGTGGCGGGACGCCCCGGCGGCGCCGTGTCGTTGGCGGTCGGCATGGCTTCGATCTTTGCGGCGCTTCCCGGCATGTCGGGATTGATGGCCTATTGGTATCAGTTTGCGCTCGTCTTCGAAGCGCTCTTTATTCTGACGACGATCGATACGGGAACGCGCGTGGCGCGCTATCTCATCCAGGAAATGGCGGGGCGGGTCTATGCGCCGTTTCGCCGGATCAATTGGCTGCCCGGCGTGCTGCTCAGCAGCGGAGTGGTCGTGGGGGCCTGGAGTTATTTAATCGGGACGGGGAGCATTTCGACGATCTGGCCGATGTTCGGCGCGGCGAATCAGCTGCTCGGCACGCTGGCGCTCTGCATCGGGACGACGGTGCTGATCAAGATGTGGAAGTCCCCCTATCTGTGGGTGACGGCGGTACCGATGCTCTTCGTGGGGACGATCACGCTGACCGGTTCGTATGAAATGTTCTGGATGTTCTTGAAAAAGGCGGGGGCGCTGGCGGCGGGACAGGCGTTTGCCTTGTATCTCGACGCGGTCCTGGTGGCCGTGGTGGCGGTGCTGGGGTTGATCGTCTTGAGCGACAGCCTGCGACAGTGGTACGGATATGTGGTTCTGAAAAAGCCGTTTACGAGCAGTGAAGTGGTGGTGAAGGCAGGCGGAGGGACGGCGGGGCGGATGCAAACGGCGATTCGCTGTGACGAGGAGAAGGGGTTCAAGTTGCCGCATGGGGGAGGGTGTTGCTAGAGCGCCCTGGCCAATCTCCTGTACTCGCGCACCACGTGCGAAGGGAAAGGCGCAGCCTGGTCGTCCTCCTGCTCGCCGAACGCGCACATCTGCTTATAAGATAGGCGCTGGGGAATAAGTGAAGAATAATGAAGGAGGCTATCGTGGCGGATCAGTATTCGTTCGATGTGGTGTCGGAAGTGAATATGCAGGAGTTGAGGAACGCGCTGGATCAAGCGACGAAGGAGATCAAGCAGCGCTTCGATTTTAAGGATACGAAGACGGAGATCACACTGAAGGAGAAGGAAAAGGAACTCGTGGTCGTGTCGGATGACGACTATAAGCTGAAGGCGGTGCAGGACATCATTAAAAGCAAGTGTGTGAAACGCGGCGTATCGCTGAAAGCCTTCGACTACGGTACAGTGGAGCCGGCGTTGAACGCCACGGTCCGCCAGACGGCCAAGATTCAGAGCGGACTCGCGTCGGAGAAGGCCAAGGAGATTACGAAGGCGATCAAGGATTCGAAGTTGAAAGTCCAGGCGCAGATTCAGGGCGAGCAGGTGCGGGTGCTCAGCAAGAGCAAGGACGAGCTGCAATCGGCGATCGCCTTCTTGAAAGGAAAAGACTTCGGAATCGACTTGCAGTTTGCGAATTATCGATAAAGAGGATGGCCAGGTAACTCCCTTTGCTCGCGCCCCGCGCACGCGGGGTCAATTGGACGGTCACACTATGGTAGGCGCTCGGTGCATGCGCGCAGTTGGGAGTCACCTGACCATCCTTAGACAGTTGATAGGATCAGGACTTCTTCTGCTCGTTATCTGGGCGCTCTTCGGCTGCAATCGCAGCGATGCGATCGTCGTCATTCAACTGCATCCCAAGAGCCCCGACATCATCTACGTCGCTACGAACGACTACATTTATAAGACACGGGACGGCGGCCGGACCTGGACGAATTTGTCGCGCGGCATGAGCTATTCGCGCGTCATTTCGATGGCGGTCGATCCAGTGTATCCGGCCACGGTCTATGCCGGTACGAAAGGCGACGCGGTTTTTAAGAGCCACGACGGCGGCCAGCGCTGGATTTCGATGCGCACGGGGCTGGACGATGCAACGATTACCTCGGTCGTCAACCAGTTCCTCTTCGATCCGTCCGACAATCAACATATTTATCTCGCAACGACGATGGGCGTATATGAAACGAAGAACGGCGGCGAGAATTGGTCCAAGCGGATGGACGGCATGAAGGAAGTCCTCATGGTCGTGACGCTCGGCATGGATCCGACGAGGAGACAGATTCTGTATGCCGGTACGAGCGGCGGTGTGTACAAGTCGGTCGATCAAGCAGGCCATTGGGAGAAGGTGAACAATGGATTGGTGCCGCCGGGCATGGTGAAAACGTCGCGCGCGCTGAACGTGACGTCGATTCTGGTCGATCCCTTCGAGCCGGATACGGTGTATGCCGCGACGCTGAGCGGGCTCTATAAGACTGTAGACGGCGGTCAGGCATGGCAGCGGATCGGCGCATCGTTGCCCGACCAGATGATCATGGCGATGGTGTTGGATCGCGCCAGAAAGAACGTGATCTATCTCGCCGGACGGGATGGGGTGCATTGCAGTGAAGACGGCGGTGAGACGTGGAAGACGCTGAATAACGGGCTTGCGACGACGAATATCCGCTCGATCGCGCAGAGCGGGACGGATCCGAACCTGTTCTATGCCGGCACCAACGGCAGTGGCTTGTATCGCAGCGTGAATGCGGGGGAAATGTGGGAGCCGATGCCGACTGTGCGGGAGGGATGATCGAAACGGAACTTACCGGCGCTTCGTGTTGAGGCCCGAATCCCCGATCGAGGGACCGACCCCGCGGCGTTGAACAGTCGAGGAACCGTCGCGGTTTTGCGCGTGATCAACCTCGAATCCGGTGCTGCTGGGCATCGTGGTGTCTTGAAGATCTGTCCCGGGCCGATGCGACAATTCGCTGTCGTGAATGTCGCCTCCTCGCCGTGGACGGAGCGATTCCCCGACATTGCTATAGGGAGACACGGAGGCGCCGATATCCGCTCCGAAGTTGGCATTCAGTTTGGTGTCTTCGATGTCGCCGCCGATCCGGGAGCGCAGCGTGGTGTCTTGGATTTCCATGCCTGTGGGTGCGGATGACGGCGGCTTCTTGGAAGAAAACTCTTTCCGGATTGCATCCTCTTCATCATCCAGCTGTTGCTTCACCCGGCCGCTTCGCTCGTAGTCCACACCCTCAACGTCTTGGCGCGCCTCTCTTAATTTCTCAAGACGATCTCTGAGAGCAAACAGATCATTCCGTGCCCGAGCCACCGTCCCAACGATCTCGCTGAGCGTGTATTGGCGTGCAAAGGTGCCGAGCTTCGGCGCCTGTCCAGGCCCCCCGCCTAAACCACCGTTGCCGGTTCCGTTGCCGGGGCTGGTGCCAGGGCTGCCGTCTGCACGGCTTCCGATTCCAAACCCCGTTGAGTTGTAGATGCCTTTTTGCTGGACAGCTTTGAGAATGTGGTTGGCTTCGTCGATCAACTCGACGATTTCCGCCGGAGCCTCGTCGGATGTCACACAGCAGGACAGAAAGTTCCGGTAGCGTTCCGAGAACTTTGAGGCGTCATTCTGCAATTCCACAATTTTGATCGGGTCACGGTCCGGAAGGTCATAGCCCTGTTTTTGGGCTTTGCTTCGAAAGGTTTCGTTCGCCTGTTGATCGTACAGGGGTTCGCAGCCGGCGCCTTTCTTCGTCGAGATTTGTTGATCCTGAGTCTTTCCGGGGCACCAATAGATTGGCGCAGGCGTATTGAGTGGATTCTCCGGATTGAATTCCTTCGCGGGCGCTTCCCCCGGTATCAAGAAATGCCCAGAGAGGGAGCATATGGCGAGCGCAATCGAGAGAAAGACGGGACCCTTCGATGCCTGTAGGTTTGGAGTACGCATACGGTCATTTTCTAGCCCAAGCCTGGAGAAGTCAATGAAACATCAATTATTGGGTCAGAGGGTGACCATCCATAAGCACCTGTCCAATCAATGAAATTCCCATTGACAACAAGATTTTCGGGAGTATACTCCCGGCTGCGTGGGTAAAAGTGGGGTTAAATGGGAAATAACGAAAAGATGAGCCTGTGCATAGACCAGTATTAGTTAGAGAAGTATTGCAATGGCTTATGCACGATGATCCAAAGACCATCCTGGACTGCACGGTGGGATATGGTGGGCATGCCGAAATGGTTTTGGATGGTTCTGATTCGGTCATGAAGCTGATCGGATTGGATCAAGATGTTCGAGCGATCGCATTTTCTCAAGAGCGACTGGCAAGATTTGGGGAGCGGGTGGTCCTGAGAAAGAGAAATTACCGGGACTTGAAAAACCTTCTTGGGGAAATAGGGGTGCCAACCGTGGCAGGCGTACTCTTCGATCTCGGCGTGTCATCGCCCCAGCTGGATGATCCCGCCCGCGGGTTCAGCTTCATGCAAGACGGACCGCTCGATATGCGCATGGACCAAAAGGCAGGCGAGACGGCAGCGGACTTGGTGAACAGCCGTGAGGAGCAAGAACTCGCCGACATCATTTTCCAATATGGAGAGGAGCGCTATTCGCGCCGAATTGCTCGTGCGATTGTGCGTGAGCGAAATCGTGGGCCGATCCAGACGACGGGCGTGCTCGCGTCTCTTGTTTCAGGAGCCGTACCGCCCGCCTATCGACACGGACGGATTCACTGTGCCACGAGGACATTTCAGGCGCTTCGGATCGCCGTGAATCGTGAGCTTGAATGGCTGGAGCCGTCGCTTCGGGATGCCGTCGATGTCCTAGCACCGAGGGGAAGGATTTGTGTGATCTCGTTCCACTCTCTGGAGGATCGCATTGTGAAGCACACCTTTCGATCGTTAGCGCAAGGTCCCGCTGCGCGCCTGGCGCTGCTCACAAAGAAACCCATTCTTCCCTCTGAGCAGGAATGCCGGGAGAATCCGCGGGCTCGGAGCGCGAAGTTGCGGGTGGCCGAAAGGTTGCCGGAAAGGATGGCCGCATGAGGCTGCTTGCGATGTGTGTGGGGTTGTGTCTGGTATTTCTATTCGTGTGGGAGCGGGTGGACATGGTGCGGGTAGGGTATCAGGTCGAGCGACTCAAGCAGGAAAAGACGATACTCGAACGTGAGCGCGATCAACTTCGTGTCAAAGTTTCCGCGCTCAGTGCGCCTGATCGGATCGCCAAGGTCGCGACGGAACGGCTCGGCATGGCCCCGCCTCAGAGGGGGCAGGTCATTGTGGTGCAAGCCGAGTCTTTGGCTGTACCGCCCATCCAAGGTGCTCCAGTGGAACTGCGTGTCGCCAAGCATGAACCGTTCGATGTGAGGAGATAGTGGCTGCCCCTCTTCGGCGCACTCGTCGCTACGTGATGCTGTTGGTGCTCCTCGGAGGATTTGGCATTGTCCTCTTCCGGTTAGTGACGCTCCAAGTCTTGCAGGCCGCCGAACTGACGGTAAAAGCGGACCGCCAGCATCAAAAAACTGTGTCGCTGGAAGGGGCTCGTGGCACGATCGTCGATCGTAATGGGAAAGTTTTGGCGATGAATCTGGAAGTGCCGTCCGTATTTGGTGTGCCGACCGATGTAGACAGTCCGGCCAAAACGGCACGTGTGCTTTCGCCGGTGCTCCATGTTCGGGCCAATGAGTTGGAGCAGAAGCTTCGCCAAGATCGCCGGTTCGTGTGGCTGGCGCGAAAGTTGGACCCTGAACAGGGGCGGTGGTTCGAGCGGACGCGGGTCGAGGGTATCGGTGTGGTCATGGAGGGGCGTCGGTTTTATCCCAAGGGCCCCCTTCTGTCTCATCTCTTGGGCTTTTCAGGAATGGATGGCCAGGGGCTGGAGGGTATCGAACGCCGATATGACACCGAATTGCAGGGTGAGAAACGGGTAACCGTGTTACAGCGAGATGCGAAGGGCCGTACGGTGTTTTCAAAGGGACAGCAGACCGAACAGGCTCCTGCACCTGGCCATCGCCTCGTGCTCACGGTCGACGAAGTGATTCAGTACATTGTGGAAAAAGAATTGGACAATGCGGTTGTCCGCGCTCAGGCAAAGTCCGGGACGATGATCGTGCTGGAGCCTTACAGTGGTGCCCTGTTGGCATTGGCAGTCAGCCCCCGTTTTGATCCCAACGTCCTCTCCAACCTGAGTCCAGACCGTTGGCGGAATCGCGCATTGACGGATGCCTATGAGCCTGGTTCCACCATGAAAGCGATCCTTGCCGCTGCGGCCATTGAAGAACGGGTGATGAAGCCGGATACCTTGGTGTTCGGAGAGCAGGGGAGCATGGCCATCGCGAGTACCGTCATTCACGACCATGAAAAGCTTGGCTGGCTGACGTTCGCGCAGGTTATTCAGAAGTCCAGCAATATCGGTGCAGCTAAGGCCGGCATAGCGCTGGGAGATCAGCGGTTGTACCAGTATCTCCAGGCCTTTGGATTTGGGGCGCGGACAGAGATCGATCTTCCGGGAGAGGCGACAGGTTTGCTGAAAAACCCCAAAGCCTGGGGTCGGCGAACCGTGGCCTCCGTTTCGATGGGGCAAGAGGTCGGTGTGACTCCGATGCAAATGGTCACGGCGATTGCTGCGATCGCCAATGGTGGGCAACTGATGAAGCCCTACGTCGTGTCGGAAATCCGCGACGCCCAGGATGAGGTGATGCGACAGATCCTTCCCCATGTGAGACGGCGGGTGATCTCGCCGGAAACGGCGCGTGCGGTGACCAGGATTCTTGAAGGAGTTGTCACCGATGGAACTGGTGGGAAAGCCGCGATTTCCGGATTCCGCGTCGCCGGGAAAACCGGAACTGCCCAAAAGATCGATCCACGCACAGGAACTTATTCGGATTCCAAGTTCGTCAGTTCTTTTGTCGGGTATGTGCCGGCGGACAATCCGCGACTGGCCATGATTGTCGTGATCGATGAGCCGCAGGGAGAAGCCTGGGGTGGGGCTGTGGCGGCGCCGGTCTTCAATCGTGTCGGTGAACAGGCGTTAAGTTACTTGGGGGTCTCTTCGCCGGAACCGGTCAAGCTTGCGCTGGCGGCCGGCGGGTCATAGTCGAGGTGTAGCGGAACGATACATGACGTTTGCATCAATGCTCCAGGCGCTTCAGGGACAGGTTGCGATCATCGAGAGCGGGGGCGATCACACCGTACCGGTGCGCGCCCTCACCGACGATTCCCGGTCCGTCCAACCCGGAAGTGTGTTCATCGCAGTAAGGGGCGAACAGGTTGATGGACATCGTTTCATTATGGCGGCGGTGGAAGCCGGAATGGCAGGGTTGGTTTCGCAGCAGCCGGTGGGCACTCCGTCAGTTCCGTTTGTTCGAGTAGCGGACTCCCGCAAGGCGCTGGGCCTTCTGGGTAGCCGATTCTATGGAGAGCCCTCGTCGAAGATTCGCATGATCGGTGTGACGGGGACGAACGGGAAGACGACGACCTCCTATGTATGCAAGGCCTTACTGGAAGCGTTGGGCCGACGGGTCGGGCTGATCGGGACGGTGGCCTATCAGATCGGCGCCGAGACCGTTCCGGCCTCGCACACGACGCCGGGCGCGCTCGAGTTGCAACAATTACTGGCCAAGATGGTGGCAGGTGGCTGTACTGCCGCCGTTATGGAGGTCTCCTCCCATGCTCTGGCTCAGGACCGCACCGCCGGGTGCGAATACGACGTTGCCGTCTTTTCTAACTTGACGCAGGATCATCTCGATTTTCATAAGACCATGGAAGAGTACTTCCAAGCGAAGGTGCGGCTCTTCACCGGATTGACCGGCACGCATAAGCCTCACAAGCGCGCCATTCTGAACGTGGACGATCCGGCGGGGCCGCGCATCAAAGCATTGTGTCCCGTTCCGGTTTGGACCTATGCGCTAAAAGCCCAAGCGGATCTTCGGGCTGAACACGTACGTCTGTCGCTCGGGGGAACGACCTTTACCGCGGCGACCCCTGCCGGGTCCTTTCCGGTCGAGAGCCATCTGGTGGGTGAGCACAACGTGTACAACCTGCTGTCCGCTATCGGAGTTGCGCTCCATGAAGGGGCGACGCCGGATCAGGTGCGTGAAGCGGTGGGACAGGTGACCAATGTGCCGGGACGATTCGAGCGCGTGACAGCGGGGCAGGCGTTCACTGTGGTCGTCGATTACGCCCATACGGAAGACGCACTGATCCGGCTACTGACGGCTGCACAGGCGTTGAAAACCGGACGTCTCATTACGGTCTTTGGCTGCGGCGGCGACCGCGACCGTGGGAAGCGGCCGAAGATGGGAAAGGCTGCCGTGCGGTACAGTGATGTCGTTGTCCTGACATCGGACAATCCACGAACGGAGGACCCGCACTCTATCTTGCAAGAAGTGGAAGTCGGCGTGGCTGAGGCACTGAAAGAGCGGCCGCTCGTCCAGTATCGGAAAGTGGCTGATCGGCGGGAAGCGATCGAAGCGGCGGTGCGGGAGGCACGTGCCGGCGACATGGTGTTGATTGCCGGTAAGGGCCATGAAGATTATCAGATCATCGGGAAGGAGAAGTTCCATTTCGACGACCGCGAGGTGGCGCGTGAAGCCATCGAACGGTATAGGCCTCGTGCGTAACGTAGTCAACGTCCGCGGGGCGTAACAGGGGATTCTCATGCCGCTATTTACCGTCGAAGAGTTGAGGGAAGTTATCAGCACCAAGGTTTTGGCCGGCGAGACGTCTGGCTGGATGAAGTTGCCGATCCGATGGATCAGTATCGATAGCCGGTCGATTCGCCCAGGCGATCTGTTCTTGGCGATGAAGGGTGATCGCTTCGACGGACATGACTTCGTCGGGGCTGCGTTGTCGCGGGGAGCCGTGGGCGCGATCGTCCACGATGCGTATCCCGTGGGGTCGCTCGCCGTCAAACCGGCGTCGAAGCGGACAGTGCCGTTTATCCTGGGTGTCCGCGATCCGTTGTTCGCGTACCAACAGCTTGCGACTCACCATCGGAGCCGGTTTGATATTCCGGTCGTGGCGGTGACGGGAAGCAATGGCAAGACGACCACGAAAGAAATGGTCGCGAGCGTGATGGCCCATCGTTGGAAGATTCTGAAGACGGAGGGGAATCTCAACAATCGTATCGGAGTTCCGCAGACACTCTTTCACCTCAATGGGCGTCACGAAGGGGCGGTCATTGAGATGGGGGTCGATCAGATCGGCCAGACAACCAGGCTCTGCGAAATGGCGCGGCCTACCATCGGCGTCATTACGAATATCGGTCCGGACCATTTGGAATTTTTTGGAAGCATGGAGGGATCTGCACAGTCGAAAGCGGAATTGCTCGACTTGCTCCCGCCCGAAGGTACAGCGGTATTGAATGCGGATGATCTCTACTACGATTACCTGGCGGCAAGGGCCCGATGCCGCCTGATGTCCTTTGGGTTATCTGCAAAGGCCGATGTCCGCGCCATGGATGTGAAATCCGATGGGCGTAACGGCTCGATCTTTCGGTTATTGTTGCCGGGGAAGGTGCGCCACACCATCGTCCGCATTCACGTGCAGGGCGCTCACAACATCAGCAACGCTCTGGCTGCGGCGGCGGTCGGCGCCGTGCTCGGTCTTCCGGGAGCGGTCATCGCACAGGGGCTCTCCCGGTTTCGGCCTGCGGCGATGCGGTCGCAAGTCTTCGTCAGCCACGGAGTCACGGTTATCAACGACTGTTACAATGCGAATCCGGCGTCCATGAAGGCCGCCGTCCAGTTGCTGGTGCAAAGGGGCGAGGGGCGGAAGAAGATCGCCGTATTGGGCGACATGCTGGAACTGGGAGCTGATGCCGCCTCGCTGCACAGGGAGGTCGGTGCTTTCGTGGCGCAGCAGGGCATCGATCAGCTTATCGTTTGTGGCACGTTGGGCAGGAGTTTGGCGGAAGGAGCGGAACGGGCGGGGTTCGATCGGGACAGGATCATTCTGGTGCCAGATGCGTCGGCCGCCGCCACCGCCGCAAAAGCTGTCGTGAAACAGGGAGATGTTGTCCTGGCGAAGGCATCGCGCGGGATGAAGATGGAACAAGTGGTCCAAGCACTGCACGGAACAAAGCGTGTGGCGAGGAAGGCCTCGTAATCGGCTTTGCGCTAGGTTTGGCGTAAGGAACGCCGGGCCGCGGAAATTGTCATAAGGTCATGCTGTATAACTGGCTCTATCCACTGCATACGGAATTTTCGTTCCTGAACGTGTTCCGCTATCAGAGCTTCCGCATTATTTACGCCGCTGTCACCGCGTTTCTGATCGCGTTTGTCCTGGCGCCGTCCGTGATCCGGAAGTTGCAAGAGATCAAGTTGGGGCAACAGATCCGTGACGACGGGCCGAAGCGGCATCTGGCCAAAAGTGGGACGCCGACGATGGGTGGAATCCTCATTATCTTCGCTGTCACCCTGTCCACTCTGCTGTGGGCCGACATCTCGCGGCCTATCATTTGGCTGGTGCTTGGCGCCACGCTGGGATTTTTCGCCATTGGATTCGCGGATGACTATCTCAAATTCGTGAAGGCCCAATCAAAAGGATTGACGGCGCGGCAGAAGTTCACGGCGCAAGTCTGCGTCGCGTTGGCTGTCGCGCTCGTTCTGTATTTCTTGCCCGGTTACAGCACGAAGCTCAGCGTGCCCTTCTTCAAATCGTTTACGCCGGACCTCGGCGTGTTCTACGTGGCCTTCGCGGTGCTCGTCATCGTCGGCAGCTCAAATGCTGTGAACCTCACCGACGGCCTCGATGGACTCGCGGTCGGTCCGATCATGATCGCCGCACTCGCGTACACTGTGGTGGCCTATGTGACGGGTCACCGACTGATGTCTGAATACCTCTTGATTCCTCATATCGAGGGAGCCGGAGAGCTGGCTGTGTTCACTGCGGCAATCCTGGGATCGAGTCTGGGGTTCCTATGGTTCAACACCTATCCGGCTTCCGTGTTCATGGGAGATGTGGGATCGCTTCCGCTCGGCGCGGCGTTAGGAACGGTGGCAGTCATCAGTAAGCATGAACTGTTGCTGGTCATGGTCGGAGGGGTGTTCGTAATAGAAGCGGTTTCGGTCATTTTTCAGGTCCTGTCGTTCAAGTCGAGGGGGAAACGCATCTTCTTGATGGCGCCGATTCACCACCATTTCGAAATGAAAGGCTGGGAAGAGCCCAAAGTGGTGGTGCGGTTGTGGATTATCGCGAT
The DNA here is from genome assembly GCA_002331335.1 of Nitrospira sp. UBA2082. GTDB lineage: Bacteria > Nitrospirota > Nitrospiria > Nitrospirales > Nitrospiraceae > Nitrospira_D. Next base: position 148,054 of record DCZO01000035.1, on the reverse strand, counting down.
TCTGCTGGCGCTGCTCAGCCTCAGTACGCTCAAGTTGCGGTGATGCCATGGTGAGTGCGGAGACTATGGAACTGGCAGGAAGCAAGGTCACAGTGGTGGGACTCGCACGGAGTGGCGTGGCGGCGACTCGTCTGCTGCAGGCAGCGGGCGCGCAGGTCACGGTGGCCGACAAGAAGGACCCATCGGAATTAGGTCACATACTTGAGCAACTGGACCGGTCCCGTGTGACGGTGAGTCTTGGCGGCGGCTATGAGTCGGCGTTGGAGACCGCCGATCTCGTGGTCATCAGTCCGGGGGTCCCGTATCGAATGGATGCACTGGAGCGCGTCCGCCGTCGAGGGGTGAAGGTGCTAAGCGAGCTGGAGCTTGCGTCGCGATTTCTCACTGCGCCGATTCTAGCGGTGACCGGTACGAACGGGAAGAGTACCACGGTGACGTTGATCGGCAAGATGTTACAGCGCAGCGGCAAGCGTGTATTCGTAGGCGGGAATCTGGGTACAGCGCTCAGTGAAGCGGCCGGGCAGGTGCTGCATGCGGCCCAAGCGGGACGCCCCGATCCCTTCGACCTGCTGGTCGTTGAAGTGTCCAGCTTTCAGCTCGAGACGGTGGAGCGGTTCCATCCGTGGATTGCCGCGATTCTCAATGTCACTGTGGACCATCAGGATCGGTATGACTCGATCGACGAATATATCGCGGCCAAACAACGGATCTTCGACAATCAGACCGCATCCGATTACGCCATTTTCAATCTGGACGATGCACGGGTGGCGGCGCTCAGACGGTATGTGAAGGGCCGGGTCCTTGGCTTTACAAGGAGGCCGCCGCTGCCGCCCGATGTCGCCGGCGGAACCTATCTCGATGGTGATCGGATCATGACAACCGTCACCGGGGAACTCCAGGACGTGTGCCGGCGCGGCGAGATCAAGATTATCGGCCATCACAACATCGAGAACGCAATGGCGGCAGCGACCTATGCCTTATTGAGCGGTTGTCCGCTCGACGCGATTCGAGCCGTGCTCAATGAGTTTCCGGGATTGGAGCATGCGCTGGAAATCGTCCGGGATCGACGCGGTGTGCGATTTGTCAACGATTCGAAGGGCACCAACGTGGATGCGACCCTGAAGGCATTGGAGAGCATCGACCAACCGATTTGGCTCATCGCCGGAGGGCGCGACAAAGGGGGAGATTTTTCGCGGCTCGCTCCCGCCATTCGCCAGCGGGTCAAACGGCTGGTCTTGATCGGCGAAGCCGCGCCACTGATCGCTGAGGCGGTGACGGGTTATCAGGCGATCGACCGGGCCGGGACGTTGCGCGAGGCGGTCGAGCTGGCCGCCGCTGGAGCGGCGGCGGGCGAGGTCGTGCTCATGTCGCCGGCGTGCGCGAGCTTCGATATGTTCGCTGATTATCAAGACCGGGGGCGCCAGTTCAAGGCGCTCGTCAACGGCTTGCCCTGACGATGTGCCCCGTCGGCGCGGACATCGTCTTGCTGTGAGGGCCGATGACACACGGATTTGACGAATTGAGGATGGTAAATGTCACAGAGATCGGCCGGAACGTTGACGTTGCCGTGGACGCCGTCCAGCCCGCGTCCGCCGAAACGGGTGGCGATGGATCATACGCTGCTGGGTATCACGGTTATCCTGGCGCTCATCGGCCTGGTGATGGTGTTCAGTGCAAGCGCCGTTGTGGCGGGCAATCGATTCCACGACCCAGGCTTTTTTCTCAAGCGGCAACTCATATGGCTTACGGTTGGGCTCGTGCTGCTGCATCTGGTGTCCCGAATCGACTACATCTGGTGGAAGCGGTTAGCGATTCCCCTCCTCGGCCTCATGGTCATCTTGCTCGTCCTGGTGTTGGTGCCGTCGTTCGGGGTGGTGGCGAATGGGGCCAGACGCTGGCTTCGCTTGGGGCCGATTTCGATCCAGCCGGCCGAACTGGCAAAACTGATCGCCGTGATCTATCTGGCGGCCTTTTTGGCAAAGAAGGAGGACCGGATTACGAACTTCCTCGGCGGCCTGGTACCGCCACTGCTTGTAACCGGGGTGCTCGGAGGGTTTGTGCTCTTGGAGCGAGACCTGGGAACTGTGGTGGTGATGGGCTCGGTCGCGATCAGTCTCTTGTTCCTGGGGGGGGCACGCATCTCTCATCTCGTGTCCCTGGGCCTCTGTGCCGCACCGGTCGTATTGGCGCTGGTCCTCAGTTCCAAGTATCGGCGCGAGCGTTTGATGACGTTCCTGGCTCCGTGGAAGGACGCCTCGGATGCGGGGTTTCAGATCACGCAATCCTTTCTGGCGTTCGGCAGCGGTGGACCATTTGGAGTGGGGTTAGGCGAGGGCAAACAGAAACTCTTCTTCTTGCCGGAGGCCCACACCGACTTCGTGTTGGCGTTGGTAGGAGAAGAGCTGGGACTGGTCGGGACGGGGACTATCACCTTGCTCTTCGCCTTGTTCGTGGTCCGGGGATTTCAGGTTGCCGCGCGGGCGCGGATGCCCTTCGGACGGTACCTCGGCATGGGGATCACCCTGCTCATCGGGGTTCAGGCACTGATCAACGCTTCCGTGGTGACGGGGCTCGTGCCGACCAAAGGACTGACTTTGCCTTTCGTCAGTTACGGCGGGTCTTCACTGGTCACCTGCATGGTGGGGGTAGGGATCTTGCTGAACATCTCGCGAGACCGGCAGTCAGGACGGGAAGAGTCAGGGCGAAGCGGCCGCGGTGGGTCAGGTCGCCGATGACGGTCGTGATTGCCGCAGGAGGGACCGGAGGCCACCTCTATCCGGCTGTGGCGCTGGCGCGGGAATTTCTACGACGGGATTCCTCCAGTAAGATCCTGTTTGTCGGAACGGAACGCGGGATTGAGTCGAAGGTGCTTGCCCATGAAGGGTTCGAATTGCTGTTCATTACGGCGAAGCCAGTTATGGGGAAGGGATTTATGTCCGTGCTGCACGGATTGCTTGCCGTGCCGGTAGGGCTCTGGCAGTCGCTCGGGATTCTCCGCAGGCGCCGGGCGGATCTGGTGATCGGGGTGGGGGGCTATACGAGTCCGACCATGCTGGCTGCCGCAGCGATACGAGGGATCCCGCGAGTGATTCTCGAACCGAACGCCTATCCAGGTATGGCGAATAAAGCGATCGCGCCATTCGCGCAACGGATTTTTCTGGCGTTTGAATCGGCGGGGGGTTCATTCGACCGGAGCAAGGTCCGTATGGTCGGCACGCCGGTTCGGCAGGAGTTCTTGACGCCATCCGGATCGAGCAAGACACCGTCTCCGGCCGGATCACGCTATCACCTCTTGATCTTTGGCGGCAGCCAAGGGGCGAAGGCGATTAACAGTGCGGTGCTGGACGCGTTGGCCTCTCTGACGGCCCGTGTGCCCAACTTGGTGATCACTCATCAAACGGGTGAGGCAGATTATCGGCGGGTGCAGGAGGCCTATGCGAAGCTGGGTGTACAGGCCGCGGTCACACCGTTCTTGTATGACATGCCGACCGTCTTGCGCACGGCCGATCTCGTGGTGGCGCGTGCCGGCGCCATGACGATCGCGGAACTGACGGCCTGTGGAAAACCGGCGATCCTGATTCCGCTGCCGACGGCAATTTACGACCACCAGATGAAAAACGCACGAGCCATGGAAGCGGCGGGCGGCGCGATCGTCTTGTCTCAAGCCGATCTGACCGGTTCGACACTGAGCGAGTTGATCAGCGCGATCGTGCAGGACACCTCACGGCTTCAAACGATGAGCGACAAGAGCCGGGCGATGCGGCGTATCGATGCTGGTGAAGCGATCGTCCGCGAATGTTATGCACTGATGGGGGTGACATATGACGGCGACAAGTCTATTGGAGCGGCAGGCGCCTAATGCTGTCCCGGAACGAGGAGAAGGGCAGCGAGTATCGTATGGACGACAAGGAGTAACGCGCATGGGGATGTTTCGCAAGACCCAGCACATTCATCTGGTTGGCATCGGCGGCGCCGGGATGAGTGGGATCGCCGAGGTACTATTGACGATGGGATATAAGGTGACCGGGTCGGATTTGCAGGCATCAGAAACCACCAGACGGCTCGAGGAGCTCGGTGGGAAGATTTTCATGGGCCACCAGGAGTCGAACGTCGGCGAGGCGCAGGTGGTCGTGATCTCCTCTGCCGTGGCGGCGACGAACCCCGAGGTGGTGGCCGCGAAGGTCAAGCAAATCCCGGTAATCCCGCGGGCCGAGATGCTCGCAGAATTGATGCGGCTCAAGTTCGGTGTGGCGATCGCAGGGGCGCACGGCAAGACGACGACAACCTCGATGGTGGCGAATGTGCTGGCGCAGGGCGGACTCGATCCGACGATGGTGATCGGCGGAAAAGTCAACGCCCTGGGTAGCCATGCGCGGCTCGGACGGGGCGATCTGTTAGTGGCGGAAGCGGATGAGAGCGACGGCTCGTTTCTCCGCCTATCGCCGACGATCGTAGCGGTGACGAACTTGGATCGTGAACACCTCGATCATTACGGATCGATGGAGCGCATAAACGACAGTTTCCTGGAATTCATCAACAAGATTCCGTTTTACGGCGTAGCGGTGTTGTGTGCCGACGACGAGCGGCTCAGCGCGCTGTTTCCGAAGATCGTCAAGCGCTACCAGACTTACGGGATTCACGAACGGGGCGGGGTGGTGCCGGATTTCAAGGCGACGGACATCAGTCTCAGGCAATGGGGCGCAGAATTCCGCGCCTATTTCCGGGGGAAAAATCTCGGCCCGTTTCGGCTCGCTGTCCCGGGCGTTCACAATGTCTCGAACGCACTGGTGGCGATCGCGATCGGGATCGAGCTAGAGATTCCCGTGGATCTCATCCGTAAGGGGTTGGCCGCCTTCACCGGCGTTGAACGGCGATTCCATCTCCGAGGCGAAGCCGGCGGCATCATGGTCGTCGACGACTATGGCCATCACCCGACGGAAGTCAAAGCGACGCTGGCGGCCGCCAAGCAGGGTTGGGAACGGCGATTGGTCGTTCTCTTCCAGCCCCATCGCTATACCCGCACCAGGGATTGCATCGAAGACTTTGCCCATGCCTTCGATCAAGCCGATCACCTATTCGTAACAGAAGTCTACGCCGCGGGAGAGCCACCCATACCGGGAGTGTCGGGTGCCAAGCTTGTCGAGACGATTAAAGCAGCCGGCCATCCGGCGGTCACGTTTATTGAGCAGAAGGAAACGATGCCGGATCAAGTCCTGCCGCATCTAAAACCCGGCGATCTGGTGCTCACATTGGGCGCAGGGGATATCTGGAAGGCAGGGAACGGGATTCTGGCCCGGCTCGCGCCGTCTTCGTAACCAATGCGTGGTCGTAGAACGAGAGATGCGGAAAAAAGTGGTGCGACGGTTCGGCGCAGAATGCGGGAGGCAATGGCCGGCCTCAGAGGGGCAGTGCGCTTCCAAGCGCCGCTTGCAGAATACACGTCGTTCAAAATCGGCGGTCCCGCCGATGTGCTGGTGGAACCGGCTGATCCGGAGGACCTCGTTCAATTGGTTGCACAGGCCTCTGCGCAGAAACTTCCGATGTTTGTGCTGGGAGGCACGAATCTTCTCGTCCGTGACAAGGGCATCCGAGGGGTGGTGGTCAGCCTGGCACGGCTGCGGTCCATCAAGGAAGAGCCGGGGTCGGTGCTCTATGCTGAAGGTGGTGTCGGTATGCCAACCCTCATCAGCTATGCCATCCGCCGGTCACTGGCAGGGCTGGAATGGGCAGCGGGCATTCCAGGAACTGTGGCAGGGTGTGTGGTGATGAACGCCGGCACCAGGCTGGGAGAGATGAAAGATTCAGTTAAGGCGGTTCGCATCGTGACTCCGACCGGCACGGTCCTCGATTGCCCCGCACGGGATCTTATTTTCGATTATCGACGGGCAGCGCTTCCGGCCGGAATCGTGGCGGGAGTCTGGCTCCAACTCAAGCCGGGTGTCCGGTCTGATATTGAGAAGGTCGTCAAAGACTATTTGCGCTATCGACGGGATACCCAGCCACTCACATTGCCGAGCGCCGGGTGCGTGTTCAGGAACCCACCGAACGATTCGGCGGGTCGGGTCGTCGAAGCGGCGGGACTCAAAGGCGCACATGTCGGCGATGCGGAAGTGTCACGGAAGCACGCCAATTTTATCGTGAACCAGGGCCATGCCAGCGCCAAAGACGTGCTCGCGCTCATTAGAAAAGTCCGCGCGCAGGTGGCCAGGAAGACCGGTGTGAAATTGGAACTCGAGCTGAAAGTTGTGGGGCAAGCGTGATGCGAGCTGAGAAAACCGTGGAACAGCAAGCACGGGTAACTGGCAAACGGATCGGCGTGTTGATGGGGGGCCGGTCTTCCGAACGGGAGGTCTCTCTTCGCACCGGGCAGGCGGTGTGCCAGTCGTTGCGTCGTTGCGGCTACGACGTTGTGGCGATCGATGTGACCGACCGTCTGTCGCAGGATTTGAAAGACCATCAGGTAAGCATCGCCTTTCTGGCATTGCATGGACCGGGCGGCGAAGACGGATCAATCCAAGGGTTTCTTGAGACAATCGGCATGCCTTATACGGGGTCGGGTGTACAGGCGAGCGCAGTCGGTATGCACAAGGTAGTGACGAAAACATTGCTGGCCGCGCATGCGATTCCCGTTCCGCCGGGCACTGTGGTTCAGCGAGGCCATGCTCCGTCGCTGGCGAAGGTGCTCAAGACGGCGAAGCTGACATTGCCGGTGGTGGTGAAGCCGGCTTCCCAGGGCTCGACGATCGGGGTCACGATCGTACGCCGGGCAGGCCAATGGAGGGAGGCGCTGGCGCTGGCGCATCAGTATGATCCGGACGCCATGGTCGAGGCCTTTATTCCAGGACATGAACTGACGGTCGGCATCTTAGGGAGCCCGGACGGTACGCTGAGCGTGCTGCCGCCTGTCGAAATCGTCGCGCCGGACGGATTTTACGATTTTTCCGCCAAGTATCAGAAGGGGAAGACCCGATATCTCTGCCCGGCGCCCTTGCCGGCCAAAATCCTCAAGCAGATCGGGGAAATGGGCCGCCGGACGTTTCAGGTGTTGGGCTGTGAAGGAGCCGCCCGCGTCGATTTTCGAATCACCCCCAAGGGCCGTCCCTATGTGCTGGAGATCAATACTGTGCCGGGCATGACGGAAACAAGCCTGCTGCCGATGGCGGCGGCGCGGGCCGGGCTCGATTACGACCAACTGGTCGTGCGGATATTGCAGTCGGCGCTTGCTCGTGCCGAGCGGCTTGTGCAGGCGACGAATAAGGAGCCGGAATGAGGAACATGTTTCGGAAGCGCCCACGCGTCTCTTCTCCGGGCCCACGAAAGAATCAGTGGAAGGATTCGCGCGTGGGGCAGGAGGCGGAAGTCAAGCGGATCCGGACTCTGGCCGGATGGAAGCCCGTCGTCCGGTGGGGAGGTGCGATGGCTGCTGTGGGAGTGATGACGTGGGCTGTTACCGTGGGGGTGCAACAGGCTGGGCCGTTCCTCCGAGAGTTGCTCGAGATTCACACGGTGACCGTGGACGGCCTGCATCGCGTCGACCGGCAGGAAATCCTCGATCTGGCCGGGGTGAAGCCCGGCATGCCGATTCATCATGTCCTCACGTCTGCTGTCGAGGCGCGGTTGGAAGCCCATCCGTGGATCAAGGAAGCGGTGGTCGCCCGAGTGCCGTTGCATGAATTGCGAATCTCGGTGGTCGAGCGAAAACCCGCGGTGGTCGTTCGGGCGGGCGGAGAGAATTTTCTCGGCGATAAAGAGGGCCGTGTGCTTGCTCGGCTGGCTCAGACGGACGACGGCTCGTTGCCGATGGTGACGGGCATCGATCCCAAAAAGTTGTTACGTGGTGATGAGGCGGTGCGGCAAGCGGTCGCGGCGGCCGTCGAGCTGGCACGGCTTATGGGGCTGGCCTATGAGGGGCGGCTGCATGTGAACGCAGCGGATTCTGAGAATCTCGTTGCCTCCGTTCGAGGCGTGCAGTTTCACTTCGGCGAGGACGGCCTCGGCGATCAATGGCAACGGTTTCAGCAGGTTATGCCGGTCGTGAAGATGCTGAACTTCGACGGGGCTGGCGACGGAGCCAACGACGTGGATCTTCGGTACGAGAACAGGGTTGTAGTGCGGGAAAGGGGGTGAGGGCGATGCCGAAACGAGAACACATCCTTGTCGGGCTCGACATCGGGACGACCAAGATTTGCGCGATCGTCTCCGAGGTGACCGACGCGGGCGCGTTGAACGTGATCGGAGTCGGATCGAGCCCTTCCCGGGGACTCCGCAAAGGCGTCGTCGTCGATATTGAGAGCACGGTCGAATCGATCAAGAAGGCCGTCGAGGAAGCGGAGTTGATGGCGGCGGTGCAGATCAACTCGGTCTACACCGGCATCGCCGGCAGCCATATTTCCGCCGAGAACTGCAAAGGTGTCGTTGCGTTGAAGCGCGCCGAGGTGACGCGCGAAGACATTCATCGGGCAATCGAAAGCGCGCGCACACTGGCGGTGATCCCGCATGAACGCCGGATTCTGCATGTGTTGCCCAGAGAGTTCATGGTGGACGGGCAGGAAGGCGTGCGCGAACCATTGGGCCTGTCGGGGAATCGCCTCGAAGTGAACGTGCACGTGATTACGGGTGCTGTGACATCTGCGCAAAATATCATCAAGAGCGTCAATCGGGCGGGGCTCGACGTCGTGGATATCATCCTCCAGCCGCTGGCCTCCAGTGAAGCGGTGCTGAGCCAGGAAGAGCGTGAATTGGGAGTGGCCATGGTGGACTTGGGCGGCGGAACCACCGATCTCGCCATTTTTTTTGACGGCAGCATTCGGCATTCGGCCGTGCTTCCCATCGGGGGACAGAACCTCACGAAGGATTTAGCGATCGGCTTGCTCACGTCGCAAACCGAAGCGGAGAAAATCAAGACGCAGCATGGTGTGGCACGGACCGAACTGGTCACCGGCCATCAAATCGTCGAAGTTCCATCCGTCGGCGATCGTCCGGCCCGAACCTTCTCACGGCGAGACATCGCGGAGATTCTCGAGCCACGCGTCGAAGAAATGTTTGAACTGGTTCGGCGAGAGATTGCGCGCGCCGGCTATGAAGGAATGCTGGGCGCCGGTGCGGTGATCACGGGCGGGACGTCACTCCTGGAAGGTATGCCGGATGCGGCCGAAAGAGTGTTGAACTTGCCGGCGCGCAGGGGGGTGCCTTCCGGCGTCGGAGGGCTTCGGGACATTGTCGGCCACCCGAGTTATGCGACGGGGGTCGGGTTGTTGCTGCAAGCCCGCCGGCATACGGATGACTTGGAGACAGCGGGGCTTCACAGCGGAGGAGCCTGGGCCAAAATGATGGGATGGACGAAGCGAGTCTTCGAGGTCTTTTAACTCAGAGCCCTTGTGTGCCACGACGTTGTCACACAGGGAGAGGTGAGGAGGTGTCTTGATGTTTTCATTCAAGGAAGATGTGCTGTCACCGGTCCGCATCAAGGTGATCGGCATCGGCGGAGGCGGATGTAACGCGGTCAACACAATGATCACGTCCGGGCTGGCTCGAGTTGATTTTATTGCCGGCAACACGGACCTCCAGGCGCTCGACCGCTCTCTGGCACCGTATAAGATTCAGCTGGGGCCGGAGCGAACGCGTGGGTTGGGCGCCGGAGCCAAGCCGGAAATCGGTAAGGAAGCGGCGATGGAGAGCAAAGACCATATTAAGGAGTGCCTCGAAGGGGCAGATATGGTGTTTGTCACGGCCGGAATGGGTGGGGGCACCGGCACCGGCGCCGCGCCGATCGTCGCCAGTATTGCCCGCGAAATGGGGATTCTCACGGTGGGTGTGGTGACGAAGCCGTTTCAATATGAAGGGCA
>DCZO01000035.1:134294-138127 GCA_002331335.1 Nitrospira sp. UBA2082 | reverse complement strand
CGGCTATTGGGGATCGTCGACAAATCGACGCCACTCTTGGAGGCCTTCAAAGTCGCGGACGATGTCTTGCGGCAAGCCATTCAAGGCATCGCGGACGTCATTACGACGACAGGGCATGTCAACGTCGACTTTGCCGACGTGCGCACCGTGATGTCCCATACGGGACGAGCCGTGATGGGCATGGGAGTGTCACGTGGTCCGAATCGGGCGATTGACGCCGCTCAAAAGGCTATCTGCAGCCCGCTGCTCGAGGAAGGCAGCGTAGAAGGCGCGCGCGGAGTGCTCCTCAATATCACCGGCGGACCGAGTATGTCGCTTCATGAAGTCGAGGAAGCCGCGTCTATCATTCAGCAGACGGCCGATCCCGAAGCCAATATTATCGTCGGCCAAGTCATCAATCCTGATCTGGGAGAGGATCTGGTCATTACCGTCATTGCGACCGGGTTCGAGCCAGAAGCTGATGTTGCGCCGGCAGTGGGCGCGGATCGTCCAGCGGTCCGGGCGCCGAAAACGGCCCAGCCCGTGTTGGCCGGGGTGAGTGCGGCTGGGGCCGCCGATCGTCCGGCGCAGGATCTCGACCGCCCAACGTTCTTGCGGCGAATGAACGATGTCCGGGAGTCCATCGATCGGGCAGCACTGGCGGCGGACGATGAATGGGATGTGCCGACGTTTCTCCGGAAACAGGCGGATTGATCCAGTGATCCGTTGAGATCATGTGCCATCATCCTCGATGGGGATATCGATGACGAGCGACTCGGTCATTACCGTTCCGGCCTTTGCATCCGCGAGAAGCGGCGTGCGCCACTTTTTTGGGACACGCCGGCATGCCGCCCGGCTTGCTTATGAAGTCGGGGCTCCTGCTCCGGCCCAGGAACTCGAAGGCGCCGCGCGATCGTCCTGGATGCTCTCCGTGAAGCAGGTACATGGAACTGATGCGCTTGTCGTGGATCGTGCCCTGACGTCGTCAGATCGGTTTTCCGGCGGCTGGGATGCCTTGGTCACCGATCAACGAGGCATCATGGTGGCCGTGAGGACAGCGGACTGTGTTCCTGTCTTGATGCACGATCCCAAGCGGAAGATTGTCGCTGCGGTACATGCCGGATGGCGCGGAGCAGTGGCGGGCATAGTGGAAAAGACTATCAGCGTGATGGAGTCACGATTCGGTACAGTGCCGGAGCATGTGCAGGTCAGCATCGGTCCGTCGGCCGGAGTGTGCTGTTATGAAGTAGACCAGACGGTTTTGGACAAACTGCCTGAGGCCTGTGCCGATTCCCATCGGGTGGTGCGGGGACAACGAGGTGGCAAGGCACATCTCGATCTGAAGCTGCTCATCAGGGAACAGGCACGGAGTGCCGGCGTACGCCCGGACTCCATCACAACCGTCAATTTGTGCACGATCTGTCATGAGGACCTGTTCTTTTCTTACCGGCGTGAGGGGAAAGTGATCGGCACGATGGTCAGCGCCATCGGTCTTGCCCCGTTGTGAGAGAGAGGCAGTGCCTCTGCCAATTGTCCGGCCCTTCCGCTAGAATAGAGGCGCTTTGCCGGCGCGCAGCCAGGATGATGAGAGCCGATACGCAAGATGAACGTATTCGCAGAAGAATCGATCGCCGCCCGAGTTCGAGGTATCCTCTCGAACGTCCGTGCGGCGGCGGAAAAGTCAGGACGTGATCCCAGCCGTGTTCGGCTGGTGGCGGCGACGAAAACCGTCTCGGTGGAGCGAATTCGAGAAGGGGTGAATGCGGGGCTCTCACTGCTTGGAGAAAACCGTGTGCAAGAGGCGCTTCCCAAGATCGAAGCGCTTGCGCAGACCCAAGTCCGGTGGCATTTTATTGGACAGCTGCAGCGGCGGAAGGTCCGCTCGATTATCGGCCTGTTTGACCTGATCCATTCGATTGATAGCTTGGAACTGGCACATGAAATCGATCGGCGTGCTGGAGAGGCCGGTCTCGTACAAGACGTTCTTCTCGAGGTGAATGTTGGAGGGGAGTCGACAAAGGCAGGTTTTCGTCCCGATGATCTGATACGGCTGGTTGCGACGATGGCGCCCCTGACTCATCTCCATATCAAAGGATTGATGGCGATTCCACCGCCGACGGTTGACGCTGAGTCAGCCAGACCCTATTTTATCCAGCTCAGGGAATTGGCACAGGCGGTTGCCGCGGAAACAATCCCCGGCGTCATGATGGACGAACTGTCGATGGGGATGTCGAACGATTATGCCATTGCTGTGGAAGAAGGGGCCACGCTGGTCCGTGTCGGGTCAGCCATTTTTGGGGTGCGTCATGTCTAGTCCATTGCTTGCGCAGAAAGTGGGATTCGTGGGCGGTGGCCAGATGGCCGAAGCGCTGATCGGCGGAATGTTGGCTGTCAAGCTCTGCACGCCGGATCACATTCGCGTCTCCGATCCGATCGCCGAACGGCTGGATGTCCTCAAAAAGAAATACGGAGTTCAAACTGGCAGGTCGAACCGGGAGATCGCCGCATGGGGCGATATAGTGGTACTCGCAGTCAAGCCACAGGTGCTGGATGGAGTGCTCAAAGAAGTAGGAGCTGAGTTGGCCAAGGCCCTCGTCGTGTCAATCGTGGCTGGGGTGCCGATCAGCCGAATCACCGACGCCTGCGGGCGGGAAGCGCGTGTCATTCGGGCCATGCCAAACACACCCGCAATGGTACAGCAGGGGATGACCGCGTTGGCAATTGGGGCCGGCGCGCAGGAGAAGGACGTGGCTTCGGTGCGCGGTATCTTCGAGTCAGTTGGCAAGGTTGTGCCGGTCGAGGAACGGTTGATGGATGCCGTGACCGGCCTCAGTGGAAGCGGGCCGGCGTATGTGTTTCTCGCGATTGAAGCCTTGGCCGACGGCGGGGTGAAGATGGGGGTGCCACGAGCCATTGCCGAAATGCTCGCAGCGCAGACCGTTTTGGGTGCCGCGCAGATGGTCCTGGAAACCGGGCAACATCCGGCTCGTCTCAAGGATCAGGTGGCCTCTCCGGGGGGGACGACCATCGCTGGTCTGCACCGTTTGGAACAGGGTGGGTTGCGGGCCACGCTGATCGATGCTGTCGAGGCGGCGACCAAGCGGTCGCAGGAATTGGGGCGCTGATGTTCGTGATGGGTAATGTTCTCTTAGGATTCGCCACGGTGCTCGATTACGCCTTGACGTTCTATACCTGGATCATCATCGCACGGGCCCTGATTTCTTGGGTCAATCCTGATCCATGGAATCCAATCGTGCAGTTTCTCGATCGGGTGACGGAGCCGGTTCTATCGCCGATCCGGCGGCGGCTCGGCTGGCGAATGGGTGTGGATTTGTCGCCGTTGGTCGCGATTGTGGTGATTACATTCTTGCAGATCGCGGTGGTACAATCGCTCAAAGACTGGGCGCTACAGATGAATTGATTCAATGAACGGGGGATGCCATGAAAATCACGCCGCTCGACATTCAGCAGATGGTCTTTCAAGTCAAGCTGCGAGGGTACGATCGAGACGAGGTTAACCGGTTCCTCGAAGAGGTGGCACAAACCGTCGAATCCTTAAATCGCGACAACGCGGGATTGCGTGAGCGCATCGTCTCGCTGGAGCAGCAGGTGGCGGAACTGAAACGGACTGAACTGACGTTGTCCAATACGCTGGTCTCGGCACAGTCGCTAGCCGACGACGTCAAGCGAAGCGCCCAGCGCGATGCCGAGTTGATCGTCAAAGAAGCGGAATTGAAGGCCGGCGAACTGTTCCGGCAGGCGCGGGTTGAGCTGGCCGAGACACAACGGGATCTCTCGATGCTGAAAAAACAACGGTTGCTGATGGTGGAACGAATGCGCGCGACGCTCCATAC
>DCZO01000035.1:103121-134241 GCA_002331335.1 Nitrospira sp. UBA2082 | reverse complement strand
GTGCTTCCGGAAGAGAAGATGCAGGGAGAGTCGAGTCCAGCCCGCTGAGTATCCGCGACGGTTTCCGCTCGTGTACGGGGCAAGATTCCGCCGAGCCCGCCGCCAATATGATGCCACCTCCGTCACTTCACACGGCGCTGAATCGGGCCGTCGCCGACGGAATCTTTCCCGGCGCTGTTCTCGCGGTTCGACGAGGAGGAGACCGATGCTGGGTCATACCGGCGGGTTGCCTTTCCCCTCATCCTCCCAATGCCTCCGTCACGTCTTCGACTATCTATGACTTAGCCTCACTGACGAAGCCGTTGGCAATCGTGACGGCGGTCGCATTGCTGGTCCAACGGGGGCAATGCCGGCTAGATGATCCTGTCGTTTCCGTGTTGCCGGAATTGGAAGGGGCACCCGTCGGGCCAGCGACCATCAGGCAGCTATTGACCCATAGTTCCGGCCTGCCAGGGTGGCGGGCCTTCTACGAGCAGCTCAGCTCGGACGCTGCGCTGCCCTCCTCACCAGACGACAGAGCTCATGCCGCCCGGCGACTTCTGCGGTTGATGAAGCAGGAAGCACTGATCTATAAGATGGGCGAGCGGAGTCTCTACAGCGATCTGGGATTCATGCTGCTTGGAATCATGGTCGAACGGCTGAGCGGCGGCTCTCTTGACCGCTTCGTGGTTGAGCACATAGCACAGCCGCTCAAAGCGGATCCGCTCTGCTATCTTCCGATAGGGCAGAAGATGGAAATTTCCAGATCATCGATGATCGGCCACATTGCACCGACTGAATGGGATACGTGGAGGGGGCGGCTGTTATGCGGGGAAGTGCACGATGAGAATGCAGCGGCACTGGGCGGTGTGGCGGGACATGCAGGGCTCTTCGGGGCCGCCGAGGCAGTATTGGCCGTCACAGGCGTCTGGCTCACGGGGTATCACGGGAAATCGTCCATTCTCGACTGCGACATCGTGCGGGAGTTTTCGACACGGCACGAGGGGGTATCCGGATCCAGTTGGGCGTTGGGATGGGATACGCCGTCTCCACCGTCTTCATCGGGGCAGTACTTTTCAAGCCGATCGTTTGGCCACCTGGGGTTTACGGGAACGTCGATCTGGATCGATCCTGTGTGCGAATTGGAAGTGGTGCTACTCTCGAATCGGGTCCACCCGACCAGAACAAATGACGGGATCAGATCATTTCGTCCGTTGATCCACGATCTTGTCTATCAGGAATGTATAGGGTGAAGCTAGGGCCGGTCGTTGTAATCGATCCAGGTTTCTTTTTCCGCCAGATAGCGCACCCCTTTGAAGTTGGCCCTCGTTCGCATGCGGGTGAATCCGAACCCCTGAAGTTTTTCCACCAGTTCCTTTACCGTTGCGGCAATGGTGGGATGGGATCCGCTCTCGACCGTAAGAGCTTCGTACGTGACTTTGGCGGTATAACCGGATGCTGTTCGATTCACGAAGATGGCGCGGTTGAAATAGCGGTCGCTGGGGTCAACGCCCTCGATCTGGTGCCTCTCAACGAGTCCCTCTTTCTTGAAGATCAACGGCAACGTGCTCATGTATTCCTCCGGAATCGCAATGGGCGCTGGTATTGTGCGACGCAACGTAGGCAGTAATTATAAGGGGGGCTGTCCGGTGACTGCAACCGCGTTGACAAGAGGCGCGTCGATTACTATGATGCCCGCCTTCCCATATCGGAGATCCCGTACATAGTTCATTTCCATGAACATCCCCAACAGTCTGACGCTGCTCCGTATCCTTCTGGTTCCCGTCTTCATCGAATGTATGGCCTATGGCGCCTACGGGTTGGCGTTGTTGGTGTTGGTCGTAGCCGGACTGACTGATGCGGTCGACGGGGTTCTCGCGCGCCGGTGGAATCAGCAGACCAGACTCGGCATGCTCCTGGATCCGCTAGCTGACAAACTGCTCCTCACGTCGGCCTTTCTCTCGCTGTCGATGTTGCATCTTGTGCCATCCTGGTTGGTCATCATGGTGGTGAGTCGGGACGTCATCCTCTTATTGGGGACCGCACTCGCGCATGTCACGGGGACTCAGATCGATATGACCCCCACGTTTTGGGGGAAGGGAACCACTCTGTTGCAATTATGCTATGTTCTCATGGTTGTCCTCTTGACCTGGCTCGACCTGAGCCTTTCCATGGTGACCCCTCTGGTGGCGGCCATGGTCGGATTTACTCTTACGTCGGGGTTTCATTACATCTACCGTAGCTACCGCCATATCAACGCATCGCTTCCACCCGCCTGAAGCTCCCGCGTCTTGCCGAGCGCCAAACGGCCCCCGGGGAAATAGTGCAATTATTTTGACAGGTTTTTGACCCCCCAGTAGACTCGAATCGTCGTCAGGATTTTCTCTCACAACCGGCTCAAGGAGCCACAACAGGACGAGATCTATGGCCACGTTTGCTTATGTCGGACGGAGCAAATCGGGAACGGTAAAAAAGGGCGAACTGGTTGCCAAGTCGCGCGATGAAGCGGTCGAGCAGTTGCGCAAACAACAGGTCGTCGTAACGAGTCTTGAGGAAAAAGCGGCCAAGCAAGGATATTCATTCCAATTGGGCAGCGGGGTGGGGGAGAAGGACCTGGTTGTGTTCACCCGCCAGTTCGGGACAATGATCAATGCTGGCTTGCCCTTAATTCAATGTCTCGAAATTCTCTCGACGCAATCGGAAAGCGCGGCGTTACGGACGGCTGTGGGTGAGATCAAGGTGCAGGTCGAGGGAGGCGCGACCTTCTCAGATTCACTCCGAAAGCATTCGAAGATCTTTGACGACCTCTATGTCAACATGGTCCACGCGGGCGAAGTCGGTGGGTTGCTGGATACGATTATGGGACGGCTGTCGAAGCACATCGAAAAGGCCATGAAACTCAAGGGACAAATCAAGAGTGCGATGGTCTATCCGGCGGCCATCCTTGGGATTGCCGGCATCGTCATCACCGTCCTCATGATCTGGGTCATTCCGGTCTTCGAGAAGATGTTCAAGGAAATGTCCGGCGGAAAGATGGGGCTCCCCGCTCCGACGCAGCTTGTGATCGACATGAGCAATTTTGCGCAATCCTATTGGTACATGATCCTGGGTGTCATTTTTGGAGTCGTGACCGGCATAAAGAAATACTATGCGACTCAGCAAGGGCGATTGGCCATCGATAAGTTGTTGCTGAAGGCGCCGATCTTTGGTGAATTGATTCGGAAGGCTTCAGTGGCCAAGTTCAGCAGGACTCTTGGAACCTTGTTGTCCAGCGGAGTGCCCTTACTGGAGGCATTGACCATCTGTGCAAAGACAGCGGGAAACAAAGTAGTGGAAGGCGCGTTGCTTGATGCCAAGGTGAGTATCAGTGGAGGGAAGACGATCTCCGACCCTTTAGCGAAGAGCGGAACCTTTCCTAAGATGGTGACGCACATGATTGCCGTGGGTGAATCGACGGGCGCGCTCGACAACATGTTGGGCAAGATTGCGGATTTCTACGAAGATGAAGTCGATGAGGCGGTTACGAACCTGACAACGTTGCTCGAGCCGATGATGATGGTGTTTCTAGGAATTACGGTCGGATTCATCGTGGTCGCGATGTATTTGCCGATCTTCACGATGGCGGGAGCCGTCGGATAAGCGATCGCATCCGGAAAGGAGGCGCTCCTCGGCATGGCGTAACCCCCTTCCCTTCCTGCGGTCCGGCGAGGTCAGCGGCATGGGCGATATCAAAACCAGGATTTACTGGTTGATGGGGCTGCGTGTCGTCGTCGTGACCCTTCTCCTAGGGCTCTCCCTCACTTTTCAGGTCACCAAGGGCGAACGGGTCGAAACCTTCTACGCGCTGATCGTCTTTACCTATGGGGTCACGATTCTGTATGCCGTCGTGCTTCGGAGACTTTCGAGCGCCGAGGCCCTGGCCCGGTTTTCATGGGTTCAAATTGCGGTCGACTTCTTGCTTGAAACGGTCTTGATCGCCCGAACGGGAGGCATCGAAAGCCCGTTCGCCGTGCTCTATGTCATCAGCGTCACGCTGGCGAGTCTCGTGCCGCGCCGCCAGGTTGGGCTTCTCACCGCCTCCCTCTGCATCATTCTGTTCGGCGTGCTGACCAACGTTCAACTCTATGGGTTGGCCGAGGCGTGGGGGTGGTTGCCGCAGACTCGTCTCAGTGCTGCTGAGTCGCTCCAGGCGTTCGGCGTCTATGGAGTGGCGTTCCTGGTCGTCGGTTTTCTCAGCGGGGCCTTGGCGGACCAACTTCAGTATGCGGATCAGTCGCTGCGTGAAAAAGAACAGGGGCTGAGTCGTCTGAGAGCCTTCCACGAAAATATCGTCCATAGCATCAGCAGCGGCGTGTTCACGGCGGACGAACACGGAGGGATTACGTCGTTCAACCCTGCGGCGCAGGAGGCCACCGGCTACAGCTTTGAACAAGTGCATGGGCGCCCCTGGCGGGACGTGTTCAATTGGCATCCAGGACAAGAAGCAGAGGAGCATCTGCAGACGGCGTCTGCCAACTCCCGGTTCGAGGTCGAGTGCAAAAAAGCCGACGGCAATCGTTTGATTCTTGGGATGACCTTGGCGCCTCTGCACGAGCAAGGAGAGGAGACCGGATTGGTCGGTGTGTTCAAGGATCTGACCCGGCTGCGGGATCTCGAAGAAGAAATGAAACGAAAGGAATGGTTGGCCAGCCTTGGGGAAATGTCGGCGGGCATGGCGCATGAAATCCGAAATCCGCTGGGGGCTCTCGCGGGTGCTATGCAGATGCTTCGCGGGGATCTGGGAACTGACGATACGAATCGACGCCTCATGGACATCGCAATTCGCGAAGCAGCCAGGCTGGATACCATCATCACAGAGTTCCTTCAGTACGCTCGACCGCCGGCGTTGAATCTGGCCGAGTTCGATTTGAACAAAGTCCTTGCCGAGACTCTCGATCTGGTAGAACATGAAGCACGGGCCAGGCCGAACATCACGATTGTGACCTCGCTGGCCTCTGAGGCATTGATCGGGCAGGTCGACCAAAACCAAATGAAGCAAGTCTTTTGGAATCTGGCCATCAATGCCTTCGATGCGATGCCGCACGGAGGGCAGCTTGAAATCGCGACCAGGCCGCGGGAAATCGATGCCGGTGGACGCAAGGCCAACGTGGCCGAAGTCGTGTTCAGAGATACCGGAGAAGGTATTCCCAAGAAGAATCTCGATAAGATTTTCTTGCCCTTCTTCACCACGAAAACGCATGGATCGGGACTAGGGCTGGCGGCCGTGCATCGAATCGTCGATTTGCACGGGGGATGGATCAAGGTAGATAGTCGGGAACGGGAAGGAACGCAATTTGTTGTGTGCCTGCCGCGTTCGGCGGATGCCGGGGTACGGCTGTGGCACGAAGGTAGGGAACCGTGGAAAAGATCTTAGTCGTCGATGACGAACCGAGTTTGCGGGACGTGTTGAGCATCATGCTCAAACGAACCGGATATGAGGTCACCAGTGTGGCTGACGGCGAGGAAGCCGTCGAGCTGTTGCACAAGGAAATATTTGATCTGGTTATCACCGATTTGCGAATGCCGAAAGTCGGCGGCATGGAAGTGCTCAAAGCGGTGAAGTCGGCCTCGCCGGAAACCGTGGTCTTGGTGATCACGGCGTTCGCCAGCGCGGATTCCGCGGTCGAGGCGATGAAACAGGGCGCGTACGATTATTTGACCAAGCCGTTCCAAGTCGACGAGGTGCAACTGATTATCCGCAACGCGCTCGAAAAGCGGCGCTTGACGACCGAGAACATCCTCCTCAAGCGGGAGATGGCCAGCCAGTCGTCATTTGCCCAGTTGGTCGGCCAAAGCGACGCCATGCAGAAGGTGTTCGAGATCGTTCGGAAAGTGGCCGACTCGAAGAGCAATGTGCTGATTTGTGGGGAAAGCGGGACCGGAAAGGAATTGGTGGCCCGGGCGATCCATTACAACAGTGCCAGGAGCACCATGCCGTTTGTGGCCGTCAATTGCAGCGCGGTGCCTGAAACGCTGCTGGAAAGCGAGCTGTTCGGCCATATGAAGGGATCGTTTACCGGTGCCATCTCGAACAAGGCAGGGTTATTCGAAGTGGCTAACGGCGGCACTATTTTCCTGGACGAGATCGGCGATACCACACCGACGATCCAAGTGAAGCTCTTGCGGGTGATTCAGGAACGTGAATTTCGCCGGGTGGGGGGCAGTCAGGATGTCAAAGTCGACGTACGGATCGTGGCGGCGACGAACAAGGATCTTGAAAAAGCAGTCGCTGACGGCTCGTTCCGCGAAGATCTCTACTATCGATTGGACGTGATTCCGATTCGGCTTCCGCCGTTGCGGCTCCGGAGCGGGGATATCCCTTTGCTGGTGAGCCATTTTCTGGAGAGGTTTTCCAAGGAGAGCGGAAAACCGGTCCCGGTGTTGAGCTCTGACGCCATGCATGTACTGCTGGCGCATGAATGGCGGGGTAATGTCCGCGAGTTGGAGAACTTGATCGAACGAGTCGTCGCGTTCTCAACGGGAGGGACGGTTACCGACACGGATGTGCAGGGATGGCTGCATCGTACGGTATCGCCGCAACAGCAGCAGGCGGGGGTTCCCGTCGACCTGACGGACGAAGGCGTGGATCTCGAAGGACTCGTCAATGGAATCGAAAAAGATCTCTTGCTCAAGGCGCTTGAGCGGTCGAAATGGGTCAAGAAGAAAGCCGCGCGGTTGCTTCGGCTGAACACCAGGTCGTTCCGGTATCGGCTCGAGAAGTATGCTATAAAAGGAGGCCGTGACTAATCGCGAACGCCATTCACCTATTGTACCTGCCTCAGCGATCACTGTTCGCGCCCCTGCCAAGACCAATCTGATCCTTCGTGTCCTCGACCGTCGTGCCGATGGGTTCCATAATCTCTGGTCGGTCATGCAGACCGTAGGGCTGGAAGATGACATCACTATCCGGCTGAGCCGGGACCATGAGGACCTCAGGCTACATTGTGATGTCGCTTCCCTGAGTACGGATCAGACCAACCTTGTGATTCGTGCCGCTGCAGCCGTTCTCCGGCGATGCGAACGGACGCTCGGGATGGATATTGCCCTCACCAAGCGCATTCCAATGGGGGCGGGGCTAGGTGGTGGGAGCAGTGATGCGGCGGCCACGATCATCGGCCTGAATCGGCTATTGAATCTGGGGTGGTCGGCGATGGAGATGGCGCAGGTCGGCCAAGCCTTGGGGAGCGATGTGCCGTTCTTCTTTTTCGCTCCGTCTGCCGTTGTCACGGGCCGAGGCGAACATGTCAGCCCAGTCCGAATGAAGGGAAGTCGCTGGATCGTTCTCGTTAATCCAGGGTTTTCCGTGGAAACCAAATGGGCCTACCAGGAACTTTCCTCCTCCCGGACGTATGTCCCCGCACTGTCCGATCAGCAGGCCGCCCTGGACCGGGAACATGAAATATCTTGGGAGCAGATTATGCAAGCCGCCGAGAATGACTTTGAAACGCCGGTCTTTGCAGCTCATCCGGACCTTCGAGCGATCAAACGAGACCTCTTAACGCAGGGTGCCGAAGCAGCGCTGCTCTCGGGAAGCGGCGCGACTGTCTTTGGAGTGTTCCGTGATGAAGCGCGTGCGAAGCACGCCCACGCTTATTTTCAGCCCAGACCGCGGTACAAGGTGTTCGTCGTTGCCACCGCCTCCGGGCCGCTGATAGCGAACTCCTGACATCCCCATAGCGCGGGAGTTTGGTTGACAGGCGCGGGAGATTTCCGATACAGTCCACGGTCGGTTCCCTTCCTCTGTGCGTGTAGTGAAAGAGCATAGCGCGGACAAGCGCGCTCTGCCGGCGCTCACCGAAGAAGAACCACGACCGTACTCCATTTATTGCCGTCGATTCGGACGATCCAAGAAGGTTCAATGAACAGGGAATTGAAGATTTTCTCTGGGAACGCCAATCTTGCGCTTGCGCAAGAGATCTGCGCGTACCTGGGGCAGAAACTCGGGGAAGCCACCGTCTCGTCATTTAGCGATGGGGAGGTTCGAGTCAAGATTGACGAGAATGTCCGTGGCGCGGACGTCTTCGTCGTCCAATCCTGCTGCCAGCCGGTGAACGATTCGTTGATGGAATTGCTGATCATCATCGATGCGCTCAAACGGTCGTCGGCTAACCGCATTACCGCCGTCATTCCCTATTTTGGATATGCCCGCCAGGATCGGAAAGATCAGCCACGGGTGCCGATTACCGCCAAGCTGGTGGCTGATTTGATCACGACGGCCGGGGCGGACCGCGTGTTGACGATGGATCTCCATGCGGGGCAAATCCAGGGATTCTTCAACGTGCCAGTCGATCACCTCTACGCATTGCCGGTGTTGTTGGACTATGTCAAGAAACAGAAGATCAGCGACCTCGTCGTGGTATCGCCTGACGCCGGCGGAGTGGAGCGGGCCCGCGCGTTCGCCAAGCGGATTCAGGCCAACCTGGCTATTATCGACAAGCGACGTGAGGGGCCAAATCAAGCCCAAATCATGAATATTATCGGTGATATCAAGGGCAAGAGCGTGTTGTTGCTTGATGACATGATCGATACAGCCGGCACGATCGTACAGGGGGCGCAGGCTTGCGTCGATCAAGGTGCGCGCGAAGTCTGGACGGCATGCACCCATGCGGTGTTATCGGGGCCAGCCCTGGATCGGTTGCGGGAGTCTTGCATTGCCCAGGTTGTCGCGACCAACACGATCCCGCTGCGCGGGAAAGACCAGGCCTGCCCCAAATTGCAGCAATTGTCGGTGGCGCCTTTGCTGGGAGAGGCGATCAGACGCATTCACGAAGACGAGTCAGTCAGTTCATTATTCGCCTGATTTGCCCAGACTCTGACTACTGGGCCTGCGGCGGGAAGCGGGAGATGGAGGGGTATCATGAAGTTCGATTTAGCAGTGACGATGCGAGAGCAAGCCGGCAAGGGGGCCGCGCGGTCCATGCGCCGTGCGGGAAAAATCCCGGCCGTGCTCTATGGCCAGGGAGAGTGTTTGCTGCTGACCGTCAATCCGGATGAGTTGATCAAGATTTTAAAGTCTCATGCGGGCAGTTCCGCTTTGATTGCCCTGACCGTAGCGGGGGCGAAGTCCAAACCGAACCGCACGGCGCTTCTGCGCGACTATCAAGTCGATCCCGTCAGCGGCGCAGTGCTGCATGCGGACCTATTCGAAGTGTCCATGGATAAGCCCATTCGAGTCAAAGTGCCGATCCAGGTTGTCGGAAGCGTTCCGCTAGGAGTGAAGGAAGGCGGTGTGTTGCATCATAACATGCGCGACTTGCACGTTGAATGTCTGCCGTCCGCGCTGCCCGACCATATCGAAGTCGATGCGTCGCCCTTGGCAATCGGCGCCGGCATTCATGTGAAGGAAATTGCGGCGCGCGAAGGGGTCCGCTTCTTGGACGATCCAGACCAGATGGTGGTCAGCGTTGCGGCGCCCATGTCCGACGCAAAGCTCGAGGCCTTGCTCACGAGCGGGGCCGGTGCGGTGGAACCGGAAGTCATGGCCAAGGGTAAGGAAGTAGCCGGTGAGGGTGCGCCCGGTGCGGAACCGGCCAAGGCTGGAGCAGGAGCGGCGGCGGGTGATGCCAAGGCGGGGGAGAAGAAAGACGCCGGCAAGGATGCCGCGGCTCCCAAGGCCGAGAAGAAGGAAGCTGAAAAGAAGAAGTAAGAGTGCGTCTCCTCGTCGGATTGGGCAATCCTGGAAACGCCTACGCCCAGACTCGCCACAATATCGGTATGTGGACCCTCGAGCGGGCAGCCGCTCGGTGGTCCATCCGTCTCGCGCGGCATGGTCCCGCTCACCGCGGTTACGGACGGCTTGGATCCGAGCTGATCGAACTTGCTGGGACGCTGGATTGGATGAATCTCAGCGGCCCTCCCCTCAAAGGCCTTCTTCGAGAATTCAAGCTCACAGCCGAGGATCTCATCGTCATCCATGACGATCTCGATCTGGACCTGGGCCGGTTGCGGATCAAGCAGGCCGGAGGGCACGGAGGACACAATGGGATCAAGTCGGTGATCGAGGCGCTGGGGACGCCGCAGTTCGTCCGAGTCAAGATCGGAATCGGTCGTCCGGCGCCTGGACAGAATTCCGCCGACTATGTGCTGGAGCAATTTACGCGTGACGAGGTCGTGGTATTGGAACCCTGTCTGGAACGGGCAGTTGACGCGTTGGAATGCCTGATCCATCGGGGTGCTGCAGTCGCGATGAACCAGTTCAATGTAAGAGAGCGGGCGGAGGAAGGGGAGCAACCGGACTGACCCGTTGCTCGCCCACCGCGCACGCGGAGATGGATCGAATGACAAAGTGAGTGCGGTGCTCAACCGGGCACAGGCGCGTCTTGGCGCGCCGGGGTGCGTTGGGTGAGAACATTGCGCGCAGTGAGGCCGGCCTGGTTGCTCCCCTTAAGCATTGAGAGAGGAAGGAAAAGGACATGGGACTCTGTTGTGGCATGATCGGGCTGCCGAATGTCGGCAAGACGACGGTCTTCAATGCGTTGACTGGAGGCGGGGCATTGGCGGCGAACTATCCCTTTGCCACCGTCGATCCGAACACCGGCATCGCGCTCGTACCCGACCCGCGTCTTGTCACGCTCACCGACATCTTCAAGTCCAAGAAGACCACCTACAGTACGCTCGAAGTCCGGGACATCGCCGGCCTGGTCGAGGGCGCCAGTAAGGGTGAAGGGCTCGGCAATCAGTTCCTCGGACACATCCGGGAAGTCGATGCCCTTCTGCATGTGGTTCGGTGTTTCCAAGGGACGGATGTGGTGCACGTCAGCGGTGGCGTGAATCCTCTCCGCGATATTGGTGTGATCGAAACGGAATTGATGCTCGCCGATCTGGAGACGCTCGACCGCCGCAAGCAGAAAACCGACAAGAAAGTCCGGGCGGGAGACAAAAAGGCGGCGTTTGAGGTTGAGTTCATGACGCGGCTGATCGGTCTGTTGGACAAGGGGGAGTGGCTGGGAAATCTCTCGTACACACCGGAGGAACGGATCATCTTGGATGAGTGCCAGCTGCTGGCCGCCAAGCCCGTCCTGTTCGTGGCGAATGTCTCGGAAGGGCAGCATGCCGACGAAGCGATGGTGCAAACGGTGCGAGACTTCGCCGACAAACGCGGTGCGCGTGTCGTGACGATCTGTGGCCAGTTGGAAGCGGAGCTGTCGTCGCTCCCTGAGTCCGAGCGGGCCGCGTTTCTGAGCGAATTGGGATTGACGGAATCCGGACTGGTGCGGCTCACTCGCGAAGCGTACGCGCTGCTCAATCTCATCACCTTCTTCACGGCGGGGGAGATCGAATCCAGAGCCTGGCCCATCCCGCGGGGGACCAAGGCGCCGCAGGCAGCGGGCAAGATCCACTCGGATATGGAGCGGGGATTTATCCGGGCGGAGGTCTACCACTACGATGACTTGCTGGCCTGTGGGTCGGAGGCCAAGGTGAAAGAGAAGGGGTTATTCCGTCTCGAAGGTAAGGATTATGTGGTCAAAGAAGCGGACATCGTGTATTTTCGATTCAATGTCTGAGTCGGTGACCGGCGGGGTCAGTCAGTGATTAAAGTCCTCCTCGTTGAAGCGAATGAAGTCGATGCTCGCGAGGCGAGCTCCATGCTCGCCGAGGAGGATATCCAGGTTGTCCATGTTGAAAGGCTCAGTTCAGCCTTGCGTCGGCTGAACCGGGAGTCTTTTGACGTCATTCTGCTCTATGGCGATCTAATCGATACGCATGGTCTGAATGTGCTGGACCTGCTTCAGGCCGCGTTGGCCCGGATGCCGATCGTCATGCTGACAGATCAGAAAGACGTCAAGAAAGAACGGCAGGCAATTCAGCGGGGTATTCAGGACGTCATCATCAAGCGGCAGTGGACGGCGGATCAACTGGTGCGATCAGTCCGGCATGCGGTCGACCGGAAACAAGCCGAACAACATCTCTCATATCTGGCGCAATATGATCCCTTGACTGCGCTGGCCAACCGAGCGTTGTTCCGTGATCGATTGGTGCATGCGTTGGCGATCGCCAAGCGAAAAAAACAGGAAGTCGGGCTGGTGTTGCTGGGGCTTGATCAGTTTGCCTCTCTGGCTGTGACGATCGGATCAGGTGGCTGTGACGCGGTGCTCAAAGAGACGGCGGAGCGCCTGAAGAAATGTATGCGAGAGGTCGATACGGTGGCGCGCCTTGAAGGGGATGAATTTACGTGTCTGTTGGAAGGCATCAATTGCCGAGCCGATATGGATATCGTTGCCAAGCGTCTCCTGGACTCGATGGCGCGACCCTTTACGGTGCAGGACAACGAGGTAACGGTGACCGCCAGCATGGGGTTGGCCGTCTATCCGCTCGACGCCCAGCAAGCCGACGAATTACTGCAGCAAGCCCAGGCTGCCTTACAAGCCGTTCAAGAAGCCGGCGGCGCGAACTATCAATTCCCAGCGGCTCTGGAAACATGAACAGCGCCTCCCTCTTCCCTCTCCAACCTACCCCGGCCTGACTGCAAGCTTCTTGTTTAACCTATTAGCCAGCCCACAGTCAGCCTCGCATCTGCGAGGCTGTAGAACCTGTTCCGATCCTCGCTCTGCGGCTTGACAGGCCGTTAGGAAGTCATGAGAATCGCCCAAGTATTGGCACTGTGATCACGAGAAGATCCTGGCCAAGATACTCCTAGTTGGACATCATGAAGAGATACGACAAGAACCTCTCGCCTGTTGGTTGGTACGTCGGTTCCTATATCCTGCGATTCATCGAATGTAAAGCGAAGGGGAACAACCGTCTGAACAAGAAGTTTCTTGTGTGGGAAAACACCGTCATCGTCAAGGCGCGGAATCAGGACCACGCCTTCGACAAAATTGAAGCCTTGGCGAAAAAAGAAACAAAACCATACAAGGGGGGTCCAAAGGGGATTGATGTGCAGTGGTTATTTGAGGGTATTACGGAGGTGTTGCCCATCTATGAGGAGCTGGGCGATGGTGCCGAGATAATGTGGGCTAAATACGAGAGATCTCTGAAGAAGATTCGCTCCTGGAGGAGAACCAAGGCTCAGGTGCGGCAATGACGCCCAGCTATGCGTTCTAGTAGACGCGTGGCGCGCCGCTGAAGGGCGCGCGGTATGCCTTTTGGTATTCATTAGCGAGAAATAGTGGTCAGAAACGCTGCTGCCCAAAATAATCTGGACCTCGACGACCTCTCCGCATGAAGTGGGTTTGTGAAACGGCTTGAGGTCCGTTTCTCGGGGGGCTGGTGCTGTTCAAGATCATCACGGATGCGCCGCAGCGGGATTCAGATCTTGCTTCGTCCATCGCTGGCGGTCTCTGGATTCGCGACACAACGACCATCGAATAGTGCAAGTCTACGACGTGCGATCTTGGATCAACGGTGTCTGGAACCGCTTGCTGTTCAGGGCATTGAGTTATCAGTCTGACTCTGAACGTACTGCCACTCTTCCCAGATTCCGAGTCGCTTTGCCCAGTCGGTGATGTACGAGCGGTCCAGCGAATCGGCTTGGCGTTGGAGGACTCCAAAGGCTTCCTCAAACGGATGGGAATCAGCGGTGGCCACGCGAGGGATTCCTCGGTGCGAGTCGGAGAGATGAACGAACGCGGTCCCAGGTTGAAACGGTATTGTATGCAAGTGTGGCAACGGAGTCGGCTGAGGCTTCCGGATGCTGCGCCCTGGTCGAGGCGATCAACTGCTGATGTCCAAAATCGGATAGCTGGATAGATTGCCTCAGCCCTTCTTCCGGTGTGGCAGGCCAACTGAGTGGACCAGAGAAGGGACTGGATCTTCCCAGTCTTTGCGCCCACAAGGGGAGCGCGTTGTGGGCCTTCTCATCTGGTAGAGCAGCTACTCTCTTGTTCGATGATGGTTCCATCAGGCCTTATCCTATCGGTTCGCGTGAGTCTAGCACAGACGGCGGAGAGGCCGAAGCTCAATCGGGTCAACCCGACCTCCTAAGCCCCGCTTTTATTGACAGCTGTTTCGGCTCTGTGTTACCGTCCCTCGTTCTTTGCGCCGTATAAGGCGCCCTACACCTCGCTCCCGACCGGTTCGGGGGCCATTGTCCAGGAGGATTGCTGCATGGAGCTCTACGAGTCTCTGTTCATTATTCGTCCGTCCGTCTCCGATGAGGAGACCAAGGCGCTCATCGACAAGATGAAGGGTGTTGCCGATAAGACCGGCGCGCAATTCATCAAAGCCGAGAATCTGGGGAAGAAGAAACTGGCGTACGAGGTCCGGCGCGAGCGGAAGGGCACCTATGCCTATTTCTACTTCAAGGCGCCGAACCATACCGTTGGTGAGCTGGAGCGGGCGTACCGATTGGAAGACAACATCATTAAGTTTCTCACGGTCCATCATGAGAAGCCTCTGGTGGAGCGGCGGCCGGTAGAGGCCACGGCACAGGAGACCGACGGTGGCCGGATTTAACAAGGTCATCTTGATGGGGAACCTTACCCGGAATCCCGAACTTCGGTATACGCCGAACGGGACCCCGGTGGCGAGCTTCGGATTAGCCGTCAGCCGTCGGTTCAAGCAGGGTGAGGATCTGAAGGAAGAAGTCTGTTTCGTCGATATTGTGGTGTTCGGCAAGCAAGCGGAACATTGCGGACAATATCTCAGCAAAGGTAACGGGGCGATCGTCGAGGGACGGTTGCAGCAACGCCGGTGGGAAACGGAAGACGGTCAGAAGCGGAGCAAGCACGAGGTCGTGGCGCAGACCGTCACGTTCATGCCCAAACGCCAGGATGGTGGTGGGGGAGAACCGCCGGCTCACGATGAACCGAGCTATGACGCCATGGATGAGCAAGGGTAAGCGCGTAGAATGAGGAGGCAGTAATGGAACGGAGCAATGAGGGCGAGCGTGGCGGAGGGCGGCTGTTTCAACGGCGGCGGCCTTGCCGGTTTTGCCTGGAGAAGGCGCCGATCGATTTCAAAGACGCCGGGTTGTTGAGAAACTTTCTGACCGAGCGGGGACGTATCGTACCTCGCCGTATTTCTGGAAATTGCATGCGCCATCAGCGGGAGCTGACAGTGGCCGTGAAGCGGGCCCGGCATATCGCGATTATCAGTTTTGCAGAGGAGCGATAACGAGCGTGACCGGCGAGTGCAGCGCCGATCGTAGCGTATGGGAGCGGGGTGCTGGCCTGTCTCTGGAGATCATGACGGATCTACTGGCGCCAAAAGTCTCAGATATCACGGCGGACGGGGTGTCCCTGTCCGGGGATCTGACCGGAGAACAATTGGGGCTGGCCGATACAGACGTCGCGTTGCGCGGCACGGTGGCGGTGGGGCTGGATCTTCGGGCCGTCGATCGAACGATCTGCGTGACGGGGGTTGTGGAAGGGACGGCGATTCGGCAATGTGTGCGATGCCTGAAGAGCTTCGATGACCCTGTGGCATTCTCGGTTCGTGCCGCCTATGAGCGGGAGACGAAGATGGCGCCGCCGACTGTCCAGCGCGAGGTTCCGCACAAGAAGAAAGCGCCTCCGGCGGTTGAACCCAAGCCGGAGCCGGACGACGAACTTTACCACTATGCGGGTGACCATCTTGAGTTGGCGCCGATGCTTCGGGAGCAATTGATCCTTGCCGCCCCGATGCATCCCTTGTGCACGGATGACTGCCGCGGACTCTGTGTGCGTTGCGGGAAAGACTTAAACGAAGGCCCGTGTGGATGCACGGAAGTGCCGGCGGGTAATCCGTTTCAGGTCTTACGTCGTGTCAAAGAGCAATTACAGGAGCCGGCCGACCGCCGAACGGGCGGCGGGGCCTGAACGAAGGAGCGATCATGCCAAATCCAAAACATAAACATTCACGGGCGAGACGCGACAAGCGCCGCACGCAAAAACTGCGCATGACGCCGCCCGGGATGTCTGTGTGTCCTCAATGTCATGAACTGAAACTGCCGCATTATACGTGCCTGCACTGTGGCATGTACAAGGGCAAGGCCGTGATTCAAGTCGAAGAAGCGTGACGCTGGAAGCACGGTGCGTGCGCCTCTCGTCACCATCCGTTGTGCAAAATCTCCCAGTGCGCTACACTCCCGGCGCGTTCGACTGACCCACGGGAGCGGTACTTGTATAGCCGGTTTGTCCGATACCATCCGTGAGCACACCGTCTCGCATGAAGATCGCGCTTGACGCAGTGGGGGGAGACCACGGTCCCGCCCCCTGCATCGAGGGCGCCCTCCAAGCCGCGAGAGAATCGGACGTCGCGGTCATTCTCGTCGGCGACGAGACCACACTCAAGAAAGAATGCGCGCGTCTGGGCTGCGCCGATGACAGGATCTCTATCCGGCACGCGTCCCAAGTCGTCGCGATGCACGAGTCGCCGGCGTCGATGGCGCGGAAGAAGCGGGATTCGTCGATCTGGGTCGCGACCGAGATGGTCAAGAACGGCGAAGCCGACGCGGTCGTGAGCCCCGGCAATACCGGAGCCAGCATGGTGGCGTCGTTTTTCGTGCTGGGCTTGACGAAAGGTGTCGAACGTCCGGCAATCGCCACCAGCCTGCCGACTGTGACCGGCCAAGCGATCATCCTTGACGTGGGCGCGAACGTCGATTGCAGTGCCAAGGATCTGCAGCAGTTTGCCGTAATGGGGAACGAATACGGCAAGCATTTGTTCAACAAGCCCGATCCCCGCGTCGGCCTGCTGAGTATCGGTGAAGAGGACAGCAAGGGCAACGAAGTGACAAAGGAAGCCTTCAAGCTGTTGAAGGCCAGTTCGTTGAACTTCGTCGGGAACGTTGAAGGGCGCGAAGTGTACAGCGGCATCGCGGATGTCGTGGTCTGCGACGGGTTTATCGGGAACGTCGCGTTGAAAATCTCAGAAGGCGTCGCCGAGACAATCAGCAAACTGCTGCTCAAGGAAATCGCCGGCTCGTTTTTCGGTCGGCTGTCGTATCCATTGATCGCGGGCCCGTTAAGGAATCTTAAGCGGCGGATCGATTACGCCGAATTCGGCGGTGCGCCGTTGCTGGGGGTCAATGGCATCACGATGATTTGCCACGGCCGGTCTTCGGCTAAAGCCATCAAGAATGCGATTCGCCGGGCCAAAGGGATGGCAGAGAGACGAGTGCAGGACCTCATTCAGCGAAATATCGAGGACAGTCTCGCTCGTCCGCCGGTCCAATTGTAGATATGAAGGCTCGCATCACCGGAACGGGCTCCTACGCCCCGGCCAAAGTCCTGACCAATGCGGATCTCGAACGCATGGTCGCCACATCCGACGAGTGGATTCGCGAGAGGACCGGCATCCGGGAGCGCCGCATTGCGGGGGCCGGGGAGGCCTGTTCGGATTTGGCCGTGCAGGCCGGAAAACGTGCGCTGGAAGCGGCGGGTCTTCCGGCGACTGATCTCGACATGGTCTTGGTCGCCACCTGCACGGGCGACTACCCGCTTCCCTCGACAGCCTGTCTCGTCCAGCACCAACTCGGCGCCACCAAAGCGGCAGCTTGTGATATTGCCGCGGCGTGCTGCGGTTTTGTCTACGCGCTGTCGGTCGCGGATGCCTATGTGAAGGCCGGTATGCGTCATGTGCTGGTGATCGGATCGGAAGTCATGTCGGCCATCATCGATTGGACCGACCGCAATACCTGTGTCTTGTTTGGAGACGGAGCCGGGGCGGCCGTCGTCAGCGCCGTTGACGGGGAACGGGGAATTCTGTCCACGCACCTTCGTTCCGACGGCAACTTAAACGAGTTGATCGCCGTCCCGGGCGGGGGATCGCGCACGCCACCGTCTGAAAAGGTCATTGCTGAACGTCTGCAGTGCGTTAAGATGAAGGGGAATGAAACCTTCAAGGTGGCTGTGCGAATGTTGGAGGAGATCGCACGAGAAACGCTGAAAGCGAACGGCCTCTGCGTGGACGACCTTGACCTCTATGTGCCCCACCAGGCCAATGTCCGAATTCTCACGGCGGTGATGGAGCGGCTCGGTCTTCCCGCGGAAAAAGCGATGCTGAATCTCGACCGCTATGGCAACACGTCGGCGGCGTCGATCCCGCTTGCTTTGGATGAAGCGGTGCGCACAGGACGTATCAAAGAGGGATCGTTGGTCATGCTGGGAGCGTTCGGCGCCGGCCTGACGTGGGCGTCCGCCATGATTCGATGGTAACAGACGAGACGTTCGATGGAGCCTTGGGTAAAACTTTTTCCCGTTGACATTCCAAGGTATTTCTACGATATCTAACAGCCTATGACATCCGGAATCGGTCTGGTTTTTCCAGGCCAGGGTTCGCAGTCTGTCGGGATGGGCAAAGCGCTGTGCGACGCTCATCCGGTACTGAAACAGGTCTACGAAGAAGCGTCAGCGGTGTTGGGCTACGACAGCGCGGTGCTGTGTTTCGAGGGGCCGGCGGAACGGCTCAACCTGACGGAGTACACGCAGCCAGCGCTTTTGGTCAGCAGTATCGCCGCGTTAAAGACCTTGCAGCCGGCTGGGATTACCCCAATCGCGGTGGCGGGACATAGTTTGGGAGAGTATTCCGCATTGGTGGCCGCGGGCGGCCTCTCGTTTCGAGATGCGGTCGGGTTGGTTCAAAAACGCGGCCGTTATATGGCGGAAGCCGTGCGTCCTGGAACAGGACTCGTGGCGGCCTTGTTGGGTCTTGCGCCGGACATCGTGAGGGACGTCTGTCGGGCAGCATCGGCAGCCGGCGTCGTGGCCGCGGCCAATTTCAATTCGCCGGGCCAGGTGGTGATTGCCGGGGAAAAAGAGGCGGTGGAGCGGGCCATCGCGCTTGCCAAAGAAAAGGGATGCAAGAAGGCGATCCCTTTGCCGGTGAGCGTGCCGGTGCACACGCCGTTGATGCAGCGAGCGGCTGACCGATTGGCCAAGGACCTGGCGGCCGTTAAGTGGTCTGACCTGACTGCGCCTTTGATCAACAATGCGGAAGCACGGGCGATCAGGCATGCGGGTGAGATTCAGGCGTCGCTGGTCCGGCAACTGCCGTCTTCCGTGTTATGGGAAGACTCGATCACGGCGATGGGCAAGATGGGAGTGAGGACATTCGTGGAAGTGGGGCCGGGGACCGTGTTGACCGGTTTGATCAAACGGATTCTGCCCGATGCGAAATTGCTGAATGTGAACGACCCGAAGTCGCTGGAGTTGACGTTAACGGCATTAACGGTGAATCAGTGACGATTGACGGATGACGATTAAGGGAGGGGCGATGTCGTTGGAAGGGAAGGTTGCGATCGTGACCGGTGCGGCACAGGGGATCGGTCGTGCTATCGCCGAAAATTTGGCCGAGGCGGGAGCCGATGTCGCTGTCGCGGATCTTGATCCGAGCCGTTCCCGTGAGACCGTTTCCGCCGTGGAGAAATTGGGGCGGAAGGCGCTGAATGTCAAGGTGAACGTCGCGGAGGCCGGCGATACCAAAGCCATGGCTGACCAGGTGCTCACAGCCTGGGGGAAAATCGACATTCTCGTCAACAACGCCGGCATTACTCGAGACGGATTGCTGTTGCGTATGAGGGAAGAGGACTGGAATCTGGTGCTCCAGGTCAATCTCAATGGCACGTTCAACTGCACCAAGGCGGTCTTGCAGGCGATGACCAAGCAGCGGTATGGTCGCATTGTCAACATTGCGTCGATCGTCGGGGCGATGGGTAACGCGGGGCAGGCCAATTACGCGGCCTCGAAAGCGGCGGTGATCGGATTCACCAAGACGGTCGGGCGGGAATATGCGAGCCGCAATATCACGGTCAATGCGGTGGCGCCGGGCTTTATCGACACGGCGATGACGCATGGGTTGCCGCCTGATGTGAAAGAAACGCTGCAAAAACAAATTCCGTTAGGCCGGTTGGGCACGCCTGCGGACATTGCGGCGGCAGTGCGGTTTCTGGTGTCGGACGAGGCGGCGTATATCACCGGCCATGTGTTGCATGTGAACGGCGGCATGCTGATGGCGTAACACCTCGGAATTGGCGCGGTCTACGGCCACCGCATATCCCCCTGCGGTGGTGCAGCGTGTGTTTATCGGGGAAGGAGGCATGGAGAGCAATGGCAACTGTTGAGGAGCGCGTAAAGAAGATTATCGCCGAACAGCTTGGCGTGGAAGAGGATGAGGTTACGCCGGAGGCGTCCTTCGTTGAAGATCTGGGCGCCGATTCGCTCGATACCGTCGAGTTGGTGATGGCGCTTGAAGAGGAGTTCTCGATCGAAATTCCGGACGAGGATGCCGAAAAAATCCTCACGGTCGGGAAGGCCCTGGAGTATATCAAGGAAAAATCGTAAGTTGCACCGACTGTCATGGGTGATCGGACTACACGACGCATCGTTGTGACCGGCCTAGGGCTGGTGACCCCGCTCGGCACCGGAGTCGAGAAGACGTGGAAGGCTCTGTGTGCCGGCGAATCCGGAATCGGCCGGATCACGAAGTTCGACCCAGCCGGATACGACGCGCAGATCGCCGGCGAAGTGAAAGACTTCGATCCTGCCCGCTTCATTGAAAAAAAAGAAATCAAGAAGATGGATACGTTCATCCATTACGCCGTGGGCGCTGCTCAACTGGCGGTGGATGACGCGGGGCTGAAAGTCGTTCCGGAAGAAGCAACCAAGGTCGGGGTCTACATCGGTTCCGGGATCGGCGGACTCGGGTCGATCGAGCACTATCATGATGTGATCAAAGAGAAGGGGCCGGGACGTGTATCCCCGTTCTTCATTCCGATGACGATCATCAACCTAGCTTCCGGTCAGGTGGCGATCCGGATCGGAGCCAAGGGGCCAAACTCTTGTGCCGTCACGGCCTGCGCGACCGGCAATCATTGTATCGGGGATGCCTACCGTCTGATTCAGCGCGGCGACGCGGATGTGATGGTGGCGGGCGGCGCGGAAGCCGCGATCACACCGTTGGGCGTTGCCGGATTCGCGGCGGCCAAGGCCCTGTCGTTCAGGAACGATGAGCCGAGGAAGGCGAGCCGCCCGTTCGATAAAGACCGGGACGGATTCGTGCTTGGCGAAGGGGCTGGGGTGGTCGTGATCGAAGAGTTGGAACATGCCCGCCGCCGCGGTGCCAGGATTTATGCCGAAGTGATCGGCTACGGGATGAACAGTGACGCGTACCACATTACGGCTCCGCCGGAAGAGGGCGAAGGTGCCGTTCGTTGCATGGAACTGGCACTGAAGGATGCCGGGATTGGTAAAGACCAGGTTGGGTATATCAACGCCCACGGCACCTCGACGATGGCGGACGCGATTGAAACCAAGGCTATCAAGACCGTCTTCGGTGAGCAGGCCTACAAGATTCCAGTCAGTTCCACGAAGTCGATGACAGGCCACTTACTCGGCGCCGCCGGAGGGATCGAAGCGGTGTTCAGCATCTTGGCCATTCATCACGGTATGCTGCCACCTACCATTAATCTGGACAACCCGGACCCGGCCTGTGATCTGGACTATGTGCCGCACAAGGCGAGGCCCGTAACGCTCACGGTGGCACTCTCGAACTCGTTTGGGTTCGGCGGGGTCAATGCCTGTCTTCTCTTCAAGAAACCGCAGTTCTGATCACGATTTCACCGATCGACCTGAACCCTATGACGTCGGCCGGACCAGCCGATTCACTTCAAGCCGCACTCGGCTATCGTTTTAAACGACCCGCGCTCCTCGACGAAGCGCTCACGCACAAGTCCTATGTGAACGAGCAGCGGAAAGGGTCTGCCGTTCACAATGAACGGTTGGAGTTTCTTGGCGACGCGGTGCTGTCGTTGCTGGTCAGCGAGCAACTGTCCCACTCGCTGCCGGGTGCATCAGAAGGGGCACTGTCCAAACTCAAAGCCCGGTTGGTCAGCGAACCGGTGCTCTGCGCGATCGCCAGGCGGTTACGGCTTGGGCAGTGGTTGCGATTGGGGCGCGGAGAGGAGCGATCACAAGGACGAGAGAAAGACTCCCTGTTGGCTGATACGCTCGAGGCAGTGATTGCTGCGGTCTATCTCGATGGAGGGCTTGCTGCGGGCCGGGCGGTGGTGGCCAAGTTGTTTGAGCAAGAATTCACATACGTGCTGACTCGGCAGCATATTCCTGGCGGAGATGACTACAAGACGCAATTCCAGGAATGGTGCCAGAAGTGGTATGACGTGTTGCCGGAGTATGCCGTGGTCAAGGAGTCGGGCCCCGATCATGACAAACAGTTCGAGGTTGAGGTCACGATGAATCGTACGCTGGCGGGACGTGGGTGCGGCAAGACAAAAAAAGAAGCGGAGCAAGCTGCAGCCAAAGAGGCACTGAACCGAAAGGCACGGTGACCATCACCGATCATGGTAAGATGCACGAAAGATGAGTGGGCCGATCGAGTAAGGAGGATGACGATGTTGGGAGGGATAATAGGGCTTGTTGCCGGGATAAGTCTGATTGTGAGCGCGGGGCTTGTTGAGGCTGCGGACAAGGTGTCGGCGAAAGCGGAACACACGAAAGTGGTGATTAAGACCAAATTCGGTGACATCGAAATCAAGTTGTTCCCCGACAAAGCCCCAAACCATGTGCAGAACTTTGTGAAGTTGGCCAAGTCAGGTTTTTATGACAAAACAATCTTCCATCGTGTGATTCCCGGGTTCATGATTCAGGGCGGCGATCCGAACACGAAAGATCCGAACAAGCCGGAAACCTACGGCATGGGCGGACCGGCTGAGCGCCTGAAGGCGGAATTCAACGACGTTCCTCACCGGCGGGGGATCCTTTCAATGGCACGAACCAACGATCCGAACAGCGCCGGGTCTCAATTTTTCATCGTCGTGAAAGATTCCAATTTCCTGGACGGCCAATACACCGTGTTTGGCGAAGTGGTGAAGGGGATGGAAGTCGCGGATAAAATTGTCAGTCTGCCGAGAAATGAGCGCGACCTTCCTCGCGAGCGGGTTGAGATGACCATGGTGGTTGAGTAGACGAGCACACGTCAGTGGTGAGACAGATGATCACGAGTCGATGCATTGGGGCAATCACGGCAAGCGCGCTGTTGCTACTGGTTGCCTGCGGTGGGAAGGACATCCAACCGCTGGCGGAACTTCCGCCTGAGTCCGGCCCCAGGGCGATCATCAAAACCAAGTTTGGCGATATCCATGTCAAGTTCTACCCGGATCTTGCGCCAAAGCATGTCGAGAACTTTGTCAAATTGGCCAAGTCAGGGTTCTACAACGGCACAATTTTTCACCGTGTGATTCCAGGGTTCATGATCCAGGGGGGCGATCCCAACACGAAAAGCCCGCTCAAAAAAGAGACGTATGGGCAAGGTGGGCCGGGGTACACGATCGAGGCGGAATTCAACGATACCTCGCATAAGCGTGGGATACTTTCGATGGCGCGGGCGCAGGACCCTGATTCGGCCGGCTCACAGTTTTTTATTGTGGTAGAACATTCGCAGTTTCTCGACTCCAAATACACGGCGTTCGGTGAAGTGACGAAGGGAATCGGGGTGGCTGATAAGATTGTCAATCAACCTAGGGTGCAGTGTATCACCGGGGCCAAGGGAGAAATTGTTGCAACACCCGCAGACAAGGGGCCATGTGATAATCCAATCGATCGTGTTGAGGTCACGATCACGATTGTAGAGTAGGCTTGATCCCATCCCGTCGAAATCGCTCACGTTCTTGTTGACCCCACCTTTCGAGGGGCGTCTTTTGTAGGATTTTTCTTCTACCCCTCTGGCAGCTATCCTTGGCCCATCACCTCTCGGCCAAGGAGCGATCCAGTGAGTCTGTCTTCCACGCGGCGTATGTATCGAAGAATCACAACGAATTATCTCGGTTGGTATGGATTGCATCATACGATTCGGCCGGTGATCATGAGGGATCTTTCGCTAAACGGGTTTAGAGTCGAAGGACAGGCCGATCTTCCGAGCGACCTGATCGTCAGCATGCGGGTCCAGCTTCCGAATGGAGGGGGCAGCATCGAAATCGATCAGGCGGTGGTGCGGTGGAAGACGGAGCGTGAATTCGGCGTCCAGATCATCGCGCTCTCGAACGAATCGGACCTACGTCTTGCGCGCCATGTTGAGCATCAGTTGCAACACACGATGGCACATGTTCTGCCGGTGCATGCACATGAACAGGTCGGAGCCGGCGGGATTGTGCATCCCTCAGCCTTCTAGTGCCCTAGCGATACATTTACAGTGGTGACATTCGTGGTGAGCCCTTCGATCAGCGCTCTTCGACAGGCTCAGGGCGAGCGGATGACAGCAGGAACTGTTGGGGCGGTAGACTAGTGATGATGTTCGCAGCCGGGCCCGTGGACGTGTGGCTCTGGAGCCGGTGGGGGCATGAAGGATTGGCCCGGTAGGATGATGTGCCCCGGTTCGCGTTTCTTGCGGAGATGGTCGGCGATCTGCGGATGATAGGCCTTCACGTAGCCGATGAGCCCGCTTAAGAATCGCCGCGATTGAAAATCCTTGCCTGAAAACTCCGAGACAAATGTCACGGCGCGATCGAGGACCTCGGGCGCGTCCGATACGCTGGCAATCTGCTGGGGGTTTTCCTTTTGGAAGGCCTCATATTCTTTTTTTAGGTGTTCGGCGAACACTGGTATGGGTGCGGAAGGAACATGGAGAGGGCTGAGCGCGCGGCGCAGTGCCTGAATGGCCGCCACGACTTCCGCATCTTGTCCATCGTGACGCCCCGCAAAGTAGCCGAACGTGACGACTTCGATCAGATTGAACAACGCCACGGCTTTGTCTCCGCCGAGTTCGCCCAGGTCCCGATAGAAGTCCCGACGGGTGGGCATGAATTGTTCCGCCAGCCGCTTTTGCTGGTAATCACTACCGCTGTCCAGATAGACACAGTTGTCGGGGCAGTTGATGCGGGTGAGCCGGTGTTCTCCGCAGCAGGAACTGCAAATCGAGCCACTCAATGCGGGACAGGGGCGTTTGCCTTTGCGTTGCTTGCAATAGAGGCAGAGACTCATTTCTTCGCCGCTCCATCCGGCGCGGACTTGGGTGGTGGAGGGATGAAGCCGTAGTCCGCCAGGGTCCGTTTCTCATTCTTGCTTTTGCCGTCGGATGGCGCTTCAAGTCCGTTCATTTCCGCGGCATGGGCATAGTGATAGGGGACCAGAATGAGATTATTCGCGCGGTCGATGCCGATATCGGCGGGGGCGAGCAGGTATTCGGCAATGACTTGAAACCGATGGTCTCTGGTCATCCGCCAAATTTTTCCTTTCGTCAGATCCGACAGGTACATATTCCCCCAGCGGTCGAAGTCCACTCCGCTCAAGTTCTGGAAACGGCCGGTGAAAAATCCGTTCGACTCCAGTTCCGTGAGCTGACCTTCCGGCGTCACCTCAAGGATTTTCCCCTTTTCCCAACTGACGGCAATGAGATGGCCGGTTTTGGGGTGCACCGCAATTCCGGAGGGCCCGGCGAGCCGGTCGTCATGGATCAGGAGGGCCACCTGATGGTTGGCGGAAGGGTCGATCTTGTAGATCGCATTGCCACTTTGGTCCGAGACGTACAGAAGGCCGGTCGGTTCGGCCGCCACGTCGGTCAACGAGACGACGTGTTGCGAAGCGGAAGCGGGGAACGAAACGGAGACCAGCAGCTTCCCCGTGGTCTTGTCGAATCCTTTGAGCTGGTCGAGGTCCGCCACATAGAGAATCTGCCCTACCAGCGCCAGTCCCTTGGGCGCATGCAGGAGGATGTCGGCTACACCGCCTTGGATGAATTTGAGGTTGGTGATCTTTCCGTTGGGATCCAACTTCGTGATGAAGCCGTTGTTGTCTCTCGCGTCCCGGTCTCCATTGATGTTGGAGATGAAGTATTCTTTCCCGGATGGGTCGCCGACGAAACTGTTGGGCGATTCCAAACCCGTGATTTGGGCGGCGTGACTGGGTAGGACGAGACCGAGCACGAAGGCTGCGGACAAGACAATACGGGATAGCGGATGCTTCAAGAGCGGTGATGGGGTAATCAATGTTGGTGGCTGTCGATGATGATTCTCCATCGTAGCCAACGGAGAAAGATAGTGTCAAGGAACGCTGATATGAGGGAGTGGTCAGGGGTAGCGTTGACTTGGATAAAATCGCCCTGCTAAGGTGCCGAATTCAAAAAAATGGGTTGAGGCTAAGGCCGAGGATGAGTAGACCTGGTCGATAATTCACCTCAACCTCAGCTGTGACCTTTATCTTACAGTTGTGGAGGAGATTGTGGCGGCGAAATTGATCGATGGGAAAGCGTTGGCGCAGCAGGTCCGAGAGCGGTTGGCGGTCGACTCGGCGGCGGTACTGGCGAAGACCGGCATCAAACCGGGGCTGGCGACGATCCTGGTCGGTGACGATCCGGCCTCGCATGTGTACGTGAAAAACAAGCAGAAGGCCTGCGAACTGGCCGGCATCTACGTCGATGACCACAAATTGCCGGTATCGACCACGCAGGCGGAGCTGTTGGCATTAATCGAAAAGAAAAATGCCGATCCGAAGATTCATGGCATTCTGGTCCAGCTCCCTCTGCCGAAGCAGATCGACAGCCGGGTGATTCTCGAAGCGGTGTCGCCCGACAAAGACGCCGACGGATTCCATCCGTACAATTTCGGCAGGCTGGTCGAAGGGCATCCCGTGTTCGAGGCCTGTACACCGAAGGGCGTGATCAAAATGATCGAATCGGCCGGCGTCACGATCGAAGGCAAGCGCGCCGTCGTCTTGGGGCGCAGCAATATCGTGGGCAAGCCGTTGGCGCTCATGCTGCTCCAACGCAATGCGACGGTAACGATCTGTCATTCAAAAACGAAAGATCTCTCCGCCGTCTGCCGGGAAGCGGATTTGTTGCTGGTGGCGATCGGAAAAGCGAAGTTCGTTACGGCCGACATGGTGAAAGACGGAGCTATGGTGATCGATGTTGGGACGAATAAGTTGCCTGATGGCAAGCTCTGCGGCGATGTCGATTTCGAGGCGGTCAGCCAGAAGGCCGGATGGATCAGTCCCGTGCCGGGGGGGGTCGGGCCGATGACGATCGCCATGCTGCTTGACAATACCGTGGAGTCGGCTATGAGACAGGCTGGAATGAAACGAGGGTAAAGGAAGCGAGTATGAGCCGGGAGCCGAAAAGACTGAGGGAGGTGCTCGATCAGGGCCGGTTTGCGGTCACGATCGAGTACAACCCGCCGAAGGGCACGAACATCGCCGGCATTTTGGATAACGCGAAGCGGCTCATCGGCCGCGTCCATGGCGTGAACGTGACCGACAACACCGCAGCGGTGGTTCGAGCTGGCTCTCTGCCGGTTTGCCGGCTGTTGTATGAAATGGGCCACGATCCGGTGATGCAGCTGACCTGCCGTGATCGGAACCGCATCGCCATGCAGTCCGATCTGATGGGCGCCCATCTGCTGGGGATTCGCAATATTCTCTGCCTGACGGGCGATTATCCAACAGTCGGCGACCACAAAGAAGCCAAACCGGTCTATGATCTCGATTCCGTGCAGGTCATGCAAATGGTCCGAGGGTTGAACGAAGGTCGGGATCTGGCGGGCAATAAGTTGGATGGCACAACGGATTTCACAATTGCTGCTGCGGCAACGCCGGAGGCAGATCTGGTCGGGCCGGTGTTGGCAAAATTTGAGGTCAAAGTAAAGGCCGGAGCAAAGTTTTTTCAAACTCAGGCGGTCTATAACCCCACCCTGTTTGCCAGCTTCATGAAGGCTGTGCGTCCCTTCAAGGTAAAAGTGCTGGCCGGCATTCTCTTGTTGCGCAACGTCAAGATGGCAGAGTTCATGAACGCCAACATCCCCGGTATGGCGGTCCCGCAGGAGATGCTCGACGAGCTGCGCGCTGCCGGCGACAAGTCGGAAGATGCCGGTGTCGAAATCGCTGTCCGCACGATCAAGGCCGTGCGGTCTCATTGCGACGGGGTCCACATCATGGCCATCAAAGGGATCCATCGGCTTGAGGAGATCATCGCAAAGGCGGAGCTTGGATCATGACCGTTCCCGACCTTGAGCGGTATAAGCGTGAACAAAAGAAGGTGATCGTCGTGACAGCCTATGACGCGCTGTTCGCGCGCATCGTGGAGCAGGCCGGCATCGAAGCGATCTTGGTGGGGGATTCCCTGGGCGTCGTGGTCCAAGGGAAACAGAACACCTTGACGGTCACGATGGAGGACATGCTGTACCACACCAAGCTGGTAGCCGGTGCGGCGCAAAAATCGCTGGTCATCGGCGACATGCCGTTCATGTCCTATCAGGCTGGCACAGAAGAGGCGTTACGCAACGCGGGACGGTTGCTTCAAGCTGGCGCCCATGCCGTCAAACTCGAAGGGGGCGGGGCTATGCTTGATCGCGTCGAGGCGATGACGCAGGTGGGTATTCCCGTCGTAGGGCATCTCGGCATGACCCCCCAGTCCATCAATCAATACGGTGGATACAAGGTGCAAGGGAAGGGAAAAAATCAGGCGAAGGCGCTGGTCGCAGATGCGAAAGCGTTACAAGAGGCTGGGGCCGTCGCAATCGTGCTCGAGGCGATGCCGGCCAAATTGGCTTGTACAATCACCGAACAACTGACGATACCGACTATCGGCATCGGCGCCGGACCGCATTGTGATGGCCAAGTGTTGGTGCTCTATGACCTGCTCGGTTTGTTCGACGACTTTGTGCCCAAGTTTGTCAAACCCTATGCGCATTTGAAAGCCGACGCGCTGCAGGCATTGCGTCGGTATAAAGAAGAAGTCGAGCAGGGGAAGTTTCCGTCGGATTCAGAAAGCTACCATTAGGGGCTGTCGGCATCGTCTCACGCCAGTTCATCCATCCGAATACTCGACCTGAAACACGGCTCGATCTTCAAGCCGCACGGCGCTTAACTGTCTTCCCCATACGCAGCCGCTGTCGATCGCCAGGAGGTGCTCTTCACAATGGAGCCCCAACGCGGCCCAATGGCCACAGACGACAGTTGTGTCACGATGTTGTCGTTCTGGAATCGTGAACCAAGGGAAATAGCCGGCGGGGATTCGTTCCGGAGGTCCGCTATAAGAAGATTCCATCTGACCATCCGGTGAACAAGCGCGGAGTCGAGTTAGCACTTTAATAATGGTGGCGAGGCGAGTGGGACCGGTCAACTGTGAAGACCACTGGAGATGTTTGCTGGGGTAGAGCGCTCGAAGGATGTCTCGGTGCGAGGGACCCTGGAGTCCCATTTCGACTTCGTGGGCGAATCGTTTTGCGTCATCGATTGACCATTGGGGAAGCAACCCTGCATGTACAAGGGCAAACGGATTCTCATGATGAAAGAGCCGTTGTTGCCGTAGCCATGTGAGTAATTCATCGCGATCAGGGGCGGCGAGAACAGCCTGTAGCGTGTCTTCTGGGCGCAGTGGCACGATGTGTTCCGCGACGGCAAGAAGAAATAGATCGTGATTGCCAAGCACGACGACAGCCCGATCGCGCAGATCCTTGATATAGCGGAGCACGCTCAGCGAATCCGGGCCGCGGTTGACGAGATCGCCGACGAACCAGATCCTGTCGACGTGAGGTTGAAAGGCGATGCGGTCGAGCAGGTTGCGGAGAGAATTGAAACACCCTTGAATATCGCCGATGGCGTAGGTGGCCATGGAGGGAAAGCGTCAATCGTTATTGGTCATTCGTCATTCGAAAGAACAGAGTTTCAGAATTTCGCGCGATTGACGCATGACGATTGACGAATATCGGGTTCACGGATATTTCGCTTCAATCTTGCTTGAAAGGCCTCCACGTGCCGTGAAGGTGCCGGTGACTTTTGCCCACACCGGCCGGCAGGCCTTGACGATGTCTTGGAGAATGCGGTTCACAGCGTTCTCGTAAAAGATGCCAAGATTGCGGTAGGCGTGGATGTACATCTTGAGAGCCTTCAATTCGAGGCATTCTTTGTCAGGCATGTAGTGCAGCGTAATGGTGCCGAAGTCCGGCAAATTGGTTTTGGGGCAGATCGCTGTATACTCGGGAATCTCGATCGTGATCTCGTAGCCCTTGTACTGATTGGGAAACGTCTCGATCTCCGGCAGCGGCGCAGTGATCCCGCTCTTCGCATGGTCTTCGTTGTAGCCCAGTTTCGTCGCCTTTCGCTTCCCCTTCATTTCACTTCTCCACTCGGGCCGGTAGGGATGCCTTCTCGCTGCGCGCATGCACCGAGCGCCGCCCCTAATCTATAAAATCCGATCAATCTTGTGTGCCGCGGTGCGCGAGCATAGGAGGCATCCCCTGCCGGCCCATTCACACTTGTTTCATCCACTCGGTCTGGCCGATTTTTTCCAATTCGAGATACAGCGACACCCACGGACATGTCATCTCCGGGTACACTTCGCAGAATCCGCCCTTTCGAACGCCCCCACAAGGCCCGTGCGCCATAAATTTCGGGCATTCGGCCTTGAGCGTGTTGTCCGGAATCGGTGGGCGCTTATGAACACCGCCCACATGAACTCCGCTATCGTCTTCGCCGGGGATGAGCACACGAATAGGCATAGGGGCTAGTGTAAACGGATTGAGCGTGATCAGCAATCGCCACGCCAAAATTTGTGGCGCGTATTTTTAGCAGGTTCTTCGTCAGGCTTTCTGGTTACTTGAATGAGAGAGCCGATTTGGGGCCAATGGCCTACCAGCAGGACGGTCTCTAGGTCTTCTATTGGATACCTTGGG
The DNA here is from genome assembly GCA_002331335.1 of Nitrospira sp. UBA2082. Lineage (GTDB taxonomy): Bacteria > Nitrospirota > Nitrospiria > Nitrospirales > Nitrospiraceae > Nitrospira_D. The sequence continues at coordinate 103,688 of DCZO01000035.1, read as the reverse complement.
CCTTCTGAGAAGTTGTGCCGGGGTTCAGGACACTATACTATACTACAGCTTCGGTCCGTGGCTGTCTCGAAATGGTCAGAGTTCAAAGTTAGAGGAAGAACGATTGACAGCCTTTTTTAGGCTTTGCTAGGATGGCCAGGGTAAGGGTACGGGTGGCGGATTCAGGTTTGACCAATTGTCATCCATCCTCATTGTCCTCAGTTTATTCGTTTCAGACGATTCCGGTGTAAGCGAGTGACGGTCCGGCGTTGCTCATGACATAGGGAGGTGCCTGATGAGTCTCGATTATGTGAAATTCTCAAATGGATTCGAAAAGTTCATGCCGAAGGAATACCGGGACATGGTCGAACATGGCCCGTTCGGGAAGAAAGTGACGGTCTCACAGATGGGCAGCTTCAAGGAAGTGTTGGAGGAGCACCCTATGTGCGCGGGCTGTGCTATGACCCTCTTCATTCGTCTCGCCATAGTGGCCTTCCCGAATCCTGAAGACACCATTACGGTCGGCACCGCCGGTTGCGGACGCCTTGCCATCTCTCAAGCGGCGATTCCGTTCGTGTATGGCAACTA